>CAVQKC010000011.1:0-38450 GCA_963713015.1 uncultured Solirubrobacterales bacterium | reverse complement strand
CGTGGCTTTGCCCGCAGACGTCGAGGCCCCGGTCGGGACCGTTGGCGTCGAGGGCGGCGCGGTTCGCTCCGAGTCGGTGCGCCTCGCGCTGGCAGCCGTCGGAGACGGGCCGGACTCGGAGCTGGTGCTCGTGCACGATGCAGCGCGTCCGCTGCTTACCGCTGAGCTGATCGAGGCGACGCTTGCGGGCGCCGAAGGGGAGGGCGTTGACGCGGCGATTGCGGCCACCCCGGTCACCGACACGGTCAAGCAGGCCAACGGCGACGGCGTGGTGACGCGGACGCTCGACCGCGCTGGCCTGTGGGCGGTGCAGACGCCGCAGGTGTTCCGCCGTGGCGCGTTGGAGCGAGCTCTGGATGTCCCTGAGGACATGCTCGCCCAGGCCACCGACGACGCGTGGCTGGTGGAGCGCGCCGGCGGGCAGGTCGTGGTGGTGCCCGCGCCGAAGGACAACCTGAAGGTGACTACCACACTCGATCTCGACCTTGCCGAGCTGCTGCTGGCTCGGCGAGATTCCGCGTAGGCTCCCGGTCATGCTCACCGACTACCACCTACACCTACGTCCCGACGAGCTTGGCGCGACGCCAGCCGAATACTTCACGCAGACCAACGTTCAGCGCTATCGCGACTCGGCGAGTGAGCGCGATATCGCCGAGCTGGGTGTGTCCGAGCACATCTACCGCTTCGAGCAGGCCCTCGACGTGTGGCAGCATCCGCTGTGGCGCGAATTCGCGCACGACGACATTGACGAGTACTGCCGCTTCGTGCGCGAGGACACCGACCTGCGCTTGGGGATCGAGGCCGACTTCATTCCCGGTGGCGAAGATCGCATCGCCAACCTGCTCGATGCGCGCGACTTCGACTATGTCGTCGGCTCCGTGCATTTTCTCCGTGACCACGCCCTCGACATGGATGACTACAGCGTGTGGGGCTCTGGACGCTCCGCGGAGGAGATCTGGCGGGAGTATTTCCGCGCGCTCGGCGAGGCGGCGCGCAGCGGTTTGTTCGACATCCTCGCCCACCCCGATCTTGTGAAGGTGTGGGGTCGTGACCGCCCGCTGCCCGAAGGCGATCTGCGCCGCTACTACGAGCTTGCGATCGAGGGAATCGCCGAATCGGGCGTCGCGATCGAGGTATCGACCGCCGGATTGCGTAAGCGAGCCCAGGAGATCTACCCGGCACCAGCGCTGCTCCAGATGTGTGTGGAAGCCGGCGCGCCCGTGGCGCTGTCGAGCGACGCGCATCGTCCCGAGGATGTCGGCGCCGACTACGACCGCGCGCTGGAGCTGCTGGAGAGCGTCGGCGTTAGCGAGCTGTGCGTGTTTGAGCATCGGCAGCGTCGCCTAGAGCCGATTGCGCTTGCGGGTAGTTCCGATGCTGGGGGACAGACCCCTCATGGCACCCAATTGGGCACAGGCGGGGGACAGGCAAGCAGCGCGGGCGTACGATGACTGCCCTCAGCGGTATCGGCTACGACTCGCATCGTCTGATCGCGGGTCGCCTGCTGATCCTCGGTGGCGTGGAGATCCCCAGCGAGTTGGGCCTCGATGGTCACTCCGACGCCGACGTGCTCACCCACGCGGTAATTGACGCATTGCTCGGCGCGGCCGGCCTCGGAGATATTGGCGAGCACTTTCCCGACAGCGACGAGCGCTATCGTGACGCCGACTCGATCGAGCTGCTGGCGAGTGTCATGCCGCTCGTGTTCGCGGAGGGGCTTGAGCTGGTCAACGTGGACAGCACCGTCGTGATGGAGCGCCCAAAGATTGGTCCCTATCGCGAGGCGATCCGCGAGTCGCTCGCCGTGGCGCTCGGGCTTGCGCCAGGACGCGTCAACGTGAAGGCCAGCACGGGCGAGGGGATTGGGTTCGTCGGCCGCGGCGAGGGCGTGGCGGCGCTGGCGGTTGTGAGTCTGGATTTCGCCGACTGAAGATCAGAGGTCGAGCAGGAAGCGCAGGGAGCGGGCAATCTGGAACATGACCTCGTCGCTCGCCTCTCCGAGCCGTCCGATCAGACGCTGCCCGGAGATGGACTTGACGTCCTCGCACTTCGCGTGGCTCGTCTCGTCGAGCCCTGAGTCGCGTGGATCGATCTCTACGTGAGACGGCAGGCCCCGAGGAGTCGTGGTGGTTGGGACGACGACCACGACGCCCGCGCGACTGTCGTTCAGGGGATTGGCGGATACGACTACGGCGGGTCGCCTGCCCGACTGCTCGCGTCCCACGGGATCGCCGAAATCGACCAGCCAAATCTCCGCTCGGCGTGGGTTCACGACGAGCGGTCGCGCAGCGCGCCGGCCTCAGTGGCGCGCTCGGCCTCGATCTCGCTCCACGCGTCCGGGTCGGCGTGTAGGACCTCGTAGCAATCGGATAGTCGATCGAAGAACACACGACGCTCCAGTGCGTCAACGGCCTCCTCCACCAGCTGGCTCATGGGACGACCTGTGGTCTTTGCCAATCTGGCGAAGCGATCACGGGTCGGTTCGCTCACCCTGATTGTTGTGCTCACGCCATCAATCTACCATATAGGCGCCTGAATCATCTACAGCTAGATGGGTGTCACACATCACAAGCCGTGGCGGCTTACGAGCCCAGCGCCTTGCCCGGAGCCGTTACCCGAGGTTCGGTGGCGCTACTGTTGCTCGGCTATGCGAGAGATCCGACTACACGATACGCGCAGCGGGGAGCGGGTGCTGTTGCGTCCGCGCGACCCAGGCCGGGTGGCGATCTACGCGTGCGGGCCGACCGTGTACTCGCGCATTCACATCGGCAATGCACGTCCGTTCGTTGTGTTCAGTATGCTCAAGCGGTTTCTTGAGCACGAGGGTTACGAGGTGACCTTCGTCGCGAACGTCACCGACGTCAACGACAAGATCTACGATGCCGCGCGGGCGCAGGGTCTTTCCAGCGCCGAGTTGGCGGTGGAGATGACCGCCAACTACGTCGCCGACACAGACGCGCTGGGTCTGGGGCGCCCAGATCGCGAGCCGCTCGCGTCGCAGACGATGGACGCGATTGTCTCCTACATCCGCGATCTGATCGACTCCGACCACGCGTACGAGAGCGGCGGCGACGTGTTCTTCAGGGTCCGCTCCGACGCCGGCTATGGCTCGCTCTCCCACCGCCGTGTCGAGGACCTCGATCAGGGCGAAGGCGTGGAGGGTGCCGAGCGCAAGGAGGATCCGCTCGACTTCGCGCTGTGGAAGGCGCGCAAGCCCGATGAGGATGCTTGGTGGTCCTCGCCGTGGGGCGACGGCCGCCCCGGCTGGCACATCGAGTGCTCGGCGATGGCCGAGGACGCGCTCGGCGTGGGCTTCGACATCCACGGTGGCGGCTCAGACCTGCTGTTCCCTCACCACGAGAACGAGGCCGCACAGACGCGCTCCGCGCGCGGTCGGGAACTCGCGCAGATCTGGATGCACAACGGGATGATCCAGCTCACCGGCGAGAAGATGGCCAAGTCGGTTGGCAACATCGCGTTGCTGCACGAGGTGCTCGAGCGCTATGGCCGCGACGCGGTCGTGATGTACCTGATCTCCGGTCACTACCGCCAGCCGCTGGCCTTCGGAGAGACGGAGCTGGAGCAAGCTCGCACGAATGTCGGTCGAATTCGGGAGGCGGGTCGGCGGCTCGGCTCCGGCACAACTGTCTATCGCGGTCCTGGAGATGAGGAACACCTGCGCTCGTTTCGCGACGGCTTCTTCCATTCGCTGGCCAACGACTTCAATACGCCCGGGGCCCTGGCCCAGCTGTACGAATGGATTCGGGGTGCAGGCCACCTTGGTGTGGAAGGTGACGCAGACCTTGGCGAGATGCTGGGGGTGCTCGGTCTCGACGGGTTGCTCGCGCCGGTAGCCGAGGCTCCCGCTGAGGTGCGCGATCTCGCTCAGCGGCGTGAGCAGGCGAGGGCCGAGCGCGATTTCGCAACGGCCGACAAGCTCCGCGAGGAAATCGCGGAGTCTGGCTGGGAGGTGCGGGACGGCTCCTTGGGCCCCGAGCTGCTGCCGCTCACGCGCTCGTGATCGTCTACGGGCGCAACCCAGTGCGTGAGGCGCTGCGCGGCCGTCGAGCTCGTAGCGTCGCTGGAGTGTGGGCGACCGCGAGCGTCGCGCATGAGCCCTGGTTGACGGGGGTCAAGACGAAGGTATGCGGCGCGGATGAGCTGGAGCGGGTTTGTGGATCCTCTGCCCATCAGGGTGTCTGCGCGGAGATGGGTGGCTATCCGTACGTCGGCGCGCGCGAGCTCTTGGCCACTGACTCGCCTCTGATCGTCGCGCTCGACCAGGTCCAGGACCCACAGAACCTCGGCTCGATCTGCCGCACGGCAGAGTGCGCCGGAGTCACGGGTGTGGTCATCCCCGAGCGTCGCGCGGCCGAGGTGACTCCGGCCGCGTGCAAGGCCTCGGCGGGAGCGGTCGAGCATGTGCGCATCGCGCGCGTGCGCAACATCGCCGACTTCCTCGGTGAAGCACGCGAGGCCGGCTGCTGGTCCTATGGTGCGAGTGCGCTCGTTCGTGCGCCGGAGGACCCCGACGGGTATGGTGCTCGCCCCGACAGTGGAGTGGCTGTGGGCGCTCAAGATGCCGGAGCGCAGGCGGGGGTCACGGGTAGCGCCGGCGCTGCCGCGCCAGCACGGTCGGCGCGTAGTGACCGCGAGCATGAGCCCGTGCCCTACACCGCGCCGGACTACAGCGGCGGAGTCGTACTCGTGCTCGGCAGCGAGGGCAGCGGCTTGCGCCCGCGTGTGGCCGGCGCGTGCGATCAGCTCATCGCGTTGCCCTTGCGAGGGCAGTTGGAGTCGCTCGGGGTTGCCGCGGCCGCGGCCGCGCTGCTGTACGGAATCTTGCAGTCTCGCGATGTGTTGCTTGACAAGGCTCCATAACTGTGCGAAGCTGCCGCCCATAACGCTCAACCTAAGGTTGACTTCATAGCTTTGGCGCCAGGGGAGGAGTGCGCCACTGAGCATGTTTTGGCTGGAATAAGCCAAGAAAGGATCTGCTCGTGGCACGTACCTTCCATAACACTCAATCTGAAGTTAAGGTTGATGACGGGTTTTTGATCGCCCTTGCGAAGCAGGGTGATCGCAATGCCTATGACCGTCTCGTGCGCCGCTACCACGGCTTCGTGCGGCTGAAGGCGTCGTCCTATTTCCTGGCAGGGGGCGACTCCGAAGATCTGATCCAAGAGGGCCTCGTCGGCTTGTACAAGGCGATCCGCGACTATCGCACCGACCGCGAGTCGAGCTTTCGCAACTTCGCCGAGCTCTGCATCACGCGTCAGATCATCACCGCGGTGAAGACGGCCACGCGCAACAAGCACACCCCGCTGAACCAGTACGTCTCGTTCTCCTCGACCCCGGCGGCGGCGGGAGAGGACGTGCCGACGCTCGACCAGACGATCGCCGGCCCGTCCGTCAACGACCCGGTCAACCGCGTGATCTCATCCGAGGAGCTGCGCTCGCTGGTCGGCTGCCTCTCCACGGCTCTGTCGGAGCTCGAGAGTCGTGTGCTCTCGCTGTACTTGGACGGCTGCTCATACGAGCAGGTCGGCGAGCGCCTAGGCTGCGACACCAAGACGGTTGACAACGCCCTGCAGCGAGTCAAGCGCAAGGTCGGCGCGCACCTGCGCACTCGCCTGGTGGCTTCCTAGCTCGGCTTATAAGGGCCGGGCTTGCGCCGCGGCTTGCCGCCGGGAAAGGCCAGGCGCACGATCGTGCGATGGACGCTCCCCAGTTGCTTGCCCAAGGGCCCCGTGTTGTACGGCAGTCCGTAGCGTTGGCAGATGTCTCGCACACGGGGTGCGATCTCGGCATAGCGGCTCGACGGCATGTCGGGATACAGGTGGTGCTCCACCTGGAAGCTCAGGTTCCCGGCCATAAGGTGGAACAGCGGTCCACCGTCGATGTTCGCCGAGCCGAGCAGTTGGCGCACATACCAGCCGCCGCGCGTCTCCTCGGCGACCTCGGCCTGGCTGAACGTATAGGTCTGATCTGGGAAGTGCCCGCAGAAGATGATCGAGTAGGCCCAGACGTTGCGAACGATGTTCGCGGTGAAATCGGCGGTGAGCGTTGACTTGTACGCGCGTCCAACGGCTGCTCCGATTCCTCGGGCCGTCGCGGTCGATCGGTGGTTTGTGGTCTTGCCTTTGGACCCATTGGTTGCGGGATCTGTGTCCAGCGGGCCCGTGCCGGCTCGACGACCTTTGGCTGCCTGAGCCGCGCCGGCAAGCGCCGCGGCAAGCAGGGGGAATGCGATGTAGTCCTTGACGGCCTGTCCGCGCGCCTTCACGCCGATCGCCTTCAGCTCCTCAAGCAGCTGCTCCTTGGACTTCTCACCGGCTTTGATCGCGTCGAAGTTGAGGTCGTGAAAGGCCACCCCCCACTCGAAGAAGCCCATCAGCAGCAGGTTGTAGAAGGGCTGCAGCAGATACACGGGGTGCCATTTTTGATGAGGGTCGATACGCATGATCTCGTAGCCCAGATCGCGGTCCTTGCCGCGGATGTTCGTGAACGTGTGGTGCTCGTAGTTGTGCGAGTGCCGCCAAGCATCGGCCGGCGAGGCGGTGTCCCAATCCCAGCTCTGGGAGTTGATGTCAGGGTCGTTCATCCAGTCCCACTGCCCGTGCATCACGTTGTGGCCGATCTCCATGTTCTCGAGGATCTTGGCGATCGACAGCGAGGCGGTGCCGGCAAACCACAACGGCTTGTAGCGCGAGCCGAGCAGCATCGCGCGCGCCGCCAGCACAAGTTGGCGGTGCAGCTTGATCGTGGAGCGTATGTAGCGCGAGTCGCGATCGCCGAGGTCTGCGCGCACTTCGTCGTGGATCGCGTCGAACTCGCGGCCCAGTTGCTCCAGCTGCTCGGGTGTAAGCCGCGCGAGCGGGCTCTCGGGCTCAGCGGGATCGGCTGCCGACTTCTGGGAAGGGCCCACGCTCCCGGTCGGGGGAGGCGTCGCACGCCCTGCCGGGACCTGTGTTGCACCGCCGGCCGGTGGCGGCGCAGGGACGTTGGGAGGGATGAATGGCTTCTCGGAGTGGATCGTTGACATGGCGCTCCTTCGGTAGGTCGTGTCTTCTATCGGTTAGAGGTCGATCTCGACCGCGCCCTCGGGCGCATTGATGCAGGTGCGCAACATCTCCCCGGGCTGGCCGTGCACGACCCCAGTGCGCAGATCGCGCACCTGCCCGGCACGCAGCTTCCCCACGCACGTATGGCAAATTCCCATACGACATCCAAACGGCAAGCTTGCGCCCGCCTTCTCCCCGGCCACAAGGATCGGCTGCTCGCCGTCGCTGCAAGCTTCCAGGTCGCTCTTGCGAAAGCGGACCGTGCCACCCGATCCGCGCAGCCCCTCGCCAACTGTCGTGCTCGGCTGGAAGTGCTCGATGTGCAGCTGCTCGTGCTCGCCATCTTCGCTCCACCGCTGCTCCATCCCCTCGGCCAGCCCCGCGGGCCCACAAACGAACGCCTCGCGCTCCCGCCAGTCCTCACAGAGAGCGTCAAGTTGTCCAGGTGTCACGCGACCCTGCTCGCCCGTCAGCCGCAGGTGCAGTCGATAGCCCGGATGGCGGGCGTCCAGCTCGCTCAGCTCGCGCGCGAAGATCACATCGTCGGTGGAACGTGCGCAATGCACATGAACGACGTCCTCGATCGCTCCGCCGGCGGCAAGGCTGCGCAACATGCTCATGATCGGGGTGATGCCGCTTCCGGCGCTGATGAACAGCAGACGAGCGGGCAGGGGCTCAGGCAGCACGAAGGTGCCCTCCACGCCACCGAGTCGCACGATCGTGCCGGGGCGCACGCGCTCGAACAGGAAGGGGGAGACCTTGCCCCCCTCGACCAGCTTCGGCGTGATCGAGATGCATCCGTCCGGCCGCTTCGGCGCGGAGGTGAGCGAGTAGGCGCGCCAGTGATGAACCCCATCCACCTCGATCCCCAGGCGCAGATACTGCCCTGGTCGATGACTCTCCCATTCCCAGCCGGGCTTGATCGTGACGGTCACGGCGCTTGGTGTCTCGCGCTCGATCCGTTCGATCCGTCCGCGCAGCTCCCGCGTTGACCACAGGGGATTGACCAGCTCCAGGTAGTCGTCGGGCAGCAGTGGCGAGGTGAACGAACGCACCAGCGCCAAGGCCCGGCGGCGCCCCGCGGGTACGCGTGGGGGCGCGCCGCGTTCAGCCATGGAGACGCACGGGGAAAGGGGGAGTGCAAGCAGGGCGCTGGCAGCCGGTTTTGGAGAGCAAACTCATCTGACCTGGATCAATGCTACCTCAAATGAGGTTACATGCAAAATGGTATCCTGGATCGAGGTGGCGGGATCACGAACCGATACGGCTGACATACCCCGAAAGAGCCCTCAGGACTCTTCTTCTTCGGAGCATGGCGAGGAGCCTGCCGGCGACGGGCTGACGATCGAGCAGCTGGCCGCCGAGGTGGGAATGTCGGTGCGCAACATCCGTAACCACCAGTCGCGGGGCCTGTTGCCCGCGCCCGAGGTACGCGCACGTGTCGGCTACTACAACGCCGAGCACGTTGCACGTTTGCGCTTGATCCTCGACCTGCAAGCCGACGGCTTCAACCTGGCGGCGATCGAGCGACTGATGAGCTCTTCTGGAGGCGTCGCCTCGCGGCTGCTGGGCTTGCGCAATGCAATGACCACGCCCTACGCCACCGAGTCGCCAGAGGTAGTCACCGCGGAGGACTTGGAAAGACGCTTCGGCGAGGTTGACGCCAAGAGCGTCGAGCGCATCCGCAAGCTAAAGCTGTTGATCCCGCTGGGCGACGATCGCTTTGAAGTGCCGAGCCCGGCGCTAATGAAAGCGGCCGAAGAAGTGACCGCCTTGGGTATCCCTCTACCGGCCGCGTTGGCTTTGGTCGAGCGGGTATCGCGCGACTGCGAATCGATCTCCAAGGCTTTTGTCAGACTGTTCTTGGGCGAGCTGTGGGAGCCCTTCGAGCAGGCAGGTCAGCCCGACGAGCGCTGGGAGGAGATGATCGCGGCGACCGACGCGCTGCGCCCGATCGCCTCGGAGGCGCTGCTCGCGATCTTCAAGCAGCGCATGACTACTCAGGTCGAGCGGGCCTTCGGCAAGGTTCTCGAGCAGCAGACCAAACGCGCGAAGTAAGTAGCTAGCGTCGCGCTCGCGAGCTACCTCCGCGGCGCGCAGGTCCGGAGATCCAGCGCAAAGACGTCCCAAGCTCCGCGTTGTAGTCGCTGGAGCCCAGAGATCCGGATTACAACCTGGAGGTTGTATGTCTGGATGGAGGTTTGTTTTGTATGTCTCCCCCAGGAGATTCGCGCCCCGTCCCACAAATTTCCTATGGAACACCCCACATAAATATTTCGCAAAGAAATTGGCGCATCAAACACGGCGTGCGTGTGTTAGCGAGGGCGGAACCTATAACTGCAGCCGTCGCAAGGGAGGCGTCGATGCGTTCACGTACGCTCATTCCGGCCATCACGGCCGTCATATCGCTGTTCGCGCTCACACCGTCAGGCGCCTTCGCGCACAAGCATCCAAGTCCAAGCGGGCGCTGCATCGTGAGCATGCAGGTGGCACCGCGCCAGATCGTGGCGGGCGATCCGGTGGTCATCTTCGGACGGCTCCGCTGCGTCAACCGCGCGAGCGCCGCCGCACAACAGGTCGTTCTCTACCACCATCTCACCGGCCTGCCCGGATTCACCCCTGTGCAGAGCGCCACCACCGACGCTCACGGTTTCTATGAGTTCGCTCGAGCCGACGGTGTGGTCGAAACCAACCGTTCGTTCTTCGTACGCTCGCACGGCGCTCGCAGCGCCACCAAACGAATCAGGGTCGCCGCGCAGGTGACGCTCAGTGGTTCAGCCGAAGGCGCGTTGCTCACCGGATACCCCAATCGCGTCATCTTCACCGGAGCGGTCTCCCCAGCAGACGTGGGTGCACGGGTCATTCTGCAGCGCCAGAACGCCCTCACCGGCAACCAGTGGCGACGCATCGACTCGGGCATCGTGGAATCGACCGGCAACTTCACGATCACGCACACGTTCGTCGTCCCCGGCGACGCCAACCTCAGGGTGCTCGTGCGCTCGCAAGGACGAAACGTGCCAAGCGAATCCAACATCCTTGCCGATACGGTCTCCCAGGCCCAGAATCCCGAACTGACGATTCAGGCTTCGGTCGATCCGATCTCCGTGGGCGAAGTGGTCACGATCAGCGGCAAGCTGAACGCGGGCCCGGGCCGCTCGCTGACGCTGATGGCCCACACGGCGCGCCAGCCGGGTTTCGTCGTCGTGGCGCAGACGACCAGCAACTCCGCGGGCGAATACAGCTTTCCGGCGCAGTCCCCAACCAGCAGCATCTTCTATCGGGTCGATGCCGGCCAGCTCGTATGCCCGCCAAATGCCGCGTGTCCGGCTATTGCTTTCCGGCCGGTCTCCTCGGCCGTCCTCTATGAGGGTGTGAAGGACGTGCTCACCGCTGAGGCGGTGCCAATCACCGTTCAGGCGGGCCAGAGCGTCACGTTCTCGGGCACGGTCTCTCCCGATCAAACCGGTCACGTCATCTACCTCGAACGCCAAAACGCACGCGGCTCCGGATTCCACGTGGTTCAGCTGTCGTTCATAGGAGCCGGCTCCAGCTACAACATCGTGCACCGTTTCTATGACGCCGGCACCAAGCTGCTGCGCGTCTACATCCCTGGCGGACCCGACAATCAAGGTACCGCCAGTCCATCGTTGACGATTCAGGTCAACCAAGCGCTGGCATCAACCCTGACGCCCGAAGCGCCGGAAAACACGACGGTCCCACCCGAAGGACAGTCCTAGTCCACAGGCTTTTGCGGCCGATCGAAGCTGGCCGGCCCGCAAAGCCTGTAATTGCTCGTGTCTAGGCGCGCTCGCTCAAGCGTTCGCGATTGGTGCGACCGGGCCTTGATCCCGAGATCCTGCCCGGGTCGCGTAAGACGCGTTCGTCGTCTGACTTCTCTTGATCGCTGCCGAAGCCGGCGATCTGGGCGTTGCAGCTAGGGCAGCAGTCGCCCGCGGCCCACACAAGCAAGGCGTCGGTCCAACAATGGCAGTGCGGGCAACGCACGCGTTGGTTCATCCCGGGCCAATCCCCATTACAGATAGGCGCATACCCGGATGATTCCTGCTCCAAACTGTCCATACCTCAGCGATCTGCCCCATGCTTGCGTGGCGGACTACTGAAAAGCCCGCACCGTCTCTGGGCATCCGTTCGGCGCAGAGAGATGAGCCTGCTCGAGGGCTGAAATACTTCCCGCTGTGGGGCGTGCGCGAGAGCTGCTCACGGATCGTTGACGTAGCGTGCCGTTCGTGTGCAGGCGGCCGGTGCTACTCGACCGGCGTATAGCCCAAGTGTGCCGAGATCTTCTCAGCGCACTCCACCACCAGCGGCGCCAGCCGCTCGACCAGTTGCGCTCGCGAGAAGCTTGACTTGTCCGCCGCCACATCGACCGCGGCGACTACCTCCGCGGACTTCGACATCACAGGCGCCGCCACGCATCTTTGACCATCGATGCGCACCTGATCGGCTATCGCGATCCCCTTTTGGCGGATACTGTTGAGTTCGCCGATCAACTTTTCTCTTGTCGCCAGCGCATCTGCGGAGCCCGGGCGCTCCGTGTATGCATCGATCGCGTCGCATTGCTCCTGATGAGACAGATGTGCCAGCAGCACTCTGCCCATCGCAGTACGGCTTGCCGGCAGACGTGAACCGCGCCCGATCCTCTGCGTTACTTCGCTCTCTCCCTGCCAAGAGCTTCTGGCGCGGTGGATGTAAACGATCTCCTTGCCGTGCAGCAGAGCGAGACTGGCGTTGCACATGCTGTGGTCACGCAGCTCGGCTAGATATTTCTGCGGCAGCTTGCCCAATACAGTCGAACTCACCGCCGAGCGCCCTGGATCACCAGCGCGCATCCCGAGTCTGTACTTGCGTCTGGGGCCCTGCTCCAGGTAGTCGAGGGCAACGAGCGTCGAGGCGTAGCGGTGGGTTGTCGGACGGCTCATTTCCAGCGTCTCGGCAAGTTCAGCGATCCCCATCCACGTCCGCTCCGGCGTAAAGGCGGTGAGGATCGCCAAGCCGCGCTCCAACGATTGCGAGTAGCGACCCTCCTGAGAATTGGGCAGATGCAAGATGCCTCCGCGGATAGGGGACATGGTCGTCATAGAACGGGCCTTCCTTGCACGCGCCTCTATTGCGTGTCAGCCTACGTCCCACAGCGGGACGATGAACGAACACAATGGTGCTCAAATGGAACGATTTGGGCTAGTCAGCCCTGAATCTTTCAGAGCTGAAAGGAGCGAAGAGCGTATTTGGAGAGTTACCTGGGCTCGGCCGGCAGTCCTTCGAGTCGCTCGCGCACGCCCTGCAGCCATTCGATCCTTGCCTTCCAAAAGCCAAGCTCCGCGTCACGCGATACAACGCGAACCATCCTGTCCCACTCAGAGCCATCCACGCCGTCGGCTTCGGAGGCGCGCTTCAGATCATGCACTCGCCCCAGACACACCAGCTCTTGCCCACGGATCAGCTCGATCATGCGTGGCGCGTCACGCGGGCGGCACAGTGCGATCCTGAAGTGTAGGTCGTCTCGCAACGGTGGCTCCGCGGTCGTTGACAGCAGCCAATCCTCAAAGGACTCAACTCCCTTTTGGGTGGCCTCGTAGATTGCTCTGCGGCCCGAGGTCCCATTGCGAAGCGGGTCGCCATTCTCGTCGACCCTACGCACCAGGCCTTCGTTCTCGAGCTTCTCGAGAGCCCAGTACGGATAAGAATCGGCGAGATCGGCAAACCGCAGCTGTCGGCGCACACCCGAGGCGATCCTGTAGGCATAGCTTGGCTGCCCGATTACAAGCCCAAGTACGGCATGCTTAGCAGACACCGGTCTGCAACCCGCCTTCCAACCAGTCAACTTCGTACAAGAAAATGACGATAGTCGAAGGGATGCTTAGGTTTGACGGATTGTGGGCTTTGGCGTGTCCAGACTCGACGGCTTGCTGGAGTTTCGGTTTAGGCAGTACGAGCGAGATAGCCGTTTCTCAGGGCCATTGCTGAGGAATGTCCTAGTCGGGAATGTGTCGTCTATTCGTCATCCCACGTTTACGAGTCGGAAACAAACGCGCACGTTGTCGTTGGCATAGGGCTTCGGGAAGGGCGCAAGCGGGTGCGTCCATCGTTTGGAATCCGATTCGGTTGGCTTTGGGCGAAAGAACTCAAGTTGAGCCTTTTGAGGGCCGATCCAGGGGTATGGCGCAAAAGATGTCCAATCGGGCTGGTCAGCTGACGCCTGAGCAGGCACGCGAGGGGCATCGGTGGATACGGCTTACCGTGCTTGCGGCTGTGCTCCAGATATGGATGATGGCTAGCGTCGTGGCGCTACTAGTTCCCCGTCTGCTGGCATTGTTCCTGGCGCTCGGAGCGGCCTACTCGCTGGCTGCGCCGCTGCTGTTCCGCTATCTGAACCGCGATGTCGAGCGCCGCGTGATCACAGGCCCCCAAAACAGAAATTCCTGCTCGCCCATCTGACAGTCAAAGAGCGCGTTCGGCAGGCCGCCGCCCGTCCCGCCCGTTCCGCATCTGAATCCGGCCTGCATGAAGCGGCCTTCGCGTGTGCCGAACTTTTTCGTGTTCGTTTCAGCGATGATCGTACTTGCGGCAGGGCAGGTCATGTTTATTGCTTTCACTTCGGTCGCCATTCCCCCATCGGCGAGCCGGACGTCCGGGCATTCTGTCTCAGGTGGGTTGTACCCGACGTACTTGCCGGTGCAGATGTTGATGTAGGCGTGCGGGTTGAAGCTCTGCCCGTACTTCGGGAAGTACCACTCAATTGCGTTGTAGGACGGCTGGCCACGGCAGGTACCGAGATGAAACGCCACGACCCGCGCGCCAGAAGTGTCCCCGTTGCTTGCCACGGAGGTGCCGGGCCACACATACTCCGCGTCGCCTTCGCCGATCGCCTGCCTGCTGCCCCATCCGGTCCAGTGGATGTGCTGCATCTCCCCGGTCGGGTCGCCTCCGTTGAAAATGTGGGTCGGGCGAACTGTGCCATAGCCGATCTGGTCGGTCCCCCACGGTCGGCCGAGGCGTGGCGCCCGCCTCGCCGCGGTCGCGAACACGCTCTCGCTTGGCACAGTCACGAGCAGGCCGATGATGGCGAGACCGGCAAGCGCTCGACCTCGATGTCTACCGCCCCCGGAAGCCGCCGCCCATGGGGGCATGCGGATGGTGCATGGCTTACGCCAAACAGTCTCGTTACGACGGCTCATTTCAAGCGATCCCTCCAGCGGGTGTTACGGGCGCGCCCACACTTTGAGTAGCAGCGGGTCCGCGAAAGCCGGAGACGGGATTCGAACCCGTGACCCCCTGTTTACAAGACAGGTGCTCTGGCCAGCTGAGCTACTCCGGCGGGAAGGATCGAGCGTAGCGACCCTGGGGCTGTAACGCTGTCTGCGCAAGCGGGTACCCAATGCATGGAGTCAAGCGCAGCCACCGACCGGCGCAAGGAGAGCGAGCAGAGCATAAAGGGCGCTGAGCGTCCCGCCGGGGTCCGTCTGGCGCCTGTGCGCGGCAACACGCGATCAGATCGCACAGATGCCTCTGAGGATCGCCGGGGCGCTCCAAGTATGGAGTCCAACGAGCTGCACGCGTTTCGCGAGCACGCACTTGCCCACGGCGTGAACCCGGTGCTCTACTGGCTTGTACGAGCCGTCTTGATGCCCTTCTTCCTGGTCTACTTTCGCCTTGCCCGCCTTGGACGCGAGCACATTCCAAGCTCCGGGCCCGTGCTGCTGGCAGCTAACCACCGGAGCTTTCTCGACCCGTTCGTGATCGGCGCGCTAACGCGTCGGCCTGTCTACTACATGGCGAAGCGCGAGCTATTCGAGCATCGCTGGCAGGCTTGGCTGCTCAACGCCCTTGGGGCTTTTCCCGTTGACCGTGGACACGGTGACGATCAGGCGATGACCACCGCTCGCGCGATTCTCGGGCGGGGCGACTGTGTCGTGATCTTCCCGGAGGGGACACGTGTGCGTCCTGGCCCACTCGCCCACCCTCACCGAGGGGTTGGACGGCTTGCTCTACAGACCGGCGCTCCCGTCGTGCCGGTCGCGGTGTTCGGCACCGAGGACGTACGCCGAGGCTGGCGGATACGCCCCCGCAAGGTCAGCCTCCGTTGCGGGCGTCCGCTTCGCTTCCCGCGAGCCGAGCGGCCAACGCCTGCGATGGCCCTTGGCGTAGCCGAGCGTATCTGGGCGTGTGTCAGCTTGCAGTGGGAGTGGCTAGGCGGTGCCAGTGCGATTCCCAACAATGTGGAGATCCATTCGAGCGACTCCGGGCATCACGCGCGTGCCGCCTGAGGACTTGGGTAAAAGCGTCGAAGGGTAGGGTGCGATGAGTGGCTCTCCAGCAAACGAAGTCCAAGGCGCAGCTCGACGCCGAGTTCTCCGAGCTGTATCGAGCTCACCTGCGCGACGTCTACAGCTACTCCTACTACCGGATCGGCAACCATCACGACGCGGAGGATCTAACCGAGCAGACCTTCCTGCAGGCTTATCGCCATTTCGAGCGCGCTCAGCGCGAGTCTCACGGGAGGCCGTTGCGTCCGTGGCTGATCCGTATAGCTCACAATCTTGCCGCCAATCTCTATCGCGATCGCTCGCGCCGCCCGTCATCCTCGATCGACGAGAGCTCGGAGCTTGCGAGCCTGCACACCACGGAGGACTTGGTCGAGGGACGCGACGAGCTAAGCCGGGTGCTCGATGGGGTGCAGCGCTTGCCCGACGACAGACGCGAGGCCTTGATCATGCGCTTTGCGCTTGGCATGGACAATCGCGAGATCGCACGCGCCATGGGTCGCTCCGACGGGGCCACCAAGGTGCTGATCCATCGTGCGATAAAGCAGCTGGAGGAGATCGTTGACGAGTCGAGCATGGAGTCATCAGATGAGTGAAGTGCTGCCAAGCTTTGAGGGGCTGCTTCACGAGGCGCTCTCTCCGATAGACCCGCCCGAGGATCTCGTGCGGCGCCTGGAGGGCACGCTCACGAGTATCACGGAGAGTGCCGCGGAGGAGCTCGAGGCCTGGGAGCTCTCAGCGATGCGCGACCCGCGCAACTGGGTCCGTCCGGCGGCAGCCGTTGTCGTTGGGGGAGGGGCTGGCGTCGCGCTCGTGCTGCTGCGCGCCCGCCACCAGCCCCGTCCGGCCACGGGTGGGCTACGGGGGGCTCGCCGTGCGGCCGAGCGGGCTGTGGGCGATCTCAGCGAGCACACGCGGCGCTTGCTCGGAGAGCGCTAGCCACCCGAAGCTGCTCGCTGCGCCGTACCCAGGCGCCTCCTGTATCCAGGTGTCTCTCGGTAGAGCTTCGGCCTTCCGTGCCGGGTCTTCGATGACCATTGGAGATGTGTACCGGTTGTCAGGATGCACTTCCGTTTTACGCTGAGAGCGCACTGATCATCGATGTTTGCTTGCAATTTCGCGATGTAGCGGTCACAGTGTCTGGCACGGAACTGTTCCGATTGTCAGGCATATGGAACTTTTTGATGACAAGTCGCCTAGGCACGTGATGCCGATCTCGGGCAGGTCTAAGGGAACCTCCTCGCCGGCCTGTACTGGCTCGTGGGGCATGCCGGAGCTGCCGCCGAGTGTGTCCGCCCGACTCCCGGACGATGCCCTCATGATGCTTGTCGTGCGCGGTGATCCGGGTGCGTTTGAAGTGCTCTACGATCGTCACGTGCACGCCGCGTTGGCGCTCGCGACGCAGATGTGTCGCAGGCGTGCGGTTGCCGAGGAGGTGGTCCAAGAGGCGTTCCTGTCGGTTTGGCGTAGCCGCGGGCACTTCGACTGCACACGAGGCAATCTCAGGGCTTGGGTGCTGGGGATCGTGCGCAATCGTGCGATCGACGTCTTGCGACAGAGCGTCGCGCACGACCTTGCCGACGCGAATCGACAGGTGGAGGATCTCCTCGAAGCACGCGAGCGCACCGACCATGAGGTCGGGCGCCGCGAGGGTGCACGCGAACTGCTCGCGGCGCTCGGCGGTCTTCCACCCGAGCAGAGCTGTGTCATCACGCTTGCCTACTACGGTGGCTATACCCACACCGAGATCGCGAGCATGCTCGATACCCCGATCGGCACGATTAAGGGTCGCATGCGCCTCGGGCTGCGCAAGATGGCGGTTGCCGGCGCCGACTTGCGCTGAGCGCTTCGAGCAAGCGCATCGCTCCTGCTCATCCCGCTGCTAGCGTCTGCGCGGCCAATGGCCACCTGCTACCGCCACCCCTCGCGCGAGACCGGAGTCGCGTGCTCCTCTTGTGGGCGTCCGATTTGCCCGGACTGCATGACTCCCACCGCTGTCGGGATGCGCTGTCCGGAGTGCTCCAAACAGGGGACCAAGGTGATGACGATGCGCAACATGGCCACCAGGCCACGGGTCACATTCGCGCTGATCGCGATCAACGTGATCGTGTTCCTCAGCGAGCAGGGCCAGCTGACGATCTCGGGTAGCTCGATTCACGGGCCGGTAATCGAAGAAGGCATCCTCGCCCGCATGCTTACTGGCGTCAATGGCCAGGGATTCCTCGTCACCCGCTTCCCGATCTCAGGCGAACATCAGTACTGGCGGCTTCTCACGAGCGGCTTCCTGCACGAGAACCTGCTGCACATCGGTTTCAACATGTACCTGCTCTATCTGCTCGGCATGATGCTCGAGCCTGCGCTCGGATCGGTCAAGTTCGCCGCCATCTACTTCACCTCGCTGCTGGCGGGCTCCTTTGGTGCGCTGTTTGCCACCGGCGCCCCGAGCCTGGGCGCCTCCGGCGCGATCTTCGGGCTGATGGGCGCCGCGGTGATCGAGCTCAGGTCTCGTCGCATGAGCGTCATGGAGTCGGGCATCGGCGGGCTGATCATCATCAATCTGATCTTTTCTTTCACGTTCTCCAACATCTCGGTGGGAGCCCACATCGGTGGGCTCATCGGTGGGACGCTGGCAGGGCTGGCGATCCGAACTGCCGACGATCGCCACCGCTCCTGGGCCGGTCTCGCGGCCTGTGTGGCGCTCTCGGCGGCATCGGTCTTTGCGGCTATCGCCGTGTCGGGCTCCACGGCGGCCGGTATCGCTTGAATTAGGGCGCGGAACCCTCCCGTGGGAACGATTGTGTGGTGAGCATTGTGGGGAGTGCATCAAGCGGAGGTCACCGTGCGAATCCTGAGATATCGCCCGCACGCGGGTATCCTCGTCTGCGTGACGCTTCTCTCCGACTCTGAGATCGACGCCAACCTCGTAGCCGGCGAGTGGCAACGCGACGCTCAGGCAATTACCCGCGAATGGAAGCTCGATGACTTTGCCGACGCGATTGCCTTCGTCAACCGCGTGGCCGATGCGGCCGAGGCGGCCAACCACCATCCCGACATCCACCTACACGGCTGGAACAAGGTCCGTCTCGAGCTCTCGACCCACTCCGAGGGCGGTCTCACGCAGGCCGACTTCGACATGGCCGTTCGCATCGACGCCTTGGCCTGAGCGGGCGCCTGAACCTTGTCCAAAGCCGACCAGTGCCCCTGCTACGGTTGTGCCGTCGGCTATCGATGAACGAAGAAGAAAAACCTCCTCGAAGTAGATCGGCCCGGACGGGCGCCGATCGGGCGTGAACGGGCTCAAGCTCATACTCGCGGTCGTCCTGATCGCGATCAATGCGTTTTTCGTTGCCGCCGAGTATGCGCTCGTGCGCTCCAAGCGGGCGCGTCTAGAGCTCATGCGCGAGGAAGGCTCGCGCGGAGCGGCGCTCGCTCTGAGCCAGCTGGACCGCATCAACGAATACATCTCCGCCGTCCAGATCGGCGTGACGATGACCTCGATCGCGATCGGCGCGCTCGCCACGCCGGCGCTCGCGGACATCCTCAAGAGCGCTTTCGGCAGCACGCCGAGCCACGACGTCGCGGTCGTCATATCGGTGGTCCTTGCATTCGCGCTGATTGCCGCCACGCAGCTGATCGCGGGGGAGATGGTGCCGAAGCTCTACGCGATCGATCGCGCCGAGACGATCGCCCGTCGCATCGCCCGCCCGCTACAGGCCTTCAGCGTGCTGTTTCACCCGGTGATCATCGCTCTTACGGTCGTCTCTGGTCGTATCCTGCGCCTGCTCGGCGTCGAGATGAGCGCACAGAAGGAAGGTGGCTCACCTGATGAGCTCAAGCGCCTGATCGCTGAGTCCTATGCCGGCGGCCAGCTCGATCCTGGCGAGGCGGGCATGCTCACCGGTGTGTTCCATCTGCATGAGCAAGAGGCTCGCCAGGTTATGACTCCGATTCCGGCGGTCGTCACTGTCAACGTCTCCCAAGACGCCCAGACCGCGCTCGAGCTTTGCATCTCCAGTGGCCATACTCGACTCGTCGTGATCGAGGGCGACGATCGCGATCACGTGCGTGGGCTCGTGCACTCCTCCTCGCTTGCCAAGCGGCTGATGCAGGACGGTCCCCATGCTTCGATCGAGCCGATCATGCACGATGCACCGATCGTGCCCGAGACGAAGCCTCTAGACGATCTGCTCGCCGATCTACAGCGTCAGCGCACCTCGATGGCGGTTGTCGTGGACGAGTATGGGCGCGTCGTCGGGATCGTGACGATCGAGGACATCATCGAGGAGGTTGTCGGCGAGATCACCGACGAGACCGACCCGGCCGCGGGCGAGGTTCGTCGGCTCTCCGGCGGCGACCTGTTCGTGCGCGGCCACGTCTCGATCGCCGACCTGCTCGACTATGGGGTCGAGCTGCCGGTAGACAGCGATGCCTATAACTCGGTTGGGGGCTTCGTGTTTGCCGAGATCGGGCGGCTACCTCGTCGCGGCGACACGATCAGCTCCGGCGACTTCTCGATCAGGGTCGAGTCAGTCGACCACAATCGCGTGGAGGCGGTGCGCATCCGGCCGCGTCGCGCGCTGTCCACGAGCGAGGGTCGCCCGCGCGAGCCTGCCCGCCGCGATGCCCCGCCTACTGCCGGGCCGTAAGCCACGGGTAGTGGGCGTCTTTCAGGACGGTCTTGGGCAGATGTTGACGGATCGTGGACGCCGTCTATGGCTCGTCTTGAATGATCCTCCCAACACCCCCTGTTGCGAACACGTAGATAAAGGTTCGGTACCCAAATAAATCACTCGTGTCCAAAACAAGGGGGTGTCGAGCGTGCAGGTCCTTTTTAAGACCTCCCAAGTGGCGCCCCTAAATGGTGCGGCATCACATGCCGCCGGGTCGCAGCTAGCCAAAAACACGTCCGGCCCGCGGGGGGAGCGGGCCGGAGCGTGTGCACTGGGAGGAGGCGAGTGTGCGTTGCGATCTTGTGTCGCACCACAAGTATGCACCCGCTGATGAAGCCTTCCTAAAAGTCTGGTGAGCCTAAGTAAATTCTCAGCCTGGGGCTGCCCTCAGTAAGTGAGGAATCCTCGCTTTGTCTTGCGTCCCAAGGCGCCCTCGTCGATCAGCTCGTTTACGCGCGGAGGGATTTGCTCGCCGATCGTCTCGCCGATCGCCTTGGAGACGTCGAGGCCGACCAGGTCCAACAGTGCAAACGGTCCCATTGGGTGTCCGGCACCGAGCTTCATGCAGGTGTCGATATCCGTCGGGTCCATGCCTGTCTCTTCGAGCAGGCGCACCGCGTTGAACAGGTACGGGAACAACAGCCTGTTGACGACGAACCCTGGTACGTCGGGAATCTCGACGGCGGTCTTCTCGAAGGTCTCGCACAGCGCCAGAGCGCGGCTGCGAGTCTCCTGCGACGCGGCCTTCGGGAACACGAGCTCCACCAGCTTCATGCGCGTCACCGGGTTGAACACGTGCAAGCCGACGAACCGCTCCGGGCGACCGGAGGCCTCGGCGAGGCGCTCTACCGACAGCGAGGAGGTCGTCGAGGCAAGCACCGCCTGCTCGTCGAGTAGCTCGTTCAGCTCGCCCAGTAGACCGGCCTTTACATCGTGATCCTCCACAACCGCCTCGACTACGAACGAGGACTGCGCAAGCGCGGTCACGTCTGTGACGATCTGCACATGCTGGGGATCGACCTCCGCCTCCAGGCGGCTGAGGGTCTTCTCTACGGTTGCGCGCGCACGCTCGGCTGAGCTGTCTGAGCGTGCGAGCAACAGTACGGGTCCATGGTGTGCGGCGGTGGCGGCCAGCCCGCAGGCAATGGCTCCGCTGCCGACTATCGCTAGGCGTTCGTTCAAGGTCTCTCGCTCCTCTGGCGGCGGTAGGGATATGGCGGTGGATGTGGCGATCCGGGCGTGGCTGTCGGTTGGTCCATCCGGCTGTCAGCCCGGGTGCCTCGATCCAGCAGTATCGGATCCTGGTTGACTGACCAGTCAATCTAGTGCTGCTGAGCGGTACAGTAGAGGTAGCGAACGCGCGGCGTCTTCACCAGAAGCCGGTTTGCGCCCGCTTTCTGAGCACACGCCGGGCGAGATGCCGCGGCGCCACCGGCAACAGACAAGCAAAGGACTTCCAAAATGAGGCAAGCAGAGGGCCGCGAGGTCGTAATCGTCGAGGCCGTTCGCACACCGATCGGTCGCGGACACCTGGAGAAGGGCTACTACAAGGACACCCATCCTAACGCGCTGCTCGCGAAGGTCTACACCGAGGTGATCGACCGCGCCGGCATCGAGCCTGCCGTCGTCGAAGACGTCGTCGCCGGTTGCGTGCAGCAGTTCGGCGAGCAGGGCCTTAACGTCGCTCGCAACGCGTGGCTGCAGGCCGGTCTGCCGATCGAGACCCCCGCCACGACCGTCGATCGCCAATGTGGCTCCGCCCAGCAGGCGGTCAACTTCTCAGCGGCGCTGATCGCCGCGGGCGTGCACGACGCGATGATCGGCGGTGGCGTGGAGCACATGGGCCACTTCCCGTTCTCAGCAGCGATGAAGACCCAGCAGGAGTT
The DNA here is from genome assembly GCA_963713015.1 of uncultured Solirubrobacterales bacterium. Lineage (GTDB taxonomy): Bacteria > Actinomycetota > Thermoleophilia > Solirubrobacterales > Solirubrobacteraceae > Palsa-744. The sequence goes on along the minus strand of CAVQKC010000011.1, from coordinate 16,548 downwards.
CGGATTTGCCTTCACCCCTGAGCTGATGGCCAAGCACAACATCGTCGGTCAGGGTCTCGGCGCCGAGATGATCGCCGACGAGTGGGAGATACCGCGTTCAGAGCTGGACGAGCTAGCGGTGCGCTCGCACAAACTGGCCCATCAGGCCACCGAGGAGGGCCGCTTCGAGCGCGAGATAGTGCCGTTCGCGGTCAATGGCGACACTTACGTCACCGATCAGGGAATCCGCCCCGACACCAACCTGGAGGCGCTCTCCCAGCTCAAACCGGCGTTCAAGCCCGATGGCAAGATCACGGCCGGCAACAGCTCCCAGATCTCAGACGGCGCTGCCGCGGTCCTGTTGATGAGCGCCGAGAAGGCCAAAGACCTGGGCCTGACCGCTCGTGCTCGCATCGTCGATCAGACCACCGTGGGCTGCGACCCGGTGAAGATGCTCGAGGGGCCGATCCCAGCCACGCGCAAGATCCTCGAGCGCAACAGCATGAAGATCGACGACATCGACCTGATCGAGATCAACGAGGCGTTCGCGCCGGTCGTGGCTGCTTGGAAGCGTGAGCTCAGCCCAGACATGGATCGCGTCAACGTCAACGGTGGCGCGATGGCGCTCGGCCACCCACTCGGCTCGACCGGCGCGCGTTTGATCACCACGCTGTTGCACGAGCTGGAGCGCTCTGACAAGGAGATCGGCTTCGTCACGATGTGCTGTGGCGGCGGCTTGGGTACCGGCACCCTGATCCAGCGCGTCTGAACTACCCCTTTGGCCCGGCGCCGGTCCAGTCGACTGCGACCGGCGTTAGGGCCAAGAGGGCCTGCCAAGTGGCCGCTTCGGTTTGGCCGCTGGGGCGATCCCGTGCGCGCTTTGGAACTGCTCCAGGTTCGTCTTGGTCGCGGCGTCGAAGATGCCGGTTGTTTCCTGGGTAAGGATCGCCGCGGCCAGATGCTCTTGCATCCAAAGCACCGGGTCGCCTTTGCTGCCTTCGCCGAGTTCGGACCAGGAGGGATTGGGAGTGACGCTGCTCAGCGGCGCGAGCGGGAGTTGCCAGCGCCGTCCATAGGCTTGCCGGCGTTTCCTGGAAGTCCCAGAAAGAGGTGCCGGTCGCTCCGTAGAGAGGCGCCTCCTCGCGGAAGCGCACCAGTTCTTCGGCCGAGGGTTTGGAATAGGTCTGCCCGAGTGGGAGATCGGTCGGCCATAGACGCGGTTTGAGATGTACGTGTTCGCATACGCCGTGTCCACCGAGTTGCCGATGTCCTTCCAGTACATCTGCGGCGCGTTGAATTGCGCTCCGTTCGGGCCGAGGAAGACGGAGTAGGGGAATGAGGTGTGGTCGTATACGTAGGGGAAGGACGCCAACCCAAGCGGGATAGGCCGCGCCGATCTTGGCGCGCAGGTCGGCTATGTAGGTCTGAGCAGCTCCGTAATGGCCTTCGTACTCGGACTCGGCGTCGATCACCAGGCAGTCGGCTCCGTTGCCGACCGCTCGCGCCCCGAGTTCGGCCTCGCCGGCCGGGTTGCTGCCGTAGACGTACTGCCAGGCGCACACCTTCAACCCGTTCGCGTGCAGTTGCCGCCACCAGTTCGGGGCGAGAACTGGCTCCAGTAGTTGGAGGACCCGTCGGAGCTCTTGACGATAGAGCGTGGTCACGTCCGGCGGCGTGGGCCTGGGCGACGATCGAAGCGAGGTTGCCGCCGTCGGACTGGCTCACGTACCAGATCCACATGCCCTGGCCATTCGAACGCCGCTGCCACTTGGCGTGCGGTGCCGGCGGAGCTGCCGGCGCGGTTTGGGCGGCGTTGGCGGGTGCAGCGCGTAGGGCACGACCTGGATCGGGCCGATAGGAGTTGGTGTGGCGACCGTGGCTGAGCAGTACCATGATGCGCCCAGAGTGGGCGCTGCTCGGCACAGTGCACGACCAGCCCCAGCGGACGAGTTGCGCCAGGTGGGCTGTGGGCGAGTTGCTGGCGATGCGCGCGCTCCGAGCTGTGGGGAAAGGCAACGACCATCCCGGTGCGCAGCCCTTTGCCTTTGATGAGCAGCTCGCCGCCCTACGGACACCTGGCGCGAGTTGGTCGAAGCAGTGGCAGCCGGCACGCAAACAGCGCTCGAGAGCGTGAAAGAGGGTTTACGTGCTTTTCGCGGTCGTCTTTCTTCTTGGCGGCGGACTTCGGCGAGCTGCCACCTGTCGCTTTACTCACTCGGCGCCGAGGGCTTCGAGGAGCGCCGCCGAAGCCGCCGACGTTCGAGGTGGCGCCGGAGGGCAGGGGGTCGATCAACGCGAAGCAGCCGGCGCAGAGCGCCAGTGCCATTGCCCCTGCTGCGCTGCGGATAGATCGCTGCTTGGCACTTGCGCTTGCCACGAACATCCTCTCCCGAGGTGGAGTAGTTTGGCAAAGGACGGTAAAAGCCTATGGACCTACCCAACCAAAAGGCGCACCAGAGAAGTTGCGCCCTCGCGGGGCCCGTGGGCGTCAGCCCCAGCGGAACCCGAGTGGCCGTGGGCGCCGGTCGCAGAGGGCTTCTGCGGTAGACCTGCGGGCGGATCCGGCAGGTTGTAGCCACTCGGGGCCACGTCATTGGGAGCGTCCGCATGAAACAGCGACGCGAGATACTGGATCTGTCCACGACCCACGCCAAGCTCGAACTGCCCGCCGCCGTAGTTGCCGATTCCCTCGCGCGGCACAGTAGTCAAATGCATCGAGCAGATTTCTGGAGCCCCTCCGAGCCGTGACGGCTTGATGTTGACCATGCGCGGCGGGTAGCGCAGCGCATGGATGTCCTCGACGGGAGTGGATCGGAGCATCCCAGGAGAAGCGTCGCGGTGGGTCTGAGAGCACCGCGTCGGTCTCCGGCGTGAGTGCTGGGGTCCTCGATCCATGCGTCGGGGAACGCCTCGACGACACGCTGGTAGAGCAGAGGATCCGCCGGCTGGTCAACGATCGAGCCTGAGTAGTAAGCCTTGAAGTCAACCGACTCGACCGCACGGGTAGCCACGAGCGCGGCGATCAACTCGTCATCCCAAGAACTCGTCGGATCGAGCTTGAAACGCAGCGATGGATAGGCCTCCAGACGTTGATGCAGAGGATCGATGCTCGGTGGCTCCCCGAGGCGCAGCGACACCACGAAGCGCACCGGCTGCGGCCTGCGATCCAAGACCTTGTGCAGCGTCGTGCCCGACTGGCGCAGCGCCAGGTCGACGCCGCCGACTCATATGCCCACACGCGATAGCGACGGGACACCTCACGTTGAGGCTCCTGCGGAAAGAGATCGAGCGTTGCCAGATGCTCTGAGAACGAGCCAATCGTCCAGCTGCCTTGTTAGCGGAGAGTGGGGTCCCGTGGCCTGCAGAATCTCATGGTCAACGGGGTCGTAAGTCACGTCCTCGCCGATGCCCTCGTGTCCAGCACCAGAGATGTGGATCACCGTGCTCTTGCGCTCGAACTCGCTCGACACGAGCGCCTGCAGCGGCTCGAATGTATGCCGCTCGATCTGCAGCGGCAGGCTTGGCCAGGCGCTCCCAGGTATTCCCGTGCTCAGGCACAGCGGCTCAGCTTAGCGCCCACAACAGCAAGGTAGCCGGCCGTAAACTGTAGTCGTGGCAAGCAACACCAAGGGTCCGCGGGGACGCTCCCGCAAGCCGCGCCCGAGCGCGCCTGTGGCAGGCGGTGGGTCGAAGTCTGCCTCTGACGAACAGCCCACCTCGTCGTCCGGGCAGACTGCGTCGCGAGCAGAGCGAGCCAGATCCTCTCGTCGCGAGCGCGCGCCGAGTACAGCCCGGCGCCCGCCGGTCTCGCCTCAGAGAACGTTCGGCGAGCGCCCGCAAGCTCCCTGGCATCCGCTGCCACTCTCAGAGCTGCTCATCCTGGCCGGAGGGGTCGCGTTCGTGATCGCCGTCACGCGACTGCGTCACGGCCCAGCGGCTGGTGGCCCGCTACTGCTGGCGGGCATCGCCGCCGTCGCCATAGGCACGATCGAGGTGACCTGGCGCGAGCACTCAAGCGGATATCGTTCTCACACGCTGCTCTTGGCGCTGCTGCCGGTAATCGTGCTGCATTCGGCCGTCGTCTTGGGCTATACGTTCCTCGCGAAAGCTTCTCAGCTGTTGAACGTGGGCATGTTCGCTGTCGACATAGCTGTCTTCGTGTTCCTGTTCAGACTGCTGCGCGCGCGCTTCCTGGACGCCCGCGCACGCGCGATGATCCGGAGTTGACGAGGGCAGCTGACTGCCTGTCGCCGATTAGAACACGTCGAGGGGCGGGCTTGGAGAGCGGTCTTGATGAGTCTGGCTGAGCAAAAGGCCGCAGGAGACGGAGCGACTAGGCGACGCTCAGCGAGGGCAACGGTAGCTCGCCCTCGTTGCCGGCCTCCCCGCGCGTCTCGCCGGTAAAGCCAAGGCGCTCCAGTCGGGCGATCTCGCGCTCGCCTTCTATCCGCGCCGGATGGTCGGAGGGGAGCTCAGCAATCAAGCGTACGATGCGATTGCGCAGTTGCAGCGCGAAGTGTGGGGTGGAGGCGCCCATCAGCTCGCGTACGTCCTCCACGCTCACCTCTCCGGAGCGCTCTCTGATCAGGCGTTGTGGGTTCTCGGCTTGACTCATGGTTCGCTGCTCTGTGTCGATTCGCTGGGTGTAGATTCGCTCGAAGGCGTCGTCGGCGAGGAAAAGCTTGCTTCCGGTGCTGTCCGGGAGGATATCTCCAGCAGCGTGTCCAAGCGCGCCTGGGTGGTAGCGGATATCGCGGCTTCGCTGCCGATCAGCCAGCCACGGTTGTAGACGCCGTGCACCGCTCCCGATGTGGGTGTGCCCGGCTGCAGGTCGCTCAGGTAGCCGCTCAGCTGGCTCGACAGCGCTTCGGGACCTTCCAGGAGCAGCAGTGGGCCGTAGTCCCCGCGCGCGGACAGTGGCGCCGCGGCGGGTGCGTCCAGAGGTCGCGAACTGTTAGCGAACACGAGCCCATGGCCCGGTTCAAGTACGCCCCAGCCGAAAGAGCCATTGCTGAAGCGCGCTACAGCGATCGCGTTTGCCGCTGGAGTGGAACCGTCGATGCGCGTCACCGGGCCGAAGTGTCGAAGCTCTCTGACCACGTGTTCACTTACTACAGCCTGTGGACCGACGACGTAGATCGAAGCTCGGGCGAGCTTCGCCAGCTCGGCGGCGGTTGCGCGAGGAATCCTCGAGCGCCGCACGAACAGGATCGGCGCGCCTGTCTGCGCGGACAGCCCCGCGGCCGGCATCGTCAGGGCGGGCGGCCCGTTAGCGGCCGTCACGATCAGGTCATGCGGCGAGTGACCGTCCAGCAAGCTCGAGAGCCGCTCGATCGCGACGGCCATGACGGCCGGTTCGGCTGTCGCGATCGAGCGTGTCACATAGCCGGCCGGGGCGGAGGCGTTGCCGACATCGAGCACTTGGGCGCGTCCAGCAGGTCCGCTCGGTGAGGGCCCGAGCGCGTCGGTCCCCGTGGGTCGCATCGCTTGGAGCGCAATGTTGGTTGGCTGTGGCAACGCGCTGCCTTCGCTGTACAGAAGCGGCGCCCGCAGCGGCGTGCCGGCAAGCACAGAGGACGCAAGTGCCGCCGGCCAGTCGTTGTCGTCCACCATGACCACCAGCGGTGGTCGAGTAGCGGGGGTGAGGCCCGGGTATGCGGCGAGTGCGACTGCGGCGGCGTCGATGACCGGGGTGGACCCACCCAGGCGGGTCGTGTTGGTCGTGCTCGCGCCGATCGCCGCGTGTTGGCTGAGTGCCGGCACCGTCGCGGTGGCATGTCCGCCTGCCTGGGAAGAGAGCGCCTTGCCGCAGCCAGCCGCAAGTAGGGTCGTGAACGCGAGGAGTACGAGGGTCGTGGCGCGCAGAGAGGGGATGGGCATACCTGCCACGCTACCCGCCGTCCCCGACGACAGCGGTTCTACGAACGCGTCTCTCCACGCCGGCCGATCGTCCTCCGATCTGCAACTTGACGCCCAAAATCCCCGTATTTGCGGGGAAAACGCCGCAAAACACCGATATCCCGTGCAACCGTCATTGCACTCTGATAGCCTGCCGCCCCGAACGCCGAATCCTTGGTCAGAAGCCAAGGAACGGGGGACCCAAGTTGTTGGGGCGAATCCCGCGGTAGATCCGTGAGAAGCGCAGGCTCTTTCAGCGCTAGCCCGTCAGCTAACCCCGCAGGCCGACGAAAGAGGTTGCTTTGCGATTGCGAGCCGCGGGCTCAATGCTACTCAGCATGCTGTTCCTGGTTGTCGCGCCTGTCTCGGCGCTTGCCGCAACAGGTGGTGTCTCAGCCGGAGGTGCTTCGGCGACCGTGACTCCACCCGCCGTCGCCGGCGGTGCTGCTCCTACGACCACCACTCCGGCCGTCAAGAAGCCGCACGCGCCGGTCACCTCGAAATCGACGAGCCTTCTCTACAGGGGTGCGGTCTACGAGAAGACGGCCACCGGCCAGGTCGTCCCCTACCTTGCCCCACAGTCGCCGAGCGAAATGACCTCCTCAACCGGTGGCAGCGTTGTCGGCGTCGCCGCTGACACCAAGCCGGAGCTGCTTGTCCCGGGCAGTACCGCTCGCGTCGTGAACGGTCTCGCCGCGGCCCCGATGTCCGCACCACCCGCCGTCCAGGAAATCATCTGGGCCGGCAACCAGATAATCGGCCTGCCCTACATCTACGGCGGCGGTCATGCTTCCTTCATCTCGTCTGGCTACGACTGCTCCGGCACCGTCTCCTACGCGCTACACGGCGCCAGCCTGATCGCCACGCCGATGGACTCAAGCGAATTCATGAGCTGGGACTCTGGCGGTATCGGCACGTGGGTGACGATCTTCGCCAATGGCGGTCACGCTTACATGACGGTCGCCGGTCTGCGCTTGGACACGAGCCCGGTCGACGATCCTTCCGATCAGAACGGACCGCGCTGGCGTCCGCTGCGTCCCGGCAACCCTGGCTTCACGGTTCGCCACCCCACCGGCTTGTAGCCCCAGTCGGCTACGCTAATAGCCTCATTTTCCCCGCCTACAGGAGGATCATATGGCCGGTTTGACCGGGCGCATGTCAACCGTCGTGAAGGCCAAGGTATCCAAGCTCTTGGATCGCGCCGAAGACCCCGCCGAGACGCTCGATTACAGCTACCAGAAGCAGGTCGAACAACTGCAGAACGTCAAGAAGGGCATCGCCGACGTGGTGACCGCCAAGAAGCGTTTGCAACTGCAGGAGACCTCGCTGCAGCAACAGGTCGTCAAGCTCGACACCCAGGCTCGCCAAGCGGTCTCCTCCGGCAAGGAGGATCTCGCGCGCGTGGCGCTCGAACGCAAGAACATCGCCCAGACCGAGCTGCAGGGGCTCGACACGCAGGTGACGGAACTCGAAGATCAGCAGCAGAAGCTGACCGACTCCGAGCAGAAGCTACGCGCCAAGATCGAATCCTTCCGCACCAAGAAGGAGGTCATCAAGGCGCAATACTCTGCCGCCGAAGCGCAGGTCAAGATCTCCGAAGCGGCAACGGGCGTGGGCGAGCAGATGGCCGATGTGGGACTCGCCATGCAGCGCGCCGTCGACAAGACCGAAAACATGAAGGCGCGCGCCGACGCGGTGCAGGAGCTCGAAGCGGCCGGTACGTTCGATGACATCACCGCGCTCGGCCCCGGCGAAGACGACATCGATCGCCAGCTCAAATCGCTCTCCAGCAAGTCCGCGGTCGACGACGACCTCGCCAAGCTCAAGGGAGAACTTGGAGCGGGAGACGCAGGTGGCGGCGCTGGCCAGCTTCCTGCGGGCGCCGAGGACGAGCCGGTCGAGGGCGAACCTGCCGCGGCCGATCCGAGCAAGGAGCAGTCGGCATGATCGTGCGCATCTCAGGCGAGGACCAGTACCGGCTCGACGATGGGCTACACGGCCAGCTCGACCAACTCGCGGGCGCCGCGCACACGGCGGTTGACGCCGAGGACGAGGGCGGCTTCTCGCGATCGCTCGCTGAGCTGCTTGCCTTCGTGCGCGCCAACGGCACGCGCGTAGATGACGAGGAGATCGAGACCTCCGACGTGATCCTGCCGCCCAGCGATACCACGCTCGCGGAGGCTCGCTCCGAGTTCACGGGTGAGGGCCTGATTCCGGACTGACATATCCAATTTTTGTGCGATTCACGATGGTGACTACAATTTGTAGCTACTAACGTGAATCGACTTAAGGCGAATACATAGTCGACGCGCCTTTGGGTCGCCAAGCGCGAACAAGGCCATTGAACCCGACGTCAATCTCTAGATCGGAATCCCCCACAGTGGGAACCAACGCTCGAGTTCCGGCTCGATCGGCAGTTCCGAGGCCATCTGTGCCTTCAGCTGCAGCTCACGCTCGGTAGAGCGTTCGATGGCTTGAGCCGAGTTCGAAGAAGGGCCGCCGCCCGCGGCCGGCACGAACGGGTACCAGAAGCCGCGCTTGTAGTTGTAGATGAAGTAAAGCTCGCGCTCCTTGGCGTCCTTGAAAGCGAACACCGCACACAGCAGTCGCTCGCCGTGGCCGGCCGTCTCGATCGAGCCAGAAACGGCGTTGATGCCGACGGCCAAATCTTCCACAGAGTTGCCATTCAGCACCATCCAGCGGTAGCCGAAGCTGTCGTCCTGGGTGTGCACCTTGGTCCCGCTCTCACCGCCGGTGGCCACGACGACTTCTTCCATTTCCTTGATGACGCTTTCGAACTCGCTGGTCTGCAGCGCCTGGAAGACGATCGCCGCGGCGCCGGCAGGCTCGATGTTGTGCTCGGTTTGCAGCGCGATGTAGGCGGTGGAGATCGCAAACAGACGGTCGGGGGCCGGCCCTTTGACCTCGTGGCGGCCCGTCAGGATGTCTTTGAGGCCCACGTTTCTAGGCAGCGCTCTGGAGTTGCGACTCCAGCCGGCTGAGCGCGTCCAGACGCTTCTCGAGCGAGGGATGGTCGGAGAAGAGGTTCATCAGCGACTGCTTGGTGCGAGCCGGCACGATGAAGAAGGCGCTCATGCCTTCGGCCTTGCGCAGGTCTTGGCTTGGTATCCGTTCCATTGTGCCGCTGATCTTGACCAGCGCTGAGGCCAGCGCGCTGGGACGGCCGGTCAGTACCGCCGAGCCGCGGTCGGCGGCGAACTCGCGGTAGCGCGAAAGGGCCTGCAGCAGCATGAAGGAGATCGCGTAGACGAGCACGGAGACGATCAGCACGAGCATGATCCCCTCCTCCTCTTCCTGGTTGCGCCCATAGCCGCCGCCGAAGCCGCCTCCGAAGAAGAGCGTGAACTGGGCGATGAGCGCGGCCAGCGAGGCGAAGAAGCTGGCCAGCGTCATCACCATCACGTCGCGGTTGATCACATGCGTGAGCTCGTGGCCGATCACGCCTTCGAGCTCGGCCGTGTCGAGCATCTTTAGGATGCCGCTGGTCGCGCACACTGTCGCCTTCTTCTGCGAGCGGCCCATCGCAAAGGCGTTGGGCATGGGGGTGTCCATCACGCACACGCGCGGCTTGGGTAGGTCCGCTTGCACGCAGAGTCGCTCGATGATCCCGTGCAGCTCGGGTTGTTCCTGGGGGGTGACCTCTTTGGCGCCGAGCGTCGAGAGTGCGATCTTGTCCGAGGCGAAGAACTGCAGCGCCAGCATGAACACTGCGATCACGACGATCAAGCCGGCGGCTGCGCCGGCAGCGAAAAGGGCGCCGACGAACACCACGTAGACGAGTCCCAGCAGGAACATCGTCAGCAGCATCCTTATCTGCAGACCGCCGTCTTTGCCGAACTCTGAGTGTCGCTTTGCCATCTGGATTGATTGTAGAGTCCGCGAATGCCGAAGCCGCCGACCCCAAGCCTCGCTGGAGCTTCGTGAGGCCAGAAGTCCTCATCTTCGGCATTTCGATCAAGACGTTCGGCGTCACGTTCGCGATCTGCTTCCTGGCCTGTGGCGCGATCGTCGCTCGTCGTTTGCGCGAGCTCGGCAAGCCGGTCAACTGGGCGTATGAGATCGTGTTCGCCGCGCTCATCGGTGGGTTGCTCGGGGCGCGCGGCTACTTCATCGTGCAGAACTACGGCGAAGTCAAGCACGACCTGCTCGGACATATCTTCTCCGGGTCTGGTCTGGTCTGGTATGGCGGCGCGATCGGCGGCGCGATCGCCGTGGTGGCTTGGATGCACTGGCGCGACACACTCAACCTTGCCACCGTCGATATGTGCGCAACCGTGCTGGCGCTCGGCTATGGAATTGGACGGATCGGCTGTCAGGTCTCCGGCGACGGCGACTACGGCATCCGCTCGAAACTGCCGTGGGCTATGGGCTATCCGCATGGCACGGTGCCTACGCCTCCGGGAGTGACAGTGCAACCGACACCGATCTACGAGACCATCTCGATGTGTCTGCTCGCCTATTTCTTGTGGCAGTTGCGCGATCGCGTTCGGCCCGGAGTGATCCTTGGGCTGTACTTGGTGCTGAGCGGTCTCGAGCGGCTACTTGTTGAGTTCGTGCGGCGTAACAAAGAGATCTTCGCGGGCTTGACGGGGCCGCAGCTGGAGAGCGTTGTGCTGATGGCGATCGGCGTTCTGTTGCTGTGGGTCTTGGCTCGTGGCGGGGGTTGGGCGGCACCGGGCAGGGGTCGTGGTGTCTCCGTTTCGAGCCGCACCGTACGTACGCGCGCGAGCACTGCTTGATCCCAGCCGGTTGTCAAGCAGGCACCCGCGCACGCGGGGCATGCTTTCGGGTGCCGTGCCCTCTCGGCCCGGCAGTAGGGCTCTTGTGGACGGTCGGGTCACGGTGCGCCGAGTTCCATCCCCTGTAAGCCGCCATAATCCAACTCATGGCTACGGGAACCACTCTTTCGCATGTCTTCCCGCTGGGAAGCCGGCTCAACGAGCACGGTCGAGTCGAGGTGGGGGGGTGCGACACGATCGAGCTCGCGCGGGAATTCGGCACGCCTGCGTACGTCGTCGCCGAGGACGATCTACGGGCGCGGGCACGCGCGTTCGTCCAGGCCGGCTCGGCGGCTGGTCACGAGGACTTCTTCCATGTGGTGTTCGCCTCCAAGGCGTTCCCATGCACGGCGGTGCTGAGCCTCTTCGCCGAAGAGGGTCTGTGGTGCGACGTGGCCTCCGGTGGCGAGCTTCACCTTGCCTTGAACGCGGGATTCCCGCCCGAGCGGATCCTGATGCACGGCAACGCCAAGTCTGAGGCCGAGCTGTGCATGGCGATGGAGCAGCGGATCGGGTTGATTGTGATCGACAACTTCGACGAGATCGATCGACTCGAGCGACTCATCAATTCTTTCCAGCCGGCGCATGCGCCGGCTGGCCGGACCGCACATGTGCGGTCCGGGACAACGCCGCATGCGGCGTTGTCTTCCCAAGATGTGCTCATTAGGGCCACACCCGATATTCGAGGGGACACCCACGAGAAGATCTCCACGGGTCAGGCCGACTCGAAGTTCGGCTTTTCGATGGCCGATGTCCCTGCCGCGATCGAGCGCGTGCGGGCGGTCGCGGGCCTCGAGCTACGAGGCATCCACGCCCACATCGGCTCGCAGCTGCTCGAACTGGAGCCATACCGTCGCGAGGCCAAGGCGCTCGCGAAGATCGGCGAGGGGGTGGGCGGGTTCTCCACCTACGATCTCGGCGGCGGACTCGGGGTCGCATACGCCGAGAGCCAGCATCCTCCTGAGATAGAGGAATGGGTGGGAGCGGTTCTCGGCGCCGCGCATGAGGCTGGGATCGATCCGGGCAAGCGCATACTGGTCGAGCCGGGGCGCGCGCTCACGGCCAACGCCGGCGTCACGCTCTACACGGTGGAGAGCGTCAAGCGCAACGTCTCCACCTGGGTGGCGGTCAACGGGGGCATGTCTGACAACCTGCGTCCGATGCTCTACGGCGCCGCCTACGAAGCGCACGTCGCCGATCGACTCGCCGATCCCGCGAGCGCCGTCAGCTGCGTGTTGGCCGGCAAGCACTGCGAGTCCGGCGATGTGATCGTGCGCGAAGCACTGCTCGAGGATCCAAGGCCGGGAGACGTGATCGTGACGCCCGCCACCGGCGCCTATGGCTTCGCGATGGCCAGCAACTACAACGGTGTGCCGCGTCCGCCGGTCGTGTTCTGCAAGGACGGCGACGCCCGCGTCGTGGTCAGGCGTGAACGCTTCGAGGATCTCACGGCCCGCGATGTCGTCTGAGCACTCAGCGATGACCTCTGTGCGCCCGGTGGCTTTCCCAGATCGCGTCGCCGAAGCCTCCGCGCCGTTCAATGTGGGCCTGCTCGGCTTCGGGACCGTCGGCTCGGCCTTTGCCACGTTGCTGGGAGAGCGTGCCCAGCACATCGAGCGGCTCACCGGTCGTTTGCCGGTACTGGGCGAGGCGCTCACCACCAGCAAAGGCGACTTCACCCAGATCCTCGAGTCCTCCGACTTGATTGTCGAGCTGATCGGCGGGATCGAGCCAGCGCGCGAGTATGTGCTCAGCGCTCTACAGGCAGGCAAGCACGTGGTCACAGCCAACAAGCAGCTGCTCTCTCAGCACGGCGAGGAACTGTTCGAGGCGGCGCGCGCAAGCGGTGTGCAGTTGCGCTTCGAGGCTGCCGTGGCGGGCGTCGTCCCAGTCATCCGCGTGCTTTGTGAGTCGCTCGCCGGCGCGCACGTCGAGCGCATCCACGGGATCGTCAACGGCACCACCAACTTCATCTTGAGTGAGATGACACACGGCTCCTCATACGAGCAGGCACTCGCCGAGGCCCAGCGCCAGGGCTACGCTGAGGCCGACCCAAGCGACGACGTAAGCGGACGCGACGCCGCGGCCAAGATGGCGATCCTGGCGCGGCTCGCCTTCGGCACACCTGTCCACATCGATCAAGTCCCATACGAGGGCATCGAGCAGCTGCAGACAGACGACCTGCAGTATGCGCGCGAGCTGGGGCTAGGCTTGAAGCTGATCGGCACCGCCGAGCGGCGCGACAGTGGCATCTCGGTTCGCGTACACCCAGCCTTCCTTTACTCAGGCCACCCGCTGGCTTCGGTCAATGGCCCGTTCAACGCGGTCACAGTCGAGTCCGACGCGATCACCGAGATCACGATGTCTGGACCAGGGGCTGGGGGCCGCCAGACGGCGAGCGCCGTGCTTGGCGACCTCGTCAGCGCGATGCTCCCGCTTGGCGCGCCGTCCGCACCGCTCGAGCCGCTGCCGCTGGTGCAGGACGTGGAGAGCGGTTTCTACATCCACATGGAGGTCGCCGACACGCCGGGGACACTGGCCTCGATCGCTCAGGTGCTCGGCGAGCAGGGCGCCTCGATCAAGTCCGTCGCTCAACACGGCCTGGGTGAGCACGCGCGCCTGGTGATGGTCATCCATCCGCTGGCTGAATCGCGCCTGCGCGAGGCCCTGAAACGCATCGCGGCGCTCGACTTCCTACGCTCAACCCCACGCGCCATACGTGTAATAGAAGAGGAGTTCATGTGATCCTGGGCACGTATGGCGGCGCTGGGCGGCGTCCTCGGTCTCTTGCGTGCGCAGCACGCGGCGTTCCCTGCGTCCTTGCCCAGCTTGCCCTACGTGCCCAGGATGGGCTTTACCGAAAGGAGTTCATGTGAGCAACACGATTTCCATGGGCAAGAGCCATGTGCCGCTAATCGAGCGCTACCGCGATCGCCTGCCCTTCGCCGAGGACGATCCGATCATCAGCCTGCAGGAGGGCTCCACGCCGCTGTTGCGCGCGCCCGTGCTCTCGGAGATGGTGGGGGCCAGCGTGCGCCTCAAGCTCGAGGGCGCCAACCCCACCGGGTCCTTCAAGGACCGTGGCATGACCTGTGCGGTCTCGGCGGCGGTGCGCGACGGCGCCAAGGCCGTGATCTGCGCTTCCACCGGCAACACCGCCGGCAGCGCGGCCGCATACGCCGCGCGCGCGGGCATCACCTGTGCCGTGATCGTCCCCGAGGGCAAGATCGCCGAAGGCAAGATGGCCCAGACTTTGATGCATGGCGCGCGTGTGATCTCACTGGCCGGCAACTTCGACCAGGCGCTGAAACTGGTGCGCGAGCTCGTCGAGAAGGACCCGATCGTGCTCGTCAACTCGGTCAACGAATTTCGCATCGAAGGCCAGAAGACGGCGGCCTTTGAGATTCACGAGGACCTCGAAGGGCAGCTTGAGGCGCTCTGCATTCCGGTCGGCAACGCCGGCAACATCACCTCCTATTGGCGCGGTTTCCGCGAGATGGGGGCCACGCCGAGGCTGTTTGGCTTCCAAGCCGAGGGTGCCTCGCCGCTGGTGCGCGGCGAAGCGTTTGAGCACCCTGAAACCGTGGCAAGTGCGATCCGCATCGGCCACCCGGTGCGGGGTAGCGATGCGCTTGTCGCCGTGAGCGAGTCCGGGGGCGCGATCCGCGCCGTCTCAGACCACGAGATCCTTGCCGCCTATCGGCTCTTGGCCTCCAAGGAAGGCATGTTCTGCGAGCCGGCTTCGGCGGCGTCGGTCGCCGGCCTGCTCAAGTACGGTCCTGACGGCGCCGAGCAGGTCGTGTGTGTGCTCACCGGCCGTGGCATCAAGGACCCGCAGACCGCGATCGAACACAACGGCGGCGCGGTAATCCCCTGTGCCCCCGACATCGCGGCGATCGAAGAGGCGGTTCTCGGTTGAGTCGTGAGCGTCTTCTCGCGAGCCGCATGCGTCGATTTTCGCCCAAGGGGAGCGGAAGGTATGTATAAATTGTGAAGACTACAATAATAGATACATATAGTAGCTACTATCGTAGTTTTGAAAAAATGTATGGGACGGGCAGCGGGTGATTCGCAGGCGGGTCGTGCGCGTGCCCGCGTCCTCGGCAAACCTCGGCCCTGGCTTCGACTGTTTTGCCGCCGCGATTGGCCTGCACATGGAGCTGGAGGTGTCAGAGACCGGCAGCTTCGCCGTCGAGACCGACCTAGACGTCTCAAGGGACAAGGACAACCTCTGCGTGCGCGCCTTCGAGAGCCTACACCCAGCCGACGATTTCACTTTCCGCATTCGCTCGGAGATCCCGCTGACGGGCGGCCTCGGCTCCAGTGCCTCGGCGATCGTGGCGGGCTTGCTCGCCGCCGACCACCTGTTCGAGCTGGATGTGGACCTGCTGGAGCGCGCGACCGCGATCGAGGGCCACCCGGACAATGTCGCCGCGGCGCTCCACGGCGGCTTCGTCATATGCGCGGACGGCCAAGCTGTGCGCTTCGAGCCGCCCACGGGCCTTGAGGCGCTCGCGGTCGTGCCCGAGCAGGCGGTACGCACCAGCGAGGCGCGCGGCGCCCTGCCCGAGCAGGTCCCGATCGAGCAGGCGGTCTTCAACGTGGCCCACGGTGCGCTGCTCACGCTGGGACTCGCGCGCGGCGACTGGGATCTGGTCGCGCGCGGCCTACACGACAGCCTGCACGAGCAAAGGCGCTCGCACCTGTTCCCGCGCTCCTACGCGCTCGCCCAGCAAGCAGCAGATTTCGGCGCGCTGGGCGCGACGATCTCCGGCGCCGGGCCCACCGTCCTGATGTGGTGTTTCTACGAGCACACAGGCGCAGTCGTAGAGGCGTTGCGGCCGGAGATCGAGGGCTGGGCCACACTGCTGCGCGCCCCGTTCGAGGCTCAGGGCGCGTATGTGGGGAGATGTAAGTTGGCCGGCCAGCCAGTCCGGTAGCATCCGCGCATGACCCAGGCCCGTGCCAGCACGATGCACATCTCCGCTTCCGACGACGGCTACTTCCCACGCGGACGCTCATTGCTTCGGACGGTCCACGAAGAGAAGGCGGTCGGGCTGATGTACGGCCAGCGCGCGCTCTGTGTCGGCGCCGTCAAGCCGCTCAACTACGTCGGCACAAGCGAACACACCCGCAACAAGCGCATGCCGTTCAAGCGCATCACGCATACGGGAGGTATGTTCGAGGCGGTCTTCTTCGGTAGTCGCGAACAGGCCGATCGTGTCCTGGAGATCGTCGACGGCATGCACGAGCGCGTGGTCGGCGAGCTTCCAGAGGACGCCGGCGCCCACTACCCGACGGGTACGCCCTACTCGGCCTTCGACCCTGAGCTGATGCTGTGGACAGTTGCCGTCATCGCCGACTCGGCGGAATGGTTCTACGACAGGCTTGTGCGCCCGCTGACCGACGAGCAACGCGAAGCGATATGGCAGGACTACCTGCGCTTCGCCGAGCTGTTCAAGATGCCGCGTCATTCGGCCCCGCCCACCCACCGCGAGTTTCGCGAGTGGTTCGAGCGCCAGCTGGCCGGCCCGGATCTGCACCTGACCGAGGAGGCCCGCTACATGGGCTACGCCTCCGCTTTCGAGATCCCGATGCCCTCGAATCGTCAGCTGGCCAAGCGTATCCACGATCTGGTGATGCTCGGCTCGCTGCCCCCGCGCGTACGCGAGCTCTACGGTCTGCGCTACAGCTCCTCTCTGTGCCGGTGCCTGTGCGGCGGTGCTGGCCGGCGGACGCTTTGTGCGCATGCTGGCACCACGGAGCTCAACCACGGCTCCTACATCCCCGAGTTTGAAATGGTCGCCGCCACCGAGCAGCGCCGGATCGAGCGTGGGCAGCCGACGCCACAGCTGGTGGGCTGATGGTGCTT
>CAVQKC010000010.1:0-351246 GCA_963713015.1 uncultured Solirubrobacterales bacterium | reverse complement strand
CGCCCCGGGAATCTTGGAGGCTGATCCTATGAGAGGATGGGCTTTTGGCCAAGACGAGGAAGTATCCGGTGGAGGTGCGTGAGCGGGCTGTAGGGCTGGTGCTTGAGCATCGGGATGAGTATGAGACGAAGGGGGCGGCTATCGCTTCTATCGCGCAGAAGTTTGGTTGTGCGGCTGTGACATTGGATGGTTGGGTGCGTCAGGCCGAAGTTGACGGTGGTGTGCGGTCTGGGACGACCACGAGTGATGCTGAGAGGGTTAGGGAGCTTGAGCGCGAGAATCGCGAGTTGCGTCGAGCGAATGAGATTTTGAAGGCCGCTTCGGCTTTTTTCTCGCGGGAGCTCGACCCGCAGCCGAGGAGATGAGCGTAGTGGTTGACGAGTTGCGCGCTGAGCATGGGGTTCGAGCCGACCTGCAGGGTTCTTGGGGTCGCCCCGTCCACGTATTACGCGGTCAAGGCTCGTGAGCGCAACCCGTCTGAGCGTGCGCGGCGCGATGCTGTGCTGATCGAGCGTATCCGCTGTATCCACGAAGAGAACTATGGTGTCTATGGTGCGCGCAAGATCTGGTGGCAGTTGCGTCGCGAGGGCTTTGATGTGGCGCGCTGCACGGTGGAGCGTCTGATGAGCAAGGAGGGCCTGCAGGGTGCGATGCGCGGTAAGAAGCGGCGTACCACGATTCCCGATAATGGACAGGCAGGTCGTGCTCCTGATCTTGTGGATCGTGACTTCAGTGCACCGGCCGCGAATCGTCTCTGGGTGGCCGATTTCACGTATGTCGCGACTTGGTCGGGTGTGGTTTATGTCGCGTTTGTGATTGACGCGTTCAGCCGCCGGATCGTTGGCTGGAAGGCTGACACGACGATGAAGACCAGCCTCGTGCTCGACACGCTGGAGATGGCGCTCTGGGCACGCGACCACCACGGTCAGCCCGTCACAGACGGGCTCATTGTACACTCGGACGCCGGCAGTCAATATACGAGTTTCGCGTTCACTCAGCGCCTTATCGATGCTGGTGCGGACCCCTCGATTGGATCTGTTGGGGACGGGTACGACAACGCACTCGCCGAGACCACGACCGGTCTCTACAAGACTGAGCTGATCAATCGCAGAGGCTCGTGGAAGACGATCGACCAGCTCGAGCTTGCGACACTTGAATGGATCGACTGGTACAACCACAGGCGGCTACACGGAGCATGCGACGGGCTCCCTCCCGTCGAGTACGAGCAGACGAGGGAAAGACAGATCACACAATAAACTATCTCCAAAAAAGCCGGGGCGGTTCACTCTGTCCGTCAGCTCAGATACGCTCGTCTTCGACGCCGAGCGAGACTCGGACGAAGAGCTACGCCTGCAACTAGAAGCCACCACACGCCTCACAGCCCAGGACAGAGAACTCGTCAAGCGATTCATCAACGGCCTCCTCCTCAGCCACGAGGCCAAACGCCTCGCCGCATAGGGACGCCGCCGCCCCGGTTGGGCCTGCCCGCACACTCGCCGACGAGGCTAACGGGGCGCCGGTCGCCAAGAACTACGCATCGAAGCGCCGCAGGGCGTCCTCAAGTGCGCTCGCGTTCTCCTCAACCCCCTGGCTCACGAATCGCTCGACCTCGACCCTCTCGTCAGAGAAGAACTCGATCTCCCAGCGCTCACCCGGAACAGCGAGCGACACCATGATCGCTTCCGGTCGCGCCACCGACAGCTCGTAGTGCGCCTTCTGCCGGTCTAGCGCAGCACAGAAGTCCAGAAGCTTCTCCATCGCGCTCATGGCTTGTTGAAGCGGTTATCAGTCAACAGCTTGAGGATTGTCTTAAATCCTGGCTCGTTACCTTTCGCCGCGGCTCGAATATCAGCAATCGACATACCCTGAATGTCCGCCCACGCCGGCGAGCCCGGAGGCAGAGGAGCTCTCGTGATCGAGCCCAGCTTGCCCTCAAGTACATCGCTGACGGTTATGTCCGCCTCATCGGCGCCCTCACCTCCGGCGAACAGCGCGGTCCCAGCGACCGCCCCTTCGAGTCCGTGAGCGACGGACGCGAAGTACCCGCAGCCGTTTTCGTAGGATTCGATCTCGGCTTCGTAGTAAGGGATCGGGTTGAGCGGGCTTTCGGAAATGAAGTTGCCTTCGGTCCAGAAGCTTTCACTAAACGGGTTCCAGCTACTCAGCCCCGTGGCGTCGTCACGATTGAGCGGGTTGTCTTCGCCGTAGGTGAAGGGCGCTCGTGTGACCATCTCCAGCGGATCGACGCTGAGGAACTGCGCGGTCGCCGGGTCATAGGTGCGTGCTCGTAGATAGATAAGCCCGGTGTCGGAACTCGTGTACTGCCCATCAAACCCGAGGGGCGTAGTCGCGGTCCCGGTGTGCCCGGTCTGGTTGCCGTAGGCGTCGTAGGTAAAGGTTGCTTCGGTTTTGCCGGTTGATCCGGTCAGCAAGCGCGTGCTGCCTTGCTGGTCGTGGTGCAGATAGAGGACCGCGCCGGTTGTGTTGTTGATTTGCTCGATCGGCATGTTGTCGGGTCCGTATATGTAGCTGTTGGTTTCGTCTGAGAGTAGGTTTGGGGTTGTTTCGGTGGTGTTCCAGGTGAGGTTGGTGGTCGTTCCGGAGATTGCTTGTGAGGTTCGTAGTCCTTCGCCGTTGTAGGTGTAGGTGTCTTCGATCTTGGGGATTTCGCCTTCTTTGGGTCGTTCGACGGTGGTGAGGTTGCCTGCCTCGTCGTAGCCGTAGGTGGTGGCTGGTCCTGTCGTAGGGGCCATTTTGGTGCGCTGGCCGTCTTCGTCATAGGCGTATTTGGTTTCGGGGCCTTCTTTTAGCTCGTCTGCTTCGTTGTAAGTGTAGCCGTTTGCGCCTTCGATCTCTGTGGGGTTGTTTGCTTTATCGTATTTGTTGAGTGAGCTGGCGGATTCAGTGAGACGGTTGTTTTCGTCGTAGGTGTCTTCGTTGGTTGCTGGGCCTGGGAGGCCGGTGGTGGTGGTGTTCTTTATTTCGCTGTCGTTACCGCGGGTGTAGAGGAGGCTTGCGAGTGTGCTTGTGCCTTCGAGCATTTTTATTGCGGTCATCTGATCCGCTTCGTTATAAGCGTAGGTGTCTTCGTCTTCGGTGCTCGAGGGGAATACAGTCGTGGTCAGATCTGAGTCGGCGTTATAGGCGAATTTGGTTGTCTTTGAATTCCAGTCGGTGACCTTTTCTAGCCGCCCATCTTTATCGTATTCGCGGGTCACGACTTTTCCGTTGGGGTACGTAATCTTGATTGGTTGGTTGTTCAGGTCGTATTCGTACTTGACGGTCTTGCCGGCACCATCTTTTGATTCGGTGAGCCTGTCGAGTTTGTCGTACGTGTTTTTGGTTTCCCCGCTCTCGTCAGTCATGCTCGTGATGTCACCATCTTTGTTATAAACATATTTGACTGTCGAGGGTTTACCCGTGGAATAACTGATTTCGGTGAGTCTATTGTTTTCGTCGTATTTATAAGTCGTCGTGTGTTTTTCGGGATCTTCGAGTGTTTCGAGGTTCCCCGCTTTATCGTATTTCTTCTTCGTTATCTTGCCGAGGGGATTGATTTCTTCGGTGATCTCCTCTAGTGCATTGCGCTTGTATTCCCACTTGTGAGCGTTACCGTCGGTATGACCGATCATCTCGCCTTCGCTGTCGTATTCGGTTTCGGGATGATCACCGTTGGGTTCTTCGGTCTTGATGGGCAAGTTTTCATCGTTATACGCGTATTTCGTGATGTGCCCGTCACCGTCGGTCTCGCTTTCGATGTTCCCATCCGCATCGTAAGTGTATTCGGTGACGTTCAGTTTCACCACCAGCCCAGTTGCCGCGGAGGTGCTCGCCGCTGAACCATGCGAGTTGGTGGCTGTCACTACCACCCGCATGGTACTCCCGAGGTCCGCTTTCACAAGCGCGTACGTCGCACCGGTCGCACCAGCTATATCGCTGCATTCCGCCCCAGAGCCGTTGCAGCGCTGCCACTGGTAGGTATCGGTCGCTGTCGGGACCGCTGACCAAACACCCGTGTTGGCGCTAACTGTCTTACCGGTACGGAGCTCACCAGAGATGCTTGGTGCTGTGGTGTTCACTGGACTACCCGCCGCTACCCACTTCTCGACCCGGTTATCTTCGGAGTCCGTCACATAGAGTTCACCGGCGGAATTGAACGCTAGGTCGTGTGGTTCTGAGAACTGACCCGGACTGCTGCCGCCGGAACCGAACATGGTAATGAAGTTCCCGTACCGGGTGAGCTCCTGGATACGGTCGTTGCCCAACTCATCGACGTAGACGTTCCCGCTCGTGTCGGCAGTTAGTCCATAGGGATATACGAAGTCTTCGATGCCGATACCCCAATACCCGCCCTCGCCGAGATATCTGCCTTCTTCGGTGAACGCCTCTAGTCGAGCACTATTGAAATCCGTCACGTAAGCATAACCGTTAGCGATGACCACCCCGCCAGGACCCAAGAACTTTCCGCCTTCGCCACCGGCGGACCCGAACTTCAGGAGGAATTCGCCTTTTTCGTTGAACTCCTCGACACGATCATTGCCGTAATCGGTGACCCAAACGTTCCCTTTAGCGTCAATCGCGATACCACTTGGTTCAGCGAACGCTCCTTCATGGCCTTCCCATGAGCGCAACCATTCGCCTTTTTCGTTGAGTTCCTGTACCTTACCGGTGTACTGGTCAACGACATAAACATTGTCCGTGCTTTGGTTGATCGCGATACCTACCGGCTCAAAGTATTCACCGTTCCCCAACCCAAGTTTGCCGTATGTGGCAAGCCACGATCCCGTGCTCGAGAACTTCTCGATGCGACTATCGTAAGCATCGGTAACCCAGATATCACCGTGCGGATCGACGGCTACACCCACTGGATGCGTGAACTGCCCGTTGCCGCTACCTGATGACCCAAACGCGGAAGCGAACACCGGTGGAGCTGACACTGACACCACGGCAGTCGCCGCAGACGTACTCGACGCCGAACCAATCGAGTTCGATGCTGTTACCACGACTCGCAACGTATACCCGACGGCTTCAGAATCCAAAGACAACATCGGTTCTACGAGTCCTGGAACGTTGAAGCATTCCCCGCCAGCTACGTTGCATGCCTGCCACTGATAACTATAGCTAAGCGACGGTACTCCCTCCCAGACGCCCGTACCGGCGGTAAGCGTTGCTCCCTCCTGTGCCGCTCCTGAGATCACAGCCGAGGTCTTATTCACAGGGGCACTAACACCTATCGCTTCGGGGTGGATCACGGCGAGTACCCGACCTTGCGGGTCCCGTTCGATGCTCGTCGTGTACTTCGATGGTTCGCCGCCGGTAACGTTTCCTCGCGGGCTTACGGTCGAGGTCTGTTGGGAGTCGCTATTGTATTCCCAGGTGCGCTTGTCGCCTTCTGGGTCTGTTTCGCTCACACGATCACCGTAGGAATCATATGTGTATTTCCATGTATGTTCCAACGGGTCGGTCATGCTTTCTACGTCGCCGTAACTATCGTATTTGTATGTCGTCTTCTGTGTTTCGCCACCGATCGAGCGTTCGATTGTTTCTGGGTCCCCATCGGTGTTGCGTTTGATCGTGGCTGTCTCTCCTTCCGGTGTCGTTTCCGTTTCGATATCGTGCTTACCGTCGTATTTCCATTTCTTTTCCTCGCCGCTAGGATCCTTTTCGCTTGTCTTATTGCCATTCGCGTCGTAACCGTACTCAGTCTTCTCTTTGTTTGGGTCAACAGCCGATACCAGCTCATCATTACTGTTGTATTCGTAGGTAGTGCTCGCCGCGATAGACGTTCCCGCGGCGTGCGTGACACTCGTCGGCGAACCATTTTCGTTGAACCGCTCGACTGTGCTCGAACCGTTTGGTTCGGTGATCGTGGTTTCGCTACCCGTTTCCTTCGTCGCATACACCCAGGAGCGTTTGTGTGACATCGCGTCCATTTGCGAGACCACCTGATGATCTTCATTGTATTCGGTAGTCCACGTGTGTCCACGCCCATCAGTTTCAGAAGTCAGCTCATGGTCAGAATCGTATTTGTATTGCCAGCGAGCTTTTTCTTCACCAGGCAGTATCACGCTCGTTAGATTCCCAGATTCATAAGTGTATTTCACGGTGTGCCCCATGGGGTCTTTGACGCTTTCCACCTCACCACTACCATTGTATTTGAAGGTGAGTTTGCGTCCAGCGCCATCGGTAACCGTTTCGAGTTGTTTTTCGCCGTTATAGCCGAGCGTGATCGCGTTTCCGTTGCGGTCTTCTTCACTCGCCAGCTCCCCAGAGGAACCGAAATGCAAACGGGTCCGATCAGGCAGCGTATAAACATACCCGCTACCTTCATCAGCGAGTGTTGACTGCACCAAACCAGACGACGGACTCCACGCTTCCCCCACGCGCGTAAACATGACTGTACTCCCGTTGTCCTGATAAACAGTCGCCTCTTTGCCTTCTTCCCCGAGTTCCAAATGCGCACTGTACGATCCAGTCCAACCGTACCCAAACGGGCCCGCCGTTGCCTGTTTGACCGCGAGAAGCGAATTATACGTCAACGCCAACCCCAACTTCGGTCCCCGCCCACCAACAGATAGATCCGTCTGTGCCTGCTCCTCATTACCAGTAGCACAATTGACGGGACGCCCAAGCAAACAATACTTACGATCCGGCTCACCTTCATTACCCCCACCCAACAATTCCCCTTCTTCTACTTCCACTCCTCCTTCTTCTTCTTCACGTTTTTTGTCAGGGAACATCTCTTCGATCTGTTCACGCCCCAACGAATTCTCGCTGATTTCCTCAAGCTCGGATTCAGTAAGCGACGACGGAGGAACCGTGGGCAAACTAACGGGAGAGGGCTCTTTGGGCCTAGCAGGCAAACCCGCAGCGGTATTATCTTCTTCAATTTCCGGAGTAATCAAGCCAGGTGCTGGCACACCAACAGGAGGACAAGTCCAAGCCCCAGGAGCACCCTTAGCACCAACCATGCCAGGAGAAGTAGCTTCGACTGCAGGACACTTTTCAGGTGGCTTATACTCATAGATCGCGATACCATCCTGGGTCAGGATACCACCCGGATAATACCACCCTTCAGCATCAATAAATTCTTTGCGAGTAAAGCCAGGCGGGACATATTCACCTTCGCGTGTCCGATTAAAAGATTCACAACCTTCTAAAGTCAATACTTTGGTACATGTGATGCCTTCTTCTATGACGCCGAAAGAAGGTCCACCCGCGGTACCAGCGTAGCTCGCCAGATAAGTACCCGCCGGCAACGTATAATATTCAGGAGCTTCCTCCGTGCCCGAAGGATTCAACGCCCGATTCTTCACGTGTACCCGAAG
The DNA here is from genome assembly GCA_963713015.1 of uncultured Solirubrobacterales bacterium. Taxonomy (GTDB): domain Bacteria; phylum Actinomycetota; class Thermoleophilia; order Solirubrobacterales; family Solirubrobacteraceae; genus Palsa-744. The sequence goes on along the minus strand of CAVQKC010000010.1, from coordinate 343,918 downwards.
CGGTTCAGCCAAAAGCCACTCATGTACTTTGACCATTTCTTCTTCCTCGCCAGAAGACACCGGGTGCCATTCCGGCAATTCAATCCACTGATCAAGCCCATTACCCAATTCGACCCCAAGTATATGAGGAACGCCCCCAAGAGTCGCATTAGTAACAGCATTAACGCCAAGATCATACGGCAAAGTACCAGCATCCTCGCCATCTAAATCAAGATCGTTCTGAACTTCACCGTCTAACGAACGACCAGCCACACGAGCTTCCTTGACACCTTCCTGCGAATCTTCAGCAAGAAGCCCAGAGGGATCTTCAAGCGGCGTTTCCCCAGCAAGCTCACTCGCAGCACAATGTTCCTCCACGCCCATACACTCACCAACAGACCGCACCTCTTTCCCCCACACCCTCCATTCCCTAGCCGTCCAACTCTTAATAACTTCCGACGTATCAGCCTTCAAATAACGAGTACCACCATCCCTCGCCCACACATACCCGTAAGCAGACCCACCCCCAACCATCAAACACACGACAAGACCACACACCAAACCCAACCAACGCACAAAACGCACGCGACCCCGCCCCCGACCAGCAACCAAACCACCCACCAAGACACGCCAAACACCGCCCCCCAACATACCCACCCTCCCAAAGACCTCGGTTAGCGCCCCAGCGGCACCCCCGAAGGATCATAACCCTAGAGATAGACGAATTCTACGAACGGGAATCTTTCTCCCCGCAATTTGCGCACAAAACCACACAGACCAAATGGCTTCGGCCAGGCGGTCGAGTGTGGATGACCCATATCTCCCGCGATCAACCATAGGTCGATCGGTGCTGCCGCATTCAGCAGATCTGTTTCTGGTGCGCCTGATCCTGGGCTCAGCCGCAACAAATAGCTGCAAGTCGTGTAATGGGATTTGATCGATAGGTCAACCCCGATTCGCCACGACATCGTCCACTCGGCGAGGCCAACCGGTGCGGAGGCCCTATTGATGATTCCGGATCATAAGTGTCGCCAACGCAGACTCGTAAGTCGCTTTGCCGAGCAATTGCTACTGCGGAAGGGCCTGACTATTTCCTTTTCGTATGGTGCCGCCCGGCCCCCTGACAGTCTGGATGCCTGCCTGGAGGCCGGACGATACTCGGGTTTGCCTTGCGCGGGTTAGGCCGCGATCTGATCGAAGTACAGGGCGGCTCGCGTGGGGAAAACGAGGTTGTCTGTCGTACGGTGGATCAGTCCGAAGCCTTGCAGGCGGACGATTGCATCGGTCGTGTCCGATCGGCTGATGTGGGCGTCTTCACGGTCGCGGACAATCTCCTCTAGCGACCAGGGGTGTTGATCCTCTGGGTCGAGGAGCCGGGACAACACGCCCCAGGCGTGACTATTGTCTTCTTCGGCTATTCGATTAGGCTGTTGGTGCATTGGGAAGGGACCATTCCTTTCCTGTGCCGCGACCCCGGGGCAGTTACAGCTGTCGCCGGGGTCATACGCGGCACTGTCGTGGGTTGTTTGCAACAGAACGGCGATCCGGGTGATGATGCTCTCACCGTTGAGGTAGGGCGTACGTCAATTCGTCGTCGGGTGTGGTTGAGGTCGCTTGGCGGCTTCGAGTTCAAGGCTACCCGCTACATCAATCCGACGACCGGGCAGTCGGTGGTCCTTGACGATGTGACGAAAGAAGTAATCCACGTCGGCGGGCCGGGATTCAAGTACGGGCCGGGAAGCGGGGATCTACCATGAGCAGCCCGACGGAGATTTTTGTCAGCCTGCTTGATGAGCAAGTTGACGTGCGACGACCCGTACAGGCCGAGCACGTTTACGACGACGTTTACAAGATCACCGATCAGCCATACGATCGCGAGGTCGAGACGTGGCAATTCGAACCCGGCGATGAGGTCGTGTGCGAACTGATCGACTCGAACGAGGGGCGGATCCTTGCGGCGATACGACGTGCTGATTGAGCCCGACTGCTTGCGTCGTTACAGCTTGGATGCCAACTTCTACGTTTACGGTCCGAGCCACATGAGTGTCGAGCAAATCAACAACGAAGGCAAAGTGACCTACCTGCACCATGATCAAACCGGTAGCACACGCCTACTGACAGGCTCCACTGGGACCATCACCGGCAAGTGCAGCTATAGCCCGTACGGCACCCCAACCTGCGAAGGCACTACCAGAACGCTGCTCGGCTACGACGGGCAATACACCAGCACGGACACGGGACTCATCTACCTCCGCAACCGCGTCTACGACCCGGCGACAGCGCAGTTTCTAAGTGTCGATCCACTGGAGGCGATCTCGGGCGAGCCCTACAGCTATGTGGCGACAGCCCGTTGACCTATGGCGACTCGGTGGGGCTTCTTTGGACGCCGCTGCCCGGCGGCGCCGCTGGCGCTGATGCAGCGCGCGGTGCCACGATTGAGATCCCCGGCGTTGACCTCGGCACATGCGGAGCCGCCGCGGTCACCACAGGCGCCGCGGCCCTCGGAGCAGCCGCAGGCGTTGTCACAGCCATCGCCGGCAAAGAAGTCGGCGACGAAGGCGAAGCGGAACTCAACACGAAGGAAGCCGAACGAGAAAACTGCGGCAACCCAGCCACACCGCCCGGATCGAAATTCAAATGGATGGGCAAAGGGCCAGTGGGTAGCAACGAAGGGTCCTGGTGGGATCCTGACACTGACGAAAGTTTGTACCCTCACTTGGGCGAGAACTCACACGGCCCTCACTACGACTACAATGGTCCAAGCTGGAGATATCGCATTTACCCGGACGATCGGATAGAACCCCAGTAGCCATGACTGGCTCGCTTATATCCACCGAGGTAGATCAGAAGGTCGCGCTCGACTGGCTGCGTTATTCGCTGGGCCAGGGAGAGGTCATCTCGCCCGCGGCGCTCAAGTTCATCGAGGAGCGCAAGGGTCACGCATACACGCTCGCGCCCGAGACGGTTGACCCCGCGCGGTTGGCGACTCCCAGTGACGGAGGAGCCACTAAAACGGGCGACGCACGGGCGGCCCTTGCTAAGGTGATCGCTACGCTCGCCGGGCGCGGTGCGGCTTGCGTGGTAGTCGAGGATGAGCTGAGGCAGAGAAAAGACCCGAAACCGAGTTTGGACGGGCTGCTGTTGACGGCGTTCGTTGGTGAACTGGCCCTTCACTGGGCGGACCTTGCAGACGGCACAGATGGAGCAATCCTCACTGTGGATCGCGGCTCTCATGGCTATCCGCTGAACGCGTTTGTCACGTCGGCGTCGGCTGAGGAGCTGGGGTTGGTGGACGGCGGTGATCTCGGTGACGAGATTGCTGGCCGGGTGGTTGGGTCGCTGTTGGCGGTGGTGGCGGCGGCTTACGACGCCGAGACGTTCATCATCTGGGAACTGAGCTGAGCCGACCGGAGGTCGTCCTGGTTACGCGGCCGAGCATGTGGTCTGGTGTCTGAGCAGGATGCTCTTGATGAACTGGAGGCTCGGCGGTCAGGAGCGCTTCCTGAAAGGGGCCGCGCTCGTGTGGAAGCGGTATCGCGCTCGCAGCGAGTCGTGGGATCACGACCACTGCGAGTTCTGTTGGGCGAAGTTCATGGACCCCGATCTTTCGGAGGCCCATCGCCGGTGGGTGGCCGCACCGACATTCTGGTTGAGGGCTACACGACCGCTGCTGAGCACGAGCACGGCGCCGACTACCAGCGTTTTTAGGACAGGTTTGTGGTGTTCAAGCGGTTTCTGCACTGTAGTGCTTGACAGGTGGCTTTGTATCGCGTATCTAGGATCGAAACCCCGATCGTGCCGCGCATTTGACCCCGGCGAGAGTTGGAGCTGCCCCAGGGTCGTGACATGGAAAGAAGGCGATTCGACTCGTGCGTCTTGGACTTGTGCTCACCGGGCTCCGGCGATCAGAGTTGATTGCGGTGCGCTGGCAAGACTTGGACCTCGACGATGAGCGCCCTTCGCTGCTTGTGCGGCGCGGAAAGGGAGCAAAGCCGCGTCGCCAGCCCTTACCGGCGCAGTTCGCGCGCGAACTAAAGATACGACGAGAGGTCTGCTCGCCTCTATCCGATGATTTCGTGTTCTGCGGCCTTCAAGGCGGCAAGCTCTCCCCCACGGCGCTCAGCCGCCTGATCAATCGCTGCGTCAAGCCGGCTGGATTGAGCAAGCACGTCACGGCGCACACGCTGCGCCATACGGCTGCGACCTGGCTTCGGCAAGCCACAGGTGACGCGCGCTTGGTCGCTGAGTATCTCGGCCACGCCGATCTCTCGACGGTGAGCACTTACGCCCATGTTGCGGACGAGGAGATGCACCGCGCCGTCCGCGCCGAGCGATCCCATAGAAATCGCCTTCTCAAGCGCTGTTTGCCTAACGTGTCGAGTCTTCAGCTACTGACCACATAGAAAAACCCCGCCGGAGCGGGGCTTTTCCTTAGCAGGTCGATAAGCCGGATCCTGTCGTTGAGCAACCATCCATCTGAGCGGCCTACCTGGATCTCGGCGGGCAACCTGCAAACGATCCTGTTTGGCCTTGCATCGGGTGGGGTTTGCCCAGCCGCCGCGTCACCGCGGCGCTGGTGCGCTCTTACCGCACCATTTCACCCTTGCCTGTCAGCCGTTCACGTGGGACGGCCGACATCGGCGGTTTGTTTCTGTGGCACTTTCCCGCGGGTTTCCCCGGGTCGATCTCTCGACCACCTTGCCCTGTGATGTCCGGACTTTCCTCGAAGGCCACAAGGCCTCCGCGGCTGCTTGACCTGCCATGCAACGTAGCGCTGGCGGGCCGATCTGTGAAGAGTCGCGACCCCGGCACGTGAGACCACGCAGCTATGGTTTGAGCCAGCAGAGCTTCGAACCGCAGTCGAGGCAAGCGCCCCGGCTGGTCATCGCGAACCGCCATGAGACGCCGAGCCATCGTCCCGCCACACACCGGGCAGCTGACGGTACCGTCGCACGGCAGGCCCTCCCATACGCCGGTGATCAAGCTCATCCAGCGTAAGCCCGCCATATCGCGTCCGCTTTCCCGCCGAGTGAGCGGCCACCGTCCAGCCGACGCTGCGCCTCGTACCCGAAGCCAAGTCTTCGAAGCTCGGTGGTCTCTCCAGCAGCGCGGTGCTCATCAGATGCTCCTGAGCAATCCCACCACGCGTCCGAGCACCTTGACCTCCTTGGTGCGGATCGGCTCCATCGTCTCGTTCTCGGGTTGCAGGCGGATGTGGTCGGCTTCGCGGAAATAACGCTTGACGGTCGCCTCCTCGCCGAGCAACGCAACAACGATGTCGCCATCCTGCGCGGTGTCCTGCTGATGGACCACCACTAGGTCGTCTTCGACGATGCCGGCATTCTTCATCGATTCGCCGCGAATGCGCAGGAGATAGTCACCGTCTTCGCCTCCCGCGATGCTTGGAACCGGCACGTACTCCTCGATGTTCTCCTCGGCGAGCATCGGCTGGCCGGCAGCGACCGAGCCGATCACAGGAAGACCTGTCGGGCTCAGACGATGCTGCGCACGCTGTCGACCGCGCTCCCACGGCGCGATCGAGCAACTCGATCGCACGTGGCTTTGATGGATCACGACGCAGAAGGCCAATCTTCTCGAGGTTGGCAAGATGGGCATGCACTGTCGAGGAGGAGGCCAGACCCTACCGCCTTGCCGATATCGCGCACCGTCGGTGGATAGCCATACTTGGCCGAATACTTGCGGATGAAGTCGAAGATCTCCTGCTGACGCTTGGTCAGATCCATGTGAGCGCGGCTCCCGTGTCGTGTGGATGGAGTAATCAAACGAACATGTGTTCGTACAGTAGCGCCGCCCCTGGACGGATGCAAGCGACGATACGCTCAAACGGCAAGCGCCGGCTATACTCGCCCGCTTTGCGCTCGTGGCGGAATTGGTAGACGCGCAAGGTTGAGGGCCTTGTGGACCGTATGGTCCGTGGTGGTTCGAGTCCACTCGAGCGCATAGAAAAAACCCTGGAAACCAGGGCTTTTTCGTTGTTAAGGGCTCCCATCGCTGCGTGGCGCCACTTGTTCGGTTTTGTGCCATTGGCCCAACCGAACAATTTGCCGAACATTTCGATACGACTGTTTCGCGACGTAATCGCGATTGCGAGCTACGCTTCTCCTCCATGAGCCCATTGCTCGAAGACGCCCAACGAGTTCACGACACGGCTGGCCTATCCGACCGAATGATCGCCGCCGCAACCGGAGCGAAGCCGAGCACCGTACGAGGCTGGCTTGCCGGACGCAGCGAGCCGACAGGCGCACGCGCCGAACGACTAATCGAGTTGGCCGAGATGATCAAACGGCTTGCCCTCGTCCTGCGACCGGAGTCGATCCCAGTCTGGCTGCAACGTCCGATCCTCGCGTTGGATGACGAGAAGCCGATCGAGCTCATCGCCCGCGGCGAATACCGCAAGGTCGCCAAGCTGATCGCCGAAATCGAGTACCCCGGCGTCACCTGACCGTGGAGCAGTTGCCCGTTCGTCCTCGCACCGTCGAGGGCACATGGATCAGACACGTACCGCACGGAGCCGACCTACTCGGACGAGCGGACACCCCATCGGATGGACGCTGGCAGCGAGGCAGACGTCGTACGCGCCCTCTACCTCGCCGACACTCTGACAACAGCCACAGCGGAGTGGTATCGCTCGCTTGCCGAGTGGGGACTCTCCCCCCAAGACCAATCCCCTACGACCACCATCGCTGGCGCCTCGACCTTGAGACTGCGTTTTGTGACGCGGTCTGATCGGGCGGTTGGAGGTGTTACGTGTGGATCAGCGTCGCGCGAGCGAAGTCGTCGGGGCCGGTGCCGGCGCGGGCGATCGCGGATCCGGCGGGGTTCCAGAGCGACGAGACGCCAGCGGTATGATCAAAGCTACCGCCCGTCGCGCCGGCAAAGCTGGCAAAGCCTACGTAGGAGTTACAGGCCTGGGCGATCCGTTGTGCTCGCTGTTCTTGGATCTCCAGCTCGGTGGGGAGGTGGACCAGGCCGGCGAGATAGACGTCGACGTTGAGGGCGGCGGTCTCGCTGATGTGCTGCTCGACGCCTGTGTCCTTGCAGATCCCCAATCCGACACGCCAGCCGTCGACCTCGATCACGACAGGCCCGTCGCCCGGCAAGAAGTGGGCCGGCTCCTCGCCACCGAGAAAGCACTTGCGGTAAGCGACGGTGATGCCCGTCGCGCTGACGTGCAGCAAACCGATGTAAGCCCCGGATCCCAAGCCGCGGATCGGCGCTCCCACAAGCGCGACGCTCTGCGTTTCCTCACAGGCCCGGACGATGATGTCCAGAACGCAATCGTCGAGCGCGATCGGATCTGCATCAAGCTCATAGCCAGTCAGCGACAGCTCAGGGAAGATGACAACCCGCGCTCGCGCCCTGCGGATCAGCTCGGCATGTGCCCGCGCGTTGCCGTGCATGTCCTTCGCTGCACACCGTGGCTGCGCGACGGCGACCAAAAGAGGCGCTTGCATGACACGAGAATAATCCGACACGTTCACACCAGCGGCCCGCCGCTCCACCCAAGCCCCTCCTGCCAAACCTGAGGCCACTCGGTGAGATTTGCGGTCCCGTAACTGGCACGTGACCAGAGGGTGTCTTGCTCGATGGTCGCACCGAGTGCGACGGTCGAACTGCTCACAGTCGTCAACTGATCACCGAAAGCTACCTGCCTGATCCACGTATGGAGAAGCGTGATGCCCTCGCCATCTCGGGTGTAACCGTGAACGGTAAACGGATCTGACCGGATATCGCAGCAACAATCACCGCTATCCCACCTGTCAGGCCGCGACCCCAACCTGCGGCGGAGGGAGCATCCGGAGAAAGTCTGCTGGGCACGGCCGAGCAGGCTACTCGCGGCTCCAGTCGTTCCTTGCGGCTTACGGGCCTTGTGGACCGTATGGTCCGTGGTGGTTCGAGTCCACTCGAGCGCATGGAGGGGATCGTTGTCCTGCACGACCGCGGTCACGACCCAAGCGGGATCTTGCCATAACCTACGACGACTCGTAGCCATCGGGAAGACCCGATGTACTGGCGATAGAAACGCTCTCAGGAGTAACCGTTGGCGAAGTAAAGACCGATCCAGACGATCGCCAGCGAAAGCAGAAATACGATCCCCTCGAGGACGTGCAAGTCTGAGCGGCGGATATGCCAGATGAGCAGCGCACCGACGATCGCTACGAGGGCCAGCTTGATGTGGAAGCTACCGTTGCTCCATAGGTCGAAGTGGAACGCCATCGCCGTGCCGGTAGTGATCAAGCACGCCCAGTGCAATCAGCGTGCCATAGCCAAACCTTCGGGCGATCGCGCGCAAACTCTCGCTATCTGCCGTCGACGTCCGATCGGGACGACCACGAAAGCAAGCATCATCTGGCCGCCCACAAAGAAAGCCATCGCCAGCAGGTGTAACCATCGGATGATGAACCAGATGTGACTCACAGGCGGCGATCCGGGTTCACAACCCCCTCCAAGGTCTGCGCGAGGGCTTGATTCGAGATAGGTGCTCGCGAGTCAAGCTCTCTAGCTGCACTCGCCCCTTGTCGGTGAGCGCAAGGTGTACGCGGCGATGATCGACGGCGTCCCGTACACGACAGATCAAACCGGCGCTCTCCGCGCGCTGGGCGAGCTCTACCGCGCTGTGATGTCGTATGTGTAGCTCCTCGGCGGCCTGTCCGATTGTCGGTCCAGGCGGGGCAGGTTGGCCGCGCAAGACGAGAAGCAGTTGGTGCAGTGAAGGCGTCAGGCCCGCTTTCGTGGGCTGCTTGCTCACTCCAGCGCAGAAAGTCGCGCAGCTCGCTGCGAAAAGCAAGCAACCGCCGATAGTCCTCGTCGAGCAACGGCCGGCTGTGTCGAGCAGGCTCATCCTGCCGGCTCGAAGATCGGGAGCGACTCGCCAGGTCGCCGAGACCCGCCGACGTGGCCCGATGGACGCTCGCGGTGGCGCTCCTCGATCAACACCCGCTCGTGGGCCTTGAGCAGATCGAACTGGCTCACCAGCCCCACCAACCGCCGAGGTTCCTCGCGCTCGGTGACGGGTAGCACGCCGTGTCCGCTGGAGACCATCCGATCGGCGACCTCGCGCAGGGTCTCATCGGCGAAGGCAAGCATCGGTTGGCGTGCCAGCTCACTCGCCAACGACGGATTTGAGGATTGGCGTGCAGCGAGCACGTCGGAGAATGCCAGCACTCCGACCAGGCATTCGTCGGAGTCGAGCACCGGATACAGACGCTGGCGGCGATCGGCGCTGCCCTCCGGTAGGCGCTCGTAGAGCTTCGCGGTAGGTGTCTGAGGTTGCACCGTGAGCACGTCGATGGCCATCACGTCCTCCACGAGCAGAGCATGCAGTGGGTCGATCTCGTACTCGCGCGTGACGTGGTAGCCACGACGGGCGATCTTCTCGGTCAAGATCGAGCGCTTCAGCGTCAGGACGCTCACCAGATGAGCGATCGTGCACGCGAGGAGCAACGCCAAGAGCGCGTTCACGTCATGGGTGAGCTCGAGTGCGAACACGATGCTCGTGAACGGCGAGCGCATCACTCCGGCCATTGCCGCGGCCATCCCAATCAGCGCCCAGGTGCCCTCCCCGGCACCTGGCAATACCGCACCCAGCAGCCCGCCCAAGGCGGCGCCGAGCATCAGCAGCGGGGCGAGGATTCCACCGCTCGTATTCGAGCCGAGCGCAATCGACCAAACCGCCAACTTGACCATGAGCAGCACCAACAGCGATCCGAGCGCAAGCTGCCCCGCGAGCTGCGCCCCGATCGTTTCATAGCCCACGCCGAGCACTCGCGGATCGATCAGACCGCCGACGCCGACGAACACGCCGCCGATGGCCGGCCACCAAGACCAGTGCACTGGCAGCCGCCCGAACAGGTCCTCGGCTCCGTACACACAGCGCGTCATCACCCAGGCGAGCCCTCCACATGCGACGCCCACCAATACCGCCCCGCCTGTCACCGACACGCCTAGCGAGCTATGGGTACTCATCGCAAATAGCGGAGCCGCCCGCAAGAGCCCGGCACTCGCGAGCGCTTCCCGGACCGCCTCGGCCGCGCACGCCGCGAGTGCGACCGGGATCATCGAGCGCGGGCGCCACTCGAACAACAGGAGCTCCACCGCCAGCAGTACGGCGGCCACCGGCGTTGCGAACACCGCGGTCATGCCTCCCGCCGCCCCAGCCACGAGCAGTGTTCGGCGCTCCGCGGCCGTCAGATGCAAGAGCTGTCCGACGATGCTCCCGAGTGCACCGCCGGTAACGATGATCGGCCCCTCCGCACCGAATGGACCGCCTGTGCCGATGCTCACTGCGCTTGAAATCGGCTTGAGCACCGCCAGCCTCGGCTCCATACGACTGCCGCGCAAAAGGATCGTTTCCATCGCCTCCGGGATCCCGTGACCACGAATGCGCTCAGAGCCCACCCGCGCCATCACGCCCACGATCAGCCCCCCAACCACCGGCACCAAGACGCTCCATACGCCGAGCACTTTTATGTCAGGGCTTGAAAGGCTGGTACTGACCGTCCCCGTATATACGAGGTGCGTGATCAAGCCGATCAGGTCCAAGAGCACCAGAGCGACGCACGCAACAGCCGCTCCCACAAGCAACCCCGCCACCGCCAGTCCAAGGACGGACCGGGTCGCGGCGAAGTCCCCCAACTCACGCTCCTCTCCGCCCAACGACCTCGCATCCGGCGGAGTTATGGCTCCAGCGGGCAACCGCTCGACATGACTGTCGCTCGACACGCAACAATAATATCGGGAGGCGATATTTTATGCCCGACGGGCTCCAGGAGGCCGCCTGACTCTGACGGCCTCCTTTCCCCTAGCTGTCGTGGCTGCGGCCAGCCGTGCAGGCGCTTATGCGGGACGACATGCCAGAGCGAGCCTGCCGAGGGTGAGCGCGGCAAGCATCATCCGCTCGGCGAGATCTGCCAGCCGCCTCAAGAAGTCTACGCCGAGGTACCTGCCCGAGCACACCGGCCGAGGTCCATTCAGGAGCGGACTCGCCTATTCTCCCGCGAGTGCCACACCCTCCTGGAACACGAGTCGAGGTCACCTGAAGGAGATCAGCATGGACGAGGCCAACCCCTCACCGAGCAGTCCTGCCAGGCAAAATGTTGCTCGTGAGCACCTTTCGCATTTTGGTAGATCCGCTAACGACTTGGAGACGATCTCATGAAGCGCACCTGCATTCTCTTGGTTGGCATCCTGCTCGCCGCGGCGACTGCATCGACCGCTGCCGGCGCGGATCGCTCCGCACGCTCCGCCCTGTTCCACACGGTGGAATTGCGCAAGACCAAGCTCGGCAAGATCTTGGTGAATCCCGCAGGCTCCATCCTGTACGAGTTCTCAAGCGACCATCCAAAGAGGGACACCTGCGTGAAGATCAGCGGATGCTCGACTATATGGCTTGCCCTCCCTGCAGATGGCAAGCCGTCGGCGGGCGCAGGCGTGCGAGCTTCACTGCTCTCCAGCATAACCCTGCCCGGGGGTGGCACCCAGGTCACCTACGCGGGCCATCCGCTCTACATCTATGAAGCCGCACCCACCTTGATCTCATATGTCGGCGCGAAGCAGTTTGGCGGCAAGTGGTACGCCGTGAACGCCAAGGGACAAGCGGTGAAGTAGGTAGGACTGGTCAGACACCAAACGTCGAATCCCGACGAGGCGCCCAAGTACCGGCGCTCGCGTTCACGTCCGTAGCAGAACGATCTCCGCCGGCCAGTGCGGGTTGTGGCGCTCAACCACGACACTGAGCAGCTGGCGCTCGATCCAGGCCTCCCTCACAAGCTCCTCAACCCGTCGCTCGTGGCCCCGAAAGTGATGCTCCTCGCCGTCTAGCGTAACCAGATCGAATCCCTCGAAATCACCAAAGCGGTCGTAGCGAAGCCCCGCGATCTTGCCTGTGTACTCGTCGCAGAGAGATCCTCCGCGCTTCCCACCCTTCTCCTCCGGCGGCAGGTACCCGAGCGGCGAGGGCTTAACCTTGGCTGGGTCTCCACCAAGCCCCTTTACACGTAGCTCCACCACTTCTATGTAGCGCTCGAGAACCGGATACCAGCGCTCCGAGAAACCCAGCTGCTGCAGGCGCCACTTCAGGATCGCCAGCAGATTCTCCTCGCTGGGCAGGATCGCCCCGTCACGCTCGACGGGAATGGTCATCTGGAAAGTCCCCACGACATAGCGCCAGTCAATCTCCTGCGCGACACCGATCGTCGCGACTGACCGGCTGGCGGCAGTCGCGTCCTTGGACTGTTCCTCCAGACGGCGAGAGGTGACACGTCGGATCACGATGTTGAACTCGTCCCCCTCGTGAACGGCCGCGGGCAGTTGCACCGTGATTAGCCCCGCAAAGCTTTCGCCGCCACCGGAGGGGATAGGTATGTAGGTCATGCCCGGGGTGACCTTGCAGCTGATCGTGTGGTCGTCGACCGCCGCCAGCGAGGAGCTGGGGTAGAGCTTGGAGGCCAGTGCCAGAACCTCGGCTGAGCTAACCGCCGGCCAGTAGATGTTGGCGGTGCTGCCCTGCGGGGTGTTGCGCCAGTCGATCATCAGCTCGTCGGGATAGTCACCGAACCCGAGGCCGCCCGCCGGTGGGCTCGGACGGGTGTCGAACGTCTGTGGGATGAGATGCGTATCTGGGAATCCCGGGTTGCCGGACAGCGTGATTTGCAGGTTGCGCTGGGCCAATTGAGAGCAGTTCTCGGGACTCTCGATCACCCCACCCGAGTTCTCAATCGGCACGCCGTCGTAGGCGATCTGCGCGACCAGACAGCTGTGGCTGCTCCCGGCGAGCCAGTGTTGCGAGTCGTGCCCACCGATCAGGTAGCTGGAGTCGTAGACGTTCAGGAAACAGCCGAAATACGCCCATGTCGTATCGCTTCCCGCCGGTATCAGGATCGACCTGTTGTTCACCCCGCCGCCGAGGAGATCGGATTTATCGGCCGCCGCGAAGTACGGCAGCGAACAGCCGTTGATCGTCCCGTTGGCGTCTGTACCCGGCAGCGGGGAGGTGGGCGCATCGGGCGCCGCCGCCGGCAGCGACGGATAGGTGATGTTGGGATCTCCGCCGGAGACACCCTGCGCGGTGTTCACATAGTCGGTGTCGAACGTCTGCGTTGTGAACAGTCGGAAGAACACGCGCACATTCGCCGCTTCGCCCAAGGGTCCGGATGAGCCCTGCAGTCGTACCCGGGCCAACGCGAAGTTGTAGTTGTTGGCAAGCCGGGGTGGGAAGACACTCTCTATGGTGATCGGCGTCACAGTGGAATCGCCACCGTAGACAGCGTTTTGATCGGGCAGCTTGGAGTGATTGAGTTCGAACGGGTCGAGCCCTTTCGGGTCGCTGTAGGAACTGTTGAAGTGTTCGATCAGGGCCTGTATATAACTGTAGGCGGCGCCACTGTCGAAGCTGGTTGGGCTACCGTTCTGAAAGTTGAATTTCACGTTGTCAATCGGGGTGCTGCCCTCAGCCAGCGGCGTGATCGTGAAGACCCGCAGGTCCTGGCTTAGGTAGGAGACGTTGTCTTGGGCCGGGTCGAGGTTGCTGAAATAAGGATCCGCGCCGGCAACCAATGTAAGCTCTGTCTTCGCGGTCAACTCCTGCTCTGTCTCGAGGGTGGCCGAGCCGAAAGTGACACTGGCATCGAGCAGCTCAGCGGTCACACCTGCACCCGGGAAATCGTTGAGCGCCGCTGTGGTGAACGTGACGTCAAACGGATACAGGATGCGTTGCGGCGAATAGAGATTAGCCGAGTCATAGAACGGCTGGTAGGTTGTGCTGGGCGCAACAGTTACTCCCGGCAATACGCTGAACGGACCGCTGATGCCAGGTGTCGCCAAGCCCACCCGATCGATCGTCAGCTGCTGAACTGTGAACCCTTCCAGCGCGAGGTAGATGGCGGCGGGGAAGACGCCGTTGTTATTGGCGATGGCGTCGGACACCTCGTCCTTGCCAAAGCTGCTCTTGTCGTTGATGAAGTAAAACGCCTGGGTGGGCTGTTTGTAGTAGAGATACACAGCACCACCCGGTGAATCGTTGCTGACGACCACGCAATTCTGACCACAATCGTTGAATTTGGTTATCCCCTGCCATCTGATCGTTGCGTCGGTGCCACTGCTGCCCGGTGTTCCGGTCTCGATCTCGATCCCGTACATCGCCGTCAGCGGCGTATCCGGATAGTCAGAGCACTGTTCGAGTTCATAGCACTCGAGCGTCTGAAAGGCCCAGGTCAACTCAGGGACGTCGGTAACCGTGATATCGATGCCCGGGTATCCGACGAACTGGCAAATATAGTTGTAGCCGGAGGAGGATTGTCCAGTGCAGGTCATCACACCCCGCAGCACCGTACCGGGGCTGACCTGGATGGGAGACATGTATACAGCCTGGCCACCTTTCCCATCGGCGTACCAGTTGGCGATGCTCCAGTAGTTTCCGCCGCCAGCTTTGGACGACCCCCATTGGAGCACTGGTTGCAGGATGTGCGCCGAGGAGTCCGGTTGCATCCCGTTGAAGAGGTAGACGGTTTGCCCGTCCCCGGAAGCCGGTTCCGGAGGTACGATCCAACTGGTCGTGAAGGAGATGATCGGGTCGCTGCCGCCGTTGCGCCACTCTGTGTTCTCTATCCACCCTTCGTCTGCCAGCCCCGGCACGGATTTGGCCGTCCCGCCAGGCCACTCAGACCCAGGATCGCCCTCCTGCTCGTCATCCGCCTGAGTTGCGTAGGCGCCAAGATCCTTCACCTCATCTCCGGAGGCGGTCTCGATTATGCGGACGTGGCCCTCTCTCAGACTTACGTGATGACCTGGCTCCAACATGTGAACCAGCGATCGTGGACGCAGACCGCCAGGAGTCAGAACGACATCATCCGTATCAAGTGGACGCTCTGGCCTGGGACGTCTTGGTACAACAACCGGCTTACGACCCTTCCGGGGCTTTGGCATCGCTGAGTTCCTTTATCGCGCCTCGATCAGCAAAAGCGCTTCCAAGGTAATCGCTACCTATCACGAAGTCAAGTGATTGGAACGACGTCGCTAAATAGCGGACCGCGGCGTAACCTGCCGTGATCGCGACCCCTGAGCGCCCAAACCGCGGCGAGAGCCGCTGCGCTGGATTGCGCGCCACCAACCCCTCGATTCGATAGGCCGCCTGGTCGTCTCCCAATGCAGCCGAACCGGACCCTGCGCCGCCAAGAGGCTGCGCTGTGGGATCTCCCAGTACGCTGTATCGATGGAGTCGACAAGCGCAGGGGAGCTCGTCAGGGTTACCGGCGGTGCCCCAGAGCTCGACGGGATCGTGTTCGACACGCCAAGCAGATCCAAGGCCGTGGTGGCCGTCGTGGATCCAAGCCGTGGCCCCGTGCTCCGAACGGTTCACCCCAAGACGTTGACCGAGCGGACCGAGGAAGGCCCCGACGACCGGGCGATGCGTCTGCTCATCCGTCGGATGCCGCCACCCGTTCGCGGCATGGCCAGCGACGGGGTGGCTGCTCGACGGGAAAGCCCTGGTCACACACGTGGGGCGACGCACCGCACGACCGGCAAGTAGTGCTCCTCGCCACACGGCTATTGGACCGTGCTAACGCTTCTACCAGCTCAGACCCCGGACTCGGCTGTGACTTCGCCTGCGGCGACGGCATCTGCCAGCCTCTGATGATCTAGCTCGTTTTGATCGGCGTAGGCCGTGGAGAAGCGGGCGATGGCCTTGTCAAATCTCGCGCCGGCACCCAGGTATGCTGCGATCGCGAGCCTGTCGCCAGAGCGGGCATGCGCGCGGGCCAGAGACCACCCACAGGCTCGCGTGTACGCGTGTAGCCCCCACTCGCTCATTGTCGATAGGTCGGCCGACGCCTTCCAGTCCCAGAGCTGGCGGACGTAGAAGTCGTGCTCTTGGCCGTCGAGGCCCTGGCTTCGCTGCCAGCCGAGGAAGGTGTCGCTCGCCGCGTGGGAAATCCGCTGGCCTTGCACCACACGCTCGCCGTGGTTCTCGAACTCACTCGCACCCAAGTAGGGCTCGAGCACCGAGGGTTGCGCCTCCTTCGCTTGCAATACGAGCGGGTCCTTGCCGTCGCGGCCGACGAGCAGGAACACCCACGCCCGTGTACCGACGCTCCCGACGCCAACGACCTTACGAGCCATGTCAACGAACCGGTAGGTACCAAAGAGATAGCGCCGGTCGACGTCGAGGCTGGCGGCATACTCGTCCAGCAGCTCGCGAACATAGACGGTCTCGTCGCGAGCGTCCCCTGGGTCGAATAGCTCGCGCAGCGGAACCAAAAGCGGCGGAACGCTGCGAAAGCGCAGCTCACCGGCGACGCGCTCGGTGAGCTTCTCGACCGCCCGCAGACTGGTCTTGCGTCGTGCCTTGGCAAACGGCTTCGCGAACACGATCCGACCCTTGGCCCCCAGCCTGCCGCCGAAGTGCTCGACGAGCTCACTCGCGGTGAGACGGTCATACCAGACGTCGAGGTGGCTCTCGTTTGCAAAGCCCCGCATCCCCTCGCGGTACTCCCGCACGCAGTCGCACACAATCCACCGTCGACGGTCCGCGGAAAGCCCGACATCGCGACCGGCGATCTCGGCGCTGGCCGCCATCCGCTTGAGGTCCCACTCCCACGGACCAGGCAGCGTCTCGTCGAAGTCATTCGGGCCAAAGACGAGCCTGCGATCCGGAGCAGCGAATCCGCCAAAGTTCGAGATATGAGCGTCGCCGCAGGCTTGCACCGCGATGCCCGAATCCCGCGTCACCGCTAGATCGGCCGCCATGACAGCCGCCGCCCCGCGGTAGAACGTGAATGGTGAGACGAGCATCCGTCCGTAGCGGATCGGAACGAGCTCCTGCACACGCGAGGCCGCCTGGGCCACCAACACCGCCACCGGATCTAACCGGTTTGGCGCTGGGGCCCACTCACCGTGAGCCGAGCGTGGTGTCGTCTGTCGGGCCGCACGGCCACGTTCCGCTGACTCCCCGGACTGCAACGTCGCGTAAGCCAAGACAGTCACGAGGACAGCGGACGGACCGCATCGGAAACGGTTTGCTGAGAGGATCGATCGAGTAACACGCCTACACACTAAAGACGTTCGGCAAACACCGTAAGGTGCCCAGCGGCCACCAATCATCCCTGAGCGAGGCGAAGTGGCTGCGAGTGTTGCGTTTTTCCCGTTGGTTTTAAGTCCGCGGTCATGGAAACTCAGCACGTGGCAAAACCGACAAACGCGGAGATCGTGAGAGACCTGCGCATGTTTGGTCGCAACCTCTATGCCGCTCGCGAGCACGTAGCCCCCGACCAGAGGGACTTTGCGAAACTATCGAATTTGGATCGCTCGACGATCAGTAAGGTCGAGTGTGGCAGACAAGCACCCAGATTCGACACACTGCTGACGCTTGCGCGAGCGGCACGTGTCAAGCCCTCCGAGCTGCTTTACGGGATAGGACCCACACAGTCATTACCCAAGCCACCCAACGGGGGCAACGTGAGGCGACGCACTGCCTCCGCGCAGTTCGGGGCAAATCTGAAGTGGGCTCGCGAACAGGCCAAACTCAGTCATTGGGATCTCGGGAGCGACGCCGCCGCCGACCGCTCCTTGATCAGCGACTGGGAGCAGGGCAAGCGCGAAGCTGGCCTGCGGACGATACTCAAGCTCGCACGAGCACTCGAGATTCCACCTGCACATCTGCTGCACGACGTGGAACCCGACGCAGGCCTTCAGGTGACGACCCGAACCCCCCAATGAGTCGTCAGCGACCGGCCCGGCTCTAGGCGCACCAGTCCCTCTCCACTTTGAAACGCGTTCGGCGCACATGTCATCGGCTCGACCGCCAAGCCCCTGCGACGACGTGAAGGAGCAAGGGTGTCGCCGGTGAAGATCTCAACGAACGGATAATGCTCATCCACCCACACCTCGATACACGAGCCGTCTGGTCTAGAGAGCCTAGTTACCGCATGTCCGGTGTTATCCCGCATTAGATCCGTAAACGCAGAGTCGACACGTACGTCGCCCAAGCGGCGAGTGGCGCGAAAATCGAATTCGCTGCCTTCCACCGCTTCGCGGCCGGTTGGAAACTGGCGCTCCTCGTCTGTGACGATGCGCGTCTGAGCCGGAAGCTCGAGCAAGCAGTCATCCACGAGACCGGCGCCGGGAGATAGGTAGGGATGCTGACCGGCGCCGTAAGGGCAGGCGCGCTCGCCAACGTTGACCGCGCTGGTGGCAACAGTGAGCCCTCCGTCACTCAGCTCGTAGGCAATCGAGACGTCCAGGGCGAACGGATAGCCGGGCATGGGATGCAACCGGGTACCCATGACCACTCGATTGGATCTGCGCTCCGACGCCTGCCAGGAGCACCAACGCAGCAGGCCATGGATCGCGTTGTGCTTGGCTGGCTCGCTTAGCCCGAGCTCGTGATCGAGGCCGTCGAAGTGGTAGCGACCGTCCAGGAGACGATTGGGCCAAGGGATCAGTGGAGCGCCGTGGGCACCGTCGCACATATCCTGCAGTCCGTAAGGCTGCAGCACTGGTCGATCCCCTACCGAGTAGGCACGGACGCCACCTCCAACCTCGACGATCACGGCACGCTGGTCACCGCTGGCTATCTCAAACTGCTCGCCCGAGGGAACAACGGTCATGACCGTGAGCCATCCTGGGAACGGCACGGCTCACAGCAGGGCGCGTTACGGACCCTCGGCATAGCTCAACATCCTAGACAGCTGTGCTCGAGCGCACTAGCTCACATCCTCTGAACTAGCGGCGGCTTCTATAATAGTTAGCGCAAGCGACCACAGGAGGTGAGCACCCGAGGTGCTGCGCAGGCACATCGTGAAGCTCACCGACGGACGATCTGTGACGCGCCTGCTCGGAGCGGGACGGACGACGTTCAAGGCATTCGAGGTCCCCAACTACCGCCGATATTTCGCCGGTCAATCGATCTCTCTATGTGGCACCTGGATGCAGATGGCGGCGCAAGCGTGGCTCGTGCTGACGCTCACCGGCTCCGCGACCGCGCTCGGGCTGATTGTGGCGCTTCAAACATTGCCGATCCTCCTGCTCGGACCATACGGCGGTGTGATCGCAGACCGCGTGGACAAGCGCCGCACGATGATCTTCCTTCAGGGCATGATGGGGATACAGGCGCTCGTGCTCGGCGTGCTCACGGTGACTGGCGAGGTGCGCGTGTGGCAGATCGGCGCGCTCGCGGCGCTGCTCGGTGTCAATAACGCCTTTGAGAATCCCGCCCGCCAATCGTTCATGCTCGAGATGGTGGGCTCCGATCACCTGCGCAACGCGGTGAGCCTCAACTCGGTGCTCGTCAACGTCGCGCGCACGATCGGCCCGGCGATCGCCGGTCTGTTGATAGCGACGGTTGGCGAGGGTGTGTGCTTCCTCGCCAACGGCGCCAGCTTCATCGCCGTGATTGCTTCGTTGCTGAGACTGGACCTATCCGCGCTTCATCCGAGCCCACCAGCCGGGCGTGGTCCTGGACAACTACGCGAAGGCTTGCGCTACATCAGGGAGGATCGCGAACTTGCGATCCCGCTACTGATGATGGCGCTCGTGGGCACATTTGCCTACGAGTTCCAGGTGACACTGCCGGTGATGGCACGCCAGGGGTTGCACGTGGGAGCGACGGGCTACGGCTTCATGACCGCCGCAATGGGTGCTGGGGCGGTGGTCGGCGGCCTGCTCGTCGCGGCAATCGGTCGCACCGGGCTGCGTCCTCTGATAATCGCCGCGGGCGCGTTCGGAGCGGTGATCATGCTCGCCGCGCTCGCGCCAACACTGCCGGTGGAGCTCGCTGCGCTTGTGCTCGTGGGGTGGGCAAGCATATCGTTCATGGCAACCGGCAACTCCACCCTCCAGCTCGCCGCGGCGCCTTCGATGCGTGGGCGCGTGATGTCCCTGTGGTTCGTGGCTTTCCAGGGCTCCACTCCGATCGGCGGGCCGCTCGTGGGCTGGCTGATGGCGTGGGCGGGCGCTCGGGCGGGCCTTGGAATCGGGGCGGTCACCTGCCTGCTTGTGGCACTGCTGGGACTGCTCGCGTTGCGCGAGATCGCCCCCTTCGCGCGCGGCGACGCCGCCCCACGACCTGCCCAACCCTAGAAGCTACGGGCGAGCGTCGCCCAGGAACTCGATGAGCAGCTCGTTGACGCGCTCTGGGGCGTCATGCTGCACCCAGTGGGTGGCCTCGGGGATGCGCTCCATGCGCAGGTTGGGCACCCACTCCGGCGCCGGCTCGGCCAGCTCGCTGCCGAGGTAGCGGTCGCGCATGCCCCAGATCACAAGTGTAGGCGCCTCGATCGGCTTCATCTGAGCGAGCGCCTTGCGCGGCGGGCGACGCAGGGCTGCCCGGTAGTAGTTGATCATCCCCGTGAGCGCGCCCGGCTGAGCCCAGGCCTCCACATAGCGCTCGAGATCCTCGTCGCTGAAGGCATCTTTCGAGTCCGCCCGCAACGAGCGCTTGGCGAACGAGAATTCGTCGCGCGCGATCAGGTACTCGGGCAGTCGCGGGATCTGGAAGAAGAACATGTACCAGCTCTTGCGCAGTTGCTTGAGCGTCCTGAATCCCTCCAGCATGCGCGCGGCATGCGGCACGTTGAGGATCGCCAGACGTCGCACTACCTCGGGATGGCCCATAGCCACGGCATAGGCCACAGCGGCGCCCCAGTCGTGACCGACCACATAGGCATCCTGCTCGCCAAAGCTGCGGATCAGGCCCGCGATATCGCCCGCCAAGAGACTCGCGTCATACGCACGCCAACCTCGCGGCTTGTCAGACAGGTCATAGCCACGCATGTCGGGCGCCACCACATGAAAACCGGCCTGCGCCAGCGCGGGTATCTGGCGGCGCCAGGAGTACCAGAACTCGGGGAAGCCGTGGAGCAAGACGACAAGCGGCCCGACGCCTGCCTCGACGTAATGCAACCGGACGCCGCCACCGACGTCGGCATCGCCGTGGCTAAGTTGTGCCTCGGTCGTGCTCACGTGCTCATCGTAGACCTCGCCGTCCGCTCGCGATGTCACCTTGTAGTTCGACGAGTACGAAAAGGGAGATTCTTTGTCCGTTGCACTGTTGATAGTCGGCTTGATCGTCGGCGTCCTGGCGGGCGCCGCGGTTGCTATGGCGCTCGCGCGCTCCAGTGGTGAGCGCATGCGCGAGCAGCTCGATGCGATCTCGGCTGACAGCCACGAGCGTATGCGCGACGAAATGAAGTCGATCTCCGCCGATGTGCTCAAGCAGACCGGCGATTCATTGGCGCAAAGACTTCACCGATCAGCGCCACGCCGAGGAGGAGCGCGCCGCCGGGGAGATGGCCAAGCGCGCTGAGGAGCTCAAGGGCCTTGTGGGACCCGTCAACGAGAAGCTCGGCCGTGTCGAGCAGGAGATCGGCCGCCTGGAGCGCGAGCGCAAGCAGGCTCAAGGCGAACTGGCAAACATGGTGCGCCAACTGCATGAGGGCGTCGGCGGGTTGCGTCAGGAGACCGGCAATCTCGTCTCAGCGCTCAAGCGACCCAATACGCGTGGCTCATGGGGTGAGATCCAGCTGCGCAACGTGATCGAGATGGCCGGCATGATCGAGCACTGCGACTTCCTCGAGCAGAGCACTGTCAAGTCAGAAGACGGGGCGTTGCGACCCGATGTGCTCGTCAAGTTGCCCGGCGGCAAGGTGATCGTTGTGGACTCAAAGGTGCCGCTCGATGCCTATCTCGCCCACCTCGAGTCCCAAACCGACGAGGAGCGCGCGATGCAGATGGCGCGCCATGCCCGCCAGACGCGCGATCACATCACCAAGCTCGCTTCTAAGGGTTATCAACGCCAGTTCGACGGAACCCCCGACCTCGTGGTGATGTTCGTACCCTCCGACGGCATCTACCAGGCAGCGCTCGCCGAGGACCCGGCACTGATCGAGTACGGCGTGCACCAGCAGGTGCTGATGGCCACGCCGACCACGCTGATCGCGCTACTGCGCGCCGTGCACTACGGCTGGCGCCAGGAGCAGATCGCCGAGTCGGCCCGTCAGATCGCCGAGACCGGCCGCGAGCTACACCGCCGTCTGGCGATCTTCGTGGACCCACTGGCCAAGCTTGGCCGGCAGCTCAACTCCGCCGTGGACGCCTATAACCAGGCGGCCCGCTCGTTCGACTCGCGCCTGGCGCCGAAGGTGAGGGAGATAGCCGAGCTCGGCGCCTCCTCCGGGCGTGAGCTGCCTGAGCCCGTGCCGATCGAGGCGAGCGCTCGAGCGCCAACGGTGAGACTCGATCTCGAGCCCGAACAGCCTGAGGCGACGGAGCCAGGACCGGAGCGGTTTGAGCTCGATGGCTCTCGACAGAGACCTACGATTCGCGCGCAGGACGGGCGGGCAAACGGCAGGCGGTTCAGCGAGCAGCGATTCAACGAGGAGTCGGGGCTCGAGCGACCGGAGCCCTCTGCGGTGGGCGAGCTTCCACCGGTGTGAACCAATGGAGACGGCGCGCTCCCACGAGGATCACGAGCGCAGACGCCACCGGAACCGTGGCCGGCAACTCGTCCACGACGAAGAACAGGAAGTCGAACGCCACTGCCAGGAGTGCGACGAGCAGAGCTCCCGTCAGCTGCCTGGAGCGATCTGTAGCGGCGGCAAGCAGCCCGCCGAAGACCCCCGCGACGAACAGATCCCCGTAGCCCATTACCGCCGAGCCGAACACCTCGGCTTGCAAGCGTGGCAGTCCGCCAACGGGATGGGCCGCGTTGAGCGCGTTGTTCGGCGCCTGCAACAAGTCGGAGACGACAAGGGCTGTATCGGCACAGGCCATCGCCACGATCCCGAGCGCGAGCCAGCGAGCTGGCGTGACACCCGCGATAAGGGCACCGAGCGCCACGCAGCTAAGCGCCGAGAGCAGCACGCCGGCACCCTGGCCGACAAGCGCGCCGCGATCGACCCACGCCAAGGCGAACAATGGCACCACGAGCAGCGCCAGAGCGGGCCTTGCCCCGCGCATGAGCCAGCCGAGCGCCAGCGCCGCGAGCACGGGCACCGCGACAAGCGCGATATATGTGAGCGCCTGCGCACTGTCGCGTTCGGCGAGCGAGCCGACGGCCACGAACCCAAGGATCGAGAGCGCCGGCACGAGCGCCCACAGGCGGCTGCGCAGACGGATCATCCACGCCGGAGACCAGGCACGGGGCAGGCTTACGACAAGCCCCTGGCAGAGTGAGAGCACGCCGATGGAGATCCAAAACGGAATCACATAGTCAAAATAGACGCGTATGACCCGCTGGGACTGGACATGGGAGGATCGCTCCCAGGCAAGCCGCGCACCGACGGTCGATCCCGAAGAGGCCGACAAGGAGTCTCAGGCGACCGCTTCCACAAGCGAAGGCCCCTCCCCGCCTCTCTCGAGCGACGGATCGCCTCCACGCGGACACGAGGGCTCCGATCCACACGAAAGCGCGAACAAGGTATTTCGTCGCCGTCGCACCGGCGCTGGCGTACTGGCGATCGTGCTGCTAGCGGTGCTGATCTCGGCGCTGAGCTCTCATAAAAGCCCTGCCGCGACGCATCCCACATCGACAAAGCACCGTGCGGCAACACCCCCCCTGACCCCAGCCGAGCGTGCGGCCGCTACCGTCGAGGCCGAAGAAAACGCGATCGACTCGGTGCTCGCCTATACGCCGGCGGTCAGGAGCGGCGGGTCCCATGGCAACGAGGTGGCACTCACCTTCGACGACGGCCCGGGCCCCTACACGCAGCAGCTCGTGGCAACGCTCGACAAGCTGGGGGTGCGCGCCACCTTCTTCGCCATCGGCGATCAGGAGCAGTACTTCTCCGCCGGTACCGTCGCCGAGGTCAAATCCGGCGATGTGATCGGCGATCACACCGAGACCCATCCGATGATGGCGACACTGTCCCCCCACGATCAATACGAAGAGCTGTTCGACCAAATGGCCCAGATCGAGGTCGTCGGCGGCAGGCGCCCGCGCCTGTTTCGCCCACCGTATGGCTCATTCAACGCCACCACCTTCCGCGAGCTCCACCACCTGCGTCTGCTGATGATCCTATGGTCGGTAGACACCTCCGACTACACGCTCCCCGGTGTGAGCGCCATCGTGCGAACTGCCCTCGCGGGCGCCAAGCCGGGCGCGATCATCCTCATGCACGACGCAGGCGGCAACCGCGCAGAGACGATCGCGGCACTGCCGGCGATCGTGAAGGGTTTGCGCAAGCGCGGGTTGCATCCGGTCACGGTCCCACA
Organism: uncultured Solirubrobacterales bacterium; assembly: GCA_963713015.1. Taxonomy (GTDB): domain Bacteria; phylum Actinomycetota; class Thermoleophilia; order Solirubrobacterales; family Solirubrobacteraceae; genus Palsa-744. The sequence continues at coordinate 319,714 of CAVQKC010000010.1, read as the reverse complement.
ACTGCTGATGGACGACCCGCCGCCGCATGGACTACCGCTACCCACAAATCTGAGTGGCGACTGAGCCTGAGCAACGATCCAGTCTGAGCGGCGACTTGGCGAGCCCGCGTGGGCTGCGTCAGTGGGCGAGCTGGACCGTCTTGACGATCAGTAGGACCATCGCGACCACTAGGTAGCCGCGCAACAGCAGCATCCCCGCCTTGCGCCCAGGCGACCACACAGGACGTTCGAGTAGGGCAAGCGGCGGCATGGTCCATGTGCTGCGCTCCGGAGCGGGCTCCTCGGGTGTCATCTCCGCATGCCCGCTGCGCCGTCGCAACGCATAGACACCGGCGACTACTAGAGCCGCCAGAGTGCCAACGCTGAGGTACTCGAACAGACGAGTCACATCGACCTGCGGAAACATCGTGCTGACCATCAGGATCAGCGAGAGCTCGACGAGCACGGCGACGATGACGCTCGCGATCGCGTTCAACCAGGGTGGGTTCGACCACGGACCCAGCACCTCACGGTCGTTGCACAACAGCAACAGGAACACGGTGGCGCTCGGCAAGAGCACCCCCGCCAGTGCCTGCACCGAGGTGGTGATCAGGCCGAGCGGAGCACCTGGGATCAGCACGATGGCGGCCGCGAAAGCAACCATCAAGGTGAAGCTCGCGTAGAACACCTTGGCGTCGCGCAGGCCGCGATTGAGCGAGTGGCGCTGCCCGAACACGTCCCCGAACGCATAGGAGGTAGAGAGCGTCACAGCCGCTGCCCCGATCAGCGAGGCGTTGAGCAGGATGACCGCGAAGAACGTACCCGCCGTCGAGCCCAACCGTCGGCCAAGCTCGGTAGCGACGGTGCCGGCGTCGTTGAAATGGCCGGCATAAGGAGTGCCACCGAAAGCAAACGCGGTCACCGAGATCAGAGCACCGGCGCCGAGTACCACCACGAACGTGCCGATCACGGTGTCGGTACGCTCGTAGTTGATCCAACGCGGCGTGATGCGCTTGTCGATGATGTTCGACTGCTGGAAGAACAGCTGCCAAGGCGCCACCGTGGTGCCTACGATCGCAATGATCAGCAGCACGGAAGTCGAGCTTGCCCCACCCTGGATGCTCGGTGAGAACGTGTCGTGGGCAACCGTGCCGAGATCTGGGTGGGCGAGCACGAGCAGCGGAATCACCAGGAAGTTGGCAACCACGAACACGTACATGAAGCGCTCCCAGCTGCGGAAGCTGCCGGTAGAGGTGATCGCCACCAGTGTGAGCGCGGCGGCAGGCACCGCGATGTAGCGACTCACCCCGAAGTATCCGAGCGCGAGGCTCACGCCGATGAACTCTGTGACGATCGTGAGAAAGTTGAGGATGAACAGGTCGCCCACCGAGAACCAGCCCCAGAATCGCCCGAAGCGCTCGTTGATCAGTCGGGCGTGGCCGACTCCGGTGACCGCGCCGAGACGGATCACCATCTCCTGGTTGACGATCAACACCGGAATCAGCAACACCAGTGTCCACAGCAATGTGGTGCCGTAGTTCTGGCCAGCCTGCGAGTAGGTGGATACGCCACCGGCGTCGTTGTCGCCGACCATCACGATCAGCCCAGGGCCCATGATCGCCAGCAGTGCCAGAAGCTTGGCGCGCACGCCACGACGGGCGCCAGTGTCGTGCAGCTTGATCGTGCCGAGCGCACCGCGAATGTCGCCGATGTGAGCCTCGTCGAGAACAGGCGGTACCCCATCCGGACGTGGCGGAGCTAGCGGCGTGCCCAGCGTCGTCTCCTCAGTTGTGTCCGGGCGCTCAGACATACGGCCCGGACTCTAGTGGCCCGCTAGTCGCGGGCGAGGCCGAAGCGACGCCGCCAGCCCGCGGGCAGTGTGAGCTCCAACACGTCATCGACGGTTACTACCCCGACGACGTGCTCATCCTCGTCGACGACGGGCAACATGACGAGGTTGTAGTCGGTCATCGTGCGCGCCACCTCGGGCAGGTCTGCGTCGGTGTGGACCGACTCCGGCTCGTGCTCGGCAACGTCTGACAGCGGCGTATGGGGGTCGCTGCGCAGGAGCGTCACGACCGCCACCGAGCCCGACAGCTTGCCATCGTCGTCGTGCAGGTAGACGGTGGTGAGCGTGGTGGGCGCGATCTCGCTGGAACGCACCCGTCCCAGCGCCGCCTCCACCGGCTCCTCAGCGGCGAGCACAATGCAATCGGGGCTCATCAGACCACCCGCCGTCTCTGGGTTGTAGCCGAGCAGGCTCTCGATCTGGTGCTCCTGGGCCGGCGGCAGCAGCGCGAGGATCCTCGAGCGACGGTCCTGCTCGATCTCGACGATCAAATCGGCGGCGTCATCCGGGGCCATTCGTGCGATCACAGCCGCCACCTGCTCGTCGGGGCGCTCGCGGATGAACTCGAGCTGGTGGTGCTCGTCGAGCTCCTCAAAGACATCGGCCTCGAGCTCGCGATCTTGGCCAACCGCCTTGATGATCTCCTCGCCCTCCTCGTGTGAGGCAGCCTCGACGAGGTCGGCGATCTCGGCGGGATGAAGGTTGGCAAGCTTGCGGTGGGAGAAGCGCAGGCGCGCGCTTGGAACGTGGTCGACGAACGGCTCGAGCGACGCCCAATCGAGGAACGCCTCATCGCCGACCCAGCCCTTCAGGGGCCGCGGCAAGCGCCTGCGCAGCCGCGCGCGGGCGGCATTGTCCACGCCCACCACCCGCCACCACCCCTCGATGCAAGCGAGCTCGATCTCATGGGCGGTGACGAGCACCGGCGGATCGGCCTCGACGTCGACGAGCGTACGCCCGAGCACATCCTGACCGAGCAACACCTCGCCCACACGACGCTCGAAGCGCTTGAGAGAGAGTTTTTCTCCAGAGAGACGCACGGCATCCGCCTGAAGCTCGGCCACCCGCGCGATCGGCACAAACAGCTCGCGGCCCCCGATCCGAGCCTTTAGGCCTGTTACCGGCGGATAGCCACCGTCGGCGAGCCGCACGATCAGGTCCTCGACACGTCCGAGCCTCTCCCCCGCCTTGTCGAGCAGAGGACTACGCAGGACCGTCGAGAGGTGCATCACCGGCTGTGACAAGGCATCTATACGTTAGTACTTCGCCCGGACCATATCTAGCTATCCCCAGGAAGACCGGGCCGCATGCGGCCCGGTCCGAGACCGCACATGTGCGGTCTCGCCAGTCGGTGCATGCACCGACTGGAACAGCATTAAGGACCGCAAAGCAATGCAGCCCCGAGCGCCCCACCTAAATCGCCGAGGGCAGCGAGGCGCAAGTCCGGCGGCTGCTCGTCCTTGAAGAGGTGCGGCTTCATGGCCGTGGCGATGCGCTCGATCATTGGCTCGCCAAAGCGCGTGCCAAGTCCGCCCCCGAGCAAGACGAGCTCGACGTCGAGCAGGTTCACAGCGGAGGCGATGCCGCTGCCGAGAGCCTTCACAGCCCGCTCGATCAGCCGCTCAGCAAGCTTGTCCTCGTGTGCAAGAGCATGCGCCCATACGCCGCTCGAGAGCGTCTCGCGCTTGCGCTCGCGCATGATCTGAAAGAGGTCGGTGTGGTGGCCTTTCTCGACTAGCCGCTTGGCCTTGGCTTCCATCGCACGACGCCCCGCATAGGCCTCCATACAGCCATGGCGCCCACACATGCAACGCGCGCCACTCTGCTTGACCACCATGTGACCGATCTCCCCGGCATCCCCGCGTCCGTGCCACAGCTTGCCGTTGAGCGCCACTCCTCCACCGATGCCTGTGCCCCAGAACACGCCCAACAGCGAGCTCGCTCCGCGACCGGCGCCGAGCAACAGCTCCGCGTTGGTGGCCACCGATACGTCGTTATCGAGCTTCGCGCTCACCCCTAGACGCTCGGTGAGCGTGGCCGCGAGCGCCACCGGGTGCTCCCATTCCGACAGGTTTCCGGCGCGCGCGAGCGTGCCCGCCGCCGCATCCACCTCACCGGGGACCCCTACGCCGATCCCGTCGAGGTGTGCGACATCGAGGTGTGCCGCGGTAGCCGCCTCTGACATGCAAGCAACGAGCGCGTCGATCACCGCGGGCGGCCCACCCTCGCGCGGCGTCAGCATTCGGGCCTGGCCGAGCACGGCGCGATCCTCGCCGCGCATGACGATCGCCTGGATCTTGGTTCCCCCGAGATCGATTCCGCCGTAGGTGGGCATAGGCTCGGACTTTACCTGCCCTTTGGGCGTTTCTTCGCCCCCTCTTACAACACAACACCAAGATCGAAGATGGCGATGACCGAGCGCACAGGACGTCCCTGGCTCAACTACCTTCTGGGCCTTCTGTGTGTGGGCGCGATCGTCGCCGCCGTTCTCGTGGTTGGTCCGGCGTCGGGAAGCCAGACCGCGGCAACCCGTACCGCCAAGGCCGCGCAGGGCGTCGTCCAATCGACTGTATCGGGCAGCGGCAATCTGCAGCCCGCGAGCCAACTGAACCTTGGTTTCAAGACCAGCGGCACCGTCACGAACATCTACGTGACCCAGGGTGAGTATGTAACTCAAGGTCGACTGCTTGCAACACTCGACCCGCAGAGCGCCGAAGTCACTCTCGAACAGGCCAAGGCCGCTCTGCAATCCGCCGAAGCAAACCTCGTCAAGGAGGAAGAAACCGACGGCGAAGGCTCCACCGGATCTGGCAACTCGGGCGCGGGTGGCGGCGCGAGCGCATCCACCGCGTCCGTGTCCCACGGGGGCGCGGACGCCATCCCGATCTCAGCCGCCTCCATGGTAGTTGTGCCCGTCGTGGCCGCCACCGCAACCACCGCAGCGGCGAACGAGTCAACTACTACAACGCCCCATACGACCGCACCCAACACGACGTCCACACCAAGCTCGACCACCACAACCTCCACGGCACCAGGCACGACAACCACAGCCACCACGACACCTGGCACGAGCACCGCGCCGGCCACCGCACCAAACAAGACACCGTCGAGCAGCTCCCCTGTCACGAGCACGAAAGGCAGACAGCAAGGCGAAAGCGGAGAGGAAAACTCGAGCACCTCCTCGAGCCGCTCCTCCTCGAGCTCTTCATCGCTGAAATCTTCGTCGTCGGGCTCGACCACCGTCAGTACAGCCACCCGCGAAGCGAACCTCGCCTCGGCCAGAGCAGCCGTCAAGAGCGACCAGCTGACGGTGCAAAGCGATGAAAAGGCCGTTGGCGACACCAAGCTCTATGCGCCGCAGAACGGCACGATCGTCTCGCTCTCCGGTCAGGTTGGAGAAGTCGTGTCCGGCAGCGGAACAACAAAGGACTCCTCCAGCTCCTCCAGCTCGTCGGGATCTGGGAGCTCTGCCACCGGGGGATCCTCCGCGGCAGGCCGCTCCGCCGCGGGCTCCTCGTCCTCCTCATCCTCCTCAGGCTCAGGCTCCTCCAGCTCCTCCAGCTCTGCCTTCGCGGTGCTAAGCGATCTCTCCTCGATGCAGCTCGTGGTGGCGCTCAGCGAATCGGAAATTGGCCATGTAAAAGTGGGCCAGATCGCCACGGTTACCGTCGAAGCGTTGGAAGGCCGCAAGCTGGCTGCTCATGTCAGCGAAGTAGCGATCCTCTCCACGAGCAGCAGCGGGGTCGTCAGTTACGACGTCACTTTCCAACTCGACCAGATGGAACCCGGCCTGAAGCCCGGAATGAGCGCCACCGCCGAAGTGGTGGTCAAGCAGGCCGAAGGGGTCAACGTGCCCACCACAGCCATCTCCGCCGACTCGGTAACCGTTGTGCGGGGGGGCAAGAACGTGCGTCAGCGTGTGGTTACGGGACTGGCGGGCAACACCTCGACGATCGTCCTAACCGGCCTGAAGGCCGGGGAAACGGTGGTGTTGCCGGCGGCGACCAGCACGAGTTCCAGCACCAGTCTTACGTCCCGGCTCAGCCGCCTTGCCGGCGGCAGCGGTGGCCTCGGCGGCGGCGGCGGCGGGGGTGGCTTCGGCGGCGGAGGAGGCGGCGGGGGCGCCGCCTTCTTCAGAGGCGGTGGCTGATGCACAGGCCACTGCGCTCACGCAATCAGGGCGACGCACGCACGCCGCGTGTGCGGCCGCTGGTGGAGCGCGCAGTGCCAGCCCGCGCCACCGCCCGCAACGACGGGGCCCGTGCTCGGGCGCCAGTCATCCAGGTACACAAGGTGTCAAAGACCTTCGATCTCGGACAGATCCACGTACGCGCTCTGCGCAACGTCTCGCTGCGGATAGACACGGGCGATCTCGTGGGGATCATGGGCAGCTCGGGCAGTGGCAAGAGCACGCTCATGAACATCCTCGGCTGCTTGGACATACCCACGAGCGGGCGCTACCTGATCGACGGCGTCGATGTCAGCCACATGGACGAGGACGATCTCGCCGACCTGCGCAACCGCAAGATCGGCTTTGTCTTCCAAAGCTTCAACCTTGTGCCGCGCACGAGCGCGATCGACAACGTCGAGCTGCCGCTCGCCTACGCCGGGCTGAACCGCGCTGAGCGCCGCCGCCGCGCCGAAGCCGCGCTGAGCGCCATGGGCATGGCCAACCGGTTCCACCACCAGCCCTCCGAGCTCTCCGGCGGCCAGCAGCAGCGCGTAGCGGTGGCCAGGGCGATCGTCACCAACCCGTCGCTGATCCTCGCCGACGAGCCCACCGGAAACCTCGACTCGCACTCCACCGAGGACGTGCTGCGCATCTTTGGACACCTCAACGAAGAAGGCCGCACCGTCGTGCTCATCACCCACGAGCCGGACGTCGCCGATCAAACCAAGCGGGTGATCCGCCTGAGCGATGGGGGGATCGTCGAAGACCGTCGTTTACTCGGCGTACGCGACGCACCGCCCGTGCTACATGCCCAGAAGTCCGCCCACCGCCAGCCGGCGAGCACAGGCACCGCGGAGGCGAAGTCGTGATCGGGTTCGGCCACCTTTATCCACCAGACACGGCAATTGTGGAGGCTGGGCGATGATCGGACCAGGCACACTACGCATTGCGTGGAGTGGGATCACCACGAACAAGCTGCGCTCCGGACTGACGATTCTCGGCATGACGATCGGCGTTGCCTCTGTGATCGTGCTGATCGCGGTGGGCAACGGCTCCTCCAAAGCCGTGGAGTCACGCATCCAGAGCCTTGGCACCAACGTGCTGATCGTGATGCCTGGCGGCGGAGGCTTTCGACTCGGCGCACGCGCCAACACCGCGGGCGGCGTCTCGCTGACCAAGCAAGACGCCGAAGCGCTACAGAATCCAAGCCTTGCTCCCGACGTCCAGAGCGCCTCTCCAGTGGTAAACGCAGATTCCGTGAAACTGGTGTACGGCAGCTCCAGCTACGAACCATCGTCGTTCGTGGGCACCACACCCTCCTACCTGAGCGCCCACAGCTACAACATCGCCGAAGGCAATTCGTTCACCTCCACCGACGTCAGCCAGCACAAGCGCGTGGCGGTGGTTGGACAGATGGTGGTCCAGGAACTGTTCTCCAACCAGAACCCTGTCGGGCAGAACATGAAGGTCAACGGCAGCAACTTCGAAGTCGTGGGAGTGCTTGCTTCCAAGGGATCCAGCGGCATAACCAACGAGGATGACGTCGTGATGGCACCGATCACCACCGTTCAGAACACGTTGAGCGGGTCTGGTCCGATCGATTCGATCACCGTCCAAGCAAAGTCGGAGTCCTCGCTCAATGCCGCCGAAGCGCAGGTCTCGACGATCATCGAGGAACGCCACAAAATCAAGGACACCGCCGAACCGGGTTTCAGCGTGCTCAACCAGGGATCGCTGCTAGAAACGTCGAGCTCAACCAGCAGCGTGTTCACCACACTGCTCGGGGAGGTCGCCGCGATCTCGCTGCTCGTCGGCGGGATCGGCGTCATGAACATCATGCTGGTGAGCGTCACCGAGCGCACCCGCGAGATCGGCATCCGCAAGGCAATCGGCGCTAGACGCAGCGACATACTCACCCAATTCCTAACCGAGGCCGTACTGGTGTCCTTGATCGGCGGCCTCACCGGGGTGTTCGTCGGCGTGGTGGGCAGCCAATTTGAAATCGCCGGCGTACATCCGGAAATCGCGACGTACTCGATCTTCCTCGCCTTTGGAGCCGCGGCCCTATCCGGCCTTTTCTTTGGCACCTATCCGGCCGCTCGCGCCGCATCCCTCAGACCGATCGAAGCGTTGCGCTTTGAGTGACAGTCAGGAACCCGCAATGCCCCACGACGAGCCCACAACGCCTCACGAGGAACCTGTCATGCCCAACCGAGACCCAGCCATCCACGACACCCCCACGGATACCGCCATCCAGACACAACAAACGGCCATACAGGTACCCGCCACGGAGGCCTCCGAGCCCATCGAGGATGAGTGGCTCGAAGATCCCTCCGAGTCCGAGCTCCCGCCGAGGCCCCGCCGTCGACTGCTCGGGGTGGGTGGGAATCCCATTCAACTCGCACTGATCGGGCTGCTGGCGATCGCCTGTGGATTCATCGGCGGCGTGCTCGTCGAGAAGGGCCAGAGCTCCTCGAGTTCGTCCAGCGGCGGCGCCGCGAGCCTCGCCTCGCGCTTCGCGGCCCTGCGCGGCTCCGCGGGAGCAGGCGCCGGAGGCGGCGGCGCGAGCTCCGGTCGTGGTGCAACCGGAGGAGCCGGGGGCTTCGGCGGCGGGGGCGCGAGCGTAGCGAGCGGAGCCGGAGCCACCATCGGCCAGGTTGCCTATGTCTCCGGAGACACGCTTTATGTGACCAACAGCGAAGGCAACACCATCAAGGTCAAGACATCGGTGGCGTCCACAATCACAAAGACCGTCAAAGCCGATGTCAAAGGCATCCATCCTGGCGAAACCGTGATCGTGACGGGGAGTCCCGGCGCAAACGGCGCGATGAGCGCCGAATCGATCCGCGTCGGCGAAGCCGGTGGCGGCGGCGGTGGGCTCGGATCTCTCTTTGGCGGTGGCCGCGGTGGTGGTGGCTCCAGCGCAGGCAGCGCACGTGGCGGCGGCGGCGGCGAACCCACGCTGTTCGGGGGCTAACCGTGTAAGAGTGGATCACTTGGAAGTCGCGAGTCGACTCGATCGACCCTGCACACGGGGGATCGACGGTTCGCCGCGGTACCCAGCCAGCCCGTAGAAGACTGTTCATCGATAAAGGAGCTCCATGCCTCACACCAATACCCGCAGCCGCAAGCCTGCGGCCGCAGCGCTCGTAATCCTGTTGCTGGCCTGCATCGGCCTGGCGGCCTGCGGCGGCTCGTCCGGCACATCCTCCAGCAGCAACGCGGCCGCGACCAGCGCTGCCTCAGGCGCGTCCTCCACCGCTACAACGTCCTCCACCGCTACATCCCCATCGACGAGCACAAGTACTTCGACAGCCGGCGTCGGACGCGGCTCGGCTCGCTTCGCGGGGATGCGCGAATGCCTGCAGAAGAACGGCATCACGCTCCCCAAGCGCACACCCGGCGCCGGTCCGGGCGGGGGCTTTCCAGGCGCTGGCGCTGGCGGCGGACCTCAACTACCCAAGGGCGTCACACGCGCACAGTATGAAGCGGCGTTGAGGAAGTGTGGCGCACACACCTTCAATGGCGGCGCCGGCCGCCGACTCAACAACCCCGTCTTCCAAGCAGCACTTGCCAAGTACGGCAACTGCCTACGCCAGAACGGAGTCAACCTCCCGGCACCGAACACGTCTGGCAACGGTCCCATATTCAATACAAAGGGGATCGACACCAGCAGCCCACAGTTCCGGGCCGCCTCCGCGAAGTGCCGTGGCGTGCTGATCGGCGCGTTTCGGCGTCCAGGCACCGCGAGCCCACAGTCGCGGGGAGCGACGGGATCGCCACAGACGACTACTGGCGAAACCTCGGGCTAGGGCAGAGATCCTGGCCGCACTCTTCGGCCAACCAACCGCAGACCCCCACATATGCCACGGTCGGCACCTCCATGATTTGCGATCTCACGCATCTCACGCGTAGGTGCCGACCTATCCACTCGGCTTGCGCGTGTGTTCGCTCTTCTACTTGTCGCGAACGGCTGAACCGCTCGGCTTGCGCGATATCTTTGGCGCCTGGAGGCTGCCGAGCTGGGTCATGAGCCGCTGCCACTCGAGCGTGTCCAGCATTGGATTGACAACGACCGGGGCGGTCGAAGTCGACGCGGCGGAGTGGGCGAGCTTGGCGCCCACGGACTTGCTTGTCTTTGGGCCACCGACATGCTTGGCCAACTCGATCTTGATGTAGGCGGAGTAGTCGGGCGCGGCAATCGTGCTCGGTGCCTCCGGGTACCTCATCAGGCTGATCATCCGCTTCGGCGCGAACCTATGTTGGAGCGTAAGCAGCGTCCGGATCGTGATGTCGGTGATCGTGCCTGCACCCTGATGGCCGGCGATCGGGATCCCATTGATAGCCGTAATGTAGAGCGTGTCGGGCGGCGGGAAGGTGGTAACGAGGCCACTCGTCGTGTGGGTCGTGTGCCCACAGCGCAGCTCCCCGACGGTCGGCTTCAAACCGCTACGCGAGAGGAAAACGAGCAGCGCGAGCACTCTGGAGCTCACCTTGCCAGCCGTCACCTGACCGCGATCGCACTCGCCGAGCTTGATGCCCGGGTCGGCAAGCACAGCACGGCTGAGTTCAGCTTTGGAGAGCAAGAAGGCATCGCTTGCGGTAGCGCCCGCCAACACCGAGCCGTCTTTCGCGCCCTGCGGGTGCAATGCAAGGTCGAACTGTCGCCAGTTCTCGAGGATCGGCCGAGGATCGATCGCGCTTTGGGCGCCGGCGGGACGGATCGCGAAACGCAGGCTCGTCTCCGGGCTTTCGCCGCTCCTGCTGAGATGCCCAAGCACGGTGCCTTGTGCCACCACCGAGCCCTTCTCCAACCTCATCCAACCGTCCGCGGCCGCCTTGAGGCTTGCCGCTCGCTTGGCAAGCGCGTGTGCGGCCGCGATCGCGTCGGGGTTGCCAGGGTGGGCGAACACTCTGACCTTGCCGGCTGCGATAGGAGCTTGCGCTTGACCTGCATAGTCCGGCTGTGCCGGGCTCGCGCTCGCGGACTTCGCCGAAGCCACAGCGCTCTTCTTGGCGACGTGCAACGTGACCGGGAGCTGGCGCCCGGCGCTCGCCGCCTGCTTGGGCGTCGGGTCGCTCCCTGTTTCGCCACTTTGCAGGGCGCCCTTCGGAACCTTTACCTGAGCGGGCTTTGGCAGGCGATAAGCGGGAGCGATGCTGCCTAGGCCGGCATAGGTGAACAGGTCGCCGTAGGTGTCACGCAACACCAGATAACGACCGAGCTTGTGGGACTTGCCGATGCCGACGATGCGTCCGTCCTCAACCGCCACCACAGGCGCGCCCTTGTGCCCTAGGAGCTCCGATAGCTGTGACGGCGCGGCGGCGGCGTTTAGCGCCCGTTCCGCGCTGGCGGCACTGGCGGCGGGCGACGGCGCCGGGCTCGAGCCGGGCAGCGCGGCCGCTACAGCCGCCCCCCTCCCGGCCTTCGGATGGGTCAAAGTGGCGCCAGCGGTAGCGCTCGAGACGCCCACGGGCGCAGGCGCGAGGACTCCGCGAGGGATGATCGAGGTAGGGCTCAGCTTGGCTCCAGCGACGGGTAGGCTGCCCTCGGTAAGGCCTGTGAGGGTGGCGATCACCGACGGTGGGTAGCTTGCGAACAGGCGCGCCCGCAACAGCACCGATTCGACGTAGGCTTCGGAATGGTTGTAGGCGAGAATCGCCGCACGCAGATCGCTGGAGGCGCCGGCGGCGTGAAGGTAGCGTGCCGCGGCGAAGATCGCGTCGACTGGGTTGTAGGGATCGGCGTAACCGGCGTTTACGGCGTCCACCCCGTATTGCAACCAAGTTGCGGGCATGAACTGCATCCAGCCGACCGCTCCGGCGGTCGACACCGACTGGTCGGTGCCGAAGTCGGTCTCGACTTCATTGATTGCCGCAAGCACGGGCCACGGCACCCCGTACTGGACCGCCGCAGCCTGGTAGATCGGCAGCAGGAACAGCGGGATCCGATAGAAGTCGAGCGCCCGTATCGAGGCGGTCGTGCCGGCAAGCATCGCTGCCAGCGCCTCGGACTGCGCCGCGGCAAGTTGTGGAGCCGCGGCGATATTGGTCGGACCCTGAGGCGCGGCGGGCGCAGGAGTCGTAGCAGGAGCCGAAGCACCTGTACTCGGCGAGGAGCCAGCCGCCTGCCCTTCGGTCGTTTCCTGCAGGTGTTGAACGACAACCTTCGGACTGCTCACGGAGGGCTGCGGCGCTACTGGGGTGGTACTCGTCGGAGTGCTCTGCGTCGTGGTCGTCGTCTGCGTCGGGGCACTCGATGGGCCACCCACTGGCGTCGGCGTCGTTGGCGTCGTGGTGGTGCCCGTGCCGCTAGTGATCGGCGGTGGGGTCGCCGTTGTGGTGGTGGTCGTGGTCTGCGTGGGCACCGCGGACGTGGTGGTGGTAGTAGTAGTGCTCGACGGAGGGGCGACGCCCGTCGGTGGGTCGGCCGCAAGCGCACCGCCAGACAGCGGCCCGCTCAATCCAACCGCCGTCAAACCGCCACCCGCAAGCGCCGAGAGGATCACGCGGCGCACTTTGAAGCGCGCCCCATTCACGCCCGACATGCTCGTCCCCTGCTCATCGTGGTCTCGTCCCATGGTCGCGTTCGAGCAGGCACCCGCTGAACCCCAGGCGCCCCCTGACCCTATTCATATCGGCAGCGAAGCATGCCTTGGTAAAGGATTCGTAATCGGAGCCGCAAGTGAGCGGTGAAATGGCGGAATAAAGGCGCATATGGGTTCCCATAGCGGCAAAGCGACCCGACTGTACAGATGCCCGAGGCGTCAACCCCGAACATGGCCGAATTGGCTGCTTGCGCGCACGCTCGCTTGCAGAAATCGCTAGGCTTTGGTCGATGGAAGCGATCTTCTCGGTCATTCAGGTATTCATCGCGGTTGGGTTGATATTCCTCGTGCTGATGCACTCGGGCAAGGACTCCGGTCTCTCCGGCGCTTTCGGCGTCGGCAGTGGCCAAGGCCCGCTCGGCGGTGGCTCGATGGTCGAGCGCAACCTCAACCGTTGGACTGTCTTCTTCGCGATCCTGTTCGTGTTGAACACGATCCTCTTGCTGAAGAAACCCTGGTAGCAGTCGCATAGCGACTACTTCGGTGGATCCTGGACCGGCTCCTGCTGCTCGGGAACCCGTTGCTTCTGTTCGCCCATCGCCGCCTACTGTTTTCCCTCCTCGCCGGTTGCCTTCTTCTGCTGCTCACCGGTCGCCTTCTGCCCTTCCTGTAGCGCACCTGGCGCCTCGCCGTCTAGCGCACCTGGCACCTCGCCGTCTAGCGCACCTGGCACCTCGCCGTCTAGCGCACCTGGCACCTCGCCGTCTAGCGCATCCAGTCGATCGAGGATCTCTATCGCCTCGCCGCGCAGCGCCCCATTGACCGCCTGATAATCCTCACTGGAGAGCTTGCCGGTGCGGAAGTCGAGCTCCGTATCGCGAATCTCCCTGTACTTCGCCTCGCGGGCCGCCTCCAGCTCAGCCCGCTCGGGCGTCCGCGACTCGACCGGCTTGCGCGCGGTGAGCAGCGGCCGGCTCACCACCGCCATCACCGCCGCGAGCAGCACAAGCGTCAAAAGCGCTACGACGACGCTCATGTACGAGTCCACAACATGCTGTATGCGGACGTCATCGATACGGACGTCATCGCCACCGCCGCCACTGTCATCGTCCCCATCTCATCGAGTCGGGGCTAGGCGCGCGCCAGGCGCTGGGCGGCCCTGCTGCGTGCCCGTACGCTAACGCGTCGGCGAACCGCGCTTGGCGCCGGCCACAGCGCGATCAAACCGCCCCCGAACACAATCGCTCCGCCGATCCAGATCCACATGACGAGTGGGGAGACGATCAAGTGGAATTCTGCTGGTGGCGGCGACTTCAGGTATTCGCGCTCCATCACAGCCAGCGCGATCATGCCCTCGTCGGGGCGCACTAGCGGGATCGTCTTGTTGCCGATTTCCACGATCCGCTTCAGACGCCCGGTGTCGATGCTTGGCGCGATCGCGCTCCACACATCGCGCGTCACGCCGGCGTTCATGCTTACCTGGCTGACGGGCTGGCCCCCGATCAGGTGCCCCACCGAGCCCTGGGCCGGTTCACCGGAGTCATAGAAATCCTCGGCAGGTGTGAGCGTTGCCACATACTTGCCGTGCTTGGTCACGTCAAGCACCGCTCCGATGCTCATCGTGGAGCCGGTGTGAGCCGGATCGTATTGCGGTGTGATCGCCGCGGTTGGACGTACATATCGCACCGTGTAGGCCCCCACTTTGGTCGACTGTCCCGGTGAGAGGCTCAGCTCGGAGGCGTGTTGGAAAGAGGAGGAGGCAGCTATACCCACGAACAGCACCGCTATTCCTATGTGCACTATGTAGCCGCCATAGCGCCGACGGTTGCGCTTGATGAGCGCCAGCAACGCCAGCGGCGCGGACTCGCCCGCCATCGCCCTACGCACCCGTACCCCGCGGATGTACTCCTGACCGATGCTCCCGAACACGAAGCCCGCGCAACAAAACATCGCTAGAGCGAACGGTTTGCCCGCGGCGATACCTGTGGCAAGCAGTGTCACGAGCACTGCCGCCGCCAGCAGCAAGGGAGCAATGAAATTGCGACGGGCATTTGCGAGCGTGGCCCTGCGCCAGGCGATGACCGGCCCGACCCCGCTCAGCAGTACGAGGATCAGCGCAAGCGGCACCGTGTAGCGGTCGAACCACGGGCGGGCCAACCGATGCCTCGTGGCCTGTCAGCGCCTCGGAGATGAGCGGGAAGTAGGTGCCCCAGAAGATCACGAAGCACAGACCCACGAGCACGATGTTGTTGGCAAGAAAGATCGACTCGCGCGAAAGCAGCGAATCCAGGCGATGCTCGCTGCGCAGCATGTCCCTGCGGGTGCTCACGAGGTAGATCGACCTCGAGAATGAGAACTCCGATCAGCGCCACGAACGGAACCCCCAGTGTCTGTCCGCCGAACGCGTGAATCGAGTTGAGGATCCCGCTGCGCACGAGGAATGTGCCCATGATCGCGAGCGTGCCGGTGGCAAGCACCAGCGACACGTTCCACACCTTCAGCATCCCGCGCTTCTCCTGGATCATCAGCGAGTGGATGAAGGCCGTTCCGGTCAACCAGGGCATCAACGAGGCGTTCTCGACCGCGTCCCAGCCCCAGTAGCCGCCCCAGCCGAGCTCCGAGTAGGACCAGCGCGCGCCGAGCATGATTCCGACGCCTAGAAACAGCCAGGCGGCGAATGAGAAGCGGCGTATCGACCTTGATCCATTCGGCGTCCACTTTGCGCGCGAATAGCGCCCCCATCCCAAAAGCGAGCGGCACGATGCACAGCGTGTAGCCCGAGTAGAGCATCGGCGGGTGAATCATCATGCTCGGGTGGCGCAGCAGCGGGTCGAGCCCGACGCCTTCAGATGGCGCCGGGTCGGTCGTTTTGAAGGGGTTTGCGTAGAACACCATCAGCGAGATGAAGAAGCCTCCGAAGCCGAGCAGAATCGCTGTGGCGTAGGCGCTCACGTCACGCATGCGCTTGCGCGTGAGGAACAGCACGAGGGTGGACCACAGCGACAGCAACCACGCCCACAACAACAATGAGCCTTCCTGGGAGGACCACACCGCGGCCGCCCTGTAAAAGGTAGGCGTGGTCATGCTGGAGGTGTCCGCCACCGTGTTGAAGGCGAAATCGTTGCGTAGGAACGCGACCTCGAGCACAGCGAACGCAACCGTCAGGACGCCCGCAAGCGCGTATACCGAGCGCCGGCCGGACTCCGACCAGGCGCTATTGCCGGTCTTCACCCCGTACAGCGACGCGCCGATGCCGTACGCGCACACGGCAAGCGCCAGCACGAGGGAGGCGCTTCCGAGCAGAGCCATCAGTACGTCTTGGTCTTGCTCGGGGTCACCGTGTACTTGGACGGGCACTTCGTGATCAACGAGTTGCGTTCGCCCACGTAGCGCTCACCCTGCTTTTCGACAGTCACGATCACCTCGCGCCCTTCGCGGAAAGGATCGGGCACCTCCCCGTGTAGCTGAGTGGCACCGATGCTTCGCCAGCCCTGTCCTGCACGCTGAAGTAGAGCGTCTGGCCTTCGTGGCGCACCGACCCTGCTTGCACCTTGCCCGTCAGCTGATAGCTGCGTCCCGCAACCGCCTCGTGCACGAGTTGACTCGGTGTGACGGTGGGGCTGGCGGCGCTGAAGCTGGTGTAGATCAGGGCGCTTGCCAGGATCACGGCCGCGCTCAACGCGACCACCAGCCGCACCCTTCGCTTGCGTGCGGGGCTCATCAGTCGCTGATTATCTCAGAAGCGCCCCAGGCCACGTCCCAGCAGCACTATGTCGGAGCCTCGAACGCAACCAGGAAATATCGGCGCGACAGCGAAACCTTTGGGTGTCCCAGGCGTCTTATGAGATAGAGATCGATGCGACAGAGCCTGCTCCACCCACTCACCGCCTGGCGCCACCACGAGATTCCGCCAGCCGCACCCGATATCGCAGTGCGGCGGATGCGCGACGCCGGCGGCCCGATCGACGAGGCCTGCTACCCCTGCGGATGCGGGTGCTTCTTCATCGCGCCAGTCTCCACCAGCGTGTCCTGCCCGCACTGCGGCAGTACGCAAGCCTGGTAGGAGGAGAACCCCGTCAGTTTGACCTCTTGGCCGCAGGGAAGGTCCTGGACCAAGCGGAGCAAGATCATGAGGCCCACCCACCCGCGTGGCGTACTACGTACGGTGGCCGATCTCCAATCAGTCCGAGGACGTAGCTCCGCGCCGCGTCCAGGGCCTTCCCTGCTACTTGATGTGCATCCCGCGAGATTGCGCGGGAGATCACGAGCTGCTGGATCTCGGCCGTGCCCTCGAAGATGTCGTAGATCTTCGCGTCGCGGTGCCAGCGCTCGACCGGGAACTCGCGCGTGTAGCCGTTGCCACCGAGGATCTGGATCGCGCGCTCGGTCACCCACACCGCGACCTCGCCTGACTTGAGCTTTGACATCGAGCCCTCGGCGTTTTCGAACGGGACCTGGTTGCGGCCCATCCACGAGGCGCGCCACACGAGCAGGCGGGCGGCGTCGATCTCCATCTTCATGCGCGCCAGCGTGAAGGCGATCGACTGGTTCTCGATGATCTTCTTGCCGAACTGCTCGCGCTCCTTGGCGTACTCGAGCGAGTACTCATAGGCCGCGCGGGCGATGCCGAGCGCCTGGGAGCCGACCGTGGGGCGCGAAGCCTCGAAGGTGGCCATCGAGGCGTTGGACTTGTTCTTCTTGCCCTCCCTGGCGCGCGCAAGGCGTTCGTCGAGCTTCTCCTTGCCGCCGAGCACGTAGTTCTCGGGGATGCGGCAGTCGTCGAGGTACACGTCGGCTGTGTGCGAGGCGCGCAGGCCGTGCTTTGAGACCTTGGCGCCTTCGGAGATGCCCTTGGCTTCGCTCATCGGCACGACGAAGGCGGCGTGACCGCGCGAGTTCAGCTCGCGGTCCACGGTGGCGATCACCACGTGCACGTCGGAGATGCCGCCGTTGGTGGCCCACGCCTTCTGGCCGTTGAGCACCCACTCTTTGGTGGCCTCGTCGAACTTGGCGGTGGTGCGCAGCGCGCTCACATCCGAGCCGGCGTTGGGCTCGGAGGAGCAGAAGGCGGCAACCTTGATGTCCTCGGGCGTGCCGAAGCAGCGCGGGATCCACTCGCCGATCTGCTCGCCGCTGCCCTGACCGAAGATCGCGGCCACCGCCAGCGAGGTGCCCATGATCGCCATGCCCATGCCGGCGTCGCCCCAGAACAGCTCCTCGTTGACGATCGGCAACGTCAGCCCGGTTGGGTCGGCGAAGAACTGCGCCAGGCCCTCGAAGCCGTACAGCCCGATCTTGGCGGCCTCTTCGATGATCGGCCAAGGAGTCTTCTCCTTCTCGTCCCACTCGTGGGCCGCGGGGCGCATCACGTCAGCGGCGAAGCCGTGCACCCAATCGCGAATGTCCTTCTGGTCTTGGCTCAGCGCCATCGAGAAGGCGACGTCTTTGCCGGCCGCGCTCGTGATCGCCTCGACGGCGGCCTCGGCGGCCTCGGTCGCCTCGCTGGCGGTTACGTCGGTTGCTGACATGGGACGAAAGCTCCTTTGCTGACTCGGTGACGTGTGGCTTACGACTGAGCTCGACAGCTGACTGCGCCCGACCTTCCGGCCGACCCACCGCTTGCTCGACAGCACAGTCGGAATCGAGCCGGGACGGACGGGCCCCAACGTCGACATCTTGATCCTAGCAAAGCGTAAACGGTTGTCAAATGCGAGATTGAACGGCGTTTACATTCGCGATATAGTCGCATGAGATGGCCAGCGCGCCCAGCTACAGAGAGTCGGCCGCGTCGAGCCGCGCCACACGTCGAAGCGAGCGCGAGCGCGAGATCATCGCGGCCACACGCCTGCTGTTCGACGAACGTGGCCTCCAGGACGCTCCGATCGAGAGCATCGCGCGCGCCGTGGGCATCAACAAGGCTCTGATCTACCGCCACTTCTCCTCCAAGGAGGAGCTCTACGTGCTGACCCTCTCCAGCTACCTCGCCGACTTGGCCGAGCGTCTGGAGGATGTGCCACAGAGCTCGACCCGGTGGCACGCCTGGAGGAGGGTTGGCTGCGCTACACGCGCTTCTGCCTCGAGCATCCCGCCTTCCTGGATTGCGGCCTGTCGCTGATGCGCCGCTCCGGCGGAGGAGTCTGCGCGAGACGATCTCCGATGCCATCTGGATACGCCTCGGCCAGAACATGGCGGCCTGCTTGGGCAAGCTCTCGAAGATCCTCGCCGAAGGCGCCGAGCAGGGCGTGTTCACGGTCGAGGACCCCGACTTCACCGCCAACCAGCTCTACGCACAGACGCTTGGCACGATGCACCTCGCGCGCATCGGCGTCGGCGTACGCACCGTGGCGGCGGCATTCCCGAGCCGTTCCCGATCGAGCCGGTCGTGTGCAGCGCGCGTGCATCGACGCGGTGCTCGCCTCGGTGGGCGCGCGGCGCGACTGAGCACCTCGATGCGGTGCTCGCCTCGGTGGGCGCGCGGCGCGACCGAGCACCTCGATGCGGTGCTCGCCTTGGTAGGCGCGCGGCGCGACCGAGCACCCCTCTCGCTCATCGGCGTCGGCCGGATCGTTTGCGCCCGCGGGTTTAGCGCGCGTTTCAGAACAAATAATGCTAATCCCGATCTGGTTTGTGGGTGTTAGACTTCGACCTCATCTTCATGTCTTCGATGCAGAAAGTGGCTATGCGCAAACGCACACATCCTCCTGCTGGTCCGTCGATCCAGTCACTCGACCCTGTCTGATCGCGCTGGGCCGTGACTTCGGTCTGGCTCGCCTGCGGCTCCTCGAGCGACAGCAAAGAACTCACGCTCGTCGCCTACTCCACGCCGCAGGGCGCATACGCCGTCGTGATCCCCGCATTCACAGCCACAAGCGAAGGCAAAGGCATCAAGTTCAACCAGTCCTACGGCCCCTCCGGCGATCAGAGCAGGGCGGTGGCCGCCGGCCTGAAAGCGGATGTCGTGAACTTCTCGCTGGAACCGGACGTGACACGGCTCGTGAAGGCCGGCCTGGTTTCCTCCAACTGGAATCAGAACGCCACGCACGGCTTCGTGACCAACTCGGTCGCGGTGATCATCGTGCGCAAGGGCAACCCCAAGCACATCACCAGCTGGAACGACCTGGTCAAGCCGGGCGTGGGGGTCGTGACCCCCAACCCGTTCACCTCGGGCAGCGCCCGCTGGAACATCATGGCCGCCTATGGGGCCCAGATCAAGGAAGGCAAGACGCCCGCCGAAGCACAGGCTTACCTGAAGTCGCTGTTCCACAACGTCGTCAGCCAGGACAGCTCGGCGCGCAACGCACTAGCAGACGTTCCTGGCAGGACGCGGAGACGCCTTGATCGACTACGAGGACGAGGCGATCTCCGATCAGAAGAAGGGCTCGCCGATCGAATACGTGATCCCCAAGTACACGATCCTGATCCAGAACCCGATCGCGATCGTGGGCAACGGGAACACGGCCGGGGCGCAGAAGTTCGTCAACTATCTGCTCTCCCCCGCCGGCCAGAAGATCTGGGCGGAAAAGGGCTATCGGCCGGTAATCGAAGGCGTGGCCAAGCCCGGTGAGTTCCCGACCCCCGCAGGACTGTTCACGATCGACTCATCTCGGTGGATGGAGCAAGGTGGACAAGGAATTCTTTGAAACCGAAGGCACCGCCGGGATCGTCACCAAGATCGAGGAATCGCTGGGGGTGTCCACGAGCAAATGAGCCCGGAGCCGGCATCGCAGGCGCTCGCGCCGCCCGCCGTTCGTCGGGCAGCGGCCGGCGCGGGCTCTCGCTCGGCAAACACGCCTCCACAGGGTCGATCTGGACCAGGGCGGTGGCGACGGAACCTGGCGCGGCGCTTGCGCGGGCGCAGCCGGCACCGCCCTCGGCGGGGGTCTGCTCGGCGTGTACCTGTCGGTGCTCGTCCTGCTGCCCGTTGCCGCACTGCTCGACAGCGCGGCAAGGGCGGGACCTCCGCCTTCTGGCACTCAGTGTCGGGCCCGGAGGCAGTAGCGGCGCTGAAGCTGACCCTGATCGTCTCGGCGATCGTGGTCGCGATCAACGCCCTGTTCGGGACTCTCATCGCGTGGGTGCTCGTGCGCGATGAGTTCCCCGGCAAGGGCATCGTCAACGCACTGATCGACCTGCCCTTCGCACTGCCCACCGTCGTCGCAGGCGTGGTACTGCTCGCCCTCTACGGCAAGGGAGGACCGGCCGGGATCGACATCACCTTCACGCGCGCGGCCGTGGGCCTTGCGCTGCTGTTCGTGACGCTGCCGTTCGTGGTGCGCTCGGTGCAGCCGGTACTGCTCGAGCTCGACGGCTCGATGGAGGAAGCCGCCAAGCTCGCTCGGGCGCCGGCAGGCTGGACCGTGTTCAGACGGATCGTGCTGCCCAACCTCACCCCCGCGATCCTCTCCGGCGCGGCGCTCTCCTTCGCGCGCGCGCTCGGCGAGTTCGGCTCGGTGGTGCTGATCTCGGGCAACCTGCCCTTTCAAGACCGAAGTGGGCTCGGTGTACATCTTCAACCAGGTCGAGAACGACAACGTGTCGGCAGCCGCATCGGTGTCGGTCGTGCTGCTCGTGTGCGCGCTGATCGTGCTCGGCAGCGATGACTTGGCTGTCGCGCAGGGGTTCGCGCCATGTCCTCTGAGACGGCTTCCGCACCATCGACAGCGAACGGTGCGACAGGTGAGGCGCCGAATCGGCCACTCGGCCGCACCGCTGACGCGCTCAGCGAGCCTGGGCGCGCGCGGAGTCACGACAGCGAGGCGGCCAAGACCGCCAGACGGCTCGGCCTGCGCATTCGTTGCGCTCGGCTATCTGCTGCGCTGCTGGGAGCGCCCGTGGCGATGATCTTCTACAGGACCTTCGAACACGGCTTCGCGCCTGTGTGGAACGCGGTCACCCAGCCCAATGCGATGCATGCCTTCTGGCTGTCTGTCGAGCTAGTGGCGATCGTGGTGCCGCTGAACACGGTGTTCGGTATCGGGATTGCGCTGCTTGATCGAGCGCGGGCGCTTTCGCGGCAAATGGCTGCTCGGACTGCTGCTGGACCTACCCTTCGCCATCTCTCCGGTGGTGGTGGGACTCTCGCTCGTGCTCGCTGTATGGGCGCACCGGCTGGTTCGGAAACTGGCTGACCGCGCACGGCATCGAGGTGATCTTCTCGATCCCTGGGATGGTGCTGGCCACCGCGTTCGTGTCGCTGCCGTTCGTGGCACGCGAGACGGTGCCGGTGCTGCACGAGCTCGGCACCGACGCCGAGCAGGCCGCGGCGACGCTTGGCGCGAGCGCTTGGCAGACCTTCCGCAAGGTCACGCTTGCCCGCGATTCGGTGGGGCGTCGTCTACGGAGTCGTCCTCACGACAGCCCGGGCGCTCGGCGAGTTCGGGGCGGTGAGCATCGTGATCGGGCGCTTGGAGGGACAGACCCAGACGCTGCCGTTGTATGTGCAAGACCGCTTCGAGAACTTCGACACGACCGGCGCCTATGCCGCCGCGGTCGTGCTCGCGCTGCTGGCTTTCGCGACCTTGCTCGGGATGAACCTGCTCGCAAGACGAACCCATCGAGACAAGGTGGTGTGATGGCGATCGAGGTCCACAACGTGACCAAGCGCTTCGACGAGTTCATCGCGCTCGACGATGTCAGCGTGACGGTGCAGGACGGCGCGCTGATGGCTCTGCTCGGCCCAGCGGCGGCGGCAAGTCGACGCTTGCTGCGCATCATCGCGGGCCTGGAGACTCCCGACAAGGGCAGCGTGTCGATTGGCGGCCAAGACTCGACGCACAGCGCCCGCGCGCACGCGGGGAGTGGGCTTCGTCTTCCAGCACTACGCCCCGTTCAAGCACATGACTGTCTATGACAACGTCGCCTTCGGCCTGACTGTGCGCCGCGCTGCCGAAGGCAGAGGTCAAGGAGCGCGTGGAGGAGCTGCTCGAGTCTCGTGCGACTCGACGGTCTTGGCCAAGCGCTACCCCTCCCAGCTTTCTGGTGGCCAGCTGCAGCGCATGGCGCTGGCGCGCGCGCTCGCGCCACGGCCGAAGGTGCTGCTGCTCGACGAGCCGTTTCGGCGCGCTTGACGTACAGGTGCGCGGCGAGCTGCGCGAGTGGCTGCGGCGACTGCACGAAGAGATCCATGTGACGACGATCTTCGTCACCCACGACCAGGAGGAGGCGATGGACGTCGCCGGCCAGATCGTGGTCATGAACGGAGGTCGCGTCGAGCAGACGGGCACGCCTCACGAGCTGTACGAGCACCCGAGCAACGAGTTCGTGATGTCTTTCATCGGGCCGGTCAACCGGCTTGGCGACGCGCTGCTGCGTCCGCACGACATCCAGATTCTTGCGGGCGGACGAGACCTCTACCGACGAAAGCACCGTCGAGGCGCTCATCCGGCGCGTGGTCCACCTCGGCTTCGAGGTGCGCGTCGAGCTGACCCTGCCCGACGGTCGCGACGTGTGGGCCCAGGTCACCCGCGAGACAGCCGCCGAGCTCGAGCTCGCCGAGGGCCAGATCCTCGCCGCCCGCCTCCCCGCCCCGCGCGTCTTCGCCTGAACCCTGCCCACGACGCCCACCTGCCGGTGCTCAAGCGTCCGGCGAAGCAGTATCGCGCCGCCCAGGGCCCCCTAGCGGGTTTCCCAGGCTTCCTCTTCGCGTGTCGAGCGCGACGATCTCCTTGGGCAGCTTGCCCGGAGGCGACGTCGGCCACGGTGACATGCTCCAAGCACCTTGCGCAGGTTGGCGCGCAAGGCGATCCATACCTGTTGCAGGCACTCGGCGGAGCCCTCGTACTCGACCTCCTCCGGTCGCTGCCCGCGCACCCCCACCAGCGGTCCCGTCGACGGCTCGGATCACCTGCGCGAGATTGAGCTCGCTCGGCTGGGTGGGCCAAGCCAGTAGCCACCCTCGGGGCCGCGCTGGGAGCGCACGATCCCGGAGGAGCGCAGCTGGGTGAGGATGTTCTCCAGGAACGAGAGCGGGATCTGCTGGGCCTGCGCCACCTGATCGACCTTGCGAGGCGCTTCTTGGCTGGAGCCGGCCAGCTCGACGACGGCGCGAACGGCGTAGTCGGCCTTGGCGGTGACGTGCATTGCGGGGATTCTCTCCTAAACGAGGCAGCGACGACGTTAGGTGCCATCCGTGCACAGATCCGTGCACGATCCACAGCTACGTACCTATGCGGGCACATAGATGAGGATGGCGATGCCATCGCCCACCATCTTCGAGTCCACGAGCTTCAGGGACCGCTTCTCGCTCGACTCGCCGAAAAGGCGCGCGCCGCTGCCCAGGAGCACCGGGAAGACCATCAAGCGCAGCTCGTCCACGAGATCGTGCTCGAGCAGCCCCCGCACGAGCTGACCGCTGCCGTGCACGACGATCTCCCCATCCGAGCCCTCTTTGAGCTTGGAGACCTCCTCCGCCAAATCGCCTTTGAGCACGATCGAGTTGTTCCACTCGGGGTCGCTGAGGGAAGAGGAGACCACGTACTTGGGCATGCCGTTGAACTTGTCGGCGAACTCACCCTCCATCGATGGCCACGCGGCGGCGAAGCCTTCGTAGGTCACGCGGCCTAGGAGCAGCCCCTCGGCTCCAAGCGTCTCCTCAAGCTTGAACTTGTCGCCCTCCGGCCCACGCGGGATCTCAAATGTCCAACCCGCATGCTTGAAGCCCTCGCCGCCACCCGGTGCCTCCATCACTCCGTCCAGCGAGACGAACTCGCTTACCACGATCCTCGCCATCTCGATCCTCCTTCTCGTTTTCCGTTGCGGCCCAGACCGCGGGTACTGCCGAAAGCCATCGCCCACGATCGCGAAGCAGGGACCGTCGAAGACCAGCCTCACAGCAGGCGCGTTGGGGCACTTGACCTCAAGCGGCGGACGGGCCTCGAACCCGCGACCTCGAGCTTGGGAAGCTCGCGCTCTACCAACTGAGCTACCACCGCGCTAGCGCAGATATTACGCCGCCGGGGCGACTACCCTTCCTACCCGTGGGAAAACGTCTGTACATGCCACTGCTCGTCGGATTGGCGGGCGCAGCGCTAGTGGGTCTGCTCGTGTATGGCGTGTTGGCTCTCTCGCCAGCGCGCACGCTCGACGAAGCGGTGGCGCACGGTGAGCGACCCGTGGCGCCGGCGGCGAGGACCCGACTACCGCTGCTAGCCGGAGCTGGCACCAGCTCGCTCATCTCCCATCGCGGCGGGGTGGTTGTATTGAACTTCTGGGCCTCGTGGTGCATCCCCTGCCAGGAAGAGGCATCCATCCTGGAGCGAGCCCAACACGCGCTATCGCGCCACGGAGGCACGGTGCTTGGGGTGACCTATCGCGACTCCTCGCCGGATTCGCTCGGCTTCGTCAAGCAGTATCGGATCACCTACCCGAGCCTGCGTGACACAACGGACGAATTCGCCCAAGCGTATGGCACCATCCAAGTACCCGAGACCTTCGTGATCGACCGCTACGGCCATATCGTGGCGATCTCCCGCGGGGAAATCGACGAAGCGTGGCTGGACCAGGCCATAGCATTGGCGGAGAGAGCATGAGCGCCTGGCAGGGGTTCCAACACATCGTGGTGAGACCGGTTGCGAGCGCCAACCGCGATATGCCCGCCTGGCTGTGTGTTCTTGTGGTGGCGTTTGCGCTCGCACCAGCGCTAGGCGGCGCGAGCGCGAACGCTGCCATCACCCCACGCACGAGCATGCCGCTGATCGAACGCCAGGTGATGTGCGTGACGTGCAAGATCCCGTTGAACGTGGCGGAATCGCCACAGTCACAGCGTGAGCGAGCGTTCATTCGCGGTCTGATCGCCGAAGGCCAAACAGAAGCACAAATCAAGAATGCGCTGGTGGCACAGTACGGGCCATCGGTGCTGGCTTTGCCGAGCGCCAAAGGCTTCGACCTAGCGGCGTATCTCGTGCCGGTTGCGGTTGTACTCGCGCTGATCGGCCTGCTCGCGTTGCTACTCCCGAGCTGGCGCCGCCATGCACGCGCCCAGGCGGCGAGGACGGCAAGCGCTCCTCAGCTCAGCCCCAGCGACGCGACACGCCTGGACGCAGACCTCGAGCGCTTCGACTGACGCTCACATCTCGACTGACGCTCACATCTCGGCGGGCGCTCACATCTCGGCGGGCGCGTCCACTCCAAGCAAATCGAGCGATCGAGCGATCGTCTGTCGCGAGGCTATACACAGCGCCAAGCGCTGGGATTCCAGCGCCGCTGACTCAGCACCAAGCACGCGGCAGTCGCGGTAGAACGCCGTGAACTGCTGTGCCAGCTCGAGCGCATAGGCGGCTATGCGGTGCGGGGCACGACGTGCGGCTGCCTCGCGTACTTCGCCGGGGAAGGCAAGCAGCTTCTTGATCAGCGTGCGCTCGGCGTCGTGCAGCGGCTCGCCCCCTTCGGCGATGACCTGGGTCGCCCGTCCGAGTAGATCCCCGTCGGCCTTTGCCAGCATCGAGGCGATTCGCGCGTGCGCGTATTGCACGTAGTACACGGGGTTCTCGCTGGACTGTTCGCGGGCGAGATCGAGATCGAGATCGATCGTGGTGTCGTGCGAGCGCGACAGCAGGAACCAGCGAGCGGCGTCCACGCCGATCTCGCGCAACAGATCCTCGAGTGTCACGAATTCGCCCGCACGCTTGGACATCTGGGCGCGCTCACCGCGACGCACGAGATGAACGAGCTGCATGATCAGCATCTCCAGATGCTCGGGATCGCCGCCGAGTGCCTCATAGGCGGCCTTCATGCGCGCTACATAGCCGTGGTGATCGGCACCCCACACGTCGATCTGACGGTCAAAGCCGCGCTCGCGCTTGTCCTGGTGATAGGCGATGTCTGAGGCAAAGTAGGTGTGCTCGCCGCTCGAGCGCACCAGCACCCGATCCTTGTCGTCGCCGTAATCGGTGGTGCGCAGCCACAGGGCACCCTCACTGCGATAGGTGTGCCCTCGCTCCTCCAGCAGGCTGAGCGCGTGCTCGACGGGACTCACGTGTCTACCGTCGGTATCGCGGAGGTCCTCGCGCGGCTCGTGCAACGCGCTCTCGTAGGCCCAGTGATCGAAGCTCTGCACACGAAACGCTCCCAACGAGGACTGCATGCGCCCAACCATCACCCTTACCGCCGCTGCGCCAAGCTCACCTGGCTCGAGTTGTGCGGCGCCGGACCCATCGACGATCTCGCGCTCGACCTCGCCACAAGCGGAACGACGTAGTCGCCGTGGTAGCCGTCCTCGGGGACTTCATCCCCACGCGCAAGCGCCTGTATCGACTCGCCGAGCTTGAGCACCTGGGAGCCCGCGTCGTTGACATAGAACTCGCGCTCCACCTGATGGCCATGGAAGGCGAGCACGCGCGCCAGCGCATCGCCATAGGCGGCGTTGCGGGCGTGACCGACGTGCATCGGACCGGTTGGATTGGCCGAGACGAACTCGACGATGATCCGCTCGTGGACGGGCGCTCCGCCCCGGCCGAAGCTCTCGCCCGCCGCAACACCTGGGCGAGTGCGCCTCGGTGCCAGCCATCGGATAGGAACAGGTTCAAGAAGCCGGGCCCCGCCACCTCGAAGCGCTCCAGCTGCTCGCCGAGTCGCTGCACCAACGAGTTACCGAGCTGCTGGGCCAGCTCACGCGGCGGGGCACCGCGGCTGGCGCGAGCAGCAGCGCAGCGTTCGTGGAGTAGTCGCCGAAGTCAGCCCGCGGCGGACGCTCGAGCGTGATCGCCCGATGGGAGCTCGCGCCACCGGTGAGCTCCCCAGCGAGGGCGAGCACCGTCTCGCGCAGGCCTGTCTCAGTAGTGGTAGGGCTCACCGGCGAGGATCTTATGCGGCGGTCCCCCGCACAGGTTGCGATACTAGATTCGTGAACGACGAGAACCCAGGCGCAGAGCGCCACATAAACATTCATCTCTCCCCCGAGATCATGGGCGGCGTATACGCGAACTTCGCGAACGTGAGCCACTCCGACTACGAGTTCACGGTGACCTTCGCAAGGGTCGACCATGAGGTCGAGTCCGAGGAGGTTCCAGGCGTGGTCGTATCGCGTGTGAACCTCTCACCCCGCTTCATGCGCGAGCTGATCGACGCGATGGAGGACAACTACTCGAAGTGGCGCACTCGCGAGGGCATCAAGAACCTGCCTGAGTATGGCGGCGCCGAGGCCGGGGAATCCGACGAGTAGTGCCCGCGCTTTGAGGGGTTGTGGAGGATGAAGGTCGCGGTCGTCTCGGACATCCACTCAAACCGGCAGGCGTTCGAAGCGGTGCTCGAGGCGGTCGCCGACAGCGACGCCTCCGAGCTGTGGTGCCTCGGAGACATCGTCGGCTACGGCGCCGACCCAGACGCCTGCGTGGAGCTCGCCCGTCGTCATGTGGCCGTGTGCCTTGCCGGCAACCACGACATGGCGGTCGTCGGGGAGCTGCCGTTGGATGAGTTCTCGCGCGGCGCGAGCATCGCGGCACAGTGGACGCGCGATGTGATCGCGCCGGCGAACCGATCGTTCCTCGCCGGCCTGCGACCACAGGGGCAGGAGAACCAAAGGATGGCCCGATCGGGCTCTATCACGCCAGCCCGCGCGACCCCGTGTGGGAGTACGTGCTCTCGGCGCTGCTCGCGGAGCTGTGCCTGGATCGCGAGCCCAACCGGATCTGCCTGATCGGTCATTCTCACGTCGCCTCGTCCTTCATGCGCCAGGAGGGCGAGGCGGCAACCGGGGAACCATGTCGCGAGGGCACCGAGCTCGACCTGTCCAGCGGTGAATGGATGATCAACCCGGGAAGCGTCGGGCAGCCGCGCGACGGCGACCCGACGAGCCGCATGGTTGCTGCTGGACCTGGACGGGTACGAAGCTTCCTACCGGCGCACCACCTACGATGTCGCCGGCGCCGCCGCGGCCATCAAGGCGGCGCGCCTGCCAAACTCGCTCGCGGAGCGCCTGGAGTACGGTCAGTGAACATGCGAACGCTCATCCGCCTCGCCGTGGTGGCACTGCTCGGCGTCGCCACGGCCCTGTTGGTGTCCTGCGGAAGCTCTGGCACCGGCTTGATCCCAAGCGCCAACGCGGGGCCCCTACAGAACGACTTCGAAGCGGTCGCCCAGGGCAGCCGAATCGGGGAACGGCAGCTGCTCAGCGACCGAATCGGCGCTCGGCAAGACCGAGCAGGACTTCCTCGCGCTCCCAGCAACCGTCGACAGGGGCTTGCACGCACGGCTTGCAGAAGGGCATCGAACACCTGCGCAAACAGGCGCTGGAATGTGCGTGCAGCCGGCGGTCACGTCAACTTCGACGAGCAGCAGTCAGACGAGCAGACTCCCACGACGAGCGGCACGACGAGCACCGAAACGACGACCACCTCCACCCCGAGCACCACCACGACCACTCCACCGAGCACCCAGACGACACCCACCACCAGCACACCCCAGAACCCTGGCGGGGGCGTGGAAGCTCCTGAAGAAGGCTCGGGCGAACACGGAGTTGGCGAACACGGCGCGGGCGAACACGGTGCGGGCGAACATGGCGCGGGGGAAACGGCGTTGGCGAACACGGTGCGGGCGCGGGCGTTGGCAAAGAAGACGCCGGTAACGGTGCGTCGGGCTCCGGTGGAGCAAACGCGGGGGACGGCCAGTGAGCGACCCTGAGATCGCCGGGCGCTACCAGCTCGAAGCAGGCTCGGCTTCGGCGGCATGTCCACCGTGCACCTCGCCTTCGACAAGCGCCTGGAGCGCCGCGTGGCGGTCAAGCTGCTCGCCGAGCACCTCGCCGAGGATCCCGACGTTCGTCTCGCGCTTCCAGCGCGAGGCGCAGGCAGCGGCACGACTGATCCACCCCAATATCGTGCAGGTGTTCGACTCCGGCCAGGACGAGCGCACCGGGCAGTACTTCATCGTGATGGAGTACATCGAGGGCTCATCCTGCGCGGAGATCCTGCGAGACGACGGCTGGATCGAGGTCGACGAAGCGGTCGCGATCATCGAACAGGCCTGCGAGGGCCTGCACTACGCCCACCGCCATGGCGTGGTACACCGCGACGTCAAGCCCGGCAACCTGCTGCGCTCCCGCGACGGAGAGGTCAAGCTCGCCGACTTCGGCATCGCCAAGGCCACCGAGCAGTCGAGCATCACCCAGGTGGGCTCGGTGCTCGGCACCGCCGCCTATCTCGCGCCCGAGCAGGCCCGCGGCGAGGAAGCCGGCCCACGTGCCGACCTGTATGCGCTCGGCGTGGTCACCTACCAGCTGATCTCAGGCCGCCTGCCCTACGAAGCCGCCTCGCTCACCGAGCTGGCGCTCAAACAGCAGCAGGAAGAGCCCGCGATGCTCGACTCGCTCGTGGCGGCCGTCACGCCCGAGCTTGCCGAGGCGGTAGCGATAGCGCTCTCGCTCGATCCCCGCGACCGCTACGAGAGCGCGCGAGAGATGGGACGCGCGATCAACGACGGTGCGCTCGGCATCTCCCCCGCCGGGCATCGCGGTAGCGCACGCGTGGCGCCCGCCACCGAGGCCACAAGCGTCCTCGCGAGCGCTACACGCACGCAAGCAAGCCCAAGCCCACGCGGAGCGGTGGTCCCGCGCCAGCCGCGCCGCGGTCCCGCGCGCGAGGCCCCACCCGTCGTTGCGACAGCGCCGGCGCGACGCCGTGGCGCCGGCCTGCGCCGGCTCGGGATCGCCGTGCTGGCGCTGCTGGCACTCGGCGGCGTGATCGCGGCGATCGTCGTATTGAGCTCCCCCGCCGTCCACGAAGATCACGTTGCGCAACGTCGTCTACGAACGACGCCCAGGAATCCGCCGAAGCGCTCAAGCAGCTCGTCGAGGAAAACACGAAGTAGAGAAATCCGAGAAAGGCGAGAGGCCCGCTTGCGCGGGCCTCTCGGTAAGAACTGCCGCCCTTTCGGGCGGGGCGACCGTCACTCGTCCCCGCAGACTAGCAGCCTCCACCGTCGCCTTTCAACCAATGGCTCCGGCGGCCGGACTCGAACCGACAGCTGGCGAGTGACGGTCACCCATGTTGCCCTTACACCACACCGGAACACAATTGTCAGCGTAGAGAAGGCTTGGGACGGTACTCGGTGCCGCGTAGCGAATTCGCCACCTCAGCCAGCCGTCCGTCAAGAATTCCCTGGCGCAGATCGGCCATCAGGCGTGCAAGAAACGCGAGATTGTGTTCGGTGAGTAGCCGCATCCCAGTCAGCTCGCCAGAGCGCACCAGGTAGGAGAGGTAGGCGCGCGAAAGCCCGCGTTTGCAGGCGTGACAGGCGCAGCCCTCCATCAACGGCTGCTCGGAGCTGCGCCACTCGCTTTTGGTCAAATCGACCCGCCAGCGTGTACTCGGGTCGGGGACGAGCGCGGTGCCATGGCGCCCTAGACGAGTTGGCATCGCGCAATCGAACGTGTCGATACCCAGCTCGACACCGCGGATCAGATCGTCCACATCGCCGATCCCGAGCAGGTGTCGCGGTAGCCGCTCGTGCTCGCCCCCCAGCTCGGCGACGGCATAGCCGACGACCTCGTACATCTGCGCCTTCTCGGCGCCGAGCGAGCCCCCGATCGCCACGCCGTCGCAGCCGCTCGAGACCACCGTGCGGGCGGAGGCGCGGCGCATGTCCTCGTACACACCACCCTGCACGATCCCGTAGACGAGCTGGTCGCTCGGCCCGTGCTCGGCGTGCCAATCCAGACATCGCTCTCAGCCAACGATGGGTGCGCTCGGTGGAGCGCTCGGTGTAGCCGCGGTCTACGTGAAAGGGGGTGCACTCATCGAACACGAGTGCGATATCCGAGTGAAGTGCGGCCTGTACCGCCATCGAGTCCTCCGGAGCGAGAAAACGCTCGGAGCCGTCCACGTAGGAGCGGAAGCGCACGCCCTGCTCCTCGATCGAGAGGATCGCTCCCTCCCGCCTGGTTGCCTCACCGCCGACCGTCGACCGACTGGATCGCCGATCGGCCAGCACGCGAGATGAGCGAGACTTGATCTCATCGGCGACCGTTCCGTGGCCCATCGAGAACACCTGAAAGCCGCCGGAGTCGGTGACGATCGGCCCGTCCCAGTCCATGAACCGGTGCAGTCCGCCGAAGCGCTCGATCAACTCAGCACCGGGGTTGAGCATCAGGTGAAACGTGTTGCCCAGCACCATGTCGTAGCCGAGATCCTTGACCTCTACAGGCAACAGTCCCTTGACGGTGGCCTTGGTGGCAAGTGGCGTGAAGGCCGGTGTGCGAACATCGCCGTGGGCGGTGCGCAGCCGTCCGGCGCGGGCATTAGTGGCGCCGTCGCGCACTTCGATGGTGAGGGCCACGATCGGGCATCCTAGTGTCCGCATGGGCCCAAGCCGTGCACGCAGGCTCCTTGACCATGCTCGCCGCCCTCATAAACGTCACCCACCTTGTCCAGGTCTTCGGCTATCCGTTGCTGTTCCTGGTCGTGATGGCCGAGTCGAGCGGCCTACCGATACCGGGAGAGACGGGCCTGATCGCGGCGTCTGTGCTGGCCAGCCAGGGCAAGCTCCACATAGAGCTCGTGATCCCGATCGCCGCCGTGGCGGCGATCGTGGGTGACAACATCGGCTATCAGATCGGCCACAAGGGTGGGCGATGGCTGCTGGAGCGACCGGGACGCTTTGAGCGCCAGCGCCGACAGGTACTCATAACCGGAGAGCCATTCTTCGAGCGCCACGGTCCCAAGGCGGTGTTCTTCGGACGCTTTATCTTGGGCTTGCGCGTGTGGGCATCGTGGTTGGCGGGTGCCACACACATGCGCTGGCGCTCGTTCTTTCTGTGGAACGCGCTCGGAGGGATCTGCTGGGCAACGGCGATTGGCCTGCTTGCCTACTTCCTCGGCGACGCCGCTGGCAACGCAGTGCAAGCGTTCGGCCTGTACGGGATCGCGGCGCTACTGGTGGCCGCCACCGTCTTTCTCGTGGCCCACCGCCGCGGACGTCTATAGCTTGCAGCGGACTTTGGTCGCGCAAGCTAGAGTCGGGCGTCTCCGCGTCGGAGATTGAGAGGTCTACTAAGTGAGGCGCTGGATCAGGCGCCGCCGCAACAGCCTGCGGTGACCCGCTCCCACATACTCCCGAGCGTCTCTAGCTCACGCTCGGAGAAGTGCGAGAGAAAGTGCTCGCGCACAACCGCACGATGGGTACCGCGAGCGGCGTCGAGTCGTTCGCGGCCTCGATCGGTGAGACACGCATAGGCACCGCGGGCGTCGTGTTCGCAGGTGCAGCGCCCGAGCAGCTCGTCGCGCTCCAGTCGGTCCACCAGACGCGTGAGGCCACTGCGCGAGAGCTGGGCCTGCTCGGCGAGATCGCACATGCGCATCCGCCCGCCCGGGGCATCGATCAAGTGCTGGAGCACCTCATAGGAGCTGAGCTGTAGCCCGTGCTCACGCTCGAGGCGGCTCTCCAGGCGCTTGGCAAGCGAGGCGTGAGCACGTAGCAAACCGCGCCAGGCGCGAAGCTCTGCGTCGCTGAGGCTGTCCGATTCTCCGAGACCCTGCTCCTCACCTGGGGGGAGCTTCAGGACGGTCGCGGTGGCTGTTGCGGTGGACATAGGTGACGATCGGAACGATGAGTTGCTTAGTCGAACATAGCAGCGTCGGACACCGGAATCCCTGTCAACTAGGCGCCAAGCAGGCGCTCAGCTCGTGCTCCTGGTGGCCTTCCAAGCCCACCACATCATCAGCGGTTGCAGCGGCAGGCGAGCGTAAAGTGCCCAGCGCGGAATCTTGGGGAAGTGCTCGGGAGCCCGTGCCATATAGAGGTTCGAGGGGAATACGGCGGCGAGCAACGCGATCAGGCCAAGACCCGCTGGACGACGCGTCCATGGCAGCAGCACGCCCAGTCCACCGGCGACCTCCGCTACACCGCTCACCGCAACCACACTGCGTGCGCGTCCTCTGAGGCTCGGGGGCACGATCCGTTCATAGTGGTGTGGCGTGGCGAAGTGGTTGATGCCAGCGCCGACGAAGGCGATACCCAGCAGTAGCCGCGATCGCCTCCCGTTGCGGCGCGGCTCTTCAAGCGGGTTCTCGGGGAGCGAGCTGGGCGTGTCTGTGTCCATTGTGTCTCCTCTCGGGCTCGTGAGCCCTAGCTTTCGATCAGCGACTTTCCGGTCATCTGAGCTGGCTGGGCGATCGCGAGCAGGTCGAGCACCGTCGGCGCTACGTCCGCGAGGATACCGCCATGCGCACGCAACTCGACGCCTGGGTAGGTAACGATCAATGGCACCGGGTTGAGCGAATGAGCTGTGTTGGGGCTACCGTCGGGCTCGAGCATGTGGTCGGCGTTGCCGTGATCGGCGCACACCACACACACCCCGCCGCTCTCGCGGACGGCCTCGATCACCTTCCCAAGACACTCGTCGACCGTCTCCACAGCGGTCACGGCGGCGGGAATCACGCCGGTGTGGCCAACCATGTCGGCGTTGGCAAAGTTGATCACCCCAAAGCGAAGCTCACCCGCATGGTCCTCGCGCCATGCTCCGACGAACGCCGCGGCGGCCTCGCGGGCGCTCATCTGCGGCTTGTGGTCATAGGTGGGCACGTCCCGCGGAGAAGCCACGAGCTCGCGCCGCTCCCCCTCACAGGGGGTCTCCTCGCCACCGTTGAAGAAATAGGTGACGTGCGGATACTTCTCGGTCTCGGCCACGTGCAGCTGGCGAGCGCCGCTGCCAGCGATCACTTGCGAGAGCGTGGTCTCGGGATGTTGGGGTGCGAACGCGACCGGGTAGGGCCAGCCCTCCTCGTACTCGGTGAGCGTCGCCAGGCGGCTCACCGGCGGCGCGCCGCCACGACCCTCCCAGCCCGGCAGCTCCGCGGCCTCTGACCGCGACTCGGCTTCGGCACCCCCGGCGTGGGCAGCGCCATGTCCCGTGCCCTCGCCGAAGCCGGGCTCGGCTAGCGCCCTGACGAGCTCGCGCATGCGGTCGGGACGGAAGTTGAAGCACAAGACGCTGTCACCCGGACGGATGCACGCCTCCCCACCGACACGGGTGGGCTCGATGAACTCGTCGGTCTCCTCCCGCTCATAGGCATCGCGTACGGCCTGCTCGCCGCTGGAGGCGTGGTTTGGAGCACGACCGTGCACGAGCATGTCGTAGGCGCGCTGCGTGCGCTCCCAGCGACGGTCGCGGTCCATCGCCCAGTAGCGCCCGATTACCGACCCCACGCGCACACCGGAGGTACGATCGAGCTCGGCGAGATAGTCGACGCCGGCGTGGGGAAGCGTGTCGCGTCCGTCGGTGAACGCGTGCACCACGAGGTCGGCCGTCGGCGCTATCTCACCCGCGAGCGCGATCAGCGCGTGCAGGTGCTCGAGCGAAGAGTGCACGCCGCCGTCGGAGACGAGCCCGAGCAGGTGGATACGCGGGGGTGCGAATGCGCCGCGCAGCACCGGGTTCTCAGCGAGCGAGCCGTCGACGATGGCCTCATCGATGCGCACCAAGTCCTGCTTGACGACAGCGCCCGCACCGAGGTTGAGGTGGCCGACCTCGGAGTTGCCCATCTGACCTTCGGGCAGACCTACGGCGGGACCGCAAGCGGTGAGCGTGGTGTGAGGGCAGGTGTTCCACAACTCGTCGAAGACTGGCGTGCGCGCGAGCGCGATGGCGTTGCCGGGGCCAGGCGCGGCAAGGCCCCATCCGTCGAGCACTACCAGGCACACGCACGGCACCTTCGCCGCTCGCGAACCCACCGAGACGCTCATTGCTGGGCGGCTGCCACAATCGCGGCGAACGACTCGGCCTGCAGCGAGGCACCGCCCACAAGGGCGCCGTCCACGTCGGGCAGCGCGAATAGCTCGGCGGCGTTCTCGGGCTTGACCGATCCGCCGTAGAGGATGCGCACGCGCTCTGCCACCTCGGGGGAGCGCCCGCCGACGAGCGCTCTGACGAACGCGATCGCATCCTGGGCCTGCTCGGGAGTGGCCACCAAGCCGGTACCGATTGCCCAGATGGGCTCATACGCGATTGTCACCTCCGCTATGCGCTCGTCCGGTACGCCAGCGAGGTCCTCGCCGATCTGATGGCGCAGCTTGCGCTCGGTGTCGCCCTCGTCGCGCTCGGTCTCGCTCTCCCCCACGCACAAGATCGGCGCCAGGCCGGCAGCGAGCGCGGCGGGAACCTTCAGCGCCAACGCCTTGTCGGTCTCGCCGAACAACTCACGCCGCTCGGAGTGTCCGAGCACCACGCCGGCTACGTCGAGCTCTGAGAGCATCGGCGCGGACACCTCCCCGGTGAACGCACCCTCGGACTCATAGTGCATGTTCTGGGCGTACACCTCAACGCGCGACCCACGCGCGCTGTCAACCATGGCGCGCAGATCGGTGAACGGCACGCACACAGCGATGTCCACCGCGCTCACCGAGGACACCCGTGGCAACAGAGCTTGGATATATTCCTCGGCCTGCTCCTCGGTCTTGTACATCTTCCAGTTGCCCGCGATCAGCGGACGGCGCTCGCCGGCCATCAGGCGATTCCTGCGCCCTCGAGCGCCTGAACTCCAGGCAAAGTACGTCCCTCGACCAGCTCTAGCGTCGCGCCGCCGCCGGTCGAGAGGTGATCGACCGTGTCCTCCAGGCCGAAGTCGGCCAGCGCGGCGGCCGAGTCGCCGCCGCCGACGACCGTCACACCCGACGCACGGGCGACGGCCTGGGCGATCGCACGCGTTCCCTGCGCGAACGGCTCGTACTCGAAGGCACCCATGGGACCGTTCCAGAAGACGGTGCCCGCCCGCGCGATCTCGGCGCTGTAGCGCTCGACCGTGGCGGGTCCTATGTCAAGCCCCATACAACCCTTCGGCACCTCAACCCCGTGCAGTACGCGGTGCTCGGCGTCGTCGGCGAGGCGGTCGCCGATCACCAGGTCGCTTGGAACCAGCAAGCGCGCGCGGCCTGGCTGCGGCGAGTGTGTGTCGCTGGCCCGCACGAGCAGCCTGCGGGCGTGCTCGGTGTCCTCCTCGCCGCACAGCGACTCGCCGACCGTGTGACCCTGCGCGCACAGGAACGGGAACGACATCGCGCCGCCGATCATCACCACGTCGGCCAGTTGCAGGAACCGGTCGATCACGCCGATCTTGTCGGCTACCTTCGCTCCGCCGATGATCGCCACGAGCGGTGGTGCGGGATGCTCGAGGATGCCGGTCAGCGTGCTCACCTCGCGTTCGAGCAGGCGTCCCGCCGCACACGGCAGCAGATGTGCCACGCCGGCGGTGCTTGCGTGCGCGCGGTGCGCGGCGCCGAAGGCGTCGTTGACGTAGACGTCGGCGAGCTCGGCCAGCGCGCGGGCAAGCTCGGGATCGTTGTTGGTCTCGCCAGGCTCGAAGCGCACGTTCTCCAAGAGCAGGATCTCGCCGTCTCCGAGCTCCTCGGCGAGCTTGTGCGCGCGCCGACCCACGACCTCAGGCGCAAGCGTCACGCTCACCCCTGTCAGCTCACGCAGGCGCTCGGCTACGGGCGCGAGCGAAAGATCGGCCTCGGGCCTTCCCTCCGGGCGCCCGAGATGCGACACGAGCACCACGCGCGCGCCGCGCGCGCGCAGCTCTTTGATCGTGGGCAGCGCCTGCACGATGCGCGTGTCGTCGGCAACCGCGGGCGCGCCGTGCTCGTCCTTGCACAGCGGCACGTTGAAGTCCACGCGCACGAGCACACGCTTGCCGTGGACGTCGAGCTGGTCGATGCTTCTCATCGTTTTTGCGCTCCCATCGTCGTGACGACCCCATCGTCCGCGGGGCCCTTACGTGTCCTCACCGCTCCACCATCCGTGAAAGAGCCGGTCGGAAAACCGAGGAGCGGGCTCACAGAACCTTCTGCACGAGGTCGACGACGCGGTTGGAGTATCCCCACTCGTTGTCATACCAGGCCACCACCTTCAACATTGTGCCGTCGATCGTGGCGGTGAGCTGCGAGTCCACGATCGAGGAAAGCGGGGAGTTGACGATATCGCTGGAGACAATCGGATCCTCCGTGTAGCCCAGCAGACCCTGCAAGGGGGCGCTCTCCGAAGCAGCCTTCAGCGCGGCGTTGACCTCCTCGACGCTCGTCTCGCGTGCGCACTCGACAGTCAGATCGACGACCGAGCCGGTCGGCACTGGGGCGCGCACGGCGAAGCCGTGCAACTTGCCCTGCAGCTCCGGTACGACCAGCCCGATCGCCTTGGCGGCTCCGGTTGACGCCGGGATCAAGTTGATCGCGGCTGCGCGTGCTCGGCGCAGATCTTTGTGGGGGAGATCCTGCAGGCGCTGGTCGGCTGTGTAGGCGTGAATCGTGGTCATCAAGCCGTGCTTGACGCCAACCG
Organism: uncultured Solirubrobacterales bacterium; assembly: GCA_963713015.1. Taxonomy (GTDB): domain Bacteria; phylum Actinomycetota; class Thermoleophilia; order Solirubrobacterales; family Solirubrobacteraceae; genus Palsa-744. Next base: position 281,909 of record CAVQKC010000010.1, on the reverse strand, counting down.
TGTCGACCAGCACCTTGGCGACAGGAGCCAGACAGTTGGTTGTACAGGAGGCGTTGGAGATCACGTCGTGCTTGTCGCGGTCGTAGGCCTCGTCGAAGTTGACGCCGAGCACGACCGTGACGTCGGGATCGGTGGCGGGGGCGGAGATCACGACCTTCTTGGCACCGCCGGCGAGGTGCTTGGCAGCGCTGGGGCGGTCGGTGAACAGGCCGGTGGACTCGATCACCACATCCACCTCCAGGGACCCCCACGGCAGCGCGCCTGGATCGCGCTCGGCGAGCACCTTTAGCTCGTGTCCGTCGACCACGATCGTCTGATCGTCGGACATGTTCACCTCGCCCGGATAAGGACCGAGAATCGAGTCGTACTTGAGAAGATGAGCCAGCGTGCGACAGTCGGTCAGGTCGTTGACGGCGACCCACTCGATCTCCTCCGCGTCCCCCCGAGCCATTGCGGCGCGGAACACGTTCCGGCCGATGCGGCCGAATCCGTTGATTCCCACGCGTACGGACATTCACAGCCTCCTGAGCAAATTAAATGAAGATGGGCCGGCTCGTCGGCCTGCGGCCGACCGCGCCACCCTCTATGTCAAATGAACAATGCCGGGCCTCAGGAGTGTCGCTCCTTTGCCCGGCTCTGAGCCGAAAAGGCTATCAGCGGGCCGTTCCGCCGCCTAAACGCCTACCCAGGAGGCGCCTACCCGGCAACCGATCAACGTATTCTCAGAGCGGACGCTTGCGCAGTGCTAAGAGCGCGAGCGCTTGTCGATGTCGCGGTGGGCGACGGCGACGGTCAGCTCCTCGCAATCGTGGTAGCGCGCGGCGAGATGCTCGGCGATCGCCACCGATCGATGGCGACCGCCGGTGCAGCCGATCGCGATCACTAGGTGGGCCTTGCCCTCGGCCACGTACTCGGGCAGCAGGAAGTCCAGTAGCGAGTGCAGGCGCGAGTAGAACTCTTCCAGGCGCCCATCGCGAGCGATGTACTGGACGACCTGCTCGTCGTGGCCGGTGAGCTCGCGCAGGTCGTTCTCATAGTGCGGGTTGGGCAGGAAACGCACGTCAAAGGCAAGGTCCTCCTCGCGCGGAGACCCATGCTTGAAGCCGAAGCTCATGAACGTGAGCGCCAACCGACCGGCGTTCTGGCGCGGCAACAGCTCGCCGGCGATGCGACCGCGCAGCATCGCGGCGGACATGCCCGTCGTGTCGATCACGAGGTCCGCGCGTGAGCGCAGCGGCTCGAGCAGCGCGTGCTCGGAGGCGACGCCGGCGGCGACGCTGCCCTCAGGCGCGAGCGGATGACGGCGACGGGTCTCCTTGTAGCGCGTAGAGAGCGTCTGCTCAGCGGCCTCCAGGAAGAGCACGTGATGGGTGATGCCTAGCGTCTGCAAGTCGTCAACCACCGCTGTGAGCGCCTCGAAGTAGACACCCCCGCGCACGTCGGAGACAACCGCGGCGCGCTCCACCTTGGAGCCCTCATGAACGAATAGCTCGACGAGCGAGCGGATCATCTCCGGGGGAAGATTGTCGACGCAGAAGTAGCCGGCGTCCTCGAACACGTTCATCGCGGTGGACTTTCCGGCGCCGGAGAAGCCCGTGATGATGACGAGGTCCTGCAGACGCGACACTACGGTCGGTCCGCTTGCGGAACGGGGAGGCACGGGCCTGGCGGCGGCCATCTCCGCTTCATTGTGCAGACTACGTCGGGGGAAAGGGCCGATCGAGTCGGCTCAGCCGGCGCGATGTAGTAGCGCGTGGATGTCGCGGGCGGTCTTGGCTGGCAGTCCGGGCACTCCCTGAAGCTCCTCGCGCGAGGCAGCGAGGATGGCGTCGGGCGAGCCGAAATGGTTGATGAGGGCACGCTTGCGGGCCGGTCCGATACCGGGAAGCCCGTCCAGCAGCGAGCCGGTCATGGCACCATCGCGTTTTGCGCGGTGGTGGGTGATGGCGAAGCGGTGGGCCTCGTCGCGGATTCGCTGCAGCAGCTGTAGCTCGGGGCTCGAGTGGTCGAGCAGTAGCGGCTGGGAGCTACCGGGTAGGAACACCTCCTCGATGCGCTTGGCGAGTGCAGCCACTGCTACGCCGCGCTCACGGAAGCCCGCGAGCGGGGGCAAGCCCGCGGCTAGCTGGCCCTTGCCACCGTCGATCACCACAAGGTTGGGCAGCGACGCGAAGCTGGCGTCGTGGGCGGGATCGTGAGGTGAGAAGTCGGCCTGCTTCTCCCATCGAGCGAAGCGCCTGGAGAGCACCTCCGCCATCGAGGCGTAGTCGTCGGGGCGGGCGGGATCTTCAATCGTGCGGATCTTGAAGCGTCGGTAGTCGGATTTCTTGGGCGCGCCCGCCTCGAAGACGACCATCGAGGCGACGGTGTGAGTGCCACCGAGGTTGGAGATGTCAAAGCACTCGATCCGCACCGGGAGCGCATCGAGCGAGAGCGCGACCTGTAGCCGTTCGAGCGCCTGGGCGCGGTGCTGGTGGCGACGCTCGTCGCGTAGGCGCTCCTGATCGAGCGCGAGCAATGCATTGCGCTGGGCCAGCTCGAGGATGCGGTGCTTGTCGCCGCGCTCGGAGGGCCGTAGCTCGACAGGACCGCCGCGCCGTTGGGAGAGGGCTTCGGCTAGTACCGGTCGCTCGGCGAGCTCCTGTTGGACGACGAGCAGAGCGGGAATCGAGGTGGGGCCGCCGTAGTACTGGAGGAGGAACTCCTCGGCCACCTCCCCCACATCGCGCTCGGTCTCGTTTGAGAGGTAGAAGGAGTGACGGTCGGAGAGGATGCCATCGCGCACCTGGAAGACCTGGGCGTTGGCGTCGCGCCCGTCGGCCGCCACCGCGACCGCGTCGAAAGTACCAATCGACTGCTTGGCGACGCGCTGACGCTCCATCAGCGAGCGCACGGCACGCAGCCTGTTGCGCTCGAGCGTCGCCTGCTCGTAGTCGAGCGAGGCGGATGCGGCTTGCATGCGCTGCTCGAGGTCGCGCTCGATCGTGGTGAAGCGCCCGGAGAGGAAATCGGTGACCCCGTCGATGCTGCGCCTGTAGTCCTCCTTGGTGACATAGCCGACGCAGGGGGCCTCACAGCGCTTGATGTAATAGTCGAGGCATGGGCTACCGCTGCGCCGTCCGGGCTCGGGGCCGGTGCAAGAGCGATACATGAATACCTTGGCGAGCACCTCGAGTGTTGAGCGCACGCGCTTGGCGCTCGAATAGGGGCCGAAATAGGCACGGCCGGCGCGGTGGCGCTCACGTGTGAAATACACCCGTGGGTAAGTCCTCGTCGAGCGAGATGGCGATGAACGGGTAGGACTTGTCGTCACGCAGACGGATGTTGAAGCGCGGGCGGTACTGCTTGATGAAGCTCTGCTCGGCCAGCAGAGCCTCGGCCTCGCTGGAGACAACGACGCACTCGATCGCTTCTACGGTTGCCACCATCTCGGCGTGGCCGGGACTGGATGGAACCTGGGCCTTGGAGAAGTGCGATGCAACCCGCTTGCGGATCGACTTGGCCTTGCCGACATAGATGACCCGCCCCTTGGCGTCACGAAAGAGATAAACCCCTGGCTTATCGGGCAGCGCGCGCCGAAACCCTGCCAGCTTCGCGCGCCGAAGCTCCGCGCGATTTGCTCCTTGCTCGGTGCGGCCCTGCTCGGCGCTACTCAATAGGTGCGGGAATAGCGGTAGACGGCAAGCAGCGTGTAGACGGCGAGACCGATGAGCGCGAACCACACGAACTCGCCGAAGCCGGTCTGCCACATGCGCGGCTGGGCGGCGGCGGTGGCGAAGCCGACGGCGACGCGCACTGTAGAGCAGCGCCCGGTGGCGGTCGCCGAGGCCGTACAGATCGACGCGTCGTTCGCGATAGAGCCTGTAGCCGAAGAAAGGCGAACCCGGCGGCGAACACCACCCACAGGGCGCGGCGAAGGCTTCGGCGGCACGACCCCCGCCGGGCAGGAACTCGACAGCTGCCGCGATCAGGGCGATGATCGCGATGTTGCGCGCGATCTTCAAACGGTCCATGACAGAGCTCTACCCATGGAGGATCAGTCTAGTTGGGCTGTACCCCTGTCCCGTTGATGTGCCCCAAACCACCCGGGTCGATCCGCCCCAAATCGTCCCAAATGCGTCTTGCTCGCGTGCGCCGGCGGATACGTGACATGGGAATTGGAGGTGGCAGGGAGACAGGCACGCGGTGTAAACCCCGCAACGTCCGGAATGATGTCTTGCGAGTCATCCAACGTTTTCGCCACATGAGCTGTTTTGCGCTATACTGCGTAAGCCCATTCGGTCCTAACCCGACCGAAACGAGGGTTGGTTGGCAGGCGCCGGGGTACTCGTCATTCAGGTCAGAGAGCCCCGGCGCCTGTTTAATCTGGCGGCGGTTTAATCGGGCCTGGCGACTGTTTGTCAGGCGCCTGTTCTCGTCAGTCGACGAGTGTCTCCAGGCGCTCGTAGGCCGCCTCGACCGCACGCTTGGCGGCCGTGTGACGAGCTTCGGACTTCGCGGCTTCGTACTTGGTCGCCCACGCCGCCGGGTCGGCGAGCTCGTCTTCGAGCGCTCGCAGTGCGGCCTCGGCCTGTTCAACTGCCTGCTCGGCCTTGGCCTGCTCACGCAGCGCGATTCTTGGATGGACCGTCCGGCTTGCTTGAGCGCTTGCGGGCACGATTTTCTCGGTTGCTAGCTGGCCGTACGGCTCGCTTCGACGCCTTTTCGCTTCGGCACCGCTCTGATTCGGCGCGTTTTGCTTTGGACACACTTGACTTCGGGGCGCGCCGGCACCCATGGCGAGTCGCTCCTCGCGCACACGCACATACTCCGGCCATCCGCCGAGAAAGCTGCGCAGCGAACCGTCTTCGATGGCGACGGTGCGCGTGCCAACGGCGTCGAGCAAGGCGCGGTCGTGGGAGACGAGCAGCAGCGCACCCTCGAAGGCGCGCAGCGCATCCTCCAGCGCCTCACGGCTCTCGATGTCGAGATGGTTGGTGGGCTCGTCGAGGATCAGCACGTTGGGAGGGTTGGGGGTGCCGTTCATCAGGATCGCCAGCGACAGCCGGCGCCGCTCGCCGCCGGAGAGCCCTTCCAGTGGCTTGTCGGCGTCCTCGCCAGAGAACAGGAAGCGGCCGAGCAGCGCGCGGGCCTTGCCTGGCGTGAGGCCGGTGGCGCGCGCCGCGGCCTCGACCACGCTCTGCCCGAGTCGCACCCACCTGGCCGCCGGCGCCCAGCTCCTCGGCGTGCTGGGAGAGATAGCCGACGGTCACGTTGTGACCGGTGGAGAGCTTGCCGGCGGCGAGCGGGCGCCGTCCGGCAAGCGTTTCGATCAAGGTGGTCTTGCCGGCCCCGTTGGGGCCCACCAGGGAGACGTGCTCGCCGCGCTCCAGCCACAGCTCGGCCGTGGTCGAGCAGAACGATCGGATACCCATCGACCTCCGGGCTTTGGGGTTGGGGCCATCGATCTGGACACGCCCGTCCTGCAGCTCGAAGATCACGCGGCCGCTGCGCTCGGGGGCCTTGAAAGCGAACTCGAGCGTGGCGGCGTCGCGTGGATCGCGCTCGATGCGCTCGATCTTGGCAAGCTGCTTGACGCGCGACTGCGCCTGGCGAGCCTTGGTGGCCTTGGCGCGGAAGCGCTCGACGAAGCGCTCCATGCGCGCGATCTCGGCCTGTTGCTTGTCGATCGCCTTGCCGAGCGCCATCTCGCGGGCGGCTTGCTCGCGCCGCCAAGCATGCCAGGTGCCGGCGAAGAAGCGCGAGCGGGATGAAGCCCCACCCGCCCCGCCATACAGCTCGAGCACGGCGGTGCCGACGGCCTCTAGGAACCAGCGGTCGTGGGCGACGAGCATCACGGCGGCGTCAAGCTCGACGAGCGTCTGCTCGAGCCACTCCAGCGACTCGATGTCGAGGTGGTTGGTGGGCTCGTCGAGCAGCAGTACGTCGGCGCTGGTGGCGAGCGCGCGCGCGAGCGAAGCACGCGTGAGCTGGCCACCGGAGAACGTGTCGCAAGCCGCGATCGAGATCGGCGTCTGAGAAACCAAGGCCGTGGGTCATGACAGTGGCGCGGTCGCGCCACAGATAGCCGCCGTATGACTCCAGGCGAGCCTGGGCCCGGGCGTAGCGGTCGAACAGGGCGGTGTCGCTTGCGCCCCTTGGTCATCTCGCCCTCGAGCTTGGCGAGCTCACGCTCGACCGCCAGCTCCTCGACGCAGCCTGAGAGCACGTAGTCGCGCAAGGACATCGCGCGCTCCCGAGGTGGACGCTGGTCGTGCAGAGCGATGCGCACGCCCTTGGCGACGCTGAGCTCGCCCCGATCGATCGTGTCCTCGCCGGCGATCATGCGCAGCAGAGTGGTCTTGCCGGCGCCGTTGCGACCGGCGATCGTGAGACGTTCGCGGCGCTCGAGCTTGAACGACACGCCACCGAGCAGCGGCTTGCCGGCCATGTCCTTACGGAGGTCTGAGGCGATCAGGAGAGCCACGTCGAGGATGGTAGGGGGCGCCGGCGGGCAAGCACCGTGCGCCGGGAGTACATATTTAGAGGGGCAGGCAAGCAAGCCAGCGGGGCGCTCCGATAGGATCTGGTTGCTATGCGCCGCCTGCTCTCCACCCTTTTCGCCTCGACGCTGTTGCTGCTCGTGCTCGCCCCGGCGGCGCTCGCGTACAACGATGGGCGCGGCTTCTATGGGGCCACCAACGACAAGGTGGTCACTAACGCTGGCTTCGTCCTGATCATCTTCTTCCCGACGTTCGTGCTTCTGATGAGCCTGCTGCAGTGGCGCCTGGACAAACGCAAAGAGGCGCGCAAAGCCGCGCAGAAAGCGCACTCGGCGACGCCCGCTGGCGCGGCGGCTGGTAGCGCCCCAAGCGAGGATCGATGAGCGAGCCTGAGGCGCCGGTTCGAGCGCCGCTTTCCGAGCACGGACGCACGAGCCGCCCCGTCCGCTATGAGCGCCATGGCGCGGCCGCCGTGGTGAGCATCGACCGTCCGGAGCGGCGCAACGCCGTGGATGGACCCACAGCCGTGGCATTGCACGAGGCGCTCGATGCGCTTCGAGGGCGAAGAGGATGCGCGCGCGATGGTGCTCACGCGGCGCGGGCGGAGTGGCGTTCTGCGCGGGAGCCGACCTGAAGGCGATCGAGACGCTTGGGGGCGGCTTGATGGCGAAGGAGGGCCCGATGGGCTTCACGCGGCTGACCCCGTCCAAGCCGACGATCGCGGCGATCTCCGGGTTCGCCCTGGCTGGCGGGCTGGAGCTGGCGCTGTGGTGCGACCTGCGCATCGCCACCGCGGACTCCAAGCTCGGCTACCCGGAGCGGCGCTGGGGGGTGCCGTTGATCGACGGGGGCACGCAACGATTGCCGCGCATCGTGGGATTGGGACGGGCGCTCGATCTGATCCTCACGGGACGCATCATCGACGCAAGCGAGGCACACGCGATGGGCATGCTCACCGAGGTTGTCGCCGAGGGCGCGCATCTGGAGCGGGCGATCGAGCTCGCCAACAATCTCGCGCGCTTTCCCCAACGCACGATGCTCGCCGACCGGCGCGCGGCGATCGAGGGACTCGGCATGACTTTGGAGGAGGGCCTTGCGCTCGAGTCGCAGGCCGGTCCCGAGGTGTACCTCGACGCGGTGAGCGGAGCGCAGCGCTTCGCGTCGGGCGAGGGCCGTGGCGGAGCGGGCGCGGGCGCGTAACGCCATGCGGAAGCCCGCGTGGGTTGCCTCTAGGGCTTATCCTCGGCTGATCGAACTTCAGGAGACCCCATGGCCTATTTCGTGACAGGAGCAACCGGCTTCATCGGCCGTAGGCTGGTGGAGCGACTGCTGGAGCGCAAGGGCAAGATCCACGTTCTGGTGCGCGAAGACTCGCTCGGACGCCTGGACGAGCTGATCGAGCGCTGGGAAAGGGCCTCGGAGGCGACGGTGAGCAGGCGCGTTCATCCCGTCGTCGGGGATCTGCGCCAGCCGTTGCTGGGACTGACAGATGAGCAGGTATCCGAGCTCGACGGCACGATCGATCACTTCTTCCATCTCGCCGCCGTGTATGACATGACCGCGTCGGTGGAGCTCGATACGGCGGTCAACGTGGGCGGCACAAACCACGCGGTGGAACTGGCGGGGGCGCTGCGGGCGGGACGCCTGCACCACGTGTCCTCGATCGCGGTAGCGGGCGCGTACAAGGGCGAATTTGGCGAGGATTGCTTCGACGAGGGCCAGCGGCTGCCCTCGCCCTACCACGCCACCAAGTTCGAGGCGGAGCGAATCGTGCGCGAGCAGACGCACGTGCCGTGGCGGGTATATCGGCCGGGGGTTGTGGTGGGCGACTCAAAGACCGGCGAGATGGACAAGATCGACGGCCCCTACTACTTCTTCAAGGCGATCCAACGAATGCGCCAGATGGTGCCGCAGTGGATGCCACTAGTGGGACTTGACCTCGGCAAGACGAACGTCGTGCCGGTGGACTGGGTGGCGGGGGCGCTCGATCACATCGCCCACCAGCCGCACCTCGACGGAAGAGCCTTCCACCTCACATACCCGGGTGGCCAGCGCGTGGACGAGGTGATGAACGACATCGCGGCCGCCGCGCAGTGCGCCGCGCTTTGCGGTGAGCATCGACAAGCGCGTGCTCGACGTTTTGCCGACCGCACCGCTTTCGCTGCTGATGCGCGTACCGCCGCTGCGCCAGGCGCGCAGGCTGACGCTACGCGAGCTGGGGATACCCAAGGAGGTGCTCGAGCACATCGACCTCGTGCCAACGTTCAACACGCGCCAAGCCGAGCGGGCGCTGGCGGGCTCGGAGTTCGAGCACCCCCCGGCACTGCGCGAGTACGCGGTGCAGCTGTGGGATTACTGGGAGCGCGAGATGGACCCGAGCATCAGCCGCGGACGCACGCTCGGCGAGGCGGTGCGCGACAAGCGGGTGCTGATCACCGGTGCCTCCTCGGGCATCGGCAGGGCAACGGCTGTGAAGGTGGCGGCAGCGGGCGGGATCCCGCTGCTGGTGGCGCGCAACGTGGAGAAGCTCGAGGAGGTGCGCGCCGAGATCGTGGCGGCGGGTGGCGTGGCGTATGTGTATGCGGCGGACATCTCCGACATGGAGGAGATCGAGCGGCTGATCGAGCGCGTGAAGGACGACCATCGCAACGTCGACATGCTGGTCAACAACGCTGGCCGCTCGATCCGCCGTTCGATCGCGCTCAGCTACGACCGCTTCCACGACTTCGAACGGACGATGCAGCTCAACTACTTCGGGGCGGTGAAGCTGATTATCGGGCTGCTCCCGCAGATGCGCGCGCGGGGCTTCGGCCACATCGTGAATATCTCCTCGATCGGGGTGCAAACCAATCCGCCGCGCTTCTCCGCGTATGTGGCATCCAAGGCGGCGCTCGACGCCTTCACGCGTGTGGTGGCCTCCGAGGTGATCGGCGACGGGGTGACGTTCACCACGATCCACATGCCACTGGTGCGCACGCCGATGATTGCGCCCACGAAACTGTATGACGCGTTCCCCACGATCACGCCCGAGCAGGCAGCGGACATGATTTGCGAAGCGCTGCGCACCCGCCCCAAGCACATGGGCACCACGCTCGGAACCACCGGCGAGGTTCTCTACGCATTGGCACCGGGTACAGTCGATCGCATCCTGCATCTCGCCTACCGCGTGTTCCCCGACTCGGCGGCTTCACGCGGGGAGAAGGGCACCGACGAGCGAGCGTCGCTGGAGCAGCTGGCGATGGCGAACCTGATGCGAGGCGTGCATTGGTAGGTAGGCAGCGCCACATGTGGCGCTGCCTCGAGTCGTGCATGCACGACTCGGTTCCGGGGCGCGCATGCGCGCCCCGGCCAGTCGGCGCATGCGCCGACTGGGCTCAAAGATTCTAGATATGTGCCGGCGAGACCCGAAGAAGCTGGACATGTGCCGAACGGCAGCAAATAGGATTGACCGGTGACAGCCGGCAAACCCGCTATCGAAGTCCATGACTTGCACAAGCGCTACGGCGAGTTCGAGGCGGTGCGGGGAATCGACATCTCGGTGGCTAGCGGCGAAGTGTTTGGGCTGCTCGGGCCCAACGGCGCGGGCAAGACCACGACCGTGGAGATCCTGGAGGGCTACCGCAAGCGCAGCTCGGGCGAGGTGTCGGTGCTCGGCCACGATCCCGCCGCGCGCGAGATCGCGCTGCGCAAGCGCATCGGCATCGTGTTGCAGAGCAGTGGCATCTACAGCCACCTGACCCCACGCGAGGCGCTGCGCCACTGGGCAAGCTTCTACCCCCATCCGCGCGACGTCGAGGAGGTGCTGAGCCTGATGGGATTGCAGGAGAAGGCAGACGTGCGCACGCGCAAGCTCTCAGGCGGCCAGTTGCGGCGATTGGACTTTGCTTTGGCGCTCGTTGGCGATCCCGAGCTGATCTTCCTCGACGAGCCCACCACCGGCTTCGACCCGCAGGCCAGACGCGCGGCTTGGGAGACGATCCGCTCGCTACGCGAGCTCGGCAAGACGATCCTGCTCACCACCCACTACCTCGACGAGGCCCAAGCGCTGGCGGACCGGGTGGCGATCGTCAAGGAAGGTCGTGTGCTCGCGATCGGCCCGCCGCAAGAATTGAGTGCCCACCCGCCCGAGGCCCACCCACCCGGAGCCCACCCACCCGGAGCCGCGCACTACCGCGTGAGCTATCGCCAGGCAAGCGGGGAGGTCGTGGAGCACGAGACCGACGACCCAACGAGCCTGCTCGCACAGCTCACAAGCGAGGCGCTCGCCCGCGGCGAGCGCTTGGAGGAGCTGAGCGTCGGTCGTCCAACACTCGAGGACGTGTACTTGGAGCTGACGGCGTCCGCGATGGACGACCCAACTCCGGGTTCAACGCCCAACTCCACTTCACGCTCGACGCCCAACCCCACTTCCCGCTCGACGCCCAACCCCACTCCAGGCTCGACGCCCAACCGCGATCTTGCAACGGGCGAGGCCGGTCCGACATCCGAGCCCGACCCCGACCCCGACCCAGGGGCAAGAGCAGACCCACAGTCGCAGGCGGCAAGCAATGTCTGACGCACTTGTCCTCAGCTGGCGCCAGTATCGACTGGAGCGGCACATGTTCTGGCGCAACCCAAGCGCCGCCTTCTTCAACTTCGCGCTGCCCTTGCTGTTCCTTACCGCGGGCGGGGTCATCTTGCACGGCAAACAACACGACCTCAACCTGCTGGTGCCCGCCATCGCGGGCATGAGCGTGATGTCGACGACGTTCACAGCGCTCGCCTACAACATCGTGTTCTTGCGCGAGCGCGGGGTGCTCAAGCGCATCCGTGGCACGCCGCTGCCGACGATCTCCTACTTTGGCGGGGTGGCTGCCAACGCGGTCACCAATACTGCGCTCCAGATCGCGATCATCACGCGTCGCGGGCAGGCTGTTCTTCGGGATCGGCTGGCCGCTGGAGTGGGCGGAGCTTGTGGTGTTCGTGGTGGCGGGCGTCGTGTGCTTCGCGGCGCTCGGGCGTGGCGTTCGCGCACGTCATCCCCAACTTCGAGTCCACGGCGGCGTATGTCAACGCCATCTTCCTACCGGTGGTGTTCGTGTCGTTCTACGTGTTCGATAGCACTAGCGCGCCGGCGTTCGTGCGCAACATCGCCGAAGCGCTGCCATTGAAGCCGTTGATCGACGGACTCTCGGGGGCGATGGTGACCGGCAAGGGACTCAGCGACAATCTGTCGGCGCTCGCCGTGATCGCGCTGTGGGGCGTGTTCGGTGTTTACTTCGCGGTGCGCGGCTTCTCGTGGGAGCAGTCGCGCAACTGAGCGTGACCCGGCGCGCCTCCTATCGAGCCAAGCGCACTCGTCCGAGGTCGACCAGCACAGCCCACCTATTCTGGTGCGGGCTTCAATCAACCGCCGGAGGGAAATCGCAAATGAAGCAGCTCGCCGAGGACGTATACATGTTGAAGGGTTTCCCGCCGAACGCGATCAACGTGTACGTCGCGGGCGACGTATTGATCGACTCGGCTACTCGCCAAGCCGAGAAACGCATCTTCAAGCAGATCGCCGGTCGGAAGCTGACGGCGCACGCGCTCACGCACGTGCACCCCGATCATCAGGGCTGCAGCCATGTCGTGTGTGAGCGGCTGGGCATACCGCTGTGGGTGGGCCAGGACGACGTGCCGGCGATGGAGACCGCCGGCAGCGTCGTCGGCAGGAAGGCGCCCGCATGGCTCAAGCGCGTGCAGGAACGCTATTGGGTAGGCCCTCCCCATCCCGTCTCACGCGCGCTGCGCGAGGGCGACGAGGTGGCCGGGTTCGTCGTGCTCGACACCCCTGGACACACGCGCGGCGAGGTGTCCTTCTGGCGCGAGTCCGACCGTGTGCTGATCCTTGGCGACGTGCTCAACAACGTGAACCCGATGACCGGCATACCTGGACTGTACGAGCCACCGGCGCTGTTCAACGTCGACTCCGTGCGCAACCGGGCCTCGATTCGCAGGGTCGCAGCGCTGCGTCCCGCGCTCGCACTCTTCGGCCACGGCGCGCCCTTGCGCGATCCAGACAAGCTCGCCGACTTCGCAACGCAGCTACCGGCTTAGAACCTGTTTCAAAAAGATCGGCACGCCCGGATCGCACCTGGACACGCCACATGGGTGGCCCACCCATGACGCCGGGCGCGACAGCAGTCAGCGCGGTGAGGATCGCGCGAATACGATCTCCGCGATGAGCGAGAGCATCTTCATCCCCGACGGGGATAGTGTCGTGCCAACCGAGCACGCGCGCGGCCCGTGGGACCCGCGTGCGCTGCACGGCGGTGCCCCCGCGGCGCTGATCGCGGCTGCATTCGAGCGGATGCAGCCCGGTGCGGAGCTGCCATTCGCGCGGCTGTCCTTTGAATTCCTGCGACCGGTGCCGATGGCTGCGTTGAAGCTGACCACATGCATCTCGCGTCCGGGACGCCGCGTGCAGGCACTGGAGGCAGAGCTGAGCGCCGATGGTGTGACGGTGTGTCGTGCAAAAGCGTTGCGCCTCGTAGCAACGCCCGAGCAGTTGCCGGATATGGCGCTCGCGCAGGTCACCGCCGCGCAGCCGCAAACGATCGCGCCGGCACAAGACGGGGAGCATGTGCACTTCGCGCTCGACGGCATGGAGGAGCATCGGAGCTTTGCAACCACCGCCATGGAGATGCGCTTCATACGAGGCAAGCCGCTGACAGGCAAGCTCTCCAAGCAGGAGCAACCAAACGGAGATTCCTCCGAGCAGGACGCCGCCGGCCACAGTCATGTACCAAGCGGTGCAGCCACCGTGTGGATGCGATTGCGCCACCCGCTCCTGCCAGACGAGCCACCGACACCGCTCGCCCGTGTGGCAGCCACCTCAGACTTCGGCAACGGAGTGGCGACGGTGCTGCCGTTCGATCAATACCTGTTCATCAACGCCGATCTCACAATCTCCCTCGACCGCCAACCCCAGGGCGAGTGGGTCGCCCTGGACGCGCGCACGCTGCTTCATCCCGGTGGGATCGGTTGGGCCGAGAGCGTGCTGCACGACGAGTTCGGCCCGCTCGGCCGAGCAACTCAGGCACTTGTTGTGCAGCCGCGCTAACGCGTCCGATCGCCCGATCTCGTTAGCAACCGATCGTGCCGTCCGCGTTGGCGTACCGGCCGGACGGCTGCGTCAGCGGCCTACGGCCGGACCGCCGGACGGTGAGGCAATCTCGAACTCAGGCAGGTTGTTGCCCTCTTCGAGCTCGACAAGCTCGCCCTCGCGCTCCTGTAGGTAGGCGCGTAGCGCCTTCTCGAGGCCCTTGCCGCGACGGAAACCCTCGAACATCTCGTGTACAGGCAACTCGGGGTCGTCGAGACGGCTGACTATGTTCTTCAACTCCTCATAGCCCTGCTCGAAAGTGATTTGCTCACGCGATTGCACATGCTCTTTCCGGCTGGCACGCAACTCCTGTCCCTCGCTGGCCTCGAACATGATGGCCTGCGACTGTGCGGTGTCGCTCATGGTTGCTCCCCTCGTGTGACGTCAGTGATCGTGGCGGTGGCCTCGCCGTCGGCGAAACTCAACGAAAGCGCGTCCATCGGATGCAGCTCGGAGATGCTCCTGACGGGCATGCGGTCGGCATCGGTAGCCATCACCCACCCGCTCCGGCGAAAGTCCTTCGCGTCGACGACAGCACCGAGCGCCGCCACACGTTCCGCGTGCCGCGCGAGCAGGCGCTCTGCGGCGGGGCCAAGCCTGCTTGTGTCACGGTCGACGGCCTGGCGCTGCATGACCACGCGTCGGCGCAACTCACGGATCGCTTCGGCCGAGCGGCGGTCGAGAGCGGCAATCAGGTCCAAACGCTTGCGCGTAACGCGCACACGAGAGCTGTGCAACAGCTCTCCCATCCGCTCCACCATCGCCCGTGGACGGTCGAACACGCGCGCAAGCGCCGCGCTTTGGCGATCGAGCTCGTCGAGCAGCTCGGCCGCCGAGTGGCCGATCGCTAGCTCGGCCGCCTTTGCGGGCACAGGCGCATAGGCGGCTGCCACGTGATCGCAGTTAGGACGATCCTTGGTGTGACCGATGCTCGTTATGACGGGCACTGCACACGCGAAGATTGCCCGGCAGAGACGCTCATCGTCGAACGCGAGCAAGTCGGCCGTCGAGCCGCCACCGCGGGCAATCACGATCGCATCCACCCGCTCGGTGGCCTGCAGGCGACCGAGCGCGTCGATGAGCGAGCCAACCGCATGCACACCCTGGACGGAAGCTGAGCAGAAAACGATGTCCTGCGGCGGAAAACGCCGGCGCAAAGCTTGGATAACGTCGATGTTGGCGTCGTTACGCGCGGCGATCACCCCCACTCGGCGCGGGAACGCAAGCAACGACTTGCGCCTGTCGGGGTCGCACAGCCCGTCCGCCTGGAGGCGGCGCAACGTCTCGGCACGGCGGCGCAACAGCTCGCCGTCGCCCGTGGGACGAACATAGTCGACGATCAGCTTCGTGGCGCCGCGGGGGGCATAGAAATCGACACGCTCGTAATGAGCTTGGACGAGATCGCCTTGGGCGGGGAGTGGGACACAGCGTTGAACGCGACCCTTCCAGATACACGCGTCCAGACTCGCGGACTCGTCGGCTAGCGTCAGATACACATGTCCGGATGAGCGGTGCACGCTGATCGAGGTGACCTCTCCCTCGATCCAACCATCGCCAAGCCGCCGCAGCGCACCATCGATACGACCCGCCACCTGGGCGACCGACAGGGCGGCGTCAGTCTGCGTGTCGGTCAACTGCGTCACAGCCGATGAACGCTAAAGGCCACCCCGGCGCCAACCACGTTGGAACCCAACGGCCACGACCGTCAGGCGCTTTTGCCAGAGGAGGAATCGACAAACGAGGGGAACGGTTCGGCGAGCGACGCGAGCACATGGTCTGGGTGGACAGCCTCGAGTTCCTCCACGTCATAGCGCCCGCTTGCAACCCCGACGGACACCGCGCCCACACCCTGGGCAGCGGCGATGTCAAGGGGGGTGTCGCCCACGACGAACACCTCGCGCAGGTCGAGCGCGTGGCCGAGCAAGCGCGCTCCACGGTCAACCGCCGCTTGCGTGAGCACCACTCGATCCTCGGAGTCCGAGCCATAGCCACCGACGAGGAAGAAATGGTTCAGCTGGCCCCGTCCAAGCTTGGCGTGTGCCACCGCTTCCAGCCCACCCGTGGTCAGGCCGAGCGCGATTCCCGCGTCGGTAAGCTGCTCGAGCAGGCCCTGCACGCCTTCCAACACGCGGTAGTCCTCCGAGCACGCCACATAATCTGGGAGCACAGCCTGGTAGCTAGCCATCAGTCGCGTGAGCTCAGCGCCTGTTGGCTCACGTCCCAAGACCTGCTTGAACGTGGCACGCCCGATCGCCGGATCGGTCATCCCCGCAGTGGAGTGTTCGGCGATATCTACCTGCGTGTTGAACTGATTCTCAAACGCCCACCCCCAACTGCGAGCACCTGCCCCACCGGTGTCGATCAGGGTGCCGTCGATATCGAACAAGATCAGCTTCGGCTGGTGGTTCATCGGCTTATTGTCGCGTGTTTGGCCATGAAGAGTCTTTAGCCGCGATAGCCGTGCCGAGGTTCATTGTGTGTGCAAGCACCTGATATGGTTGCGTGTGCAATGATTATTGGGTTGGTGCTGCCGCCCTAGACCACTTCCAAAAGGAGACCTCGATGTCCGCAACCCTCGCCAGCTCGACCGCCACCACGCCTCTACCCACCGGTACCTGGCAGGTCGATCCGATCCATTCGAGCGTGGAGTTCCACGTCAAGCACCTTGGCATCGCAACCGTCAAGGGACAGTTCAAAGCGTTTGAGGGAACGCTCGAGGTGGATGAGAACGGTGCCCGCGCCTACGGAACCGTCGAGACCGCAAGCGTGGACACGCGCGAGCCCCAACGCGACGATCACCTACGCTCCGCTGACTTCTTCGAGGTCGAGAGCTTTCCCCAGATCGCCTTCCAGTCCACCGCGATCCGCCCGCTCGACGAGGATGAGTTCGAGATCGACGCGGATCTCACTATCCACGGCATCACACTTCCGGTCACGTTGAAGGCTGTATTCGAGGGCACCGAGACCGACCCCCAGGGCAACAACCGCGTCGGCGTGTCAGCCAGCACCCAAATCAGCCGCGGCGACTACGGCATGAAGTTCAACGCAGCACTCGGCTCAGGCAATGTTGTGGTCAGCGACAAGGTGAAGATCCTCGTGGAGGTATCGGCCGTCAAGCAGGCTTAGGACTGCAACTCAGCGAACGAACACGTCGCCCAGCGCCTCGTCCACCGCGGCGAGCGTCTGGGCGTCGAGCGTTATGCCTGAGGCAGATGCGTTCGCGCGCACTTGCTCGGGTCTGCTCGCACCGACTATCGCGGAGGCAAGGTTGGGCTGACGCAGCACCCAAGCGAGCGCCAGCTGGGCCATCGTAAGGCCCGCGCCCTCGGCGACTGGACGCAGACGCTGCACCGCCTCGAGTACCGGCTCCTGGATGAGTCGATCGATGAAGCCACTCATCTCGGTGCTCGCGGCGCGCGAGTCCGACGGAGATGGCTCGCCGGGACGGTACTTGCCGGTGAGCACTCCCTGGCCAAGCGGAGACCACACGATCTGGGATATGTCCTCACGCTCGCACAGCGGGATCACCTCTGCCTCCGGTGCACGCCACAACATCGAGTACTGAGGTTGACTCGAGACCCATCGCGCCACATCCGGTAGCGCAAGCGACTCTTCGATCTTCTCGACCGGCCACTCGCTGAAGCCAATGTGGCGAGCCTTGCCCGCCGCCACCACTTCAGTGAGCGCTCCCATCGTCTCCTCCAAAGGAGTTTTCTCGTCATAGCGATGACACTGGTAGAGATCCACGTAGTCGGTGCGCAAGCGCTCTAGGGAGGCGTCGATCTGCTTATGAATCTGCGCCGCCGATAGGCCCATGTCGGTGTCGGACATCGGGAAGTACACCTTCGTGGCGAGCACATAGGAGGAGCGGTCATACCCCGACAGAACCTCCCCGAGCAGCGACTCGGAGGCGCCGCGCCCGTAGACGTTGGCGGTGTCGATGAAGTTGATGCCCTCCTCGAACGCCGCGCGAACACACGCCTCACCCTGCTCTCGCGCCACTCCACCTGAGTAGGTGAGCCACGATCCTAGGCTTATCTCAGAGACCTCGATGCCACTGGAGCCGAGCTTGCGGTAATTCATGCTGCCCAGACTACCCGCTCGTGCAAGCGTCACACCTACCCGCCATGCAAGCGTCGCACGTGCACGCGGCTCAGACTACGCTCACAGCGAGTTCTAGTCTCCCCGCAAGACAACTCGATCTCCAGCGATGCAAGCAGTTCTGTGAGGCGCACCGCCTCTCGCTCGGCCCTACCGCCGCCGGCCCGAGGCGAAGCTCTGAATAGGTGGCGCCACAGCACGCATGCTCGCTCCCATCTCGGTGGCGCCCTGCTGCTCCTCCACTGACTCACGATCGGTGCCTGGCAACGGACTCACACGAGCGTCATTCCTCGCATCGTGAGCCTCATCCGAGGCGAGGAAGCGCTCGAGCGCTGCCAGCTCGGACACGATCACGTTGAGCACACCAGCCGAGGAGCGCTCTAGGCGGCCGCGGGCAAGCAGCAGGGGCTCGGCGCGAGCGAGAGCACGATGACGCTCGTATACGGCGCCCGACACCACCAGGTTGACGGTGCCCCACTCGTCCTCGAACAACAGGAACATCGTTCCCTTGGCCGTCCCCGGTCGCTGCCGAGCGATCGTCATGCCAGCCACCGTCACTGAGCAACCGTGCGGCAGACGTGCCAGATGGGCACTGGTTGCCAGCATCGGGATGGACAGGCGTGGACGCAAAACAGCCATAACGTGGTCGTCCACAGTCACCCCACTCGTGGCATAGTCGGCCAACACTCGCTGCCAGTGGTCGAGCGGGCGCAGGCGAGGAGCTTGGGGCAACTCGATCGGCAGAGCGAGCTGGACCGCATCGCCGACAGCCTCTCCGCAAGAGGCCATCCCCAGCTGCCACAACGCCTGACGCCGGCAGGAGAGCCGGCGCTCCTCATCGGCTTTCAAGTCAACACATACCCCCGTGGGGGCTATTACCGACGATCCAGCTACTACCAACGACCCAGCTGCTACCGACGATCCAGCCTTTACATGGGCGGCGCCCATCTCCACCAAACCGTCACAGGCGCCTGCCCAAGCAAGCTGCTCCAACGTGCCCCGGCGCGTGGCGGCACGCGCGGCGAGATCGCCCAGATCGCGGAACGGCCCACTGCGTTCCCGCTCGGCCACGAGCTCACGTACCTCATCGGCTACCGCGCCCTTGACATAGCCCAAGCCGATCCGCACACCCAGCCTGGGAACATCCACCCTCTCGGTCGCTCCTCCTCGCGTCCGTGTGTTTTGCTTGCTTGCACTCTCGACGATCTCCTCGACCGTGCACTGCACCGCCGAGCTGTTCACGTCAAGTCCTAGCACATCTATTCCCCGCCGCTGGGCCTCGTGCACAAGACTGTCGGAGGCATAGAAACCCATCGGCTGCTCGTTGAGAAGCGCACACAAGAACTCAGGCCCATAGTTGACCCGTAGCCAGGTCGACTGGTAGGCGAGCAGGCCAAAGGCAGCCGCGTGAGCCTTGGGGAAGCCGAAGCCGGCGAACCCAGCCACCATCTCCCACACGCGTTCCGCCGTCCGCGTGTCGGCACCCACATAACCCATGGCACCGTCGATGAAACGCTCGCGATGGGAGCTCATTGCCTCCTCGGAGCGCTTACGGCTCATCGCACGGCGCAGCCCGTCGGCTTCCCCGGGTGAGAAGCCCGCGAATGCCTCCGCCACTTGCATCACCTGATCCTGGAAGATGATCGTGCCAAGCGTGCTCTCGAGCACCGGCTCGAGCGACGGATGCTCGTAGACGATCTCGTAATCGGGGTTCTCGCGCAGAAGCTTTCGCCGCTGGATGTAAGGATCGATCGCACCACCCTGGATCGGCCCGGGACGAACCAGCGCTACCTGCACCGTCAGATCCTCCAGGTTGCTCGGGAGTGTCCGCCGCAGCGACTGCATTTGAGCGCGACTCTCGATCTGGAACACCCCCACCGTGTCCGCAGCGCGAATCGCCTTGAACGTATCGGGATCGTCGAACCGGATCCGCGACAGGTCAACGCGTTCACCGCGCGTGCTTGCGATCAGATCGACGCAGCCTTCCACTGCCGAGAGCATCCCCAGCCCGAGCAGGTCGATCTTTAGAAAGCCGGCGTCCGCGCAAGAATCCTTGTCCCACTGAACCATCTGCCGGCCCTCCATCGCCGAGGGCACCACCGGACAGCAGTCGATCAGCGGCCTGGTGGACACCACCATCCCGCCGGAGTGCTGGGAGAGATGACGGGGCAGTCGATAAGCCTGCTCCACCAAACTCGCCAGCCAGCTCCAGCGCGGGGAGCGCGACTCAGCGGCGATATCGCGCTCCACATCCCCCCTGCCATCGGCCGTGCGCGCCATGCGCTCGATCTCCCCAGCGGGCAAGCCCAGCACCTTGCCCAGCTCACGAATCGCCCCGCGTGCCCGGAAGGTTGGGAAGGCCGCCACCAGCGCCGCGCGATCACGCCCGTAGCGCTCGTGCACGCGCGGGATCAGGGCCTCGCGGATATCCCTCGGAAAGTCGAGGTCGATGTCGGGCAACCCCCGCAGATCCTCATGCAAGAAGCGCCCGAGCAGCAGTCCGTTTGAGATCGGGTCTATGTGCGATAGGCCCGTCAGGTAGCACACGATCGAAGACACCGAGGAGCCGCGACCGCGACCGGGGGCGAGCAGCGCCCGGGCGGTGTCCCTTCCCCGCACCTGCACAGCCACCTCACGCGCGAGCTCGAGCATGTCGTGGTGAAGTAGGAAGAAGCCCGCCAAGCCGAGGTTGTCGATTACGCGTAGCTCCTCCTGCAAGCGCGCCTCCGCCTCCGCTCGGATGGCAAGTGCGCTTCGCCCAACTCGCGGTTCTCTCGAGCTCGTAGCGCCCTCCGTTGCCGCCGAGCCCGTACCAGCACGCAAGGCCTCTTGTCCATAGCGATCCTCCAGGCGCGCCCAGCACAGCTCAGCCAGACGCCGCGGAGTGCTCTCGTCCTCCGCACCCGGGTAGCGGTATCCGAGATCTTTGGTCAAGTCGAAGCACAGCTGCTCGGCAAGGCGCAGTGTCTCGCGCACCGCCGAGGGATGGTCGACGAAGCGTCCTGCCATCGCCCGTGGGGTGCTCATCACATGGGTGCGATTGCCGCGGCGCAACGGCTCAGAAGCGTCAAGCGTCATACGATGGCGCAACGCCACGAAGGCGTCCTGCAGCTCGGCGCGAGAGCGTGAGTGGGCGTGGACATTCCCCGTGGCAACGCACCTCACCTCCAGCCGACGAGCAAGCGCCACAAGCGCCCGATTGCGGGCCCGGTCGTGGCGAGCATAAGGACGTTGCAGCTCTACCCTCAGCCCCTGCGGCCCGAACGCGTCGAGCAGCCGTCGCGCCGTTGACTGGTCGTGCACGCCATGCTCGGCGCAACCGGTCAGGCATACGAGCCCCTCGGCGTGGTCGAGCACCGTCTGGAGGGCCACCGATGGCTCTGTGCGCTCCCGTCCGGTGCTATCGCGCGTGCGGGCATGGGCGTGCGTGAGGATCCGACACAAGTTGCTCCAACCGCGTACGTCGCGCACGAGCAGCGTCAGGTGGCGGATGTCGATGTCGCTCCTCGACCCACCGGACACGCTGTCGCTCCTCGACCTACCGGACACGCCCTCCCGCCCACGACCATCCTGTCTGCGCGCAGACACGCCCGGCTCGCCGGCCAGAGTCACATCGATCTCCGCTCCATGGATGGCCCGCACACCAGTGTCCCCAGCGACCTGGGCAAGCTCCATAGACCCAGACACCGAGTTGTGGTCGGTAAGCGCAAGTGCCATATGCCCCAACTCTGTTGCGCTGTGGGCGAGCTCCTCGGGCAGAGATACTCCGTCAAGGAAGGAGTAGGCCGAGTGGCAATGTAGCTCCACATAAGGCGGTGTTCCTCCCATCTCAGGAGCCCTGAGTGAACCAGCCGTCCACGCACAGGTCGTGGAAGACGATCAGGTTGCGCCCACGCACGCTCACGAGCTCCCAATAGCGGCGGCGCAAGGGATCATCGGTCCACCAGCGATCTTCCACAAGCCACGACTCGCGCACCGAGTCCACCCGCTCGCCGTTCACCTCGCATGGAACTGCCTCGTGCGAGCGAACTCGGGCCGCACGAGGCAGATTCAAGACACGCGGAGCACCCAGGCTCGTGGAGCGCCGCTCCATCCCACCTCACCCCGGTATCGGCGTGAGCACCGCTCGACGCTCGGGCACACGCGAGTCCGGATCGATGCACACGGCGCGCAGCGCGGCGTCGTGCCCGGCCATCGTGCGCATCTGGCTGACAGCCTCCTCGAGACGCCCACGCCGTGTCTGCTTGTCCTGGTCGAGCAGCGTGCGCTGGGCGGCACCCGATCGGTTGCCGCCCGCTGGGCCGAAGCGCTCCACGCCAAGGCATAGCAACTCGGCGGGCGCAGGCAACAAGGGCAAGCGCAAGGACAGCGCAAGCCCAACCCGCCTAGCGTCGCTGAGCGCCTGGCGGAATACCACTCGCTCGCGCCATGTCCCGCCCTCCACAAGCCGTGCCGAGAGCACAACCGCCCGCAAGGTCCTACCACGGCGCTCGGGACGCGCGAGCAGTTGGTCCACCAACACCCCAAGCACACGCTGCAACATCTCGCCACTGCCAGCGTCCCCCACGTCCATAGACTCCTCGAGCGTTTCCTCGACACCGCGTGGCACCAGCGGCCCGTCGCTACCGCTCGCTAGCCGATGGGCGATGACACCCCGCTCACCGAAACGATCCGCAAGCGCGTCACGCCCCAATTTCCGTAGTTCTCCCAGCGTGCGCACGCCGAAACGCCCAAGCGGCTCTACAAGAGCCGCTGTCTGCTCGCGAAAGCCGAGCAGCTCCACCGGTCGAGCGGCTAGATAACGACGTGCCTCCCGCGTATCTATGACCTTTGCGCGACGGGTGCTCGTCGCGAGCGCTGCAGCCAGTGCGCAAAAGCGAGTCGGCCCCACGCCGATTCTTACGGGCCTGCCTAGCGCATGGCGCGCCCCCGCGATCGTGTGCACGTCCGAGCCGTACATCCCACGCAACCCGTCCGCATCGAAGTAGGCGAGTCCCTCGCGCGCCGGTTCGACCGCCGCGCCGATGCCTTCCAGAGCGCAAATGAGCCCCTCCCACGCCTCCGCCACCGCAAGCGGATCGCTCGGCACGAGCTCCAGCTCCGGGCAGCGCGCGAGCGCCTCCCCCAGGGTCATACCGGCGCTCACTCCATATGCCTCAGCCGCTCCCGACACCTCCCCCACTCGTAACTCGGCACCTGCCATCGGGGCGAGGGCGAGCGCCTTGCCCGTCAAAGCCTGTGCCCCGCCGGCGACTACCGTCAGCTCGAAGCGAGGAATGTAAAGGCAGATAACCATATGCGAACATATGTTCGCATATGGTGGTGCTCCCACAACAGACAGTTGGACTCACCAGCTGTGCTCGATCGTGACCAAGCATCGCCGGTCACACATCGCCCAACCCACACCGCGACCAAACCTTGCCGACCAAGCACCGGCCTATCAAGCCCCTTTACCGGCCAGCCTTCGCCGGCCAAAGCGCCAACCTGCCAAGCTCAGTCCATGCCCAGCGGGCCGCTTGCTGACCCGCTGAGGAACTGACGCACAAATGGGTTCTCTGAGGAGAACATTCGCTCGGCGTCACCCGCTTCCACGATCCGCCCTCGCCATAGGAGCGCGATGTACTCGCCGATCCGTCGGGCCGAGGCAATGTCGTGGGTCACCACGATGTAAGTGCCACCGTTGGCTTCGTGCATCTCCTTGATCAGTTCGCACAAGAGCGCCGTGCGCACCGGGTCAAGGCCCGAATCTGGCTCGTCGAAGATCACCACATCCGGTTCGGTCACAAGCGCACGCGCGAAGCCGGCGCGCTTGCGCATCCCGCCGGAGAGCTGGGAAGGAGCATCGTCCATAGCGTCGGCGAGGCCCACATCCATAAGGCGTTGGCGCACCCGCTCGCCAATCTGGCCCTCTGACATGTCGGTATGCTGGCGCAACGGGAAGGCCACGTTGTCGAACACCGACATCGAGCCAAACAGAGCGCCGTCCTGGAAGAGCACGCCGATCCTGCGACGCAGCTCGAGTAGCTTGGGCATCGTCAGCTTGGGCACTGAGTTGCCAAGCACCTGGATGTCGCCCGAGTCGGGGAACATCAGCCCGATCAGGTGCTTGATGAGAACACTCTTGCCCGTGCCCGACGGGCCGAGCACGACCGTGATCGTGTCGTCGGGAATGGCGACGTTCAGACCGTTGAGGACCGGAATGCCAGCCAAGCGCTTGACCACGTCAACGCAACGGATCGACCACTCGCGATCGGTCGCCTCGCCCGCCAGGTCGAGATCTCCAGCTCCTGAGTGGTACTGGAAGTGCTCGCCGTCCTCTTCCACGCCGACGGGCGCGTCGAGGCTTATAGCCTCCTCGCCTTCCCCATAATCCTCCCCGTGAGTGCCACCCGCGCTCTCCACAGCACAGATACTAGTGATCGGGGGGGACTCGATCAACCTTCAGGCAAGCGGCGGCTCGTACACGCTGGTACCCATCCATACACATCCCCTTGACATACAGAGGCTGTTGGGTCTACTATCGAAGCTGGGAGGTAGGAAGATGTTTCGTCACAGGCACTCCGACGCCGAGTCGGGGCCGATACCGGACTCATCTCTGGGATTGGGAGGAGCGGTTGCGAGCACGCCCCGGCCCGATCCGCGCCGGCGCCTACTCAACGCGATGATCGAGACAGTTGCCTCGCGAGGGTATGACCGCACCACCGTCAGTCGGGTGCTTTGGAGCGCCGACGTCCAGGAGGCGGTGTTCAGCGAGCATTTCCGCGACAAGCACGACTGCTTCATCCAGGCGGTCGACGATCTGGTCGGTCGCGCCGAAAGCGCGGCATTAGAGACATTTCAGCAAACCGCGCCATGGCCTGAGCGAGTCCGATTGGCGCTAGAGAACCTGCTTTACGCGCTTGCCCGCAACCCAGATGGAGCGCGTGTCGTGCTCGTGGAGATGCTCGGAGCTGGACCTGCGGCGTGCGAGCGCCACCGCACGGCGCTAGCGCTGTTCACTGGCTTGATAGAGGAGGGCCGCTCGCACTCCTTGGACACCGGACACCTGCCACCCCAGGCCTCCGAGGCGATCATCGGCGGGATCGCCTCGATCGTGCACCGCCGCGTCCTACAGGGCGATACCGCGGAGCTGCCCGCACTTCATGCGGATCTCACCTACTTCGCGCTGCTGCCCTACCTCGACCACGAGCGTGCGCTTGCGGTCGCGGGACTTGCCTAGTACTGGGCCTAGTACTGAGCGCCAGTTCAAACAGGACTGTTGCCGGGCTCTCGAAGATCTGGGGCCCTGCTACTTCTAGAGCCTGCTACTTCGACGAAGTGGCGTGCGGGAACTGGCTTGTTTCGCCGTTGAACGTGAAAGGTGCCTGCTGGTTACACGCGGGCGCCGGAATCGCGTTGGTGGGGTTTTCCGGATTGTTGGCCACAGGCGCATAAAGAGTGTGGTTTTCCACCGGGGCGCCTTTCTTCTTGCTGCCCGGTTCGAGCCCAATCAGCTGTTCGATGGTTTCTTCGGTGATGGTGCCAAGTGGCGGACCGCTCAGTGAAGGAGCGGAGTTGGCACAGGAGGCGCTGCTGAACACTTGCAAGCCGCTCGCGAGCGAGCGGAAAGCGCCCGGTTGCGGGTAGGCGTTCGCGCGGTTCGTGCCGATCCGCTGCGGGTAGACACTGAGGCCTTCCGGTGTGAGCTCGTTCATCGCCTTCAGCACATGCTGCTGCGGGCCGCCAAGGATGTTTTTGTTTTTTTCGTGAGTTTGAGTCGCGGCTGTAGCGTTGGCGAACAGCGCCTGCAGCTCCGGCACGTACTCGCTGGCGTATTGGAAGAACGGATTGAGGTTGTGCAACACCGGGCTCGTGGCAGCGAGCAATGGGACCGTCAGTTCGATCTCCTTCTTGACGTCCGGCAGGCCTACCTTTGCGGCTTTCGCCAGTGGACCGAGATTCGTAAGCAACGCATTGAATGGCGGAGTGAAGGGCTTGACCGCCTCCAGCAGAGGTGTGAGCCCTTCCTCGAAAGGACGCAGTTCATCGAGCAGCGGGCTCGTGTTGGTCGCAAAGGCATCGAGGCTGCGCAGCGCAGTCTCCGAGTTGCGCTGGAAGGCAGGCAGCTCGCGGAACGCTTGGGCAAACTCCTGGCTGGCTTCGGCAGCGGCGTGGAACGTGCGCTCGCCGTTTGAGATGAAGCCGCGGAATTGGCCCTCACGGGCAGTGAGCGCGTTGAACACTACGCCGGTGTTGTGGATGCTCGCCGTAAGCGCCCCTTCTTGGGAGTTGACGACGGTGACAAGCTTATTGGCGTCTTCGACGAACGGTTGGATGACCGCAAAGGACGAATTGATCTCTTCGCCACGACCGCCCAAACCTTCGGCGAGGGACTGCATCCATACTTGGAATGCCTGACGTGTCTGCGGGTTGAATGTGGCGAGGATGTCGTCGAGGGTCACTGAAGGTTCGACCTGAGCCTCAGATAGCAGACCCCCGTCGGGCAGCACTGGTGCGTTCCCACCCTCGGGCTTGAGCTGCACGTAGGTCTCCCCGAGCAGCGTCTTCTGGCGCAGGATGGCATGCATATTGGAGCGGATCGGCGCGTATTTGCTGGCGATTTCGATCGAGGCGTGCGCTAGTCCATCCTTGTTGTATTTGAGGCTGATCACGTGACCGACGTTGACGCCACTGATGCGCACGTCTGACTGTTCGGCGAGCGCAAGGGTGCGCGGGAAGGCGATAGTGAAGCGATAGCCCTTCGGCTTCAGCGGCACGGGACCGCCAAATGACTCCCACAGGAAGAGCAGCAGCCCGAAGCAGCTCAGCGCGAACAACACGATCACGAGGATGTTGGCAAGCGTTGGCGCGCGCTTCTGCATCTCAGCCACCCACTCCGCTCGAGCTGGCCAGACGTGAGAAAGCGCTGTGCTGGGAGCCGAGTAGCTTCATCGTAAAGCCTTTGTGCGAGCCCGAGTGCGCTCGGGCACGTGCCGCGGCCACAGCCGTGCTGGTGCCGGATCCCCCGGCCAATCCTTGCGCGACGCATTCCGCAGTCGTAGGTGGATTGAAGAGGGCGATGAGTAGCTTGACTGTCGCGTTGACTTCGCTCACGCCCCCTAGCAACGGCAACACTTCGCAGTTGAGATAGGCAACCGTGCGTCCCACCGGCCCATGCGCGTCGGCGGTGCTGAGCACGCTGTTGAGGTCGTGGCTGGCCCAGTCCACGAAGAACATGAAGCCACCCTGACTGGGGCCGGGATTGTATGCCAGCTCGTTGAAGAATTCGTTGAACACCGAGAAGCTCGAGGACAGCCCCGGGAAAGCTTCGCCGAGTTCCTTCAGCGAAGGCTCGAGTTGGTTGACGATCGGCAGGATCTTGCGCGCGAATGGCCTGATTTCATTCTTGATGATGGGCGTGCTCTCCTTGAAGAGCGAGCGCGAGGCTTCCTGGGCGGGCGCAAGCGCCTTGGCGAACGGATCGAGCTTGGTCAATGTGGGGCCTACCACGGCGGATGATGTCGCCAGCTTGCTCAAGCCGCTCTTGGTCTTGGCGAGGGTACCGGGGAGCAGCTGCAGCGTCCGCTGGAAGCTCTGGTCTTGTTCGGAGAAAGTCTTGAAGACCGCATTGGAGGCGTTTATCGCCTCGGATAGTTCGGTGTCCTTGTTGCCAAGCGCACTCACGAACAGCTGGAAGTTGTGGATCGCGTGTTCGATGTTCTTGTTGCGCAACTTGAGCTGCGCGGTGATCTTGCGCGCATATAGGGAGATCGGGTCGAAGCGCTTGAATGCAGCCGACAGATTCGCCGAGTTGCCCTTGAGCCCTTCGCCTGCCCCGTCTATGAGCTCCTGCAGGTAGCCACGCGTTTCGGTGTCCAGCGCCGCGAGGAACTCCTCGAAGTTCACGTCTGGCGCCGTCTGTGACTGTGGCACGGTGTAGCCGCTCGGGACATGCCCGGCGCTCGGGGTGCCCGGATCTACCTCAACGGTCATATCCTTCAGCCCGGTCTTGGGGCGCAGCAACATCGTGGCGTTGCGGTAGATGTAGCGTGCGTACTTCGGCGTGATGTTCATCGTCACGAGTGCGTCGCCTTCATTGGCTTGGACGCTCGCGATTTCGCCGATCTTGGCTCCCGCGATCGTGACCGACTGACCTTGTCCAGGCGTGACCGCCTGGGCGGTGCGGAAGTCGGCCTTGAGCGTGACGTAGCTCTTGCCGATCACGGGCACCCACCCCGGCAGCGAGAGGCGCTCGTGAGAGAGGATGTAGCCGCCGACGAACAGCGCGACCACGATCATCGCGACGATCGAGATGAAGGCCGTGCGGTAGCGCTCGATCTGATCGCGTAGTCCACGCTCGCCTTGATGCTCCTGCTCGGGCGTCACTGTTCGCTCCCATCGGCCGGGCCCTGTGACAGCGGCCCGTTGAAGTTCTGCGGCGTCTGTGTGTAGCACGGCACGAGCGGCTTGTAAGGCGGCTCGGTGGCGGGGAACGCGGGACGTGTGCCCAGTGGAGGCTGGGAGGTATGGGCGAGCAGTCTCAGTTTTTCGCGGCTGGTAGGTGCACCAACCGCGCTAGCGGGCGCCGAACGCAGTGTCTGGCTACCGGTCTCGACCATGAAGCGCGTCGTCTGGCCGTTACCGTCAAAGCTCTGCCCGATGCCGGCGAGGCCCGCCATCGCATACCAGAATTCCCTATAGGCTTCGACGCCTGAGGTGCTGGGGCCATCCTGCAGCTTTGTGTTGCCGGCGGGGTAGATGATCTTGCTCAGGCACTTGGAGAAGAGGTCCGTCTGTTTGAAGAAGGCGGGCTGAGGCACGAGCAAGCCGGCGATTGTCGGCGCCGCTTCGTTCAGGCCCTTGGCCACGCCACCGAGCTCTGTAGGAGCAAGCGATGCCTGGGTCTGTTCAATCCAGGGGAAGGCAGCCGCAATCGCCGAGGGAGTCTGTTCGACGCCCGGAACCAGGTCGAGCGAGAATTTCCTGATGGCGGGCGCGGCGGCGTTGAAGTTGGCGAAGGAGCGGTTGGCGTTCTGAAGCGTCCCGGGCAACTCGGCGACCGCGCGGGTGAGACTTGTCGACTGGTTGGCAAGCGCACCGAGGAATGTGTTGAAGTTGCCCACCCATTCGCCGAGCTGCTGCTCGTGGACGTTGAGCGCCGCCGTGAGTTTCTCGATGCCGGCAACCGTCTTTGAGAGGTCGTGCTGTTCGACGCCACCGAGGGCTTGGTTGACGACCGCGCTGCCCTCCAATGCTTCCGGGCTGTCCAAGTAGGTCTTTTTGATCGCCTGAGCCGCATTTAGCCCACGCACCGCAGGGTTCTGTTCGGCGTTTTGCGCAGGGGTCGGCTTGCGTGTCAGTGTCGACCCGAATTCGATGAGCAGCGTCTGCAGGTTGGAGCGCGTGTCGGTATTGAGCGCATCGAGGACCTGGTCGAGCTGGACTGGATCCGCGGTCTGGGTTACGGGGACCGTGTACCCCGAGGAGACGGTGGGAGACGACGGCGTGCCGGGTTGCAGGTCAATGAACCAGTTGCCTTCTAGCAAGATCCGCGCGCGGATCTTGAGCGTTGCGTCGCGGTGAATCGGTAGGCCGGCATTGGAGATTTCCATCGTGACCACACCGGCGTTGCCGACCCGCTTGACCGATCTTACCGTCCCGACATCCACGCCCGCGATCCGCACCGGCGATTTAGGGCTGATGTTGACAGCGGTCGAGAACACGGCGTTGAGACGGAAGCCATGCGTATACGGGACCCGCTTGGTGAAGCCGAAATACACGACGATCGCGGTGATCACGAGCACGATGAGCCCGAAGCGCACCGGATTTGATTTCTGCAGCTCGACGACGGGCATCTCGTCATAGCGTTTCCACCAGCGCACGCCGCTCATTTCTTGGCCCCTTTCGAGGTTGTCAGGCCGAGGGCTTCGAGCGTCTGGGGCGAATACTTTTCACCGTAGAGGTTTTCTTCGCGCTTGGTGGCTTCGTGGTTTGTTCCCACGTTTCCGGGCACGTTGCCGATCGCGGTCGTTCCCACGCTATATGGCTCATTCCCTGCTTCACACTCGAGCGGCTGGCCCGGTCCACCGACGTTCGGATACGGGTTGATATGTAGATGGTTGTTGTTGACAAGCGCGCCCACCGAGCCGCTGCTCTTACCAGGTTCGTGGTCTATCGAAGGCCCATTGGCCGGCGCCGAGGCCGGCAATCCCTCATTGTTGGGGCCGTCCGGCGCGAGCACAGCCGCGGCTCTTCCGAGCGTGCCTACCCCAATATTCTCCGAGAGCAGGCTTGCAAGGTTACGGAACGTCAGTGTCACGTAATTGCAGTTGGCCTGAGCGGGTGCCAGCCCTGCGACGAGCGGATTGGCAAGGCCAAGCGTATGCGTCAGATCTTCGACGCCCGCAATCACGATCGGGTTCTTGGCGAATGTCGCGAACGCCTGCGCGGCTTCTGCGAGCTCACCGTTGAGCGCGGTGGCGGCGCGCACATTGACAGCGCCCACTTCAAAGGCATGCCCAAGAGGCGCGGCGACCGTGCGTAGCGCGCTGGCGCTCGGACGCAAGAGATGCATGAACTCGGTGGCCTTGTTCACGAACGAGGCCTCGAACGGGAGCGAGTGGGTCGCCTGGCGCAGCGCAGCCGGGCCGCCTTCAATCGTCTCTTCAAGCGATGGGGCGACACTGGCGAAAGCGGTGAAGAACGTGTCGAGATTGCTGTAAAGTTCAGCGTTTTCAGTAGCGACGGGCGCGGTTTCTTTGGCGGCGCGATCGAGCGCCACAAAGAGCTCTCCGAAGCCGGTTTGCGGTGAGGCAAGGTTGTGCAGCACGGGGATCGCGTTCGTGACGAGCGGTCGCAGCGTCGCAATCGTTTCGTTGAGACCGATTCCACGTCCGGCGAAGCCATTGCCGAAGCTCGTCAGGTTCACTTGGTTGGCGTTGCGCGTCTTCTGGCTGAACATGTCGAAGAATTGATCGATGTCGACCGGTTCGCGTGTCTGTGACACGGGGATCGTTCCGCCCACCTTGAGCATGTGCGTGGAATGACCCCGATCGAGCGCTAGATACTTCAGCCCGATCGTCGACACCGATTGCACGATCGCAGTCGTATCGGCCGGCAGCGGTTCGACGGCCTTTTCCAGCTTGAGCGAGATGATTGCTGTGACGCGACCGGTCGCCGGGTCCTGATAGGGGCTGAGTGCGCTGATGACACCGACGCGCTCGCCACCGATGCGCACCTGATTTCCCTTCTGCAGGCCAGAGGCCTCCGGTAGCTGCACCTTGATGTCGTAGGTCGGGGTGAACGGCAACCCGTTGTTGGCGTTGTAGGAAAGGAACACGGCAACGACCACGATCAGCGTTGTGACAGCGCCGATCAGCAACGGGCTGCCTGCCAAGGAGTTCGAGCGACGACGGTTCATCAGGGGACCTCGGTGGGGTCGCAGTCCAATTGGCCGTTGTCAGCGAAGGGTGAGGAGCCATCTGCCGCCGGCTGGGTTCCCGCGCCGGGGCAGCGGCGCAGCTGACCGGTCTTCAGACCCTGCACGACCTGCGTCGGGTTCGCTGGTTTCAGCGTGTTTTCCGCACCGAGTTCGAAATCTGGGAACAGACCTGAGACGCGTGCATAGTGGCCGTTCGCGTCGTAGTAGGCGGTGCCCTGCCCGAAGTCTCGGACGAGTCCCTCGAGATCCGGGCTGTAGGGACCGAACATGGCCGTTATGGGCAGCGATTCTTCGAGCGATCGAACGCCGTCGGGCGATGCTGTCGAGAGCGCCTGTGCCAGCCCCGGCAGAGCGAGCGCCGCTTCGGTCAGGTCGTTGCTCGAGCCAGGCTTGCTGATCGCTTCGCTGAAGTCGTTCACGACCGGCGTGGCCGCAAGCACGAGCGGGCGCAACTTGGTGACGAACGGTCCAAGCGTCGGCGCCGCCGACTTTGAGACGTTGACCAGCTTGGTCAGGTCCGCGAGCGTAGCGGGCAGCGTTTCAAATGTGCGGTTGCCTTCTTTGATAGTCACTGGCAACTCCTTCAGCCCAGTGGCTAGGTTGGCCTGCTGCGAGCCAATCGCCGCAAAAGCGGTGTCGGCATGGCTGACCAGTTCGGTGAGCTCTTGGCTGCGTCCGGCCAGCACCGTCGTCGCCTTGGCCGATTCCACAAGGAAGTTTGAGAATGTCTGCTGGTCGCCGCCGATCTCGGCGAGCACGTGATCGAGCGCCGCCAAGGATGGCGGGAAGTAGCGCACATCGGTCTGGAGTTGAGGCGCGGCACCCGAATACTGTTCGGCTGAGCCCTGGATGAACTGTTGAAGACCCTTGCGCGTCTTCGTGTTGAAGATGCCGAACAGCTGGTCGAGATCGACCACACCATGTGTGGCGGTGATCGGCAATGTCGAACCGGACGGCAGCTCCGGGCGATTGTTCGGTCCTGGTGAGAGCGCGATGTAACGGTTGGCCACGCTCGACAGAGAAGGCACCCTGATTTCGGCCGTGGTGCCTTCGTGCAGAGGCGCTAGCGAGGATTCGACGTTGATTGTTATGCGGACGTTGAAGTTCGGTAGGAGCGTGATGTCCTTGATCGACCCTACGGGCACTCCACCCACCTGCACCTGATCGCCACGCACTAGCTGACCGGCTTCGGGGAAGATCAGCTGGTAGGTGACCCCGCCGCCGCCGGCGAGCACAAGCACGAGCACAATCGCCACCACCGCGGCTATCCCTCCGACCGCGAGGATGCGCACCCTGTTAGTGCGCCGTGGCGGAGGGACGAGCGGTGGTGGCGGCGGTGCCAGGGGGGCTGGTGGAACGGTGGTGGCCATCGTTCTACTTGCCTTCCGTGGCGGTCGAGGTGGCTGTGCCTGAGTTGTCTGGGATCGACGCCGGCGATGGCTTGGGGCTGACCGTGGGATCGGGCACCTCACCCAGGCGCGCGACGAGCTCGAGCCACTCCGAGGGCGTCAGCCCGGAGCTAGAGGTCGAAGCAGTATGTGCCTCACCGCCAGCGAGCGGAGTGAAGGCGACGTTGATCAGACCGGCATAGCCCGGCAGCACCACCGTGTGAGCCGCCCCCCCAAAACGGGCGGAGCTTGCGATCTGAAGGGGCTTCATGACGCCCTGCAGCCCGACAAGCTTGCGCACGGCGGCAGCGGCGAGTGAAGCAGGTCCATTTGGACCGACGACGGGGACGCCGTCGATCGCCGAAATGTCCACGGTCTCGCTCGAGGCGCCCACCGATGCCATGCGGCGCCCGGCCGCGGAGGCCTGCGAGCAGCTACGCGCCGAGACGGTGGGCTTCAACCCTGAGACGGACAGGAACTCGAGCGCCGCAAGCACACGTCGATCGACTCGTCCGTCGGCGATCACACGCCGCTCGCACTGCGCGAGGTGGATGCCACGATCGCGCTGGATCTGCAGCTCCAGCTGCGTCTTTGACTCGAGCAGCGTCTGGCCTGCGCTCGGTGAGATCTTCGCGAATGGGTCAGGACCCTTGGCTTTCAGCGCAGAGGAGCTCTGCAGCTTGACCCAACCGTCGAGGATCGGCTTGGGGTCGATCAGCGGCGCGCCGACGCCCGCCGGACGAATCTGAAAGACGAGGTGCGGATCCGTGCCGGGGCCGATATGTCCGAGCACTGTTCCGGCGATTACCTGCGCTCCGACATGCAGTGGGTGCAGATAGACATTCTCCGATCCAACCTTGAATACACGTGTGGCGCCACTCGAGGCCGGACTCGCCGCGCCGGCGTCTGAGGCGACCCTGGACAAGCCGGTCGCCCGTGGTGGCCCAGCTTCGACTGTTTCGAGCACCGGGTAAAGGGTGGCGAGCGTACCGAGCCCCGCGTAGGTGTATGTGTTGCCGTAGGCGTCCACCAGCGAGATGCTTGGCCCGAACGGACCCCTCGGATCGATGCCTACGATGCGCCCGTCCTGCACCGCGATCACGGGAGCTCCTGCCTGGCTGTAGATCGTCGTCGCGGGCACCGTGTGCGGCGAGGGACCTTCGGTCGCCGAGAAGCCGTCGCTGTAGTGCGAGGCGGCGTATACGGGGAAGCGTGCTTCGGTCAATCCGGTGATCGCTCCGAGCAGTTCGGGCGGTGTGCCGCTGAGCAGCCGTGCACGCAGCATCACCGAGTCGACGTACGCCTGCGAGTGGTTGTAGGCAAAGACCGCTGCCCGGATATCCGTGTCGCCGCCGGCGTCCTCGAGGTAGCGGGCGGCGGCGAAGATCGCATCGGCTGGGTTGTTGGGATCCTCGAAGCCGCTGTCGTTGACATCCACCCCGTACTGGTCCCACTCGCTCGGCAGGAACTGCATCCAGCCCTCAGCGCCGGCACTCGAGACGTTCAGATCGCGGCCATAGTCGGTCTCGACTTCATTGATTGCCGCGAGAACTTGCCAGGGAATTCCATAGGCGGCGCCAGCGGCCTGGTAGATCGGCAGCAGGAACGGCGGAATCGAGAAGCTGTTGATGAAGAAGCTCGGCAGGTCTGACAGCGATCCACCCAGCGTTGAGGGCAGCGGCGGCGTCAGCGCCGAAGGCGACACCGCATTCGGGTTCGTGCCAGCGTTCGTGTTCGCGCCTGTCTTGGACCCCGTGGACGGTTGGGTCGTGACGGGGCCTCCGTGGACGTGCACAACGGCCGTACGCGGCTGGGGACGTTGGGTGCGAACTTCAGGTGCCGGGACGGTCGTGGTCGTTTCGCTGCCTGTGCTCGTGCTGGTCGTAGGCGTTTCGTTAGTAGTGGGCGCTTCGTTGGTCGTGGGCGCTTCGTTGCTCGTCGGCGCGGTGGTCGTATTGGTGCTCGTCGACGGTTCGGAGGACGGCGGGGCCGGAACGTTCGTGGTTGTCGTGGCGGGCGGGGCCGTCGATGCTTCCGTGGACGGATTCGCGGTGGTAGTGCTGGCGGCGGTGTCGGCAATGGCCTCGCCGGAGTAGCTCAGAACCATGAGCGCCGCAAGAAGCGAAATCAGGGTGGCTGTGAGCGGACGTGGAATCATCGTTAGCTGTCGATCAATTGCCGAGTAGGTAGTTGAGCAGCATGCCGCTTGCTTCGGAGCCTTCCGAAGACGGGGCATAGTAGGTGGTGCCAGCCGCGGCTCCGCCGACCGGCTGGGCGGTGGGCGTTGCGCCCGAGATAGTCGGCAGCGCGCTGCCGGCACCGCCGGCTTCCGCCGTTAGCGGACCTGGGTACTTAGCAAGCGCTTGCGCTGGCGTCATGCCTTTGAGCACCGCAAGCGTGCGCTGCATCACGACGCTCGTCGAGCGTGTGCTTGCGGCCGTGGCCTTCGTACTCGAGGTGCTTGCCCCGATGAATTTGCCGGTCGTGCAGGCCGCGTTGGTGACGACCGCGTAACCGAGACAGCCTGCGCTTGCGACGATTTCAGCACGCAAGAAGTGGCCAAGAGCGTCGTAGCCGTTCACGCTACCCGCACCGAGGTAGATGAAATCGAGCAGGCGCTCCAGGCCTCCGGTGGAGCGCAAGCCGGTAAGCAGACCCGAGAAATTGCTCGCGAAGGGCTTGGCGTTCTTCCCTAGCCCCTTTGCCAGTGTTAGCAATGGTTCGACTGCGGCAAGCGCGGACGCGGTGCTTTTCGCATTCTTGCCGAAAGTCTTCAAGAAGCCTTCGAAGGATTTGGAGAACGGCGCGATGTTCTCGAAGGTCTTGTTGATGCCGGGCGCGGCTACGCCGAGGTCTTCGAAGGTTGGGGTGGTCTGCTCGGCGAAGCGTCCCAGCCGTTCTATCGCCGGCCCCAGCTGTTCGAGGAAGGCGGGGAAGTCAGCCAAGTTCTGGGCAAGCGCGCCACGATGATTGGCTGTGGCCTGCGCGACGGTCTTGCCCTGGTTGATGAAGCCCACCAACCGTCCACGATCGGCTGCGATCGGGGCAAGCGCGCGATCGCTTTCAACCGCAAGGTTGGTCAGCACCTTGTTCTCGTTCGCGAGGATCGCCAGCACCTTTTCGAGTTCTTGCAGGGCCGGGTTGGCACGACGGAGGACGGCATTCAGGTCCGAGCCGCGACCCGCCAAGCCGGCGCCGAACTCGTTGAGGATGATCGTCAGGCGCTGGGCCTCGGGCAGTCGTGTGATGTCGCCAAGCAGATCGACGTCTACCGGGCTATGCGTCCCGGTCACCGGCAGCAGCACTTGACCGGCGCCTTCCTGCCCAGAGGGGATGCGCTTCAGCGGCGGTGGCAGCGGCGTGCCTTCGACACGTGGCTGGGTGGGCAGGCAGTCGACGAACTTCTCGCCGATCAGAGCCTGCGGACGAATCGTGCAACTGGCGTCTTCACGGAAGTCCTCGAAACCGGGGTTGTCGATATTGAGCACGACCGCTGCCTGTGCGTGAGGCGTGGGCGTGACAGATCCGACCGTCCCAACCTTGACCCCGTCGATCTTGACGTCCTCACCTGTGGTCAGGTTGCCGGCATCGTCAAAGATCGCCCGAACCGTGTAGCCGCCACCCGACCCCCCGGCCGAGGTAGCGAGCAGCACGACCACGACCAGCGCAGCCAAACAGGCGGCGCCAGCGACGGCGACCATACCCCTCCTGAACCCCTCGTTCTGCGTCCTCAACCCGATCCTACCCTCTGTGTTGATAACGAGAAGGACGCCCAATCCACTAGACCGGGCCGCCCCCTTCTCGCTGTCGCTCAGACCTGACGCGCTCCACTAGAGCGCGTGTCCCTCTGAGGTATCTGTTGCGTGGTGTCCTCTAAGCCCTACCGGTGGCCGCCCTGACTGCGGCGGCCACCGCACTGGTCTATGTCTACCTCCGTCGCCGGCCTATTTCTTGGGGCACGGCGCCTTAACGCTGACCGTAACGGTTTCCCCGCTAAGGAATTTTAGTTCGGACTTGACGGGGAAGCCGCCCTTGGCGCACTTCTTGGGAAGCGTGCCGTAGGAAACGAGCTTCTTGCCTTTCTTGAAGGCCGCGCCAACCTTGACCTTAATCGTTTCCACGGACGCATAGGGCGCGCCAGGAACGGTTTCCACGAGCGGCACGACGGAGCTCAATACAGGCCCGAACGCGCTCGAAGGGGAGCTGAATTTCCCGGTGGTCAGGATTTCGATCGAAGCTGGGCTGCGTCCTTCGGCGAAGAACGCGAGGTTCCCACCCGCCTCGAAGAACGCCTGCAGGGACAGCGTCTCGTGAACCCTTGTGCTGCCGAAGCTGACGACGCCACTGACCGAGCCCAACGGGCTTGCGACCGACTTCTTCGGGCACTTCTGTATTTCATGGCTTTCGAGGATCGCGCTCGAGCAGGTCGAGAACCCCTGGGTCTGCAACTTCGATCCTGGGGGCGTAAAGAACGTCACTCCCGTCAGCGGCGAGGGAAAGCCACCGTATTCGGTGCCACTGATCGTGTATTCGGCTTCGACGTCGGCGCCAGCGCCCAGGATATTGCCGGTGCCCGGATACGTCGGACTACTCGGGGCGCTCGGGTTGACCGGGACCGGAACCGCTTTTACCTTGAGCGTCACAGCCGGTGCCGCCCCCGCGGCTGCCGGCAGACCCAGGGTTGCTACGGCAAGGCCGAGCAAGGCCAAACGTGTAGATGCTCTGCGCATCAGTTTTCTCTCCTCTGTTGATGGTACGGGTCCGCCTACGATCCGGGTAGCTCCGGATCCTTGACGGTCCGGCGACATCGAGTCCCCTAACGTCTCAGCCGTCCAGGGAGCATTGGCGATTTGCCCGCAAGATTAGCCGTATTGGAGGACAGGTTCAACTAGGTGGCGTTCGGGAGGCCGATAGATCGAGCTCGTCGCCACCGTAACGCAGGCCAACGGACTCGACGATCACCTGGCGCGATCCGCGCTCAACCGAGCCCGCCACAACCGCGTCCAAGCCCAGTTCCCGAGCCAAAGCAACGACCGCCTCAGCGGCGCCAGCGGCGCAGTAGACGGCGTAGCCCGAGCCCATATTGAATGTCGAGTACGCCTCGTGTGCGTCGAGACCAGCCTTATCGACAAGAAACGCCAGCACCTCGGGCACCGGCGGTAGAGCCGAGATGCGGTAGGTCAGGGGCTTCGATGGGCGCATCAACTTCAACAGGCCATGACCGGTGACATGGCTGATGTAGGACACCTCGAGCCCCGACTCGAGCAGCGCCTGCACAAGCGGCACGTACATAACCGTGGGGTCTAGCAACGCCTCGCCCAACGTGCGCCCGCTCGGCAAGGCCGTCATGTAGCCCTCGGGCAGCCGCTCGACCAGCAGACGCGCAAGCGAGGCGCCGTTGGCGTGCAAGCCGCTCGAGGCAACCAACACGATCTCATCCCCCACCGTCAACCGATCGCCGAGGACCGCCGAGTGCCCCACCGGCACCACGCCGACCGCAGCGCCCGCGAGCTCGATGTCCTGCTCCTGGACAAGCCCAGGCAGCGAGGGCGACTCCCCTCCGCCCCACACGCAGCCTGCGTCCACGCAGGCACGCTGCCAGCCCTGCAGCAACGCCGCGGCACGCTCGGACTCGGCATACCACTCGGACGCGCCGGTGGCGAAATAGGCGTTGACGACTAGTGGCAGCGCGCCCACACAGCAGAGATCGTTGAGGATCGCCGCGACCGCGTCGTAGGCGACATCGGCGAATCGGTTGATCCCGTGGCGCTCGAGTACCTGTCGAGCCACGATGGACTTCGTGCCGAGGCCCTCCATCACGAAAGCGAGCGTGGCGCCGTTGAGCTCGAACACGAACGCCGGCTCGCCCCGTGAGTCATCGAGCGCCCGTCCTCCACGGGCAGCCAGCAGCGGCGAGGTGGCAAGCGCCCTTGCCATCGCCATCCGCTTGCCGCCATCGAGCGCGTCGTAGTCGACGCCCGCCGCCTTGTAGTTCGCCGATCCCTGCGTCATCGGCGATGATCCTATCCGCCATCCCCCAGCCGAAAGGAAACCGATGGATTTCCAGCCAAGCGAGCGTTGCATCGAATTCCAGGAGCGCCTTAGAGCGTTCATGGACGAGCACGTCTATCCCGCCGAGCCGGTGTACGAGCGCCAGCTGGTCAAGTCCGGCGACCCGCACCATCAGCCAGCTGTGATGGAGGAGTTGAAGGTGCGTGCACGAGAGGCCGGCCTGTGGAACATGTTCTTGCCCGACGCTGACCATGGGGCGGGCCTCTCCAATAGCGACTATGCCCCACTTGCGGAGATCCTCGGACGCAGTCATATCGCCTCGGAGGCGTGCAACTGCTCGGCTCCGGACACGGGCAACATGGAGGTGCTTCATCAGTTCGCCACTCCCGCCCAAAAGGACCAGTGGCTTAAGCCTCTACTCGAGGGTGAGATTCGCTCGAGTTTTGCTATGACCGAGCCCGACGTAGCCTCGTCGGACGCCACCAACATCTCCTTGCGCATCGAGCGCTCGGGCGACAACTATGTGCTCAACGGACGTAAGTGGTGGATCTCAGGCGCACTACACCCGCACTGCCGAATCATGATCGTGATGGGCAAGACCCAACCGACCGCGTCCCGTCATCGCCAGCAGAGCCAGATCCTCGTTCCGATCGACACGCCCGGAGTGCAGATCGTACGTGGCCTACCGGTGTTCGGCTACCAGGACCAGGAGGGTCACGCCGAAATCCTCTTCGAGGACGTGTGCGTGCCGGCCGCCAATCTGATCGCAGGAGAGGGCGACGGCTTCATGATCGCTCAGGCACGGCTCGGCCCCGGACGCATCCATCACTGCATGCGCTCAATCGGCTCCGCCGAGCGGGCGCTCGAGGCAATGTGCAGGCGTGCAGCCACGCGCACGACCTTCGGTCAGCCCATCGCCACACGAGCCAACATCCAGGATTGGATCGCCGAGGCGCGCATCGAGATCGAGATGGCGAGGCTGCTCACGTTGAAGGCGGCTTGGTTGATGGACACTGTAGGCAACCGCCACGCGCGCACCGAGATCTCAGCGATCAAGGTGGCTGCCCCGAATATCGCCTTGAAGGTGATCGACCGCGCGATCCAGGTGCATGGCGGTGGCGGCGTCTCAGACGACTTTCCGCTCGCTTGGGCTTATGCCCACCTGCGCACCCTGCGCCTTGCCGACGGTCCCGATGAGGTACACAAGCTCTCTATCGCGCGGCGCGAGCTCGCGCCATACATGTCATCCGAGTGAGCCGAGCGAACGCCTGCTCGTATGTCATCCGAATGAGCCGAGCGAACGCCTACTCCTACAAGGAGCCTACGATCCTCAGCGCTCGCGCGAATCCCCTCAACCGTCTCCGAGCCGGGCGGCGAGGCGCAGGCTGTAAAGGACCGCTGCCACCGATGTGGCGAGATTGAGGCTTGAGACACCCTCGCGCATCGGCAGGCGCAGACGCCCATCGGCATTGTCTAGCAACTCTTTGCTCAGGCCCGCTCGCTCTGTTCCGAACGCGAGCAGGGCGCGCTCCGGGACGAGCTCGGGACGCAGCTCCTCCCCCTCGGGGTCGAACGCAAGCAGCTGCCTGTCGCTGTCCGGCAGGCGCTCCACGTGGGCCACCGGCAGCGCGTAATGCAGTCCAGCCGAACCCCGCACCGCAACGGGGTCCCACGGGTCCTGACGGCCTGTGGTAAGCACCCCCGCGGCCTCGACCGCCGCGGCCACTCTGACGACGGCTCCGAGATTGCCGAAATGCCGCGGATCCTCGAGCAGCACGATCGGAGCTTTGCTCTCGCTCGCCAGCAATGCAAGCGGATCGCATGCCACACGCCGCGCGATGCTCACCACCCCTGTATGCGGCACGTAGGGTCCCAGCCGCTTGAATGCCTCCGCTGGCAGGACGACCGCCAGACGCAGCATCTCGACAGCCAGGTCGGGGGCCAAGCCACCCGCGAGCTTCGCCAGCTCTTGTTCATCGGAGCACGCCACCAGCTCTATACGCGCCCCAAAGCGCAACGCGTGCTTGAGCGCGTGAAAGCCTTGGAGCACGACCAGATCGCCATCCCTTCGAGCGGCATGGAAGCGTCGCACGATGCTGGCCGTGTCGCGACTGGAGACCTCTGTCGCCATACCGCCGAGTGTATGCCGCCCACACGAGATATGGGCGCTACAAACCGTGCTCCATGCTACCGTTCGTTCGAACGAACGACTGAGTGAGAGAGTCCATCGCCACTAGGGCACGGCGCTCTCGATTCCCACGGTTGTTCCTCGATCGCAATGGCGACAGGCACGATGACATCGACCAACCCATCCCCCACTTTCGACCCCTCTAGACCAACCCGCGAGCAGCCGGTCGGGCTCGGCGAGTGCGCGGCGGCACTGTCCGGCGGCCGCACCACCTCCGTTGAGCTGGTGGAGCGAGCGCTCGCTGCAATCGAAGCGACGCAGCCCACGCTCAACGCCTTTCGGGTCGTCTGCGCCGACTCGGCACGGGCGGCGGCGGCAGCAGCCGACCTGCGCTTGAGACGCGGGGAGCGCCTGCCTTTGCTCGGAGTACCGGTTGCCGTCAAGGACGATGTCGATGTCGAGGGCGAGCCCACCTCGTTCGGTTGCGCCGGCTCATTCCCACCCGAGCGTCGCGATAGCGAGATGGTCCGCCGCCTACGCGAGGCTGGGGCAATCGTGGTCGGCAAGACCAACACGCCCGAGATCGGCCTCTATCCCTTCACGGAGGGTCACGCCTTTGGCGCAACGCGCAACCCGTGGAGCCTCGAGCACACGCCGGGCGGCTCGAGCGGTGGCTCAGCCGCGGCTGTAGCGGCTGGGATCGTCCACGGGGCCGTCGGCTCCGACGGCGCCGGCTCGGTGCGCATCCCTGCCTCGTGGTGCAACCTGGTGGGCATCAAGCCCCAGCGCGGTCGCATCTCCACCTGGCCGGATCGCGAGTCCTTTAACGGTCTCACCTGCTTCGGTCCCCTGACGCGGACAGTCTCTGATGCTGCGTTCATGCTGGATGTCTTGAGCGGCAACCATCCCGAGGACCTGCACACCCCGCCAGCTCCATCCGAACCGTTTCGCGATGCGGCTGGCCGTGAGCCCGGCCGCCTGCGGATCGCACTCTCGTTGCGTCACCCGTTCAGCGCTGCCCCCGTCAAGCTACACAGCGAGATCCGCTCAGCGGTTTTGCGAATCGGCGGGACGCTCGGCGAGCTCGGTCACGACATGAGCGAAGTAGATCCACGCTACGGCTTGATTGGCACGACCCTGGTGGCTCGTGGAGAGGCCGGCGTGCATGAGTGGGTGGCCAAGCGCGTGCCCGATCGGTCGCTGCTCGATCGCCGTACTCGTGAAACCGCGCGCCTGGGAGGCGTCCTTGCGAAGTCGGTGCTCCCAATCGCACGGCGCTTGGAGCCATGGTTTCAGCGTCGCATAGGTTCGATCTTCCACACCGTCGATGTATTGATCGCGCCGACCAGCGCAACCCCACCATTGCCAATCGATGCCACAGCAGGCCTCGGGAGTCGGGCGACCCAGCAGGTGATCGCTGGCGCCTGTCCATACGCGTGGGCGTGGAACGTGCTCGGCTGGCCTGGGGTGAGCGTCCCCGCGGGTCTTACAAGCGAGGGCCTGCCTGTCGGCATTCAGCTTCTCGGCCCCGCCAACAGTGAGCCCATGCTGCTGGCACTTGCCGCCCAATTGGAGCAAGCCGAGCGCTGGCACGAGCGCACTGCGCCTCACGCAGTGGATGTCGCGGGAAAGCGATGAGCCAGTCCTCCACGCAACCCCTCGCCGAACCGAACACCGCGACGAGCGCACTCGACACCGGGACCGACGCGCTCAAAGGGGAGACGACCACCCATCCAAAGCGAGAGACCGTAGACGGGACCGCGGTAGGAGCGCGCGAGCGCATCCTGCGCGCCACACTCGAGCTGATCGCCTCCGGCGGCGTAGCCGCCGTCACCAACCGCCGCGTTGCCTCCGCCGCACGCGTGTCGCTCGGCTCGCTCACCTACCACTTCACAAGTCAAGCTCAATTGCTGCGCGAGAGCCTGCTCCTGTATGTCCAAGAGGAGACGACGAGACGTGAGCTGATCGCTCACGAGTTGGCAAACGAGAAACCAGGTGTACAGCGGGTAGCCGAAGCGGTCGAGCAGCTCGTCGCGATCCCGTCAGCCATCCCCAGCCAGATAGCCGAGCTGGAGCTGCATCTGCACGCTGCCCGAGACCCTGAGCTGCGGGACGCGTCGCGACGCTGCTTCGAAGCCCACGAGCAGATTGCGAGCGCGGCGCTCACAGCACTTGGCATTGCCGACGGAGATCGTCATGCGTCGATCGTGGTAGCGCTCATGACCGGACTCGCAGTACGTCGACTCTCCGCCGGAGGACACGATGCACAGGGAACCTCCGAGGCCCTGCTCACGCTCGTGCGCGGGCTCGGTCCACAACAGATATCGAGTTAGCGTCCCAGCGTTCGCACGAGCTCGCGGGCGCGCGAACGCACACCACCAACCAGCTCACGAACCTCGGAGAGTCCGGCCCTCAGCTCCACATCGCCAACCTCGACCGGCAGCATGGTGTCCTGCAACTCACCGAGGATGCCATCCGCTCGCACAGCCGCGGCGACGGCTGCTTCGATGAGTCCCTTGGTGCCATTGGATGGCGCCACCGGTGAGGGCGTCTGGAACGTATAGCCCGGCAGCTCGTGACGCTGGACGAAGCCAGCATGAACACGCTTTGCCCGACCATAAGCAGCCTGGATCGGCTGAAAGAGCGCCTCTTCCAGCCGCTCGGCAGCGTTCTCGTCGAGATGCTCGTAGGCCTCGCTTAGAAGCGCAAGCGCAACAGCGATCTCATCGGCGGCGACGGCAAGCGAATCGAGCACCTGCTGTCTGCCCTCTGCGGTGGTGTAGGCCACGAACATCAGGTTAGTTCGCGCAAGGGACGACCTCACCGCTTGGGCCACGGCAGGTGCCGCGGCGCTAGCGTCTATCCCGGTCGCCGCGCATTGAAGACCGCCAGTCCATCGTCGC
Source organism: uncultured Solirubrobacterales bacterium (assembly GCA_963713015.1). Lineage (GTDB taxonomy): Bacteria > Actinomycetota > Thermoleophilia > Solirubrobacterales > Solirubrobacteraceae > Palsa-744. The sequence goes on along the minus strand of CAVQKC010000010.1, from coordinate 238,349 downwards.
GGTCCACCGACACGTCGGTCAGGCCACACTCCCGCAACCATCCTCTCAAGTCGTCGGAGGTGCCGGTGCGACCGAAATCGTCGTTAGCTAGCAACCGACGCTGACGACGACTGCCCTCTGTTAGGAAGGTGCTTCCCACCAGACGTCCACCGGGGCGCAGGCAACGCGCCATCTCGGCAAGCGCCGTCTCGGGATTGGGCACGCAATGAAGGCCGCCATAGCTGAGGCACAGGTCGGCGATGCAATCCCCTAGCGGTAGAGCAGCCATGTCGCCTTCGATGAAACGCGTCTGCACCGATGGGAATCGGGCGGCACGCCTCCGTGCTCGACGCAGCATCGCAGGCTCGACGTCGACACCGATCCAGGACACACGCTGAGCGGGATGCAAACCGCGCAGCGCGATTCCCCCTCCACATGGGACATCCAGGATCGTCGCGCCCTCTGGCATCTGCTCAACCGCCGCGATGCTGCGATAGAAGGGTCGCGGGTCGACACCCCACATCAAGCCAAGCGCAAGTCGCGCCAGGTGGGGGCGTTCGATGTAGTAGTCGTACACCGCTCCGAACGGGCCAGCGCATACGTTGGAGGCTTCCGTCGAAGACCGACCTTGTTGGGCTGGCTTCTCCAAGCTTGCCTAAGGGGCGGAGACGGCGTCGAGCGTGTGCTTTGGATTGGGAGGTTGGCTACCTCCGATGTGGAGGCTTCGCAACCTCCGGAAGCTGCGGGAGGGATCACGGCAATAGGACCAACTGGTCTTTGCTTTCAATGCCGTTTGCGCGAGGCGGTTGAAGGTTTCCTCGGCCTCCAGCCGGGCGAGTCCAGCGCCGACGCAGAAGTGCGGGCCGTTGCCGAAGGCAAGGTGGGCGCTCTGGTACGGGTGAGGTCCAGTCGGTCCGGGTGGGAATAGCGCGAGGGATCGCGGTTGGCGGCACCCAGCACTACGAGTGCCTGCTGTCCCGCGAGCACCGTGGTTCCGTCGAGAACGAGATCGGACAAGGCGACACGAGAGGCGAGCTGAACGGGACTGTCATAGCGCAACAGCTCCTCGACGGCTTGAGAGGAGAGCTCGGGATGCCGCGCGAGCCAGTCGAGCTGGTCGGGGTGCTCGAACAGCGCGAGCGTACCGTTGCCGATCAGGTTCGCGGTTGTCTCATGACCGGCGGCAAGCAACAGCAAGCACATCGTGATGATCTCATCCGTATCGAGCGCGACGCCGCCGTCGGGAGGATGGATCAGTGCGCTCAAAAGGTCCTCGCCCGGATCGAGCCTTCGCTGCGCGACGATTGGAACGAGGAACAACATCACCGTCATCGCCGCGGTGCCGATCGCCTCGCGCTCGGCGGGCGTCGGGTCGAGCTCGAGCATCCGAGCAAGGGTTGGGGTCTCGGAGCTGAGAAGTTCCGCGCCCTCGAGACCGACGTCGAACAGCTCCGCGATCACCGCGAGCGGAATCGGATAGGCGAGTTCGCTCATCAACTCGATCGGCTCGCCATCTGCGAGCGGCGCGCATGCACTCTCGACGATCCCAGCCACACGCTCACGGATGCTCCGCACCGCGCGCGGGGTGAAGAAACGGTTCACAGCACTCCTAAGGCGCGTGTGGATCGGCGGGTCGCTCATCAGCAGAGATTTGGCCCACATCTCAGAGCCAGGCCCTGGCCCACCCAGAGAAGCAAGCAGCTGTGGGCTGTTGCGTGGGTCAGAGCTCCATTCGGGGCTGCGTAGGACGGCGGCTGCGTGCTGGTGGGAGAGGACAAGGTGCGCGCCGAGTTGCTCGTTCCATTGGACGGGTGCCTGCACGCGTGCCATTTGGTAGGCCGGGTAGGGGTCCTCGGTCGAGAATGGCCAGGCTTGCCAGTTAGGCATGGGTGCTCGCAGTCTGGCGGTCTTCGAAGAACGCCCGGTCCAGCTTGCCCACAGCGGTGAGCGGAGCCGCACCCTCGAAGTACTCGGCTGCGATGGACCCCCAATAGTTGGTGGCGCGTAGCTCGGCGTTCATAGATGCGACGCCGATCTCGATCCGGCTCATGATTGTGTACTCGGGCGATGCGGTTATATGTCGAAAAGCGTTCGCCGAAGGACCGGTAGGTGAGAACTTGCGTTCGATCCAGGCGGCCACGTACTTGGGGGTGACGGTGAACGGCTGCTCTGCCCACCACATTTCCCAAGGCTCACGCCAGTATGTGAACACTTCCTCGGGGGTGACGGGATCTGAGGATCGCCAGAACCCGCCCTCTACGCTTGTCCGCCAGGTCCCAAGTACGTCAGCCCGAAAACATTCGCGCCCGACGCCTGCATATTCTCTACCTGCTCGCGGCGAAAGCGCTTTACGCAGCCGAAGTCGAGGAAGCTCACGCCCCCATCGTCGTGGAACAGGTAATTGCCGGGATGCGGATCGGCGTTGATCAAGCCAAAGCGATGATTGGAGCCGTAGACGAAGCGGTAGATCGCCTCCGCCCAACTGTTGCGCAACTCCTGCTCGGCCGTAAGGGCATCGCTCCAGGATCTGCCCTGCATGAGCTCCTGGGTCAGCACTCGATCGGTGCACAGCTCGCCGATTACCTCCGGTATGTGGATGAATGGGTGTCCGCGATAGATGCTCGGCAAACTCGGCCTGGTTGGCCGCCTCGAGCCGGTAATCGAGCTCCTCGGTGATGCGAATGCCGATCTCCTGCGCTGCGCCCCGAACGTCGAAACTCAGTTTTCTCGGGGACAGGCCAAAGATCAATCCGAGAAACGTGGACGAGCAACTCGGTGTTCTTGAGGTCGGCCTGGATCGCGGCAGCCACTCCGGGATACTGGATCTTCACGGCGACGGCGCGACCGTCGTGGAGCCTGGCGGCGTGGACCTGCCCGATCGAGGCCGCCGCCAGCGGCTCCCAGTCGAACTCGGCAAACGCGCTGTCCGTCTGCCTGCCGAGCTCGCGCTCGAGCACCTCGCGCGCTAGCTCTGGCGCCATCGGCGGGGCGTCGTTGCGCAGGCGCGTCAGCGCCGCCTGGTAGGTCGCTTGGAACTCGGCCGCCACCGCGGGGCCGAGCGAGACGAACGAGAGCATCTGCCCGGCCTTCATCAGGGCGCCCTTGGAGCGGCCGAGCAGCTCCGCGTAGCGCTCCGCCGTGCGGACGTGGAACTCGGTGCTGTCTGCGCCCGTCAGCTTGCTCGCGCAGGCCGACCACGACCGCCTCTCCGGCGGTGCGAGCAGTCAGCGCCGCCAGTGGAGCGGTGCGTCGCACGCGCCCGCGGCCGATGCCGTCGCCCTTCGGCCTCGCCTCATCTGCATCTGGAGGAGGTCCGGCATCGGACACCAAATTCATCTCCTTATCAGGACCTACTGACTTAAACTAAGTGTATACTTAGTTCGGAGTTCATGTCAAGCACGACCCGCGAGCGCATCGTCGATGAAGCGATGCGCCTGTTCAGCGAACACGGCTACGCCGGCACGAGCATCGCCAAGATCGAGGCCGCCGCCGGACTCACGCCTGGCGCTGGCGGGCTCTACCACCATTTCGATAGCAAGGAAGCTGTCCTCGCGGCGGGCATCGAGCGCCAACTGGCGCGACTGGATGCGCTCCGCGACATCCGCCGTGTGCTCACCCCGCTCGGGGACCTCAAAGCCGAACTGACCCTTACTGCCCGCTACATCCTCACCGAGCTCGACAGCGAGTCTGAGTTGCTCCGCCTTCTCTCCTCCGAAGCACGCAACCGACCGCAACTACTGACTACTGCGGTCGACCAGCTGGTGAACTCCACGTTCACGGGCTTTGCCACGTGGATCGGCGAACGCGCCGAGCGACCGATTGCGGAGGAGGAGGCAACCGCGATAGCGGCCGTCGGGCTCGGGTCGCTCCTCTCCTCCCGTCTGCTGCGCGACGTCCTCGGCATCCCCGCCCCAGTCGACGACGAGACGCTTGTCGACACCTGGGTGCAGTTGATGATCGTCGCGCTGGTCCAACCAAAAGCCGCGAGCTCGTCCTAAGCGGCGGACGTCGGCAGTCAAGCACGGACCACCCGTCATCACACAAGACGACGACTACAACCAGATGGCGAAAGCCCATACCGCGCTCACCGTGGTCATGGTGTGACGACTCCTTATGGCGCGGCACGCCGGCCCACACGGTGCAGGGCGGAGAGGGCGGGAGCCGACCTGCGGAGGGTTCCCGCCATGCATATGATCGGGTGCGATGGCTACGCTCACTGTCTACGAAAAGCCGACCTGCACTACCTGCCGCAAGCTGCGTGAGCTCCTCGCCGAGCACGGCGTCGAGTATGAGTCGATCGACTATCACGCAACCGGGATAGGCGAGGACGAGCTGCGCGGGCTGTTGGGCAAGTTGGGGTGCGGCCCACGTGGGGTGCTGCGCACACGCGAGCCGCTGGTTGAGGAGCTAGGGGTGGACGAGGCCGGGGTGTCCGACGACGAACTGATCGCACTGATGGTGGCCAACCCTGCGTTGCTGCAACGCCCGATCGTGGTGTGCGGCGATCGCGCGGTGCTTGCCCGGCCGATCGAGCGAATGCTCGAGCTGCTCTAGGGTCAACGTCGAAGTGGAGAGGACCGGACGTCGCGCAACCCCACGGTCGTGTGGGCGCAGATGCTGAGCTTGGTGTAGAGCGGACACTGATGGCCGACGACGAGGCTGCTACCGGGCTTCGTGGGTGGCGCGCAGCTCATGCAGCATCGCATCGCGACGACCCCGTCTGCGCTCGGCCTTCTTCGCCGACGACAGCTTGTGCGGCTTACACAGCAGACAGCCAGCGCGACGCTGCTTGGGTCGCCCTCGCTTGTGATTTGCCATACGCCAACGATAGCAGACATTCGTCTGCATGTCTTCTGGACGGCACCGATCCCACTGAGCCATCCCAAGCGCCGACCATGATGGCAACGTGTTTAGGATCAGCTTTCTTCTACGGCATCGCGATCACGAACGCGCTCGGGGAGCGCAGACAAAACGCTACACTGCATCTCAATGCAGTCCAGCCAGAGCAACGACAAATCGAGCACAGACACGGCGCCGCGGGATGAGTCAGAGGCATTCGAAGTGGCACTACGAACGCTGTCCGAGCGCGTGCGGACAGACGACGCCTTCGCACAGGAGCTGTATGGCGCGCTTTGCAACATGCGCTGGCGCCGCCGAGACACCGACAGAGAGCCTGTCTCGATGAGCTGGCGCTACGCCGGCGGCACCGTCTCCCACCTCGCCTGCAAGGGAGGGTGCTACCTCGACTACTACTGCTCTGGCAACGAGGGCAACGTTTCCGCACGCATCCGAGATGCCCTCGGCACACTGGGGTGGATTCCAGCTCCGTGGCCGGAGGACGAAGGGTGAGCAGCCGAGCAACTCTGGCGGATCACTGTACCATCGTGGGGTGCGAAGTACGCGCATATCGCGCCGTGGCTGCTCAGTGGAGAGGACCGTACGTTGGGCGAACCCCGCGGTCGTGCGTGCGGCTCCGCTGAGTATGGACGGATCAACAGGGAGACCGCGTGACGACAAGGCCATCTGACGACTGCGCTCAGTGGGTCACTCGGGTCTAGAAGTTGCTCGATCGAGGTGGTCGCGCACGTCGCGAGCCAGATGCTCGCTTGCGACATAGCGTGTGGTGGGCCCCCTTCCAAGCTGGCTGATCAGCCCGGCATCGAGAAGGCGTCGTAGGTCGCTGCTCGCCGTGGGGGCCGATACGTCGGCCTCGGCAACGTAGACGGCTCGGTCAGTACCCTGGAAGAGGCTCTGCTCCAGGGCGATGACAAGACGGTCTGGCCAGTCGCGCTGGTCCACGAGCTTTTCGAGGTACGCCCATCGCGCACCAGCCTCAGCGAGTTGCCTTCGGCGGCGATGGGCTTGCGCTATGTGTGCTTCGGACGCAGAGCCTTACGAACGGCGTCGCATCACGCTCAGGCTGAAATGATCCTCCCTGCACCGCCTGCAATGTCGCGTAATAGGCCGATGTGTTGCTGCCCAGGTATTCCTCAATCGAGACGAACTCGGGAGCCAGCAACCCGCCTCGCGCGAGAACCAGAGACTGGACGATCCGTGAGATTCGCCCGTTGCCGTCTCGGAACGGGTGGACGGAGACGAGATGCAGATGGGCCATTGCCGCACGCACGATCAGGTGGGCATCGGGATCACCATGGTCAAGCCAGTCCATGATCTCCCCCATAAGCGGCGGCACCTGCTCGGCCGGCGGACCGACGTACGCGGGCGGTCCACCATCCGGACTAGTGACCTCGATACCACGCCGCCGATACTGACCGGGCTCCTTATCCTTCTGGAAGTAGCAGGCATCGAAGTGAAGATCGAGCACGACACGATCCCCCCACCGGAACACGGGATCGTCGGACATCACGCCGACGTGATCCATCGCCCGCGCGTAGCAGGAGAGCGCCATCCGGTCCTCGTCGGTCGGGTCGGTCGGCTCGTTGCCGCTCGCTATGGCTAGCGTCTCGTCCTCGGGCACGTGGAACCCCTCGATCTCGATCGAGCTCTCGGCTGAGGCCGCACGCCACTGGCTACGCAGAGTGCCAAGCCATCGCCCGGCGACGCTGGCCTGGGCGCCAAGCTCGTCGCGCAGCACATCGAACGCCGCGAGCTCGGCTTTTAGCGCAGCATCGGGTGGAGGAGTCCGGTAGATCATGGATCTAGTATAGCCGACTAGTCGTATTATCGTCTATAATTTTTATGTCTTTAGCGATCGGCCGGCCGGCCGCCAATTCGCTGGACCCAGACCCGGCCCAGGCCGAAGGCACCGACGGACCTCCGCGAGATCGCAACCGCTGCTGAGGGCAGTGCGTCTAGACGATGCCCGCCTGTGAGAGGTCCTCCTCCTCGCTCGGACACGCAGCCGTGGTCCTGGAACCACATCGCGCTGGCTCTCGGGGTATCACGACAGGCCGCTCGCCCGCGATTCGTCGACAAGCAATTGCCTGATCGCTTTTGGCAGAGTGCCCACCGCAGACAATGATTTTATGGAGAGGACCGTACGTTGCGCAAACCCCGTGGTCGTCCGTGCAGAATCGTTGAGCCTGGCATGAACGGCGCCCGACGTCCGGGCCGAGCCTCTCAAATAGAGTCGCTCTTGCTCCGGTTGCAGTCGGCGCATAGGAGCTGGAGGTTCTCAAGCGTGGTCGCGCCGCCGTGGGCGACGGGCAGGATGTGGTCGTACTGGAGGTCGAAGGAGCCGCCGCACTCCACGCAGCGACCACCGTCGCGCTCGAAGACGGCGCGGCGCAGCTCGGTCGAGGTAGAAGCACGGGTGGGGCGACCATTTTCCTCGGCCCGCATCAGGCTTCGCGCTGACTGCAGCTTCTGCTTCAGGCGTCGCTTGCGCTGCAGCACGAGCGCCTTGACATCCTCGGCGCCCAAGCCGTCGTCGTCCCAGTAGAAGTCGTCCATGAACTGCCAGAGGTTGCGCTTGCCATCGCGCCACACTTGCACGGGTTCAGTCGCCTGCGCCTGCTGAGCTGCTCCGACCTGAGCCTTCGACCAGCGTAGCTCCATGATTTTGCGCCCTGACTGCACCGCGTAGCGGCGGCCCGAGAGCATTCGGCTAAGCGTCCAGGGCAGCTTGACCAGCTGCGCTTTGTTGTCGGCGCGAAGCATCCCGGAACCGTATCGGCATACTGATCGCCCCCTTTGAGCCGGCGACAGACTGCCAAGCTTCACGTAGCCCTGGCGATGACGGGTACGGCGGGTACGCTTCTCTGCCGTCATGAACGTCCCGGACCCATCACCCTCACACGACGTGCTGGAACGCGCTCGCGCGTACGTGCGCGTCGATCGGTCGGTCGTGGCGGGGCTGCCCGAGCTGGGCGAGGCGATCCGCGCGTTTCAACCCGTGCCAGGTCCCGCCGGCGAGAGCGTCGCCGAATGGCTCGCGGAGCGAGCGTTGAACGAGCCGCAGGAGGCGACCGTCCGCGTGCGGCTCAGCCACGGCAAGATCGCGGGCGTGTACGCGCTGTGCGCCGCACAGGTCGCGCTCAGCCGTGAGGAGCGCGCGCAGCTCGGCGGCGTGCACTACCGCACCCAGCCGGCAATCCTGCTCGCGCAGTTCGCGCGCACGGACGGCTCGCCCGGGATCGGCGAGGAGATGCTTCAGCACGCCAACCGAATCGCGCAACGCGCGCTGCGCTACGTCGGCGCGACCGTCCTGGTAGTCGATCCGTTCGACAGCGATACGGCCGAGATGTGGCGGCAGCGCTTCGGCTTCCAGGACTCTGAGCAGCCAGTCCCCGGCAGCCGCTCGCTGCTCCGGCAGTGGCTCAGCCTTCAGTCGTAGTTAGCCCCTTCGGCTTCGAGCTCAGCCATCAGCCTCGCGGAGCTTTCGTGAAAGGCGCGCACCCGCGGATCCTTGCGCGAGCGCTCAAGATCCCGCTCGTCGATCACGATCACCGCTTGGTCGAGCACGTCGTGCAGCTTGTCCTTGTCGAGCGCTGTGGCCACGGCCTCAGCGTACCGCAACGCGGCCCTGCGCCGTCCTTGGAGGTGCCTCAGCACGCCGAGTTTCATGGAGACGACAGAAGCGGGGCGATCCAGAGGGCTTATGAGTCGTGGTTGGGATAGGGTCCTGCGCCAGCCATCACGAAGCACCATCCGAACACCCGTATCGACGCATCTGTAGAGGCAGCAAATGACAGCCATGAAGAAGCGTACTGTTGCGTACTGTTGCGGCGCCCATCACAGCACTTGCTCTCGTAGCAGCAGGCTGCGGCAGCACGAACCCGACAGCGCCCGCAACGAAGCCCGCGTCTGCCCGGGCGGCGGACACGTGTGGGCAGTACGCCGCAGCGTCCGCATCTGCTGCGAAGGCTGAGGTGGAAAACCGCCCGAACGGCGACGACGACATGGAGTTCACAGACAAGGGCAGAACTATCGTCTTGCTCCCCGGCCAACACTGCGTCCGTGAAAGCGGCCTAACGGCCTCGATCAGCGCGTCCGGTGAAATATCAGAAGGCACAGCACCCGCGACGACGACCGTGCCTGCCACGAGTCAGACGACGCCCGCAACAACAACAACCCAGAGCCGCGAAGCCAAAGTTGCTAGGGAAACACACGAGGGCGAAGAACACGAAGCACGGGAAAAGAGAGAAGGCACGTACTGCGCCAACCATCACGAAGCACCGTCAGAACATCCGTACCTGCGCGTCTGTGGAGGCAGCGAATGACGGTCGTGAAGAAGCGTACTGTTACTGTGCCGCACACCGAATCATTCCCACCAAACGTAGTGTCCAAGCTCAAGGCCTACGTCTACCGCCTCATCGATCCGCGCAACGGCGAGACGTTCTACGTGGGCAAGGGTCGCGGCAACCGAGTCTTTGCGCACATCCGCGACGAGCTGAGCCAGGAGGGCGACGAGCTTAGCGACAAGCTCAAGCGCATCCGCGAGATACGCCTGGCCGGCTTCGAGGTGGCGCATGTCATACACCGACACGGCATGGACGACGCGACCGCGTTCGAGGTCGAGGCCGCCCTCATGGACGCCTATCCGGGCCTCACCGGCATTGCCGGAGGCATTGGCTCCAACGACTACGGCGCCATGCACGCCCAGGAGATCGTCCGCCGGTACTCCGCCCCGGCCGCCGACTTCCGGCACAGGGCCATCCTGATCAGCGTCAATCGCAGCGCGGCCGCGACATCGCTATACGAGGCCACCCGGTACGCCTGGAAGATCAGTAGGCGCAAGGCGATGCAGGCCGACGTCATCCTCGCCACGCTGCGAGGGCTCATCGTCGGAGCCTTCGTCGCGGACGACTGGCTCCCCGCCATCGCCGCTGACTTCCCCGGTCACGAAGATGCGCCAGGACGCCTCGCCTTCATCGGGCGCGAGGCATCACCCGAGCTGCAAGCCGAATACGTGGGCAAGCGCGTTCCCGACGAGTACCGCAAGAAGGGTGCCGTCAACCCGATCAAGTACACCTGGACCAAGTAGCTGGCTGGAGCGTGGGCCTGACGCTGGGCATCGTGCTGCCCGTCCAGCCTTTAAAGATTTCCTAAACCTTTGCCGTAGGCTGACCCATTTTGGCGGTCAAAAGCACTTTTAACTATTGGAGGGAGTTTCTTCCGAGCTTCCCCCTTGCAGGGTCTTCCGCCGGCACCAAACACTCTGAGCCAAGACACTCGTCGCCCGCGCAGGCGGGCGTCAAAATCTGCGCACAACAACTACCGCCGCGGCGTTCATGTAAGAGCGCCGCAGTTGGTCGCGCTCTCATCTGAGCAGGAGCACGAAGCGACGGCGCTGCTCGCCGGGCTGCTGCGTGACGCGGCCCACAGGGATGGAGGCGGCGTTTGCGGCAGCGCTTTGGGCAGCGTTTGCCCCGACGCTTTCGACGGCGCGACCCCGCCGGCTGGGAGGCCCGAAAAGCCGCACGGGAGCAGGAGATCGGACCAGTGAGCAAGCCCCGACAAATAAGGACGAGTGATCGTTCCGAGAGATCAAGAGCCGCACAGCGGCGTGGGATGCGAGTGAGCGCCGATCGCGTGTTCGATCTTGCGCGGCATTTGACATGGCGTGACCGGGAGATCGCCACATGCCTGTATGACCATCAGGTGCTCGCCACCGGCCAGCTTGAGCTGCTGTTCTTCTCCTCGCGTCGTCGTTGCCAGGACCGGCTGCTGTTCCTCTACCGGGAACGTGTGATCGACCGCTTCTACCCGCACGGCCCGTTCGGCTCGGGTAAGCCGCAGGCGCACTGGCTGCTCGATGACGCCGGCGCGATCCTCGTCGCCTCAAGCCTCGGCGTGGAGCCCAAGCGGCTGGGCTGGCAGCGCCGCGAGGACTGGGCCTCGCACACGCAGCTCGCGCATCGCCTGGGAGCAAACCAGTTCGTGTGCGATCTGATCGCCGCAACCCTGCCCGATCCTCACATGGGCGTGACCGCCTGGGACTCGACCCGCCGCGCCACCGAGCGTCTTGGCAGCAACGGGCCTGTCGAGCTTGTGCGGCCAGACGCGGGCCTCATCCTCGACGTTCCCACCGGCGCGATCGAGTGCTTCCTTGAGTGGGACCGTGCCACCGAGACACAGCAGCGCCTTGAGGACAAGATCGAGCGCTACAAGCTCGCCGAGGCTCGCCTGCACGACCAAACGCAGATGTGCAACGTCCTGTTCGTCGTACCAGGACCGGGCAGGATCGACACGCTACGCCGGGCGTATGCCGCGCTTGAGCCCAAGCGAGAACGCCACCGTCAGGACAGCTCTCTGGTCAACCTCGACGGGCGCTGGCCGATACTCGCCACAACCACGACCGCGCTGCGCGACGCAGGGCCACTGAGCAGAGTCTGGGAGTCGATCACCGACCCCACTCAGCCGCCGGTCGCGCTCAGCGAGCTGCCCATCAGCCATGCCCTGGGACCGGCCGACATGGCGTGCGCGCTCGGGCGCCGCTGGCATCACGAGCAGCCCGGCTTCTGGGATCGGCTCTCTCCGCTGCACCGCCGCCCGGAAGACCCCGGCAGCGGCGAGCATGAGGGCTTGAAGCCTGACGACGGATCTGATCTGATCGACCAGCCCCACAGCCACGACGACTACGAGCGGGAGGCCATCCCATGACGCGCATCTGCCTCTACACCCGCATCTCCACCGACGAGGAGAACCAGCCAACCTCGCTCGCCTCCCAGCACGAACGGCTGGAGGCATTCTGCAAGGTGCAAGAAGACTGGCGAATCGTCGCCCGCCACGACGACCGCTCGACCGGCACGAAGCTCGACCGGCCCGGCCTGCAAGCCGCGCTCGACCTCGCCCGCCAAGGCCGCATCGACCAGCTACTCGTCTACAGGATCGACCGGCTATCAAGAAAGGTGCGCCAACTCTCCGGCATCGCCGAGGAACTGGACAAGCTCGGCGTGATCCTGCGCTCAGCGACAGAGCCATTCGACACCGGCTCACCGGCAGGCCGGATGATGCTGCAAATGCTCGGCGTGTTCGCCGAGTTCGAGCACGCCACTATCGTCGATCGCATCACCGCCGGTATCGAACGCCGCGCCAAGGAAGGCCGCTGGTACAGCGGACGCCCACCCTTCGGATACACCCTCCACGACGGCCAACTCGCACCCGACCCGATCACCTCGCCGACCGTCAAGCGCATCTACCAGCTCTACACGCAGGACCGGCTCGGCACAATCGCAATCGCCCAGCAGCTCGGCGCCAAGCACGCACCGGCGCCGAGCGCCGGCTGGGGCCACCCAGCCGTCCACCGCGTCCTCACCAACCCGACCTACCTCGGACGCATCCGCTGGCGCAACCAGGACTTCGCAGTCCGACGCACGAGCCATTGATCGACCAAGCCACCTTCGACCACGCCCAGGCGATCCTCGCCGAGCGCGGCAGCGACGCATCCCGCCGCCGCGGCAACCGCTCGGACTTCCTACTCTCCGGCGTGATCCGCTGCGGCCACTGCGGACGCGCCTACATCGGCATGTCAGCGCGCGGCAAAGGCGGCACCTACCACTACTACGCCTGCACCGCCCGCCAGAAGTACGGCCCCAAAGCCTGCCAAGGTGAGCGCGTCCCACGCGAGAAGCTCGAGACCGCCGTCCTGCGCCAACTCACCGGCATCTACCGCGACGGCCCGCTCATCCACGACGCCCTCGGCGCCGCCCAAGAGCAAGCGCAGCGCGAGCGACCAGCGCTCGATGAGCAACGTCGCGCGATCGACCGCCGAGATCACCCGTGTCGAACGCTCGACCGAGCGCTACTTCGAGGCCTTCGAGCAAGGCCGACTCTCCCCCGAGCGCTGCGAACAGCGCGTCGCCCGCCTGAACGCCCGCCTCGACGACCTCCACGCCCAACAAGCCGAGCTCGCCGACGACGGCGCCGACGAGGCCGCACACGCGCCCACAGCAGCCGACCTCGCCGCGACCGCCAGACCAACTCGAATCCGTCATCGCAGACGGCGAGCCCGAGCAAACCAAGGCGCTCCTGCGCATCCTCATCGCCGAGCTGCGCGTCAACAGCAAGACCGACATCCAGCCGACCTACCGCATCATCACGTCCGACCGCACCCACACGGCCGGGGTTTGCGCAACGTCAGAAAAAGTGGAGACGGCGGGAATCGAACCCGCGTCCGCGGTCGCGTATGAATGGCTTCTACGAGCGTAGCCGGCGCTCTGATCTCATCCCCCGCTAGCCTCGCCGGCCGGGTTGTGAGGGACCAGCCTCCTTGAGTGTTCCCGGCTCGGCGGAGGCGGACCTCGCCGGGTGAGCCTACTTTCTGATCCCGAGGATCCCCGCCATAGGCGAGCGGGGCTCGAGACCTCGTGCCTTAGCTATTGACTAAGCAGCGAGGGCGTACTCGTGAGAGTCCGCACTTATGGTTTTCCCGGGTGTTTTACGAGGCCGCCCGGGACCTCGACTCGCGACCATCCACACGAGCCAACCGCGTCGAAGCCTGTCGTCCCCGTGGATGTATTGCGAGTCCAGTGTAGCGCCGGTGGGGCGGGCGAGGGCTGGGAATCGTGTAGTGCTGCGAGGCGAATCTAGCGTTAGAGGCTTGGTCGACTCCGAATAGCGGCTCGGTCGGCTCGGTCGAAGCTAGTGAGGACCCTTAACGAAATCGACGCGGTCCCGGGCCGCTTTGAGGAACCTGCTGCCGGTCGGCCCGAGGGCCTTCCGGTGGCGGGTGGCGCGGCCTCACACCTCAGTGGCCTCGCTCTTTGCGGCTCGGTTCCGCGTCTAGATTCAACGTACGCCTATCGTCGGGCTGCCGTAAGAGCAATCTCAACGGTTCTCCCGCACGTTCCGAAAAAGCGAACTCGGCGCCGATCCCGCGAGGGCGCGACCCTCTCCAGGGACCCGGCTGACTAGCCCAAGCAAGTATGCAGACGACTCTTAGCCACGGCTTATGGCAGCTGCGACAATAGGGGCATGGATGGCGAGCTGCCTGTCGTGAGCGAGAACCCGCTTCGGCGCGCTCGTCGAGCTGGCTCACACGCGCTCTCCGCGCCACCGCGTGCCCTTGGCTGGCGCGGCATGCGCGCACGGCGACGAGCCCTTCGGAAGGCCGCTCGCCGCACGCTGCGCAAGCGACTCGGCAGCGCGCTCGCCGGTATTGGCGCGCTCGCGGCGAAGTTCGCCACGTATGTGAAGGGCGCTGTGCTGCTGCTCCCGAAGCTCAAGTTGCTGACGACGGCGGGCACCGCGCTCGTGTCGGTCGCCGCTTACAGCCTCTTCTGGGGCTGGCAGTTCGCGGCGGGCTTCGTAGTGCTGCTGTTCGTGCATGAGATGGGCCACGTGATCCAGCTGCGACGCGAGGGCATCAAAGCGAGCACACCGATGTTCATCCCGTTCTTGGGCGCCGCGATCTTCTCGCGCTCGCTCGGCGACAACGCGCTCGCCGAGGCGCGCGTGGGCTTGGCGGGCCCGGTGCTCGGCACGCTCGGCGCCGCGGCGGTGGCTGTGGTCGGGAGCGCTCACCGGCAGCGACCTGCTGCTTGCGCTCGCCTATGTCGGCTTCCTCATCAACCTCTTCAACCTGCTGCCGGTCGTGCCGCTCGACGGCGGCCGCGCGATGGCCGCGATGGCACCCTGGATGTGGTTCGTGGGCTTCGGCGCGCTGTTCGCTCGCGCTGTTCTTGCACGGAAGCTTCAATCCGTTCCTGCTGATATCGTGCTGTTGGTGCGGCGCGAAGTGTGGCGGCGCTGGCAGATGCGCAAGACCCGCTCGATCGAGCAGGCGGCCTACTACCGCGTGGCTCCCCGCCACCGCCTACTCGTGGGAGCCGTGTACATCGGCTTGATCGTGGTGCTCGCGTTCGGAATGGATCAGACCCACATCCTTGTCAGTGCGGGGCATCCTTTCAGCTCGATCTGAGCGTGCGAGCGAGGGATGCTCGTGCTATTCGAATCGATACCTTGTGGGGCAGGGCAAACAGGGGTGGGGGCTATCGGCAAACACCACGATCGGGACGGGGTTTGAATGGGACGTGCACATCTGGCGGCAGCTGCGCTCGTGACGCTCGCGGTGGCGGTGGCAGGCTGCGGTGGCTCTTCCGCGAAGCCACTAACCCGTGCGGAACTGACCGCGCAGGCCAACGCGATCTGCAAGACCGTGACCGCCAAGCTGGCGTCGAAGACGATCAACAATGAGAAGGACATCGCCCGCGTTGCACCCGAACTCGCCTCCTTCGAGCAATCGGCGCTGACCAAATTGAGCAAACTCGTTCCGCCCGCTGAGCTGGCGAACGACTGGAAACAGTTTGTGGCTGACGCCGAGACACTTGCGGAAAACACGGCGAAGCTAGGCGAATACGCGAAAGCGAACAACCTCAAAGCTGCCGGCCCCTGATTACCTCTAGCGAGGGGATCCAGCGCCAGATGCAAGCGATGGCCAAGCGCGACGGGCTCAACGACTGCGAGCAAGTTGCCTGAAGGCCCGCCGGTCTAACGACGCGCTTCTCTGATGCCCCGTTCCATGTCGCGCTTGGACTCGCGCTCGCGCATAGTTTGGCGCTTGTCATAGAGGTCCTTGCCACGAGCAAGCGCGATCTCGACCTTGGCGTTGGGGCCCTTGAAGTAGATGCGTGTCGGCACGAGCGTGAGGCCGCGCTCTGAGACGCGTCCGGCGATGCGCTCGATCTCCGAGCGGTGCAGCAACAGCTTGCGCGGGCGCTCGGGATCGTGGTTTTCGCGAGAGGCAGGCAGGTAGGGCGGGATGTGCACCGATTGCAGCCACAGCTCGCCATCGCGGATGGCGGCGTAGCCGTCCTTGAGCTGCGCACCGGAGGCACGCAGCGCCTTGACCTCGGTGCCTTGCAGCGCGATGCCGCACTCGATGCGCTCGGTGAGCTCGTAGCGGTAGGAGGCGTAGCGATTGCTCGCCACGTCGCCGGCACCGATCTTGCGCTTTGCCCTTCGCTTTGGCCATCAGGCGAGACTAACGAGCGGGAGCGAGATCGACGCGTCCGGCGGACGCGTCGACGCGCACGACGCGCACATCGATGGGATCGCCGAGACGCAACATGGCGCCGGAGCGCTCGCCGCGCAGGATCGTGGACTGCTCGTTCAGCGACCACCAGTCGCGCTCCTCCTCCCCGGCGCTGAGCAGACGCACGGGGAGCATTCCCTCGTAGGCTGGCCTCTCCCCCGTTTGCTCCGTGGATGCCTCCTGGCCCAAGTCATTGGTTCTCTCTTGGCGGTGCCCCGCGCGCGCACGCGCACACGCACGCGGGGCACCCCCAAACGCAACAAACGCCCCCGCCCCGATCAGCCCGGTGACCTCCCCCGAGAAGACCTGCTCGTAGCCGCCCTCGAGCAATACCTGCTCGAGCAGGAAGCACGCGGCGATGTCATCCCCCTTGTGCTCGATCTTGGCGGCCCCGCGCTCACGCTCGGAGGTCCATTCGCCGAGCTCGACGAGCTTGCGAGCGCTCGTGGTGCGCTCACCCGCCCCGATGGACGCGAGCAGAGCACGGTGGCAGACGAGATCGGGATAGCGGCGGATGGGCGAAGTGAAGTGGCAGTAGCAGGACGAGTGCAAGCCGGCGTGACCGACGTTCTTCGGCGAGTAGCAAGCCTGCTTGAGCGAGCGCAAGACAAGCGAGGAGAGCGCCATCCGGCCGGCGCCGGTGCGCCGCACGTGGGCATCTACGCGACGGGAGATCTCGCCGACCAGATCCGCCGCGTGTGCCGGAAACAGAGGGTCGGGCAGCGGCGGCGTGGACACGCCAAGCGAGGCGAGCTGAGCCACGAGTGTGCGGATGCGCTCGGGGTCAGGGCGCTCGTGGACGCGGTACAGGCAGGGAACTGAGGCCTGGGCGAGCTGGCGGGCGACGGCTTCGTTGGCGGCGATCATCAGGTGCTCGATCAGACGGTGGGACTCGGTTTGGGCGCGCGAGCGGATCTCGCTGACGTTGCCGTGCTCGTCGAAGGAGAACTCGGGCTCCTCGGAGTCGATCACGAGCGCGCCGCTTGACTCGCGCGCCCGCTGCAGCTCGGTGGCGGCAGAGCGGGCGGACGCCAGCGGACCGCCCCACGGTTCCGGCGCCGGCTGTTCGCCGGCGAAGATGCGGTCGACCTGCTCGTAGTCGAGGCGCATGTCCGAGCGGATGACGGAGCGGTAGAAGCTCGCGGAATGAGCTCGGCGCCGCGCAAGACCATCTCGACGGTGACCGCCAGGCGCTCGGCACCGGGCACCAGCGAGCAGGCGTCGCTCGAGAGCGCGTGCGGCAGCATCGGCTCGACGACGCCCGGCACGTAGACGCTCGTGGAGCGCCGGCGCGCCTCCAGGTCGATGAGCGAGCCGAGCGGCACGTGGGCGGCGACGTCGGCGATGTGGACCCACACGCGCACTGTGTCCGATCTGACGAGCGCTCGGCGGAGATGGCGTCGTCGAAGTCGCGGGCGGTGGCGGGATCGACCGTGAACGTGGGTAGCTCGCGCAGATCGCGCCGCCGTCCTTGCTGTATCTCGGCTTCCGCCTTGTGACCAGGCACGCTCGCCCGCCTTGCGCGCCTCGCGCTCGACCGCGGAGTCGAAGCGGCGCGCGAGGCCAGCCTCGCGCATCATCTGCTCGATCGCGTCGCGGGCGGTTTCGGTGCGCTCCTGCGGCGGCCACACGACGCGCGTGTTCGAAGATCTGCCTTGACGTGGCATGGGACCGTTGCCCCGCGAGCCGCTCCCAGCCGTTCGCCCGCTAGCCGTAGCTCCGGTCCCTCGCTCGCCACTTCCCGTCCCTCGCGCACTACCCCCCTTCCCTCGCGCGCTTCCCCCTCCCGTACCTCGCGTACTACCCCCCGTGCCTCGCACGCCACCCCCTGGGGCCCCTGAGCCGCTCGGCTTCGAGGCGCGGGCGCCGGATGCCTTTGCGCCCTTGCCACCACCTGTCTTCCCGCGTTTGCTTGGCCCTCCGCGCGAGCCACCGCGCGGCGGGCTCATCTGACCTTGGCGAGCAACGTGTGGAGCGCGACTTCGAGACCATGTTCGGTGTCGACGCCGTGGGCACGGAGACTTCGGGGGTGATGCCGGCTCCCTCGTGGACCCCTCCCCCACCGAGGTTGCGCCCGTTGGGGGTGTAGTACTCGCCGACGGTGATCTTGATGGCGCCACCGCCGGAGAGCGGCTCGAGCTCCTGGAAGACGCCCTTGCCGTAGGTGTGGGTGCCGACGACGGTGGCGCGATGATGGTCTTGCAGGGCGGCCGTGACGATCTCAGAGGCAGAGGCGGTGTCGTGGTCGACGAGCACCACAACCGGGATCGAGCTGGGGATCGCGCCGCCGGCGGCGGTGAGCACGATCGTCGGCTGAGAGCGCCCGCGGGTGGTGACGATGACGCCGGAGGGGACGAAGATGGAGGCGACCAGACGCGCTTCGCTGACGAGACCGCCGCCGTCGGCGCGCAGGTCGAAGACGAGCCCGCGCGCGCCCTGCTTTGAGCAACCCCTGGACGGCGTCGTAGAGCTCGCCGTGGGAGCCTTCGCTGAACGTGGCGAGGTAGACCCAGCCGAGCTTGACGCCGTGGACGGTGCGCATCGTCGGAGGCGACGACAGGCTCTGAGATGATGGCGCGCGTGACGGTGAGCGTTGCGCGAGGCGCCGTGCGGCGGCTTGACGGTGAGCTGCACATCTGGTGCCAGGCGGCCCCTTGATCAGCGCGGTGGAGGTGTCGGCGGGAAGCCCGTGCAGCGAGCGGGAGTTGACGGCGACGATCAGATCGCCGGCCTTCAAGCCCGGCGCGTTGGGCGGGTGAGGTGTCGAACACGCGCACGACTTCAAGGCCCGCGGGCTTGGGATCGACTGAGACGCCGATGCCGGCGAAGCTGGCGGGCTGGTCGAAGCTTGTGAATTCCTTTGGCGAGAGGTAGGTGGAGTAGGGATCGTGCAGGCTCGAGATCATCCCGGCGATCGAGGAGCTCGCAAGCGAGCCCTTGGAGACCGGGCGGTAGTAGTCGTGGGAGACCCGTTCGATCGCTTCGTTGACGACTTGCGTTTCGTGGTTGGCGACGAACGCGTTGCGCATGAATCCAGGCAGCTTGCTGGGATGACCGCCGAGCCAGATGCCGAGGACGAGCAACAACACGGGCAACAGCACGGCGAGGACCGCGAACAGGACTTGTCGCGCACGGAATGCCATATCCCCCACCCTACGCACTCCCACAGGCTTCTGAGGCGCTCAGCCCCACGTCCAAGCTCTGGATCAGACCCGGAGGAAACGCCGCAAAGAGAGGCCCGAGCCCGCGGCGGAGACCGCGATGGCGCAGCCCATGAGCACCACGATCAAGAGGCGGAAGTCGATCATGTCGGGCTGGGAGATCAGCTTGACGGTGCCGGCGAGGGGATCGATCAGCGTGACCTTGGCGACGGCGAGCAGCCCGATCGCGCAGACGCCCCCGAGCGCGCCAAGGAACAGCCCCTCGATGACGAATGGCCAGCGAATGAACCAGTCGGTGGCGCCGACGAGCTTCATCACCTCGACCTCACGCCGGCGCGAGAAGAGCGACAGGCGGATCGTGTTGGAGACGAGCAGGATCGAGGAGAAGACGAGCAGCGCGGCGAGCAGTGCCATCGTGATCTTGACGATGCGTGTGGCGGAGAGGATCTTGTCGGTCTGGGCCTGGCGGTCCTGAACGTCGGCGATCGCGGAGTCGGTGACCAGGCGGGTGCCGACGGGGCTCGACTGATCCAGCTCGGCGCGCAGGGTATCGGCTTGGCTGGGGTCGGATGGCGTGACGCGCAGGATTTCCGGGAGCGGGTTGTAGCCGATCAGCTGGAAGGCTTGAGGGTCGATCTTGCGCTCCTGTTCGTAGCCGGCCTGCTTTGAGACGACTTCGACGTGGCCTGCGTAGCGGGCGTGTTCCACCTCGTGGCGCACCCGGGCGACTTCGGCGGGAGTAGCGGTGGTGTTGAGATCGACGTCGACGACGACACGCCCACGGATCGAGTTGGCGGCCCCATTCGTGGCTTGGACAACCGGGATGAACACACCGAGCACGAGCGTGGTGACGAGCACGCAGGACAGCGCCGCAAACGAAGGGGCCGGGTTGCGCCGCATCGAGCGCACAGCCTCCTTGAGGAAGAAACCGAGTTTCATCGGCGCGCGCCGCCCGGCGGGCGCCCGGTCGCCTCAGCGGCGGTTTCCCGCTTCAAGCGCTCGGCCAGATCCCCAGTGGTCTCATCCTGCGCGTAGAGCCCGGTGGCCTCGTCGCGGATGATGCGTCCGCGCCGCAGCTCGATCACGCGACGGCGCATCTTGTCTACCAGCTCGTTGTCGTGGGTGGCGACGATCACGGTGGTGCCGGCACGGTTGATGCGGTAGAGCAGCTGCATGATCCCGATCGAAGTGTGCGGATCGAGGTTGCCGGTGGGCTCGTCGGCAAGCAGGAGCGGCGGGTGGGAGGCAAACGCGCGGGCGACGGCTACGCGCTGTTGCTCTCCACCTGAGAGCTGATGGGGATAGTTGTGGAGCTTGGTGGAGAGCCCAGTGAGGCGCAGGATGTCCGGGAGCGAGGAGCGGATCTGCTTACGCGAGGCGCCCGTCACCTGCAGGGCATAGGCGATGTTGTCGTAGACGGTGCGCGTGGGGAGAAGCTTGAAGTCCTGGAAGACGACGCCGATGTTGCGCCGGTAGTAGGGAACGCGTTTGTGGTCGATCTCGGCCAGGTGGCGTCCAGCGACGCGGATGATGCCCTCGGAGGGGTCGAGCTCCTTGATGAGCAGGCGCATGATCGTGGACTTGCCAGAACCGGTGGAGCCCACGAGGAAGACAAACTCTTGGCGGTCGACCGCGAAGGTGGCGCGCTCGAGACCGATGTCGCCGGAGTCATAACGCTTGGTGACGGCACGAAAGTCGACAACCGTGTTGGCCCCGGGCGTGGTCGTGGGTTGCTTGGTGGGCGCGGGAGCCGCGATAGGCCGAGCCGCGGTCGCCGCCACGCGTGCGCGGGTGGGGTTCATGTGCCGCGTGAGCGCGCGACGTGGGATCGTGCGCACCGGACGGGCGCTCTCCTCGGGGTCGGCCATGGCGGGGCACAGTAGCGACAGAGCGCACGTGAGGTCGCATTTTTCCCTGCATGCAAAGTGTTTTGCACGGTGCAAGCGAGAGTCCACAGGAAGGGACATGCGGGAGCGTGGCGAGGGAGACACTCCGATCGCCTATCGTGACGCGCGAATGACCGACATCTCGACTATGACTGTGACGAGCAATGGCTTGCCCGTGCACAGCGTGGGCCTGCCGGGCACGCGCGCGCTGACGGTGCTGGTGGCGTTCGACGCGGGCGCGCGAACAGAGAAGGTCGAGGAGAACGGGATGGCGCACTTCCTCGAGCACCTGGTGTTCAAGGGCGGTGAGAAGTACGCGACATACAAGGACGTGAACGAGACGGCGGAGCGACTGGGGGGCATGCTGAACGCCTACACCAGCCACAACCTGGTGGCGTTCCACATCACCGTGCGGGCGGAGTCGGCACCGGAGGCGATCGACTTGCTGAGCGATTTCGTGGCGAGGCCGAAGCTCGACGCGGAGGAGCTCGATAGAGAGCGCGGCGTGGTGATCCAGGAGATTAACCGCGCTTACGACCAGCCTTCGACCGTGGCGGAGTACCTGATCGACAAGGCAGCCTTTGGCGATCATCCGCTCGGGCGCACGGTACTCGGCCCGGAGGAGAACCTGCGGAGCTTCACGCGCGATGGGATCGTGGCCTTCAGGGAGCGCCGCTGGGCTGGGGAGAGTGGAGCGGCGTTCTTGGTTGGGAACACGGAGTTCGTTCCCGAGCAGGACAAGCTGAACGAGCTGTTCGCCCGCTTCCCGACGCTGCAAGCGCCCGAGCCTTATGTGGCGGCCCCAAAGTTCGCCCCCGAGACGATGGTTGAGCAGCGCGACACCAACCAGTCGCACCTACGCATGATCTACCGGCCGGGAGTGAGGGTGAGCGATGTCAAACAGCGCGCCGCTCTGTCGATCTACTCGACGCTGCTGGGCGGCTCGATGGGTTCGCGACTGTTCGAGGAGATCCGCGAGAAGCGAGGACTGTGCTACTCGGTGTACGCAATCGCGCACGCATACGCGGATGTGCCAATCCTGCAGCTCGGCTCTGGGCTCGACTCATCCAAGTGCGTAGAGGCATACACGCGGATGCGCGAGATCGTCGACGAGCTGCGCAGCGACGGCCCCACCGAGGAGGAGGTGCACCGCGCGCGGGCATACGCGGCCGGTCGGCTGGTGCTGGCGTTCGAGAACACAAACGCCGTGGCCCGCTATGGAGCAAGCCAGAAGATCGTGTACCACGAGGACATCGACCCGGATGCGGCGATCGCGGCGCTTGACGCGGTGACGTTCTCCGAGGTACGGGAGGTGGCGGCGAACGTGGCCGAGGGCTTGGCAGTCGCGTGCGTGGGACCCCATGAGCAGGGGGATTTCTGATGGGAGACAAGCGGCGATGCGCCCGTAGGGCGCTCTCGCATCGCCGGTCGCCGCGCCCGCTAGTCGGAGCCCAATGCCGATAAGACGTATCGCGGCTAGATGCCTCGTACCGCTCCCAGGACCTGCTCGCCGTGGGGCGTGAGCGTCCAGTAGTTGGGGCAGCCGGGGCCGTGCGGCCGTGTGTTGGCGATCAGGCCGAGTCGGTCGAGCCGCCCGAGCAGCTTGGAGGCCTGACCCTCGTCAGGAATCTCGGCTCCTTGGGCTATCTCGCGGTTGGAAGAGCCGGGGTGCTCACCGATGAACAGCAGGCAGCGTACCGTGCGATAGGTGAGGCGCATGTCGAGACGTTCGAGCAGCCGTCCCCTACCGCTGCTTACGGCCGCCTTCGCCAGGCTGGGAACCTCAGGCGCGGTCCGTGTCAGTTCCTCGCCGGCCGCGCGCGGCCCGAGATAGGGCAGCGCGATCAGCGCCATCAGTTGACCGTGTAGTTGGATGAGCGGGCCGGGCGCCCGCTCATGTTCCAGCAGGCGTCCGTGGATGACCGAGAACGCGCCACCGACGACGCCCTCGGCGGTCAGCAGTAACGGCTGCTCGGCCCTGCGCGCCCGCGAAGCCGACTCGCCGAGCGCGGCGACCAGCTCATCCAGGACCTGCGCACGACGCTCGAGCACGAGCTTTCCTGCCCCAAGCGCCTCGATCACAGAGACCCGAGCGAGCTCGGGCTCGGAGTCGAGGAAGACGAGCAGCGCCGCAAGCGCATGGCGGACCCGATCGCGCCACGAGCGCTGCGAGCCGTACGCCTCGGCGACGACCGAACGCACCTGCTCGACGCCCCACTCGAATGCGGCGAGAAAGCAGTCCTCGCGCCCGTCGAACAGCTCGTAGAACGTGCGCCGCGAGACCCCAGCACGCGCGACGACAGGCGCCACCGCCGCGCCGATGTAACCGCCCTCCGCCGCGACCTTGACCATCGCGGAGAGGATCCGTGCACGCTGGATGTCGTCGACCTCGCCGCGCACGAGCGCACCGCTCCCTGGATGGAGCTGAGCCAAAGCCGGCGACTTGTCGTTACTCACGGACATCCTCCCCTGCACATGACTCTAGAGCGAGCGCGGTCCGCCGTGGGGAACCATGTGGACCACGCTCGGCAACGCCCTATTTCCTCTTCTTGTGCTTGCGGGTCTTCTTGGTCTTCTTGACCGCCTTTTTCTTAGGGCAGCCGGTGGTCGTGATCGGGGTTGACTGTTTGAGGCTCACTCCGTTGGCGCCGACGAAGATGGTGGGCATCGTGAGCTTGCTGGTGCAGAGGTTTCCGTTGGCCGCGAGTGCGCTGTCGGGCCCTTGAGGCAGTTTCAGTTCGAACACGCCGATCGGGACATCGGGGATCGTACGGAACGTACTGCTCGTGATCCCCGCGGGACTGATGAACGTTTCGCCGTGCAAATACACGGTCACGCCCTCGCCTGATAGCGCGACTATCAATTCAGGGAACTTCTGCGCCACCATGAGAGACGAAATACGCGGGGCCTTCCAAATGCACCGGCAAGACCGGGGTTGTCGCCGTCGCACTGCCGATCCTCGAGTCCGAGGGACAGGCTGCCGGATTCGCTTCAAAGGTCCCGGCGGGACATGCCTTTTGCAATGTAGTCAGGCGTGACGGTAGCTGCTTTGGCAAGTCGACCTTGACCTTGCCGATGTTCGCTTGGGTCCCAAACGGCGCTTTGGGATAGGTCAGCTTCACGTTGAGGCTCGCCCCATTCTTGCGAGACGTTTTCCCGTTTGTCGAGACCGAGAAGATCGGCTTGAACTCCAGGACCGCGCAATTGGTGACCTGGAAGGGAACGTGCAGGGCTCGAGACGGCTCCTTGACTGCTGGTCAGAGCTGCCACCGATTTCTTGTGGAGCACAGTTGGTCGGGTTGAACGTGAAATCAGGACGATTGATCGACACGTTCACGTGCTTGATCTGTAGCGGGATCCCGTCGATGATCTGCGGGATCGCGTACGGACCCGTCGCATCGCTTGTGATCGTAAGCGCTGCGTCGGTCGGATCGACTTCGATCTTCGCCCGGACAACGACCTGACCCAGATTGAACGGGCCGGCCTTCGCAGGATTCACGATCGACAAGCCATACGGCGCGCCCTCATACGGACCAGTGATGTACACCTTCCCGCCTGTGACCGTATACGGGTTGCCACCCAATCCGACACTGACGGTTGTTTCTCCGATCAGGCTTTCTGGGCCGCACGTGCCGGCGTCTGCCTGTGCTTCTTCGCACAATTTGACCGAGGACAATGTGCCAAGCAAGCCCGGAGGCATCTTCAACTGAATCGCGTCCAAGTCCTGGTTTCCGTCTTCGCGGCTCATCGTCATCGTGAACGGGGTGAAAGCGCCGGCCTGAATGTTCAAGCTGCCCGTCGTCAGCGACGGGCCGAACGGCAGCGGATTCGAGCAAGGACTCCCGTTGGGTCCGCTTGTGATCTGGAATTCCGAGGAAGACGCAACCGAGCTGTTCCCCGACCATGGCGCGATCGAGGCTGTGGTCGTATACCCACCACATAGTGCGGGTGTCCCGAGCGGCGCTCTGGAGCCTCCGAAGAAGTGCAGCTTGAGGTCTTCAAAGGGCAGTTGTGGTGTTTCGTCGAACGTCGAGACCAACTGCCCCGTCACTGGATCGGGTTTGACTTCGCCCGCGAGCTTGACGAGCAGACCGGCCGTCTTGTCTTCAACGACGATATACAATGCGATCAAGCTCCCAAACGGGTTCGCGTCCTGGGAAGCCAAGTACGCAGCGCCAACCAACGGTTCCGGCAACAACGGCGTATCGATTTCAACCGTCCCAACCTTCGACGCTTCAGGACAACTGATCGGCGCGGGACTCTGCAGGGCAACCTGTTCTGTCGAGCAGGACATCAACCCGTCCGCACCAGCCGGATTCAACGCGACACCGGCCGGCAG
This sequence comes from uncultured Solirubrobacterales bacterium, assembly GCA_963713015.1. Lineage (GTDB taxonomy): Bacteria > Actinomycetota > Thermoleophilia > Solirubrobacterales > Solirubrobacteraceae > Palsa-744. Next base: position 213,047 of record CAVQKC010000010.1, on the reverse strand, counting down.
CGTCACAGTCGTGTCCTTGACCGAGGACTCAGCCAAACCGGTCGGGTTCAAGCTCGCTTCCTGAGGAACGTGCACACCCACCGTCAAACCGGTCGGCGTGCTGGCCTGTTGACCGTCGGGGGCCACATTGATCGACGGTTCGAAGTTCAAACGATTGCAGCCGTCTTGTCCAAACGATTCACCGACAGGGTTCTGGAACGTGTAAGCAAAAGGTTCTGTGAACTGACCGATCTGATCCCACGAATCAGCTTCGATCGTCGTATGCAAGGCTCCCTTGCAGGAGGTCGGCATGATCAGAAACGGCTGCGGCTTTTCATCCACCGGACAGGACGGTTCAGGACCACGCGGTTCCACGTCCCACGGTGCCTCGTCATTTATACATTCCTGGCTGCGAGCCTCGTCATGGAGTGAGTCGGCTGGTACGCCCCAGAATGTGACCACGTTGCCGATGAACCCAAGAGTCTGGGTGATGTTCGGGACGGTTACGACAACACCGTAATCTCCACCGGTCCGTACTGCGGTGTCGAGCACCACTGCTCCAGTAGAAGTCTGAAAGCCAAACTTTGCCGGCTCGCCCACCGACGGTTCCAGGCTATACAGCGGCACAGAGAAGATATATGGGATAAATGGTTTTTGGCTAGGGTTCGTGACGATCGGCGTCGCGACACCAACGATCGTGTTATCCGGGCACGATCCTTCTCCCTCCGGTATCAGCGAGAATTCACGCAGACTGCACTTCGGCAAGGGCGTGGGATTGCCGATCAGTCCCGCCGGCAGATTAAACGCAGATCCTTCGTCATAGCAAGCGGACGCACTTCAGCACGATTTTCTTTGAAGAACTTATCGTAGATAGGCACTGCCTGAGCATTAAAGATCAACGTAGTCGTCAACTGGAATGGGTGCGATCCCGCCTGTGTCGTCGGCAGCCCGCCCTCTTCTTCGGGGGTTAGTTCATAACTTTGCACACCGTAGGACGTCTGTCCTTCCAGCGCGAGCGCATGCCTTGAAAAGGCAGGCGGCGCACCGCCGCCTGACACGTCCACTTCGTTCTGGCCGTCACCCGATCCCGCGGTCACCTTTGCATTGATGGCGATAACGATATGTTCATATGGTCGTACCGGAGCCGCATAGGCACAACTGACCGTCTGGCCAATGATCGAGCATAGTTTAGGATGACCGAACAGGCTCAGATATTCTTCGACTTCCTCCTCGGTTTCCACGCCGATAATGGTGCCACCTCCTTCGGCGTGTACCCCGGTCGGCGTCACCCCGGCAGGCAGCTTATCGACGACAGTCACAAAATGCTTTTTTTCGCCCGTCAATGCTTCTTTGAAATTTTCAGAAATACTCCCCGGCGTCGACGAGTCCCCGACGTTGGCAATATCAAGCGTCACCACTGCTTCGGCCTCTTTCGAGCCCGCGGGCGAGGATATCGCCACTACATGCCACCATGGCTCAGCAGCCACAGCCTCACCGACACAACCAAACGCAAGACACACAATCATCACAATGCCCGCCAGAACTGCCTCTCTTTTCAAGATGATCGCCCTCATCATTTGCCGCCCTTCCCACTTGCCTCACCCATACGGGACCTGCGCGCCTTCCGTCCCTTATCCTTCAGCTTTGTCTTGCGCTTTTTCTTTGGGTGTTTCTTTGGCTTGGGCTTCTTCTTGTGCTTGGCAGCGCTCTTCTTCGCTTCTTCCACGACATTGCCTACACCCGAGAACGTCGCGCTCGGCGCAGGACCAAAGATCGCCGGTTGTGCAGACGGCGCGGCCTTGCACGAATCGCCCGACGTGCACGGTGGCGGCGAAACAGATTCCGTAGGGCACGGCAATGCGGCGCTGCACACATGTGCGTCATACACGTCATAAGCCGAATCGTGATCTTCGCCCGACAACCTGCTCGAAGTGATGAAGAACACGTCGTCACCACTTTCGCTCGCATCGAAGAACGTCGATTCGCCAGACGACTGCCCCGAGGAAATGAGGCTCACGCACCCACCCGAGCTCGCACTGAACGTCGCGCTGGAACTTCCACAACTCCCCACACCTGTGGGCTCGAACTCATACACATCCGCCAACCCATTTGTATCCTGTGGTACCAATGCGTCGGTGCTGTCGAAGAACAACCTTCCGCCGTCCGACAGAGAACGCGGCTGATAGGAATCGACATCCCAATCTTCGTGCCACGCTGGCGGCACCAAACCCGCGATCCAATGACCACCGCCATCATTCCCGGGTTCTTCGTGTTCCCCAGCCAGTCCAGTCGAACTGTATCCATTCCAAGAAGAGCTTCCTCCCATCAACAATGAAGGATTTTCGTTTGTCGCCGCATCCAAGTGCACTCCAACCGGTCGAGCCCCGCTAGGATTGCACGATGCGCACACCAGTCGGTTTGTAACCGCGGAATACAGGTATACCTCCTCGTCGGGCTGCCCACTCACTGCATCGTCATTGTCATACCCCGTCAGAGGCCTGTCGGACATAAACGCCAGATAATGCCCGTCAGGCGAGACACGCGAACTAATCCGTTGTAGTTGATGATTACGTTCAAATGATCGCCAGCCTTTTGCATCGTCTGTCGAAAGTGTCCCAATAAGCGTAGTCGCCCATGCATTCCCACTCTCATGCGAGAGATAGAGGTTATCTTCGCCTTTCACCGCACCATTCGCAAGCACACCCTTGGCAACAAAGTAGACATACGACCCGCCTTCACTGGTACCAATCAGGGTGTCCTGTACGCCAGCGCTGTGTTCGCCATCCAGATGATCGGCCGTGAGATCCGTGTCGACACCCGTTGCGGGATCAAACACGTGCAATTCACCTTCTTCCTGAGATTCCCCGATCGCCGTGGGTTCAGGGTCGAGATAGAAACCTTTGATCCGTCACTGCTCATCGTCTCAAACCGCACATCGCCAACATCGCCAAATGAGATAGTCCGTTCGTCGACCATGTCACGGACGAAGTACGTATGACTCGATGCGATATTTCCCTGGCGGTACACTATCCAACGCCCGTCGTTAGACACTGCGCGAGCGGTCATCGCCCCAAGTGGGGACCCCTCTGCTCCGGAACCCCCAAGGCCAATTTCACCTGTCGCCGGTTCGCCGCCCGGAAGAACATTTACGAGATGCAACTGGCCATCGCTCCACTCATAGAGATTCCACGTACCAGCTTCCGGCGTCAAAGCTGTGGAATTGGTAAAGATGATATGGGTTAGATCTGGGGTCGCGGCAAGAAACAGCATATTGTTTTCGGCTACTTCGTTTGAGATCTTTGTTCCCGGTGGCACATTATTGGCGGTTACGAGCGGGCTGTACGTTTCGCTCTTGTCGTTACGCATATAAAGGGTGGGTTCAGTCGCTTCGGCAGACAACAAAGTCGAGTCCGCTCTCAGTTCGAATGCGGCCTGTGAAAGGTCGGGTGAGAACACGTGAAACGCTTCGGCCGAATCAAGCATTCCAGCCCCATCCACTCCTTCTGGGGGAAAGCTCCCCTTGGGAGAGATGTCGCGTGTCTCCCAACCGTGCGGGCCGCGCTCTGAGAGTAGCGTCGCGGAGGCACCGGGTTGAATATTCTGTCCCACGTGACCGGATATGCCTTCTCCTATTGGTTCGCTCGCAGCATAGGCAATCCCGCTGCCATCGGCAGCAGCCTGGCTCAACTCGACATTCTCGATCAGAGCGCCGCCTTTGTCCGCTGGAGAGACAAGTTCCCACGCCCGCCCATCGGGCAACGCGAGCGCACCGCCTGACAACTGTGTCGTGAACGTATGGTCTGCGCCTTCGATGGTGCCCACTTCGCTGCTCGTCACCAGACGATAGTGATAGGTCGTGTTCGTTTCCAGTTCCTGGAGGTGATAGGCGACTGCCACATAACCCATGCCTTCACCAACGTTCCCACTCAGCACGTGTCCGTAAGCAGTGCTGGTGCCATATTCAAGGCGATAGCTTGTGTCGGCACCCAACGGGTCGATGTTCGCGCCAAACGTCACGCTGCTCGAGGTCACACTCGACGCCCACGGACCTTCGACCAGCGCTGCAGGGGTCGTTTCGACCGTCTCGTCCGGTCCTGTGACGGTCCCTCGAGAATTGGAGGCAGCAAGACGCCAGTGGTACCTGGCGCCCGGTACCAGGCCGGCGACGTTCGCGCTCACAGTCTGATCGTTGAAGGTCGACCCGGTTGACGCCGGCGGTGTGCTCGACGCATCGGCGTAACCGGTGGCTTGAAAATGTGCTTCGTCGACGTATTCGAAATGGTAGGTCGTTTCGTGACCCTCAGGATTCAGCGACCCTTCAAGCGTCGCGTGGCCGCGCAGTTCGCCCGTCGCCTTCTCGGCCCCCAGAGGCTCCACAAGCGGGCCCGGAGCCGGCAACGAGAATCCCCAGATGCCTTCATGGCCGTATTCCGATGATTTTTGTATGTCGGTGCCGTACACCAACAACTCTTCAAGGGAATCGTCGAGCGCCGTCGCGGCGGTGACGGACACGAGCGTTCCGCTGCCAAAACTCTCGAGCTCTTCGCCGAACGGGCTGAACTCCAATAGATGAGGACCACCGCTCGACTCGGACACGAACAGATCCCCTGCCGCGTCAAGCGCGATCCCTTCGACCGTTTCGCTGGCTTCGTCAAACTTTGCCGGCAATTCCACACCAGCCGCATCGAACTCGTGCACACCAGGCACACCTTCGACCTTCACGAACACATCGCCGGCAGAGCCCGCCGCAGTGCTCACCGCGAGCGCAGTCACATGACCTTCGCTCGAGAGCGTCGAGAGGGAAATGTTTTCCCGCCAGGCACCCGAGGGTTCAAACACCTCGACTCGTGCCTTATCGCCCACATACAGGCGACCCTCGGGACCAACGGCGATATAGCCGCCTTCAAGGCTACCGGCTTTCGTGAATTCTCCGTTCCCGGCGCCCTGCGTGCCCCCCTGACACGCTCCTCCGGTCACGCACACATTCCCCCCGGTAGTTTCGTTGACATGGCCGCCGATCACCAGCAACAGTTTCCCGTTGGGATCGAACTTGTAGATGTCCTGGCCGCAAAAATTGTCCATATACACGTCGCCATAGGACAAGCTCGAAAGTTCGTTGTCGACCGCCACGCCGGTGGGAGCGCAGAATTCTTTGATACCGCTACCTTCGATTCCATCCAGGCAAGAGGTGGTACATGTCTGCAATTCGTCGGCGCCGGTGGCCACCCCCGAACCCCACGCGGACACGAACTCTCCCGAGATATTGAACTGCTCGAGCCGGTTGTCGTAGTAAGAAGGGTCGCCGACAAACACGTCGCCCGTCGCCTGATCAATCGCCACGGCGGAGGCTCGACCAATCTCTCCAGCTTCACTACCACGGGGGCCGAACAGGAACGATCCCTCGGAGTTCTCCGCCCACGCCGAGCCTGCACCTACGGCGAGCAGACAGACCAGTGCGCCCAGTATGGCCATAGCTGTCGCGGTCGTGCGTCGCCCATGTATGAAGACCGCCATCCCACCAATCTGCGGATCCACCCCACGCCTTGTACGACCCCCATCCACCACATATGCCACTGCACGGTACGCGCGGCGAAGCGAAAGACTGCTTCTCATAAGGACGTTCCCCTCCTCTGGGCTACGACTAATTGACCCGCGCCGGTATCAGGGGACGACCCTCTCCCACCGGCTCTGCTGTAGAGAACCTTACTCGAAGATGAGTCTAGTTGTCAATGGCAAATATAGACGTGAGAGGAGGGTACGACCTCTATGCGCCCGTAACAGGCGTCGCCCTTCACCACGGGCCAATCCGCGGAGACCTCTCGTCAATCGCAGTCGAAAGCGCGGCCGGGGGTCAGCCGAGCGCGACCATGCGGTCGATCGGCACCCGCGCCCGCTCGGCGATATCCGCGGGCACGCGGACTTCGAACTTCATCTCGCGCAGTGCGTCGCGCAGCTTCTCCAGCGTGATCATCTTCATATAGACGCAGGAGGCCTCGGCATTGGCCGGGATGAATTTCACATCGGGGGCGGCCATTTCAAGCGGGTAGAGCATGCCGGTCTCGGTGGCGACAACCGCCTCGTGCGGAGATACTGGTCCGCTCGTCGACCCCTCTACTCTCCCGGCCGCAACCTGCTCCAGCTCATCGGCGTAGCGCAGCATCCCGCCCGTGGAGAGCATGTGCACCCCCTCGGAGGAAACGTCGCCGGAGGCTACGTACTCCATGATCGAGGTCGTGCAGCCGCACTCGGGGTGGATCAGGAAGTCGGCGTCCGGGTGCGCGGCGCGCGTGGCATCGATGTCCGAAGGGCGGATGCCGGCGTGCACGTGGCACTCGCCGTCCCACACGTGCATGCGCTTGCCAAGCTCCTTCTCCACGTAGGCGCCAAGCCACATGTCGGGCCCGAACAGGATCTCGGTGTCGGGGCCATGCGTGGCGTAGATGTGGCGCACAACGTCGACCGCGTTTGCAGACGTGCAGCAGTAGTCGGTCAGCGCCTTGACCTCGGCCGTGGTGTTCACATACATGACCACCACTCCCTCTGGGTATGAAGCGCGCCACTGCGCTAGCTGCTCGGCGTCGATCGACGCCGCCAGCGAGCAACCCGCGTCGAGATCTGGGATCAAGACCGTCTTCTCAGGACACAGGATCGAGGCGGTCTCAGCCATGAAGTGCACGCCGCAGAAGACGATCACCTCGGCGTCAGACGCCCCCGCCTTGCGCGAGAGCCCGAGCGAGTCGCCGACATAGTCGGCGACGTCCTGTACCTCTGGCACCTGGTAGTTGTGGGCGAGAATCGTGGCGTTGCGCTCAGACGCAAGCGCCCGCACCTCGGCGTGCAGTTCGGCGATTTCGGCCGGGCTCAGCGTAGGCAGCGGCCCCTGTGTGGGGATCATCGGCAGCGACACGTTCATGACAGACCTGCGGGATCGGGGATAGTGGATCGGCTCGGCGGATGTGGACACCACCACCTCGAAGTTTATCCCTCCTCGGCAGGCGCTCCGGGGCGCAGCTCGACCAGCCGGCGGGCATTGATGGAGTCGGCACCCGCCATCTCACTGACCCACTTGACCGCCTCGTCGAGATCGATCGCGCGAGCCTCGATCATCGCTTCGATGTCCACCCAGTCGCGCGGCCGGTCGAACATGGCCTTGAAGACGGCGAGCCCGGTGCAGTCGAGGACCGGTATCGTGCGGCCCTCGAACGGCACGTCCATGACGCGCGACTCGACCCGGTCATGGAAGGGCAGGACGCTGAGAAACAGGTCGATCGGCGTGATCCCCCATTGGAGCCTCACCTGGCCGTCGCGTTCGGCCCGTTCTAGAGCCTCGCCGCTCACCTCGACCCCCTCTGGCATCGCCGCGAACACGTCGCGCGCGCGTTGCGGCTCGACGAATACGTTGACGTCCACGTCGCGCGTGCCGCGCGGCTCGAGGACGCAGTAAGCGAGCGCTATGGCACCACCGATGGCGTGCGGGATGCCCGCGGCGTCGAGGCCATCGTGCACGGCGAGTAGCTGGTCGCCAAGCTCACTCACGCGCGCCGCGCGATCAGCGGCGGGTATTCGAGCTCGCCCCGTCCCTTGAACGGCAGCGAGCCGGCGAGATCTAGGACCAGCTCCAGAATCCTCGCCTGCCGCTGAAGCGACTTGTCACCAGGGGCCTCAGTTAGCTCGAGCTCCAGACCCGCCGCCCGGGCGATGCGAGCCAGAGCGGCAGCCGAAGGCTGCCGGCGACCATGCTCATATGCGCTGAGAACCGAGCTTTGCATCCCGGTCCTACGCGCAAGCTCGGCCTGAGTGAGTCCGCTGATCCCGCGGATCTTTCCGATCAGATCACCAGCTACACGATCATTGCTCACGAACATGATCCTAACTTAGCATATTCGCTAATGATTTTCGTATTTGATAGCTTATCCGCTAACCAGGAGAAGCGACAGGTCCAGGGCTGGCGCGGAATGGGTGAGCGCTCCAACCGATATGAAGTCCACCCCAGTGAGCGCGCGCTCCCGGACGTTCTCGAGCGTTACGTTGCCGCTCGCCTCGATCTTCGCGCGACCGGCCACCTGGGCCACGGCGGCTGACAGCTCGGCGACGCTCATGTTGTCGAGCAGCAGACGCGGCACGCCCACAACGAGCGCCTCATCGATCTCCCGCGCACTGCGCACCTCGACCTCCAGCGTGCTCGCAAGCTCCGGCGCCGCCTTGCGCACACGGGCCACGGCCTGTGCGATCCCGCCGGCAGCGGCGATGTGGTTCTCCTTGACGAGGATCGCGTCGTACAACCCGACGCGATGGTTGGACGCGCCACCGGCCGCCACGGCCGCCTTCTCGAGCGTCCTCAGCCCCGGCGTGGTCTTGCGCGTGTCGAGTACCACGGTCCTGGTCCCCTCTACCGCCCGAACGAAGCGCGCCGCGAGCGTTGCTACGCCTGAAAAGCGCCCGAGGAAGTTGAGCGCGGTGCGCTCGCCCGTGAGCAACGCTCGGGCCGCGCCTTCGATAGCAAGCACCGGTCCCCCCTGTTCACGCCAGCTGCCCTCCCGTGTAAGCCGCTCGAAGCGAGCCTCGGGATCGAGCAGCTTGAAGACCGCCTCAGCAGCATCCAAGCCGTAGATCGTTCCAGGAGCCTTCTGTGTGATCAACGCCTGCGCGTGTGCCTCCGGGTCGACCGTGCAGTTTGTCGTTACGTCCCCCGAGCCGACATCCTCGCCTAGGGCAAGTCGCACAAGAGCCAACAGCTCATCGGGTGGTACGGGCGTACTCATCAGCGCAGGATATGAAGACGGTGTCCCCAATGCCGCGCGCATCGGCCGCATCCGTGCTCAGCGCTATGACGCCGATGAGGCGGACTTCAACAAGTAAGCCCGCACAAACCCGTCCAAGTCCCCATCGAGCGCCCGCTGAACGTCGCCCATCTCGTGCCCTGTGCGATGGTCCTTGGCCATCGCGTAGGGGTGCAGCACGTAGGAGCGAATTTGCGAGCCGAAGTTGACATCCTGCGCCTCGCCCTTCTCACGAGCTATCTCTTCTTGGCGTTCGCGCTCCAGCTTCTCCACTAGCTTCGAGCGCAGCATCGCCATCGCCGTGGCCCTATTGGAGGATTGCGAGCGCTCATTCTGACATTGCACGACGATCCCGCTCGGCCGGTGGGTGATGCGCACGGCGGAGTCGGTCTTGTTGACGTGCTGGCCACCCGCGCCTGAGGCGCGGTAGGTGTCTATTTGCAAGTCGTCCTCGTCGATCTCCACCTCCCCCGTGTCCTCCACGACCGGCGCGACCTCCACGCCAGCGAAGCTCGTCTGGCGGCGGTGAGCGGAATCGAACGGCGAGAGACGCACCAACCGATGCACCCCACGCTCGGCGCCGAACAGGCCATAAGCGTTCTCCCCGGATACCTTGAACGTGGCCGACTTGATCCCTGCTTCCTCGCCCGCACTCACCTCGAGCAGCTCCGCGGTGAAGCCGCGACGCTCCGCCCAGCGCATCATCATGCGCAACACCATCTCCGCCCAGTCCTGTGCGTCGGTGCCACCCGCACCGGCATTGACGCTCACCAGCGCATCGCCAGCGTCATATGAGCCCGAGAACAGGCGCTGCTCCTCGAGCTCCGCCAGGCGATCCTCGACCGAGAGGAGGTGCTCCTGCACCTCCTCTTCAAGGCTTGCATCCTCGCGGGTCATCTCCACGAGCCCATCGAGATCCTCGACATCACCCTCGAGCGCTGTGAATGCCTGCAGGCGCTTGCTTGCTTTCGCGTGCTCTGCCGACACCTTGGCGGCCCGCTCCGCGTCGTCCCAGAAGCCGGGCGCCTGCATCTCGGCTTCGAGCGCTTCGATGTGCCCGCTCAGCCCAGCTGGGTCAAAGATAGTCCGAGAGGAGCTTTAGCTGCTCACGGATGGCCGCAAGGCGTTGCGGCGTCGACTCGCTGGTAGGGGCGGAAGCCATCGTCGCAACGCTATCAGCACCGGCGGAGATGTCGGTTTGACCCAACCCGGTCATATAGCGGCGATCGATCAAAGGGCCAACATCTCCCTGTTGTCCAAAGCGGAGTCGAAAGTCCGGTACTTTCGTCCAAAATTGCGCTGGCGCGAACCCACATCGTGTACGCTGATGTCATAACTGTCATGCCTCGTGCCGAAGTCATCCGTGAGATTCCTCGACGCTTCGTTGTCCATAACACGCACGAGCAGATACAGCTAGCCGCGATACACGCCGTCGCCGCGAATGGGTATCAGGCGATGAGCGTAAGAGACATATGCGCCCAAGCCAACATCTCATCTGAGACTTTCTACAAGCACTTCTCGGACAAGCAGGAAGTCATGCTCACGGCTGTGGAAGCTGGGCTGGATCAGGTCATGGGCTATTGCCAGGAAGCCTTCCGAGCCGCTCCCACTTGGCCAGACGGGGTCTGGGACGCATTGACAACATGCACCGATTGGGCACAGCAAGAGCCGGCGTTCGCGACTGCCTCCACCATCGAGCTGCTCGCAATCGGACCCGACGCGCGCGAGCTGTTGCGCTCGCTCATAGATGCATTCGCGCTCTTCTTGCAGCCGGGCCACACGCTGCTCGAATCCCATGTGGCGCATGCCCTCGACAAGAGCATCGGCGAGCGCGTCTTTGAGATGCTCTACACCCATCTCATGCACAACCCGCCAGAGACGCTCTCGGTACTCGTCCCTGAGGTGGCGCGTACCGCCCTTACTCCGTTCCTCGGCCCACAAGCCACCGAGACCTTCATCGCCGAACGCGAAGCCGACTGCTGAGTACCGGCTGACCGCTGAGTACAAGCCGGCCGCTGAGTACGGGCCGACCGCTGAGTACGAGTCGACTGCTGAGTACGCTCAGCTCTAAGCGCCGTGGCAGCGCTTGAACTTCTTGCCGCTGCCGCACCAACACGGGTCGTTGCGACCGACTTCGTGCTCTGAGTCCGTGACCCGCTGCTCGACCACCGGCAGCGCTTCTACCGGTTCGCCCTCGTTGTCGTAGGCCGCCCCGTTCGGTCCAGCCGCGGCGGCGGCTGCCGCGAGCGCTCCGGCACCCATCGCGCTGGAGCCGCCCGAATAAGACACCCGACCGGCTCGTGTGGAGCTCCCCGAGGCGGCAAAAGCTGGAGTGGGAGCCCCACCGCCGTCGCCATTCTGGCCGTCCACACTGACCTGAACGTTGAAGATCATGCGTGTGAAGTCCACCCACACGCTGTTCATCAGATCGCCGAACAACGTGAACGCCTCGTTCTTATATGCCACCAGCGGATCGATCTGGGCGAAGCCGCGCAGGTGGATGCCCTCGCGCAAGTAGTCCATGTCATACAGGTGCTCGCGCCAGCGTTCGTCAATGATCTGCAAGATCAAAAAGCGCTCGAGCGCGCCCATCAGCTCGTTGCCGAGCTCCTGCTCGCGCGCATCGTATTGGACAGTGGCGGTCTGGCTGATCTGGTCGGTCAGGTAGCCGCTGTCGATGGTCTCAGGATCCAGATCATCGTCGCCGAGCTCCACCGGAAAGAACTGCCCGAGCGCTGTGAACAGCCCGTCGAGGTCCCAGTCCTCCATGTAGTCGCCGGGCGTGTACTGCTCGATCGTTCGCTCGATCGTCTTGACCACCTGTTCGCGAGCCTCTTCGCCCATCTCCTTGCCTTCGAGCACCTCGTCGCGGTAGGCGTAGATGATGCGGCGCTGCTCGTTCATCACGTCGTCGTACTCGAGCACGCGCTTTCTGATCAGGAAGTTCTGTTCCTCTACCTTCTTCTGGGCCTTCTCGATCTGCTTGGAGAGCATCCCCGCCTCGATCGGCTCCTCGTTGCCCTCCTCGTCCACGCTACCGAGACGGTCGAGGATCTTGTAGATGCGGTCGCCCGCGAACAGCCGCACGAGGTCGTCCTCCGCCGAGAGGAAGAAGCGGCTCTCGCCCGGGTCGCCCTGACGGCCGGCACGTCCACGCAGCTGGTTGTCGATGCGCCGTGACTCGTGGCGCTCGGTGCCGCAAATGAATAGGCCTCCAGCAGCCATCACGCGCTCGCGGTTGGTCTCCACCTGCTGCTCGATGCTCGGCAGGAGCTCCTCCAGACGTTGTTCATAGGCGGAATCCTCAGGATCGAGGTCCTGCTTTGCAAGCTGCAGCCTGGCCAGGTGCTCGGCATTGCCTCCGAGCTTGATGTCCACCCCGCGGCCGGCCATGTTCGTAGCGATCGTGACAGCCCCAGGCTGACCTGCCTCAGCGACGATCTCGGCCTCGCGGGCGGCGTGCTCGGGCTTGGCGTTCAACACCGTATGGGCAATCCCACGCTTCTTCAGACGCTCGCCGAGCAGCTCTGAGACCTCAACGGAGATTGTGCCCACAAGCACCGGTTGGCCATTCTCATGGCGAGTGGAGATTTCTTTGACCACCGCCTCCCACTTGCCCTCCTTGGTCTTGTACACCTGATCGTTGCGATCGTCGCGGACCATCGGCATGTTCGTCGGGATCTGCACCACCGGCAGCTCATAGATCTTCATGAACTCGGTCGCCTCCGTCAGCGCCGTGCCGGTCATCCCGGAGAGCCTGTCGTAGAGACGAAAGTAGTTCTGGTAGGTGATCGTGGCAAGCGTCTGGTTCTCCTCCTGGACGCGCACGTTCTCCTTGGCCTCCACCGCTTGGTGCAGGCCCTCCGACCAGCGTCTGCCGTCGAGGATGCGACCGGTGAACTCGTCGATGATCTTCACTTCGTCGTCGATCACCGCGTAGTCGACGTCGCGCTTGAACAAGGACTCGGCCTTGAGCGCCTGGATCAGATGGTTGACGAGATGGCCGTTCTCGGCCTTGTAGAGGTGATCGATGCCGAGGAAGCGCTCAGCCTTGGCCACGCCGAGCTCTGTGATCGCCACCGTCTTCTGCTTCTCCTCGACCTCATAGTCGAACTCCGCCACGAACTCCTTCTTGGAGCGCGGGTCCATGCCTTCCGGTGTCTTGCCCGAGATCATGCGCGGTGCGAGACGGGCGAACTTCACATATAGGTCGGCCGCCTGTTCGGGGGCGCCGGAGATGATCAATGGGGTGCGCGCCTCATCGATCAGGATGTTGTCGACCTCGTCCACCACGGCGAATGGGTGGCCGCGCTGCACCTTCTCTGAGAGATCCTTGGCCATATTGTCGCGCAGGTAGTCAAAGCCGAACTCCGAGTTGGTGCCGTACACGACGTCGCATGCATAGGCCAGATGCTTCTCCTCGTTGGTCTGTTGGTTCTGCAGCACCCCGACGCTCACTTCGAGCGCGTTATAGATCGGGCTCATCCACGCCGCGTCGCGACGAGCGAGGTAGTCGTTGACGGTCACCACATGCACGCCTCTGCGCTCCGGCGGCGCGGACTCCGATCCGCCATCGCGCACAGCCAGCGAGTTGAGCACCACCGCGAGTGTCGCCGTCAGCGTCTTGCCCTCGCCGGTCTTCATCTCGGCGATGCAGCCGTCGTGCAATGTCATCGCCCCAATCAGCTGCACGTCGAAGTGGCGCATTCCCATCGTGCGCTTGCCCGCCTCCCGCACGATCGCAAAGCACTCCGGCAATAGATCGTCGAGCGACTCGCCGCCCTGTGCACGCTCGCGCAACTCGTTCATGCGCTCGCGCAACTCGTCGTCGGTCTCGAGCTCCAGCTCGGCCTCGTAGGCGCCGATTAGGGCGACGCGTTTCTCGTAGGCCTTGAACTTCTTACCCTCGCCGATGTTGAGCGCACGATCGAAAAGCGACATGGGCTCAGGGTACCGACTACGCGCCGGACGGTCGCCAGCCACAAGCCGCCTGCCCCGCAAAGCGCCTAATCGGGTCCGCGAGACACCTGGCCCGCAACGCTACCCCCGCGGCACGCGATCGCCGAATGTTGCCCGAGGACGCGGGCGGGGGCAGGAGCGGCAGCCTTGACTTACCCGGCCGCGGGTGAGGTCCGCGTCGTTGTCGCCGTTGTGGCAATCGCAGCCGCGTGTGCGTGCGCCTCGCGGCGGCGGCGGCGCTTGTCGCGATGGCGCTTTACCTGGCGCGCCAACTCGTCGACGACGAGGTTGAGCGAATGGAGCATCTGCGGCGAGGCGTCCCGCGCTCTGAGCGTGACGCCCTTCAGATAGAGCGTCGCCTCGGCGACATCGCGATCGGCCACACGCGGGTTTCGCTCCCTGAATATCTCGAACTCCAGGCGAGCGAGATCGGATACCTGGCGGGAGACCTTCTCCAGCCGGCGCTCCAGATGCTCGCGCATGTCGTCGGTGACCGGGACATTACGGCCCTTGATGTCTATCTGCATCACGGGACTCCCTTCACTCGGAGACGCTATGCATCCATCGTACCCCTCTTGGCGGCTCCTATGTGCCGACTTTGCACGGATGTTCGACGCATACCATCAGACCCGAGTCGGAGAACGCGATCCGGGGGTCTGCATCGGCAGGCCCCCCGTTCTTCATCGGGCGCGCAAGCTCTCGAGAATGCCCGCGTGACCGGCTATCGCGCCGATCAGAATCGCCCCGGCGGCGATGTGGGTCCCCGGTAGGACGATGCTGTCGCGCAGCTGCGCTCCCTCGCCCACACGCACGCCGTCGCCCAAGACCAGCGGACCTGTCAGGCGCACGTCCTCGCCGATCTCGACGTCGTGGCCGATCCATATGGATCCCTCGATCTCGGCGCTGCGCGGTACGACGCTCGCGCCCGCGACGATCAGGCCCGGGGAGATCTCGCGCCCCTCGACCCGCAGGCGCAGCTCCCCACGCAGCGCGTCGAAGGTGCCCTGGCGCAGCTCCGCGAGTGAGCCGACGTCGTTCCAGTACTCGCGCACCTCGTGTATGTGGAACGGGATGTCGTTCTCGAGCAGCGCCGGAAACACATCCTGAGCCCAGTCCACGAAAGGACGATCGGGGAAGTAGTCGAAGATCTCTGGGTCGAAGATGTAGATGCCGCAGTTGCCGAGGTCCGAAAGCGCTTCCTCGGGGGCGGGCTTCTCCTGGAAGCCCGTGATGCGCCCGTCGCGATCATGCAACACCACCCCGTACTCGCGCGTGTCCGGGACCTTCTTGACCGCGAGCGTGGCGATGCCGCCAGCCTCGCGGTGACACGCCACGAATGCGCTCAAATCGATGTCGGTGAGCGCGTCTCCGGAGATGACCACGAATGGCTCGCTTCCGAAGAAGTCGGCACACCCGCGCACCCCCCCGGCTGTGCCCAGCAGCTCCGGCTCATAGCGATAGCTCAGGCGCTCGCCGAAATACCGCTTGATCGACTCGGGGAAGTAGTGCAGGTTGGCGATCACATCCTCGAAGCCGTGACGGTCGAGCAGGTCGACGATATGAGCCATCACCGGTCTGTCGAGCACCGGCACCATCGGCTTGGTGATCTCGTTCGTAAGTGGGCGCAAGCGAGTTCCGAGACCCGCCGCGAGAACCATCGCTCTCATTGAAGAGCGCAAGCTATCGGAAACGGAAAGAGGAGAGGCCCCTACGCGCCATGTTCCCAAGAGCTGCGGTATATACGCTGGTCCTCGCGCAGCTCGTCGATCTGAACACCGAGGGATTCCAGCTTCAGACGCGCAACCTCCTCGTCGATCCGATCGGGCACCGGGAGCACGCCGGGCGACAATCGCCCAGCGCTCTTGACCAGGTGCTCGACACACAGCGCTTGACCCGCGAACGACATGTCCATGACCGCCGCCGGGTGCCCCTCCCCCGCCGCGAGATTGACGACACGTCCCTGAGCGAGCAAATTCAGGCGTCGGCCATCTGAGAGCGTGTGCTCCTCCACCAGTGGCAGCGCCTCACGCCGTCCACCGACGGCGAGCGCGCGTAGATCCTCGAGGCGTATCTCGACGTCGAAGTGCCCAGCGTTGGCAAGCAGCGCCCCGTCCTTCATGCGCTCGAAGTGCTCGCCGCGCAACACGTCGCGCCCGCCGGTGACAGTCACGAATACGTCTCCGCGCTCGGCCGCGGCGAGCGAGCCCATTACCTCGTAGCCCTCCATGCGGGCCTCCAGCGCGCGCAGCGGATCCACCTCGCATACCACCACCGAGGCGCCCGCTCCGCGCGCGCGCAACGCCACCCCACGCCCCGTCCAGCCATAGCCGAGCACCACGACGGTGCGCCCGGCGAGCAGCAAGTTGGTTGCGCGCAGGATGCCGTCGATCGTGGACTGGCCGGTGCCAAAGCGGTCGTTGAACGCACGCTCGGTACGCGACTCGTTGACCGCGAGCACCGGACAGGCAAGCGTGCCCTGTTCGGCAAGTGCCCTCACGCGCAACAGGCCGGCGGTGGTCTCCTCGGTACCGCCCAGCATTTGCGCGGCGTGTGCCGGGCTGCGCTCGTGAATCGCGCCGATGAGGTCCGCGCCGTCGTCGATCGTCACCTGGGGCGCGCTCTCGACGAGCGTCTGCACGTGTTCGGCGTAGCCCTTGGCGCTTTCGCCTCGTACGGCGAGCACGGTGGCGCCATGACTCTCGGTGAGCGCCAGTGCCACGTCGTCTTGCGTGGAGAGCGGATTGGCGGCACACAATCCCACTTGCGCGCCACCGGCGATCAGGGCACGCACGAGATTGGCCGTCTCGGCGGTCACGTGCAGGCACGCCGCCACGCTCACGCCTTCGAGCGGACGCTCGCGATGCAGGCGCTCGCGCACCTGCGCCAGTACCGGCATCTGCGAGTCCGCCCAATCGATGCGGGCCTGACCGCTGTCTGGCTTAGTAGCGATAGTGGTCGGACTTGTAGGGACCACCCACGGGCACACCGATGTAGGCCGCCTGCTCCTCGCTGAGCTCGGTGAGTTTGACTCCCAGCGCACCCAGATGCAGGCGCGCTACCTTCTCGTCGAGGTGCTTGGGAAGCACGTACACCCGCTTCTCGTATTCGTCGTTCTTGGAGAACAGCTCGATCTGGGCGATCGTCTGGTTGGTGAACGAGTTGCTCATCACGAAGCTCGGGTGGCCGGTGGCGTTGCCGAGGTTCAAGAGACGTCCCTCGGAGAGCATGATGATCGCGTGGCCATCTGAGAACACCCACTCATCTACCTGGGGCTTGATGTTGATGCGCTCGATCTCCGGGGTCTTCGTCAGGCCGGCGATGTCGATCTCGTTGTCGAAATGCCCGATGTTGCCGACGATCGCCTGGTGCTTCATGCGCGCCATGTGGGCGGCGGTGATGATGTCCTTGTTGCCGGTCGTCGTGATGAAGATGTCGCCGGTCTCGACCACGTCCTCGAGCGTGTTGACCTCATAGCCTTGCATCGCCGCCTGTAGCGCACAGATCGGGTCGATCTCGGTGATGACCACGCGGGCGCCCTGCCCGCGCAGCGATTCGGCGCAGCCCTTGCCGACGTCGCCGAAGCCGCACACAACCGCCACCTTGCCGCCGATCATCACGTCGGTGGCGCGGTTGATGCCGTCGATCAGCGAGTGGCGGCAACCGTAGAGGTTGTCGAACTTGGACTTGGTCACGGAGTCGTTGACGTTGATGGCGGGGAACAGCAGCTCGCCGCTCTCGACCATCTGGTAGAGCCGGTGTACGCCCGTCGTGGTCTCCTCGGTGACGCCCTTGATGCCCTGGCCGATCTTCGTCCAGCGTTGTGGGTCTTCCTCGAGCGAGCGTGTCAGCAACGAGAGCACCACCTGGAACTCCTCGGACTCGGCCGAGGCTGGGTCCGGCACCGCTCCGGCGGCCTCGTACTCGGTGCCCTTGTGCACGAACAGTGTGGCGTCGCCGCCGTCGTCGAGGATCATGTTCGGTCCTTCTGACTGAGATGACCCACCCACCCGTCCGTCCTCTCCCGGCCAGCGCAAAGCGCGGTCGGTACACCACCAGTACTCCTCGAGGGTCTCGCCCTTCCACGCGAACACAGGCACACCGCGGGGGTCCTCGGGCGTGCCGTCAGACCCGACGGCTATGGCTGCCGCGGCGTGATCCTGGGTGGAGAAGATGTTGCAGCTACACCAACGCACCTGCGCCCCCAGCGACGTGAGCGTCTCGATCAGCACAGCCGTCTGGATGGTCATGTGCAGAGAGCCGGTTATGCGCGCGCCGGCAAGCGGTTGAGCTGCCGCATACTCACGGCGGATCGCCATCAGCCCTGGCATCTCGTGCTCGGCGAGCGTGATCTCCTTGCGCCCGAACTCGGCAAGCGAGAGGTCGGCGACCTTGAAGTCGGTGTCGGTGAGCGTTGCGGTCGGTGTCATGCGATCTCCATGGTCGTATGGGGCTTGGCGGTAGTGACGAGGGTCTTGCTAGTGGCGGGAGTCCCAGCAGCGGGAGTCCTGGTAGTAGCCGGGGTCCTGGTGATTGTCGGGGTCGAGGTGGTTGGCCTGGCGACAGCCAGTAGTCGCTGGTGCTTCTCCTGCTCGAAGCGCAGCCAGTCGTCCGCGTTGACATGCTCGGGACGGGCCGGCTCGGCAGCCAGCCATAGCTCGATCGCCTCGCGCAGCCCTGGATCGCGGCGTAGCCTCAATGCGAAGCCCACCTCGCCGAGGTCGAGCTCCTGGTGCTCGAGCAGTTCACGCAGCGTACTCAAGCGCTGCAGCTCCGCCGGGCCATAGAGCCGATAGCGAGAGCCCGAGCGAGCGGGCTCGACGAGTCCGATGCTCTCGATGTAGCGCAGCATCCGCGCCGACCAGCCAGTTGTCTCGGCTGCCTCGTTGATGGTCAGCGCGTCGACTTGGGCAGTCTGCATTCAGCAGACCTTATCACGCCTATGTCAAGGTTGAGACGGCCCCAAACGAGACCAGAAAGGAAAGCGAGGGCCTAGCGCTCGACGAGGTCGGCCTTGAGCTGCTCGATCAGCTTGACCGGGCCAGGATCGACTCCGCGTAGGGTGGCGAGGTAGATCGACACGAGGTCCCCGAGGAGCACGAGCGATATGACCCGCTCGACGGTGGTCTGACCGCGCGTCTCCAGGCGAAAGCTCGCCGAGGCGTTGCTCGCGATCAGCTTCTCGGTCAAATCCATGCGCTCCTTCACCCGCGGATGGGCGTCGGAATCGTCCAGGAACACAGCTGAGAAGCGCCCGACGTCTTGAGCTCCCTCCCAACCCTCCAGCTCATTGTGGTCGAGCTCGGGCAGCTCGTGCGCAAAGGCGGGTTGCTTGGAGTTCTCGTTGATCTGAGTCTTCCACCGGTAGGCGATCGGCACCGTGAGACCAGCGCCTGCGATCACCGGCGCGGTGCCAAGCAGGCCGCGGGCGGTCTGCTTGGCAAGCGAGTCCTCGGGCGCGTCGGGTCCCCACTCGGCGACAAGCTGCTCGGTGTGGGAGGCCGCAACGTCGATCTCTGAGGTCAGGCGTGGACCGGCGCCACAAAGGGCCGCCACCTCCAGCGCCGCCACGGTCATGTAGGCCACCGCCGCACGCGGCTGGAAGCCGCCGGGAAGCGGGATCACCGGCACGCCGTCCTCGCGCGCCATCTCGGCAAGGCGCCCACCGGTGGTTACCACCACACGTTGAGCGCCAAGCGCGCCAGCGGACTCGTAGCAAGCGAGCGTCTCCTCGGTGTTGCCTGAGTAGCTTGCGCACAGCACGGTCGTGTCGGGGGTGGTCCAAGACGGCAGCCCGTAAGCGCGCGTCACGAAGATCGGCCGTGAGCTGTGGTCCCCGAGCGCGGCGCGCGCCAAGGCCCCCCCAATCGCAGAGCCGCCCATGCCGGCGACCACTAGACCAGCGGGCGTGTCCCACTCGGCCATGATCGCCGACTCCACGCGCCACAATGCGTCGCGTAGATGCTCGGGCAACGACAGCACGTCCCCCAGCTGTCCGGAGGAGTCCGTGCGGGCGATCGCCTCGCGTGAGAGCACGTCGGTGATCGGGGTGGCAGCGCCGCCGCCTTGGCTCATCTACTCGTCTCCTGTCGATGGTGGGGCCGGAGAGGCTTGGCCAGGATACCTGGCGCGGGGGACCGGACTTAGAACTTGATCGCGCCGTCGGGCAGCGTCACACCAGGGAAGATACGCGCGCCGGCAGCGATCGTGTTGTCCGCCCCTACGGTGACTCCCTCGCCGAGCACCGCGCCCCCTTCGATGTGCGTGTCCGCGCCGATCCGGCAGCCGGCGGCGACGATGCAGTTGCGAAGCGTGCAGTTCTCGCCAATCTCGCTGCCATTGAGGATCACCGAGCGCTCTACGGTGCTGCCCGCACCGATCTTCACGTCGTTGCCGAGCACGACAAGGCTGCCTACATGGGCACCCTCCGCGACCCATGCACCAGACTCGATCACGGCCGGGGGAATCGCCCGTCCGAGTATCTGAGCACTCTCAGACACCGACAGATAGCCCTTGCCCAGACGCTCGTGCAGCGCCGTGTGGACATTGCCCTCGAGGATGTCGAATGTGCCCTGCAGGTAGCGCGCGGGGGTGCCAATGTCAAGCCAATAGCTCTGGGAGGGAAAGCCATAAAGCCCCTCGCCGACGAGCCGCGGCCAAACTTCGCGCTCGATCGACACGTTACGGTCAGGCGGTACAAGATCGAGAATCTGGCGCTCGAGCACATACGCGCCGGCGCTGATCAGATTCGTGTCGATCCTGTCGGAGCTCGGCTTCTCGACGAATTCCCTCACCGCGTGGTTGTCCTCCAGGTGGACGAGGCCATAGGCGCTTGGGTCCTCAACCGGCACGAGCGCGAGCGTGGCGAGCGCTCCCGTACGCGTGTGCTGGGCGATCTGCTCGGTGAGGTCGATGTCGGTGAGCACATCCCCGTTGAGCATCAGGAACCGCTCGTCGAGCATCGACTCGGCGAACTTCAGCGCGCCGGCGGTGCCGCGGGGGTCGGGCTCCTCGACAAAGCGCAGCCTGATCCCGTAGGCCGAACCGTCGCCGAGCACGTTGCGCACGCTAGTGGCGAGAAAGCCGCAGGACATGATCACGTCATCGATGCCGTGTGCGCCCAGCCACTCGAGCATGAATGAGATGAATGGCCTGTCCACGAGCGGCACGACAGGCTTTGGCACAGTGGAGGTGAGCGGGCGCAGGCGCGTGCCCTCACCGCCGACAAGGATCACGGCCTGCATTGTTGTCCTTCCGATCGCAGTGGACGTGGACTCGCGTAGGCGCGCGCGCACATGGGGAGCCCTTGCGGCGAAAACACAACCCCGAGTAGGCGGACATTGCCTGGCAGCACCATCAAGACCTGCCGATCCCCTCGTAGAGCAGCCCGGCAGCACGCATGGCAACCGGGTCCAAAGCGTTGCGCCCGTCGATCAGGAGGTTGCCGCTCATCGCCTGGGCGACCTCGCGCCAGTCGAGCTCCAGGAACTCGGGCCACTCCGTGACAAGCACAACCGCATCGGCATCTGTGACTGCATCCATAGCGGATTCGGCGAAGCGAAGCCCATTTATCAACGTGCGCGCCTCGTTCTCGGCGACGGGATCGTAAGCGCTGATGATCGCCCCGTCGGCGTTCAACCGTGCTGAGAGCACCAGCGAGGACGCCTCGCGCATGTCGTCGGTGTTCGGCTTGAACGCCAAGCCGAGCAACGTCACGCGCTTGCCTACGAGGCCCCCGAGGTGCTTCTGCAGCTTTGCGACGACGCGGCGCTTCTGTAGCTCATTGACCTCGATCACGGCGGTCAGCAGCTGGAAGTGGTAGCCGGAGTTGCCCGCCAGCTGCTTGAGGGCATCGACGTCCTTTGGAAAGCAGCTGCCCCCGAAGCCGATCCCGGCCTGTAGGAACTTCGGTCCGATGCGCTCGTCAAGACCCATGCCGCGGGCTACCTCCACCACGTCGGCGCTGGTCTCCTCACAGACGTTGGCGATCTCGTTGATGAAGGAGATCTTCGTGGCCAGAAATGCGTTGGAGGCAAGCTTGACCATCTCGGCGCTGGCGATGTCGGTGCGCACCAGCGGCGCCCCGAGGGGCGCATAGAGCTCGACAACGGCATCGCCGGCCCAGTCGCCTTTGTCGCCTACCACGACGCGGTCGGGATGTAGAAAGTCGTGCACCGCAGAGCCCTCCTTGAGGAACTCAGGGCAAGACACGTAGCCCAGCGCATCCTTGCCGCGCTCACCAAGGATGCGCTGGATCGCCGCACCGGTGCCACACGGCACCGTCGACTTCATCACCAGTGCATGAGAATCTGAAGCGGGAATTGCGTCGACAACCGCGTGCACAGCGGAGAGATCGGCATCGCCCGAGTACGTAGGGGGTGTACCAACCGCGACGAACAACAGACGGCTGTGCTCGAGCGCCCGGCTTAGGTCGGTCGAGAAGTTGAGCCGTCCCGAGTGCTTGGCCAATAGCTGCTCGAGGCCTGGCTCGTAGATCGGCACCTCGCCGCGGCGCAGGCGCTCGATCTTGGCATCGTCGATGTCCACACACCACACCTCGCTGCCCAGCTCGGCAAAGCCCGCGGCCGTGACGAGCCCGACATAGCCGGTGCCGATCACTCCAATCGGTTGGCGCTCAACGGTCATGAGGCGAGAGAGCCTAGCGATCTACCGTCGAGGCCGGTCTCGCGCCAGACAGTCCGATAGGAGGCTCACACGATCCGGAACACGGCATGCTTGGGAGCCGCCGCAAGCAACTCCTGCTCGGCGGAGTCTGGGCCAACCCCGTCGCAGAAGACGTCAACCTCGAACTTCCAGCGCTGCTACTCGCCGACCGACAGGAACGCCTCGTAGCGCTTGGCGTCGCGCAACGCGCGGGCCTTCTCCTCGCTGCCATCCTCGGCTCGCTCGGCGGCGGCGCGCGACTCGGAGAGCCGCGTCTCGAATGTTGCGCGGTCGAGCGCCTCAGGAGCAATTGCCTCCTCCACGAGCACTAGCGCGTGGTTCTCAGAGAACTGGAGATACCCCTCGGCCTGAGCGAAGCGCACGATCTCAGACTCCGAGCGGTACAGGCGCAGCTCGGTGGGCTCGAGCTGGGCAAGCAAGGGCGCGTGGTTGGCAAGGATGCCAATGGAGCCGACGGAGGTGCGCGTGGAGAGCATCTCGATCTCCTCCTTGAACACCTCGCCCTCGGGGGTGAGCACTTCGACTGGGAACTTCGTGCGCGCCACGGCCTAGCCTTTCTCGGCGTCTTCAAGCACCTGCTCGATGGTGCCCTTCAAGAAGAACGCGCGCTCCGGCACGTCGTCGTGCTTGCCCGCGATGATCTCTTCGAAGCCACGGATCGTCTCGGCGATCGGAACATACGCACCCGGGGTGCCGGTGAACTGTTCGGCGACGAAGAACGGCTGGGAGAGGAAGCGCTCGATCTTGCGCGCCCGCTGCACCGTGAGCTTGTCCTCGTCGGAGAGCTCGTCGATGCCAAGGATCGCGATGATGTCCTGCAACTCCTTGTAGCGCTGCAGGATCTCCTTGACCTGGTTGGCCACGCGGAAGTGATCCTCGCCGACGATATCCGCCTTGAGGATCGTCGATGTCGAGTCCAGCGGATCGACCGCCGGGTAGATCCCCTTTTCGGAGATCGCCCGCGACAGCGCGGTGGTGGCGTTGAGGTGGGCGAACACCGATGCCGGGGCGGGGTCGGTGTAGTCGTCGGCGGGCACGTAGATCGCCTGCACAGAGGTAACCGAGCCACGCGTGGTGGAGGTGATGCGCTCCTGTAGCTGGCCCATCTCTGTCTCCAAGGTAGGCTGGTAGCCGACCTGCGATGGCATCCGCCCGAGCAGGGCCGAGACCTCGGAGCCGGCCTGGACAAAGCGGAAGATGTTGTCCACGAACAACAGCACGTCCTGGCCCTCGTCGCGGAAGTGTTCGGCCATCGTCAAGCCCGAGAGGGCCACACGCATACGCGCCCCGGGCGGCTCGTTCATCTGGCCGAATACGAGCATCGTCTTGTCGATGACACCCGACTCCTTCATCTCGAGCCACAGGTCGTTGCCCTCGCGCGAGCGCTCGCCCACACCGCAGAAAGCCGACAGCCCACCATGCTCCTTGGCGAGGTTGTGGATGAGCTCCTGGATCAGAACCGTCTTGCCCACTCCGGCACCGCCGAACAGACCCACCTTGCCGCCCTTGGCATAGGGGGCGAGCAGGTCGATCACCTTGATACCGGTCTCGAACATCTCGGTGGTCGGGGTCAGGTCCTCGACCTTTGGCGCCGGCTGGTGGATCTGACGGCGTGGCGTGTCCTTGGGCAGCTCCTCGCCCAGGTCGATCGGTTCGCCGAGCAGGTTGAAGATGCGCCCCAGCGTGGCCTCGCCTACAGGCACGGTGATCGGACCGCCGGTATCTACCACCTCGGTCCCGCGCGCCAAACCATCGGTCGTGTCCATCGCGACCGCGCGCACGCGGTCGTCGCCGAGATGCTGCTGCACCTCGCACACGAGCACATCTCCGCCCGCCTCCGCGCTGATGCCCTCGGCCTCCTCAGCCGCGGCGGCTGCGGGGCGAACGATCGTGATGGCGTGGTTGATCTCGGGCAGCTTGTCGGGGAAGACGACGTCGAGCACGACGCCCTGGATCTCCTCGATGCGCCCGACGTTGCGCTCGCCCGCCTCCGCGGATGAGCTAGTGCTGGTTGTCGGCTTTGTGGCGATGCTGGCGTCCATATCTCTTTTGTTCTCCTAGGTTTTATCCAAGTTCGGTAGTCGTCAAAGCTGGTCTGGGGTGGCGATGAGCAAGCCAGACAAGGACGCAGCGAGTGAAGTGTGCTTCGCACACGTGCTGGCCGATTGGAGATCCCGCCGATCTCCAATCGGTAGGACGCAGTATGGCGCCGCTCAGCGTCACGCCAGACCCTCGGCGCCCGCCACGACCTCCATAATCTCCTGGGTGATCTCGGCCTGGCGGGCTCGGTTCATCTGCAACGTGTATTCCTCGATCAGGGTGCCTGCGTTCTCTGAGGCGTTGCGCATCGCCGTCATCTGAGCGCCGAAAAAGCCCGCCGCCGACTCGATCAGCGCACGGTAGATCGATATCTCAACGTAATCGGGCACGAGTCGCTTGAGGATCTCCTCCGGGCCCGGCTCATATTCGACCAGCGCGGGTGGGGCGCTCGCCTGCTCTTGCGCAGAGCTCCCCGACCCTCCATCTGCCTCCGAGCCATCCTCGCCGGTGAGCGTGGACTGGGAGAGGGGCAGCAACGTCTCGCGCGTCACATGCTGGGTGAGTGGGGAAACGTAGGAGTTGTAGAGAATCTCCACACGATCGACACGACCGTCGATGTAGGCGGTGATCAGATCGTCAGCAATCTCGCGCGCGTCCGCATATGTGGGACGGTCGGTGAAGCCGGTGTAGCTTCCGCTCAGCTCGCGTCCGCGAAATGTGAGCGAGGACACACCGCGGCGCCCGGTGGCATACCACGCGGTACTCAATCCCTGATCGGCCAACTCCAAGCCGCTTCGCACACCGGCCCGGATGATCTGCGAGTTGAACGCACCCGCCAGCCCGCGATCGCCTGTCACGAGCAGCAAGCCCACGTTCTCGACACGATCGTGCTCGGCAAGCAGAGGTAGCGAGGACGCCTCGGCACCAGCCGCCTGGGCGGCTTGATATGTCATCCGGCGAATTGCATCGGCGTAAGGTCGCAGCCGCGCGATGCGCTGCTCGGCGCGACGCAGGCGTGCGGCGGCAACCATCTCCATCGCTCGGGTGATCTTCTGAATGTTCTTGACCGAGGCGATCCGGTTCTTGACGTCGCGTTGGGAAGCCATGAGGTGAGACGGGGCCGCTAGGCCGCCTTGGCCCCCTCCAGCGGTCGGTCGTCCTCCAAGGGCTGGCCCTCCTCGTCGAGGTCATAGCCGAAGTCGCCGGCGAACGCTTCGATCGCCTCACGGGTTTCCTTTTGAACCTCATCCGACCAGCCGCCGTCGGCAATCTTCGAGCGCAGCTCGCGATGTTCGGCGTGGCAGCGTTCGGTCAACTCAGCCAGAAACTCGGGCACGCGATCGGAGTCGATGCGATCCAGGAAGCCGCTCGTGGCAGCGAAGATCTGGATCACCTGGTCCTCGACCGGCAGCGGCGCGCGCTCGCCCTGGTTGAGTGTCTTCACGATCCGCTCGCCACGTGCCAGCGTGCGCTGAGTGTCGGCGTCGAGGTCTGAGCCGAACTGCGCGAAGGCCTCGAGATCGCGGTACTGGGAGAGCTCGAGCTTGATCCGTCCAGCCACCTTCTTCATCGGCGAGATCTGCGCATTGCCTCCCACGCGCGACACCGAGATGCCGACATTGATGGCCGGGCGTACGCCAGAGTTGAACAGCTTCGGCTCGAGGAATATCTGGCCGTCGGTGATCGAGATCACGTTCGTGGGTATGTACGCCGAGACGTCACCGGCCTGCGTCTCGATCACCGGCAGCGCGGTGAGCGAGCCGCCGCCGAGCTCGTTGTTGAGCTTGACCGCACGCTCCAACAGACGCGAATGCAGGTAAAAGACATCCCCTGGGTAGGCCTCGCGTCCCGGCGGGCGGCGCAGCAAGCAGCGACATCTGCCGGTAGGCGTAGGCGTGCTTTGTCAGGTCGTCGTATACGCACAAGGCGTGGCTGCCGTTGTAGAGGAAGTACTCGCCCATCGCACAACCGGCATAGGGCGCCATGAACTTGATCGGGGCGGCCTCATCGGCCGAGGCGGCGACGATGATCGTGTTGTCGAGCGCCCCTGCTTCGTCGAGCGTCTTGCGCGAGCGCCACCACCGTTGACATGCGCTGGCCGATCGCCACATACACCGAGACCACACCGGTGTCCTTGTTGTTGATGATCGTGTCGATCGCGATCGCCGTCTTGCCGGTCTGGCGGTCGCCGATGATCAGCTCTCGCTGACCACGGCCGATCGGGATCATCGCGTCGATCGCCTTCAGGCCTGTCTGCATCGGTTCGGTGACGGGCTGGCGCTGCACCACGCCGGGTGCCTTGAACTCGGCGGGACGCAGCTCAGTCGTGTTGACCTCGCCCTTGCCGTCCAAGCGGCCGTCCGAGCGGATCGACGATGCGCCCGAGCAGCGCCTCGCCAACGGGGATCTCGAGCAGACGACCGGTGCGCTTGACGGTGTCCCCCTCGGAGATACGCTCCCAGTCGCCGAACAGCACCGCGCCGACATTGTCTGACTCGAGATTCAGGGCGAGCCCTGTCACGCCGTGAGGCAGCTCGAGCATCTCGAAGGACATGCAGTTCTCCAGGCCGTGCAGACGCGCGATGCCGTCGGCCACGGACAGGACGGTGCCGACCTCGGTGAGCTCGGCCTCGCCGGCGCCGAGCCCCTCGATGCGGCTCTTGAGGATGCTTGTGATCTCGTCTGGATTGATCTGCATGTTTCTAAGAAGCTCCTTGAGCGACCTGCGTGCGCAGTTGCTCGAGTCGATTACGGATAGAGGCGTCGAGGATCGAGTTGCCAATCCGGACGACGATGCCGCCGAGGATGTCGGGATCGACGTGCGTCGTAAGGGTCACCGTGCTACCAGTGCGCTCCCCGATGCGCTCGCCCAGGCTTTGACGGTTTGCTCGTCGAGCTCGACGGCGCTTGTGAGCACAACCGGCAGCAGCCGGTTCTCCAACTCCCAAAGGCGCTCGTACTCACGGCGGATGCGAAAGATCACCGGCATGCGGTGGTTCTCGATCAGCAGATCCAGGAAGCTCAGCAGCCGCTGATCGGCGTCCGTCAGCACCTTCTCGAGCGCCGTCCTGCTTCTCCGTGGTGGAGAAATAGGGCGAGAAGAAGAAGATCCCGAGGTCGCGGTTCTCCTGCAAAGCGTCGGCAAACTGCCCGAGCTGCTCACGCAGCACCTCGAGCTTGTCCTGCTCCGGGCGACCTCGAACAGCGAGCGACCGTATACCTGGGCTAGCTCCTCCATCAGGATCGCCGCTCGTGAGCAAGTGTGTGACATGGGATGAGACATCGCTCTAGTTCTCGCTCGCCCCGGATGAGATGCCCGAGAAGTCAAGCTCGCCGAGTGCCTCCTCGACCAGTCGCTTCTGGTCGGTGTCGTCGAGCACCTTACGGGTCACCTTCTCGGTCGCGAGCACCGTCAGGTTGGCGACCTCCTTGCGCAGTTCGCCGAGCGCGCGCGCGGTGGCCGCCTCGATGTCGCGTGCGGCACGCGCGGACGCCTCGGCCGCGAGCTGGCGGCTGTGCTCCTTGACCTCCTGCTCGTGGGTCTCGGCTGTTTGGCGCGCGCGCTGCACGATCTCATCGGACTGCGCGCGCGCCTCCTGCAAGCGCTCGCGGTATTCGCCCAGCAGCTTCTCGGCTTCCTCGCGCGTGCGCTGGGCACTGTCGATCGAGTCCTCGATCGCTTTCTGGCGCTTGGCGAGCGCCTCTGAGATGCGCGGGAACACGAGCCGCGAAAGCAGCGACAACCGTGATCCCGAACGCGATCAGCGTCCATAGCATCACGCCCACATTGGGCGATACGAGGAAGTTGCCGCTGCTCGAGGCGGCGAGGATCGAAGGAGTCATTGCTAGCCCAGGAAGAACGCGATCAGACCGAAGATGAACGCGTAGAACACGATCGCCTCGGTGAGGGCGAATCCAAGCCATTGGATCGAGGTGATCTCGTCGCGCATCTCCGGCTGACGGGTGATCGCCTCGATCACCTTGCCGAAGATGTAGCCGACGCCCACGCCCGGGCCGATCGTGCCGAGGCCGGCGCCCACACCGAGGGCGATGGCCTTGATCGACTTGGCCATTTCGGCGCTGCCTGTCTGTCGCTGCGATTAGGAAATGCACGAACGCTCCTTGTTGGATCAGTGAGACTCGGCGACCGCGCCGCCGAGGTAGATGGCTGTGAGGGTGGCGAAGATGAACGCTTGCAGTCCCGCGATCAGGACCACCTCGAAGATGAAGAACAGCGTCGCCACGATCAGCGTGAGTGGGCCGAGCGCGGCGACCCCGACGAGCACTACCAATCCACCGCCCATGAACAGGATCAGCAGATGCCCGGCAAGCATGTTGGCGAACAGCCTGACCGACAGCGAGATGATGCGCACGAACTGTGAGATCACCTCGATCGAGAACACGAACGGCACCATGAACGCGCGCGCCGGAACCTTGTCCATCCCGGCCGGCAGCCAGCTTTTCAAGTAGTTGACGGGACCCTTGCTGCGGATGCCGACGATGTGGTAGCTGACCCACACCATCAGCGCCAGCACGAGCGTCACCGAGATATTGGCGGTCGCCGCGTAGATCTGGAAGGCGGGAATGTGGGCGCCAAAGAGGTTGAAGGTCTCCCCGCTGTTCACCGGGCAGCGGCAGGTAGCCGAGAATGTTGGAGTAGAGGATGAACAGGAACAGCGCGCCGATGAAGGGGAACCACTTGAGCGCCATCTCGCGGTCGATGTTGTTGGGACCGGCGATGTTGTCGCGCATCACGCCCCAGATGACCTCGACAGCCGTCTGTACCTTGTTGGGCCGCTCCTGCATACGCTGGGCGACGTAGACCATCGTGCTGGCGGTCAGACCGCAGGCGAGCAGCAGATACAACACGGCCTTGTTGACCGACAGGTTCAGACCGCCGATGTGGATCGCGATCCAATCTTCGAGCTTGAACTCGTTCTGGGGCTGATACTCGGTGTTCATCCCGTGCGAGCCGGTGAGCGCGAACAGACCGATCATCAAGGCGGCGAGCAGCCCGACCGCGAGCAATATCTTGGCGCGCCTGCTCATCGCGGCTCACCCCCGGTGGGCAGCGAGCC
Organism: uncultured Solirubrobacterales bacterium; assembly: GCA_963713015.1. Lineage (GTDB taxonomy): Bacteria > Actinomycetota > Thermoleophilia > Solirubrobacterales > Solirubrobacteraceae > Palsa-744. The sequence continues at coordinate 183,529 of CAVQKC010000010.1, read as the reverse complement.
CGTGGAGACTGGGCCTTGCGTGCGGGTGCCAGCCACAGGGGAGGCACCGGTAGCCACGATGGCGCTGGCCGACGTCCGAGCCGGGCTGGCGTCCATTTCAAACGGCCGCAGGATCATGCGCACCGTGAAGTACACGGTGAACAGCGCGATCACGAGCACCGCCGCGGCGAGGCCTGCTTCGTTGTCGCTCAAGCCGACGAGAAACACCGCGATCGCCACGAACCAACCGCGCGCGATCATCGAGCCGGCGAGCAAACCCACCACCGCGCGTGGGTCTTTCGAGGCGTTGGCGCGGCGGTCGAGATACTCCTGCAACCCACGCTGGGCGACCCACGCTCCGCCCCCCACGGCCCAGCCCGCCAGCGGCAATCCTGCCACCAAGAAGATGGGCAGAGCGAGCGCGACCAAGAGCAGGTCGATATATCGAACAGATGTGAGCATGGTGTGTGGGCCACCCTACAGACGCAAAAGCCCGCTCGCCTTTTCGCGACGGACCCGTAGCTCCCCTCAGAGCGCGTCTTCAGAAGCCCGGCGAAGTCTACCGGTTTTGAGACTTAGTAACAACTTTGTGACATGCGCCACGGACACCAGTCGCACCAAGGCGAGCGCCAATGCGAATGTTGCAAGGCCTCCGAGCAGGTCGAGCAGGTAGTGGTTGCCTGTGGCGAGCACCGCAAAAGCCGTTACACACGGGTACAACAGCGCAAGCGCTCGTACCCACACTCGCCTCGACAGACGCCAGAGAACGAGCGTGCACCACACGGCCCAGGCGATATGCAACGAGGGCATCGCGCCAAACTGATTGGCGTCCGCGGCGAGGCTACCCGTGTGCCACGAGCCAATCGTGTGCGAGGAGGCCACCACATCGGTGAAACCGGCGGAGGCGAGCATCCGCGGGGGAGCCACCGGATAGCGCCAGAACACAATCAACCCGATCACGTTGATTGCCACAAGCGAGCTGCGCAACGGCCTATAGATATCGGCGCGCTTCCACCACAGCCAGCCGAGCAGCGCGAACGTCACGATGAAATGGGCGTTGTCGTAGTAGTAGGACAACACCGCCCCCATAGTGTGATGTCCGACGAGCCAGCGATTGAGAGTGACCTCCGGCGTGAAGTGCAGCGAGCGCTCGAGTCTCAGGATACTCCAGCCGTGAGCCAGGGCTGTTGCTTCGCGCAGCGGAGCGAGATTGTTGATCGCGTCATACACCCAGGCAAACCATGCGATCACAAGCAGCTCCCCCCACCACCGCGGGCGCTTGACCTCACTTGACCGCGGCGGCGTGGAGGTGGGTGCTCCCGGGAGCGCGCCCGAGGGCTCCCGAGATTCCCGTGCGGCGCTCCCCACACCCGCTGACGCCAAGGCCGGTTCGCGCTCGACAGTCGCGGGCCGCTCAACAGTCGCAGGCCCTAGGACAGTCGCGGGCGTCACAATAAGCGACGCCGAGCGCTCGGATGTGCTCGAACTAGCCAAGTGAGCGATGTTATCCAGCGGTGAAGTCTGATCGCGAAACGGGAATCGCCTTCAAGGCAGCACCATCTCGATACCGCGCTCGGCGAGCACGTCGAGCACACGGGGCAGCGCAAGCGCCGTCCGCCGCCACGAGCCCGATGCGCTGTAGTCGTCGGCGTCGTGCAGCAGCAAGATCGATCCCTCTTCCACATCATCGGTTACACGCGAGGCAATCGACTCGGGAGTGGCGCGTGCCTCCCAGTCACGCCCCCACTGGCTCCACAGCAGCGTGCGCCGGCCCGCCTGACGGGCGAGACGCAGAGCGCTTGCGTTGAGAATCCCGTAGGGCGGGCGATACAGGCCTGGAGATATGCCTGTCGCATCCTCGATCGCCACCTCGGCGCGCGCCACGTCCTCGCGCACCTGCCACGAGGCGAGGCGCAGCAGGTTGCGGTGGCGATGGCAGTGCAACCCAATCGCATGACCAGCCGCCACGATCTCCGCTGCGATCGCTGGGTTGCGCAGCACCTGCTCGCCGACGAGGAAGAACGTCGCCTGCGTGCCACGCGACGCGAGGATGTCGAGCACGGCGGGCGTCCCGTGCGCGTGCGGGCCGTCATCGAAGGTGAGCGCCGCACCGGCGCCCGTGACGGTGCGATCCTCGACCCCGAGCGAGCGACGCAACGCAGGCCAGATCGGCGCCGGGGACCGCGGGAAGCCAGCCGGCCACGGCCCGGCGAGCGCGGGCAGTGCATAGCTCGCCATCGCGACACCCGCCAGCGCACCCTCGAGCACCGCGGCGGCGCCGTGGCGATCGGGCGGACCGCCGCCACTCCGAGAATTGGAGGGACGGCCGGGGCTGCCATGATCGTGGGGGTAAATGCTCAAGCTCATCCTGGGAATCGCGGCGGCGGTAGCAGCGTCGGCGCTCTATAGCCTAGGGGTCGCGCTACAGGCGATGGACGCCAAGCGCACCCCCCATGCCGAGCACCTGCATCCCGCGCTCGCTCTCAACCTGCTGCGTAGGGCGCGTTGGCTAGCGGGGACTGGACTTTCGATGCTCGGCTGGCCCCTGCAGGTGGTGGCGCTGCTGCTGGTGTCGCTCGTGATCGTGCAGCCAACAATGGCCGTTGGCCTGCTCGTGCTGTTGTTCTTCGGCCAACGTATGCTCGACGAGCACGCTGGACGGCGCGAGTACCTCGCCATGTGGGCGATCGTGCTCGGTGTCCTCGGCACCGCTGCCACCGGCCCGGCTCGTAGCACCACGCATACGAACAACCTCACCGTCACGCTCGTACTCGTGGGGCTGGGATTGTTGACTATGCTGCCATACATCGTCAATCGCGTGCGCCGGCCAGCCGCCTCGCTGACGATGGTCGCGGCGGGGCTCGGCTTTGCCTGGAGTGGCGTCGCCACCAAGCTGTTCTCCGACGACCTCTCTCAAGGACGCCTATGGTTTGCCCTCGCCTGGGGCCTCTCCACAGCCGGGGCATCCGCGGTGGCGGCACTCAGCGAGATGAGCGCCCTGCAGATGCGCCCCGCCATCCAGGTTGCCCCCGTGGTGTTCGTCACTCAAACGGTCGTGCCAGTGGTGCTCGCGCCGCTACTGCTGGGGGAAAGCTTCAGCTCCACTCCCCTCGGCGGTGTGCCCCTCTCGATCTCGCTGGCGATACTCGTCGTAGGCGCGGCCGCGCTGGCGCGCTCGCCGCTCCTGACCAACCTCTTCGAGGTCGGTGGTCCCTTGACCGAAGGCGAGGCGGTGAGTGAGCCCAGCGGCTCCACCGAGAGCCCCTCTGAGCGCAGCCACGAGACGATCCGCTTGAGCCCCGCAAGCGAGGAATGAGAGTTGTTGACCGACACCACGAGCACATCCCCCGCGCGCAGCCGGTGATGAGGTAGAGGTCCGGTGGCGTTCAAGCGTTCCGCACCCGCGACAGGCGTGGCGTCGGCGGTGCGAGCCAACACGAGCTGACCCACGGTCAGCCCGTTCGGTGGCTGCAGGAAGTAGAAGCGATGGCGCAAGCCCAGAGCCCGCGCCTGCGAGCGCAATGTCCCGCGCGTGCGCACCCAGCGAAAAGGCGAGCCGGAGTGCGGTAGCTCGGGCACGAGTTCGTCATGTAGCGCACGCAGCTCGGCGATCGTGCCGCTTGCGTCCGCGCCATCGTCGGCGAATGACACACGGATGCCGGCGCCCGCCAGCTCACTTGCGATCAGCGTGACCTCCCGCGCGGGCGCGCGCACCACCAAGCCCACCTCCGGCGTGGAGGTTTCCACACGCTTGAGCGCATGACCACCAAGGAAGAGAGCCGCAAACGCGGTGACCTCGTCGGTGGACATCAACCACGTGCTGACCACCAAAAGCAGCGCCATTTGCGTGACGAACGCGATCAAGCGCAAACGCCACAGTGGGATCGGTCGCACACGGTGGGGGGCATCGAGCACCAGGTCGACCGCGCTCGGATCTAGCTCGGGAGGCTCGGGAGGCTTGGAAGCCTCGAAGTCCGAGGCGTCCGCCAGCTCGGGGGCGGCAACCGTGTTCTGACCCGCCACCGCGAGTAGCCCCTCGCGGGGGTGCTGGCCGCGACCCCTCAACGCGTGATGCTCGGCAAAGCTTGCCTTCACGTGCTCGCGCAGCTCATCCCTGTTGTTGGCCAATCGCAACAGGCCGAGATCCGCCATCGCGCGAGTGTTGAGGCGCGCATGCCCCACAGGCAGGCCATAGGAAACCACCGGCGTGCCGGTGGCCTTGGCCTCCAGACAGGTCACCCCACCGGTTGAGTGCACGAGCGTGTCCGCGGCCGCCAGAATCTCCGGCATCCTCTCGGTGAAGCCGTATACGTGCACGCGCCGCTCGTCGGCGAAGTCCCCCGCCAAACGCTCGCGCAGCTGCTCGTTGCGTCCGGCCAAGCATACGATCGCGCTCACCTCGGGGATCCCAGCGATCTCACGCACGGCACCCTCGACGTCGCCCACTCCCCAACCGCCGCCCGAGACAACCACCATGCGCCCTTCCTCGGGCAGGCCAAGCGCTTGACGCGAGTACATCTGGGGGCGCTCGTCAAGGAACTCGGAGGAGATCAGCGGACGCACGAGTTGCGCGCTGCCGCGACCGGCGATGCGCTCTACCGAGTGCATCGACTCGCCATACATCACAAGGTGCGTGTCGATGCCCGGCTGCGCCCAGAAGAACAAACCAGTGAGATCGGTGATCGTGGCTACCGTCGGGCAGTGCACCATCTGGGTGCGGCGCAGTCGTGCGAGCACCACCGTGACCGCGGGGTAAGTGGACACAACGACGTCGGGCTCATATTCGGCGATGCGCCGCGCCAAGGGACGCGAACCGAACAGACACAGCAGCTTGCGCGCGAGCACTCGCACGGGAGCCACCGACTCGAGCAACCAGTAGATCGCTGTGTAGGTCCACGGAAAGAAGCGCAGTTGCACGCGATAGCCGTCCTCGACGACCGGCTGCAACAGCGGTCCCATCGCCGCGAGCCCGTCGATTACGGTTACCTCGGTGGGCTCCGGAGAGCCCTCTAGCTGTCGAGCGAGAGCGCGTGCCGCCGCGGCGTGCCCCTCCCCGACGTCAGCGGAGAGAATCAGCACGCGCTTGGGCCCGGGGCGCCGGCGCGATATCGGTGTGCGGTGGCGGCGTGGCATACAGTTCAAGCCTTGCCCGCCCGGCGGACGGAATGGCCCGGTCGCGTGCATGGTGTGGGATGCTCTCAGAGCACGGCGACATGGAAAGCGTAGCGGCCGCGGTGAACGGTCGCACGTTGGCGAGCCGTTCCGTATCCAACGAGCTCGGGTTACAGGCGCTCGGAGCTGCTGGCCTCGTGGGCATCGTGGCGAGCGTGTTCGGCGTGGTGGCAGGCGCAGCGGGCAGTCCCACGCCTTATGTACCCGCGCGCAGCGGGGGCTGGCCAGGCTGGCTGAGCGGCCCGCTTCACGGTCTCCAGCTCGGCATCGGCTCCTCTAGCTTCCAGGCGTTGACGCTTGTGATGTGCGCGAGCTACGCGGCGGTGCTGCTTGCCGCGCGTGCGCTGCCCGGTAGGGCCATCGCGCTTGCGATCGTCGCGGCAAACGTGCTGCTGCTGCTGGGACCGCCGCTCATCTCCCAGGACGTCTTCGGCTACCTCGACTTTGCGCGCCTGGGCGTGCTCCACGGACTCGACCCCTATACGCATGTGGCGGCGGAAGCCCCGACCGACGCGGTGTTCCCATTCATCGGCTGGCCCTTCCAGCACTCTCCCTACGGCCCCCTCTTCACGCTCGGCACCTATCCGTTGGCCTCGCTCGGACTGGCCGGCGGCCTGTGGGCGTTGAAGGCGATCGCGGTCGTGGCGAGCCTCGGCGCGGTCGCGCTCACCGCGTGCGCCGCGAGCGAGATGGGACGCTCGGCCAAGGTGGCAGCTGTGTTCGTGGGCTTGAATCCAGTGCTGCTCGAGCTGGCGGTAGGCGGTGCCCACAACGACACGCTCGTGCTGCTGGTCTTGGCGGCAGCGCTCGCGCTCGCGGCCTCCACGACTCGACGCGAGGGCGGGGTGGGGTCGAACACGAGCATGGATGTGGACGACGAGTCGTGGCAAGCAGCCGGCGCGGTGGGTGAAGCCCGCGGTCTCCGCGCCGCGGCCGCCATGCTCGTGGTCGGAGTCGGCGTGAAGGCCTCGGCCGGGCTTGTACTCCCGTTCGTGGTGCTCGCTCCCTCGCGCTGGCGCGAACGCATGGGTGTGGCGGCAAGTGCCATCGGGGCGCTTGCGCTGCTGGCGCTCGTGGCGGTCGTCGGGTTCGGCGCCCACGCGTTCGGCTTCGTGGGCGCCCTGGGCGAGCAGCAGCAGTTGATCGCGACGCACAGCCTGCCGGCGGAGACGGCGCGCTGGGTGGGGCTCTCCGGGCTGCCGGCCTGGTGGCGCGACCTGTTCGTGGCGGGCTTCCTGGTGGTGCTGGCGTTCACCCTGTGGCGCACGGCGCGCGGAGCCGACTGGCGTGCGATGGCGGGCTGGGCCACGCTGGCGCTATTGCTATCGACCGCCTGGCTGTTGCCCTGGTATGCGATATGGGCGCTCCCCCTGGCTGCCCTTGCCGACAGCCGCCGCCTGCGCGCCGCCACGCTCTTGTTCTGCGCCTACGCGATCCTGATCCACCTGCCGCTCGCCGATCCCCTGCTCAGTCCCGCTAGGCAGATCCCCCACCATCTGGTCGCCCCGCGCCGCTGAGCCGGCAGTCGCCCGTCGGGCGCTCTGCACCGGCGATCCAGCATCTAGGGGTGGGGCCGCCTCGACCGGCGGGCCGTCCCCGGCAGAGGGATCTGGACCGGCAACGGCGTCGTATTCGCCGGTCTCCAGGTGGAAAGCCACGCTGCGTTCGATCTCCGCGGGCGAAGCGTCGGGGCGCAGGCGGCGCACGCGCAAGGCATCGAGGCGGCGGAACTTGAGTATCTCGAGCACGTACACGAGATAGACGCTGGCGGCGCCCACCAGGACGGCAAGCCCGATCATCACCAACAGCCAACCGGTGTGCAGATGGCCTTTGTGGTCGGAGTAGGGAACGAAGCGCAACGCGAGCGCCAGGCCGGCGAGCATCAAGGTCCATGCGTACAGGTAGGCGATCGTGCGACGACTGGAGAAGCCGATGCGGGCCATGCGATGGTGGAAGTGCTCGCTGTCGGCGGCATAGATCGGGCGCCTGTACTTCAGGCGCTTGAGCACGACGAAGGTTGTGTCCAGGAAGGGCACGGTGAGCAGGATCAAGGGCAGCACGAACGAGACGACCACGGGCTTCTTGACGGCTGCCTCGACCGCCACCACACCCATCAGTAGGCCAAGCAAATTGGCGCCGCAATCGCCCATGAAGCTGGAGGCGGGTGGGAAGTTGTGAATCAGGAAGCCCAGCGCCGCGCCGGCGGTGATCGCGGCGAGCACCCCTGGTTCGGCGCGGTTGAGGTCGAACGCGATGATCGCGAGCGTGCCGGCGATGATCACGCACACACCGGCCGCGAGCCCATCGACCCCGTCGGAGAGGTTGACGATGTTCATCATCACGACGAGCCCCACCACAGTCAGCGCCGGCCCCGCGTTGGTGGCCCCGGCGTTGGGGAAGTGAAGTGTGCCCACGAACGGCAAGGTGACCGCCTTGACGGCGACACCGAAGTGCACCACCACGACGGCCGCCGCGATCTGACCGGCCAGCTTCACGATTGGTGGCAGGTCGAAGCGGTCGTCGAGCGCGCCGACGGCAGTGATCAGTGCCGCGGCGATCAGCACGCCGTGCCACATCTGCGTACTGGATCCATAGCCCGCCGGCAGGAACGCGAGCACCGCGACGAGCACGCCGGCGAAGATCGCCAGGCCGCCAAGCAAGGGCGTGGCGCGGTCTGAGAGACCGCGGTCGCGCGGTTCGTCTACAGCACCCACGACCCTCGCCAAGCGCATCGTGAGCGGCGTCAGCAGCGCGGTCACGACCGCGGCGGCGAGAAATGCGTAAAGCGCGTCGAGCTCGTTCAGGTGCGCCATCGGCTCATGCACAGCATCGCAGGCGCGGCTGTCGTCAGTGCGGACACGGTCCAACTCCTCGTCTTCGTGGTCCTGGGGCGCACATGTGCGCCCCAGGCGAACCGGCGCATGCGCCGGTTCGGATCGCGGTGCATGCACCGCGATTGCGGGACGGTACATGTACCGTCCCGGACAGCGGCACATGTGCCGCTGTCAACAGCATCGATAGGACTATGCGGCCGTCGGCGCGTTCAGGTGCTCATACAGCGGATAGCGCTCGACGATCGCCTGTACCCGCTCGCCAAGCTCATCCTTGCGCGACTCGAACTCGGGCGTGAGCGCAACCGCGACGATCTCCCCGACCTCGGTGAAGTCCTCTACCTGCAACCCACGCGTGGCAAGCGCGGGCGTGCCGATGCGCAGCCCGGAGGCCTCCATCGGCGGGCGCGGATCGAAGGGGACGGCATTGCGGTTGACGGTCACACCGATCTCGTGCAAGCGATCCTCGGCCTGACGTCCGGTGAGCTCGGGCTCGCAGGCGCGCAGGTCCACGAGCGCAAGGTGCACGTCGGTACCGCCGGTGAGCACGTTGACGCCGTGGGTGGATGGGCCACTATCGAGCAGCTGCTCGGCGAATGCCTGAGCGCCCTCGACGGTGCGGCGCTGGCGCTCGGCGAACAGCTCGCTGGCGGCGATCTTGAGCGCGACCGCCTTGCCGGCGATCACGTGCTCGAGCGGACCGCCTTGCTGGCCCGGGAAGACCGCTGAGTCGATCTTCTTGGCGTACTGCTCCTTGCAGAGAATGATCCCAGCACGCGGGCCGCCGAGCGTCTTGTGGGTGGTGGTGGTAACCACGTCGGCGCCGTACTCGACGGGATTGGGGTGCAAGCCCGCGGCGACGAGCCCAGCGAAGTGGGCCATGTCCACCATCAACAGCGCCCCCACCTCGTCGGCGATCTCGCGGAAGCGGGCGAAGTCGAGCTGGCGTGGATAGGCCGACCAGCCGGCGAGCAGCAGCTTGGGACGGTGCTCGCGCGCGATGCGCGCGACCTCGTCCATGTCGATCCTGCTCGTCTCGCGGTCCACCTCGTAGGCGGCGATCTCATACAGCCTGCCCGACACGTTGATTTTCATGCCGTGCGTGAGGTGGCCGCCGTGGGCGAGCGATAGACCCATGATCGTCTCGCCAGGCTGGAGCAGCGCGTGGTAGACGGCCGTGTTGGCCTGGGCGCCAGAATGGGGTTGGACGTTGGCGTGCTCGGCGCCAAACAGCGCCTTGGCGCGGTCGATGGCAAGCTGCTCGGACACGTCCACCCACTCGCAGCCGCCGTAATATCGCCGCCCGGGATATCCCTCGGCGTACTTGTTGGTGAGCACCGACCCCTGGCATTCGAGCACCGCCTGCGGGACGAAGTTCTCGGAGGCGATCATCTCGAGCGTGCTCTGCTGTCGCTCGAGCTCGCCGCGCAGTGCAGCGGCGATCTCTGGATCCACCTCGGCGAGCGGGCGGTTGAAATAATCGGGACTGAGGTCGGACACGGGCGCACTCCTAGGGCTTGTGATCGCTGTGAGTGCCCAGGCGCGCGGCGGTGATCTCGAAGCCGCTTCCCGGTGGTCGATTCCACCTCTCGCGCCAGTCGCGGCTGCGCACTACGAGGCTAGCATGAGCCAGCCGCATAGGGTCGACCGCCAAGCAGACTCGCCACACACTCAGGGAAGCATCGCTGCCACCGCAAACTCCTCAAACGAACCCTCGCGCAGGGAGCATCGCTGCGACCGCGGACTCCTCGAGCGGACCCTCGCGCACGATCCGCCAACGAGCGCTCTGCTCGTACTCGGACAGGTCGATCACGGTGGAGGCCGCGCCGGGGAGCTCGCCCCCATCGAGCACAAGATCGACGCCGACTCGCAGCTCGGTGGGCACGTCTCTCAGAGATCGAGGATCGGAGCCCCCCGAGAGGTTGGCGCTCGACTGCGCGGCGGGCACGCTCACGGCAGCCAGCGCAACGAGCGGGCCCTCGAGCGCGGGGACGCGCAGACCGAGCAGGCCCGAGCGAGCATCGGAGGGTTCGCACGCCAGGGGAAACTGTCCTGCCGGGTTGGCCAGCAGCAGTGTGACCGGCCCGGGGAGCAGCGCAAGCATCGCGGCACGCGTGCGCGGCCCCAAATCGCCGAGCGACTTCAGCGCTGGCTCGAGCGCGAAGAACATGACCGCAGCCGGCTTGACGACGGGTCGACGCTTGAGCTCGTATACGCGACGCAGCGCGCTCGCGCTTTCGGGGTTGCAGGCGAGGCCGTAGACGGTGTCGGTGGGAATCAGCGCGACACCATCGCCAGATAGGCACTCCTCCAAGCGAATGGCGTCCTCGCGTGTAAGGCTCACGATCTGCGCCCAACAACGACTCGCTCGATGCCAGCCAGGTCGCACTCGGCCCGCACGTCCGGAAAGCCCGCCGCGCGCATGAGCTGGCCGACAGTGGACGCCTGGCCAGCGCCGACCTCCAACGCCAGTAAGCCCACTGAGTCGCGCGCGGCCGCCTGGGAGATCAACGGGCGGATCGCGTCGAGTCCGTCCGTTCCGGCAAACAGCGCGGCCAGGGGCTCATGGCGAAGGATCTCCGGAGCGAGGGTCGGGCGATCGCCCTCCGCGACGTAGGGCGGATTTGAGAGGATCGCGTCGATCTCTTGTGCGACGCCTTGCAGCAGGTCGGCTTGTAGCCAGCTCACATCGATCCCCAGACGCTCGCCATTGTGTCGCGCCAACTCGAGCGCATCGCTGCTGAGATCGCTGCCGCTGACCTGTAGGTCTGGACGCTCGTCCTTCAACGCCAGCGCCACTGCCCCACTGCCGGTACCGACGTCGAGTACGCGCGCGCCCTGGGGCAGCGGGAGCGCCACCTCGACAAGCAACTCGGTCTCAGGACGCGGGATCAGCGCCCGAGGATCGACGTTCAGCTCGAGCTGGCGGAAGTGACGCTTGCCGAGGATGTAGGCGACCGGCTCGCGGCCCACCGAGCGACGCCGAACGAAGTCCTGAAGAGTGCGCACAGCGGGCCCGGCCACCGTGAGATCGGTGTCGATGAAGAGACGCTCGCGCGAGACCCCAAGCGCGTGCGCGAGCAGCAGTTCGCCGTCCAGCCGCGGGGTTTCGCAGCCGGCGGCAGCAATCGCCGTGACGGCCCCCTCGAGCGCGTCGCGCACTGCGGTTCCACGAGCGAGCGGTCCAGCGGGCGGAGGGGACATTTTCGAGGAGGGGCGTTATTGCGGTGTAAGAGGCTTGCCGTGTGTTAGAGGTCGGTCTGGGACTCTAGGCGCCGACGCTTCTCATCTGCCTGGAGGGCCGCTGTCATCTCCCGCAACTCCCCTTCGAGGACCTGATCGAGGTTGTGAACGGTGAGCTTGATGCGGTGGTCGGTGACACGTCGCTCGCCGTAGTTATAAGTGCGGATCTTCTCTGCTCGATCGCCGGTTCCCACCTGGGAGCGGCGGTCGGCCGCGAGCTCCGATTGCTGCTCGGCGAGTGCCCGCTCGTAGAGACGAGCGCGCAGCACGCGTAGCGCCTTCTCACGGTTTTGCAACTGAGACTTCTCATCCTGCATCGAGACGACGATCCCCGATGGCTTGTGTGTGATGCGCACCGCCGAGTCGGTTGTGTTCACAGACTGCCCGCCGGGTCCGGAGGAGCGGTAGACGTCGATCTGTAGATCGCCGGGATTGACCTCAACGTCGACCTCCTCAGCTTCCGGCAGCACTGCGACGGTCGCGGTGGAGGTGTGAATGCGACCCTGGGACTCGGTCTGGGGAACGCGCTGAACGCGATGGGTGCCGCCCTCGAACTTGAAGATCGAATAGGCGTTCTCGCCCTTGACCGCGAACGTGTACTTGCCCTCTCCGATCTCGAGCGGCTCCGGCTTCAGGCTCGCGCGCTCCGCGTAGCGGGTGAGCATCCTGTAGACGTCGCCCGCCCATAGCCCCGCCTCATCGCCGCCCGCGCCGCCCTGGATCTCGACGATCACGTTCTTCTCGTCGTTGGGGTCACGCTCGACCATGGCGAAGCGGATCTCCTCTTCGAGCTGCTCGACGCGCTCCCGTGAAGCGCCTAGCATCTCGCGCAGCTCGGGATCGTCACCGTCCTCGGCGATCAGCTCCTCCGCGCCAGCCGCATCGTCGCTGGCGCGGCGCCATTGAGCCGCAAGCTTGGCGGCGGGCTCCAGTTGACGGTAGGCGCGGCCGACCTCGGCATAGCGTTCGCGATCGCCGATCACGGCGGGGTCGGTCATCTGCTCGCCCAGCTCGGCAAAGCGCGCCTCGATCTGTTTGATCAGCTCATCGATCACGCCCCCAGCTTACGTGCCGCGGACGCCAGGCCGACGTGCCGCCTCGAGAGCGGTTAAGCCACGACCTCCACACCGACAAGATCCGCGGCGTCCATGCTGCCCGGAGTCTCGAGCGCGAGCACAGCCTCGAGCGAGGCGATCGCAACGGCGAGCTGGTCGAGATCCGGCTCACGAGTCGTAAGCAGTTGCAGCTTCAGGCCGGGCCACATGATCACTTTGACCCAGCCCCGCTGGCGATTGCGCCCGGCGAACTTGATGATCTCAAACGAGATGCCAGCGATGATCGGCACGCCAAAGATGCGAGATGCGATCAGCCAGGGCCACGAAGGCAGCCCGACGGCCCCGAAAACGAAGATCGACACCACCATCACGATCAACAGAAAGCTCGTGCCGCAACGCGGGTGAAGCCGCGAGAAGCGCTGGGCGTTGGGCGGCGTGAGCGCCAGTCCGGCCTCGAAGCAAGAGATCGTCTTGTGCTCGGCGCCGTGGTACTCGAATACGCGTCGTAGGTCTTTGATCCGCGAGAGCAACACCATGTAGCCGAGGAAGATCGCGGTGCGCACGATCCCCTCTACGATCCAAAAGAGCGCGGAGGAGTGAAGTTGGCCCTTGATGAGGCTTGTCAGGCCGAGCGGCAACAGGAAGAACAGGCCGATCGCGAACACCAGCGCGATCACCACCGTCCCCGCCCAGATGCCGGCACCGATTTCCTGCGCATCCTCTCCAGCCTCGCCCTCCGGCAGTTGTGCGTTGGCCGAGATGCCGAGCGCCTTGAAACCGATCGCAAGCGATCCACCGAGCGCGACGACCCCGCGCAATATAGGGATGCGCAGCCAGCGGTGACGAGCAAGCGCCGAGGTGAGCTGGAACGTCGTCACCTCGATCTCGCCAAGCTCCTCGAGCTGCCCCTGCTCCTCCTCTCTGCCGAGCTCTCCCTCCCGTGCGAGCGCCACCTCCAACGAATGAGAAACATCGCCTGGACCGGCGGGCTCGCCGTCGCGCGATCCGTCATCGCCATGCCCGTCGGCCGCAGCGCGCAGAGGCTTGCGCACAGCCACCGCCCAGTGACGTACGCCGCGCATCATCACTCCCTCGAGTATCGCCTGACCGCCGAGCGGGGCGTCGCGTTGGGCGGTTAGCTCTCCATCTGGGAGCTGCCCCACCGCGCTGTCCGGTGCGTCTGGACTGGCGGCGGGACGGGTGCCCTGCACGGCCGCGGTTGCCTGAAGGTTGCTAACACGCATCCTCCCACCGTCAGCCGGTCGAGAGGACATAGTCCTACTGGGGACGTGCCTGCGCCTGTGTGCCGCCACTCTGCGTGTTGCGCTGACGTCCCTTGGCGACCCGGCGTTGGAAGCGCTCTACGCGCCCACCTGTGTCTACGAGCTTTTGCCGTCCTGTGTAGAAAGGATGGCAGTTGGAGCACACCTCGACGTGGATCTCGTCTTGGGTGGCACGCGTAGTGAATTCGTTGCCGCAGATGCAACGCACGTGAGCCTCGACGTAGTTGGGGTGGATCTGCTCCTTCATGTTCGAGGCATTCTAGCGGGCCGCGAGCCCACCTTGCTCTCGCCCCCAGCTATGTGGCTGGACCTGGGCCGGGAGTGACCTGTTCGGGCAGAAGTGGCTGCACGCAGCGAGAGGTGTGCAGTTCGGTGCGCTTGAGCAGGCGTCCCTTGTCGCCGAGCCAGCGAAAGCGCACAACCGCGCGGTAGGCGGCGGGGGCATCGAGGTTGGTGACCTGCTTGACGTACTTGTAGATCTGCACGCCCGCTTCCGAGCTGTGCCAAACGCCGAGTCCTGGGGCGAGAACCGTGTGGAATTCGCTTTCGCCGCGCAGACGCTGTTGCAGTTCGAAGCGCATCCCCATCCGCTGGGTGGCGGTGGTGGCGGTCATCTGGGCGGTGAACGTGGCGGAGCGTTCGGCTCGCACGGTCGAGGTGGCGCACTGTTCGACCGCCGCCGAGTAACCGGTGGCCTCGATTGAGGGCGAGGTGGCCGTATCGTCGCGCACACCGGTTCGCGCCAGCGCAACCTGAGCGAATACGAGCAGCGCGAGGATGCAAGCCGAGCCCAGAGCCGCGCGAGCGGCTCGCGTGAGATTGAACGCCGTCCGTGTCATTCACAAGCCCCTAACACCCACAACTCCACGATGTTTCGCACAAAGTGTGCACAAGCACCGTGTCACAGGAGCGCTCAGGTGATCTGGTAGAGGGGACCATCGCCCCCCTCTGGGGTTGTGAGACGCCCACCCTTGGCGGTGATCGCTCCACACTGCACGCAGTTGGTGTAGTTGACGATCACGTCGACTACACCCGCCTCGGGCGCGTCGTCGGGGATCTCGTATACCCCTGCTGGGCACATCCAGCGCCAGGTTTCCGCGACCTCGCGCGGGACGTGCTTTTGCACGCGAATGTGGTTGGGCGCGTCGTCACGGGTGGCGTTGCCGGTGATGAACACCGAGGAGAGCTTGTCGAACGTGTACTTGCCGTCGGGCTTGACGTAGACGTCCTTGGTCTTGCCGATGAACATTCCGATCGAGTCGTTGCGGTGCCAATCGGCACGACCGGGCAGCTTGCCCTTGGTGATCTGCTGGATGCCGGAGAGCGGGCCGCCGACGAGCAGGCCCTTCTGCAGCGGTTGACGCGCATTGCGTACCTCCCACATCTCTTTGCCGACGGAGGACTGCTCGATCGCGTCCTCATAGGCCGAGAGGTCGCGGCTGCCACGCTTCAGCCCCGCGTAGATCGTCTCGGCCGCGAGCATGCCCGACTTGATGCAGTGGTGCACACCCTTGAGCGCCATCGTGTCGACCATCCCGCCGGAGTCGCCCACGAGCACCGCACCGGGCATCGAGAGCTTCGGCATCGACCAGTAGCCACCGCCGGGCAGCGCCTTGGCGCCCCAGGCGACGCGCTCGCCGCCCTCGAGGATTTTGCGCACGAGCGGGTGGGTCTTGAACGTCTGCAGCAGGTCGTGCGCCGAGGTCGTGGCATCCGCGTAGTCGAGCTCGACGACGAAGCCGATCGAGACCATGTCCTCGCCGGTCTTCTCGTTCTTCATCGGGTAGATCCAGGTGCCGCCGATCTGGCCGTACTTGGAGGAGATTTTCAGCGGCCAGGGACCCATCGTGTGGATCAGTCGGTCGAGTGGTTGCTTGACCTTCCAGACCTCCTTGACACCAAGCTCCCAGACTTGCGGCTCGCGGCCCTTGGCAAGGTCGAACTCGCGGATCGCGGCTCCCGTCAAATGCCCCCAGCAACCCTCGGCCAGCACCGTCGCCTGCGCCTTGATGTCAGTGCCGGGCTCGAAGTTGCCCAGTGGCTCGCCGTCCTTGCCGCGGCCCTTGTCGCCCGAGCGCACGCCCACGACCTCGCCTTCCTCGACGACCAGCTGCGTGGCGGCGGTCTCGGTGAGTATGTAGGCACCGGCCTCCTCGGCCTGCTGCTGCTGGTAGCGGGCCAGCGCGGAGACGGAGATGACCTCGTTGCCGTGATTCTTGAACGGTGGCGGCGTGGGGATGCGCAGCGACATTTTGGAGGTCGGAGTCAGGTAGACGGCCTCCTTCTTGACCTCACCAAAGGCGAAGCCCTCCTGGCGCCATTGCTCGCGGGTCATGTCCGGGAACAGTTCTTCGAGGGCCTTGGGTCGCACGACCGCGCCGGAGAGGTTGTGCCCACCGCAGGTCTTGGCCTTCTCGACGACCGCCACCGGCACTTCGCCGAGGCGCTCCATCGTCTCCGGATCGTCGGCGAGCAGCTGCAGCAGCCGGTTGGCGCAGGCCAGGCCGGCGGTGCCGCCGCCGACGATCGCCACGCCAACCTCGATCAGCTCATCCTCGGGGTCGAGGCCGCGCTTGACGAACTCCTTCTGAGTGTCCACGGGCGGCGGGAAGGCCGCAGGCACGACCTTCCCACGTGCCCCCCGTGATGGGGGGTTGCTTGAGCCGTTATTAGATGACATCGCTTGACGCTCCTTTTCGCTCACGCATCCGCCCGGGTCCCATTGCTACGAGGCTTTCTTGGCCTTCACGGCCTCGGTTAGCTTGGGCAGGATCTTGTTGAGATCGCCCACGATCCCGAGGTCTGAGAATTCGAAGATCGGCGCGTTCGAGTCCTTGTTGATCGCGACGATGTTCTCCGAGGACTGCATGCCCACCTTGTGCTGGATCGCGCCGGAGATGCCCGCCGCGAGATAGAGCTTCGGCGAGACCGTCTTTCCGGTCTGGCCGATCTGGGCTGCGTAGGGGTACCAGCCGGCGTCCACAACCGCACGAGTGGCGGCCACCGCCGCGTTGTTGCCGAACGCCGCCGCCAGGTCCTCGGCGAGCTGGAAGCCCTCGGCCTTGCCGAGACCGCGACCGCCGGCCACGAGGATCGAGGCACCCTCGATGTCGACGTCGGCACCGCGCTGTTCGCCGCGCGTGACCATCGTCGCCTGCTTGGCATGCGGGCTCAGCTCGAAGCTGAGCTGCTCCACCGGAGCGGCACCGGCACCGGTCTCTTTGATCTCAAACGCGTTGAGGCGCCCGATCACAATGCCAACCTCAGAGCGGTATTTGATCTCAGAGATTGCGGAGTCGCCAAGGATCGGGCGCTCTGCGATCAGCTCGCCACCCTCGGCGCGTACCGCCGTGACCTCCATCGCCACGCCGGCACCGAGCCGTGCGGCCAGGCCGGCGCCAATCTCGAAACCGAGCAGGCCGCCGCCGAACAGCGCGTATTTGTAGTCGCCACCAGAGATCGCCGCGCCCATCGCATCGACGACCGGCTGGGCGAGCCCTTCGGGACCCTCGGCAATCAGCACCTTCTTGGCGCCGTAGTTGCCAAGCGAACCTGCCAAGTCCTGTGGGACGCCTTCACCCACGAGGATCACATGCGCCTCGCCGCCGAGCTCGGCGGCCAGCTTTGAGCCCTCTGAGACTGCTCCGAGTGAGTTCTTGTTGATCGCGCCTTGGTAGTGAAGGGCGTAGACCAGAATATTTGCCATGTCTAGATCAAAGTTCCTTTCTGGTCTATATGAGCTTGCGCTCGTCGAGCCAGGACACGATCTTTTCGACGGTCTCGGCGGTGTCTTCGTCCTCGATGATCTCGCCAGCAGCCTTTGCCGGGGGGGCCTTCGCGGCGACCCATTGGGCGGCGGAGTTATCGCCGCCGACCTTCGAGGCGTCAACGCCAACGTCTGCGGCGGTGACCGTGTCGAGCGGCTTCTTCTTGGCGCCCATGATCGCCTTCAGCGACGGGTAGCGCGGCTCGTTGATGGCATCGCCGACGGAGATCACGGCGGGCAGTGTGATCTGCACCGTGTCATAGCCGTACTCGGCCTGGCGCTCGCAGCGCAGCGAGTCGGCGGCGACGTCCATCTTGATGACCTGGGTGAGCGAGGGCATGCCGAGGTGCTCGGCCACAACCGCGCCGATCGTGTAGCACTCGCCGTCGTCCGATTGCTGGCCGAGCAACACGAGGTCCGGTTTCTCGCGGTCGAGGGTCTTGGCCAGGGCGTAGCCGGTGGCGGCAACGTCCGAGCCGGCAACCGCCGGGTCTGAGAGGTGCACGGAGCGGTCCGCACCAAGCGAGACCGCCTTGTGCAGCGCACGTACGGCGCTCTCCGGGCCCATGGTTACGGCCACGATCTCCTCCACGGGGGCGACGCCGCCCTCGCGAACCTGCATCGCAGCCTCGATGGCGTGCGTGTCATAGGGGTTGAGGTTCTTCTCCCCGCTGCGGTCCATGCGCCCCGTCGAGCTGTTGATGCGCTTCTCGACGGCGGCGTCCGGGACCTCCTTCACCAGGAC
This sequence comes from uncultured Solirubrobacterales bacterium, assembly GCA_963713015.1. Lineage (GTDB taxonomy): Bacteria > Actinomycetota > Thermoleophilia > Solirubrobacterales > Solirubrobacteraceae > Palsa-744. The sequence continues at coordinate 165,455 of CAVQKC010000010.1, read as the reverse complement.
GCAAATCTTCATTCGGCTACTCCTTGAGGGATGTCGATGGGGCCAATCCTACCTCAGTTGACTGACGAGTCAATCAGCCAACCCAGAAGGCCATTGATGACCACGTCATTTGGACGCAGGGATTGAGCATTATGGGATGGGCACTACTCGGCAGCGCGGGCAACAGTGGCCTCGCGGATGAAGTCAACAATCGCTTGGGTGGGCGCGCCGGGCGTAAATACCTCGGCTACACCGAGGCTCTTGAGCTCGGGTATGTCTTCGGCGGGAATGGTTCCACCGACGGTCACCACGACGTCGTCGATACCCTGCTCGCGCAGCAACTCCACCACACGCGGCACGAGCGTCATATGGGCGCCCGAGAGAATCGACAGACCGACAGCGTCGGCGTCCTCTTGGATCACGGTCTCGACGATCTGCTCGGGAGTTTGGTGGAGACCGGTGTAGATGACCTCCATGCCGGCGTCGCGCAGAGCACGGGCGATGATCTTCGCGCCACGGTCGTGACCGTCCAGGCCGGGCTTGGCCACGACGACGCGGATCTTGGGGCGGGTGGGACTCGATTTGTCCGTCTCGGCGGCCATCTCAGACCTTGATGATGATGGCGTCGCCCTGCCCGCCACCGGAGCAGATCGCGGCGCAGCCATAGCCGCCACCGCGACGGCGCAACTCATAGACGAGCGTGCCGATGATGCGCGCGCCGGACGCGCCGATCGGGTGACCGAGCGCGACGGCGCCTCCGTTGACGTTGACCTTGTCCTCGTCGATGCCGAGCACGCGGATCGAGTTGAGCGTGACCGAGGCAAACGCCTCGTTGATCTCCCACACATCGATGTCCTGTGCCTGCAGGCCCGCCTTTTCGAGCGCCTTCTTGGCAGCAGAGGCAGGCGTACGAGCGAGGTAGGCAAACTCGTCGGCAGACTGGGCATGGGCCACGATCTCAGCCAGGACCTCCTTGCCGTTGGCGGATGCCCATTCATCGGAGGCAACCACGAGCGCGCCGCCCGCGTCGTTGACGCCGGGCGAGTTGCCGGCCGTGTGGGTGCCCTCCTTGCCGACCAGGCCGGGGAGCGAGGCGAGCTTCTCCAGGGATGTGTCACGCCGAGGCGCCTCGTCGACCTCGACGAGGGTGTCGCCCTTACGGCCTTTGATCGTGACCGAGACGATCTCCTCAGGCAGACGACCCTCGTCGGTGGCCTTCAAAGCCAGCTCGTGCGAGCGCAGCGCCCAGCGGTCCATATCAGCCCGGGTGATCTCGAGCTCATCCCCCACCTCGGTGGCCTCGACGAACATCTGCTTGCCCGAAAACGGGTTGGTGAGCCCGTCGTGGACCATCGCGTCGAGTGCCTTGACGTCGCCCATGCGAAAGCCGAAACGCGCGCCGGGAAGCAGGTAGGGAGCCTTGGACATCGACTCCATGCCACCGGCGACGCCAACCTGCACGTCGCCCGCGCGGATCGCCTGGTCGAGGATCACGGTGGCACGTACGCCTGAGGCGCACACCTTGTTGATGGTCTCCGAGGAGACCTCCTTGGGGATGCCAGCCTTGATCTGGGCTTGGCGCGAGGGGATCTGGCCCTGGCCTGCCTGCAGAACCTGGCCCATGACCACGTGCTCGATCTGCTCGGGCTCGACGTTCGAACGCTGCAAGGCGGCCTCGATCGCGACCGCTCCGAGCTCGGTTGCGTCGAGCGTTGAGAGCCCGCCGCCCATCTTGCCGATGGGTGTGCGCGCGGAGCCGAGGATCACGGTCTTGGGCATCGAGGCGATTCTCCTGAAGTTGATTTGTCCCACCCACCGGGGCCGGGGGTGGTGGCCAGAGGACGAGAATGCTAGCGACCGGATATCGTGCTCGGATCGTGAAGGTCTCCTGGACAGCTGAGAGTGCCAGCGCAACCGCCGCCGATACGGTGGCGATCGGCGTGTTCGATAGAGAGGAGGCGCCCGCTGGTGCGCCCGATCAAGTGGGCGAGCTGCTCGCGAGTAGTGAGGCTCGCCGTTCGTTCAAGTCGCTCGCGGTTGCGCATGCGGAGGGCAAGCGCTGGCTGATCGTGGGGCTCGGAGCCCGCGAGGACTTCACGCCCGAGCGAGCGCGTGTGGTGGCGGCCGTGGCACGCGAGCGCGCCAGGGAGATATCGACGAAGGTACTCTGCTGGCAGGCCGCCTGACGACCGATGGCGAGGTCGGCGGCGGCGCTCGTGCAGGGGACGATGCTCGCCGACTACAGCTTCGACAGCCATCAAGTCTCCAACCGGGCCCCGAGGCAGAGGCAAGACGCCGATGCGAAGCCAAAGCACCTCGAGGGTTTGGTTTTGACAGGCGATGGCGATCTAGGGCCCGCCGTGGGCAACGCGAGGATCGTGTCCGAGGCCGTCAACGAAGCGCGCGACTTGCAGAACCGCCCAGCTAACGACTTGACTCCGACGGCGCTTGCCGAGCATGCGCGCGGGCTCGGCGAGGAGATCGAGCACCTGTCGGTGGAGGTTGAGGGCCGCGAGGGCATCGTGGCGCGCTCGATGGGTGCGTTCGCGGCGGTTGCGCAGGGCTCGGAGCAGGAGCCGGCGCTGATCACGCTGCGCTATGAGCCGCCGGGCGCCGGTGGCTCGCTCTTGGGCTTCGTGGGCAAGGCGGTGACGTTCGACAGCGGCGGCATCTCGCTGAAGCCTGGGGCGAAGATGGCGGAGATGAAGTTCGACATGTCCGGTGGCGCCGCCGTGATCGCGGCGGTGGCGGCAATCGCGCGGATCGGGCTCCCCGTAAGGATCGTGGCGGTGGTAGGCGCGACCGAGAACCTGCCGAGCGGCCGCTCGGTGAAGCCCGGAGACATCGTGACGGCGTCCAACGGCAAGACGATCGAGGTGAACAACACCGACGCCGAGGGCAGGCTTGTGCTGGCGGACTGCCTATGTCACGCGATTGGGCTCGGCGCCGAGCAGCTGGTGGATCTCGCGACGCTGACGGGCGCGGTGATCATCGCGCTCGGATCCACCTACGCCGGATTGATCGCCAACGACGACGCGTGGGCGGCACGAGTGAGCGAGGCGGGCGAGCGCACCGGGGAGATCGTGTGGCGGCTGCCGCTGCACGAGGAGTACGACGAGCTGATCAAGGGGAAGTATGGCGACCTCGACAACGCCCCCGAAGGTCGCAAGGCGGGAACGATCACGGGCGCGACGTTCCTGTCGAAGTTCGTCGGAGACACGCCCTGGGCACACCTGGACATCGCCGGGTCGGCTTGGGACCTCGGGCGTGCCTATGCGCCCAAGGGGGCGGCCGGATACGGCGTGCGCTTGCTGGTCGAGCTGGCGCGGTCCTACAGCGCCTAGCGATCTGCCCTTGCGCTCAGTGCAAGGCCGCCAGCCTGCCGGCCTTGGCTGTTTGACAAGCCACGATGGGGGCGCAGCAAGCGGGTCTAGGCGACTGGAGCCGGTGCGATGTCGCTGCGCATGTAGCCACTCAAGCGGCTAGTCACAACAGCCCAGGCTTGCCCGCGTGGGTCGATGTGGGCACGATGCCTGCCGGGCGCGCCTTCGATCTCGACCAGCTCGACCGTGCCCCCGGCTGTGCGCTCCGCGCTCTCATAGTTGCGGCTCAGTTCCACGGACACCGTCTCGTCCGCGGTCCCGTGCACAAGCAGCACAGGAATTCCCAACGGCACATGAGCCATCGGATCGGCGATCGCGTAGCGCTCGGGCAGCTCTTCGGGGCTACCGCCCATCAGACTTCCGACAGCACCCTCGGGCACCCGGCGGTAACCCTCGGCGAGATCGCATACGCCGGCTTGTGAGATCGCCCGCCGCACGCGCATCGCAGGCGCAGCGCTGTAGGCCCCTGGCGCTCCCGCGGGAAGCTTCGCGCGACCGGCGGCCCACAACGCGAGGTGCCCGCCGGCGGAGTGACCAAGGATGCTCACACGCTCGAGATCGAGCGGAGCTTCGAGCGTCGCGAGATGGTCGATTGCGGCGGCGACGTCCTCGAAGGTCGCCGGCCAGCCGCCACCGTCGCCGACGCGGCGGTACTCGATGTTCCACACCGCCCAGCCGCGGCGCATGAGATCGCCGGCGAGCCCACGCATCACGATCTTGCCGTAGCGCACCTGCCAGGAGCCACCGTGGATGAGGACCATCACCGGATGCGGGCCCGCACGCCTAGGCAGATACAGGTCGGCGCGCTGTGAGCGATGCGGACCGTAGCGATACCGCTGCCGCGGCGCGAGGACGTCGAGGATTAGGCGCGTAGGAGCCACGGACAGGCAATCCTAGAGCGAGCGCCAGCCGATCCCCGAGACCCGGCACGCGGATCGGCGATGCGCAAGATCGCGCAACCCACGTGTCCGTCTGCTCTCTGTGAGAATGCCCGCGATGGACTTCGACCTTTCAGCCGACCACGAGCTGATCCGCCGCACGGTGCGCGAATTCGCCGAGGGCGAGGTGGCGCCGGTGGCGGGGGAGCTCGACAGGACGAAGTCGTTCCCTTATGAGATCGTGGAACAACTTGGGAAGCTCGGCTTGATGGGGATTCCCTTCCCGGAGGAGTACGGCGGGGGCGGTGGGGACACGCTCGCATATGTGCTGGCGGTTGAGGAGCTGACGCGGGTGGACTCATCGGTGGCGATCACGCTGTGCGCGCATACATCGCTTGGAACCCAGCCCATCTATCTGTTTGGCTCGGAGGAGCAGAAGCGCGAGTGGCTGCCACAGCTGTGCTCGGGGAGGAAGCTCGGCGCCTTCGGCTTGACCGAGCCCGAGGCGGGCTCGGACGCCGGCAACACGCGCACCCGCGCCCGGCTGAGAGACGGCGAATGGGCGATCGATGGAGCAAAGCAGTTCATCACCAACGCGGGCACCGAGATCTCCGGGGTGGTGTGCATCACGGCCGTGACAGGCGAGTCGCTCGCCGAGGAGGAACGCGCGAGCGAAGCCGCTGGTCCCAGTGGCGGAGGGCCAGCGGGTGGCGGCCCGAAGGAGATATCGAACATCCTCGTGGCGAACGGGACTCCCGGCTACGAGCAGGGCGAGCCGTATCGCAAGATGGGCTGGAACGCCTCGGACACGCGCCCGCTCACGTTCAGCGACTGTCGCGTGCCCGAAGGCAATCTGCTCGGACCGCGGGGTCAAGGCTTCAAGCAGTTCCTGCACATTCTCGACATCGGGCGCATCGGAGTGGCGGCTATGGGCGTCGGCTTGGCACAGGGGGCGCTCGACGAGGCGCTGTCCTACGCAAAGGAGCGCCGTGCGTTCGGCAAGCCGATCTCCAAGTTCCAGGCGATCCAGGCAAAGCTCGCGGACATGTCGGCGGAGATAGAGGCAGCGCGGCTGCTCGTGTACAAGGCTGCCCGCGAGAAGGACGCGGGGCGCAATTTCACGCTGACCGCCGCCCAAGCCAAGCTCAAGACTGGGAGACTGGCGGTGAAGTGCACCGAGGAGGCGGTACAGATTCACGGCGGATATGGATACATCGAGGAGTACCCCGTGTGTCGCTTCTATCGAGACGCGAAGATCCTCACGATCGGCGAGGGCACCGACGAGGTGCAGCAGATGGTGATCGCTCGCGCGCTCGGCGCGTAGGTCGACCCGCCTCTCCTCCCCTCTCCCGACTCGCTTCTCCGACTTACACCCGCTCGCGGGTACCCGACAGGCCGCCTCGAAGCTCTGGCCTAACGAGGCTCGAGCACTACAAGCGGTATCTGACGGTCTGTGCGGCGGCGGTAGTCTTCGTAGCCGCCGTAGACCTCGACCGCGCGCTTCCACAGGCGGTCGTACTCCTCGGGTGTGGCTACACGCGCGTGCACGCTGGTCCGCTTGGAGCCGATTTGGATCGTGGTGTCGGGATTGGCCACGAGGTTGTGAAACCAGGCGGGATTCTTTGGATAGCCGCCCTTTGACGCGATCAGGATCACATTCTGTCCGTCGCGAGCGAAAACGAGCGGCGTGGTGCGGTGGGTGCCGCTCTTGGCACCGACGTGATCGAGCAGCAGCATCTCCGGAACACCGGGGACGCGATGGCCGATGAGGCCGTTGGTGGCGCGGTAGACCTTCGCGTGCCCACCCATCAGCCGTATCAACACGGGCCAGCTGCGCTCCACTCCGCTGAGATAGTCAGGCGCCATCGCCTGAGAACTCTATACAGGCAGAGTTTGCGCGGGGCTTTAGCATTAATCGGCGATGCCACGAACGACCGTCGATATCGGAACGGACACGGCGTCGGTCGAGCCCGATCCGCTGACCGCGCCCGTCGAGGCGGTGAGCACGAGCGCTGGCAAGAGCGTGCTGAGGCTCGGCGACTGCGCCCGCGCGTTCTGGCGCCAGCCCTCGCCCCCCTATCTGCTCGGCGCGGTGCTGATCGCGCTTGGGCTACGTGTGGCTCAAGGCTCGTGGAGTTGGCGCGATGCGGTGATGGTTGTGGGCTTGATCGCGGTGACGCCGTTCGTTGAGTGGGCGATCCATGTGTACATGCTGCACTCGCCGCCCTTCAACGTGCTTGGTCGTCGCGTGGAGATGCTCACCGCGCGCGAGCACCGGGCCCACCACGAAGCTCCAGGGGTGCTCGATGGCGTGCTGCTGCCGGTGTATGGAGTGCTCATATTCCTGCCGCTGATCGCGCTGGTGGACTGGGCGATGTCGTTCCCGGTCGCGCTTGTGCTCGGCGGTCCCCGGCTGGCGTACGCGACCACCGGCGTGCTGACGAGTTTTTCGATCCTCGCGATATATGAGTGGAGCCATTTCCTGATCCACACCCCCTACCGCCCCAAGGGTCGCTACTTCAAGGCGATCTGGCGCAACCATCGCCTGCACCACTTCAAGAACGAGCGTTACTGGTTTGGGGTGACCTCGACCGTTGGGGACCGTGTGATCGGGACGCTGCCCGACCAGCGCGGCGTGCCCCGCTCCCCCACCGCGCGCTCGTTGAACGGCGGCGCCTGAGAGACCTGCCTTCCACAACGCTCCGCGTACCGCGCGGCGCGTGAGGCACAAACTTCAGTCGGGCTAGCGGTTGGATGCTGCTATGCCGCGTAGGGCACGACCGTCTTATCGCCGCAGCCGATCAGCCGGTAGTGGCGGTTTTTGGGGAGCTTGCGCATGACGAGCGTCTTGTGCCCGGAGCCGTTGCAGTAGACGATTCCGTGGCCATAGACCAACAGCACATGGTCTTCGCCAGAGCCGGTCCAGATGTAGTTGGTGCCGTGGCTGGCGTAGAGCCAATCGTCGCCGGCTCCGCCGTAGAGATGGTCGACTTGGGCGGTGTCGTTGCCTTCGGCGTGGGAGTCCCCCCAGATCACATCGCCGGCGGGCCCGGCGTGGATCGTGTCGTCGCCGTCTCCACCGAGCAGCTCGTTGTGACCGATATTGGCGGGCACGAGGTCGGTTTCTTCGTACTTGTGGGCACAGAAGGTGGGTAGGCCCGACGGCAGGACCACCGACGGGAAGAGCGGCGGGAGAGCGGCGTGGGATGCGAGGCCGTCATCTTCACATTCAAGCTCCAGCCGCGGAAGAGTGGTGAAGCGGGGACCGTCGCCGATTCCAGGATAGCCACAGTTGTGGTAGCTGCCCCCGGTCTCGGCGCCGTCGCAGGAGTAGCTGGGGTCGGAGTCGTCGAACGGATCCTGCCCGGGCCGGCCGTCGAGCGGCCTGGCCTCGTTGGTGGAGTTTTGCAGCAGCATTCCGGTAATGGAGGGCCAGCCCACGTGGTTGGCCTGGGCGACCCGTGCCCGCGAAGCGCTTGCGTCCGCGGAGCGGGCAAAGACCATCGTGCCGAGCATCAGCGACATTGCGATCAGGCAGACGCGGAGCCCGATGTGGTTGTTCGCTCGCAAGCGGGCTATAGCCGTAGGTTTACAGCAGCCGGCGTGCAGGCGCGCCGCTTTCGCGAGCTGTCTACATTTCTCGCCGCGACTGGCGCTCCAGCAGTGTGGTGGCGGCGCTCGCGGGGTCCAGCCGCCGTTCGACAACCTCATCCAGTAGTCGCTTGAACTCGGCGTCCTCGCGCAGCTCCTCCTCCAGGAGCCGGCGCATGCGGGCGGTGGCGATCGCGAGTACCTCGTTGCGCAGGTTGCGACCGCGGCGCTCCTGCAGGGTGCCCTCCTCCAGGATGTGAGCACGGTGCTCGTCGAGACGCTCGATCAACTCGTCCACGCCCTTGTTGTGGACGGCTTCGGTCTTGACGATCGGCACGCGCCAGCGTGCCGCGCTCGGAATCGCTGTCTGCGTTTGCGAGCGAGAGTACCCCGCGGATCTCGCGCACCATCGTGTCGGTGAGCGGGTGGTCGGCCTTGTTGATGGCGATGATGTCGGGGATCTCCATGATCCCGGCCTTCAGCGCCTGGATCGAGTCGCCTGAGCCAGGCATCAGTACGAGCACGATCGTGTCGGCGTGATCGATGATGTCGATCTCGGCCTGACCGACGCCGACGGTCTCCACGAACACGTCTTCGCGCCCGGCGGCGTCGAGTAGCAGGGCGGCTTGCAAAGCGGCCTCTGAGAGCCCGCCGAGCGCGCCGCGGTTGGCCATCGAGCGGATGAAGACGCCCTGGTCGAGGAAGTGCTCGGTGAGGCGAATGCGATCGCCGAGCAACGCGCCCTGGGTAAAGGGCGAGGAGGGATCGACGGAGAGCACGCCGACGGTGCGCCCCGCCTCACGACGGGCCTTGGTGAGCGCGCCGATCAGTGTGGACTTGCCGACACCGGGGGGGCCGGTGAAGCCATAGACGGCGGCTTTGCCGGTGTGGGGGTAGACCTCGCGCACGAGCTCCCAGCCCTCGGGGCGGTCGTCCTCGACGAGCGTGATGGCACGGGCAAGCGCGCGGCGGTCGCCGTCGAGCAGGCGCTGGGCGAGCGTGGGTGGCACGCGGGAAGTATCTAGGAAACTCCCCTCGACCCACTCGCCGCCGGGCATCCCTGGCGCGGCGCGGAGCTCTAGGATGCGCGCTCGTGAGACAGCTCAAAGAAGCGCTGCGCACATGGCGGTGGATGCGCGAGCACAACATGATCAACCGCCATTTCGTGTTGCTGGGAGGGCGCTGGCTGTGGCTGAAGCTGCGCTATGGCGAGCGCTTTCAGACCGACGGGCATGTGCTTCATCTGCCCGGGTGTGAAGTTCGAGATCGGCAAGCACGCGACGCTACGCATGGGCCGCTGGTCGTGGATCGGGCACGACTCGAAGATCAGGGTGCACGAGGGCGAAGTGTCGATCGGCGCGAAGACGGTGATGGGCCAGGAGTGCACGATCTCCGCTTACCAGCACGTGTCGATCGGCAGAGAGTGCATCATCGCCGACAGGGTGATGCTGATCGACTTCGACCATGGCGTGGTGGAGGTGGAGCGCCCGATCCGCTTGCAGGGCATCTACAAGCGCGATGTGCGCGTCGGCAGCAATGTTTGGATGGGTTATGGGTCGTGCATTCTGAGAGGAGTGAGCGTTGGGCACAACAGCATCGTGGGAACGAATGCTGTGGTGACCAAGGACGTGCCGGAGAACGCGGTGGTGGGCGGCGTGCCGGCGCGGGTACTGAGGATGCGCGATGCACCGGAGCAGCTGCGCTGGGAGTAGGGCTAGCGCAGCGCCGCGAACAGAGCTAGCGTCGCTTGGGCTGGGCGCGGGGTACGCGGGGTATCGAGGGCGTCCGCCCTCTGCAGCACGCGCGCGCTCGGATGCTGAGCGGTGAGTTCGAACAGCTTGCTGTGCCCTTCGCTCGAGGGAAGTCGCCGGTAGCTGAGGAGATCGCTTTCGAGCAGTGTGGGATGACCGGGTAGCGCGACGTCGATCTAGACGCTCGACGATGGGCAGGAATGTCTTCGGGTCGACCAGGACGACAAGTCGCGTGTGAATGGCAACCTTCCTGCCATTGGCGTCGTAGCTGGCGGGTCGGCTTTCGAGTTTCCACAGCAATCGACCGCCGCGGCGCTCGTGACCTACGAGCCTCATCAGGCCTTCGCGGTAGAGCTTGCGATAGAGCGCGATCCCTTCCACTCCTTCGAGGGCGATCCCGCCGAACGCCATCCTGAGCGTCAGGTCACGCGGAACCTTCGTACGAACGATCGTGCTCGCTTCGAGGCGACCGCGGGACCACGTTTCGCGGCGTCCGGGCGCGGACGCCGATTCGCTGAGATGCGTCTCGCGCTTTCCGTCGTAGGCTTCGACGAACGTCAAGCGCTCCCGTCGCAGCCCCATGCCGGCGTCGTCCCATTCTTGCCAGCGCAGGATGCTCCCGGCCTGGATGCCATGCTCGATACGAGTAATGAAGGTCGCTTCGACGATCCCGGGCTTGGGCGAGGTTGCGGCGTAGGCCGCCGCGGCCACGTTCACCCCAGGGCCGGATGACCCAGAGGAGAGCACCACGCCGGCGACACTCGCGGCGATACACAGCGCAGCGGCGACGGGCATGCGGCGGCGCATCCGTGAGCCCCTGTTCGCCGGTGAGCTTCCATGACGCCGATCGTCGAAGTCGAGCGCGGGAGCGTCGTCTTCGATCAGACGACGCAAGCGCTCAGGCGACTCCACTGCCGGTGGTTCGAGCACAGGATTGGCGGCGGCGAGGCGCGCCATCGAGTCGACGGTCATGAGGGAGCCTCCATCGATAGGGGTGGACAGGTGGTGGGGTTGGATCGCTCGCTCGCGAGCGCTTGGGTGAGACGCCGCCGGGCGCGCAACAGACGCACGCGTACCGTGGCAGGCCTGACATCGAGAACAGTCGGCGGCCTGAGCGGGCGAGAGCCCGTCCCAGGCGACTAGCAGGAGCAGCTCGCGATCGGTTTCGCTCAACCGAGCCAGCGCCCCCGCGAGGCTCCCCTCGTTCAGCTCGCAGATCGCGTTGAGCGGCTCACAAGCTTCCGCTCCAGGATCGCCGTGCATCCCGACCGGGAGCTCGCCGGCACCGCCTCGGCGAGCCGTTCGCGCAACGCTCCGCGCCGACGCTCGCCGCGTCGTTGCGTGCTCAGCACACGCCTGGCGACACCAAGCAGCCACGGGAGCGGATCGGCTGGAACATCCTCGAAGCGCCGCCAGCACACGACGAACACCTCGGCCACGACGTCGTCGGCCATCGATGCGGTCGCCGCGGCGCAGCACATACGCCTTGACCGCCGGGCCATGCTTTGCGTAAAGCAGCTCGAAACGCAATCGCCTCTCCACGACTACTAAGTGGCCGGACACGAGCGAAGCGTTACATGGCGATTGCTTCTTGTATGGCTTGGCCGCGCTCGGTGAGCGCCCATGCGTTCGCCTCGCCCTTGGCGTGACCGTTGCTGTGATTTTCGATCAGACCGGCTTGTTGTAGGCGTCGCAGCAGACGTGAGGTTTGGCCGTCGTCGGCGATTCCGGCCGTGTCGGCGATGTAACGGTTGGACGGACAGGAGCCCCGCCCGCCCTCGGCAGCGATCGTGGCTAGTACTAGTGCCGTGCGATAGGTGAAGCGGATCGGAATATCCCTGAACGGGTCGTTGGGACCACGAGTAATGGCACTCGGTATGTCAGGCGCTAGACGGTTGAGCTCCCGGCGAGCAGCCGCGGGACCGAGGTAGGGGTGAACGATCATCGCCATCAGCGGACCGGCCAGCTCGACGAGCGCGGCATGGGGCTCATCCAGCAGGCGGGCATGAATGACCGACAGCACACCGCCGACGACGCCCTGTGCCGTGAGGGGTGGCAACGTGCCACCCTGCTTGGACTCACACCGGCCCTCGTCGACGATTGCTGTGAGTATGTCGAGGATCCGCTTGCGAAGCAGGGAGACCTCCTGTCTGGCCCTGAGCGTCTCGACGACGCACAGGCGCGCAAGGCCTGGTTCCGCGTCGAAGCACTCCAGCAAGGCAAACAGCGCCGCGCGTATTCGCGTGCTCCACTTGCCCTCCCTTTCGTATGCGGGCAGCACGCACTCGCGGAGCCGCCACAACGCCTCGTCCAACGCGGCCAGTACGCACGCATCGTGATCGCTGAAGACCTCATAGAACGTGCGGCGCGAGACACCCGCGCGCTTGCAAGTCGGACCGATACCCGCACCCTGAAGGCCCTGCTCGCTCACAAGTTCGACGAACGCCCCCAGAAGCCGGCGGCGCTGCATCCCGCTCACGTGAGCGCCCGGACGACCGAGATGGCCGACAACAGCTCCCCTAGGTGCCACGACCCCCTCCTGACGGTCCGAGATGGAGCCACGCAACCGTGTTCACGAGCTTCGTATGCATCTCATTTCTTCCGTTTGTGTTTGGTCGTGTGCTTTGCCTTTGTCTTTTTCGCCTTCTTCTTGGGGCATCCGGTGGTTGTAATGGGCGTCGATTGTTTGAGGTTCACGCCGTTCGCACCGACGAAGATCGTGGGCATAACGAGCTTGCTAGTACACAAGTTTCCGTTCGCGGCCAATGCGGAGTCTGTGCCCTGGGGAAGTTTCAGTTCGAACACACCGATCGGGACATCGGGGATCGTTCTGAACGTACTGCTTGTAATGCCTGCGGGGTTAATGAACGTTTCACCATGCAAATACACGGTGACGCCCTCACCGGATAGCGCGACAATCAGTTCGGGGAACTTCTGGCCACCATGCGAGACGAAATACGCGGGACCTTCCAAATGCACCGGCAGCACCGGTGTGGTCGCGGTAGCAGTCCCAATCCTCGAATCCGCAGGGCATGACGCAGGATTCGCGTCAAACGTGGTGTCTGGACACGCCTTCTGTAGCGTCGTCAACCGTGACGGCAACTGCTTCGGCAAGTCAACCTTGACCTTCCCAATATTCGCCTGAGTCCCAAACGCCGCTTTGGGATAGGTCAACTTCACATTCAAGCTCGCGCCCTTAGCCCTAGAGGTTTTCCCAGCTGTGGAGACACTGAAGATCGGTTTGAACTTCAGCACAGCACAGTTAGTGACCTGGAACGGAACATGCAAGGTCGATACGGCACCTTGACTGCTCGTCAGGCCCCCTCCGATTTCCTGCGGAGCGCAGTTCGTCGGATTAAACGTGAAGTCCGGCCGGTCTACCGACACGTTCACGTGCTTGATCTCCAGTGGGATCCCGTCAAGGATCTGCGGAATCGCATACGGACCCGAACTATCGCTCGTGATCGTCAACGCAGCGTTTTCGGGATTGACTTCGATCTTCGCCCGAACCACGACCTTGCCGAGATTAAACGGGCCGGCCTTCGCGGGATTCACAATCGACAAGCCATATGGAGCACCCTTATACGGACCGGTGATAAACACTTCACCACCAGTCACCGTATACGGGTTCCCGCCCAGCCCAACGCTGACGGTCGTGTGCCCGATCAGGCTTTCAGGACCACACGTCCCAGCATCAGCCTGTGCTTCTTCGCACAATTTTACCGACGAAAGCGTCCCCAACAAACCGGAAGGCATCTTCAACTGGATCGCATCGAGATTCTGATTCCCGTCTTCACGACTCATCGTCATCGTAAATGGCGTGAACGCACCGGCTTGAATGTTGAGGCTCCCTGTCGTAAGCGACGGATCGAACGGCAACGGACTACTACAAGGACTCCCGTTGGGACCACTCGTGATCTTGAATTCAGAGGACGATTCAACCGGAGCGTTCCCAGACCACGGCACGATGGAAGCCCTGCTCGTATACCCTCCGCACAATGCGGGGGTACCCAACGGTGCCCTAGACCCACCGAAGAAATGCAAGTTCAATTCTTCAAAGGGCAACTCTGGCGTGTTATCGAACGTCGAGACGAGCTGCCCCGTGACAGGATCGGGTTTGACTTCGCCCGCAACCTTTATGAGGACACCAGAGACCGGGTCACGTGCCACGAGATACAATGCGACGAGACTCCCAAACGGGTTCGCGTCCTGTTCAGCCAGATACGCAGCACCAACAAGTGGGTTCGGTAGCAAGGGCGAATGGATTTCCACTGTCCCCACCTTCGAGGATTCAGGACACGACTGTTCAGTCCCGCTTTCCAAACCCACCTGACCCAAACCGCAAGAGGACAGGCCATCGGCCCCAGCCGGATTCAAGCCCACACCAGCGGGCAGCGCCACAGTCGTATCCTTCACGGCAGAATCAGCCAGACCCGTCGGATTCAGGCTCGCTTCCTGCGGCACGTGTACCCCTACAGTCAGGCCCGTGGGAGTACTGCCTTGCTGTCCGTCGGGAGCAACACTGATCGAAGGTTCGAAGTTGAGACGGTTGCAGCCGTCCTCCGATAGCGGTTCGCCTTCGTTGTTCTGGAAAACGTATCCCTTTGGTGTCGTGAACTGGCCGGGTTGCGCCCACGAGTCGCCTTCGACGGTCGTGTGTGGTGCCCCGTCACACGCCGTGGGCATGACAAGGAACGGTTGCGGCTTGCCCCCCAACGAACACGACAGTTCCGTGGGAGGGAAAGTTTCACTATCAAACTGGTCGAGGCAGCTGCTGCCGCGCGTCGTGTCGTGACGATGATCAGCCGGGACCCCCCAGAACGTTACCTGCGTACCAATGAACTCAGCCGCCTGTGTGATGTCAGGTACGCTCACCACGACACCATAATCCCCGCCGGTGCGTACCGACGTGTCAAGGATTACTGGGCCGGCCACGGTGTTGAACCCGAAGCGAGCGGGCTCACCCACGTTCGGCACAATATTATACAACGGGGTCGTCTCGACGAACGGTGCGTAGGCTTCCTGTGCAGGGTTCGCGGTAATCACCGTCGAGACACCGATCGCAGTATCCACAGGACATTCCGGTGGCTCCGCCAGAAACGCCTTCAGGTTACATCGCGGCAACGGGGTCGGATTACCCACCAGACCCGGCGGTAGATCGAAACGCAGATCCTTCGTAAACGTCGCCGGGCGCGATTGAGAGAAGAAGACGTTTTCTGCCCCGGCTCTATCGCTTTTGAACTCTGCCATCTGGGTGTTGAACGTGAGCGTCGTCGTCAACTGGAACGGGTGTGATCCCGCCTGAGTGTCCAATCCACCACCTTCTTCTTCGGCCGTCAATTCATAGCTTTCCACACCATACGGCGGCGTTGAATCACTCAACGCGAGTGGGTGGCGGCGCACCAGCGACGACGCACCACCACCGGTGACGCTCACTTCGTTCAAACCCGCACCCATACCGGGCGCCACTTTCACAGCAATCGCGAGAATGATGTGTTCATACGCGAACAATGGGAACCCCGGAACCCCCCATACGTGCACGTCACCGTCTGTCCGGCGATCCCACAAGTCGTAAGCAGTTTCACCAGTTCACCGATTGGATCGAGGATAGCGGAGTTCCCTTCCGGATGGACCGCTGTCGGTGTGACCCCGGCAGGGAGCGTGTCGACGATCGTCACAGGATATTCGACCGAGTTGACCATCGCGTCACCCAGATCGCTTGCTTCCACGAAAATACTGCCTTCGCTGACCGTGCTCGCCGGCGAGGAAATAGTGTTCAAGTGCCACCATGGCATCGCCGCGGAAGCCTGCCCAACACCAACTAGCGCGAAAAACACCACGACAGCCACGGCCGCTAGAACGCTCCTGTAAATAGACCGCACGATCATCACCCGTTGCCCTTGCTCGTCGCCTTGGCCTTGTGAGCCTGTCTGACCCCATACCTTCGTCTGACCTGCCGTTCACACACAGCCCGCTTGCTCCTACCCTTCTTACGGCACGCACGCAGCGCGCTTGCCAGCTTTTGCGCGCGCGTCAACGACTTCGCTTTCACGACCGTCCCAGAAGTAGCAGTCACGTTGCCAACACCAGAGAACGTCGCGCTCGGCGTCGGACCAAAGATTTCCGGTTGCGGCAAAGGCGCAGCCTTACACGAATCCCCAGAAGTGCACGGTGGCGGAGACACCGGCCCAGTCACACACGGCACCGTCACCGAACAAACATGCGCATCATACACATCAAGCGCAGTATCATAATCTTCCGGCACGAGTTTACTCGCAGTAATGAAAAACACATCATCACCAGTTTCACTCGCGTCGAGGAACACCGATTCGCTCGCCGACGTACCCGAAGAAATCAAATCAACACACCCCACCGAACGCTGACTAAACGTCAAAGACGCTTCCGTGCATCCACTCACACCACCCGCACCGGCAGGCTCATACTCATACACATCCTCAAGACCATTCGTATCCTGCGGCACCAACGCATCCGGACTATCAAAAAACAATCGGCCACTATCAGACAAAAACCGCGACTGCTCAACACCTTCTCCAGTTTCGTTCCAGGTCGGGATACTCCCAGCCAACCAGTGAAAACCACTATCACCACTACCACTAGCAGGAAGGCGCCACGCATTCCCCTCCTCGATTTGCAGTTCTTGATGATCGAAGATGCCTACCGGGCGCGCTCCGGTCGGGTTACAAGAAGCGCACACCAAACGATCCGCGACCGCATCATAAAGGTACACCTCCTCATCGGGCTGACCACTATTAGCGTCACGATTGTCATAACCAGTCAAAGACCTCTCTGACATGAACGCCAGATACCGCCCGTCCGGCGACACTCGCGAGCTCACGAACTCTAGCCTTGGGTTAACGTCAGCGAAGGCACTGTACCAACTGTTTTCATCTTGACTGGATAGCGTCGTTATATACCGTACCGACCACGCGCCGCTACTTTCGTGCAACAGGTACAGATTGTCTTCGCCGCTCACAGCACCATTCGCCAACACGCCCGTCGCGACAAAATACACGTACGAGCCGTCTTCGCTCACATCCGACACCTCTTCCCTCACCCCCGCATTTGCTTCGCCCGCACCATGGGTCGCGGTAAGATCCACCTGTGTGTCAGTACCCGTCTCGAACTCGTAAAGATCACCTTTTTCCAAAAAGAAGATCCGTGACCCATCACTACTCATCGTCTGATACAACGCGTGAGCACCACCCACCCGGACAGTCCTCCCAGCAACCATATCGCGGACATAGAGACCTTTATATCCGCTAACAGTTTCATAAGGCTCACGACGTGTCCAGGCTACCCAACGACCATCGTCTGAGATAGCGCGCGCATGCCCCAGGGAGCTTCCTCCCCATGGATGACATTCCCAACTACCGGCGAGGCATGCGTAATTTACGGGGCCGCCTTCCGCTTCCGGTAGGATATTGACTAGCTGCAACCGTCCACCACTCCACTCATACAGATTCGGGCCTTCTTCGCCACCGACCGCTTCAGGTGTCAACAACAATGACGTAGAAATAAGTACATGGCTCTTATCAGGAGTCGAATCCACGACATGCACACCTTCAGTGGACTCCGGTGTGATCTTTATCTTTGTGCCCACCGGAGTATTTGCGGGCGTGAGAAGCGGCACAAAACTATCAGCTGCGACATCAGCCAGGTACGGTGTCCCTTCCAAAGCGCCACTAGACAACGGCGTAAACGGACCTGAATGCACCACGGCTGCGGACAAATCCGGTGAGAAAAGACTACCATAAGAAGCGGGGAAAGCAGTCAGTTCTTCTGAAGAACCCTCTTCTGGAAGAGCATTCTGCGGCAGCGTTATATCCTTTGACCGCCAGCCACTCGACGAACGGACCGAAAGAATCTCCGATCCACCCAGCGGACTACCGCTTGCCACCGGGTGTTCTCCCATCGCCTGACCAAAATCAACATAAGTAATCCCACTACCATCACTAGCCGCCCGTAGCCCACTAAAGCTAAGACCGATCAGGCCACCGGCTTTATTCGCGGGAGACACCAGTTCCCACGAACGGCCGTCGAGCAGCGTGAGCTCGCTACCGGCAATCTGGGTGGTGAACGTGTGATCGGCGCCCTCCACGATCCCAAACGCGTTACTCACCACCAGCCGGTAATGGTAGGTAGTGCCAGGCAGCAGTTCCTGACGGTGATAGCTGACCAGCACACTACTCGATCCTTCCCCGACATCACCCGACAACGTGTGAGCGTAGGCCGTGCTCGTACCATATTCCAACCGGTATTCCGTGTTCGTATCCAGTGGGTTTATCTGCGCGCTGAATGTCGCACTCGTCGCAGCCACATTGGTCACCCAAGGGCCTTCAACGTACGCCGGCGGCGTCTCATCCAGCACCTGATCGGACCCCCTCGTCGTGCGTCCAGAGGAATCCTTCGCCACTACCCGATAATGATAGACTTCACCCGCGACCAAACCGGTCAAATCGACCGTCACCGGATGATCTTCAAAGAGACCTGAGCCGATCGAGACGCTCCCAGTGCTCGTCGCACCCGCAAAACCACTGTTCCCGTAACCTGCGTCATCGACATATTCGAAATGGTAAGTAGTTTCGTCACCCTCGGGATTAACCGATGCTTCAAGCACCGCCGTCCCACGCGAACCCGCCGTAGCAGACTCTGTTGCGATCACCGGACCCGGCGGCGGCAACGGCAATACCCATACACTACTAATGCGCCCGCAAGGCCCGTTATAGCAACTTTCTTCTTCGTAGAAGCCGGAGGCGTACAGCTCTTTCGTTGTTTCCGAGAGCGCTATCCCAGAATTGGAGCCAACGACAGTGTTCGAACCGAAGCTCGCGAGCTCGTTACCGGCCGAATCGTACTCCAACACATGGAACCCGCCGGCGGAATCACCGACAAACACCTCACCCGAGGCATTCCCCACCGCAAGCGCGGTGACGGTCGTACTACCGGCATCGAACTGAACGCTCTCTTCCGTGCCATCCGGTTCGAACTCACGCACACCATCCACTCCTTCGTCCTTCACATAAATATTTCCAGCAGCGTCAACCGCGAGTGCCGACGGACGGGCCGTGCTCGACAAACCCGACAGCGAAACATTTTCCCGCCAAACACCCGACGGTTCAAACACCTGCACACGCCCCAGATCACCCACATACACTCTACCCTCCGGACCCACAGCGATAATAGAGCTTGCCGCACCAGACAAATTGAATTCGCCGTCACCACCGTTTTCCGTTGCTCCTCCTTCTACACATTTTTCGCCCGCGATGCACACGTCACCACCGGTCGTTTCATTGACATGCCCGCCAAACATCAACAGAAACACACCTTCCGAATCGAACTTCTCCACGTCGCCGCGTGCGGGATCGACCACATACACATCCCCATAAGAGTCACTCAGCGGATCGTCATCAACCGCGACACCCGTGGGAAATCCAGGGATACCCGGGGAAACTTCAAACACATCCCACGCCAACAAGGGATCCCCCGACCCATCGAACTTCTCGACCCGGTTATTTCTAGTATCGGCGACATAGAGGTCGCCCGTCGGACCGACTGCCACGCCCTCAGGTTGGTAGAGCTGCCCCAATTCACTTCCCTGGCTGCCGAACTGCGTCACAGCGCCAGCGGTAGCTACACCAGCCCCAAACAGACAGGCCAGCCCGCACAGCAAAGCCACGACCATCAACCAAAGCCTGCGAGCACCCATCACACCCATCCCCTCCTCGAACAATCAACAAGACGACCACCCGAGGAGCCCGGGCAGCACCCCCCATGCGGGGGGCAAGCAAAGACCGCCGCAGGCACACAACCCACGACGGCAGAACAACAAGAAGATTTACACGCGCCTATTACACGCGAGAAACCAAACCAAGCGTTACACCCGGCAAACCGCGAGCAAACGCCGCGGCGAGGGGGACTAGCGCTTAGACGCCCAGCGCAACCCTTTCCCCCCTTTGGGGATCTCGGACGGCCCGCCAGGGCCGGACAGACATAGCTATCCCATATCCCCCGCGGGGATCCCGAACGGCCCGCTAGGGCCGGACGGAGGGAACTAGGACTTGCGTCCCAGAGAGAGAGAGAGAGAGAGACGCGTCAGCGACGCTGACGCGTCCTATTACGGACCCGCCAGTAGCACACGGACTCTCAAGCACATGATCCCTAAATGAATGCACGCGAAAACAACTCCCTCTCAGAAGCGACCCGGTCC
This sequence comes from uncultured Solirubrobacterales bacterium, assembly GCA_963713015.1. Classification (GTDB taxonomy): domain Bacteria; phylum Actinomycetota; class Thermoleophilia; order Solirubrobacterales; family Solirubrobacteraceae; genus Palsa-744. Next base: position 145,645 of record CAVQKC010000010.1, on the reverse strand, counting down.
CTCTCCCAAGGTCCCCGTCAAAACATGTTAGCTGTCGGCCACGAAGACCGACCCATAACCCGACCTTATGTTTGTGCCCTTCACTGACCTTGCCCGATCTGGGCAGGCCATCCGCCAATGGCAGGAGGGCTACTGGTTGTTTATACACGAGTCGCCGAACTCATGTCAACCCTTACTTGTCTAAAAGATCCGCCAGCGGCTCGAAAGGCCTAGTTGTGGCGTGCGGGTGCGCTGGCGTCTTAGGGGCCGAGCAGAGCGCTGGCGTCGGCGTGCGCGGCGATGTTACGAGACCCGTTCTGCGCTCGCCCCGGGCCCATCGTCAAGTGCGTGCTCCGAGCGCGTCGCGATGGCCCTCGAAGCGCTCGCGCGCATAGGGCGCGGCCAGGTCGCGCGAGACCATGAAGGCCCAGTCGCTTGCCTGCAATGCCAACAACTCGCTCACAGCCGCCTCGCCCGCCCCACGACCGGCAGCCACCGTGCGCAGCTCGGCCGCGCGCGTCTCGAAGGCGATGTCGGCCACCGCTGGGCCCGACCAGGTGGACAGGTCACCGTCGCTTCCCCATGTGCTTGGCTCCCACTCGGGGCCTCGAGCGGCGCCGGGTCTTGCATCGCCGTGGCTTCATCGAGACGCACGAGCGGCAATCCCTGCCTTGCGCACTCGTCGACGACCGCTCGCAGCCACTCACGCCCTCGTACCACCAATGCCCGAGCAACTCGGTGTCGAGCGCGCACACAACCAGTCCGCCACCGGGGAGCGAGCTCCCGCCGATCGTCCGTTGCGTCGGCTTCTCGTTGCTCGCAGCCGCTCGATCGTGGCGGCCACGAACTCCTTGGCGTGCTCGCGCGCGAGACCAAGCGCGAGATCGTGCTCGTAGGCTTGGCCATTGTTGGCCCACGGGTTGTGGTGGTGGATCGTGTGGTGGTGGTAGTCCCTGTAGCTCTGTGTGCCGGATAGCCGCCGTCGCTCCACACGCGCGCGATCGTGGCGCGGTCGATCGGCACGAGCACAACGCCCGACTCGCCCACATAGGGGCGCAGGTGCTCGCGCGCGCCCAGGCCCCAGCGGTTGGTGAGCTCGACGCATGTGGCCCTCACACCCGGCTCCTCCAGCAACGGCTCCAGGTAGGGGGCATGGCGCGCACTCCGGCAGCCAGAAGCCTCCGTTCCAGCCCGTGTCCGCCAGCGGTGCCATGCGGCGAGTCGAAGCGCGCGCGGTGGGAGTCCACTCCGGTTTGCACCTGGGCGCGCACGCCCGCATCCGTCGCCAACAGCGGCAGGACCGCGTGCGTCGCGCTCGAGGTCCACTGCGCGTGGCGCCCGAGCGCCCCCAGCACGTCGCCCCCGCGCTCACGGAAACGCCGCAGCACGCCTTCGTACTCGGCCCACGAGCGCTCCAGCTCGCGCGCGAGCGTCTCGAAGCCGCCCTCGCGCAGGCCCTCGATGTCTTCGGCGTGCGTGCGCCCGCGCACCTCGTCGACGAACGCTTCGAAGCGCTCCCCCACGCCGGGCGCTTCCAGCTGATCGCACAGCACCGGGGTCAACGACAGGTCAGCGGCGCGCCCTCGTCGAGCAGCTCGAGCAACGGCAGATAGCTGCCGGCGATCGCCTCCCACAGCCACTCCTCGCCGAACGGCCAGGTGCCGAAGCCCTCCACGTAGGGCATGTGCGTGTGCAGGACGATCGCCAGCTCGCCCTGCGGGCGGACGTCTCATGGCCTCACGGCCATGAGACGTTGCAGCATTGGAGCGAGTACTCGCGGCGGACTGGCGTGGCCGACGCGGACTCACCGCTCACGGCCGGCAGACGGCGATGAAGTCGAGCGCCTTGTCGAGGTCCGCCTCGGCCGCCGCGCGCAAGGCGAAGTCGCTGGCCGCGATCGCGGGCGTGAACCAGTCGTAGAAGGGCTTGGTCAGGCTTCAGGCGCGGATGGACCGCGTCCCAGCCGAGCTTCAGCGCAAGCGCGTGGAGCTGCAGCTTGCGTGCGTGGAACAGGCCATACATCTCGACCTGCGGCGAACGTGCCGCGACACAGCTTCTCGAATTCCTCGCAGCGGTACTCGTGCACGTGCCACGGGTTGTCCGAGCGCTCGGCGCCCTTGGGCGCGAGGGTGAGCACGTTGGGCGTGGACACGAACACGACGCCCTGCTCCCCCACCAGCGAGCTTGAAGTGCCCAAGCACCGCCGCGGGATCCTGCAGGTGCTCGATCGTCTGCAGGAACACGACCGCGTCGGCCGGCTCGGGAAACGTCTCGACCAGGTCGCGGGCGAAGCGCAGGTTCTCGCGGGTGTAGCGCAGGCGCGCGTGCTCGTGGGCCTCGGGGTTGGCGTCCACGCCGACGACCGAAGCGGCGCTGTGGGCGAGCACGTCCGAGCCGTAGCCCTCGCCGCAGGCCATGTCGATCGCGCGCAGGCCCGCGACGCGCGCGGCGATCCACTCGTACACCGCGAGATGGCGGCGAAACCAGTAGTTCTCCTCGGGCACGTCCGGCAGCGTGCGCTCGCCGGTGAGCGCGAGCGGCGGCACGCCCTCGGGCTGGTTGCCCTGCTGAAAGAGGGGCGCGAGGGCGGACGCGGAAGGGCCGGACACGGAGCGCGAGTATACGAGCCGCACGGTGAGCGCCGGCAGTGCGCATCGCGCAGTGCCGGTGCCTTATTGTGCCGCGCCGTGACACCGACCTTGAACGCGGAGGAGATCCGCGACGTCAACACCCGCTACCACGACGTGGCGGCCAACCACTACGACGCCAAGTGGGGCATCGACTTCGGCGACGTCGGCCAGGCGCCAGGTCATCTCCAAGGTGCGCAAGGCGCTCGGACACGACCCCAGCCGCTTCGAGCGCTCGCTGGAGATCGGCTCGGGCACCGGCTACTTCACGCTCAACCTGATGCGCGCCGGGCTGATCGGCGAGGCGACCTGCACCGACATCTCCCCCGGCATGCTCGCCACGCTGAGCGCCAACGCCGAGCGGCTTGGGCCTCGACGTGACGACGGTGCCCACCGACGCCGAGCACCTGCCCTTCGAGGACGCGAGCTTCGACCTGGTGATCGGCCACGCGATCCTGCACCACATCCCCGACCTGGCCCAGGCGTTCCGCGAGTTCGCGCGCGTGCTCGCGCCCGGCGGCACGGTGCTGTTCGCCGGCGAGCCCTCGCGCTACGGCGACCGCTTGGCGAAAGTGCCCAAGCGTGCCGCCGGCGCCGTCGCGCCGCTGTGGCGGCGGGCGATCCGCGCCCGCCCCGCCCCGCCTGCCGACGGCGGCGCGCCGGAGGCGTCGCTGGAGGGCGTTCGTCGACGTGCACGCCTTCGCCCCCGGCGAGCTCTCGGGCTTCGCGCGCGACGCGGGCTTCACAGGACATTCGCGTCACCGGCGAGGAGCTGCTGGCCAACTGGTTCGGCTGGACCAACCGCACCCTCGAGGCCACCGCCCACCCCGAAGACGTGCCCTGGGGCTGGCGCAACTACGCCTATCGCGGCTACCTCGCGCTGCAGGGGGTCGACCGCCGCCTGCTGGAGTCGCGCCTGCCCGCAGCGATGTTCTACAACCTGATCGTCACGGCTTCCAAGCCGTAGAGGCTCATCGGCCCGTCGAGCCAATGAGCATTGGGTTGTGGGCACGCAAGACCCGACCCGTATCGCGCGCCTGTTCTCGCGGCACCCGCCCGCTCAAGCGCTGGCGCTATGTGGGGGTGTTCGGCGAGCAGTTCATGATCTGCGCGGCCTCGGTCCAGGTCGGGCCGGCGCGGCAGACGTTCTGGGCGTTTACGATCGTGCCGAGCGCACGCGCAGCGGTGGCGGCACGACGATCGAGCGCACCCGCTTGATCCCACGCCGCGGCGCGCTGGACCTGGCGCCCGGGCGACTGCGCATCCGCGACGACGGGGTCTTGCTCGATCTCACGCTCGACGAAGACGAGGGCATCGAAGCGACTTGCCCAAACGGCGGCGCATATGTGTGGACGCGCAAGCAGGCGGGCGTTCGCGCCCACGGCACGCTCGTTATCGGACGCGCGCCCACCGATCGAGATCGACGCGCTCGCCGTGATCGACGACACCGCCGGCTACCACGCGCGCGTGACCGAGTGGTGGTGGGCCGCCGGTGTCGGCAATGCCGCCCGACGGTACGCCGCTCGCCTTCAACCTCGTGCAGGGCGTCAACGACCCGCCGGTCCGGCAGCGAGCGCGCGGTGTGGGTCGCGGGCGTCCCCCACGAGGCGCCACCTGTGCGCTTCTCGGCCGACCTGCGCACGATCGCCTCAGAGGACGGCTCGGAGCTTCGCTTCGCGCCCGAGGCCGAGCGCAGCCGCAGCGACAACCTGCTGCTCGTCCGCAGCGACTACCGCGCCCCGTTCGGCACGTTCAGCGGCACGCTGCCTGGCGGCATCCCGCTGACGCACGCCCTCGGCGTGGTCGAGCACCACCGCGCGCGCTGGTAACAGAGTCCGACAACCCAGTGTCGTCCGCAGACAATTGGGGCACCTTTCCAAGCTCCATCGAACCGTCCCGCGAAACGATGCGGCGCCTCGCGGAAGAGGACGCGCAGCAGTCTGCACGCGCTCGACACGGCGACCGACTGTTGGATCAGGAAGTCGACCGTGGGCACTCGAGCCCCCCGCACACGGTCTCCACGACCATCTGCTTGGCCCGCTCGAACTCCTCCTCGCCCTGCGGCAGCAGCCCGAAGATCCAGCCGGTCAGCACCTGCTCGATCGCGCCGTAGAAGGTCATCGCCGCGAACTCGGCGTCGATCTCCGCCTTGAACACGCCTTCCTGCTGAGCCTTGGTGACGATCTCGCCGATCAGCCGGTAGGCCTCGCGGATCTGGCCCAGGTGGGTCTGGCCGAACGAGTTGGCCGCGCGCGTGACCTCGACGATGATCACCTTCATCAGGTCGGGGTCGTGGCGGTAGCTGTCAACGATGAACGACGCGATCGCGCCGAGCTTCTCGCGCACCGGCTTGGGCTCGCGGTCCACCTCGCGGATCATCTCGAGCATCACGCCCCAGCGCTCCAGGAAGAGCGTGTTGAGCACTTCCTCCTTGGAGGGGAAGTAGTGGTAGAGCAGGCCATAGGCCACACCCGCCTCATCGGCGATGTCCGAGACGCGGCACGCGTGAAAGCCCTGGCGCGCGAACACGCGCACGGCCGCGTCGAGGATCGCGCGGCGACGGTCGGGCACGGCCTTGGCCCTGGTCGAGCTCACCCTTGGATCTCCTGGGAGGGGATGACGTTGACATCGTCTGCATCTCGAGCCCGAACGAGGCGTGAGTCTGCGCCGATGACCGGCCTGCCCCCCCTTGAGGAGCGGTGGTACAGCCTTGGGCGGCGGTGAGAGAGCAGCGGCACGCGCTTGCGGACATCGTCCTGATGCTCGAAATCGAGCTCCGCGACGATATGCCCGGGCTTCTCGCCATCGGCCCGCGCAAGCACCGTCCCCCAAGGATCCACGATCAGCGAGCTGCCGCCCGAATGGTGACCCCCGGGATGCTCGCCGACCTGGTTGGCGGCCACGACGAACACCTGGTTCTCGATCGCCCGGGCCCGTATCAGCGCCTCCCAGTGGTCGCGTGTCGTCGGCAGTGTGAAGGCCGCGGGCAGCGCGACGACGCGCGCGCTCGCGCAGAGCAAGCACGCGGAACAGCTCGGGGAAGCGCAGGTCGTAGCAGATCGACATGCCCAGCTTTGCCCCGTCCGCCAGCTCGCTGACGACGACCTCCTCGCCCGGCTCGTCGGTGTCGGACTCGCAGTAGCGCTTGCCCTCGATCTCCACGTCGAACATGTGCAGCTTGCGATAGACGGCCTTGATCTCGCCGTCGGGCCCGACATGGACGGAGGCGTTCGACAGCTTCTCGCGCCCCTCGACGCGCTCGGCGATCGAGCCGGCCACGAGATCGAGCTTCAGCTCGGCCGCCGTCTCGCGCGCCCAGGCGATCGCGGCGTCCGTCGAGCGTCTGCGCACCGGCACGCAGGTCCGTCGGGCTGCCCATCACCGTCCACTTCTCGGGCAGCACGATCAGCGTCGCGCCGTCGGCCGCGGCCGCCCGCACGTGCTCGGTCGGCGGCGGCGATGTTCGCCTCTACGTCCGCGCCGGAATTCAGCTGAACCAGCGGCAGCCTTCATAGGCCGCTCCGAGCTGCCCGGCATCCCCACACGTGGATAGATTGACTGGTCAGTCAATAGATCCAAGAATAGCGCTGCACCGCCCACCGCCGCGCTTTGCTTCGCGTTCGAGCTGCAGCCGCGACGCGAGCGACCCCTACTTCAGCGTCCCCGCTCGCGCTGGGAAGCCAGCTCAGCGAGCAGCAGCTTGGAATGGATCGCGCCGATCAGCTCGCGCAGCGGCTCGGCTCCCGCGGCGATCATCTCCACCGCCCGCTCCACCTCGACCTCGCCGACGAGGCGGTCGAGCAGCGCGCGGACCTCCTCCTCCACGAGCGGTCCGAGCGCCTCGCGGTAGCGCAGCGTGTCGTACACGGTGAAGCCAAGCGCCTCCTCGTAGCCACCGGCGCGGAAGCGGGAGATCGCCTCGATGATCTTCACGTCGTCCTGGTCGTAGGCACCGCGGACCGGCGTGAGCACACCGATCTCCTTCAGGCGCTGCAGCACGTTGGCGGGGATCTCGTAGCGCTCGCGGATCTCCTTGGCGGACACACGACCGTGCTCTGCGCCGGCGAGCGCTCGCTCGAGGATGCTGTCCTCCAACTCCAGTAGCGCACTCACGCGCTCGGGGTTCTCCTCCAGCACCTCCTTGATCACGCGCAGCGGCATGAAGCGCTCTTCCTGCAGGCGCTTGATCAACTGGATGCGCTCGACCAGCTCGGGTGGGTAGTAGGCCATGTTGCGGCTCGTGCGGCGAATGTCCTCGCCATCGCCAAGCAGCCCCTCGCGAATGTAATGGCGGATCGTGGGGGCGCTCACACCCGAGCGTTCCGCCAGCTCGCTCATCTTCAGCGACGCCTCCGAGGCCGCCATCAAGTCGTTCCGCGGCGTTCGTTCTGCCGCAGTGCGGCACTCATGCGAGGAAGGCGCCGTTACCTGCGCCGTCGCTCTGGCCGGCAACGGCCCCCTGCTCCAGCAGTTCTGCCACCTGCTCGTCGCTGTAGCCGGCGGCGCGCAGCACCTGCTCGGTGTGCTCGCCGAGCCCAGGACCGGGTAGACGGTTGTGCTCGCCCGGGGTGCGGTCGAGCTTGACTGGAATCCCGAGCTGGCGCACACCGTCCGGTACGCCGGGCTGGTCGAGCGTGACGACCATCTCGCGCTCTCGCACTAGCTCGGAGTTGAGCGCCTCATCCAGATCCAGCACGGGCTCGAGGCAACAATCGTGCTCGGTGGCGAACTGAGTCCACTGCGCACGCGTGCGACCCTTGAAGATCTCTACGACCTGCGTGTGTGCCTCAGAGCCCGGGTGCTCGAACTGCTTCTCGATCAACTCCTCCCGCTCCACGCCGCGACACCACGCCTGCCAGAACTTGGGCTCGAGCGCGCCGAGCGAGACCCAGCCGTCGGCGCACTCATACGGGCGATAACAGATCACAGCGCCCGCCAGTAGCTGTCCCCCGCGCTTGGGCACGACGCCGTCGGCGAAGTATTGACCGGCGACCATCGCCAGCCACGAGAGCGCACCGTCGGCCATCGACACGTCCACGAACTGTCCTTGACCGGACCCAGTTCGGGCGGCCCGAGAGTCGCCACCCGCTCCGGGGGTGGTGTGCGTTGGGGCGAATGATTTGGATCCCCGCCCCGGGTGGGCGGGCGCTCCATCTCGCTCGCGCAGCGCGGCCAGAATGCCGAAAGCCGCCATCAAGGCGCCGCCGCCCAGGTCGGCAATCTGACCGGCCGCTTGCGTGGGATGCCCGCCCACCTCATCCCCTTCGCCGGTCAAGCCGAGCAGCCCGATCAGGCCGAGGTAGTTCATGTCGTGGCCGGAGGCCTCACGCTTGGGGCCGGTCTGGCCGTAGCCGCTGATCGCGCAATACACGAGCCCGGGGTTCTCCTCGCGCATGCGCTCGTAGCCGACGCCGAGGCGATCGAGCACCCCCGGGCGGAACGACTCCAGCACGACGTCGTAGTCGCGCACCAGCCGCAGCAGCACTTCACGTCCGGCCTCGCTCTTGAGGTCGATGCGGATCGAGCGCTTGTTGCGGTTCAGCGACAGGAACATCGCCGACTTCGCGCTGTCCTCGGCGCCCTCGTAATAGGGTGGCGCCCAGCGGATGTAGTCGCCCGCGCCCGTGTCCTCCACCTTCAGCACCTCGGCGCCGAAGTCGGCGAGCAGAAGCGAGCAGAAGCCTCCTGGGCAGCAGGCGCGAGAGGTCCAAAACCTTCACTCCTGAAAGGGGAAGGCTCATCGCGCCCTCCACGGCGTGACTGGGAGGGTCGGCAAACCCATCAGGCGATCCCGAGCAGCCCGCGCGCCTCGGCCACCGTGGCCGGCCGGCGCCCCATGTCTTCGGTCATACGCCGCGCCTGCGCAATCAGGTCTCCGTTGGAGCGGGCCATCTCTCCATTAGGCAGGTACAGGTTGTCCTCAACGCCTGCGCGGATCGAGCCGCCTAGCGTGAGCGCGGTGGCGATCAGCATCCACTGGTCGCGGGAGATGCCGATTACCCCCCAGTGATGTTTGACGTGCCCGCCTCCCGGGACGGCGCCGATGTTGTCCACCATCGCCGCCAGGTTGCGCGGGGTGGGCGGGATGCCGCCGACGACGCCCATCACGCAGTCGACGTGCAAGGGCGCCTTCAGCACCCCCATGTCAACGAGCGGCGTAAGCGACCCGACGTGGCCGATGTCGAAGCACTCGTGCTCGGGCTTGATGCCGAGCTCGTTCATCGCCTGCAGCAGCTCGACGATCTCGTCGAAGGGATTGGAGAAGACCATCTTGAAGACGAAGTCTTTGCGCGTGCGCGAGTACTTGGCGTAGTTCATCGAGCCCATGTTGAGCGCCGCCACTTCGGGGCGACAGGCGCGCAGGTACTCGATGCGCTTCGACACGGGCACACCGACGGTGCCTGTTGAATAGTTGACGATCACGTCGTCTACCGCACCGCGAATCGCCTCCGTGATCGCGGAAAAGTCCTCGATCTCATAGGAGGGGGTGCCGTCCGGTTTGCGCGCGTGGATGTGGATCATCGACGCGCCCTCGTCCACGGCCCGCTTGGCCTCGGCGCCGTACTCCTCGGGCGTGTAGGGAATCGCGGGACACTGCTCGCGGTTGGCGATCACGCCCGAGATCGAGCAGGTGATGACGACGGGATCGTCAAGGCTCATACGGTCCTCCGTGGTTGCGGCTTGGCGGGCTGGGCTTGGTCACGGCGATCAAACCGGGACGACTCCGTGACGCTTCCAAGGACGCTCGACCTGCTTGCTCTGCGCCATCTCCAGCCCGCGACAAATCGTGACGCGGGTCTCGCGCGGGTCGATCACGTCGTCGACTAGGTCGTTGCCGGCGGCGATGTAGACATCGAACATCTTTTTGAAGTTCTCGACCAGCTCGGCCTTCTTCGCGACGGGGTCCTCGGCGGCGTCGACGGCCTTGCGGAAGGCGATCTCGACGACACCCTCAGCGCCCATCACGCTGATCTCAGCGGACGGCCAGGCGACGATCAGGTCGGGCTCGTAGGCGCGCCCGCACATCACGTAGTAGCCAGCGCCGTAGGCCTTGCGCGTGATGACGGTGATCTTCGGCACGGTGGCGTTGGCGACGGCGTAGAGCATCTTGGCGCCGTGGCGGATGATGCCGGCGGCCTCGACCTTGGTGCCGACCATGAAGCCGGGGACATCCTGGATGAACACGAGCGGGATGCCGAAGGCGTTGCAGAGGTTGACGAAGCGCGCGGCCTTGTCGGCGGAGTCGTTGTCGAGGATGCCGCCGAGCTGCTTGGGCTGGTTGGCGACGATCCCAGCGGGGCGCCCACCGAAGCGTGCGAAGCAGGTGATGATCGTCTTGGCCCACTGGCCCTTCATGTCGAAGATCTCGCCATCGTCGACGATGCGCTTGATGACCTCATACATGTCGTAAGGCTTGCGATTGGACTCGGGCAGGACGTCGAGCAGCTCATCGTCCCCACGATCGATCGGATCGGAGACCGGCCGGATCGGCACCGGCGACTCGCAGTTCTGGGGCATGAACGAGAGGTAGGCCTTGATCCGCTCGATGCACTCCTCATCGGAGGCGACCTCCAAGTCGCCAACGCCCGACTTACGGCAGTGCACGCGCGAGCCGCCCAGTTCCTCCTGGGTGACGTCCTCGCCAACGGCGGCGCGCACGAGGTGCGGTCCGGCAAGCGCCATCGAGCCGCGGCCCTTGACCATCGGCACGAAGTCGGCCAGCCCGGGGATGTAGGCGGTGCCGGCGGCGCACGGTCCGAGCAGCGCCGCGACCTGCGGGATGACGCCGCTCATGATCACCTCCTCGCGGAACAGGTGGCCGGAGCCGGCGAACATCGCTCCCGCGGCCTCCTGCACGCGCGCGCCTGCGGAGTCGAGCAGCCACACGAAAGGGATGCGCTTGGTCAAGGCCAGCTCGCGCAGGCGCGTGACCTTGAACTCGCCGGTCATACCCATCGAGCCGGCCATCACGGTGAAGTCGTATGCGCACACGGCGGTGAGACGACCGTCGACCTTGCCGTAGCCGGTGATCAACGCCGTCTGCTGGCGCGTCGACGCCGTCCATCGCGCGCTGAGAGGTGTGCGGCTTGCCGTGGATGCCAAGCTCGACGAACGTGCCCTCATCCACGAGTAGGGCGATCCGCTCACGCGCGGTGAGCGCGCCCTTCTCGTGCTGCTTGTCGATCTTCTCCTGACCGCCGCCGAGCCGGATCTGGGCACGACGGGCGTGCAGGTCCTCGACAAGCGGACGCAAGAGGGAGGTGGTTTGCTCGGTGCTCATATGTTCCCCAAACGTTGCCCCATGCGTACGCGCGGGCACGCGCGCGGGGCGCCTCTTTTTAGCACATCCGGACCCCCGCGGTCACGAGGTCGGCGCTCACCTCTCATCGGCCCTTCCACTGCGGCTCGCGCTTCTCGAAGAACGCGGTGACGCCCTCCACGATGTCCTCGGTGGAGATGGCGAGGGTGAGCTGGGCGCGCAGATAATCCAAGGCGTCGTCGAGCGGCATGTCGAGCTGGCGGCGCATCGCTTCCTTGCCGAGACGCATGATCAGCGGCGACTTCGACGCCAGCTTCGTGGCCCACTCCCCCACCGCGGCGTCGAACTCGTCGGCCGGAACGACCTTGTTGACGAGTCCTGCCGCGAGCGCGTCCTGCGCCGACCAGCGCTCGCCGAGCAGCAGCAGCTCGTTGGCCTTCTTGCGCCCGATGTTGCGGTAGATCAGCGCCATGATCATGAACGGGAACGCGCCCACGTTGATCTCGGGCGTGCCGAACGTGGCGTGCCTCGGAGGCCACGATCAGGTCGCACGCGAGCGCGATCCCGAGCGCTCCGGCGAGCACGTGTCCGCGCGCGGCGCACAGCGTGGGCTTGCCGAGCCCGACGATCAGCTTGAACAGCGACACGAAGCGATCGGAGCCGAAGTGCTTGTGCACGAGCGCCACGTCGGCGGCGAAGCCGCCAAGGTTGGCGCCGGAGGAGAAGACCGTCTCGTGCGAGGAGGCGAGCACGACCACGCGCACGGCGTCGTCGTCGCGGGCGCGCTCGAAACCGGAGATCAAGCCGCCGAGCACCTCGGCCGACAGCGCGTTGCGCGTCGCGGGCTCGTTGAGCGTGATCGTCGCGACGCCATCCGCGACCTCATAGAGGACCACCCCTGCGGGGGCAGGCTTGGTTGTCCGCTTGTGCGCCCGCGGAGAGCGCAGGCTCGGACGGGGTCTGCTCGCTGCTCACAGGCGCATCCTAACCAGATCGGGCGTCAGTGAGAAGTGAGAAGTCCTACTGTTTACTTTCTCGCGTTCGTGCGTTAGCGTCATCGCACAGCAGAGAAGCCCACGAAACGAGGCGTCCGCCGGGCGCCCGAGCACACGAGGAGACCAGCCCGATGGCAACCGCCGAGAGCGTCCTGAAGCCCGACCACCAGTCGAAGCGCAAGCACTTCATCTTCACCGACGAGCACGAACAGCTGCGCGAGTCGATCCGCAGTTTCGTGACGAAAGAGCTGACGCCGCACGCGGAGGAGTGGGAGGAGACGACGTTCCCCGACTCGGTGTTCCATCGCATGGGCGAGCTCGACCTGCTCGGCCTCGACAAGCCCGAGGCCTACGGTGGACAGGGCGGCGACTACTTCACGAGCCTCGTGCTGGGCGAGGAGATGACGGGCGCCAACTCGGGCGGGTCTGGCGATGGGCGTGGCGGTGCACACCGACATGGCGATGCCCCCGATCCTCGCGTTCGGCAGCGAGGAGCAGAAGCAGGAATGGGTCGTGCCGGCGATCAAAGGCGAGAAGATCCTGTGCATCGGCATCACCGAGCCCGACGCCGGCTCAGACGTGGCGGGGATCAAGACGCGCGCGGTGAAGGACGGCGATGAGTACGTGATCAACGGCTCGAAGACCTACATCACCAACGGCCACCGCGCTGATGTGATCGTGCTCGTGACGAAGACCGACCCCGACGCGGGCTACGGCGGCTTCACGCTGTTCCTCGTGCCGATGGACGCGCCCGGCGTGATCCGCGAGAAGAAGCTCGAGAAGCTCGGGATGCACGCTTCCGACACCGCGCTGCTGGCCTTCCAGGACGTGCGCGTGCCCGCGAGCGCCGTGCTCGGCGAAGTCGGCAAGGGCTTCTACCACATCATGTGGGAGCTCCAGGGCGAGCGCCTGATCGGCGCCGCCGGCTCGGTCGCGGGCGCGCAGAAATGCTTCGATCGCACGCTCGTGTACGCCAAAGAGCGCAAGGCGTTCGGCCGCGAAATCGGCAAATTCCAGGTGATCCGCCACAAGTTCGCCGAGATGGCGACGAAGATCGAGAGTGCGCGCCAGATGGTGTACGTGACCGCGTGGCGCTTTGCCAACGGCGAGTACCCCGTGCGCGAGATCTCGATGGCCAAGCTGCACGCTTCGCGCATCGCCGTGGAAGTCGCCGACGAGTGCATCCAGATCCACGGCGGCGCGGGCTACATGAAGGAGTACGGCGTCGAGCGCGCGTGGCGCGATTCGCGCTTGAACCGCATCGGCGCGGGGACCGACGAGATCATGCTGGATGTCATTGGTCGTTCATATGGTCTTTGAGACAGGGGCGCATGCGCCCCTGTCCCCGACGGTGCATGCACCGTCGGGCCGACCGGTACATGTACCGGTCGGAACAGCAAAATGACCCCCACTCCCCCTTTCACTGATGAGCATGAAGAGCTGCGCGAGTCGGTTCGTGGTTTCCTCGACCGCGAATTTGCACCCCACTCGCAGCAATGGGAGGCCGAGCGCTGGTTTCCCGACGAGGTATTCCCAAAGCTCGCGGCACAGGGCCTGCTCGGGCTGAAGTACCCGACCGAGCTGGGCGGCCAGGGCGGCGACTACCTGCACGAGGCGGTGCTCGTCGAGGAGCTCTCGCGGATCGGCTCCGGTGGCACCGCGGCGGGGATCGGGGCACACATCAACATCGCCACGCCCCCGATCTGGAAGTTCGGCACCGACGAGCACAAGCAGCAGTACCTCGTGCCCGCGATTCAGCGGAGAGAAGATCGGCGCGCTCGCGATCACCGAGCCCGACGCCGGCTCGGATGTGGCCGCGCTGCGCACGAAGGCCGAGCGGGTCGACGGCGGGTGGGTGGTGAACGGCGAGAAGACCTACATCACCAACGGCGTGCGCGCCCACTTCATGGTGACGGCGGTGAAGACCACCCAGGAGGGCGGCCACCACGGCATCTCCTTCCTCATCATCGATCGCGGCGAGGGCGTGAGCTCCTCCAAGCTCGAGAAGCTCGGCTGGCACGCCTCGGACACCGCCACGATCTCCTTCGAGAACGTGTTCGTGCCCGAGCAGAACCTGCTCGGCGAGCTGCACGAGGGCTTCAAGCTGATCATGGCCAACTTCCAGTGGGAGCGTCTGGCGATGGCGCTTGGCACGGTCGGCGCGATGCAGCTCGCCTACGAGCGCACAGCCGAGTACGCGCGCGAGCGCACCACCTTCGGCAAGCCACTCTCAAAGCACCAGGTCATCAAGCACAAGCTTGCCGACCTCGCCACCAGCGCCTACACCGCACGCTGCGTCACCTATGACGCCCTGCGCCGCTTCGTCGCCGGTGAGGAACCCATCAAGGAGGTCACGATGGCAAAGCTCATGACGCAAAGAGCCTCCTTCGAGCTGATGGACGAGTGCCTGCAGATCCACGGCGGCATGGGCTACATGGGCGAGCACTGGGCCCAGCGCGCCGCCCGCGACGCCCGCCTCGGGCCGATCGGCGGCGGCTCGGACGAGATCATGCGCGAGATTCTCGGGCGCCTGCTCGACCTGTAGTCCCGCTCGCGCCTGCTCGTCGGAATAGGAGAACATGCCGGTCAAAACGCCGGTAAACCGACGGGTGGTAGGTGGTAGGTGGTACAATCGAGAGGGCGTGAAGAAGATGAGCATCTATGTGGACCCAGAAGTCGATTACGCGCTTGCGCGTCGAGCCGCCCGCGAGCGCACAACCAAGGCAGCCCTGATCCGCGCGGCGCTCGCCGAGGCCGCCGCCGTCCCTCCACCGCGCCCGCAGGGAGTCGGGGTGTTTTCCGGACCCGGGGACCTAGCCACCAATGTGGACAAGTACCTGGAGGGGTTCGGCGAAGATTGATCGTCCTCGACACGTCCATCGTGCTCGCGTTGATGGACCGGCATGAGAAGCAGCACGAGCGCGTGCGCGAGTGGATGGAGGGCACGTCAGACGCGCTGTGCACAACGCCGCTCGTGCTCGCCGAGCTGGATTACCTCGTCCTTCGACAGGGCGGTCCGCGCGCCGCCGAAGCGCTGCGGGCCAGCTTCGAGAGCGGCGCCTACACCGTCGAGTGGTGGCATTCGGCGCTGTGGGAGACAATCGAGACCGCACGCCGGTACGAGTCGATCGAGCTGGGCCTGACCGACGCCTCACTGGTCGCGCTAGCGGCGCACCTAGAGACGACCAGGATCGCCACACTCGACGAACGTCACTTCCGCGCCGTGCAACCGTTGACCGGCGGCGCCGCCGGCTTCACGATCCTGCCAGCCGACCAAGCCTGAGCGGCGCAACGCGGTATCGCCCGTGCGCTGTCATCTCCCGTTGGCCTGGATACTGATCGCGGCGTGTACTTCCCAGCCTTTGGGGGTGAGCGTCCATGCGTTTGGTCCTCCGCGGGCGTGTCCGGCACCCAAATTCTCGACCAGGCCGAGCCCCCGCAGGCGGGTGAGTAGCTTCGATGCCTGTCCCTGATCGGGCACACCCGCGGCGTCGCCGATCGTGCGGTTGGAGGACCCAGGATTAGCGGCGACCGCGATCAGGACCCTGACTGTGCGGTAGGTGAGGCGTATCCCCAGATCGCGCAATGGGTCGGCAGGCGCGCTTTGCCGAGGCGTTGAAGGGTGCTTTGGCGTAGAGCGCTCCAGCTCGCGACGCGACGCCGCCGACCCCAGATACGGGAGCACGATCGTCGCCATCAACGGGTTTACGAGTTCCAGCAGATCTACCGAGCCCGCCTTACCGGCCCGCGCATCGATATCCGCGACGGAGGAATCGACAAGCAGGCGAGTGTGCAGCACCGAGAGCACAGCACCAACCACGCCCTCGGCGCTCAGGGGCGGCGGATCCCCGCCCCTCCGCTCGGCTCGCCCCTCGTCCACGGCATCGACGATCGCGCCCAACACCTGCGCGCGACGCTCCAGCGCTCTGGGGCCCGCCCCGAGCGTCTCCACGATCACGAGCCGACCAGCATCACGTTCGTTGTCGAGGAACTCGAGCAACGCGATCAAGCCGGCCCGGATCCCGGCTCGCCAGCCAGCCTCGCGTTCATATGCGGGGACCACCAGCGTTGCGATCTTCTCGACCGCAACATCGAACGCCGCGAGGAAGCAGTCCTCGCGATCCTCGAAGATCTCATAGAAAGTACGACGCGACACACCCGAGCGGGCAACCACGTGAGCGACGCTGACGGCACTCACACCGCGCTCGGCCACGACATCGACCATTGCCGTGAGCATCCGCGCGCGCTGGATGTCTGAAAACCGCTCGCGCCCAACGCCATTGCCCTCCGGATGGAGACCGTTTGATGCGAGATCGTCGGATGGCGGTGATCGTCGGGATGACATGTCTGATCCCTCGCTCGGCGCGGCTTCGTGGACGCGTGGGTTTCCGCGCCCACGAAAGCCTGCCCGTTATTTCTTCTTGCCTTTCTTGCTGTTGCCGTGCTTGCTCGTTTTCTTCGATTTCTTCTTGACGGTCTTTTTCTTGGGGCATCCGGTGGTAGTGACGGGTGTCGATTGTTTGAGGCTCACCCCGTTGGCGCCGACGAAGGTCGTGGGCATGATGAGCTTGCTCGCGCAGAGGTTCGTGTTGGCCGCGAGAGCAGAGTCGGGGCCTTGGGGTAGTTTGAGTTCGAACACGCCGATCGGAACATCGGGGATCGTGCGGAACGTACTGCTTGTGATCCCCGCTGGGTTGATGAACGTTTCGCCGTGCAAGTAGACGGTGACGCCCTCACCGGATAGCGCGACGATCAGTTCGGGGAACTTCGCGCCAGCATGCGAGACGAAATACGCGGGACCTTCCAAATGCACAGGCAACACAGGAGTGGTTGCCGTAGCCGACCCAATCCTAGAATCCGGCGGACACGACGCGGGATTCGCATCGAACACGCTATCCGGGCAAGCCTTCTGAAGCGTCGTCAACCTGGACGGCAATTGCTTCGGTAGATCGACCTTGACCTTCCCGATATTCGCTTGGGTCCCGAACGCTGCTTTGGGATAGGTCAGCTTCACGTTCAAGCTAGCCCCATTGGCCCTCGACGTTTTCCCGGCTGTCGAGACCGAGAAGATCGGTTTGAACGCCAGGATCGCGCAGTTGGTGACCTGGAAGGGAACATGCAACTGCGACACCGCACCCTGGCTGCTCGTGAGGCTGCCACCGATTTCCTGCGGGCTACAGTTCGTAGGATTGAACGTGAAATCAGGCCGATCCACGCTCACGTTCACATGCTTGATCTCCAATGGGATCCCATCCAAGATCTGCGGGATCGCATACGGACCCGTCGCATCTGAGGTGATCGTCAATGCCGCGTTTTCGGGATTGACTTCGATCTTCGCCCTGACTACCACCTTCCCCAGGTTGAACGGACCAGCGTTCGCTGGGTTCACGATCGACAACCCGTACGGAGCACCCTTGTACGGGCCCGTGATGAACACTTCGCCACCACTCACCGTATACGGGTTGCCACCCAACCCCACACTCACGGTCGTGTGCCCAATCAAGCTTTCAGGACCACACGTACCGGCATCGGCCTGTGCTTCTTCGCACAACTTCACGCTCGACAACGTCCCCAACAAACCCGAAGGCATCTTCAACTGAACCGCATCCAGATTCTGATTCCCATCCTCCCTTGACATGGTCATCGTGAACGGCGTGAACGCACCAGCCTGAATATTCAGGCTCCCCGTCGTCAACGACGGATCGAACGGCAATGGGCTCGCACACGGACTTCCATTCGGACCCGAAGTAATCTGGAATTCCGAAGACGAGTTGACCGGTTCATTCCCAGACCACGGCGCAATAGACGCCGTCGTCGTATAGCCACCACACAATGCCGGTGTACCCAACGGCGCCCTCGAACCACCGAAGAAATGCAAGCTCAATTCTTCAAACGGCAACTGCGGTGTTTCGTTGAACATCGAAACCAGCTGGCCCGTCACCGGGTCCGGTTTGACTTCGCCCGCGACCTTCACCCGCACACCCGAGACCGGATCGTATACAACCAAATACAAGGCGACGAGGCTCCCGAAAGGGTTCGCATTCTGCTGCGCCAAATACGCGGCACCGGTCAACGGGTTCGGCAACAACGGTGTCTTGATTTCAACCGTCCCGACCTTCGATGATTCGGGGCATTCCTGTTCACCGGAGCTATCCAACCCAACCTGACCCAAACTACACGCCGACAAACCGTCCGCGCCGGCCGGATTCAAACCCACGCCCGCAGGCAACGCGACAGTCGTATCCTTCACCGTCGACGCCGCCACACCGGTCGGGTTCAAGGTTGCCTCCTGCGGGATGTGCACACCCACGGTCAACCCGGTGGGAGTGCTGCCATGTTGTCCATCGGGAGCGACGCTGATAGAGGGTTCGAAGTTCAGACGGTTGCAGCCATCCAGCCCATACGGTTCGCCCGCCGTATTCGCGAGCGTGTATTCCTTTGGCGCGGTGAACTGACCCGGCTGCGACCACGGATCGGCTTCTACGCTTGTGCGCAACGGACCCGTGCACGACGTGGGGAGCGTCAGAAGCGGCTGCGATTTTTCCTGTAGCGGACATGGGAATTCCCAAATGCCTGCTCCCGCTTCGAATTGATTGAGGCATTTCGCTCCGCGAGCGGTGTCGTGACGGTGATCGGCGGGTGCGCCCCAGAACGTAACCTGGTTACCGAGGAACTCTACGAGCTCCGTGATGTCTGGAACCGTGACCACGACACCATAGTCGCCCCCTGTGCGCACCGACGTATCGAGTATCACCGGTCCCACGCCCGTCTGAAACCCAAACCTCGCCGGCTCACCCACCGACGGTTCGAGATTATACAACGGTTGGGAGAACACGAAGGGAACCTTCGTGTTGAGGTTGAAGTTCGTGGTGATCGGCGTCGCCACACCGACAACTGTGTCGTCCGCACAGAAAACGCCGGTCTGCGCCTCGTGTGTGAATACACTAATACTGCACTTAGGCAAAGGCGTAGGATTCCCCACCAGTCCTGGCGGCAGGTTAAACCGCAGGTCCTTCGTCAACTCGAGCGGCTGCACTTCTAGATCGACTTCTCCCAGGTATGAGTTGAAGACCGATGCCGCGTCCGTGTTCAACGCCAACGTCGTCGTCAACTGGAACGGATGCGAGCCGGCCTGCGTGTCCGGAGCGCCTCCTTCTTCTTCTGGATTGAGTTCATAGTCTTCCACGCCGAACGACGGTGTCGCGTCCTCGAACGCGAGCGCTTTACGCGAGAGGAGTGGAGCCGCGCCACCGCCGGATACACTCACTTCGTTCATGCCGCCACCGGCTCCTGGCACGACCGCTACCGTGACCGCGATCATCAAGCGTTCATAGGCAAGCAACGGACCTGCATATGTGCACGTCACCGTCTGTCCCACGACCGAACAAGTCGTCAGCAACTGCGCGAAGTCCCGACCGATTTCGCCGCCTCCGCCTTCTCCATACACGTGCGTCGCGGTGACGCCCGCGGGCAACTCGTCCACAACGCTGATCGGATGTTCGAGTCCGTTTGCGAACGCGTCGCCGACATTGCTCACTTCGACGATCATCCTGCCTTCACCACCGGCCGTTGGCGCGGGCGCCGAAACGGTGTTTACATGCCACCAAGGCATCGTCGCGCCCGCTTGCCCGGTGCCAACCGAGGCCATCAGGCACACCATTACGACGATCGCCAGACCAGCTCTCTCGATAGACCTCACCACGATCACCTGTAACCCTTCTTCGTCGCCTTGGCGCTCCCATGAGACTGCTTCGATCCATACACTTTCCTGGCCTGTCGTTCACAGCTGGCCCGCTTTGCCTTCTTCTTCTTGCGACACGCCGCAAGAGCCCGCTCGAGCTTCTGCGTCCGCGTCAGCGTCCTTGGTTTCACCGCAGGACCGGACGAGGAGCCGACGATATTGCCGGTCCCGGAGAACGTCGCGCTTGGAGCCGGCCCAAATATCTCAGGCTGTGGCGTCGGAGCCGCCTTGCACGAATCGCCCGAGGTGCAGGGCGGCGAGGACACCGGCTCGGCCGCACATGGCACTTCCGCCGAGCACACGTGCGCGTCATACACGTCGTAGCCCGTGTCGTAGTCCGCCGCGGTCAAACGAGCCGCGGTAAGGAAGAACACATCGTCGCCGCTTTCGCTCGCGTCCAGGAATACCGATTCCAGGCTCGAGGTCCCCGAAGAGATCAAATTCACACAACCACCCGATCCTTCGCTGAACGCGACGCTCGCGCCGGTGCAACTACCGATGCCCGCTGGCTCGTACTCATACACGTCCTCGAGCCCGTTCGTGTCCTGCGGCACAAGGGCATCGGGACTATCGAAGAACAGCCGTCCGCTATCGGACAGGTAACGCTGCTGATACAGCGTGCTTCCCGGCAACCCTTCCCAACCGGGAATGCTGCCAGCCAGCCATCGATCCCCATACACACCGCCGATAGGGTCTACCAGCAGCGATTGGCCGCTATTGAATAGGCCAACGAATAGGCCAACCGGTCGTGCGCCCGTGGGATTGCACGACGCACAGCTCAACCGGCCGGTGACCCCGTCATACAGGTAAACCTCGTCGTCGCGCTGCCCGCTGACCGCGTCGACATTGTCGTAACCAGTCAACGACAGGCTGGAAACAAACGTTACAAAACGCCCGTTCGGAGAGACTCGCGCGGTCATCTTGTGAATGTCCAAATTTCCGCCTTGACCGCCGGAGTCCCAATCTTTTTCATCTTCACTGGAAAGCGTCGTGACGTGCGTGGTCGTCCACCCACTACCGGTGTCGTGCAGCATGTAGAGGTTGTCTTGGCCGCCGACGCCACCGCTCGCCAGCACCCCCTTTGCCACGATGTACACGTAGGAGCCGTCTTCGCTCGCGCCCAGCGGGAATTCCTGCACGCCGGCATCGGCTTCCGCGACGCCATGGTTCGCCGTCAGGTCTGTCTGCATTCCATCATCAACATTGAATTCGTACAGATCGCCGTCTTCCAAAAAAAAGATCCGCGACCCGTCGCTGCTCATAGTTTGGAACGATGGGCTGTCGCTCCCCCCGATCTGCACGGTCCTCCTATCGACCATGTCGCGCAGATAGAGAGTGGGCCCCACCCTCCATACGATCCATCGTCCATCATTCGATATGACATGCGCATTGAGATATGGCCCGTGAGGGAGACTCCCCTCCGGTTCCGTTTCACCATTCGGCCATATGTTCACGAGCTGCAACCGTCCCGCACTCCACTCGTACAGATTCGGCGGATAAGAACCGCAACCGTTTTGAGGGCAGCCCTCCTTGGCTTCCGGCGTCAACGCTTCCGCCGATTCGAAGACGACACTGCTCAGATCTGGTGTAGCGGCAAGAAAATGCATCACACCCCCCGTCTCTTCATCGCTACCGCGTCCACCATACTTCGTGCCCGGCGGCACATTGTTTTCGTTCACGAGCGGGACGTATGTTCCGTTCGCATCGTCGCGCAGATACAGCGTCCTTTCCTTGGCTTCGGGTAGCGGCGAGAAAAGCGCAGAGTGCGGTTCGACCACAGCCGACGAGAGATCCTGAGAAAAGAGCCCATACTCTGGTTGGGCGTCAAATAGATTCTCCGCTATTTCTTCCCTCGGGACACTGTACGGTATCGCGACGTCCTCCGAGCGCCAGCCATGACCGGCACGCGTCGAGAGGATCTGGGACAAGTAGGTCTTGCCTTCGGGTTTTTCTCCAATCGTCTGACTTGTGACATAGGAGATGGCGTTTCCCGCACGCGCAGCCTGTATCTCCACCTCCTCGGAAGACCCCAACGGTTCGATCAACACGCCTTGTTTATCGGCTGGGGAGACGAGTTCCCAGGCCCGTCCGTCGGCCAACACGATCTCCCCGTTTGCCGTCTGTGTCGTGAATGTATGGTCTTCGCCTTCCACGGTCCCGAGTGAGTTGATCGTCGTGACTCGGTAGTGGTATGTCGTGCTGGGTTGAAGGTCTTGGCGGTGGATGCTGACTAGCACATCGCTCGAGCCTTCGCCAACGTTGCCGCTGAGTGCCTCTCCGTAGGCGGTGCTCGTGCCGTATTCCACGCGATAGGCGGTGCTTGTGCCCAACGGATTGATCTCCGCGTTTAGAGTGGCACTGGTCGATGCAACCTCCGAGACCCACTCCCCATCGATGTGGACGGGTGGGATGGTGGTGAGGGTCTCGTCGGGGCCATCAATCGTGGCTCGAGAGCTCGTGGCTACGAACCGATAATGGTAGATGACGCCAGCCCGAAGTCCGCTAATGCTCTGACCGACAGGGACATCGCCCACCCCGCTGCCGATATCCATATCGGGCACGGGAACACTCGTCCCATATGAGCTGCTCGGTCCATATTCCAAGTGATAGGTGGTGTCGTAGCCGAACGGATCGATCTGACCCCGCAATTCCGCGGTGGTATGAGTTATGTTCGCCGCCGACTCGCTGTCAATCCGCGGCGGACCGAGTGTCGTGAACGTCATGTCCCGGTCTCGGTTGTTGGTGCCCTGAGCGTTTGATGCGTCCAAGCGGAAGTGGTAGACCGTGTCCGGCGCCAATCCTTGGAGATTTGCTGTGACGGACACCGGGCTCGTGCCCGAGCCGACGGTCTCTTCACAGGGAGCGGCCAGACCGTAGGAGGTGCTTGTGCCGTAGTCGAAATGACAGTCAGTGATCTGCGTTTTATCGGGATTCACAGTCCCATTCAGCGTCACGCTTGTCGGCTGGACGTTCGCTGCCTGTTCGGTGGTGACGTCTGGCAGAAGAGCGGGGACGAACGCGGAGATCTGACCGGACACTAGATCACCGGCATAGACAACGCCGCTCGATGGGTCCACAGCGACCCCGTCGCCGGATGTCAGGATTTCCGAACCAAAGGAGTCGGTTGCCCCACAACCCGAGAACGAGCCAAACGTGCATGTCGAACCGTCCGGCTCGCTGACCACACCCGTACTTGGGAACACATATTGCTCGATGTGATCTCCCTCGTTTACATAGAGGTCTCCGGTGGCCGCATCGCTCGTCAGGTTTTGGGCCGAGCTAGAGCTCGACACCTGCCCGAGATCGCTATTGGACCCAGCGAGCTCCTCCACGCTCCCGCCACTATTGATCTTGAAGAAGTCTCCCGCGGAGTCGACTGATAGACCCCGTTCTGGGGTTTCGCGGGCGATATCAAAGTCGGTGCTGAACGTACCGTCCTGAGCAAACTCGAACATCTCGCTATTGCCGTTGACCACGTTCAACGTACCGGCGCTACCGACAGCTATGCCCGCCAGGCTCCCGAATGGCCTAGCGGGAGCGGTTGCACCGTTGAGCTGTCCATCGGAGCCCCAGGTGGAGATCAGATTGCCTGACGAGTCGAACTTTGTGACGAGATCGTCACAGTTATCACCCACATAGACGTCACCCTCGGACAAACCGCCAGAGTTATCGACGGCGATGAAATTTGGACACGCGAGCTGACCCGCACCCGAACCCGACAGGCCCGCCTGACAGGTGAGAGTGCACGTCTCAAAAGCCGGCAGACCGTCCGCGACACCCCAACCCCAGGCACGGAGAAAGTCACCGGAAGCTGAGAACTCGTCGACGCGATAGTTGCCAAAATCGGCCACATACACGTCGTGCGTGGTCGCGTTGACCGCAATACCTAGAGGATTCGCCAACTGCCCTGCCCCCTGACCAGAACCCCCAAAACCGAAGGAGAACACATGCGTATCGAGAGCCAGCGCGGGGCCACAAGCAAACGCGAGGGCCACCACCACGCAGGACAGAGCTAGGGCCACCGAGGTCAATTTACGAGCGATCATCAAACCCATCCCCTCCTAGAGCGAATCCACACGAACCCGCGAGAGCGCGGGCATGACAAGACCGCCGCGGACAAGCAATCCACGACGGCGGAAGAACAGCGAGCAGAAGCGATAGACGCGCCCAGAGCGCGCGATAAAACCGAGCCGGAAAGGCGAGGTGAGCGAGCCTTAAATCCGGCGGGCCGCTGGCTTTTGCCGCGGCGAGAGTGCCTAGCGCTTAGGCGCCGGCTGGCCCAGAGAGAGAGAGAGAGAGAGAGACGCGTCAGCGACGCTGACGCGTCCTATTACAGACGGTCCAGCGACACACGGACTCTCCAATACGCTGATCCCCAAAGAACTCACGCGAAAACAACCCTCTCTCAGAATGCGACCCGGTCCCTCTCCCAAGGGCCCTGCTTTACCGGTTAGCGTCGACCACAGGAGCCAACCCAAACCCGACCTCTATTTCGCCCACCACCCTCGAACGGGTGCAGGGCATGGCTCCTTTATACCCGCATCCTGTTCTTGTGTCAAGCCCCCTTAGAAAAGACAGCCGTACGAACTATCAAGCCCGCAGGCCGAGCACGAGCAGGAGCGCGTCGTCGAGCGCCGCCAGCTCATCGTGGGTCAAGCGTCCGAGACTGCCGGTGAGCGCTTGGACATCGAGCGCGCGCAACTGGTCGATGAGGATGCGGGTGGGGACCCCAGAGATGTCGATGACCGGGCGAAACGTGGCGGCGGCGGCCGACCGTGACGTTGGAGCGACGAGCACTGTGCTGAGCGCGAGCAACTCGTCACACTGCACGATCACACCGGGCCTTGCTCCCTGCTGCTCGTGACCCCGAGTCCGTCGTGGAGCCGAGATGCGGACGATCTCGCCGCGGACCATCAATCCACAGGCCACTCCGGTGCGAGCCCATCGAGCTCGGCACCCAGAGCCACCATCTCGGCGCGATCCGTCGGGTCGCTCGCCAGACGAGACGCCTCCTCGCGCAACGCGGCCCGCTGGCGCCGACGGGCCCGCGCCTCGGCAAGCGACAGGCGCACGGCCTGTGAGTCGGTCATGCCCTCCGCGCGAAGCACCGCCAGCGCCGCTTCGGAATCGGGATCCAGCCGAACATGGAGGGCACGTGCCATACCTACCATTGTACTACAAATCATGCTACAGAGGGTTGCGTGGCTCAGGCGGCGGTGTTGATCGCGGCGTGTACTTCCCAGCCTTTGGGGGTGAGCGTCCATGCGTTTGGTCCGCCGCGGGCACGACCTACGCCGAGATTGTCGACAAGCCCGAGCCCTTGTAGGCGCGCGAGCAGCTTCGAGGTCTGCCCCTGATCGGCCATCCCCGCGGCTTCGCCCACCGTGCGATTCGAGGACCCCGGATTCGCGGCGACCGTCATCAACACCCTCACCGTGCGGTAAGTGAGACGTATCTCGAGATCTCGCAACGGATCGGCAGACGTCTCGTGCCCGGGCACATTGTGGCGCCTGGGCATGGGGCGATCCAGCTCACGACGCGACGCCGCCGACCCCAGATACGGGAGCACGATCATCGCCATCAACGGATTCACGAGCTCCAGCAGATCCACCGAGCCCGCCTTCTCCACCCCCGCATCGCTCTCGGCGACAGAGGGATCGACAAGCACGCGAGTGTGCAACACCGAGAGCACCGCCCCTACCACACCCTCCGCGCTCAAGCGCGATGGGGTCTCACCCCTTCTAGCCGCGACCCGCCCTTCATCGACAGCATCCACGATTACGCTCAGCACCTCAGCGCGACGCCCAAGCGCCCTAGGGCCGGCCGCAAGCGTCTCCACAATCACAAGCCGACACGTCCCACGCTCACACTCGAGAAACTCCAACAGAGCAGTCAAACCAGCCCTGATCTTCTCCCGCCACCTACCCTCACCCTCATACGCGGGAACGACAACCCCCGCGATCTTCTCGATCGCGTCGTTGAACGCCGCTAGCAAGCAATCCTCGCGATCCGCGAAGATCTCATAAAACGTGCGACGCGACACACCCGAACGCGACACCACATGAGCGACAGCTACCGCACCAGCCCCGCGCTCACCCACCACATCGACCATCGCCGCGAGCATCCGCGCACGCTGGATGTCTGAAACCCGCTCGCGCCCAACACCATTGCTCTCCGGATGGAGACCGTTTGGTACGAGATCGTCGGATGGCGCTGATCGTCGGGAGGACATGTCTGATCCCTCGCTCGGCCCGGATTCGTGAACGCGTGGGTTACGCGTCCACGAAAACCCGCCTGTTATTTCTTCTTGCCTTTCTGGCTGTTGCCGTGCTTGCTTGTTTTCTTCGTTTTCTTCTTGACGGTCTTTTTCTTCGGGCAGCCCGTTGTGGTGATCGGCGTCGATTGTTTGAGGCTGACACCGTTCGCGCCCACGAAGATCGTCGGCATCACGAGCTTGCTGGTACAGAGGTTTCCGTTCGCCGCCAACGCCGAGTCTGTGCCCTGGGGAAGTTTCAATTCGAACACACCGATCGGAACATCGGGAATCGTTCTGAACGTACTGCTTGTGATCCCAGCTGGGTTGATGAACGTTTCGCCATGCAGATACACGGTTACGCCCTCGCCCGATAGAGCGACTATCAGTTCGGGGAACTTCTGCCCACCATGCGAGACGAAATACGCGGGACCTTCCAAATGCACAGGCAACACCGGAGTAGTCGCGGTAGCCGTCCCAATCCGCGAATCCGCAGGGCACGACGCCGGGTTCGCGTCAAACGTGGTGTCCGGACACGCCTTCTGCAACGTCGTCAACCTCGACGGCAGCTGCTTTGGCAAGTCCACCTTGACCTTGCCAATGTTCGCCTGGGTCCCAAATGGCGCTTTGGGATACGTCAACTTCACATTCAAGCTTGCACCATTGGCCCTGGAAGTTTTCCCGGCCGTCGAGACCGAGAAGATCGGTTTGAACTTCAGGACCGCACAGTTGGTGACCTGGAACGGAACGTGCAACGTCGATACAGAGCCTTGGCTACTCGTTAGGCTGCCCCCGATTTCTTGGGGACTGCAGTTCGTTGGGTTGAACGTGAAATCGGGACGGTCAACGCTCACGTTGACGTGCTTGATCTCCAGGGGTATCCCGTCGATGATCTGCGGGATCGCATAGGGACCAGTGGTATCGGACGTGATGGTCAGGGCCGCGTTTTCTGGGTTGACTTCGATCTTCGCTCTGACGATTACCTTCCCGAGGTTGAACGGGCCGGCCTTCGCTGGATTCACGATCGAAAGGCCATACGGCGCGCCCTTATACGGACCGGTGATGAACACTTCGCCACCGGTCACGGTATATGGGTTGCCACCCAACCCCACGCTCACCGTCGTATGCCCGATCAGGCTTTCAGGGCCGCACGTACCTGCGTTGCTTTCAGCTTCGCCACAGAGCTTGACGTCCGACAGCGTTCCGAGCAAGCCTGAAGGCATCTTCAATTCGATCGCATCCAAATTCTGGTTCCCATCTTCGCGACTCATCGTCATCGTGAATGGCGTGAACGCACCAGCCTGAATATTCAGGCTCCCCGTCGTAAGCGACGGGTTGAACGGGAGTGGGTTGGCACACGGCGTCCCATTCGGACCACTCGTGATCCTGAATTCCGAAGAGGAGTCGACCGGTTCGTTCCCAGACCACGGAGCGATAGACGCCGTCGTCGTATACCCACCACACAGCGCGGGGGTACCCAACGGTGCTCTCGAGCCACCGAAGAAGTGCAGGTTGAGTTCGTCAAACGGTAGCTCCGGTGTTTCCTTGAACGTCGAGACGAGCTGGCCGGTGACTGGGTCTGGTTTGACTTCGCCCGCGACCTTCACCCGCACACCCGATACCGGATCGTAGACCACCAAATACAAAGCCACGAGACTCCCAAACGGGTTCGCGTTCTGCTGAGCCAAATACGCGGCCCCCACCAATGGGTTGGGCAACAGCGGCGACTTGATTTCAACCGTCCCAACCTTCGAGGATTCGGGGCATTCCTGTTCGCTAGCGCTTTCCAAACCAACCTGGCCGATACTGCACGCCGAAAGGCCATCCGCACCAGCAGGATTCAAACCCACACCGGCGGGCAACGTGACCGTCGTATTCTTCACAGCGGACTCAGCCAGGCCTGTCGGGTTCAAGCTCGCTTCCTGGGGTACGTGCACACCAACCGTCAGGCCGGTGGGGGTGCTGGCCTGCTGACCGTCGGGAGCGACGCCGATAGACGGTTCGAAGTTCAAATGGTTACAGCCATCCTCCGATACCGGTTCGCCGGTGCTGTTCTGGAACGTGTACCCGAACGGTTCGGTGAACTTCCCCTCATCAGACCACGAATCAGCTTCGATCGTGGTATGCAACGGACCCGTGCACGCCGTCGGCATGATCAACAACGGTTGCGGCTTTTCGTTAGCCGAACACAACGGTTCTGGCCCACCGACGATCACCGACGGATTACGTTCGTTCGCCAGGCAATCGTGGTTGCGCGCATTGTCATGACTCGAATCGCCGGGGACGCCCCAAAACGTCACGAGATTACCGATGAACGTCAGGCTCTCGGTGATGTCAGGCACTGTGATAACCACGCCGTAGTCCCCGCCGGTACGCACAGACGTATCGAGGATCACCGGGCCCACGGGCGTCTGGAAACCAAACTTGGCGGGCTCACCCACAGAGGGTTCCAGGCTGAACAATGGCACTGTCACGATGAACGGGTCCCACGCGTTGGTGGCGGCGTTCTCGAGGATCGGTGATGCGACACCCACGACCGTATTGTTCGGACATTCACCACCCTCGTTGAGCAGCAAGAATTCGTGCAGACTGCACTTCGGCAGAGGCGTGGGATTGCCGATCAAACCCGGCGGCAACCGGAAACGCAGATCCTTCGTCAATGCAAGCGCTTCCGGTTCTGGACCGCTTTCATGTTCGATGAACGATCCAAGATCGGTGAACTGGACTGCCTGAGTGTTGAACATCAATGCCGTGGTGAGCTGAAATGGATGCGAGCCGGCCTGCGTGTTGGCCACACCGCCTTCTTCTTCGGGCAACAGTTCGTAGCTCTGCACCCCATAAGACGGGACAGGCTCTTCTACCGCTAGCGCGTGACGTGAGACCAACCCAGGTGCGCCACCGCCGGAGACTTCGACTTCGTTCTCGCCATGACCCATCCCCGGGGCGACCTCGACGCTCATCCCAATCAAAATGTGTTCGTAGGGCTGTACCGGGACGCCATAGTGACACGTGACCGTCTGCCCCGCGATCGAGCACTGCACCAGCGACGGATAATCCTGCACGCCATACCTATTGAGCCCTCCGCCTCCCCCTTCGGGATGGACATGCGTCGCGGTTACACCCGCCGGCAAACGATCCACGATAGTGATCGGGGTGCTACCGGAAATCAGGTTTTCGACCAGCACACCACCCGCGGTGGCGTCACCGACGTTGGCGACATCCAAATCTAGGACCGCTTCACTGGCACTTGGACCCGCTGGCGAGGAGATGCTCGTCACATGCCACCACGGCTCCGCCGCAGCAGCCTCACCACTAAAGCCAACCATCGACGCAAGCACTATCAACACAACGCTTGTCAATACAGCCGCACTCAACCTGCGCATACCGATCACCTCCCACCCTTGCGAGCACTCCGACGGGAGCGCGTGCCGCGCGCTTTCCCACCCTTACGTCCCTTCTCAGCCTTGCGTCGCTTCTGGGCCTTGCGTTTTTTGTGCTTCGCGTGCTTCTTCGGCTTCGCTTTGGCCTTCGCCTTGGGCTTGACGACCGTCTTGGGTTCTTCGACCACGTTGCCGACGCCAGAGAATGTCGCGCTCGGAGTCGGACCAAAGATTTCCGGTTGCGGCGAAGGCGCGGCCTTGCACGAATCCCCACTCGTACACGGCGGCGAAGACACCGGTTCGCTAGAACACGGCGCTTCGCTCGAGCACACGCGCGCATCATAAATATCGTACGCCGTATCGTAATCCCTACCCACCAATTTACTGGCCGACGCAAAGAACACATCATCACCAGTTTCACTCGCATCCACGAAGACCGATTCGCTCGCCGACTGACCGGATGAGATCAAACTCACACACCCACCCGAAGCCACAACAAACGTACCAACCGCCGCGGTGCAACTACCCACCCCGGCAGGCTCATACTCATAAGCATCCTCCAGCCCATTCGTATCCTGCGGCACCAGCGCATCCGGACTATCGAAGAACAACCGGCCGCTATCGGACAGATACCGCGGCTGATACGACGCCAAAGCTTTACTGTCCCGCACCCAGCCGGGAATACTGCCCGCCAGCCAATGATTAGCCGTACCATGAAACGCAGACCACGCCGTCGGCAAATCAACGAGCAACGCATTGCCTTCCAGGCGATCGTCGAACACACCGACGGGCCTGGCCCCAGTCGGGTTACATGACGAGCAAATGAGACGAGCAGACACCGCGTCATACAGATAGACCTCCTCGTCCGGCTGCCCACTAAGCGCGTCCAGATTGTCATAGCCCGTCAACGAGCGCTCCGACATGAAAGCCAGATAACGCCCATCCGGCGACACCCGCGAGCTGACCATTTCCGGATCGACCACTCCGGCGCCTTCCACCACGGGAGGCTGGATTTCTTGGTTCGTCCCCCTCCAGCTTTTCGAGTCTTCGGCCGCGAGCGTCGCGATGAACTTGGTCGTCCAACCTGCTTGTGAGTTGTGCAGAACATACACGTTGTCAGCACCACTAACCGCGCCGCTCGCGAGCACGCCCGTAGCCACGAAATAGACATACGAGCCGTCTTCGCTCGCACCCATCACAGCATCCTGAACCCCAGCGTTGGCTTCCCTAACACCATGATTGGCGGTGAGATCCGTCGATGTACCGGTCGCCGTATCAAACACATACAAGTCCCCACCACGACCTTCGTCGGTGTCGGTGAAGAAGACCTTCGAACCATCCGCGCTCATCGTTTCAAAACGCGGATATTCACCGCCGAGCTGGAAGGTCTTCCCCGCAACCATGTCACGAACATAAAGACTCAGAGGCCCTCCGACACCACCCCCAGCGCCATAGGGAAGGAGCTCTCCGTGGGTCCAAACCACCCAACGACCGTCGTTCGAGAGGGCATGCGCGGTAACTCCGTTGCCAAATTCCTCATCTCCAAGAAATGCGCCAGGTTCACTCTTGCCCTCAGGCGATGCCGGCGTCGCCGGCGTGACATTCACCAACTGCAACTTACCCCCACTCCACTCATACAAGTTCTCTTCCAGATGGCTTGCCGGCGTGTTCGTCGGCGCAGCGACCGCACCAGGCGTCAAGGCCTCCGTCGTACCGAAGACCACATGACTCAGATCCGGCGTCCCAGCGAAAAATTCCATAGTCTTATCCCCGAACATGACCCCAGGCGCGACATCCGCCCGCGTCTCCAGCGGCAGGTAGGAACCATTCACGCTGTCGCGCAAATAGAGCGTCCTTTCCGTAGCTTCCGCGGACAGCGACACCGGATCGAGTTCCTCTGCGGGTTCGGAGAGCCCAAGCAAGAGATCGGCCGAAAAGAACTTCAAATTGGCGGCGCCGCGATTGGCGTGCCTCGCAGAACCTTCTTCGGAGCTGACCAGCGAGTTTGGCGCGGAAATGTCCTGTGAGCTCCAACCATCGGGCCCACGCCTCGAGAGGATCTCCGAATCGATGTTACGTCCCGCCGCGCCTTCCCCGACAGGTTCGCTCGCGGGATAGGCGATCGCGCTCCCATCGGCCGCTGCCTGAAACGGTTCTTCGGAGCGCAAGATACCAACCAGAGCGCCATTTTTGTCAGCCGGAGAGACCAGTTCCCATGCTCGACCATCAGGCAACGCGAGCTCCTGACCACCAGTCGCCTGAGTCGTGAACGTGTGGTCCGTGCCTTCTACCGTCCCGAACTTGTTGTGTACCACAATCCGGTAGTGGTATGTCGTACCTGGTGAGAGTTCCTGGCGGTGATAGCTGACCAGCACATCGCTCGTACCTTCACCCACGTTCCCTGCAAGTGTCTGACCGTACGAGCTGTTCGTGCCATATTCCAAACGGTATTCGGTGCTGGTACCGTTTGGGTTGACCTCCGCATTCAGTGTGACACTGCTCGAAGCTACGCTCGTCACGAACTCGCTATCGATATATGCGGGCGGGACCGTCGTAAAGGTCTGGTCGGTCCCATCGACCGTACCCTGCGCGTTGGTTGCGACAATCCTGTAGTGGTAAGTGGTGGCAGGCAGCAGCTGACCGATGACCTGGCTGACAGGCACTTCGCCCATGCCCGAGCCGATGTCGGCATCTGGGACTGGGACGCTCGAACCGTAAGCAGTGCTCGTCCCGTATTCGAAACGGTAGGTCGTGTCGAAACCAAAGGGGTCGATCTGACCCTGCAAGCTGGCCGTCGTACGATTGACCGCTTCCACCGACTCACCGTCGATCCTCGGTGGACCGGAGGTTGTGAGGGTTACGTCCGCACCGCGATTCGTACCGTTCGCGTTTGAGACAGCCAGACGGAAATGGTATTCCGTGTCCGCAGACAAACCGCTGGCGTCCGCGCTCACCGTGACGGGACCGGTGCCCGACCCGATCGACGCCGGCGACTGGGCGCAGGGAGCGCTCTGCCCGTATGAGCTGCTTGTCCCGTATTCGAACTGACAGGCAGTCACCGGGAGACCATCGGGATCGACTGTGCCGTTGAGGGTCGCGCTCGAGGGCTGAATGCTCGAGGCGGCTTCCGTCACCCCGTCGGGGATCACGATCCCCGGACCAAAGACGTCAATCAGCTTGTTGGAGCTATCGGCTGCGTATACTTCGCCACTCGCGCCGAACACGGCGATGCCGTCCACATAGCCGAGTCGTTCTTCGCCAAACGTGCCGAGTCTTTTGCCGGAGTGGTCATACTCAGCAATATCTCCAGGCGATGGATATTCCCTTTCGCCTAGGTAGACATCACCGCTCACCGGATCGACGGCGACCGAATACGTACGGTTTGCATCCAACACCGACGCGCCGCCTCCGGGTTCGAGCTCGATCGTGTTCTCGTTGTAGTTGTTCAGGTAGATATCGCCGCTGGAATTGACGGCGATCGACGCTGGTTCGGTGATCTCGGCACTAGCGATCTGAGACACGTAATTGCCGGCTGCATCGAACTCGTCCACAACGTCGTTGGCGGCGTCCGCGACATACAGATCGCCGCCGGAATTGACCGCAACCCCACGCGGATCGAACGAGCCCGCTGGTGTGCCCGAACCATTAAGTTCAGAGAGAAGTTTGCCTGAAGCATCAAACCTGTAAACAACGCCGTTGTCGCTCCCGGCGACATAGAGGTCTCCCCGATTGGGCCCGCTGGAATTGTCAACCGCGATCCCGGAGTATGTATAAAACAGGCCGAGAGAGCCCTGCGGCACAGCTGCGCCTGCGATTTCGCCAAGATATTTCCCCGACAAGTCAAACTTGTACACCGCGTCTGCCTCATAGTCCGCTACATACGCATAGTCATTTGCCTGATCGATGGCCACGGCACTCACTTCGCCTTCGAAAAACCCGGGCGGCGTAGCGCTGCCGTCGAAGCTGAACTCGAAATTATGGGTGACTTCCGCGGAAGCAGATGCGCCACCAATAGCGCTCACAGCCACCACCGACGCAAGCGCAAACACCACCAGCAACACACGACGAGCTGCGAGCCTCATAGACACATACCCTCCCGAAAGAACCCAACACGACGCCGACCCGCACGCGGGCAGCACACCCCATACCGGGGGCAGGACAAGACCGCCACAGGCACACAGCCCGCGACGGCAGAAAAACGAAAAGCTGGAGATACGCGGCGAGTCAACGCGCGCGGGCGATAACGCCATGTCTCGTCCACGGCGTTCGCCGCGAGAACGCGGCGAGGAAGATGCCCAACGCCTAGACGCCTAACACTGCCCCTACCCCCTGTGGGGGATCCTAGCTGTCCGACTAGAGCCGGACGGAAGGGCCTAGCGCTTAGGCGCCGGCTGGCCCAGAGAGAGAGAGAGAGAGAGAGAGAGACGCGTCAGCGACGCTGACGCGTCCTATTACAGACGGTCCAGCGACACACGGACTCTCCAATACGCTGATCCCCAAAGAACTCACGCGAAAACAACCCTCTCTCAGAATGCGACCCGGTCCCTCTCCCAAGGGCCCTGCTTTACCGGTTAGCGTCGACCACAGGAGCCAACCCAAACCCGACCTCTATTTCGCCCACCACCCTCGAACGGGTGCAGGGCATGGCTCCTTTATACCCGCATCCTGTTCTTGTGTCAAGCCCCCTTAGAAAAGACAGCCGTACGAACTGTCAAGCCCTCGCTTGCCCCTACAGGCCACCGAGGGGACCTGCTGGCGAATAGGTGGGTCCGTGTGGCGCTAGTAGCGGCGCCGATGACGTGTACTAGCCAAAAGGCCCAAAGCTCAAATATCCCGGGGGAGCTGCCGATGCAGGAGTGTGTATCGCTGCCTGGCTCAGCTGACGGCGCTTGTGACCACGCTCGTGCTCGCCGTGAGCGGCGTTGCCGGCGCTACGAGCGCACATCGTGGGCGGGCAAAGGTGCATGTGCGTCATCAAAGTATCCACCGCGCCTCGCGCAAGGTCTCCAAGCACGGGCATAAGCAGAAGCACAAACGCAAGCGGCACAAACAGAAGCGCGACGCGCACAAGCGCCCGCTGCGCCATGCCCTCCCGGCTACCGCATCCGGCTCCTGCCCGAACGCAAGCCTCACCCCCACCCCGCAGAACCTCGAAAGCGTCGTGGCCGCCACGCTGTGCCTGGTCAACGACGAACGCGTGCGCTTCGGGGAGCACGCCTTGATCGAAGACTCGCGTTTGGCGCGCGCCGCGGCCGGCCACTCGCGCGATATGGACGCACGCGACTACTTCGAACACGTCAGCCCTGGCGGGCAGACGCTGTTGATGCGCATTCAGGCGAGCGGTTTCATCCCGGACGGCAACGTCGGTTATACGCTCGGTGAGAACATCGCCTGGGGCACGCTGTGGTTGGGTACGCCGCGTGCGATCGTGAAGGCCTGGATGGAGTCCCCGGGCCATCGCGCCAACATCCTCGACGGTTCCTACCGCTTCACCGGCATCGGCATCGACGCGAGCCTCCCCCGCTCGATGTCCGACGGGCAGGCCGGTGGGATGTATACGCAGGACTTCGGCACGATCGTCAATTAAGAGCCCACCCGCCTGCTTGGCCGGCCCCAGGCGCCACCCGACTTGCTTGGCGACTCGGGGCGTGCTCGAAGTCGACGGGAAGATAACCTCCCGCGACCGACCACTACAAGGAGAAGCGAAGCTATGGGAGTACTCGACGGCAAGTCAGCGATCGTGACTGGCTCGGCGCGCGGCATCGGACGCGCGACAGCTGAGCTGCTCGCCTCGCAGGGAGCGCAGGTCCTCATCAACGACCTCGACGGCGACATCGCCGAGCAGGCATCCAAAGAGATCGCGGGCGAGACCGCTGTGTTCTCCGGCGATTTGACGAAGGGCGATGCGCCCGAGAAGCTCGTGCAGAGCGCGATCGATGCGTTCGGCAAGATCGACATCATCGTCAACAACGCTGGCTACACGATCGACGCGCCGATCCACAAGATGTCAGACGAGCAGTTCCAGGCGATGCTCGACATTCACCTGATCGTTCCCTTCAAGGTGATTCGCGCCGCCGCGCCGCACCTGCGCGAGCCCGCCAAGAAGGAGCGCGAGGAGGGCAACGAGGTGTTCCGCAAGATCGTCAACATCTCCTCGATCTCGGGCACGATGGGCAACGCGGGTCAGGCCAACTACTCATCGGCCAAGGCCGGCGTGACTGGTCTGACGAAGACGCTCGCGAAGGAGTGGGGCCAGTTCAAGGTCAACGTCAACGCGGTTGCGTTCGGCTTCATCGACACGCGCCTCACGGCCGCGAAGGTCGAGGACAACACGATGGAGATCGGCGGCGAGAAGGTGCAGCTCGGCATCCCCGAGCAGATGCGCGGGATGGCCTCGATGCTGATCCCCCTCGGCCGTCCCGGCACGCCCGAGGAGGCGGCGGGCGGCGTCTTCTTCCTGTGCTCGCCGTGGTCCAACTACGTGCATGGTCAGGTGCTGAACGTCACCGGCGGCCAGTTCGTCGGGATGACGTCCTGAGAGAGAGCGGATACGGTCGCTGAGGAGCAGATGTAAAGGAGCGGAGGGTATATCTCTTTTTTTGAAATTTTACCATTGTGGATATGTCTGTATATACCATCGCAAAATTTTGAAATAGAGAAGTACCTCCCCCTCCTCAGCGTCCCCCGACACGTCGCACCAAGCCGGCCCTGAGGCCTTCGGCGACTCCCCGTCAAGCAGTCGCCGCGCCCTTGACCCGGGCGCGGCGCTCGGCCCGGCGCTGCTCGCGCGCGCGGCGCAAGGCGCCCTTGCGGCCGTGTTGCTCGAGGCCGTCATAGAGACCCTTGATCTCGGTGAGTACCTCATCGGCTACCGCCTGCTGCTGCTCGCGTGTGGCGTTCTCGACGGGCTCCCAGCGGATCGCATCGCCGTACTGGATCGTCACCTTCGGGAACTGCAGACGCTTCCAGTTGCGGATGCGGCTCGATCCGTGAATCGCGATAGGCACGATCGGCGCGCCGGTTTCAAGCGCCAGGCGACCGATGCCAGCCTTGGCGTGATCGGCGAGTTTGCCATCGCGCGAGCGTCCGCCCTCGCAGTACATCGTGATCGCCCCGCCGCGCGCGAGGATCGCTTTGGCGGTCACGAACATCTCTTCGTCGCGAGCCCCGCGACGCACCGGGAACACACCACCGTGGGTGTAGATGAACTGCATCGGCCCGCTGAACAGCTGCGACTTGGCCATGAAACGCACCTTGCGGCGGATATAGCAGCCCATCAGGAAGTGGTCCATGAAGCTGAAGTGATTGGGCGCGAGGATCACGGCACCCGAGCCCGGCACCTTCTCCGTGGAGATCGGACGGGCTCTGAAGAACGTGTAGGCGTACAACGAGGTGAGCAGGCGCACCAGCTCATACGCCCAGTCGGGTTCGCGCGTACGTGAACGCTCGTGAAAGCGGTCGAAGTACTCCTTGGGACGCGGGTCGGCATAGACCTGCTCGCGCATCGGCACCAACTCGTTCATATATAGGGCTCTACATCGCCGGCCACGCAAAGTTACGCGTTCCCTTCATGAACACCGCGCCGCATGCGGCGCGGTGCCACGCCGCGCATGCGCGGCGTGGCCGGCCGGTACATGTACCGGCCGGAACAGCATCGTCATCGGAGACGTGCACGACGGACGGCATCGGCCCATCCCGCAAGCAGCACCTCGCGCTCGCCGGTGCCCATGCGCGGCTCGTACGTTGCGCCCTCACGCCAGCCGTCGCGCACGTCGGAGACCGTCCACACGCCTACGCCGACGCCCGCAAGATAGGCGGCGCCGAGGGCGGTTGTCTCGGCGATCTCGGGCACCACTACCGGCACGCCAAGCACATCCGCCTGGAACTGCATCAGCCACGCGTTGGCGGTGGCGCCGCCATCGGCACGCAGCTCGCTTAGAGGCTCGGAGGATGCACGTGCCATCGCCTGAAGCGCATCCACCGTTTGGTAGGCGATCGCCTCCAGTGTGGCCCGTGCCAGGTGCGCGCGTCCGCTGCCACGCGTCAACCCCACGATCGTGCCACGCGCATACGGGTCCCAGTGCGGTGAGCCGAGCCCCGTCAGCGCCGGCACGAAGTACACGCCGTCGTTGCCTGCGAGCGAGGCCGCGAGCGCCTCTGTGTCGCTCGCCCGCTCGATCACTCCGAGACCGTCGCGCAGCCACTGTACGGCGGCGCCGGTCACAAAGATCGACGCCTCGAGCGCATATGTCATCGCGCGACCGGCGGCGGGCGCCGCCCGCGAAACAGGCGATCCGACGAAGTCGCCGATGGAGGAGTCCCCGCTGGACCCACCGATGCCCCAAGCAACTGTGCTCAGCAGCCCGGGCTCGGGTGCCGGCGCCGTGAAGCCCGCGTTGAGCAGCGCGAAGGAGCCGGTGCCATACGTGTTCTTGCCCATGCCCGGGTCCATGCACGCCTGGCCGAACAGGGCCGCCTGCTGGTCGCCCGCTACGCCCGCCACCGGCACGGCATGACCGTGCAGCGCCTCGGGCCGCGTGATGC
Organism: uncultured Solirubrobacterales bacterium; assembly: GCA_963713015.1. GTDB lineage: Bacteria > Actinomycetota > Thermoleophilia > Solirubrobacterales > Solirubrobacteraceae > Palsa-744. The sequence goes on along the minus strand of CAVQKC010000010.1, from coordinate 107,866 downwards.
CGAGCGTGCCCGCGCTCGTCGCCACCCGCGGCAGTGAGCGCTCGGGTACGCCAAGCAGCTCCAGCAGCTCAGGGTCCCAGCGTCCCGCCACGATGTCATACAGCATCGTGCGCGACGCATTGGACGGATCGGTGACGTGCTCGCCTGTCAGCTTGAACAGCAGCCACGCGTCGATCGTGCCGAACACCGCCCGCCCCTCGCGCGCGCGCTCGCGCAGCCCCTCCACGTTGCCTAGCAACCACTCGATCTTCGTCCCCGAGAAGTAAGGGTCGAGCACGAGTCCCGTGCGCTCGCGCACCAGCTGTTCGTGGCCGGCCGCCCGCAACTGCTCGCAACGCTCGGCCGTACGGCGATCCTGCCAGACGATCGCCCTGTGCAGCGGCTCGCCCGTGGAGGGATCCCACACGCACACGGTCTCGCGTTGATTGGCGATGCCAACCGCCACCAGATCGCCCGGGCGGACCTCAGCATCTTCCAGCGCCTCGCCCGCGACCGCGTGTGTCACATCCCAGATCTCCCGCGCGTCGTGCTCCACCCAACCGGGTCTCGGGAAATGCTGGCCAAACTCGCGATAAGCACGGCCCACCGGCTCGGCCCGCTCGTCGAACACGATGCACGTCGTACCCGTCGTCCCTTGATCGATCGCCAGGATCATCGCCGCCTCGCGAAATATACGCGTACGAAGTCCACGAGCTGACGTCCACGATGCAGGAACCCGCCGAATGTGCGACCTGTGGCGCGGTGAGACAAATCGAGTTCCACCTCCCCCACACGCGCGCCCGCTCGCGCGAGGTCGATCGTCATGCCGATCTCCATCCCGAACCCCTCCGCGAACGGCAGCGCCCGTAGGAGCACACTCGCGCGCAACGCCCGCTGCCCCGATATCGGTGCCCTCAGCTCCAGGCCACAGCGGCGGCGAATAGCCCACCCGGCGAAGCCCACCGCCAACCCAAGCCCCCCGCCGACCCGCTTGGCGAAGCTCGCCACCGCCATGTCCGAGTCCCCGACGATCACCGCCTGCACCAACGGGCCCAACAGCCTCGCCGACTCGCCCAAATCGCCGTCGCAGAGCAGCACCACCGGGTCCTCGCTTGGCAAAACCACCGGGTCCCCGCTCAGCCAATCGTCCTCGCCGAGGCGTGGCCCCATCCCGCTCTCGCCGCCCATCCCGCTCATCCGCGCGGGCGCCTCTTGCGCGAAGGCCCGCAACGCCTCACGTGCCGCAAGCGTGACGGCTGCTCCCTTGCCAATCATCCGCTCGCTACGCACAACGCTCGCACCACACGTCTCGGCGATGGCTTGCGTAGCGTCAGACGAGCCATCGTCGGCCACCCATACGCAGGCGCCCGGAAACGCCTCGGCGAGCGCCGCGAGCGTCGCCGCAATGCGCTCCGCCTCGTTGTAGGCGGCAACAATCGCAAGCACTTCTACGCTCGTAACGCGTTGATCGAGCTCAGAGGCCGTCATCGGTCGGACACGATGGCTATTGTCCCCCACCGTTACCGACATCGGCATTCTCGGAGGTTCACGCGTGGCTGAGATAGAGGCTCACATCACCGGCACGGTATGGAAGATCGAGTGCGCCATCGGCGACGAGATCGCGGAGGGCGACACCGTTGCGATCCTGGAGTCGATGAAGATGGAGATGCCGGTCGAGGCCGAGGACGCCGGAAAGGTCGTCGAGATCCTCTGCGTGGAGGGCCAGGCCGTCAGCGAGGGCGACACGCTTGTAGTCCTCGAATAGGCCCGAGCTTGACCCTTGCGCGTGTTGCACCTCCCATCCCCCGCTGCTTCCCATCCCCCGCTGCCCCGAGCTACTCAGGCTCGACACGGTTCGCTACGTAAGCGACTCCGCCCGAAGATAGGCGCGATCGCGCGCCATTGAAGGACTGCCGTTCGTGGGCCACGGCGAGCTGTCGTCCTGCTCGGCAAGCAGAGTGTCACGATAAAGCTGGGTGAAATCCGCCGCCGCGTCGTCGTCGAAGAGGGCACGGTGGTAGCGCAGCGCAAACTGCAGGCGGCCACCCAGCGAGAGTGCCCCGATCGCGAAACCGCGCGTAAAGCGGGCGGGCGGGGAGAACCATGCGGCCTGCACCGACCCGGCCTCGCCACCCAGATCCGGGAGAGTCAGACGGCCGAGATTCGAAAGGATCGCGGTGTATTCCATGCGCTCACGCGTCTTCGGTATGCGCGATTCCCATTTGTGCTTGTACCTGACCGGCAGCCTCCCCAAGAACGTCGTGATGACATCTATCAAGGCATGTGCCGAGCGATCCTGCTTTGCCTTGCGAGTGCGCTTCGTTACAGCCGAGACGATCTCCTCCAGGCAGTCCGGCTCTGCCTGTGGGACAGAAACCGGAATAGAAGACACAAAGTTACCCAACACCTCACTCGACCACGACGGTGCACGGATATTCGCCGGCATCATCATCGAAATCCTTCCGGGGGCAGCACCATACCCACTATTCCAACGCCGAATGGCAAGCGCAAGACCGCCGAGCAGCACGTCGTTCATCGTCGATGTCTCGCTCCGCCGATTGCCGATAATGGTTGTCTCCTGCTCATCGAACGAAAGCAGACACAACCCGTTGCCAGACCCGCCGCTTCCGCGCGGTGCAACGCGCACATAAGGTGAGCCGTTCTCGGCAAGCATGGGGCGCAACTTGGCCATGCGCCGCAGGCGCTCTCTACGCGTAGGGGGAACGACGAGCGAACGTAGGTCACGCGCTTGCAGCGGATCGAACGCGGGCACTGGATCCTTTATTCCGGCATAAGAGCGCCAGATCGACGTCACGATCCGTACCGCACTCACACCATCGCATGCGGCGTGATGGAGATTCAGGATCAGCGCATCGCCCTGGGGGCGGTGGATGAGAGCGAGCTTGAAGGGCGGTGCCGCATCCAAACTCGGATGGGTCTCCAATAAACGCTCGCGAACGCTCGCGAACGCCTGCTCATCGACACAGGCAACGACCTCCAGATCAGGAGGATCGACATGGTCTTGAACCTCCCACCGATAGGTGTGGTCGCGCGGACTGAAGGGGGCAAGGCGCACCCGCGCCATCGGATGACGTTCGCACGCGACACGTGCGGAGGACAGCAAACGCTCGGGGTCCAGACGGCCGGCGACGTGGATCTCAACATGTATGCTCCACGGCTCTCCAGGCTGCTCAAAGTACATGAAACCGGCATCCGTCTCTGTGAAAGGGATGATTTCTAGCACGGCAAGAGATCTTATAGCCAAACCAACCCAATCCACAACCCATCGAAGCGAGCTTTTGATGTCATCCGATGCACCACAATCCGAGTTCGCCGACGGCAAGCTGATCGTCGACCGTCCCGCGCAAGGCGTCGCCCGCCTTGCGATCGTCAACCCGACCAAGCGCAACGCGCTTGACCAACAGATCCTCGACGCGATCTCAGCGGTGCTCGGGGAGCTCGTGTCTTCCCAAGCGCAAACGCGTTGCGTGATAGTCACCGGCTCGGACGGGATGTTCTCGGCCGGCTATGAGATCGGTGAGATCGCCGATGGACGGTTTCAGGAAGAGGCCGAGCGACTGGTCGCTCATCCCTTCACCGAGGCGATCCAGACGCTCGAGGACTTCCCGTTCCCCACCGTTGCGGCGTTGCCGGGGCACACGATCGGCGGCGGCCTGGAGCTTGCACTCGCGTGCGACCTGCGCATAGCCACCGAGCGGATCAAGCTCGGCATGCCACCCGCCAAGCTGGGCCTTGTCTACTCACACACGGGACTTCGCCGCTTCATCGACGCAATCGGGGTACCCCGTACCCGTGAGCTGTTCCTACTGGGCAACTACATCGACGCCGACACCGCGTTGCGGTGGGGACTCGTCAACGCCCTCGCCCCCGCCGGCGAGCTCGAGCAGGCGGCGCTTGACATGGCGTGTGAGCTCGCCTCGAATGCACCCCTCTCACAAACCGGTAACAAGCGCGTGATCGCAGACTTGCTGCGTACACAGGGTACGCTGCCGAAGGACCTCGAAGACGAACTGATCGAGCTGCGACGCGCCTCATTTGAGTCGCATGACCTGCGTGAGGGGATGAGCGCGTTCGCGGAGAAACGCGCGCCACGTTGGCAGGGCAAGTAGGCGATTGGCTCTATAAGACAGCCACTGAGCCCTCAACGATCGGCTCTATACGACAGCCACTGAGCCTCAACGTGCCTCTAGGCTCCCGTCGAATGTGTTTGACAGCCACTCCTGAACCGCATGCGCCGTTGCATCGACGTGCTCCTCCATCATCGTAAGATGGTTGCCCGGCACTTCGATCTCGCTGCTATCTGGCTCCCAGCGTGCTTCGGTCTCGATCCCCGCCGCAACTGCCGGCAGCGGCTCGCCTGCCCTCACGAACAGCGTCGGCGTATCGATGTCGAGCGGAGCCCAATCGGCCAACAGGCGCATATAGGCACCCATCGCTGTCAGGCGATGGTCGTTCATGAAGCCAAGCATCTCATCTGTCAGCACATCGCCAAGCGCAGCCCGCAGGGCTACGACCGACGCGCCACGCGCGGCCGGGAGGCTGTCGAGCAGCACCACGGCGGCGGCTGGGGATTTTCCCTCGCGCTCGAGGCGGCTCGCGATCGCGTTCGCAAGCCATCCACCTGAGGAGTACCCCACCAGCACAAACGATCCGTCGTCGCTGCGCCTTTCCACCGCCACAGCCAGTGCCTCGACAGCCGCCTCAAAACTTTCGGGCAGACGCTCTCCCCGTGCGAATCCTGGCAATGCGAGCGCCATGACCGTGCGGTTACCCCGGAACGCCTTGGCGAACCTCACATATTGATGAAGTCCGGATGGCGCAAACGCACTCGGCAGACAAATCAGGTTGTTGGGCGCCGGACCTTCGGCGAGCGTCGCCCACTCCTGGTTGATGTCACAGGCAGAGTCCGTGCAAAACGCGGGCCGGAACTTCGAAGCCGTCATGAGCATGTCCATGAACTGGTCGACAACATCGCCGTCATGAGCCTCACGGAACATCGCAGTAAGAGTGCCTGACGAATCCGCTTGCGCCGACGGATCCTCGGCGTTCTCGAAATCCTTCAGATCCGGCCCGGTCCTACCGTCGCGCGAGAGCTCGGCCAGTCGCAGATCGATATAGGCAACCAACGCGTCCGGCGTCGGACTCTCAAACATGACCACGGCGGGAATCCGCAGATTGGTTATTCCATTCAATCGGTTGTACAACTCGATGGCCATCAGTGAGTTGAAGCCAAGCTCCACGAATGGTCGGTTGGGATCGATTGCCTCAGGGGTGGGATGTCCTAGTACGCGGGCGACCTCGGTGCATACGAGCTCGAGCAATATCTGCCGGTGCTCCTCCGCGGAAGCAGCCTGCAGGCGTTCTCGCAGCTCGCGCCCCGCCTGAGGTTCGCCAGATCCTGTTGCCTGCAGGGCAACCTCGGGCAAGTCTTCGATCAGCGGGCGCCTGCGGGCAACCGTGGAGAGTGGAGCGTAGGTCTCCCAGCGAATATCGGCTACCACAGCGAATGTGTCCCCGCGCAACAGCGCCGCCTGGAGCGCATCGATCGCCAGGCTCGGGTCCATGCGATCGAGTCCTAGCTGGCGCATGGCCTCGCCAAGGACGTTATTCGCTGCCATGCCCTCACCCGCCCAGGGACCCCACGCTATCGACGTAGCGGGGAGACCGCGCTCACGACGTTGGGCGGCGAGCGCATCGAGGCATGCGTTCGCCGCGGCATAGGACGCCTGCAATCCCGACCCAAGCGTGCCGGCGATGGAGGAGAACAATACGAACGCCGATAGATCGAGATCCTCGGTGAGCGCATCGAGGTTCAAGGCCCCCTGCGCCTTTGCCGAGAGCGCCAACTCCAAGTCGTCCACCGTCAGCGAATCGAGCGGCCCGTTCACGGACGCTCCCGCGGTGTGCACCACAGCGCTCAACGGTCGATCCTCGGGAAGCGACTCGATCAGTTTCGAGAGCTGCTCACGGTCGGCGACGTCACACGCGGCAATCGTGACCTCCGCACCCAAACCTGCGAGCTCGGCTTGCAGCTCCTCAGCGCCGAGAGCGTTAGCTCCACCACGACTGACCAGCAACAGGTGATCGGCGCCGCCCCGCGCGAGCCAGCGCGCGACATGCGCACCCAACCCACCGGTGCCACCCGTGATCAGCACCGTGCCCGCGGGTGGAGTCCACGCCTCATCGGCGGTGTCCTCGCGATCGTGCAATCGCACCAGCCGCCGCGCGAACACACCGGTACCGCGAATCGCGAGCTCGTCCTCGCCATTATTGCTGCCGTTGCCGTTGCGGTTGCCGAGCATGCCAACGAGTAGAGACCCCACCCGCTCCTCAAACGTCTCGGGAAGATCGACCAGGCCCCCCCAGCGCTGTGGATCTTCAAGCCCGATCGCAAGACCCAACCCCCAGATCTGCGCCTGGAGGGGATTGCAGACCCGATCGGAGGGAACCACAGACACCATGCCTCGTGTGATGAGCCACAGCGGCGCCCGCAAATCGATGTCTTTGAGGGCTTGTGCCAGCGCCACTGTCCCAACCAGACCCTCGGGGACGCTCGGGCAGGCATCGCCACGGCTCTCGTCGAGCGCCAAGAGCGAAATCGCGCCATCGACCGGCGCGGCGTCAGGTCCTCCGTCCACTATCCCATCGGACATCCCATCCGTTGTGGCGCGCAGGCGCTGAAGAAGATCCTCACGCGATTCCTCCGCCGCATCGAAATGCACCACCACGACATCAGCGCCACGCCGCTGCAGCGCATCGAGCAACATCGCAACCCAGCGATCCTCGCGCAGAGCACCAGGCACAACCAGGAGCCACCTCCCCGCGAGCGTCGGCAGCGAAGCGGCAGCGATCGGCTTCCATCGCAGCTCATAACACCAACCGTTCACAATCGAGCGCTCACGACTACGCCGCCGCCAAGCCGAAAGATTCGGCAGCAGATCAAGCAAAGAAGAGCGCTGCCTCTTCTCTTTCAATCCCAGCGTACCGAGCAGCCCCTCCAGGTCCTCGCGCTCAACCGCGTCCCAGAACCCGCTTTCAAGATCGTTCCCCGATCGTCCATCCGCGATCGAACCGCCATCGACCGAATTGGGGGACGTCAGCGAGCCCTCCGGCCAGTAGCGTCGGCGTTGGAATGGGTAGGTGGGCAACGCCACCTGTTTGGCGCCCGATTCGCCCAACATTCCTGCCCAATCGACGGGCACTCCGTGCGTCCACACCTCAGCGAGCGCGCCCATCAACGAAAGCGTCTCGGGACGCTCCGCGCTCAGAAGAGAAACAACAGTCCGGCGATCACCCTCACCCGCTTCTGCTGTATCGCGAAAGCATTCCATTGTCATCGCGCTGAGCACACCATCGGGACCCAACTCCAAGAAACTACGAACACCCTGAGCACCAAGCCAACCAACCCCATCAGCGAAACGCACCGTCCCACGCACCTGCCCAACCCAATACTCCGGCGAACAAAACTCCTCACCCCCAAGCCCACCCGTGACATTCGACACAACCGGAATCCTCGGCGCGCTAAACGACACACCACTAGCCACCTCAGCAAAATCCTCGAGCATCCCCTCCATCCTCGGCGAATGAAACGCATGACTAACCCGCAACCGCTTCACCAAACGCCCACGCTCACGCCACAACCCCGCAAGCTCCAACACCCCATCCTCATCACCCGAAAGAACCACAGCCTCAGGCCCATTCACCGCCGCCAACGCAACCCGACCCTCATAACCACTCAACGACTCGAGCACCTCACCCTCACCAGCCTGCACAGCAACCATCGCACCACCCACAGGCAAAGCACCCATCAAACGACCACGAGCCACCACCAACCTGCAGGCATCCACCAACGAAAACACCCCACCCACAAACGCCGCCGCCAACTCACCAATCGAATGACCCAACAAATAATCAGGCCGCACACCCCACGCCTCCAAAACCCTGAACAACGCCACCTCAACCGCGAACAAACCAGCCTGCGTAAACATCGTCTCATCCAAAAGACACCCAACAGAAGAACCCTCACCAGCAAACAACACCTCAAGCAACGAACACCCCAAATGCACATCCAACTCCACACAAACCTCATCCAACGCAGACCTAAACAACGGAACCGTCCGATACAACTCCCGACCCATACCCACACGCTGAGCACCCTGACCAGTAAACAGAAAAGCCACCCTCCCCCCACCACCAGCCACACCCTCAACCACACCCCGCGCAACCCCACCCACAGACAAAACATCCAACCCCGCCATCAACCGATCACAACCACCCCCAACCACAACCGCACGATGCTCAAAAACAGAACGACCAGCAAGCGAAAACCCCACATCACCCACACCCACATCCACACCAGCACCCACAAAACCACGCAACCGCCCAGCCTGAGCCCGCACAGCACCACGCTCACGACCAGAAAACACCCACGGCACCACCCCACCAAACCCCTCAACAGGCACACCCAACTCCCCACCACCCAACTCCCCACCAGCAACACCACCCACACCCACAGCCAACCCACCCCAAACAGGCGCCTCCTCCACAATCACATGCGCATTCGTCCCACTCATCCCGAAGGAGGACACCGCGGCACGGCGAGGCTCGCTGTCGTGTGGCCACCGCACCGCATCGGTCAACAGCGACACTTTTCCCTGTTTCCAGTCAACCTTGTCGGTGGGCTCGTCCACATGCAGAGTCTTTGGCAGCAGCTCATTCCGCAGGGCCATCACCATCTTGATCACGCCGGCGACGCCGGCAGCCGCCAAAGTGTGACCGATGTTCGACTTGATCGAACCGAGCCATAGCGGTCGCTCGTCCGGACGTTTGCGACCGTAAGTAGCCAGGAGCGCCTCAGCCTCGATCGGATCCCCCAGCATCGTGCCGGTCCCGTGCGCCTCAACCGCGTCGATCTGCTCTGGGGCCAGACCCGAGGCGGACAGTGCTTGGCGAATCACCTGTTGCTGAGCGCGTCCGCTGGGCGCCGTCAAGCCGTTGCTCGTTCCATCCTGATTGACCGCGCTGCCACGAATGACCGCCAGCACCTCGTGTCCGAGTCGCTGGGCATCGGAGAGACGCTCGAGCAGCACAACACCCGCACCCTCCGAGAACCCCGTTCCATTGGCGGCAGCCGCAAACGACTTACAGCGTCCGTCGGGCGAGAGACCGCGCTGGCGGCTCATAGAGACAAACGCGGTGGGGGTGGACAGAACTGTCACTCCGCCGGCCAGCGCCAACGAGCACTCGCCCACACGCAACGAACGGCAGGCCAGATGCAGCGCCACAAGCGATGACGAGCAAGCCGTCTCGACGGTCATCGCCGGCCCTTTCAGTCCCAGTACGTAAGCTACGCGGCCGGAGAGCACACTCGTGTCGCTGCCGGTGGCGGTGTAGACGCCCAGCTCATCCGGCAACGACGCGTTCATCAGCCACAGCCCATAATCCTGCATGGCGACGCCCGCGAACACCCCCGTCTGGCTGTCGCGCAGCGACATCGGATCGATGCCGGCGTTCTCAATTGCCTCCCACGCCACTTCCAGCAACAAACGTTGCTGGGGATCCATCATCATCGCCTCGCTCGGCCCAATCCCAAAGAAGCCGGCGTCGAACTCACCGGCGTCGTACAGAAAGCCACCTTCATCCGCATAGCTGGTACCCGACGCCTCAGGATCTGGGTTATAAACGCTGTCCAAGTCCCAACCGCGATCGGACGGGAACTTCGAGATCGCATCACCTCCATCGACGAGCAAATCCCACAATTGCTCTGCCGATTGTGCATATCCGGGGTAGCGACAGCCGATCCCAACGATCGCTATCGGCTCTCGTGCCGCGCTCTCGAGCTCCCCGACCTGCGCACGAGCATCGTGCAACTCGATTGTCACCTTCTTCAAATACTCGAGGAGCTGCTCCTCATCAACGGTCATGGCCGCATCCCCCCGATTGGTGATACACCATCAATGCGTACCCAACTGTCTATCTATGATGCCGATAATCTCCTCCGCCGTAGCGGAGCGGATCTCTTGTGCGACGCCGAGCTCCTGGCCAGAGAGACGCCCATCGCTCTCCTCCCCCACTCCCCTCGCTCCGTCCACCTGAGCGAGAAGCGCGTTCAGTCGCTCGCGCACCTGTGTCCGTTCGCCGTCATTCATCTCAGAACCGGCAATCGCATCCTCCAACTTCTCGAGCTCGTGGCGCACCGGAGCTCGATCGAAGATTTCCTCCTCGACCATCCGTTCCAGCAGACAATCTGCCAGCGCGACGGTAGTTGGATAATTGAACACAAGTGTGGCCGGCAGCCCCAGCCCGGTGGCGGCATCCAGTTTGTTGCGCAGCTCGACAGCCATGATCGAGTTGAAGCCGAGCTCCATGAACGGTCTATTGGGGTCGATGCTCTCAGGTGTGGTGTGTCCCAATACACGAGCGACCTCGGCGCGGACGATGTTGAACAGCATTTGCTGGCGTTGCTCGGGAGCTGCCGCCTCTAGGCGTTCTCGCAGCTCGAGCGCCTCTTTCTGCTCAGCGGATACGGTCGCTCCCAACGCGGCGTGCACCTCGGGTAGGTCTTCGATCAGTGGACGAGGGCGAGCGATGGTGAAGAGTGGGGCATAGGTCTCCCAGCGAACGTCCGCTACCACGACAAACGCGTCCTCTCCCAACAGCGCCGCCTGGAGTGCCTGGAGCGCGACACTCGGCTCCATCAGATCGAGTCCGCGGCGACGCAAGGCATCGCCGGCGTCGTAGTCGGCGCTCACCATTCCCTCGCCCGCCCAGGGACCCCACGCCACCGACGTCGCAGACAGACCACGCGCATGGCGTTGGGAGGCGAGCGCATCGAGGCATGCGTTCGCCGCGGCGTAAGACGCTTGCAATCCTGACCCGAACGTACCCGCGATCGAGGAGAACAGCACGAAAGCCGATAGATCGAGATCCTCTGTGAGCGCATCCAGGTTCAAGGCACCCTGTGCCTTCGCCGACAGTGCCTGCTCTAGATCGCTCACCGTCAGCGAATCGAGCGGCCCGTGCAGGGATGCTCCGGCGGCATGCACCACAGCGCTCAACGGTCGATCCTCGGGAAGCGAGCCGAGTAGCATCGCAAGCTGCTCACGGCTGGCAACGTCGCACGCGGCAATCGTGACCTCCGCACCCAAACCTGTCAGCTCAGCCTGCAGCTCGGCGGCGCCAGGAGCATCGACTCCGCGACGACTGAGAAGCAGCAGGTGCTCCGCCCCGTTTCGTGCAAGCAGGCGCGCAACGTGCGCACCCAAACCACCGGTCCCCCCGGTGATCAAAACCGTGCCCGTCGGCGGCGTCCACGCATCGCCGCCAACGTCCTCGCGGGCAGACGCTCGCACCACCCGCCGCGCGAACGCACCGCTAGCACGAATCGCAAGCTGGTCCTCGGTGCTGGCGCCGGCGAGCATGCCAACCAGCAAAGACCCAACCCTCTCTTCCAACGTCTCAGGAAGATCGATCAGTCCTCCCCAATACTCTGGGTGCTCGAGCCCTACCACGGCACCCAACCCCCAGGTCTGCGCCTGCACCGGAGCACAAACCCGATCCGAGGGAGCCACCGACACTGCCCCTCGCGTGAGCAGCCACAACGGCACCCTCAGATCCATCTCCCCAAGCGCCTGTGCGAGTGTCACCGTCCCAACCAAGCCCTCGGGGACGTAGGCGCTCTCACAATGGGGCTCTTGCGCGAGCGCCAACAACGAGATCACACCGCTCACCGTCAACTCATCGGACACTCCATCCACCGCGCCGCGTAGGCGCTGGATGAGCTCCTCGCGTGGCTGAGCCGTTGCCTTGAGATGCACCACCATGACATGAGCGCCGCACCGCTCGAGCGTGTCGAGCAACGTCGCGATCCACGGGTCCTCGCCGAGGGAGCTCGGCACCGCCACAAGCCACGCCCCTGACAGCACCGGCACCGAAACCGAGGCAGCGATCGGCTTCCACTGCACTCGATAGAGCCAGCTATCGACCGTGGAGCGCTCACGGTGGCGCCGCTGCCAGGCCGTGAGACCCGGCAGTAGAGCATCCAACGAACCGCGCTCGTCCTCATCATCCAGACCCAATACATCGAGCAGCCCCTCGAGATCCTCGCGCTCAACCGCGTCCCAGAACTCACTCTCCGCACCATCCACTGGCCGTCCGTTGGCGCTCACGGTCCCCCCGCCTGGATGACCCGAGACCGGGCTCTCTAGCCAGTAGCGTCGGCGTTGGAATGGGTAGGTGGGCAACGCCACCTGTTTGGCGCCCGATTCGCCCAACATTCCTGCCCAATCGACGGGCACTCCGTGCGTCCACACCTCAGCGAGCGCGCCCATCAACGAAAGCGTCTCGGGACGCTCCGCGCTCAGAAGAGAAACAACAGTCCGGCGATCACCCTCACCCGCTTCTGCTGTATCGCGAAAGCATTCCATTGTCATCGCGCTGAGCACACCATCGGGACCCAACTCCAAGAAACTACGAACACCCTGAGCACCAAGCCAACCAACCCCATCAGCGAAACGCACCGTCCCACGCACCTGCCCAACCCAATACTCCGGCGAACAAAACTCCTCACCCCCAAGCCCACCCGTGACATTCGACACAACCGGAATCCTCGGCGCGCTAAACGACACACCACTAGCCACCTCAGCAAAATCCTCGAGCATCCCCTCCATCCTCGGCGAATGAAACGCATGACTAACCCGCAACCGCTTCACCAAACGCCCACGCTCACGCCACAACCCCGCAAGCTCCAACACCCCATCCTCATCACCCGAAAGAACCACAGCCTCAGGCCCATTCACCGCCGCCAACGCAACCCGACCCTCATAACCACTCAACGACTCGAGCACCTCACCCTCACCAGCCTGCACAGCAACCATCGCACCACCCACAGGCAAAGCACCCATCAAACGACCACGAGCCACCACCAACCTGCAGGCATCCACCAACGAAAACACCCCACCCACAAACGCCGCCGCCAACTCACCAATCGAATGACCCAACAAATAATCAGGCCGCACACCCCACGCCTCCAAAACCCTGAACAACGCCACCTCAACCGCGAACAAACCAGCCTGCGTAAACATCGTCTCATCCAAAAGACACCCAACAGAAGAACCCTCACCAGCAAACAACACCTCAAGCAACGAACACCCCAAATGCACATCCAACTCCACACAAACCTCATCCAACGCAGACCTAAACAACGGAACCGTCCGATACAACTCCCGACCCATACCCACACGCTGAGCACCCTGACCAGTAAACAGAAAAGCCACCCTCCCCCCACCACCAGCCACACCCTCAACCACACCCCGCGCAACCCCACCCACAGACAAAACATCCAACCCCGCCATCAACCGATCACAACCACCCCCAACCACAACCGCACGATGCTCAAAAACAGAACGACCAGCAAGCGAAAACCCCACATCACCCACACCCACATCCACACCAGCACCCACAAAACCACGCAACCGCCCAGCCTGAGCCCGCACAGCACCACGCTCACGACCAGAAAACACCCACGGCACCACCCCACCAAACCCCTCAACAGGCACACCCAACTCCCCACCACCCAACTCCCCACCAGCAACACCACCCACACCCACAGCCAACCCACCCCAAACAGGCGCCTCCTCCACAATCACATGCGCATTCGTCCCACTAGCGCCAAAGGAAGAAACGCCTGCCCTACGCTGCCGGCCATTGCGCTGCCAATCCACTTCCTCGGTCAGCAGTGAAATCGAGCCAGCAGACCAATCGACCTCTTGGGAGGGCTCCTCGGCGTGTAGCGTTCGCGGCAAGCGGTCATGGCGCAACGCCATCACCATCTTGATCAAACCGGCAACCCCCGCCGCCTGTTGGGTATGACCGATGTTCGACTTGATCGAGCCAAGCCACAACGGCCGGTCACGTTGTTGCCCATAGGTAGCCAGGAGCGCGTGAGCCTCGATCGGATCCCCAGATCGCGTGCCCGTCCCATGCGCCTCCACCACATCGACGTCAGCCGCGGAAAGACCGGCGTTGGCAAGCGCCTGACGGATCACCCGCTGCTGCGCCAGGCCGCTGGGGGCCGTAAGGCCATTGCTCGCGCCATCCTGGTTGATGGCGCTGCCGCGGACGACGGCGTGCACTCTATGGCCCAAACGACGCGCATCGGAGAGGCGCTCCAGCAACACCATCCCGACACCCTCTCCCCAGCCGGTCCCATCGGCCGAAGCCGAGAAGGATTTGCAGCGCCCGTCGGAGGCGAGTGCCCCCTGGCGGGCGAACTCGATGAACTGATCCGGCGTGGGCATCACCATGACACCGCCTGCCAGCGCAAGCGAGCATTCGCCTGAACGCAGCCCGCCGCAGGCGAGGTGCACCGCGACAAGGGAGGAGGAACAAGCCGTGTCGATCGATACGGCGGGACCCTCCAAGCCGAAGGTGTAGGCGATCCTGCCGGACGCCATGCTGCCGAGCGCGCCCGTGACGCGCAGAGCGGCCACCCCCTCCGACTCGGCCGCCGCCTCGCTGCCATATGCAGCGGCGCCAATGCCCGCGAACACCCCTGTCTGACTGCCGCGCAGCACATTGGGATCCATGCCAGCGTCCTCGAACGCTTCCCAGGAGGCTTCCAACAGCAGCCGCTGTTGGGGATCCATCGCAAGCGCCTCACGGGGACTGATACCAAAGAATTCCGCGTCGAACTCCGCGACGTCATAGACGAACCCGCCCTCGCGTGCATAGCTCGTATCGACGTTCTGCGGATTGTTGTCGTGCAACCACCCCAGGTCCCAATCACGGTCGGTCGGGAAGGCGCCGATCGCATCTGTGGCGGAGGCCACCAGCTCCCAAAGCTCCTGCGGCGAGCGCACTCCGCCGGGATAGCGGCAGCTCATGCCCACAATCGCCACAGGCTCCTCAACGTGTCTCTCGATCGTTGTAGACGACAGCGCCTCGAGCTTGACGCCGCCAAGCTCACTCAGCAGGTGTTGTGCGAGCGCGGCTGGAGTGGGATAGTCGAACACCAGCGTAGTGGGCAGTCGCAAGCCACACGCGGAATTGACCCGGTTACGCAGCTCCACCGCCAGCAGCGAGTCGAACCCGAGCTCCTTGAACGCCCGGTTCACCTGTATGGCGTCCGGCGAGGAATGCCCAATCACGGTGGCTACCTCGCCGCACACAAAAGTGAGCACCACCTGCTCACGCTCCTCGCTCGGCAGGCCCGCCAGACGCTCGCGCAGCGAGTCTCTCCCCGCTGTCTGTACCTGGCGCACGGGTACGCGCACCAGTCCATGCAGAAGTGTCGGCAGTGCTCCCTGCCTGGCTCGGGCTCGCAACGCCTTCGGATCCAGCCGAACCGGAACCACCGTAGCCTCGCCCGTGTTGAGCGCCGCGTCGAACAGCTCGAGACCTTCTTCGGCGGAGAGAACACCGACCCCCGTTTGTTGCATGCGCATTACATCCATTTCGCTCAAGCGACCTGTCATGTCGCTGAGCTGCCCCCATCCTCCCCACGCCATCGATACAGCAGGGAGACCCTGAGCATGCCGATATGCCGCCAGCGTATCCATGAAGACATTGGCCGCTGCATAGTTGCCCTGACCGGGTGTGCCAAGAGTCCCAGCGACTGACGAGAACATGATGAATGCCCGCAGGTTCATGTCCTTTGTGAGCTCATGCAGGTGAAAAGCGGCGTCCACCTTCGGAGCGAACACGCGGTCGATCCGCTCCGGTGTCAGGGAGCCGATGACGCCATCGTCGAGAACGCCCGCGGAATGAACCACCATGCCGAGCGGCCGATCGGCCGGTATCGATTCGATCAACGATGCAGCCTGCTCGCGGATCGACACATCACACGCCACGATCGTCACTCGCGCACCCAGCTCGGTCAGCTCCGCCTCTAGCGCATCCGCACCCGCCGCCTCTCGGCCGCGCCGGCTGACGATCACCAGGTTACGCATACCGTGCTCGATCACCAGATGCCTCGCCACCAGCACACCGAGCTCGCCCATACCGCCGGTGATCAACACCGTGCTCTCACCGCGAGCCTTCGAGTCCTCGGTGGACGGTGTCAAGGCGGCGGACTCCCCGGACCCCGTGCGCCCAAGCCGAGCGAAGAACACCGTGCCCTCGCGTATCGCAAGCTGTGGCTCATCGGAGGCAAGTGCCGCCGCCAGCGTGCTCGATGACACCCGCTCGCCGTCGAGATCCGCAAGCACGAAACGGCCGGGATCCTCAGCCTGGGCAGAACGGACCAGCCCCCAGACGGGGGACGCCGCCAAGCTCACCTCCTCGCCCACTCGCGCTGCCACCGCAGCGCGAGTGATCAGAACCAGCCGGGAAGCCGAGAAGCGCTCATCCACAAGCCATGCCTGCACCAGCTCGAGCGTCTCATGGGCGACCGCATGTGCCCGCTCGAGCATTCCTCCAGGCTCAAACGCCCCAACATCCTCGAGATTGAGCGGACAGCACACCATGACCGTCTCGGGTGGTTGCACACCGCCATCGATCGCCTCACCCAACGCCGCGAGATCCGTATACACGCTCACGCCGCCAGCCGGGCTGGAGGTCGTCTCGAACGCTGCCACTATCTCCTCGGCGTTGGAACCGAGCGCCGCCCAGCTGCCCGGAGCAGCCTGCGAGGCCACTGGAGTCGCGATCCAGTCCAGGTGGAACAACGATTCGTGAGAGACTCGGCGAGCGTCGGCGAGCTGCTCTTCGGAGACCGGCCGCAGCACCAGCGACCCTATGGTGGCGAGCACCGCGCCCGTCTCATCGGCGGCCACCAACGAGACGGCGTCCTCTCCCGCCGCAGACAGGTGAACTCGCAGTGAGCTCGCGCCAGTGGCGTGTACGGTCACGTCGTTCAACAGGCACGGCAGGCATACTGCCCGCTCCTGTGGGGCTGCCTCAGCCTCGCTTGGGCTCGCCATCACGCCATGCAGCGCCGCATCGAGCAATGCCGGGTGCATTCCGAACAGCGCAGCCTGCGGTTGCTCATCTTCCGGCAGCGACACCTCGGCGAAGATCTCGGCTCCTCGCCGCCAGGCGGTCCGTAGACCCTGGAACGCTGGCCCACAATCCAACCCGAGCTCGGCCAGCCGGTCATAGATGGCGTCGGCCTCGATGCGAAACGCACCCTCGGGAGGCCAGCTGTCCGCGGCAAGCTCGCCGGCCTGCTCGAGAGTCAAGCGCTCGCGCGGCACGAGCGTCCCACTTGCATTGCCCGTCCAGCTATGCGACAGCGAAGAGTCATCGAGCGCTCCGCTTTCCACACGCGAGTGGACGCTCACAGACCTCGCGCCGAGCCCGTCCGGCTCACCCACCATCACTTGGATTTGCACCGCGTCCCGCTCATTCAGGACCATGGGTGCCTCGAGCATCAACTCCGAGATCCCCTCGCAACCGATCTCAGCGCCGGCGTGCAAGGCAAGCTCCAAGATAACCGTGCCCGGCACCATCACAACGCCCGCGACCACATAGTCCGAAAGCCACTGATGAGTTTGCGGCGAGAGACGTCCGGTGAACATCATCCCTTCGCTGCCCGCCAGAGCAACAGCGGCACCCAACAGCGGGTGCTCAGCCTCGCGCAGACCCAGCGACGCAGCGTCGGCAGCGCGCGAGCCGGGCTTGTGCCAGTAGCGCTTTCGCTGGAACGGGTAGGTGGGCAGCTTTACCTGCCTGGCACCGGTGGCAGCGAACATGCTTGCCCAATCGACCTGCGCTCCCTGAACGTAGGCCGCGGCTAGCGACCTCATCAATGTCTCACCCTCCGGTTGTCCAGAGCGCAAAAGGGGGGTCGCCACAATCTGTGCAGGCTCCTGCTGGGTGTTTGCATGCGGCTCGCCAGCCAAGATCTCGTGGCTGGCAGCGCTCAACACACCATCGGGGCCCAGCTCGACGAAGCAGCGCACACCTTCACCCGCAAGCCAGGCGATCCCATCGGCAAAGCGCACTGTCTGTCTCACATGGCGCACCCAGTACTCCGCGGAGCAGATCTGTTCTGCTGTAACCAGCTCGCCGGTGAGATTGGAGACGATCGGGATCTGCGGTGCCTTGAAGGACAGTTCTCCCGCGAGCTGCCCAAACTGCTCCAACATCCCCTCCATCCGTGGCGAGTGAAACGCATGACTGACGCGCAGTCGCTTGGTCTTACGCGAACGCCCCTCCCAGATCTCAGCGACTTGCAGCACCGCCTCCTCATCGCCGGATAGGACCACCGAAGTCAGTCCATTGACCGCCGCCAGCGCCACGCGATCCTCCAGACCCTCGAGCAGGGCAAGCGCCTCCCGCTCTGAGGCCTGCAGCGCCACCATCGCGCCGCCCTCAGGCAGTCCACCCATCAACCGCCCG
This sequence comes from uncultured Solirubrobacterales bacterium, assembly GCA_963713015.1. Lineage (GTDB taxonomy): Bacteria > Actinomycetota > Thermoleophilia > Solirubrobacterales > Solirubrobacteraceae > Palsa-744. The sequence continues at coordinate 89,527 of CAVQKC010000010.1, read as the reverse complement.
CGCGCGGCAACGAGTGTGCAGGCATCCTCCAGCGAGAAGACCCCTGAGACATGAGCGGCAACCAGCTCACCGATCGAATGGCCGATCAGGAAGTCAGGGCGTACCCCATAGCTGTCGATGAGCCTGAATAGCGCCACCTCGAGCGCAAACAACCCGGCCTGGGCGAATGCCGTGTGGTCGAGCAGCTCCGACGGTGTCGAATCCATGGGAATGTCCGTCGAGGACCGTGGCTCAACACCAGACCGATCTCCGAACACGACATCCTGCAGCGAGCAACCCAAACGCTCATTCAGATGCGCACACACCTCGTCGAACGCGTGCGCATAAAGCGGAAGCTGTCGATACAGCTCGCGGCCCATGCCAACGCGCTGAGCACCCTGACCGGTGAACAAGAACGCCACCATCGGAACAACTCCCGCGGTGTCACACACACCACGCACGGCATTGGGCGCAGACCGGCCCTGCGTCAGGGCACCAAGGCCCTCCAACAACCGCTCGCGGCTGTCGCCAATCACCACCGCGCGATCCTCGAAGACAGATCGCGACAACAACGAGATCCCGACGTCCAGCACGTCCAAGTCGGGGGCCCCCTCCACACGGCCGAGCAAACGTCGCGCCTGATCGCCAAGCGCGCTCTCCCCCTTGCCCGACAACACCCATGGCACCAGGCCCAACTGCGAGACACCGGCGGGAGCGAGGACTCCATTTGGCTCGGCGACCTCCCGCTCAACAGGCGGGGGCTCTTCCAGGATCACGTGAGCGTTCGTGCCAGTGGCCCCAAACGCCGACACTCCGGCCCTACGCGGCTCATCCCCTCGCTCCCAAACCGTCTCCTCCCTCAAGAGCGACACCGCACCGGCCGACCAATCGATCTCCTGAGAGGGCCGATCGATGTGTAGCGTCTTCGGCAACACACCATGCCGCATGGCCATCACCATCTTGATCACCCCAGCCATGCCCGCGGCGGCCTGGGAATGGCCGATATTGGACTTGATCGAGCCAAGCCGAAGCGGTCTGTCGGCGTGACGGTGCTGCCCATACGTAGCCAGCAACGCATGCGCCTCGATTGGGTCCCCGAGCCTTGTACCGGTCCCATGACCCTCGACCGCGTCGACTTGTGCCGCCGACAGTCCCGCGCTGGCAAGCGCTTGGCGAATCAGCCGCTGCTGAGACGGGCCGCTCGGTGCCATCAACCCATTGCTCGCCCCATCCTGGTTCACGGCGCTGCCACGCACAACGGCCAAAACCTCATGACCAAGGCGGTGCGCGTCAGACAGACGCTCGAGCGCCACGACGCCAACACCCTCAGCCAGTGCAGTGCCGTCAGCCGTATCCGCATATGCCTTGCAGCGCCCATCCGGCGCCAGACCACGCTGACGCGAGAACAGCACAAACATTCCCGGTGTCGCCGCGATTGACACTCCACCTGCCAGGGCCAGCGAACATTCCCGCTGCCGCAGCGCCTGACAGGCCAGGTGCAACGCCACCAGCGAGGACGAGCACGCGGTATCCACCGAGACCGCCGGTCCCTCCAAGCCAAAGGCGTAAGACACCATCCCCGACGCCGCACTACCGGTGCTGCCTGCCCCTAGGTATCCCTCGAGAGCCGCCGGCAACATCCTAGGGTCGCCTCCGTAGTCGTGATACATGGCGCCCACGAACACCCCAGTCCGGCTGCCCTGCAACGAGAGTGGGTCGACGCCGGCATCCTCGAGCGCCTCCCACGAGACTTCCAAGAGAAGTCGATGCTGGGGATCGACCCCCAGCGCCTCGCGAGGGTTGACCTGGAAGAACTCTGTATCGAAGTCGCCCGCGTCATAGAGAAATCCGCCGTTGCGGGCATAGCTGGTTCCGGGATGGTCGGGATCGGGGTCATAGAGAGAATCCAGATCCCAACCGCGATCGCTTGGAAACTCGCCGATCGCATCGCGACCGCCAGCAACCAGCTCCCACAGGTCGCTTGCGCAAGCCACCGCCCCCGGATAGCGGCAGCCAATACCCACGATCGCAATCGGCTCACTCGAGGCCGCCAGCAGCTGCTGGTTCTCATACCGCAGCCGTTCGGTCTCCTTCAGAGACGTGCGCAGCGCCTCTGCCAGCTGGTCTGGGAGTGCGCTCACCGCGACTCCTCGACCTCAGGAATTGGGGCATTGGTGCCTTGCATCGCCTGCTTGACGAGTTCCTCGACGTCCATCGTGTCGATCAGCTTCACCTGATCGCCAAAGGCCACTGCCTGCCCGTCAGCGCCGGAGGGGTCGCGCCCCTGTGCATCGCTTGCGGGATCGGCAAGTCGCAGCAACATGTCCATCAAGCCAAGCTGTCGAATGCGATCGAGTGGAATCGTCGCAAGCGCCCTGCGGATCTCGGCTTCGTCGGGGTCGCGATCGGTCTCTTGCCTATCCGGGAACAGCCGCGTCAGTACATGTCCGGCGAGCGCGCTCGGCGTTGGGTGATCGAACACAAGCGTGGAAGGCAAATGCAATCCACTCGCGAGATTCATGCGATTGCGCAACTCCACAGCCCCGAGGGAATCAAAGCCGAGCTGCTTGAACGCGCTCTTGGAATTGATCGCCCGTGGAGAAGCGTGCCCGAGGATGGTCGCGACCTCGCCCAGCACTACCTCCAAAATCACACTCTCACGCTCGTCCTCGGGGGTCGCGAGCAATCGCTTGCGCAGCGACCCCGCTCTGTCCCTCGAGCTGCGAGGTGGCACACGGATCAGCTTGTGCAACAGGGGTGACATGACGCCCGCCCTCGCCCTCGAACGCAAGGCCGCAGTATCCAAACGCACAGGGACCGACAACGCCTCGTCGACGGCATACGCCGCGTCGAACAGATCCAGCGCCTCCTGGGTCATGAGTCCGCCGATGCCCATACGAGCAGAGCGTGTTATATCGGCCTCATCCAAGCGGGTGAAAATGCTCGCAGCCGCCCATCCTCCCCATGCCATCGATGTGCCGACGAGGCCCAGCGCACGACGATGAGCCGCCAATGCGTCGAGGAAAGTGTTTCCAGCCGCGTAGTTGCCTTGACCCGGCCCACCGATGACACCCATTACCGAGGAGAACAACACGAAGGCCGAGAGATCGAGATGCTCTGTCAATTGGTGAAGATGCCAAGCAGCGTCCACCTTCGCCGCCAAAACGCCGTCAAGTCGCTCATGTGTGAGGGAGCTGATTACGCCATCGTCAAGCGTCGCCGCCGCGTGAATGACCGAGCGAAGGGGATACTCGCGCGGCGCCGATTCCACCAAGGCCTTCAACTGCTCACGATCGGCGACATCGCAGGCAACCACGACCACCGAGACGGCGCCAAGCTCTCTGAGCTCCGCCTCCAACTCGGCCGCCCCAGGCGCCTGCGGTCCACGTCTGCTGGCCAATATCAAGCTACGAACCCGATGCTGGGCCACCAGATGCTTCGCAAGGAATCCACCAAGATCCCCGGTACCCCCCGTGATCAGGACCGAGCCTTGCGGATCGATGCGCCGCACACTGCCCTCAGAGGGGCCGCCGTCATCGGCGCGCGTCACACGAGCGAGACGAGGCGTGAGCACTTCGGCCGCCCGGATAGCCATCTGTGGCTCATCCGTGACGATCGCCTCGCGCAATACAGCAAACGACGCATCCTGTCCGTCGACGTCGATCAGTACAAAGCAGCCCGGGTTCTCGGTTTGCGCGGAACGCACCAGACCCCAGATCGGCGCTTGGACCAAACCCGGGACGGCGTCATCCTGGCCTGCCGCCACGGCGCTCTCAGTCACGATCGCCAGTCGCGAAGACAACAGGCGCTCGTCGGCCAACCACTGCTGCATAGCGTCCAGCACGCGCCGCGTCTGCTCGTGCGCCCCCTCTATCACTCTCTCCGTCAAGTCCGTCCCCGTCAAGTCCGTCCCCGTCGAGTCCGTCCCCGTCGAGTCCGTCCCCGTCGAGTCCGTCCCCGTCGAGTCCGCTGCCGGTTGTCCGTTGGCGGATACGCCCGAGCTGGCGCCGGTGTGGCAATGAGTGCAATCGAGTAGCACCACCTCAGGAACCGCGGCACCACCGTCGAGCATCTCCCCCAACGATCGCGGGTCCGCCACCACTCCAACGCTTGGATCGATAGCCGCGAGGGCACCCGCCACTCCGGCCCCCTCGGCGCCGAGCACCATCCACGGGGTCGCCATCGCGGGTCCCATCGGGTCCACTGGGATCGTTATCCATTCAACGCGAAAGAGCGACTCGTGGTAGCCGCTCTTTGCGCTGTGCAACTGCTCCTCGGTGAAGCTTTGTAGAACCAGTGAATCCGCCGATGCAACCAACTGTCCCGACTCGTCGGCCAGCATCAGCGACACGGAGTCATCAGACTCGCGCCGCAGCTTGACCCGCAGCGAAGCTTGCCCTGAGGCATACAGCCGCACGCCGCTCCACGAGAAGGGAAGGCGCAGCCGGGGAGCTTCACCCGCTTGGGATCCGCGCTGGTCGGCTAGCGCGCCGACGGAATGCAGAGCAGCATCGAGCAGGGCCGGATGCATCCCAAAGGAGCCAGCATGTATCGACTGATCCTCAGCCAGCCCAACCTCGGCAAACACCTCATCTCCGGCACGCCAGGCGGCCAGCAAGCCCTGAAAAGCCGGCCCAAAGTCGGCACCGAGCTCGGCGCCGCGCTCGTAGAAGTCATCGAGCTCGACGGCCTCTGCGCCAACTGGAGGCCATGTCGCGAGATCCAGAGACATCGAGTGCCCGTTTGTGTCGGTAGCAATGCGGGTCTCCATGGCGGGCGCAAGCACACCGTTGGCGTGGCGCGTCCATTCCTCTTCCGCGTCCATCCCCTCTTCGGCAACCCCCTCCGGGCGCGAGTGAATGCCGATTGCCCTCTTGCCGGTGTCGTCTGGTTCGCCGACATAGACCTGCAAGTGAACCGCCCGACCCTCCTCCAACACCAGCGGGCTTTCCAAGATCAACTCGGACACCAGTTCAGAGCCCACCTCGCTTGCCGCGCGCAGCGCCAGATCCAGAAACGCGGTCCCGGGCAGAATCACGATGCCCATAACGGCGTGATCGGCAAGCCAAGGATGAGTCTGCAAAGAGAGGCTGCCAGTGAACAGCCACCCTCGCTCGCCCGCGAGTCTCACAGCGGTACGCAAGAACGGGTGCTCCACGGCCTTCAAGCCGGCCGATCCCATCTCGCCAGCTTCCATCGACGGATCCAACCAGTAGCGCTTACGCTGGAACGCATAGGTGGGCAACTTCACTCGTCTGGCGTCCCGTCCACCAAGCACACTTGTCCAGTCGACGTCCGTGCCGCGGACGAACACCTCTGCCAGCGAGAGCATGAAACGCTCACTTCCACCCTCGTTGCGACGTAGAGAGCCAACGACCGAAACTTCACCCGGATCGTCGAGTGTCTCCTCGGCGATCGCCTGCAGCGTGGCCGTGAACGCGGGATGCGTGCTGATCTCAACGAACACCCTGTGATCGTCCTCCAGGACCTTGCGCATGGTCGTGTCGAACCGCACGGTGTCACGCAAATTGCGATACCAGTAATCCCCATCCAGTTGTGCTGTGTCCAGCAAGCCATCGCTCACGGTCGAGTAGAACGGCACCTCGCCAGCGCTGGGTGCAAGCGAAGAGAGCTCAACCAGCAACTCGTCTCGCAGCGGCTCTACTTGCGGAGAATGGCCGCTCACCGAGGACGGGATCGCACGAACATTGACGCCCTCCTCCTCCCACTGCTTGCGCAGTAGATCCAGTGCATCCAGCTCGCCTGAGACAACCACCGACGCCGGCCCATTCGCCGCCGCGATTACAACGCGAGAGTCATTCCACTGCCGCAGGCGCCCCTGCACCTCCTCGGTGGGCAGCGCGACGGACATCATCCCTCCCTCCCCCGCGATCTGGACCAATGCGCGACTGCGCGCCGCGATCACATGAGCGGCGTCCTTCAACGACAATCCGCCCGCCACGTATGCGGCGGCGATCTCGCCCTGGGAATGACCGACCACCGCCGTCGGGTACACCCCACACGCACGCCAGAGCTCAGCCAGCGAAACCATCAGCGCAAACAGCGTTGGTTGGACAACGTCGACACGCTCGAGCGACGGCGCGCCGGGCGCACCCCGCAACACATCCTCGAGCGACCAATCCAGGTGCGGTGCAAGCGCATCGGCACATGCACGCATGTGCTCGGCGAATACCGGCGAGCTGTCCAACAACTCGACCGCCATCCCATCCCACTGCGAACCCTGGCCCGGGAAGACGAACACGACTCCACCGTCTTCACCAGTCGCACTCCCACGCACCACATTCGGCACAGACCGGCTGCGTGCCAACCCGCCTAGACCCTCGATCGACCGCTCCCACTCAGCACCAACTACCACCGCGCGATCCTCGAGGGCAGGGCGTAACGACAACGAAAAGCCCACGTCTAGGACGTCCAAGCCAGAAGCGCCCTGCACATGCTCGAGCAACCGCCGCGCCTGATCTTCAAGCGCATCCTCTCCCCTTGCCGACAGCACCCACGGCACCGAGCCCGTCTCGAACACTGCAGGCGCAGCCTCCATACCATCGCCCTCGACAGGAGTGCCATTCTCGAGCGCCGGAGCCTCCTCCAAGATCACGTGAGCGTTCGTGCCACTCGCGCCAAAGGAGGACACTGCCGCCCTGCGCGGCTCGCTTCCTCGCTCCCAGGCAACCTCCTCGGTAAGCAAAGACACCGCCCCCGCCGACCAGTCGACTTCCCGAGACGGCTGATCTACGTGCAACGTGCGCGGCAACAAATCGTGCTGCATCGCCATCACCATCTTGATCACGCCGGCCACACCCGCGGCAGCCTGCGTATGTCCGATGTTCGACTTGGAGGATCCCAACCACAATGGCCGCTCCTCGGGATGAGCCTGGCCATAGGTGGCCAGCAACGCCTGCGCCTCGATCGGATCGCCCAGGCGCGTCCCCGTGCCATGGCCCTCCACGACGTCCACCTGTCCCGCGGAGCAACCCGCGTTGAGAAGCGCCTGGCGGATGACGCGCTGCTGAGAGGGTCCGTTGGGAGCGGTCAGCCCATTGCTTGCGCCATCTTGGTTGATCGCACTCCCTCGCACAGTCGCAAGGATGCGATGACCCAGCCGCTGGGCATCCGTCAGGCGCTCCAACACCAGCACGCCCGCACCCTCGCTCCACCCCGTTCCGTCGGCGCTGTCCGCATAGGACTTGCACCGACCGTCCGGTGCAAGGGCACGCTGGCGTGAGAGCCCCACGAATACCTTCGGAGACCACAAGACCGTGACACCCCCCACAAGCGCCAGTGGACACTCCTGCGCACGCAAGGCTTGACATGCAAAATGCAGAGCTACAAGTGAAGAGGAGCAGGCTGTGTCGACCGACACCGCCGGACCCTCGAGTCCCAGGGTGTAGGCAATCCGACCGGACACGATGCTGCCGCCGATCCCCGCCGCCACCGAGGCCTCCAGCTCGAGCGAGATCGGTCCAGGCACCGCTATCGCATAGTCGTGATACATCACGCCGGTGAACACACCGGTAGGACTGCCGTGGAGCGACTCTGGATCTATACCGGCGTCTTCCAGCGCCTCCCAACTGACTTCCAGCAACAAGCGCTGTTGAGGGTCGACCGTCGGCGCCTCTCTAGGGCTGATGCCAAAGAACCCGGCGTCAAACTCACACGCGTGGTCCACAAATCCTCCCTCACGGGTGTAGCTCGTCCCTCGATGTTGCGGATCGGCATCGTATAGGCGCTCGAGGTCCCAACCGCGATCTGTCGGGAAGCCTCCGATCGCATCTTCGCCAGCAACAAGTAGTTTCCACAGATCCTCCGGCGAGCAGACATCGCCCGGGTAACGGCAACCCATGCCAACGATCGCAAGCGGTTCGCTATCCCGCTCTTCTAGCTGCTTGAGATGCGATCGAGTGTCGTGCAGATCGACGGTAACCCTCTTTAGATAGTCAAGGACCCTCGCGTCGTCACTCATTGCGACCGCACTCACTCGAAACCAAGAACCGCTGCATCAGTCCACTCACTTTTATCGTAGTTCCTTGTCTATGAAGTCAAGTACCTCGTCGGCCGTCGCCGTGCTCATCTGCTCAGCCACCGACATGTCTCCCTCGGAATGACCGTTCTCATCAAATCCGCCCAGAATCGTCTGTAGGCGCGTCCTTATCTTCGAGCGGCTGGACGTATCCGAGGCTGCCGTCGCGAGCAGCCGCTCCAACTTGTCGAGCTCCGCATCGAATATGACAGCGGTATGAGTGCCGTCAGGGGCCACATTTTCAAGCAGATATCCCGCGAGCGCTCTCGGCGTCGGATAATCGAAGATGAGCGTGCCCGGCAGGCTGACTCCGGTTGCGTCATTCAGGCGGTTACGCAGATCGATTGCCGCAAGCGAATCGAACCCAAGCTCCTTGAACGACTCCGTCGCCTTGATCGCGTCCGAGGATGCGTATCCGAGAACGCTCGCCGCATGAGTACGTACGGCATCCAGCAGAATGCGTTCATGATCGTGGGCCGGAGCTGTGGCCAGGCGCTTTGCCAGAGCGCCGCTTTCGCCGCTCTTGACATGACGGGTCGATGGACGGACCATGCCGCGCAGCATCGACGGCACGCGTCCGCTTGCGTGGGCGCTTAGAGCCGCTCTATCGAGACGTACGGGAACGAATAGCGGCTCCTCCCGTCCGTATGCAAGGTCGAAGAGGTAAAAGCCCTCCGCCTCGGATAGAAGCGCGACACCCGACCGTGCCATACGCGTGCTATCCATCTCAGCGAGATTGCCCGTCATGCTACTCGCGGTGCTCCACGGTCCCCATGCAAATGAGACGCCCGGCAGAGCACGGGCGCGTCGATATGCCGCCAGTGCATCCAGGAAAGCGTTGGCCGCGGCGTAATTGGCCTGACCCATTCCACCCAGAACCCCGGCGGCGGAGGAGAACAACACGAAATCAGAGAGATCCAGACCCTCGGTCAGGCGGTGTAGATTCCACGCGCCACTCACCTTGGGGGCGAGCACACGATCGACCCGCTCCGCCGTGAGCGAGCCAACCACGCCATCGTCGAGCACCCCCGCGACGTGTACCACGGCGCATAGCGGATGCTCTTCTGGCACCGTCGAGAGAAGTGCGGTTACCTGGTCTGGCTCAGCCACGTCGCAAGCCACGATGCTCACCTGAGCACCCATATCTTCCAGTTCGCGCACAAGCTCGGTCGAACCCTCCGCCTCGCCGCCGCGACGGCTCGTAAGTAGAAGATGGCGAGCTCGGCGCCGGGCCACCAGGTGCCTCGCCACAAGTCTGCCCAACCCACCGGTTCCGCCGGTGATCAGCACGGTCCGATCCGGGTCAAACGACTTGGGAGCGACCGCACCGTTCTCACCAGCTACGCTCGCCTCGGCGGTTGCGTCATCGTCCAGTGAAACCGGCGCAAGACGAGGCGCGAACGCGCTGCCTTTGCGTATGGCCAGTTGCGACTCGTCGCGCATCTGGGCGGCATGAACAACACTGGGCAGTAGCTCCCACGACGCCTGCTCGTCGTCAATGTCCACTAGCAGCAGACGGCCTGGGTTCTCCGTCTGGGCAGAGCGAACCAGTCCCCAGATCCCAGCTTGGGCAAGACCATCCACACCCTCGCCGGGCAAAGCAACCGCATTACGAGTTACAAATGTCAGACCAGACCGCGAAAGACGCTCGTCGGCAAGCCATTCTTGGATCAGCTCGAGCGCAGCGTGGGTGGCACTGCGCATCTGCTCGATCATCTCGCCATCGAGACCTCCGTTGGCGCCTTGATCGTGATCGCCACCTGCCAGATCTCCAGGATCCGCCCGCGGGGGATCCGAGGGGTAAAGCACAGTCACCATCTCGGGAGCCGACCCACCGACCTCGATCGCCTCAAACAGCGAACGCAGGTCTGTATATGCCTCGAGCGAACCATCCGCCGCGGGCAACGAAACGATGAGTTGTGCTGCCTGCCGGCCGACCAGCGCTCCCCTCAAACCCGATGGCGCCTGATCGACCGCGACCGCCACCCAGTCCATCCGATGCAGAGAGCTTTGCCGCTTGTCGGCCGCACGCCCAAGCTGATCCGCGGTTATGGCGCGTACCGCCAGTGAATCCACCGACACAACCGGTGCCCCGAGATCATCGACGGCCCTGAGCGACAGTCCGCCCGCCGGCCCCCGTGTCACACGAATCCGCATCGAGGAGGCACCGGCTCCTTGGACGCTCACACCATTCCAAACCAAGGGTATTTCAACTTGCTCGGCCGTAAAGGAATACGCGACACTGACGTGCAACGAAGCGTCGAACATCGCCGGATGAACATAGAACTTGCCTGCTCGTGCCTGCTCGTGCTCAGGCAGGCATAGCTCGGCAAACAACTCCTCGTCACGCCGCCAGATAGAGCGCACCGCCATGAATGCCGGCCCATAGTCGATGCCCAGATCGGCCCAGTAGTCATATAGGGCCTCGACCGGCACCGCCTCGGCGCCATCCGGTGGCCAGCTGCCCGCCAGCGACATCATCTCCTCGTCCACGCCGTTCTCCACCGCTATATCGCCTGCCGTCGCCAGGATGCCGCTGGCGTGGCGCGTCCATTCACCAATATTTGCCGGGTCATCCGCCGAGTGCTCCCGCGGTCGAGAATAGATCTCAATCGCACGCCCGCCCCCATCGTCTGGCTCTGTGACGGAGATCTGCAGCTCAACCGATTCTCCGTCGGAGAGCACCAGGGGTCTTTCCATCACCAGTTCCTGCAGGAGATCGCACCCCACTTCCTCCGCGACCCGCAACGCGGCATCCACCCATGTGGTGCCCGGCACCAATACCACGCCCATCACGATGTGATCTCCAAGCCAGGGTTGGCTGTTGACCGAGAGCCGACCCGTGAAGAGCCAACCACGACCGTCGGCGAGGGCCACGGCACTTTCCAGTATCGGATGTTCCTGCACATCCAGTACAGCCGACGTAGAATCTCCAGCTGTAAGGCCGCCGTTGGCGAGCCAGTAGCGTTGGCGTTGGAAGGCGTAGGTTGGTAGTTGGACGTGGTGTGGGTTGGTGGCTTGGAATGTTTTTGCCCAGTCCACGGTTACTCCGCTGGTCCATGCCTCTGCGAGTGCCATCATCAGCGCGTGGGTTTCGGGACGATCGCCGCGCAGCGCCGAGACCGCCTTGACCGCAACGCGCTCATCCTCCGAGTCACCAGCGCCACCCCGAGCGTCCGCTAGACGCCCCTGGGTCATCGCGCTGAGCACGCCGTCGGGACCCAACTCAAAGAAACACGACACCCCCCTACTCGCGATCCATCTAACCCCGTCATAGAACCTCACAGGCTCACGCACCTGACGCACCCAATACCCCGGATCGCAAACCTGTTCAGCAAGCACCGGTTCACCAGTCAAATTCGACACGATCGGGATCCGCGGAGCAGAGAACCTCAGAGCACCAGCCACCTCCCGGTACTCCTCCAACATGCCCTCCATCCTATGCGAGTGAAACGCGTGACTGACACGCAAACGCTTCGTCCTGCGCCCACGCGAGCCCCACAAACTCTCGAGCTCGAGCACCGCATCCTCATCACCGGAAAGCACCACCGCCTCAGGACCATTGACCGCCGCCAGCGACACCCGCCCCTCAAAGCCCTCCAAAGCGTCCCGTGCCTCATCCTCAGACGCCTCGATCGAGAGCATCGCGCCTCCCTCCGGCAACGCTCCCATCAACCGGCCACGCGCAGCCACCAACACACACGCATCCCCCAGCTCAAACACACCCGCCACGTGCGCAGCCGTCAACTCACCGATGGAATGCCCAAGCAAATAATCCGGAGCAAGTCCAAAATCCTCCACCAACCTGAACAAAGCCAACTCGAGCGCAAACAACCCCGCCTGAGCGAACATCGTCTCATCCAACACACCATCAGAACCAGCACCATCGCCACCACCAAACAAAACATCACGCAACGAACATCCCAACAACCCATCGAAATGCCCACAAACCTCATCCAACGCCTCCCTGAACACCGGGAAACGCGCATACAACTCCCGCCCCATCCCCACCCGCTGCGACCCCTGACCGGTAAACAAGAACGCCACACCCACATCAACACCACCAAAAGCGCCCTCAACCACCCCAGGACCCAACTCCCCCCGCGCAAGACAACGCAAACCACCCAACAATCCCTCACGACCATCCCCAACCACAACAGCACGACGATCGAGCACAGAACGACCCACAGCCAAAGAAAACCCAACATCCACCGGAGCAACACCAACATCCCCTTCAACCCGCTCCAACAAACGATGAGCCTGCTCACGCAAAGCCCCACCACCCTTACCAGACAAAACCCACGGAACAACACCCACATCCACCAAACCATCCCCAACCACACCACCAGCACCAGCACCAGCACCGTCACTCACAGCACCAGCACCAGCACCAGCACCAGCACCAGCACCAGCACCAGCACCAGCACCAGCACCAGCACCAGCACCAGCAGTATCAACACCATCCCCAACGGACACGCTCGCACCAACCGCCGGCTCGCCCTCCTCGAGAATCACATGAGCATTCGTGCCACTAACACCAAACGACGACACAGCCGCCCGCCGCGGAGTCTCACCCCCAACCCACGGCACAGCCTCCCTCAACAACGACACCTCACCCGACTCCCAATCAACCTGACCAGAAGGCTCATCGACATGAAGCGTCGCCGGCAACACACCATGACGCATCGCCATCACCATCTTGATCACACCCGCAACACCAGCCGCCGCCTGAGTATGCCCAAAATTAGACTTAATAGACCCCAACCACAAAGGCCCCCCACCATCACGCTGACGCCCATACGTCGCCAACAACGCCCCAGCCTCAATCGGATCACCAAGCGGCGTACCAGTCCCATGACCCTCAACAACATCGACCTCACCACCCGACAACCCAGCATTCGCCAACGCCTGACGAATCACACGCTCCTGAGCAGGACCATTCGGCGCCGTCAAACCATTACTCGCCCCATCCTGATTAACCGCACTACCACGCACCACACCAAGCACCCCATGCCCCAACCGCCGCGCATCAGACAACCGCTCCAACAACAACACACCAGCACCCTCAGACCAACCAGTCCCATCCGCACCATCAGCAAACGACTTACAACGACCATCAACAGACAAACCACGCTGACGGCTGAATGCCACGAAGGCGTCGGGCGTCGACATCACAGCCACACCACCAGCAAGCGCAAAGTCGCATTCCCCGCCGCGCAGGGCACCGCATGCCAGATGCAACGCCACCAACGAAGAAGAGCACGCGGTATCAACTGACACGGCCGGGCCGTGAAGCCCAAAGGTATAGGCCACACGACCGCTGATCACGCTACCCGCGCTTCCTGTCACTTGGTATCCCTCGAGGTCCCTCGGCAGCTTGAGCCCATACGCGCTCGGATTGATGCCGATGAAAGCTCCTGTATCGGAACCACGCAGAGAAGACGGATCGATGCCCGCACGCTCGATTGCCTCCCAACACAGTTCCAGCAAGATCCGCTGCTGCGGATCCATCGCGAGCGCCTCCTTGGGGCCGATCTCAAAGAAGCCCGCATCGAAGTCACCGATGTCGTCTACGAAGCCGCCTTCTCGTGTATAGCTAGTGCCTGGATGATCGGGGTCTGGGTTGTACAGACGGTCTATGTCCCAACCCCGGTCCGTAGGAAACGGCGAGATCCCGTCGCTGCCTGAGTGCACCAACTGCCAAAGCCGCTCCGGGGAGCTTGCCCCACCTGGATAACGACAGCTCATGGCAACGATCGCGATGGGCTCTTGCGTCTGCGCCACAGCGGTCCTCACCGCCGATGCGCGCGAGGGCCCCAGAGTAGCTTCGCCCAACAGATGCTCCGCCAACAAGGCGGGTGTCGGATAGTCAAAGACGACGGTGGCGGCAAGGCGCAGCCCGGTCGCCTGTTGCAGCCGCTTGCGCAACTCGACAGCCATCAGTGAATCGAAGCCAAGCTCCCTGAATGCCCGCCGAGAGCCGATCGCGTTCAGCTCAACCTGACCCAATACGCCCGCGGTCTCACCTCGAACGAGCTCGAGCACCATGCGCCCGCGCTCCCGCTCGGACAGCCCAGAGAGGCGACTCGTCAGCAGATCCTCGGCTGCCTGCCCCTCGAAACGTGCCCTTTCCTCAGTCAAGACATCGCGTACCTCGGGCATGTCTTCAATGAGTGGACGTGTCCGCGCGAACGCATAGGCCGGCGCGTAGCTATCCCACTTGATGTGGGCCACCGTGACGCACGTCTCATCGTGATTCAACGCCTGCTGGAGCGCGCCGATCGCCTGCTCGGGCTCCATCGAGAAGACTCCGCGACGGCGGAGCTGTTCAGCGACCACGGTTGAGGACTCGCCCATGCCGGTACTCGCCCACAAGCCCCAAGCCACCGATGTCGCCGTTAGGCCACATGCTCGACGATATTCGGCCAGAGCGTCCAAGAAAGCGTTCCCTGCAGCGTAGTCCCCTCGGCTACCAGCGCCCACGGTGGCGGCAAATGAGGAGAACAAGACAAATGCCGATAGATCCATCTCACTCGTCAGCTCGTGCAAGTGCAACGCAGCCTGGGACTTCGCCGCCAGGGTCTTTTGGAGCTTCTCCACGCCCATCTCCTCGAGCGTTCCATCGTCGGTCACCCCTGCCGCGTGCACAACCACGTCAAGCGGATGCTCCCCAGGAATCGACGCCAGCAACTCGGACAGCTGGCCGCGATCGCTCACATCGCACGCAACCACGCGCACATCCGCTCCGAGCGCTTGCAGCTCACTCGTGAGCTCCATCGCACCATCGCCGGCCGGACCGCGACGGCTCGCCAAAATTAGACGTGGCGCACCAGCGTGGGCCAGCCAGCGCGCCACAGTTGAGCCCAACCCTCCAACTCCACCAGTGATCAACACAGTTCCCCGTGGCTTCCACACCCGCTCCGGCAAACGGCCGACAAGCGGCGCCCGCAGAAGTCGTCGCGCGAACAACCCGTTGGCACGCACCGCGAGTTGGTCCTCCTCGCCGGCTCCCCCAAGAACGGCACACAACGTCCGCTGAGCACGGTGGTCGAGCACGATCGGCAAATCGATGAGCCCACTACGACGCTGTGGCATCTCGAGGCCTACGACGATCCCCAGTCCCCATACCATCGCCTGCGCCGGATTCATCAACTTCTCGGAGCTTTCGACCGAGACCGCTCCGCGCGTAAGCAACCAAAGCGGCGCATTCACCTGTAGATCCTCGAGTGCTTGAGTCAGTACCAACGTGCCCGCCAACCCGAATGGCACAGCGTCACACTCTCTGTGGCGATCCTCCTCCAAGGCCAACAACGAGAGCACACCATCGCATGAGCCTCCGACCGGCAAGGAAGCTTCCTCGGTCGAATCCGAGGACTGGCTCTGCGCTGGAGTCAACGCATCCCGCAGGAGCTCCGTGAACTCATCGCGATCATGCATCGTCTGCTGATCCACGTCGATCCGATTGATTTCCGTCCCGCCTGTCTGGAGAGCATCGACCAACGAAGCCACCCATGGGTCCTCGGTGCAACTGGCGGGCACAATTACTGTCCAGCGCCCCGAGAGCGCACTCTGCGAGTCACGCACGCGCTTCCAAGCGATGCGATATCGCCAATCATCCGCAAGCGATTCCTCGCGGCGGCGACGTCGCCAGGCCGCCATTGCCGGGAGCACCGTCTCGAGGGAGGAGCGCTCGAGGTCGTCCTCCAGCCGTAGCGCGCCTACCAGCTCACCCACGTCATCGGTTTCAACCGCCTCCCAGAAACCACTGTCGGATGTGGGCGTATCACCCACTGTGCTATCCGCGGAGGCCTCGCGCTCGAGCCAGTAGCGTTGGCGTTGGAAGGGGTAGGTTGGTAGTTGGACGTGGTGTGGGTTGGTGTCGTTGAATGCTTTTGCCCAATTCACAGACGCTCCGCCGGTCCATGCCTCGGCAAGCGCGTTGAATAGCGCTTGGGTTTCGGGGCGATCGCCGCGCAGCGCCGAGACCGTCTTCAGGGACTGACCATCATCTGAAAGATCCCCCTCAACGACGCCTCGAGTATCGGCTAGACACCCCTGGGTCATCGCGCTGAGCACGCCGTCGGGACCCAACTCAAAGAAACACGACACCCCCCTACTCGCGATCCATCTAACCCCGTCATAGAACCTCACAGGCTCACGCACCTGACGCACCCAATACCCCGGATCGCAAACCTGTTCAGCAAGCACCGGTTCACCAGTCAAATTCGACACGATCGGGATCCGCGGAGCAGAGAACCTCAGAGCACCAGCCACCTCCCGGTACTCCTCCAACATGCCCTCCATCCTATGCGAGTGAAACGCGTGACTGACACGCAAACGCTTCGTCCTGCGCCCACGCGAGCCCCACAAACTCTCGAGCTCGAGCACCGCATCCTCATCACCGGAAAGCACCACCGCCTCAGGACCATTGACCGCCGCCAGCGACACCCGCCCCTCAAAGCCCTCCAAAGCGTCCCGTGCCTCATCCTCAGACGCCTCGATCGAGAGCATCGCGCCTCCCTCCGGCAACGCTCCCATCAACCGGCCACGCGCAGCCACCAACACACACGCATCCCCCAGCTCAAACACACCCGCCACGTGCGCAGCCGTCAACTCACCGATGGAATGCCCAAGCAAATAATCCGGAGCAAGTCCAAAATCCTCCACCAACCTGAACAAAGCCAACTCGAGCGCAAACAACCCCGCCTGAGCGAACATCGTCTCATCCAACACACCATCAGAACCAGCACCATCGCCACCACCAAACAAAACATCACGCAACGAACATCCCAACAACCCATCGAAATGCCCACAAACCTCATCCAACGCCTCCCTGAACACCGGGAAACGCGCATACAACTCCCGCCCCATCCCCACCCGCTGCGACCCCTGACCGGTAAACAAGAACGCCACACCCACATCAACACCACCAAAAGCGCCCTCAACCACCCCAGGACCCAACTCCCCCCGCGCAAGACAACGCAAACCACCCAACAATCCCTCACGACCATCCCCAACCACAACAGCACGACGATCGAGCACAGAACGACCCACAGCCAAAGAAAACCCAACATCCACCGGAGCAACACCAACATCCCCTTCAACCCGCTCCAACAAACGATGAGCCTGCTCACGCAAAGCCCCACCACCCTTACCAGACAAAACCCACGGAACAACACCCACATCCACCAAACCATCCCCAACCACACCACCAGCACCAGCACCAGCACCGTCACTCACAGCACCAGCACCAGCACCAGCAGTATCAACACCATCCCCAACGGACACGCTCGCACCAACCGCCGGCTCGCCCTCCTCGAGAATCACATGAGCATTCGTGCCACTAACACCAAACGACGACACAGCCGCCCGCCGCGGAGTCTCACCCCCAACCCACGGCACAGCCTCCCTCAACAACGACACCTCACCCGACTCCCAATCAACCTGACCAGAAGGCTCATCGACATGAAGCGTCGCCGGCAACACACCATGACGCATCGCCATCACCATCTTGATCACACCCGCAACACCAGCCGCCGCCTGAGTATGCCCAAAATTAGACTTAATCGACCCCAACCACAAAGGCCCCCCACCATCACGCTGACGCCCATACGTCGCCAACAACGCCCCAGCCTCAATCGGATCACCAAGCGGCGTACCAGTCCCATGACCCTCAACAACATCGACCTCACCACCCGACAACCCAGCATTCGCCAACGCCTGACGAATCACACGCTCCTGAGCAGGACCATTCGGCGCCGTCAAACCATTACTCGCCCCATCCTGATTAACCGCACTACCACGCACCACACCAAGCACCCCATGCCCCAACCGCCGCGCATCAGACAACCGCTCCAACAACAACACACCAGCACCCTCAGACCAACCAGTCCCATCCGCACCATCAGCAAACGACTTACAACGACCATCAACAGACAAACCACGCTGACGAGAGAAGTCGATGAACACCGCTGGGGTAGACATCACCGTGACACCACCAGCAAGCGCCATCGAGCATTCACCATCACGCAAAGCGTCGCATGCCAAATGCAACGCCACCAACGAAGAAGAGCACGCGGTATCGATCGTCACCGCTGGACCCTCAAGCCCAAACGTGAAGGCCACACGGCCAGACACGACGCTTCCGGAGGTCCCAACGCTCATATAGCCCTCGAGGTCACCCGGTATGTCTCCATAGACCTGCGCACCGTAATCCCCGTACATCAGACCGGTGAAAACACCGGTCTGCGAACCCTTCAATGAAAGTGGATCGAGGCCCGCATACTCAAAGGCCTCCCAACACAATTCCAGCGACAAGCGCTGCTGGGGATCCATCGCCACGGCCTCTCGCGGGCTGATCCCGAAGAACTCGGCATCGAAGTCAGGCGCATCGTGGAGGAAACCCCCTTCACGCACATAGGTCCTACCGAACCGGTCGGGGTCGGGATCGTAGATGTCCTCCACATTCCACCCCCGGTCATGCGGAAATTCGGAGATCGCATCGACACCGTCGACAACCAACTCCCACAACGACTCGGGCGAAGTCACCCCACCTGGATATCGACAGGCCATCCCGACAATCGCAATCGGCTCGCGCTCGCGCTCTTCCACTTCCCGTAGACGCCGACGAACCTTGCGCAGATCCACCGTCACCTGCTTGAGGTACTCCAGCAGCTTCTGTTCCTCAGACACCCCGCCCCCCCTTCTCGAGCGCAGCCGCGCCCCCACCTTCTGAGCCCAAGCCGAGCTCCTTGTCGATCAGCTCGAAGACCTCGTCGGCCGTTGCGGAGAGCACATCCTCATCATCAACCTCGCCCTGATCGCCATCGAGTCCCCTGAGAAACACCTGCAGACGGGCAACGACCTTGGCCTTCGCCGCTCCCTCAGAGGCGATCGCAGAAAGTCTCCGCTCCAGCTCGACAAGCTCGACGTCGAACAGGTCGTCCTTGCCGTTATCGTCAGGGTCGATGCGCTGCAGCAGGTACCCGGCAACGGCCTTGGGTGTGGGGTAATCGAACACGAGCGTGGCCGGCAGCAGGAATCCAGCATCCGCGCTGAGACCGTTGCGCAGCTCAACAGCTGTCAGGGAATCGAGCCCGAGTTCCTTGAAGGTGCTCTGCGGCGGGATCGCCACAGCCGAGGAATGCCCCAACACAGTTGCGATGTGAGCCAGCGTGATGTCAAGCAGCACACTTTCACGCTCTGGCTCCTCGACAGAGGCGATACGGCTCGCCAACGAGCCTGCGCCAGCGTCCTCGGCGCCGCGCCGCGGAGCTCGTACAAGTCCGCGAAGCACAGCGGGGAACACCGGAGAGTCGGCCTGTCTCCGTAGTGCAGCCATGTCGAGTGCCATCGGAACGACCTGAGCAGAGTCGGCGAGGAGTGAGACTTCGAACAGATCAAGACCCTGCTCGACGGTCATCGCCTGCAAGCCGCTTCGACGCAAGCGCGAGCGATCCACGCCACTGAGCGCTGCCCCCATTCCGGTATCTCCCCCCCACAAACCCCAAGCCATGGAGACACCCGGCAAGCCACGCGAGCGGCGGTGGGCCGCAAGCGCGTCGAGGAAGGCATTGGCCGCCGCGTAATTACCCTGTCCGACGGCTCCGATCGTTGCTGCCGCCGAGGAGAACAGCACGAAGGCCGAAAGCTCGAGCGTCGCGGTCAACTCGTGCAGATGAAGCGCACCATCGAGCTTGGGCCCTAGAGCGTGAGCCATCTTCTCCGGTGTCAGACTCTCGATTACACCGTCATCGAGAGCGCCAGCAGCGTGCACCACCGCGGCGAGTGGGCGATCGTCGGGGATCGACTCGATCAACGCCTGTAGTTGGGCGCGATCCGACACATCACAGGAGAGGACTGTCACCTGCGCTCCGTGCTCAGCCAGCTCAGCCTGAAACTCGGGCACGCCCTCAGACTGGAGGCCGCTGCGACTCGCCAGCAGAATGGAACGGGCCCCATGGCGCTCCACCAGGCGCCTGGCCACCAACGCACCAAGCCCGGACGTACCACCGGTGATCAGCACCGTATGCCGCGGATCCATATGCAGGATGCCCGCCTCGAGCAGGGTTTGTGAGAGTTGCAGCCGCTTCAGGCGTGGTGTGAGCAGTCGACTGGATCTGATCGCCAGTTGAGGCTCCTCAGAGCCGATGGCTGAAACCAACAAATCCGCAGAACAGAGTGCTCCGTCGTGGTCCAGCAGGACGATACGTCCCGGATTCTCCGACTGAGCAGCGCGAACAAGTCCCCACACCGGGGCATGCACAAGTCCTTCCAGCCGATCCTGCTCACCCACCGCAAGCGCTTCCCGCGTGAGCAACACTAGTCGCGAGGACGCAAACCGCTCCTCGGCAAGCCACTGCTGAATCAGCTCCAGCGCCCACAAAACAGTGGTGTGCGCTTCGGAGCGGACGCGGTCGCAAGCACTCTCCAGGTGGTCTCCCACTACCGCGCCGGGACAGCACACGAACACCACCTCCGGCGCCTGAGCTGCATCATCCACGCTCTCAACCAGAGCGCTCAAGCTGGAGTGGGCGTTGTTACTGAAGTCCGCCCCCTGCCACACGCTCGTAAGCCACTCATCTCCAGCGATCACAGACCATCTATCGCGTGACGCGAATCCTGCGTGGTCATCGGGGACTGGAACCCAGCACAGCTCAAACAGGCGATCGTTGGCACCAGAGCCAAGCAGCTGCTCACGCGTTACTGGGCGCATCGCGAGCAACCCGATATCGATCGCCAACGAGCCACCCTCGTCAAAGGCCTGCAGCCCGATCGCGCTCTCTCCCTGCCGGGATATCCGCACGCGCAGCGAACCGACCCCCTGAGCATGCAGCCTGACCGCATCCAACGATGCTGGCAACCAGCGAACCTCCGCGTCGGCCGTCGGCTCACCAAGTGCGATGGCATGGAATGCGGCGTCGAGCAAGGCCGGGTGCAAGCCAAAACGAGCGGCCTGCTCGACCTCAGACGCGGCCAAGGAGACCTCGGCGAAGATGTCGCCATCGAGCCGCCAAGCGCGCTGTAGACACTGAAAACTCGGGCCATACTGGAAATCGCGTTGCAGCAACTCGTCGTACAGGCCCTCGACGTCGAGCGCAACCGCTCCCTCCGGAGGCCACCGCTCGCCGGCACGGAGCACGGGCTCAAGGTCTCCAGAGGCAAGCGCTCCAGACGCGTGACAACTCCAAGCGTCATCGGGCAAACCGCCATCCCCAGCGGTGTGTGTACAGGAGTGAACGCTGACCGCTCGTCGCCCTGCCTCATCGAGCTCACCCACCAGGACCTCGATCTGTGTCCCCCCTTGCTCTGCGATCACCAGCGGCGCTTGAAGCGCGAGCTCCTCGAGCAACTCACAGCCAAGCTGAGCGCCGGCGTACAGCGCGAGCTCGATGAACGCGCTCGCGGGCAACAGCGTCATTCCCATCACCACATGGTCCGCGAGCCAGCTGTGGGTCTGCAACGAGAGCCTGCCGGTGAACAGCCATCCCCGACCATCGGGTAGCGAGACCGCGGCGCCCAGCAACGGATGATCGGTCGGCGCTTGTCCGAGTGCCGCCGGATCGCCAACACCATGTTCGGGCGCGTCGATCCAGTACCGCTCACGCTGAAACGCGTAGGTGGGCAGGTTGACACGCTCGGCGCTCGAGTCACCGAATAGAGCGCTCCACTCGACCTGCACGCCACGTACCCACAAGCGGGCAAGCGCTGTCAGCAGCGCCTGGACCTCTTGTCGATCCCGACGCAACACCGGGATGGCGGCGGCGAGCTGTTCCCCACCTGGAGCGGCCTCCAGGCGTCTCGCCTCCGCGCCCCCGACCGCTCCGCCATCGTCATTCCGCGCGGTCAGACATTCTTCTGCCATTGGGGTGAGTACCCCGTCCGGTCCCAACTCCAGGAACGTGCCGACGCCTTGACCGGCAAGCCAGCGCACGCCATCGGCGAACCGCACCGTCTCGCGTACGTGGCGCACCCAATATTGCGGAGTGCACAGTTCCTGTGCCCCTATCGCTTCACCCGTCAAATTGGAGACAACTGGGACCTTAGGCTCGTTGAACGACAACCCAGCGACGGTTTGCCCGAACTCTTCCAGCATCCCATCCATGGACGGCGAGTGAAAAGCATGCGACACACGCAACCGCCTCACCTTACGTCCACGCCCCTCCCACTCCCGGGCCAGATCGAGCACCGCCCCCTGCGCTCCGGAGAACACGATCGAGTCGGGACCATTCACCGCAGCTACCGCGATCTGATCCTCGAGCCCAGCCAGGGCCTCAAAGCCCTCCTGCTCGGACGCCTGCACCGCCACCATCGCACCGCCAGGCGGCATCGCCGACATCAAACGGCCACGGGCAGCGACGAGCGCACAAGCATCCTCGAGCGAGAACACCCCCGCGACATGCGCCGCTACGATCTCCCCGATCGAGTGCCCCGTCACGAAGTCCGGGCGCAACCCCAAGCTCTCGATCAAGCGGAACAGCGCAACCTCCAGCGCAAACAAACCAGCCTGGGCAAACGAGGTCTCATCCAGCAGGCCAAGCGCGTCCGAGCCGTCAACCGAGTCCCTCGACTTGGCATCGTCCCCCTCGCCGAACATCACAGCCCGCAGTGGACGTTCGAGCAGAGCGTCTAGATATCCACATGCCTCATCGAGAGCCCTGCCGAAGACGGGGAACGCCCCATACAACTCCCGACCCATGCCAACACGCTGAGCACCTTGGCCGGTGAACATGAACGCGAGTGCACCCACGTGCTCTCCTGCCACGCCATCGATAACAGAGCCACTTGGTGAGCCTTCGCATATTCCAGTCACGCCCTCGAGCAACGCCGTCCGATCCTCACCCAGCACCACGGCCCGATGCTCGAACGCCGTGCGAGTGCTCGCCAAGGACGATCCGATACCCACGACACTCAAATCGGAGTCTTCGCTCACACGAGCCTTCAGCCTGCCGGCCTGCGCACGCAACGCCCGCGAGCTCCTGGCGGATATCACCCACGGCACAGGATCGAGTTGTCTTCTCAGATCGGCGCCGACGTCGCGCGGCTGGGGCTCCGGCGGCTCCTCGACGATCACATGCACGTTGGTGCCACTGATCCCAAACGAAGACACACCGGCTCTGCGGGGCTCGCCATCACGCTGCCAAGGTGTCTCCTGTGTCAACAACGAGACAGCACCCTGTGACCAGTCGACCTTGCTGGAGGGCTCATCGACGTGCAGCGTTCTGGGCAGCACCCCATGGCGCATCGCCATCACCGTCTTGATCAGGCCAGCTACACCCGCCGCTGCCTGGGTGTGGCCCACGTTGGACTTGACCGAACCGATCCACAAAGGGCGATCGACATCGTGCTGCTGTCCATATGTAGCCAGCAGCGCCTGGGCCTCGATCGGATCGCCGAGCGCCGTGCCAGTGCCGTGCGCCTCCACGACGTCGATCTGCCGCGGTGAGAGCCCAGCGTTTGCCAACGCTTGCAAGATCACACGCTGTTGC
This sequence comes from uncultured Solirubrobacterales bacterium, assembly GCA_963713015.1. Lineage (GTDB taxonomy): Bacteria > Actinomycetota > Thermoleophilia > Solirubrobacterales > Solirubrobacteraceae > Palsa-744. Next base: position 66,022 of record CAVQKC010000010.1, on the reverse strand, counting down.
GAAGGACCATTGGGTGCCGTCAGGCCATTGCTAGCGCCATCCTGGTTGATGGCGCTGCCCCGCACAACGCCCAATACCGGATGTCCCAAACGTTGAGCATCGGACAACCGCTCGAGCAACACTACACCCACACCCTCGCCCCAATTGGTGCCGTCGGCAGCCTCCGCAAAGGGCTTGCAGCGACCATCCCGAGCGAGCCCGCGTTGACGTGCGAACTCAACGAAGACCATTGGCGTGGCGAGCACTGTCACCCCACCCGCCAACGCAAGCGAGCATTCATCGGCGCGCAACGCTTGACACGCCATGTGAATCGCGACAAGCGACGATGAGCAAGCGGTGTCCACCGAAATCGCCGGACCCTCCAAACCAAGCGCATATGCCACACGACCGGACAGCACACTCGCCAAGTTGCCGCTCATCAAAAATCCGGCGAAGCTCTCCGGCGTCAGTTGCGCGCGGGCGATGTAATCCTGTCCAGTCGTACCCGCGAACACTCCCGTACGACTTCCCCGCAGCGAATCGGGGCTGATGCCGGCATCCTCAACAGCCTCCCATGAGACTTCCAGCAGCAGACGCTGCTGCGGGTCCATCGCCATCGCCTCGCGTGGGCTGATGCCGAAGAACGCGGCGTCGAAATCTCCCGCGTCGTAGAGGAAACCCCCCTCGCGAACGTAAGTAGTTCCCGGTCGTATCGACTCGGGGTCATACAGCCGCTCGACATCCCACCCACGGTCGGACGGAAGGCCAGAGATCGCGTCGCCGCCCGAGGCGATCAACTGCCAAAACTCTTGCGGCGACGATACCCCGCCGGGATAGCGACAGCCGATTCCGACGATTGCGATCGGCTCGTCGTTCGACCCCGTCGACGCGACTGGACTGGCGAGCTCAGCCCGCGTACCGCTGATCGTCTCCAGCACGTGGTCTGCGAGCAGCACCGCCGTGGGATAGTCGAACACGAGCGTGACTGGCAGTCGTATGCCGGTTGCCGCATTCAGCCGGTTGCGCAGCTCTACGGCCAACAGTGAATCGAACCCCAACTCCTTGAGAGCACGTCGAGCATCGATCACCTCCGGCGAGGAGTGACCAAGCACGGCGGCGATCTCGCCGCGCACGGTTTGCAGGACGATCCGGCGACTCTCCTCCGCCGGCGCTCCACGCAGCCGCTCCAAGAGCAAACTGCCCTCTGCACGTTGCAGTCGCGGACGCGGCGCAGCGCGCACCAGACCACGCAGCATCGTGGGGAGCCCACCCGCTCGTGCCTGCGCGCGCAGCGCTGCGTTGTCCAGGCGGACTGGGACCGCCACGGCGTCGGCGTCCCCCCACGCGGTGTCCAGCAGCTCGAGGCCTTCCTGAGAGGAGATCGAAGCGATCCCCGAGCGACGCATACGCGCCAAGTCGACATCGCGTAGATGCCCCGTTAGGCCTGTGGCCTGCTCCCACCAACCCCAGGCCATCGAAATCGCGGGTAGACCTTGGGTGCGGCGGTGCGCAGCAAGCGCATCCAGGAACGCGTTGGCCGCCGCGTAATTGGCCTGTCCAGGCGCCCCCATCACCCCAGCCAGCGAGGAGAACAATACGAACGCGTCCAGGTCCATGTCGCGGGTGAGCTCGTGCAGGTGCCACGCCGCATCCACCTTCACCGCCAGCACCCGGTCGAGTCGCTCGGTCGTCAAAGTGGTAATCGAGCCGTCGTCGAGCGCGCCTGCCGCGTGCACCACGGCTCGCAGCGGCCATTGGCTTGGAACCGACTCGAGCAACTCTCGCACCTGCTCGCGATCGGTCACATCGCAGGCGACGATCCCAACCTCCACGCCAAGCTGAGCCAGCGCCGCCTGAAGCTCCCGTGCACCTGGCGCCTCGAGTCCCTGCCGGCTTGCAAGCACCAGGCTGCGCACCCCGTGACGCTCGGCCAAGTGCATCGCGACCAGACTTCCCAAGACACCGGTGCCACCCGTAATCAGGACCGTACCGTCCTTCGCTACCTCAGACTTGGGAAGGGTGAGGACGATCTTTCCGACGTGCTGTGCCTGAGCCATAAAACGCAGCGCCTCAGGCGCACGACGCACATCTCTCGCATTGATTGGGAGATGACCCAACGCGCCCTGCCGAAACAGCTCCACAAGCTCCACCAGCATGCTCTGGATGCGCTCCGGACCCCCATCGAGCACGTCAAACGCACCATAGGAAACCCCCGGCCATCGCTTGGCGACCTCCTCAGGGTCACGGATGTCTGTCTTACCCATCTCCAGGAACCGCCCGCCCTCGCATACGAGCTCGAGCGAGGCATCCACGAACTCGTTCGCAAGCGAATTCAAGACGAGATCCACACCGTCTCCGTCGGTGCTCGCCAAGAAGCGCTCCTTGAATTGCAAGTCGCGTGAGGAAGCGATCTGCGCGTCGCTCAACCCAAGTCTTTTGAGCGTGCTCCACTTACCGGGGCTTGCGGTGCCCAACACCTCGGCGCCGAGCCAGCGAGCGAGCTGCACAGCGGCCATACCGACGCCGCCCGCGGCAGCGTGTATGAGCACCCGCTCACCGGCTTTGAGCTTTGCAAGATCTACGAGACCGTAGTAGGCGGTCAAGAACGCCACTGGCATCGTCGCCGCTTGTGCAAACGACCAATCCTGCGGCATCGCGACGATGAAGCGACGGTCGGTGAGCGCCTCCGGCGCGAAAGCGCTGTTGAACAGCCCCATCACGCGATCACCAGGCGCCAGATCGTCTACCCCGGGGCCAACATCGATCACCACACCGGCGCCCTCACCGCCAATCGACTCCCACTCACCACGCAATGGCACGAGACCCAAAGAAGTGAGCACATCGCGGAAGTTCAAGCCCGCGGCACGCATTGCCACCCGTATCTGCCCAGGCTCGAGCGTATCGGTCAATCCCTGCGCGGGGACCACGCGCAGGTCCTCCAGCCTGCCGGAGCCGGCCAGCGCGAGGCGCCATTGACTCCCATCCCCCGGCGGGCTGAGCGCGCCGGCAGCGCCGTGCACGAGCCGCGGCGCATACACAACCCCCTCGCGAATCGCCAACTGCGACTCGTCGGCAGCAGCGATCAATCCCACCGCCGAGCGAAGTGCCTCCCAAGAATCAGGCCGTTCATCGACGTCGATCAACGCCAACCGCCCTGGGCTCTCCAACTGCGCGGAGCGCACCAGCCCCCACAACGGCGCACTAGCCAAGCCCGACACATGCTCCCCGGCCGACGCCGCCACGGCGCCACATGTCACAACCACCAACAAGGAGTCGGCAAGCCGCTCCTCAGCGAGCCACTCTTGTATGAGTTTCAACCCACGAGCAGTGCTCGATCTGGCCTCGAGCGGCAAAGCCTCCCCCACAAGCGCTGCGCTGCCGCTCCCGTCCAGCGGTTCACCAGCTTCGTCTGACGACGAGGAGGTCAAGTGTGAAACGCCACAGCAGTCGACAAGCACGATTTGGGGAGCCTGGCCACCGTCCTCCGAGACGCTGCTCAGCAGTGACTGCACATCGGTGAAAACGGTGTAAGCATCGGCTGGTGAGGATTCGATGTCCGCGAGTGCAAGCCGCCCATTCGAATCCGGGTCGAGCAGGGCAAAACCCACACCGTCTAGCGATTCGCCGTCGATAGCGCGCGGAGTCCACTCCACTCGGTACAGCGAGTCCGAGTCTTCCCCGCGCTGGCTTTGAATCTGCTCGATAGAGACACTACGCGTGAACAAAGAGGAAACCGCTATCACACTCGTCCCCGACTCATCCACAGCCGACAGCGAAACCGCGCCGTCGCCGGCGGGGATCAGCGCCACCCTCAAACAGCGGGCGCCAGAGGCATGCAGGCGCACCCCGCTCCAGCTGAACGGCAAGCGCAAAGGCTCATCCGAGTCCCACCTCGCCACCGCGATCGCGTGCAAGCTCGCATCGAGCAAAGCTGGATCGATAGCGAACGCACCGCCGTGCAGCTCACGATCCGATGCAAGCGCCACCTCGACGAACAACTCCTCACCACGCCGCCACATAGCCCGCATGCCCTGGAAGACAGGTCCATATTCAAGACCGACATCCGCCAAATGGTCATACAACCCGTCGAGCTGAACAGGCTCGCAATCTGGCGGCGGCCACACCCCGGTCAAGTCGCCGAGCGGGAGCTCGTCCACAGTTGCATCTCCGTCAGGCACAAGCGTCCCGTTGGCGTGCCGCACCCACTCCTGTGTCGCCTGCTGGAGGTCCCCATCCGAAGGCTCCTGGCGGGAATGGATACTCACGCCGCGCGAACCAGACTCATCGGCATCCGAGACCATGACCTGTAGCTGCACCGCCCGGTCCTCTTCGAGTACGAGCGGCGTCTCGATGGCAAGCTCGGCCACCGTCCCGCACCCAACTCGACCACCCGTATGCAGCGCCAGCTCCAGGAACGCCGTGCCCGGTAGCAGCACCGCTCCCATCACCGCGTGATCTGCCAGCCAAGGATGCGAAGCGAGTGAAACTCTCCCTGTAAACAGCCAGCCATGGTCGTCGGCGAGTGTCACTACCGCACCAAGCAGCGGGTGCTCTGCGGAGGTCAAACCAACAGCCGCGGGATCCTCACCACCAACTCCAGCGTCGAGCCAGAAGCGCTCGCGCTGGAAGGCATACGTCGGCAATGGCACTCTCCGAGCCCCGGATCCCTCGAACAGGGATATCCAGTCGATCTCCACACCACGCACCCACGCTTCGCCAAGAGACAGCAGGTAACGCCGAGTGCCGCCCTCCCCCCTACGCAACGATCCAACCACTCCCACCTCTGCTCGATCTGACGCCGAGGTGGCATATCCATCGGCAAGCGCGTCTGCCGTTTCCTGTACGCCCATGGCGAGCACTGGGTGGGGACTGACCTCGATCGCGGTCCGACACCCAGCTTCGAGCAATGCCTTTGTCGCTCGATCGAAGCGCACCGTCTCGCGTAGGTTGCGATACCAGTAATCGGCATCCAGTCCAGCCATGTCGAGCAAGCCGCCCGTCACCGACGAGTAGAACGACACCTCGCCCGAGCGCGGCGCGATCGATGCGCAAGCATCCAGCAGCTCCTGGCGAACCTCCTCGACGTGCGCGGAATGCGCCGCGTAGTCAACCGGGATCTCACGCGCTTTCACATCTTCGGAGTCACAGCGCGCGAGCAGCTCCAACAGCGCATCGCGCCCACCTGACACCACCATCGAGGCAGGACCGTTTACTGCCGCAAGCGACAACTCGCCGCCAAAGCCCTCGAGCCACGACATGAGCTCAGGCTCGGGCAGGGCAACCGATGCCATTCCACCCTTACCCGCTAGAGCCTTCAACGCCCGGCTGCGCAGTGACACTATCCGAGCGGCGTCTTGAAGCGATAGGCCGCCAGCCACACACACAGCCGCGATCTCGCCTTGGGAATGACCCACTACCGCGTCGAGCTTCACTCCGCATGTCCGCCACAGCCTCGCCAACGACACCATCACCGCAAACAGAACCGGCTGCACCACGTCAACCCGATCCAACCAATCCCCACCCTCTTCGAGCAACACCTCCTCGAGCGACCAGTCGACGAACGGCGCGAGCGCTTCAGCGCATTCCTGGATGCTTCGCGCAAACGCCGGCGAGCTCTTCAACAGGCCCGCAGCCATCCCAACCCATTGAGAACCTTGACCGGGGAATACGAACGCCACACGGCCGGAGCCATGCGATGTGGTCACTCCCTTCATGACTCCCGTGGTGGAATCTCCGCCCGCAAGCGCACGCAGATCGGTGCTCGGACCGTCGCGGTCGTCTGCCAAAATCACCGCGCGGTTCTCGAGCCGACCCCGACGAGCCAGCGAGAACGCCACGTCAAGCGGCCGCAGATCGCGATCTCGCTCGAGCCGCTCCGACAAGCGCCCCGCCTGGGCGCCCAGCCCGGGCTCGCCGTGACCAGACAGGATCCAAGGAAGGACACCCTCTGACAGCAAACCGACAGGTGGCTCCTCGGGAGCACTTTGCTCCCCTGCGCCCGCCAGCTCCAGCGGGCGCCCCCCCGTCGCCCGCCTGGCCGGCGCCTCCCCTGTGGCATCTGGATCTTTGGCGGGGACCTCCTCGACGGGATCTGTGGCCGGAGCCTCCTCGGCGGGATCTATGGCAGGGGCCTCCTCGACGATTACATGCGCGTTGGTGCCGGCAATCCCGAAGGAGGACACCGCCGCGCGTCGTGGCTCGTCGCCGCGCGGCCAGCGCACCTCATCTTTGAGCAGCGCCACCGTCCCGGCCGACCAGTCGATCTCGTGCGAAGGCTCCTCGACGTGCAAGGTTCGCGGTAGCAAACCGTGCCGCAAGGCCATCACCATCTTGATCACACCCGCCACGCCGGCGGCGGCCTGAGTATGGCCAAGGTTCGACTTCAGCGACCCAAGCCACAGAGGACGCTCGGCGGTCCGTGTCCGGCCATAGGTAGCCAACAGCGCCTGTGCCTCGATCGGATCACCCAGACGCGTACCGGTACCGTGGGCCTCCACCGCATCGATCTCACTCGCGTGGAGGCCCGCATTCTCGAGCGCGGCGCGGATCACGCGCCGCTGGGCCGGTCCGTTGGGCGCCGTCAGGCCGTTGCTAGCACCGTCCTGGTTGATTGCGCTGCCCCGGATGAGCGCGAGCACGTCATGCCCGAGCCGACGCGCGTCTGACAAGCGCTCGAGTAGAACTACCCCCATGCCCTCGCCCCAGCTCGTGCCGTCGGCGCTCGCCGAGAAGGACTTGCAGCGCGCATCCACAGCCAGACCGCGCTGACGTGAGAACTCGACGAACACACCAGGACTCGCGAGCACGGTGACCCCACCCGCCAGAGCCAACGAACATTCGCCCGAGCGCAGCGCCTGGGCGGCCAAATGCAACGTCACCAGCGACGAGGAGCAAGCTGTGTCTACTGTGATCGCAGGGCCCTCCAAACCAAACGCGTGCGCCACTCTGCCGGACACGGCGCTTGCCGCAACACCGGTACTGAGATGACCTTCGACCGACACGGCAGCGGGCCCTCTAGCGCCCATCGCGTAGTCGTAGTACATGACGCCGGTGTAGACGCCCGTCGGACTCCCGCTCAAACTGTGAGGATCGATACCCGCGTCCTCTAGTACCTCCCATGACATTTCGAGCATCAGGCGCTGTTGCGGGTCGGTCGCCAGCGCCTCACGCGGACTCATTTCGAAGAAGCTCGAGTCGAACTCGGCCATGTCGGGCACAAAGCCGCCTTCCCGCACATAGCTGGTGCCAGGATGGTCGGGATCGGGATCGTAGAGGTGCTCCAGATCCCAACCGCGATCGGTTGGGAAGCCGGTAACGCCATCGCCGCCCGCGCGCACCAGCTCCCACAAATCCTCGGCTGAGCGGACCCCACCCGGGTAGCGACAGGCCATCCCAACGATCGCGATCGGTTCCCGCTCGCGCTGTTCGAGATCGCCAAGCCGCTGGCGCGCGGCGTGGAGATCCGCTGTGACACGCCGTAGGTATTGCAGCGACTTCTCGTCGGGGCTCATGGCCTGCCCATCTCTTCCCGGCGGCGAACATCAAGCATGCTGGTCATGCGGACCCGAGCTGTTTGTCGATGTAGTCGTAGATCTCGTCCGCGCTGGCTGTCTGTAGCGCCTCCTCGGTGCTCACCACTCCATCCATCGCGCCTTCGGAGCCGTTCAATCTCCTCAGCAGCGTCTGTAGGCGAGTGACCGCCTGCATGCGCCCGGAGTCATCGGCCGGCGTCGCGGCGAGCGTCTGCTCCAACCTGTCCAGCTCGAGCTCGAGCGAGCTGTCGGATGCCTGTTCCAGCGCCATTTCCGCCAGGAGGGCACTCGCGAGGGCAGCCGGCGTCGGATAGTCGAAGATGAGCGTCGCCGGCAGTCGCAAACCGCTCACCACGCTCAGGGCGTTGCGAAGCTCAACCGCGGCAAGCGAGTCGAACCCAAGCTTCTTGAAGGTACCCACCGGCTCGATTGCATCGCCTGAGACATGTCCCAATACCGCCGCCACCTGCTCGCGTACCGAGCGCAGGGCAAGATGCTCGCGCTCGTGCTCGGGAGCGCTCGCCAGCAGCCTCGCCAGCGATCCTGGACTCAGCTCGCTCGATCTATGTCGCTCCGGCCCCGCCAGATCCCTGAGCAAGGGCGGTAGCGTTCCCGCACCGGCTCCAGCCCTGAGCGAGGATCTGACCAGACGCATCGCGATCACCAGGGGCTCGTCTCGTCCCACCGCGCGGTCGAACAACTCGAGTCCCTGCTCGGTCGACAAAGGCCGTACGCCAGCACGCGCCATGCGCGTCAGCTCGATCTCGCCGAGGCGCTTGGTCATCCCAACGTCCTGTGCCCAAGGACCCCACGCCAGCGAGACAGCTGGCAACCCCTCCAGACGCCGATGACAGGCAAGCGCGTCCAAAAAGGCGTTGGCCGCCGCATAGTTACCCTGGCCAGGGCTCCCCAGCGTCCCAGCGGACGAGGAGAACATGACAAACGCTCTCACGTCGAGCTCTCGCGTCAACTGATGCAAGTGCCACGCGCCATCGGCCTTCGCCGCCAATACCCGGTCCACGCGTTCGGCGGTCAGCGAGCCGATGACCCCATCGTCGAGTACGCCTGCCGCGTGTACCACACCGCACAGGGGATGCTCCGCGGGTATCGATGAGACCAACGCCTCGAGCTGCCGCCGATTCGCCACATCGCAAGCCGCGACGCGCACGCTAGCGCCGAGCGCCGACAAGTCCGCCTGTAGCTCAGCCACTCCCTCGGCCCCCTCTCCGCGACGGCTCGCGAGCAGCAGGTGGCGCACTCCCTGATCTACAACCAAGTGCCTTGCCAACAGAGCACCCAAGCCGCCCGTGCCTCCCGTAATCAACACCGTGCCCTCATCGTCCTCGAGCCACCCAGCTGTCAGGCCCATCCCACCCAGGGCCACGGCATCCATGCCAGGCTCGCCAATGCCGTCGAGCGACGCCCCTGGCATATCGGAGCCGGCCATCGAGCCGGGCTCGCCGGCGTGAGCCAACCGCGGTATCAAGACCCGTCCGCCGCGGATCGCAAGCTGCGGCTCGTCGAGGGCCAGCGCACGCTCCACCGCGGCCGGCAACGCACCCCAAGATGGTGCCTCACCATCGAGGTCGATCAGCAGCAGGCGACCCGGGTTCTCCAGCTGGGCACAGCGCAAGAGACCACACACAGCCGCCCCGACCAAGTCCGGCGCATCGTCGTCAGGCTGAGCGGCAACCGCGCGCTCGGTCACAAACACCAGCCGCGATCCAGACAAGCGCTGCTCGTCCAGCCATGCCTGGAGCAACTCCAGCACCGATGTGACACGCCGATGAACGCGATCCGTGAGCGCGTCCTCGGCAGGCGTGGCACCGTTGTCTTGCTCGCGATCTCCGGCGGCTAGCGCCAAACAACCCCCATCGCCCAGCGACGCCACCAACGAGGCAACATTCGGATGCGCCTGCACGGGCAACCCATGCGCACGCAGGACTTCCGTCAAGGAGCCCTGCTCGCCGTCGAGCACAGCCCATGGCGTGCCCGGCGAACCCCCATCCGACGGTCCGGATGCCAGCTCCCTCCAGTTCACGGTGAAGAGCCGTCGCATGGCCTCCGGCGCGATTGCCCCCAGTTGCTGAGCCTGCACGGGCCGCGAGCGCAGCGCATCGGCCGAGGCAACCGGAGAGCCGTGCTCGTCAACAATCGTCAATGACACGGAGTCCTGCTCTGCCCTCAGAACACGCACCCGCAACTCCGCGCCGGTCGCGCCATGGAGATGCACTCCTTGCCAGGAGAACGGCAACCACACCTCGCCGTTGCCGTCTGGCTCGGCCTGCGTAGGATCGGCCCCGGCAACGTGCACAGCTGCATCCAGCAGCGCTGGATGCAGGTAGAAGGAGCCCGCCTGATCGCGCTGCTCCGCCGCGAGCGCCACCTCCGCGAACAGCTCGACTCCACGACGCCAGGCAGCCCGGACACCTTGGAAGGCCGGACCGTAGCCGAAGCCGCACTCTGACAACTGGTCGTATAGGTCCTCGACATCCAATGGCTCGGCATCCTCCGGCGGCCATGTCCCCGCGGATGAGAGCTCGGCCGGCCCCATTCCCTCCACGGCCGACCTAGCTCCCAACACCCCTGTCGCATGGCGTATCCACTCTTCCTCGACTTGTAGATCTCGCTCCTCAGACGCGGCCGGCTCGAGGCGAGAGTGAATGCTGATCGCCCTGCAACCGGCGTCATCGGCCTCTCCAACCGACACCTGTAGCTGCATGCCCCCCTGGGCGGGAATCCGCAACGGGGTCTGAAGCGTCAGCTCCTGCACCGATGGGCACCCAACGCGAGCGCCCGCACAAAACGCCAGCTCGAGCAGGCCGGTGCCAGGCATCAGCACCGCTCCCATCACGACGTGATCGCCAAGCCACGAGTGTGACTGCAACGAGACACGTCCCGTGAAGAGCCACCCGTCACCCTCCGCCAAGCGAACCATCGCGCTCAGCAGCGGGTGGTCGAGCGACTCCTGGCCGGCCGACAACAGGCTGGCGCTTTCGCTGGCCCCGCCGCCGTCTAGCCAGTAATGACGGCGTTGAAACGCATATGTAGGCAAGCTCACGCGCTGGGCACCGACAGCCTCGAACATCGCCTGCCAGTCAACCGGTGCACCGCGGGTCCACGCTTGCGCCAGGCCGGTGAGCAACGTCTCTGCTTCCTGCTGCCCCCCGCGCAGCAGTGGCACGACCAGGCGCCCGTCTGCCTGTAGGCAGTCGCGCGCCATCGCACTGAGCGCGCCACCGGGCCCCAGCTCGATGAAGTGACTGGCTCCCCGGTCGGCCAGCCGGCGCACTCCATCCGCGAAGCGGACCGTCTCGCGCGCGTGGCGCACCCAGTAATCCGGCTCGCATAGCTCGGCTCCCGCGATATCCCCAGTGACGTTGGAGACGATTGGGATGTGTGGCTCGGAGAATGAGATACCACGGGCGAGCTCGGCAAACTCCGTGAGCATCCCGTCAAGTAGCGGCGAATGAAATGCGTGACTGACTGTCAGGCGCTTGGTCTTGCGACCGCGCTCCTCCCACGCCCGGGCGACACCAGACACGGCGGACTCATCGCCAGACAGCACCACCGACGCTGGACCGTTGACCGCCGCCAAGGCAACCCTGTCGTGGAGTCCGTCTAGCGAACCGAGTGCCTCTTCCTCGGTGGCCTGTACCGCCACCATCGCCCCGCCGTGCGCCAGCTCGCCCATCAGCCGACCGCGAGCCGCAACCAGCGTGCACACGTCCTCCAGCGCGAACACCCCAGCGACGTACGCAGCCACGAGCTCCCCCACGGAATGGCCAATCACATAATCGGGACGAAGGCCCCAACTCTCCACGAGCCGAAAGAGCGCCACCTCCAACGCAAACAAGCCGACTTGAGTGAACTGCGTCTCGTCCAGGCGCCCAGACAACGAGGAGCCCTCGACGGCGAACAGCAGGTCGCGCAACGAGCACCCAAGCTCCACGTCCAGCGGCTCACAGACTTCGTCCAAGGCTTTCCTGAAAGCAGGAAATGCCTCATACAAGCCCGCCCCCATGCCGCCATACTGGGCGCCCTGGCCTGTAAACATGAACGCAATCGACTCGCGCTCGGCGCCGGTCACACCCTCGAGCACGTTTGCCACGGGACGGCGCTCGGCCAGCCCATCCAAACCGGCCATCAGAGCCTCCAGATCGCCGCCCAAGATCACGGCCCGACGCCCCAGCTTGGCGCGAGCAGCAAGCGACAGCCCCACGTCAGCGGCGTCCGTGTCGAGACGCCCGTCCAGATGCGCACGCAACCTTCCGGCCTGCTCGGTCAACGCTTGCTCGTTATCGGCCGAAACCACCCACGGCACCAGCTGTAGATGCGAAGTGTCACTCGAAGCCACCGCCGCACCATCCGCCCCCTCAAAAAGGACGAGCGGGGCTTCTTCGAGGATCACATGTGCATTGGTGCCGCTGGCTCCAAACGATGACACCGCCGCTCTGCGCGGTTCGTCAAGCGGCTGCCAATCACGCTCCTCGCGCAGCAGAGCAACGTCCCCCTGCGACCAGTCGACCTGGCCGGAGGGCTGCTCCACGTGCAGCGTCTTGGGGAGCTTCTCGTGCTGTAGGGCCATCACCATCTTGACGACCCCCGCTACACCAGCGGCGGCCTGAGGGTGGCCAATGTTGGACTTGATCGAGCCCAACCACAGCGGCTCATCGCCACGTCGCTCCCGCCCATAGGTAGCGAGCAGTCCCTGCGCCTCGATCGGGTCGCCAAGCGTAGTTCCCGTACCGTGCCCCTCCACCGCCTGCACCTGATCCGCTGAGAGGCCCGCGTTTGCGAGCGCCTGGCGAATCACACGCTGCTGGGAGAGTCCGTTGGGAGCCGTGAGCCCATTACTGGCACCGTCCTGGTTGATCGCGCTGCCAGCCACGAGCGCGAGGATCGGGTGACCTAGGCGCTGCGCATCGGACAGACGCTCCAAAACGAGCATGCCGGCCCCCTCCGACCAGCCGGTCCCGTCGGCAACATCGGCATAGGACTTGCAGCGACCATCGGGGGCAAGCCCGCGCTGGCGGCTGAACACTACGAATGCAACCGGTGTGGACATAACGGCAACCCCACCCGCCAGCGCCACATCGCATTCGCCCGCCCGCAAAGCGCCGCACGCCATATGTAGTGCCACCAAAGAGGAGGAACAGGCGGTGTCAACCGATACCGCCGGTCCCTCCAACCCGAACACATAAGCCACTCGACCGCTGATCACGCTGCCGGCCGTAGCTGTCACCTGATAGCCCTCGAGCTCCCCCGGCAGCTTGTTCCCATAGCCGCTTGGATTTATGCCAACGAAGACTCCTGTATCGCTGCCGCGCAGAGACAGCGGATCGACACCAGCGCGCTCGATCGCCTCCCAGCAGAGCTCCAACAGGATTCGTTGCTGCGGATCCATCGCGAGCGCCTCCTTGGGACTGATCCCGAAGAAATCCGCATCGAACGATCCGACATCGCCCACGAAGCCGCCTTCTCGCGCGTAGCTCGTGCCGAAATGATCGGGATCGGGGTTGTATAGGCGCTCCAGGTCCCACCCTCGGTCCGTTGGGAACGGGGAGATCGCATCGGTACCCGAGTGCACAAGCTGCCACAGCTCCTCTGGCGAATGAACCTCACCGGGGAAACGACAGCTCATGGCGACGATCGCGATGGGCTCCTGCGTGGCCACCCCTACCCTCGTTGCAACACTGACGTGGGTCCCAGTCGCTTCGCGTACGAGGTGCTCGGCGAGCAAAGCAGGCGTCGGATAGTCGAATACGACGGTGGCAGCAAGAGACAAGCCGGTCGCAGCCTGAAGTCGGCTGCGCAGCTCCACCACCATCAACGAATCAAAGCCAAGCTCCCTGAACGCTCTGTCTGGACCGATCGGGTCGAGCTCTGCATGGCCCAGTACGCCCGCCGCTTCGGTGCGAACGAGCTCGAGTACCACCCGCTCGCGGTCGCGTACAGACAGTCCCGACAGGCGTCTCGCCAAGGCGTGATCGGTTGTCGATTGCTCGAGGCGAGCGCGGGCGTCGCTGAGCGCCGCACTTGCCCCAGGCAGATCTTCGATCAGCGGGCGTGGGCGCGCGAACGCATAGATAGGCGCATAGCGATCCCAGTCGACATTGGCAACCGTCAGGCATGTCTCGCCGTGATCCAGAGCCTGTTGCAACACGCTAATCGCCTGCTCAGGCTGCATCGAATGCACCCCACGCCGGTGAAGCTCATCGGCGATGACACCACCCATGCCCTCTCCCTCCCACAGACCCCAGGCAAGTGATGTCGCCGGCAGATCGGATGCGCGGCGATACTCGGCCAGAGCATCCAGGAACGCGTTCGCCGCGGCATAGCCCCCTTGCCCGCCGGAACCCACGGTCGCCGCGAACGAGGAGCAGAGCACGAATGCCGAGAGATTCATGTGCCGTGTCAGCTCGTGGAGATGCAACGCTGCCTGGGTCTTGGGGATCAAAGTTTGCTGGAGCCGCTCTATTCCCAGTACGTCGAACTGCTCAGCGTCACCGGCTATCCCCGCAGCGTGAACCACGATGTCCAATGGATCCTCCGCTGGCAACGACGCGAACAACTCGTCGAGCTGACGAGGATCCCCCACATCACAGGCACTCACCTGTACATCCGCGCCAAGCCCCTCTAGTTCGTCCTTGAGCTCCATCGCACCCTCGGCGGCCAAACCACGCCGGCTGACCAGGATCAGTCGCCTAGCACCGGAACGCGCCAGCCAACGCGCCACATGGGCGCCCAAGGCTCCTGTCCCGCCGGTGATCAACGCAGTGCCGCGAGGTTTCCACGCATGCTCGGGCGAACCAGCCACAGGTGCGCGAACCAGCCGTCGCACGAACACTCCTTCGGAGCGCACCGCGAGCTGGTCCTCGTCATCCGTACCGGCAAGCACTGTGCACAGCAAACGACGCGCACCGCGGTCGAGGGTGGCCGGTAGATCGACAAGCGAGACACGACGCTGTGGGCGCTCCAGTCCGATCGCGCGTCCCAAGCCCCACACCATCGCCTGCGCTGGACTATCCAGCTCCTCAGAGCCCCCGACGGACACTGCTCCACGAGTAGCGAGCCAGAGCGGAGCCTGAACACCAATGTCTTCCAGCGCCTGTGCCAAGGCGAGCGTACCCGCCAACCCCAACGGCACAGCATCACACTCGGGATGGAGATCTTCCCGCAACGCCAGTAGCGATAGGACGCCATTCAGCTCTACTCGAGCCGGCTGTGAGAGCTCGCTCGAGGGGACCGTGTGCTCTGGCGCAAGCCGCGAGATCGTCTCGCGCAGCAATCCAGCGACAACCACGCGGTCGGACATCTCGTGCGCGTCCACCTCGAGCCGCTCGATCCGAGTCCCACCCATGGACACTGCGTCGAGCAAGGAGGCAACCCACTCATCTTCATCAAGACCAGCGGGAACGAGCACCACCCAACTTCCCGACATCGCCGCCTGCGATTCGCGGCCTCGCTTCCAGTCAATGCGATACCGCCAAACATTTGTCAACGACTCGTCGGTGCGACGACGATGCCAGCCCGACAGTGCTGGCAGCATCGCCTCGAGCGAAGAGCTCCCGAGATCCTCCTCGAGCCGCAAAACATCCGCCAACGCAGCCACGTCCCCAGCTTCGACCGCTTCCCAGAATCCGTGCTCGCTTGCCGCGGCTCCATCGACCGCTGGGGGGGATTCGAGCTCAACCGGCGTCAGCCAGTAGCGCTCACGCTGGAAGGGGTACGTGGGCAGCACGACGTGGTGGGCGCCAGAGCCCTCGAACAGCGCTTGCCAGTCCACCGGGCTGCCGTGAGTCCAGACCTCCGCAAGAGCGGCGAGCAGCGATTGGGAATCGGGGCGCTCGCGACGCAGGGTGGGCACGATTACCGCTCGCTGAGCACCACCGGCGTCTGGAGCATCCGTCCGATCGAGCTGTTCGCTTTGGGCCGGCGCTTCGACGGGCGCGCGGCCGCTGTCCTCCTCGGGGAGGCATTCATGACAGATCGCGGCTAGCACGCCATCTGGTCCGAGCTCTAGAAAGCGCCTTGCACCGTGCTCGTGCAGCCAGCGCACCCCGTCCCCGAAGCGCACCGTCAAGCGCGCGTGCTCGGCCCAGTAACCAGGATCGCAGATACGCTCAGGAGCGATCGGCGCACCGGTCACGTTCGAGACGATTGGGATCGCCGGCTCATTGAAGGAAAGGCCACTCGCCATCTCTGTGAGCTGCTGGAGCATAGGCTCCATCCGCGGCGAGTGGAATGCATGGCTGACAGTCAGCCGCCTGACCTTGCGCCCCGCCCGCTCCCAGATCGCCGCCAAGCCTTCCACCGCTTCCTGCTCACCGGACACAACCACCGACGAAGGACCGTTGACTGCCGCGATCGATACCTGGTCCTCGAGCCCGAGCAGCGATTGACCGACCTCCAGCTCGGAGACCTGTAGCGCCACCATCGCCCCACCCGCGGGCAGCGACCCCATCAGCCGCCCACGCGCGACCACCAGCCGCGAAGCGTCCGCCAGAGAGAGCACCCCAGCCACATGCGCTGCCGTGAGCTCCCCGACCGAATGACCGATCAGGAAGTCCGGGCGCACGCCGAGGCTCTGTAGCTGCCTGAAGAGCGCCACCTCGAGCGCGAACAGAGCGGGCTGGGCGAAGCTGGTCTCGTTCAAGAGGGACGCCTCAGCCGAGCCCTCCTCGGCAAACATGACCTCGACGAGCGGCCTCTCCAGCAAGTCGTCGAGATGACTCAACGCCTCCTCGAACGCTTCCCTGAACACGGGGAAGCCACCAAGCAGCTCCCTTCCCATCCCCGGGCGTTGAGCACCCTGACCGGTGAATAGGAAGACCATTCCTCCTTGTGCTCTCGCCACACCGTTGACCACAGACCCGGGGCTCGAGCCCTTGTATATGCCAGCCAACCCGTCCAGCAACGTCTCTCGATCCCCGCCCAACACCACCGCTCGATGCTCGAACTCAGCACGACGGGCAAGCGAAAACCCAACATCTCCGAGACGCGAATCGCTCTCCCTACTCACGTGAGCCCTGAGACGATCGGCCTGAACTCTCAGTGCCCGACCATCACGGGCGGATAGCACCCACGGCACAATCTCCAGCCCCATCCCGCGGTTCTCGACGGTGCCCCGCGACGGCCGCTCCGCCACCGGAGACTGCTCCACCTCCGAAGACTCCTCGACCCCTGAAGACTCCTCGACCCCTGAAGACTGCTCCACCCCTGGCGCCTCCTCGACGATCACGTGTGCGTTCGTGCCGCTCACACCGAAAGACGAGATGCCCGCACGACGCGGTGCCACACCAGCCGGCCACGGCCGCTCATCGGTGAGCAGCGACACAGCACCCTCAGACCAGTCGACCTGCGAGGAGGGGCGATCCACGTGCAGCGTCTTGGGCAGCGCACCGTGGTGCATCGCCATCACCATCTTGATCACGCCAGCGACACCGGCCGCCGCTTGCGTATGACCGAAGTTGGACTTGATCGAGCCAAGCCACAGCGGCTGCTGGCGGGAACGACCACTCCCATATGTCGCAAGCAGCGCCTGCGCCTCGATCGGGTCCCCAAGCCTGGTACCCGTTCCGTGTCCCTCCACTACATCGACCTCGCCGCTGGACAGAGCGGCGCTGGCAAGCGCCTGTTCGATCACACGTCGCTGAGAGGGGCCGTTGGGAGCCGTCAACCCATTGCTTGTCCCGTCCTGATTTACCGCGCTGCCTCGCACCAGGCCAAGTACCCGATGGCCCAAGCGCTGGGCGTCTGAGAGACGCTCGAGCAACAGCACGCCCACACCCTCCGACCAGACGGTGCCGTCAGCTGCATCGGCGTAAGACTTCGCCCTTCCATCGGACGCAAGCCCGCGTTGACGAGAGAATTCGATGAAGGTTTGGGGTGTGGCCATCACCGTGACCCCACCGGCGAGCGCAAGTTCACACTCTCGCGTGCGCAAAGCCGCGCAGGCAAGATGCAGCGCCACAAGCGAAGACGAGCAGGCAGTGTCAACCGTCACCGCCGGGCCCTCGAGGCCAAACGTATACGCCACGCGTCCCGACGCGATGCTGCCCGCCTTCCCGATCCCCAGATAGGCCTCTAGATCGGGGGGCGCAGACCCGCCCATTCGATCGCCATAGTCGTGGTGCATTACGCCGGCGAACACACCGGTCCGGCTGCCGCGCAACGACTTGGGCGCCAGGCCAGCACGTTCACACGCCTCCCAGGAGACTTCCAGCAGCAGCCGCTGTTGGGGGTCCATGGCAAGCGCCTCACGCGGGCTGATGCCGAAGAAAGCGGCATCGAACTCGTCCGCGTCGTGAAGGAACCCGCCCTCCCGCACGTAACTGGTTCGGACGTGGTCGGGATCTGGGTGATACAGAGACTCGATGCTCCACCCACGGTTGTCCGGGAACTGCGTTATTGCGTCACCACTCGATGCGACTAGCTCCCACAGGTCCTCGGGCGAGCGCACACCCCCGGGGTAACGGCACGCCATGCTGACAATCGCGATCGGCTCGCGTCGCCGTCGCTCCACCTCCTGTAGCTGGCGGCGAGCCTGACGTAGATCGAGCGTTACCCGTCTCAGATAATCGCGAAGCTTGTCGTCTGCCATCGTCAGTCCAAGCTTCGTAGGAAAGTGAACACACGTACCATCGCGCTAAGAGACCCCAAACTCACGGTCGATCAGCTCGAAGATCTCATCGTCTGTGGCCGAGGAGAGATCCTCATCGGCAGTCTCCACGCCACTTGCGTCATCCGCCAATGCCCACGTGGAGAGAATGCTCTGTAGACGCGCCGCGATTCCGCTTTGCTGCGCATGCTCGGCCGACATAGCGGAAAGCGCGAGCTGTAGCTGATCGAGATCTAGGCCCGCGCCACCCTCAGGTTCAGCCGTCTGGGTGGATATCTGATCAAGGAGATAGTCGGCCAGCGCCTCGAGCGTCGGGTAGTCGAAAACCAATGTCGCCGGGAGACGCATGCCGATCTGAGCAGCGAGGCGGTTGCGCAACTCCACACCCGCAAGCGAGTCGAACCCCAACTCCTTGAAGGGACGTTGCACGTCGACAGCATCAGGTGTGCGGTAGCCGAGAACGCGCGCCGTCTCGGAGCGAACCAGCTCGCGTACAAGCGGCTCGCGCTGATCCGGAGCGGTACGCGCCAACAGCTCTGTCAGCGACCCCTGGGACGAGCCGGCGGTGTCTCGAGAACGCACCCGGATCAACCCGCGCAGCAGGGGATGCAACTCACCACCCCGGGCACGCGCACGCAGCTCCTTCACGTCCAGCCGGGCAGACACGATCGGCCCCTCGTTGAGGACAAGCGCCTCGTCCAGCAGCGCAAGACCCTCCTCACTGGACAGCGCGAGCATACCCATCCTGTTCATCCGTCCGCGATCCAGCTCAGCGAGATGACCGGTCATGCCACTCGTCTGCGCCCACAAGCCCCACGCGATCGACGTCGCCGTGAGACCCAGTGCACGGCGGTGTACCGCGAGTCCATCGAGGAACGCGTTGGCTGCCGCATAGTTGGCCTGGCCCGGGCCGCCCATGACACCGGCAACCGAGGAGAACAACACAAATGCCGACATCCCCATGCCGCTGGTCAGCTCGTGCAAATTCCACGCCCCATCGACCTTCGCGGCGAGCACACGATCGACCCGCTCAGGTGTGAGCGAACCGATCACCCCGTCATCGAGCACGCCCGCCGTATGAACCACCGCGCCCAGAGGATGTTCCCGTGGGATGCCGGCGAGTAGTTCCTCGACCTGCTCACGGCTTGAAACATCACATTCGATCGCGCTCACCTGTGCGCCCAGCCGCGATAGGTCCTCCACCAGCTCACTCGCACCGCTTGCCTGCAAACCTCGCCGACTTGCCAACACCAGATGACGCACACCATGCTCGACCACCAAATGCCGCGCCACCAGCGCACCGAGCCCGCCTGTCCCTCCCGTGACGAGCACCGTGCCCTGCTTGTCGATCGCCGCGGGCAGCTCCACCCGCACCTCACCATCTCGATACACGCTCCCCAATCGCGCCACATGAACTTTCCCCTGGCGCAGCGCGATCTGCGGCTCATCCAAAGTGAGCGCGTCGCTCAAGGCATTCCAGGAGGAGTCCTCACGATCGACATCTATCAGCACAAAGCGGCCCGGGTTCTCCGCCTGCGCCGAGCGCACCAGCCCCCACACCGCACCACCCGCAAGATCGCTCACACCCTCTTGGGTCTCCACGGCAACCGCCCCCTGCGTCACCACCCCCAGCCGGCACTCAGAGAACCGCTCATCCACGAGCCACTGCTGCAACAAACCCAACACACCATGCACACGCGTCCTGACAGCGTCCGGCATCCCCTCAGAAGACACGGTCCCAGCGGCGACTCCGGGTGCTTGCTCAGCGTCAAGGAGCTCACGAGCTCTGGCGTCCAACAACACAGTGTCAAATCCAGCCCCACGCTCTAGAGCCTCGCCAAGCGACTGGACATCGGCGAACGCCTCGCATGCAACACTCACAGACCGAAGGGCATCGCAGACCTCTGTAGAGCACGTGGCCAACACCATCGGTGCGTGTGGGGAAACAGCACCGCCTCCCAAGTCCTCAACCCACTCGACGCCAAACATGAGATCTTGCTGACCGCGATTGGGCTCCCCGATATCCGCGGCGGACACCTCGCGCACCGCCAACGAGCCAACCGACGCGATCGGTTGCCCATGCTCATCGGCCATAGCAATCGATACGTCATTTTCGTTCGCGGGTGCGAGACGCACCCGCAACGTGGAAGCCCCACCGGCGACAAGCGCAACGTCATTCCACGAGAACGGCAACCGCACACCGTCTGATGCCTCCACGCCATCGAGCGCTCCGGCGAGCGCGATGGTGTGCAGAGCGGCGTCCAGCAGCGCCGGATGCAAAGCAAACGAGCCCGCCCGATCGAGCTCCCCCTCCGGCAAGGAAACCTCTGCGAACACCTCACCGTCCCGCCGCCACGCACGAGTGAGCCCGCGAAAGGCCGGACCGTAATCCAAACCACGCTCGCCAAGCCGCTCATAAACACCATCGACCGACAATGGCTCAGCACCGATCGGGGGCCACAGTCCATCCTCGCGCGACACCAACTCGCCCCAGTTCACCCCACCGTCGTGCTCTACAGGCCCAAGCGAGCCCATGGCATGACAAACCCACTCATGGTCATCCCCGAGAACGTCCTCGCGCACAGACTCAGTCCGCGAAGAGACGCTCAAAGAGCGAGTACCTGACTCGTCGGGCTCACCGATTCTCATCTGCAATTGCACCGCGCCCTGCTCCTCCAATACAAGCGGGGCCTGCAACACCAACTCCCGCACAAAACCACATCCAACCTCAGCGCCAGCGTGAATCGCGAGCTCGAGGAACGCCGTACCGGGCAACAAAACCCTTTCCAGAACAGCATGGTCGGCAAGCCACGGGTGCTCCTGCAAAGACAACCGTCCCGTGAACAACAAACCTTCGCCAGACAGGTCAACCACCGCACCCAACAGCGGATGATCCGCCGGGGCCTGACCGATCGCGGCAGCGTCTCTTGACTGCAACCGCGAACCCTCGAACCAATAGCGCTCACGCTGAAACGCGTAACTGGGAAGCGCCACACGCCGTGCAGGCGTCCCCACGAACAGCGCTCCCCAGTCCACGTCCACGCCTCGCGCCCAAACCGACGCGAGCCCCCCCAGCAAGCTGAGACCATCGGGACGACCCTCGCGCAACAGCGGCGCCACCGTCACATCGCCACGCCCTCCGTGCTCTTGCTCTGAGCCTCGCTTCACGGCACGCCCGCGCTCAGCATCGACATCGCTGTGCTCGTCGTCGAGCTCATGCAGGCAATCCCGGCTGATCGCGCTGAGAACGCCGTCCGGCCCGAGCTCCACTAGGCAGCCGATGCCCTGCTCGACAACTCGGCGCACACCATCGGCAAAACGCACAGGCTCGCGCACGTGCCGTACCCAGTAGTCGGCCGAGCACAACAGCTCTGGAGTGGCGATCGCGCCCGCCAGGTTCGAGACGATCGGAATCGATGGTTCGCTAAACGCGATCGTCTGCGCAACCTCGCGGAACTCATCGAGCATCCCATCCATGAGCGGCGAGTGAAAGGCGTGCGAAACCTTCAGGCGAGTCGCCTTGCGTCCCCGCCCACGCCACAGCGAAGCCAGCTCCAAGACCTCGGGCTCCGTGCCGGACAGAACCACCGAGCGGGACCCGTTGACCGCCGCTACGGCGACGCGCTCCTCCAAGCCCTCCAGGCTGGCAAGCGCCTCCTGCTCGGACGCCTGCACCGCCACCATCGCGCCACCCGCCGGCAGAGCTTCCATCAAGCGTCCGCGAGCGCCAACAAGCTTGCAGGCGTCCTCTACAGAGAAGACCCCCGCTACGTGCGCCGCGGCCACCTCTCCAATCGAGTGACCAAGGAGAAGGCTTGGCCTCAACCCCCACGTATACAAGAGCCGAAAC
Organism: uncultured Solirubrobacterales bacterium; assembly: GCA_963713015.1. GTDB lineage: Bacteria > Actinomycetota > Thermoleophilia > Solirubrobacterales > Solirubrobacteraceae > Palsa-744. The sequence goes on along the minus strand of CAVQKC010000010.1, from coordinate 44,037 downwards.
AGTGCCACCTCGAGCACAAACAGCCCTGCCTGTGCATACATGGTCCGATCGATCGGCTCGGCGGCGTCGGTGCCAGGCGCCGCGAACAGCACGTCGAGCAGTCGCTGACCATCGCCACCTCGCACAAGCTGAGCGTCCAGCTGGCCACACAGCTCGTCCACCGCCTCACGGAAGACCCCAAACGCCCCATAGAGCTCGCTACCCATGCCAGCGCGCTGAGAACCCTGACCGGAGAACAGGAACGCCACTCGCCCGCCGGCTGTCGCGACGCCCCGCACTATGCCCGCGCTCGAATCCCCTCGAGCGAGCGCGTTCAGGTCGTCCAGGAGCTCCTGTCGCTGCTCACACACGAGCACCGCACGATGCTCCAACCCCGCGCGGGTCGTCGCGAGCGAATAGCCCACGTCGAGCAGATCGAGCTGCTGCGATTGAACGTGCGTGAGCAGACGCTCCGCCTGCTCACGCAGCGCAGCCTCATCCCTCCCCGACACGATGAGCGGTGGCGCCCCAAGCATGAACACACCATCGGGCGGCGGGCCGGAGCCGATCGAATCGGCTGGAGCCTCCTCGATGATCATGTGTGCGTTGGTTCCACTGATCCCAAACGACGACACCCCCACGCGACGCGGCCGACCGTCGCGGCGCCAGGGAACGCTCTCCTGAAGCAGCGAGATCGCAGCCGACCAGTCAACCTCGGTCGAAGGCTCTTGCGCGTGAATGGTCCGCGGAAGGGTCTCGTGCCTGAGCGCCATCACCATCTTGATCACGCCCGCCGCGCCGGCTGCCGCAAGGGCATGGCCTATGTTCGACTTGACCGATCCAATCCACAGCGGCTGACCCTCGTCACGTTCACGACCATACGTCGCGATCAGGGCCTGCGCCTCGATCGGATCGCCGAGCCTCGTGCCGGTCCCGTGAGCCTCGACGGCGTCCACCTCCCCGGGGCGCAAACCCGCACTTGCCAGAGCTTGCAGGATTACCCGCTGCTGGGAAGGCCCGTTTGGAGCGGTCAGCCCGTTGCTTGCGCCATCCTGGTTCACCGCACTGCCGCGCACCAGCGCCAACACCGAGTGACCGAGTCGCCGCGCGTCCGAGAGGCGCTCGAGTACCAGCACACCTACCCCCTCGCTCCAGCCTGCTCCGTCAGCCGCCGCCGAGAATGACTTGCACCTTCCGTCCGGCGCCAGGGCGCGCTGACGGGCGAAGTCGACGAACAAGCCAGGGGTGGAGTGCACGCTCGCCCCACCGGCGAGCGCAAGCGAGCACTCGCCTTGACGCAGGGCCTGGCAGGCAAGATGCACTGCCACGAGCGAGGAAGAACAGGCCGTATCGACCGTTACCGCGGGTCCCTCCAGACCGAGCGCATAGGCCACCCGTCCGGAGGCGACACTGCCAGCCACACCCGTGCTGAGATAGCCCTCGAGCTCACCCGCCGAGAGCGACGCCGCGACGGCCGCTCCATAGTCATGGGTCATCACACCCGCAAACACGCCGGTGCGGGTGCCCGCCAGCGAGAGCGGGTCGATGCCGCCGTCCTCGAGCGCCTCCCACGAAGCTTCCAAGAGCAGGCGCTGTTGTGGGTCCATCGCCAACGCCTCCCGCGGACCGATCCCGAAGAATTGAGCGTCGAACTCCGCGGCGTCGTAGAGGAACCCGCCTTCGCGGGTATAGCTCGTTCCGGGACGCTCGGGGTCGGGATCGTAGAGCGCATCGAGGTCCCAGCCGCGATCGGCGGGAAAGCCCGATACCCCGTCTCCTCCCTGGCACACCAGCTTCCACAGACTTTCCGCCGAGTGCACCCCTCCTGGGTAGCGACAGCCGATGCCCACTATCGCGAGTGGCTCATCCGTATGCGCAACGCTTACAACCGCCGGCCTACCGGACATTCCCACGTCGGTGAGCTCCTCGAGCAAGTAGCGGGTGAGTGCGGCGCAGGTGGGGTAGTCGAAGACAAGCGTCGCCGGTAGACGCAGACCGGTCAGGGTGCCAAGACGGTTACGCAACTCCACGGCAGCCAGCGAATCGAACCCGAGGTCCTTCAAAGCTGTGTGGGGATCGACTTCGAGCCCGGAGGAATACCCCAACACGCCAGCCACCTCGCCGCGCACCACATCCTCCAGAAGGGCGGTCCGCTCGAGCTCAGACACGTCAACCAAACGCTGGGCAAGCGTCCCGTTTTGAGACGACTTACGGCGAACTTGCCTACCAGCGAGATTGCTCAGCAAGAGCGGCAGCGCCCCGGATCTCGCCTCGGCTCGCAAGGCGGCGCGATCCAGGCGCACCGGTAGGACCACCGCCTCGCCGCTCGCCAGTGCGGGAGCGAACAGCGAGAGACCCTCCTCAGGAGAGATCGTACGCAGACTGGCGGTGCCGGCCATCCGCCTCATGTCGGCCTCACCCAAACTGTGGCCCATCCCGATCTCACTCCACAGACCCCACGCCATCGAAGTCGCGGGCAAGCCCTGCGCACGGCGATGGCAGGCAAGCGCATCGAGGAAAGCGTTCGCCGCGGCGTAGTTGCCCTGTCCCGGGCCGCCCGTGACACCCGCCATCGAGGAGAACAGGACAAACGCGTCGAGCTCGAGATCCGCGGTCAGTTCGTGCAGGAGCAATGCACCGTCCGCCTTCGTTCTGAGCACTCGCTGCAACTGCTCGACCGTAAGCGACTCCACAAGCGCGTTATCTGTGATCCCGGCAGCATGGACGACGGCTCTCAGGGGGTGCTCGTGGGGGATCGACTCGATTGTGGCCTGCAACGCGTCGCGGTCGGATACGTCACATGCGGCGAGTACCACGTGAGCACCATGCTCCTGTAGCCGCGCTTGCAACTCGAGGGCGCCCTCGGTCTGCGATCCACGACGGCTCACCAAAACCAAATGACGGACCCCTCGATCGATGACCAGGTGCAGTGCCAGGGCTCCACCGATGCCGCCGGTGCCGCCCGTTATCAGAACGGTGCCCTGTGCATCCTTCGAGCCCGCCCCATCCGAGCCATCGGACATACCGATCGCAGAACCAGCCGTTGTATCGCTTGCGAGAGCGACGCCCGCAAGATGCGGATCCTGGTGCGGCAGACGATCGCCAACTCGGATAAGCCGCGGCGCATGGGCAACGCCATCGCGTACCGCTAGTTGAGCCTCTTCATCCGCGATCGCCCCTTCGATCTCCCCCCAGAGGCCATGCAGCGAAGCCGCCTGTGAGTCGGTGTCCACCAACACGAAACGGCCGGGATGCTCCGCCTGCGCCGAGCGGACCAAACCCCACACGGGGGAGCCTGCCAGGTGGGCCATCTCTTCACCGGGCTGCACCGCGACGGTCCCGTGGGTCAACAACACGAGTGTGCACGCCGACAATCGCTCATCTGAAAGCCACGCCTGCATAAACGACAAGACGTTGCGAGCTGTCTCGTGAGCCGCGGCAAGGACCCCCACGCCGCCTTCGGCCTGTGAGTCGCCCGCAAGGTCTAGGAGCACGCGATCCGGCACGCCCGCACCCCCATCGATGCTCTCCCTCAATCCGTCCAGGCCGCCATGAATGTCAAATCGACCGCCAGCTTGCGCGAGCGCCTCTGCCAGAGCATCAACTCCAGTTCTCAGCAACACCCAGTGCTTGCCTGGAGCATCCACATGCGGCGTCGGGCGCCCCTCCCATCTGAGGGTCAGCAACGAGTCGCGCTGCTGCACGGCGGCATTATCGAGCTGCGCAGTCGAGGCAACCCTCCCCAATAGCGATTCGACCAAGGCAACCGGCGCACCCGACTGGTCGGCGAGGCGCAGCGAGACCTGCTCGGCGCCGTCGGAACCCAACCGCACGCGCAAGGAGCGAGCACCGCTCGCATACAACTCGACCCCACGCCAGCAGAACGGCAAGCGGGGGCCGCCGTCCTCGCCCGTGTCGCCGGACGGGTCGAGCCCCACATGAAAAGCGGCGTCCAGCAACGCTGGATGAATCGCGAACGCATCCGCCTCCGCATGGCGCTCGTCCGGCAGACTCACCTCGGCGAGGAGATCCCCATCGCACAACCACGCCCCCCGCACCTGACGGAATGCGGGTCCATAGTCAAAACCCACCTCCGCGAGGCGCTCGTACAGATGATCGATCGCCACCGGTTGGGCTCCGGGCGGCGGCCAAGAGCCGGACAGCACGCCAAAACTGTCCCGCCAATCCTCACCGCGCTCGAGCGCCACGCCGGCGCTCAGCAATCCACTCGCATGACGCACCCAATCCCGATCCTGAGCACCCGCCGCATCCCGCGAGGAGCGTGAATAGATCCTGATCGGACGCACATCCCCCTCGTCCGCCTCGCCTACGAATACTTGTAGTTGCGCACCTGCTTCCTCGGAAAGCACCAGCGGCGCCTCGATCGTGAGTTCCTCCACACGACCCGCACCGGCCTCCTCTCCCACACCCAAGGCCAGCTCGAGGAAAGCCGTGCCGGGCAGCAACACGGTGCCCATCACGGCATGGTCACGCAACCACGGGTGATCCTCGAGCGACAGCTCTCCGGTGAAAACCAAACCCTCCCCGCCACCAAGCTGAACCATCGCACCCAGCAGTGGATGTTCACTCTCAACCTGACCGACGGACGACAGATCTGACACACCGCGAACGGCGCTCAACCAGTAACGCTTGCGCTGGAACGCATACGAGGGCAGATCGATCCGTCGCGCATCGGGAGAGTCATACATCGCCACCCAATCCACGGCGCAACCGCGCACCCACATCTGCGCAAGCGCACGACGAAGCGTCGAGATCTCGGGACGGTCGCCTCTCAGCACCGGAGCAGCCACGCTCGAGACAGCCGCCTGAGCATCGGAAGGCTCGGAGAGGCACTCTTCGACCATGCCGCTGAGCACGCCATCCGGTCCCAGCTCCAAGAAGCTACCCACGCCCTGACCGGCTAGCCAGCGCACGCCGTCGGCAAACCGCACGGGCTCGCGCACATGACGAACCCAATACTCGGGCACGCACAGCTCTCCGGAGAGAGCCTCACCCGTGAGATTGGATACGAACGGGATCGATGGCTCCTTGTACGAAATGCTTTCGGCCACCGTTCTGAATGCGTCCAGCATCCCGTCCATCTGCGGCGAGTGAAACGCATGCGATACCTGCAACCGTCTCGTCCTGCGTCCCTGCTGCTCCCAGATTGCGGCCACTTTCACCACCGCCGTCTCCTCGCCGGAGATCACCACAGAGGAGGGACCATTTACCCCAGCCAGCGCCACACGGTCCTCGAGACCCTCGAGTGTGGAAAGCAGCTCTTGCTCGGAGGCTTGCACCGCGACCATCGCTCCCCCCGCCGGCAGCTCAGCCATCAGCCGTCCACGTGCTGCCACCAGCCTGCAGGCATCCTCGAGCGAGAACACGCCAGCCACATACGCCGCCGTCAACTCCCCGATCGAGTGGCCAATGACGAAGTCCGGCTCAACCCCCAAGGACTTCACGAGCCGGTAGGCCGCGACCTCGAGCGCGAACAGCGCGGCCTGTGTAAAGAGCGTGTCATCGAGCAAGCCGGGCTCGGATTGCGCGTCGGCGGTCGCCTGAGCTGTCTCGTGCGCGTCGGCAGTCGCCTGAGCTGTCTCGAACACGACGCTACGCAAGGAGCGTCCCAAATGCTCGTCCATGTGCAGACAGACCTCGTCGAAGGCATCCGCGAACACCGGGAGCGATCGATACAACTCGCTCCCCATCCCGACACGCTGAGCGCCTTGGCCGGTGAACATGACAGCCAGCCGCTCCCTGGCAGCGGGTGCGATGCCCCGAATCACATCCAGCGTCGTCTCCGCGCGCGCAAGCGCGGCGACACCCTCCTTGAGGCGCTCTGAGTCTGCGCCTATAAGCACCGCGCGATGCTCGAGCCCTTGTCTACGCGCGAGCGCGAGCCCAACATCCACCGCTCCCAGATCGTCGTTGGCGTGCAGGAACCCCCGCAGCCGCGCAGCCTGTTCCTCCAAGGCCTCCTGACCTCTTCCAGACAGCACCCACGCCACGGGCTCGGGCCCGCCGCCGCGTTGCCCCCCAGAGCGCACCGGCCCCCCAGAGCGCACCGGCCCCCCAGGGGAAGGCGCCTCCTCGAGGATCACGTGTGCGTTTGTGCCACTGATCCCAAATGAGGACACAGCGGCCCTGCGCGGCTCGCCATTGCGTTGCCACAACACTTCCTGCCTCAACAGCGATACCGCACCCTCCGACCAGTCCACTTGCGAGGAGGGCTCATCGACATGCAGCGTTCTCGGCAGAACACCATGCTGCATCGCCAGCACCATCTTGATCACGCCGGCGACGCCGGCGGCGGCCTGGGTGTGTCCGATGTTCGACTTGATCGATCCAAGCCACAATGGATGATCGGCCGGCCGGCTGCCACCGTAGGTCCTCAGCAGCGCCTGCGCCTCGATTGGATCGCCGAGCGTGGTGCCGGTTCCATGTCCCTCGACTACATCCACCTGCTGTGGCGAGAGCTTCGCGTTTGCCAGCGCCTGCATGATCACTCGCTGCTGAGATGGCCCGTTGGGGGCTGTCAGGCCGTTGCTCGCACCATCCTGGTTGACGGCGCTGCCGCGCAGAACAGCCAGCACCCGATGACCGTTGCGCTCAGCATCGGCAAGACGCTCGAGCACCACCATGCCGACACCCTCGCTCCAGCTGACCCCGTCGGCGGCGTTCGCAAAGGACTTGCAGCGCCCATCGGGCGCAAGTCCCCGCTGGCGCGAGAACTCGACATACACACCCGGGGTGGCCAACACCGTCACGCCACCGGCCAACGCAAGCGAGCACTCCCCGGAACGCAACGCCTGAGAGGCCCAGTGCATCGCCACCAACGAGGAGGAGCACGCGGTATCGACCGTGACCGCTGGACCCTCGAGTCCGAACACATAAGCGGTCCGTCCTGACACGACACTGCCCGCGCTGCCCAGCCCCAGGTACGCCTCCAAGTCACTCGGTACGGCACCCGCCAGGCGTGTGCCGTAATCGTGATGCATCACACCGGCAAACACCCCGGTATCGCTGCCCTGAAGCGATGTCGGATAGATCCCAGCGTGCTCGAACGCCTCCCAGCACACTTCGAGCAACAGCCTCTGCTGAGGATCCATCGCGATTGCCTCCCGCGGTCCTATCCCGAAGAAAGCAGCGTCGAACTCCCCCGCGTCATATACAAAACCACCCTCGCGTGTGTAACTGGTGCCAGCGTGATCGGGATCGGGGTCATACAACCGGTCGACGTCCCACCCACGGTCAGCCGGGAACGGCCCGATCGCGTCCCGACCGCGAGTAACCAGCTCCCACAACTCCTCCGGTGAGGAGACATCTCCGGGATACCGACAGCTCATCCCCACAATCGCAATCGGCTCGTCAACGCCCACGACAGCCGCCTTGCGCACCGGCACCACCGTCTGGCGCCCCCCCAGCCGCTCCACTAGATAACGAGCCACCGCAAGCGGCGACGGCTGATCGAACACCAGCGTCGCGGGCAACCGCAGACCGCTTGCGGCGGCAAGTTGATTGCGCAATTCCACACCAGCCAGCGAGTCGAACCCGAGCTCCTTGAACGCCCGCTCCGCCCCCACGGCAGCCGGCGAGGAAAGCCCGAGTACGTGCGCGCATTCGGCGCACACCAGATCCAATACAACACGTTCGCGCTCGTCCTCCGACACTTCTGCCAACCGCCGGGCCAAGGAACCGTCTACCTCCTTGGCCCGGCGCGACACCCCCCTGACCAAGCCGCGCAACGGCGCCGGCAACCTGCCAGCGCTCGCCTGCGTGCGTAGCCCCCCCCAATCGAGCCGTACGGGAACCGTCAACGCCACTCGCGCCAACAGTGCCGCGTCAAATAGCTCAAGACCTTCGTCTGAACTGAGCGCAATCAGTCCGGAACGCTCCAACCGCGCCATATCCGACTTATCCAACTGCCCCCCCATACCACTCTCCTGCGCCCACATTCCCCACGCAAGCGACAAACCGGGAAGGCCCTGCGCATGTCGATGTGCAACCAAGGCGTCGAGGAAGGCATTCGCCGCCGCGTAGTTGCCCTGCCCGGGGCTTCCAAGAACGCCAGCCACCGAGGAGAAGACCACAAACTCCCCCAGATCCATCTCTCGTGTCAACTCATGCAGATGCCAGGCGGCATCCACCTTTGGAGCGAACACCCCATCGATTCGCTCGGGCGTCAACGACTCGATCACACCGTCGTCGAGCACTCCCGCGGCATGCACGACTCCGCGCAACGGACGCTCGGAGGGAATCCCGATGAACAGCCGCTCGAGCTGCATGCGATCGGCCACATCGCACTCCGCCACAGTCACATCGGCGCCAAGCGTCGACAGCTCACGCACGAGCTCCTGTGCCCCCTGTGCTTGCAAGCCACGGCGACTCGCCAACAACAGGTTGCGAACCCCATGACGAACAACCAGCTGACGCGCAACCATCGCCCCCAGCCCGCCTGTCCCCCCGGTTACGAGGACCGTGTCTTGCTGCCCGAACGCAAACACCTCTTCATCCGCGCCATCCGCCGGTGCCATATGAACGAGCCGCGGGACGGTGACAGCGCCTGCACGGATCGCAAGCTGTGACTCCCCGGATGCCAACGCCGCTGGAAGTGACTCCCATGACGCCTTCTCGCCATCCACATCGATCAACGCGAGCCTTCCGGGGTGCTCGGACTGCGTAGAGCGCACCAACCCCCACACCGCGGCGCCGGCCAGGTCCAGTACGTCCTCGCCCGCCCGCGAAGCCACCGCGCGACGTGTCACGACATTCACCGAAGCGTCATGCAAACGCTCATCCGCGAGCAAAGGCTGCAACAACCCCAGCAACCGATGCGCACCCGCATGTGCGCTGTCAGGAAGACGATCTCCCGCGGATAGGCAATCGATCAGCACGACAGGCTCCACGGTCTCATCGCGTGCTCGGGCGAGCAGCTCAGTCAACGACGCAACATCGGCGCACGTGTCAACCGCTCCGAGCGCACCTGCCAGAACCCCGTCATGGGTGCCCAGCACAACCACAGACGGCCTCGCTGTCTCGCCAGCGGGCACGAGCTCGCCGGCAACCCATTCAACCGTGAACATCGAGTCACCTCGAGCGCCGCGCTCATCGCGCACCTGCTCGGAGGTAACCCTGCGCAGCGCCAGTGAGCCAATCGACGCGATCAGATGACCATGCTCATCGCAGACCACAAGCGACACCGCCTGGGGGCCAGCCGGAGAGATGCGCGCGCGCAGCGCGCGAGCACCACGAAGCTCGAACACCGCATCGCTCCAGGAGAACGGCAGCCATACGCCACCCACCTCCTCGTCGAGATCGACCGCGCTCTCCACCACCGCATGCAGTACCGAGTCCAACAATGCCGGATGCAAATCGAAGAGCTCACCCCGATCGCGTTGGCCATCAGGCATCGACGCTTCGACGAAGACGTCTCGACCACATCGCCAAACGGCATCGAGCCGTTGAAACGCCGGGCCGTATTCAAGTCCTTCGGCTGTCAATCGATCGTGAATCTCACCTACCGGGAGAGGTTCGGCATCGATCGGGGGCCAGGCGCCCTCAAAGAGCGCCGACACAGGCCCAACCGGCAGTCCGTCTGGCTCTCCGTGGACCACGGACCCCACCGCGTGACACACCCAATCATTCCCCTGCGCAACGGCATCGTCGGTCCCGTCCTCCGGACGGGAATGAATGCTGATAGACCGGCAACCCGAGCCATCCGCTTCACTTACCCTCACCTGCACCTGTACCGCTCGCTGCTCCGCGAGCACCAGCGGGGCCTGCAAGACAAGCTCGCGCACAACGCCACACCCAAGCCGAGCACCGGCATGAACAGCGAGCTCGAGAAACGCGGTACCGGGCAAGAACACACTGCCCATCACGACGTGATCGGCAAGCCAGGAATGCTCCTCCAATGACAGGCGTCCGGTGAACAGACAACCCTCACCGGCAAGCGCAACCACCGCACCCAGCAATGGGTGGGTCGATGAAGCCTGACCGACCGCCGACATGTCAGTCGCACGCCACGCCACAGAGTCAAGCCAATACCGCTCGCGCTGGAATGCATAAGTGGGCAACCCGACACGCTGCGCACCCGAACCGTCGAACAGCGTGCTCCAATCGACACCCGCTCCACGCACCCACAGCTTGGCAAGCCCGCTCAGCAGCGTCTGTACCTCCGGACGCCCGCGGCGCAAAGCGGATACAGACACAGCAGCAAGCGCCCCCACGCCTTCCTGCGCGACCTGCCTGTCTTCATCTGGGTTGCCATCCTCGGCAATCGCCGACTCCACGTGCCCGTTCACCGATATCAAGCACTCTTCGACCATTGACGTGAGCGCCGCATCTGGTCCCAACTCCAGAAAAGTCCTCACGCCCTGACCCGCAAGCCAGTGCACCCCATCGGCAAAACGCACTGTCTCACGCACGTGACGTACCCAATGCTCGGGCGTGCAAAGTTCCTGCGCGGCGATCGGCCGGCCCGTCAGATTCGAGACTATTGGGATCCGCGGCTCGTTGAACGACACTTCGGCGGCCGCCTGCGCGAACTCCTCGAGCATCCCATCCATACGCGGCGAGTGAAACGCGTGAGACACACGCAAACGCCTCGTCCTACGCCCACGCTCCTCCCAAACCGACGCAACGCGCAAGACCGCGTCTTGGTCACCGGAGAGAACGATCGACGAGGGCCCGTTGACGGCAGCAAGGGCAACACGCTGCTCATCCCCATTTATATTGGCCAGCGATTCCAACGCCTCCTGCTCGGAGGCCTGTACTGCCACCATCGCGCCGCCTCTCGGCAGCCCAGCCATCAGGCGACCACGGGCGGCCACCAGAGCACAGGCATCCTTTAGCGAAAGCACCCCCGCAACATGCGCCGCCACTAGCTCACCCACCGAATGCCCCGTGACGAAGTCGGGACGCAATCCCACGCTCTCGATCAAACGGAAGAGGGAAACCTCAAACGCAAACAGCGCGGTCTGGGTGAACAATGTCTCGTCAAGCAGGCTCTGAGCGCCTGAGGCGTCATCCGAATCGCGGGGATCCTCACCGCCAAGCGGCTGCTCTCCAAACATCACAGCCCGCAGCGAGCGCCCAAGCAAGCCATCCAGACATCCGCATACCTCGTCGAGCGCAGCGCTGAAAACCGGGAACCTCTCAAAGAGCTCCCGGCCCATACCCACATGTTGGGCACCCTGACCGGTGAACAACACGGCTAGCGCCCCAACATTCTCATGTGCCACGCCGTCAACCACCGATGCAGGCGATGAGCCCTCACAGAGCTCGGTCAACGATTTCAGCAGGGTCATTCGATCCCCGCCCGCAAGCACAACGCGATGCTCAAACTCGGTGCGACAGGCAAGCGAGAGGCCAACATCCGCGGGATGCAAGCCGGAGTCCGCGCTGACATGCAGCTTCAACCGCTCGGCCTGCTCGAGCAACGCTGGCTGGTCCTTGGCCGAGATCACCCATGGCGCCAGACCGCTCTTACGAGCATCGCCCTCGATCGGCCGGTGATCTAGCGCCAGCCCTCCGCTCATCGACGGTGTAGCCAGTTCGCTCGCCGGCGGTTCCTCCACGATGACATGAGCGTTGGTGCCGCTGACCCCGAACGATGACACACCGGCTCGTCGCGGCTGCCCGTTCGGCAACCAGGACTGTGGCTGGTCCAGCAGCGCAACCGCTCCGCTGGACCAGTCGACGTTGCTCGATGGCTTGTCGACGTGCAGCGTCTTGGGCAGCACGTCGTGACGCATTGCCATCACCATCTTGATGACACCGCCCACGCCAGCCGCGGCAACCGTGTGACCGATATTCGACTTCAGCGACCCCAGCCACAACGGCCGCTCCGGGGAATGCTCCCGTCCGTATGTGGCCAGCAGCGCGTTGGCCTCGATCGGATCGCCGAGCGTGGTGCCGGTGCCGTGCGCCTCGACCGCGTCTACCTGCCCTACCGAAAGTCCCGCCCGCGCCAGCGCCTGCTCGATGACGCGTACCTGAGAAGGGCCGTTGGGCGCCGTCAACCCGTTGCTCGCGCCATCCTGGTTTATCGCGCTGCCACGCACCAGCGCGAGCACGCGATGACCGTTGCGCTGCGCGTCGGAGAGCCGCTCGAGTAGCACTACACCGACACCCTCGCCCCAGCCCACACCGTCCGCCGAGTCGGCGAAGGACTTGCAGCGTCCATCCCGTGCAAGGCCCCGCTGGGCGCTGAACTGCACGAACAAGCCGGGCGTGTCCAACACCGACACCCCACCGGCGAGCGCAAGCGGACACTCCCCTGCGCGCAACGCCTGACAGGCCAGATGCAGCGCGACCAACGAGGATGAGCAAGCCGTATCCACAGACACAGCGGGACCCTCCAAACCGAGCACATAAGAGACCCGGCCGGAGACCACACTCCCCGAGCTACCCGTCAACCAGTAGCCCGCGAGACTCTCGAGCCCTTCAGGCGCAGACCACAAACCCGCGCCGAAATCCATCGAGCCAACTCCCGCGAACACCCCCGTCTGGCTTCCGCGAAGCGAAACCGGATCCACCCCCGCGTCTTCGAGTGCCTCCCATGAGACTTCCAGCAGCAAACGCTGCTGAGGATCCATCGCCAACGCCTCATTCGGCCTGATCCCGAAGAAGGAGGCGTCGAAGTCGCCCGCGTCATAGAGAAAGCCGCCCTCACGGGCATAACAGGTGCCCGGAACGTCGGGATCTGGGTCATACAACGACGGGAGATCCCACCCGCGATCGGGAGGGAACGGCCCGATCGCGTCGGTCTCTGCCATCACAAGCTCCCACAGCTCCGTGGGAGACCGGACCCCTCCCGGATAGCGGCAGCTCATCCCTACAATCGCAATCGGATCGTCGGCGGACACAACCGACACCGAGGACCCAACGGGAGGGCTCGCAGGCATCTGCGTACCCGAGATCTCCTCTGTCAGATAGACCGAGAGTGCCGTGGCGGTGGGATAGTCGAACACGAGGGTCGTGGGCAGGCGTAGCCCGGTGACACGACCGAGACGGTTGCGCAACTCCACCGCCATCAACGAGTCGAAGCCCAGCTCGCTGAAAGACCGCTGGGCTCCTATGGTGGAGCCCGAAGGGTGACCCAGCACAGCCGCCACCTCAGCTCGTACGATATCCAGCACCACACCCTCGCGCTCTTGCTCGGGCACCGCGGCCAAGCGACGAGCAAGCGAACTGCTCGCCCCAACCGCACGCGACGGCCGAGCGCGAACCAGACCGCGCAGTACCGCCGGCAGCAGTCCACCCTCGGCCTGAGCGCGCAACGCCGAGCCATCCAGGCGCATCGGCAACACCAGCGCCTCGTCCAGCGCCATGGCAGCGTCAAACAGCTCGAGACCCTCCTCGACCGGCAAAGCAACCAAGCCCGAACGCGCGATCCTTGTGAGATCGGCCTCACCAAGACTGCCCGCCATCCCACTGGAGCCAGCCCACAACCCCCACGCCAGCGACGTGCCAGACAGACCTTGCACACGGCGATAGGCAGCCAGACCATCGAGGAACGCGTTGGCCGCCGAATAGTTGGCTTGACCCGCCGAGCCAAGCGTGGCGGCGGAGGAGGAGAACATCACAAACGCCGCGAGATCAAGCCGCGAGGTCAACTCGTGCAAGTGCAAGGCCGCATCAACCTTCGAAAGCAATACCCGGTCGAGCGCCTCGGTGGTCAACGACTCGACCACGCCATCGCCAAGTACTCCCGCGGCGTGCACCACGGCCACCAGCGGATGCTCCCTACCAACCGAGTCGAGCAGCGCCTGCAGTTGCTCGCGGTCAGATACGTCGCACGCCGCGATCCTCACGTGGGCCCCCAGCCCAGCCAACTCCGCCTCGAGCTCCCCCGCCCCCGCCGACTCAACACCGCGACGGCTCGTCAAGAGCAGGCGACGAGCACCGTGGGCGCCTACCAAGTGCCTCGCAACGATGGCCCCAAGCTCCCCCGTACCACCGGTGATCAAGACCGTGCCGTCGAGATCGGCCCCACCAAGGGGCGGCACATCGTCGTCCTGGCTCGACCACGGCAACCGCTCCAGACGCGGCACGAAGACGCTACCCGCCCTTATCGCAAGCTGAGGCTCCTCACCCGCAAGCGCCGCGAGCAACACATCGGTGGAAATGTCCTCGCTATCGGCGTCAACGAGCACAAACCGCCCAGGATGCTCCAACTGTGCCGAGCGCACCAGTCCCCATACCGGCGCCTGCGCTAGTCCAGACATGACCTCCCGCGGGCGCACCGACACCGCATCCCTTGTCACAAACACCAGACGCGATCCAGGGAACCGCTCATCCCCAAGCCACCCCTGCACCAGCCGAAGCACACGGTGAGCAAGCCCGTGGGCAGCCTCGGCAAGCGCGCGCGCCGACGCCTCCTCGTCCAGCCCCCCAACCAACGCCTTAGCGGACCCAACCTCTCCCTCGGCGCCGCAATCCACGAGTACCACGCGTGGGGCAATGCAACCGTCATCGACCGCTTCGCCCAGCGAATCCAGATCGTCATACACATCCGCGGACCACGAGCTCCCCCCCAGAAGCATCCCGCCGCCGCTCAGCACCGCACACTCGTCCGCCGCCACCGCGGCGGTGCTTGGCGAGGAGACAGGGAGCGCGGTCCAGTCCAAACCGAAAAGCGACTCGCGATATCCGCCACTGGCGCGTGCCAGCTGCTCTGGGGAGACCGCTCTCAGGACCAGCGACTGCATCGATGCCACCAACGCGCCAGTCTCATCCGCCGCAACCATGGATATCGCGTCGCCGCGAATCGGAGAGAGGCGCACGCGCAGTGCTGAGTGGCCCCTGGTGTGCAACTGCACACCGTTGAAAGCAAAGGGCAGGCGCAACACATCGCCACCGCCAAGGGTGTCCGGGTCACGGCCGGTTGTCCTCGGCGCCATCGCCTGGATTGCGGCGTCGAACAACGCGGGGTGAATTCCGTAACGCGCGGCGTGCGGCTGCTCTGCGTCGGACAGCGAGGACTCGACGAACAAATCCTCGCCATGCCGCCAAACAGCGCGAACACCGACGAATGCCGGTCCATAGTCAAAGCCGAGCGCAACCATCTGGTTGTAGAAGTCATCGACGTCCGCCACAACCGCACCCTCAGGCGGCCACTGACCGGCAAGCGACGCCGCTCGCTCCAGCAAGGCCTGCTGCTCGAGCGACGCCGCCTCGACGCGAGCCACCACGCCAGCGGCATGGCGCGTCCACACGTCCTCGCCTCCCAAACCATCCACGCCGATGTCCTCAGGACACGAATAGATCCTCACCGACCGTCTGCCCGCATCGTCTGGAGCCTCCACAGACACCTGCAACCGCACGCCACCGCCCTCAGACAGCACAAGCGGAGATTCCATGACCAGCTCCTCCACGGCATCGCATCCAAGCTGGTCAGCCACATGCAGCGCAAGCTCGACAAACGCCGTGCCCGGAACCACCACCGAACCCATCACCACGTGATCGCCAACCCACCCGGGCAATCGCGAGGACAACCGACCGGTAAACAACTGCCCCTCGCCATCAGCCAACCCGACCATCCCGCTGAAGAGCGGATGATCCAGCGAAGCCCCGCCCCCCGGTCCCCACGTCGCGGCCTCCAGCCAATATGGCTCACGCTGAAAGGCGTAGGTGGGCAAATCCACACGCTGCCCACCCGAACTCTCGAGCATCGCTCCCCAATCGACGCTCGTCCCTCGCACCCACAATTGAGCAAGGCCCGTCAACAACGTATGTGCCTCCCTACGACCCTTACGCAGCAGCGCAGTTACGACCGCGACTCGCTCCGGGTGCCCGGCGATTGGATTCCCGGAACCGTCACGCACAACCTCATCGCCCACGGCGGACTTGGAATCGCTGTCCTCCTCTGTGGAGGCCAAGCAATCCTCCACCATCGCACTGAGCACACCGTCTGGCCCCAACTCCACGAACGAGTCAACACCCTGATCGGCAAGCCAACGCACACCATCGGCAAAACGAACCGTCTCACGTACGTGACGCACCCAATACTCGGCAGTGCACAGCTCCCCGCCATCAATCGCCTCACCCGTCAGATTGGAGACCACTGGAATCTGGGGCTCGCCGAAGGACACCCCCGCGGCAACCCGCCCAAACTCCTCCAACATCGGCTCCATGCGCGGCGAGTGAAACGCATGAGACACGCGCAACCGTCTCGTCTTACGCCCCCGCCGCTCCCACTCATCCGCCAGCTCCAACACCGCACGCTCGTCCCCGGAAAACACGATCGACTCAGGACCGTTCACCGCCGCCAACGCAACCCGATCCCCCAAACCCCCCAACGCCTCCAAGCCCTCCCGCTCGGACGCCTGCACCGCCACCATCGCACCACCCGCCGGCAACGCCCCCATCAACAAACCACGCGCGGCCACCAGAGAACAGGCGTCCTCTAGCGAGAACACCCCCGCAACATGCGCCGCCGCCAGCTCACCTACCGAATGCCCCCCCACAAAATCGGCCCGCAACCCCCAACTCCCCACCAACCGGAAAAGAGCCACCTCGAGCGCAAACAAACCCGCCTGTGTAAACGCGGTTTCATCCAACAAACCACCATCGCCACTACCGTCGGCCGTATCGGGGCCAACGACCTCCCCACCAAACACCACATTCCGCAAGGAACGCCCGAGCAAACCATCCAAATACCCACAAGCCTCGTCAAAACCATCCCGAAACACGACGGACGACTCATAAAGTTCACTGCCCATACCAACGCGCTGGGCACCCTGGCCAGTGAAAAGAAACGCCGTTGCGCCGACTCGAGCCACTGCCCCTCTCACTACGTCACCCGCCTGCGTCTGCTCATCCGACTCGCTCCTACTCACCAGAGACAAACCGGCAAGCAAGTCGTCCTTCTCTCCCCCAATGACAACCGCGCGATGCTCGAACGCCGACCTGCCCGCAAGAGAGGAAGCGACATCCTCTACACGCAAATCTGGCTCAGACAGGACGAACTGCCTCAAGCGATCCGCTTGCGCATCCAGAGCGCGCTGATCCCTGGCGGATATCGCCCATGGCAAAAGATCGAGTTGCTTCCTCGGATGCTCATGAGCGTCCTGCGAATGGGGCTGTGACAGAGCGTCCGGTGCCTCTTCGAGAATGACATGTGCGTTTGTGCCGCTGATCCCAAACGAGGAGACACCAGCACGACGCGGTCGCTCACGGCGCGGCCATGACAACTCCTCAGTCAAAAGCGACACAGCCCCGCTAGACCAGTCGACCTTGCTCGACGGCTCGTCCAGATGAAGGGTTCTGGGCAGCAACTCGTTGCGCATCGCCATCACGGTCTTGATCACGCCCGCCACACCCGCGGCAGCCTGCGTGTGACCGATATTCGACTTGATCGACCCGAGCCACAACGGGTGGTCGGACTCGCGCTCTTGTCCGTATGTCGCAAGCAGAGCCTGTGCCTCGATCGGATCGCCGAGCGTCGTCCCTGTGCCATGCGCCTCGACCACATCCACATCAGCAGCCGACAGGCCGGCACTAACCAACGCTTGGCGTATCACCCGTTGCTGGGAAGGACCGTTGGGCGCGGTCAAGCCATTACTCGCACCGTCCTGGTTGACGGCGCTACCACGCACAAGCGCCAACACACGGTGACCGTTGCGCTGGGCATCTGAGAGGCGCTCCAAGACAACCAAGCCAACTCCCTCGCTCCAACCGACTCCGTCGGCGCCCTCCGCAAATGCCTTGCAGCGTCCATCGGGAGCCAAGCCACGCTGGCGTGAGAACTCGACAAATACGGTCGGGCTGGACATCACCGTCACGCCACTGGCGAGTGCGAGCGAGCATTCACCAGAACGCAATGCCTGAGACGCCCAGTGCAACGCCACCAACGAGGAGGAGCAGGCAGTGTCCACCGTCACAGCCGGACCCTCGAACCCGAATGTGTAGGCCACTCGGCCGGAGATGACGCTTGGAGCACCGCCGGTCAACCCATAGCCCTCCACACCACTGGTATTCGCGGAGCGCAGACCGTAGTGAGAGGGACTGGCACCCGCGAACACACCCGTCTGGCTGCCCTTCAACGAGCGTGGATCGATGCCCGCGTCCTCCAACGCCTCCCATGAGACTTCCAGCAACAAGCGCTGCTGTGGGTCCATAGCCAAAGCCTCACGCGGGCTGATCTCGAAGAACGCAGCATCGAACTCCGCGGTGTCATAGAGAAAACCGCCCTCACGAGCGTAACTGGCGCCGAGGGCATCTGGGTCAGGGTCATACACATCACCCAGATCCCACCCACGATCGCTCGGGAAAGCCCCAATCGCATCCCTAGCCGAGTGGATCAAATCCCACAACTGCCACGGGGAGGCCACACCACCCGGATAGCGACACCCCATCCCCACAATCGCCAATGGCTCATCACTCGCCACACGTGACAGTTCAGGGCGAGCGCTCGCACGAATCCCGGCCAGCTGCTCGAGTAGATATGCCGCAAGGGCAACTGGAGTCGGATAATCGAAGACCAGCGTCGCGGGAAGACGCATGTCGGTTTGAGAGGTGAGGCGGTTGCGCAACTCCACACCGGCAAGCGAGTCGAACCCGAGATCCTTGAACGGGCGTTGCACATCTACGGCATCGGGCGAGCTATGGCCAAGCACGCGCGCCGCCTCGGAGCGAACCAGCTCGAGGACCACCGGCCCACGTCGATCCTGCGCGGTTTGTGCCAGCAGCCGTGCCAACGACCCGCGCGATGCGCTGCCGCGATCGCGCGAGCGCACACGAACCATTGCGCTCAGCAGCGGGTGCAACTCACCGGTCCTGGCCTGAGCGCGCAACGCACCCATGTCAAGCCGAGCAGACACCACCAGCGCCTCATTGACCGCCAACGCCTCGTCCAGCAGCTCAAGGCCCTCCTCGTTTGACAACGCGGTGAGACCCATCCTCCCAATCCGCCTGCGGTCGAGCTCCTGTAGTTGTCCGGTCATGTCACTCGACTGGGCCCACAAACCCCAGGCGATCGACGTACCGGTCAGGCCACGCTCACGGCGATGCACCGACAGCGCGTCAAGGAAGGCGTTCGCCGCCGCGTAGCTCCCCTGGCCAGGACTCCCCAACGTGCCAGCCACCGAGGAGAACATCACGAATGCCGACAGATCCAACTTCCCAGTGAGCTCGTGCAGGTTCCACGCACCGTCGACCTTCGCGGCGAGCACACGATCGATCCGCTCGGGCGTGAGCGAGCCGATCACCCCGTCATCGATAACACCGGCGGCGTGCACAACCGCGTCCAGCGGATGCTCGGGCGCGATACCCGCAAGCAAATGCTCGAGCGACTCACGGTCTGAGATGTCACACGCCTTTACCTCCACCTGTGCACCCAAACGCGAGAGCTCCTCGACCAGCTCATTCGCCCCAGCGGCCCGTGAACCGCGGCGACTCACCAAGAGCAGGTGGCGGACTCCATGCTCAACCACCAAATGACTTGCCACCAGCGCCCCGAGTCCACCAGTCCCACCCGTGAGGAGCACCGTACCGTCGACGTCGATCGTCGTAGGCAACCGCAACACGTTCTTACCGACGTGCTGTCCCTGGCTCATGCGCCTGAAAGCCTGCGGCGCCCTGCGCGCGTTCCACGTGGTTATAGGTGAGAAACCAAGGCCGCCTTGGGTGAACAATCCAACGAGCTCGACCAGTATCTCGTGCAGCCGGTCAGGCCCGGCATCCATCATGTCAAACGCGCGATAAGCCACGCCGGGATACTCATCGGCGAGCTCCCGTGGATCGCGGACATCGGTCTTGCCCATCTCGAGAAAACGACCACCGTTGGGCAACAGGGCAAGCGAAGCGTCGACGAACTCCCCCGCCAGGGAATTCAGCACGACATCCACTCCCACGCCCTCGGTGACCTCGAAGAGCTCATCCTTGAAGTCGAGCGTTCTCGACGATGCGATATGGGTGTCGGCAAAGCCCTGCGCCCGCAGCACATCCCACTTGCCCAAGCTCGCTGTCCCGAATACCTCGGCGCCCAGATGACGAGCGATCCCCACGGCCGCCATCCCAACTCCGCCGGTCGCGGCGTGAACCAGCAAACGCTCACCACGCTTCAATCCGGCCAGATCAACCAGCCCGTAATAGGCGGTCGCGAACGCGATCGGCATGGACGCGGCTTGTACAAAGGACCAATCCTCTGGAATCCGAACCACGAGACGACTGTCTGCCAGTGCCGTGGTGCCTATAGCTCCCTCCATGAAGCCCATCACACGATCGCCGGGGAGGAGCTCGCTCACTCCCGCGCCAACCTCAACTATCACCCCGGCGCCCTCTCCACCGATCTCCGCCTCGCCCGGATACATCCCAAGTGCGAGGAGGACATCGCGGAAGTTCAAACCCGCCGCACGCACCTCGACTCGTACCTGGCCGGGCTCTAGCGGCACATCTGCTTGCGGGCTTGAAACCAAAGCCAGGCCGTCGAGACTGCCATCCCCACCGCCATCCAACCTCCACGCGTGCACATCCCCATGAGGCATGAGCAATTCACTCCCGTACACGCTCGCCAACCGCGCCACAAAGGCAGCCCCGCGACGCAACACAACCTGCGGCTCATCGAGCGCGAGCGCCTGATCGAAGACACTCCACGAGGAGTCCTCACCGTCGACATCGACAAGTACCAAACGGCCAGGATTCTCTGCCTGCGCTGAGCGCACCAAACCCCACACAGCGCCACCGGCGAGATCGCTCACACCTTCTGGGGGCCCCGCAGCGACCGCACCTTGCGTCAATACCGCCAACCGGGACCCAGAAAGACGATCATCGCCAAGCCACGTTTGCAGCGAAGCCAGTACGCCGCACAAACCGCTTCTGACTAGCTCGGACATCTCCCCGCTAGACGCGCCATCGGAAATAGACCCAGAACGCTCGCTAGACCCAAACTGCTCCTCAGAAGCGCTCTGGCGCTCCAGAGCCCTGGCGTCGATCAGCACCGTGTCGTGTACAGCTCCGTGCTCCACCGCCTCGCCGAGAGACTCGACATCGGGATATACAACCAACTCCATTGCGCCCAACAACGGCGCATCGGGGATCGCGCCGTCGCGTACACCAACCATCGCAAAAGCTCGCGGGATGACCGGTGCGGTGACTGAAGCTGGTACCCACTCGACTTGCAACATCGTGCTATGCCGGCTGACGTGAGCAGCACCGATCTCTGTCGCGGTGGCGGTTCGGGTTACGAGCGATCCGATGGTCGCAACTGGTTGTCCGTGCTGATCGGCAACGCTGATAGACACGGCATCCTCTTGCGTGGGCGTGAGCCATACACGCAAAGCGCGAGCGCCGCTTGCCTGCAGAGCGATGTCACTCAACGAGAACGGCAGCCGCACCCCCTCAGATGCCTCAGGCGCGTTGCTATCCGCGAGCGCCATCGCATGCAGAGCGCCATCCAAAAGCGCCGGGTGCAAACCGAATGATCCGTCGTGGTCAGGCTCAGTGTCGGGCAGCGCGACCTCCGCAAAGACCTCACCGTCCCGTCGCCACGCGTGAGTGAGACCCTGGAAGACCGGACCATATTCCAAGCCACCCTCAGCCAGTCGTTCATAGAGATCCCCGACTTCCACGGGCTCAGCACCTAGCGGAGGCCACACCCCATCCTGTGACCAGAACAACCCAGGGCGCCCTACCTCGCCGTCGTGCTCGCCAGTAACGAGCGAGCCAACAGCGTGACAAACCCACTCGCCCTCACCTGCCGAGACATTGTCGGAGACCGGCTCAGCACGCGAATAGATGCGCAAAGAACGAGCTCCCGACTCATCGGCCTCGCCTACCTTCACTTGCAACTGCACACCGCCCTGTCCCTCCAGCACCAGGGGCGCTTGCAATGTCAGCTCTTGCACAAATTCACACTCGAGCTGAGCACCGACATAGAACCCAAGCTCGAGGAACGCTGTACCAGGTAGCACAACGCTGCCCAACACCACATGATCGGAAAGCCATGCATGATCGCCCACAGACAGCCGCCCCGTGAACAACCAACCATCCTCCTCAGCAAGCGCTACCGCGGCACCAAGCAACGGGTGGGCCGCCGGACGCTGTCCTACCGCCGACACGTCACCGGCACGCGACTGTCCCGCACTGAGCCAGAAGCGCTCCCGCTGAAACGCATACGTGGGCAGATCGACATCTCGAGTGCCCACACCATCGAACAAAGCCGCCCAGTCGACGTGAGCTCCGTGGACCCATACCTCCGCGAGGGCGTCGTGTAGCGCGCGGACCTCTGAGCGACCCTGGCGCATGACCGGCACAGCCACCACAGGCGGGGCCGTCCCCTCGCCGACACCAGACTCTTCCGCCAACGATTCGCCGACCATGCCACTGAGCACTCCGTCGGGACCAAGCTCGAGAAAACTCCGCACCTCGTGACTACGCAGCCAATGGACACCATCCGCGAACCGCACCGGTTCACGGACATGACTCACCCAATACTCAGGCGCGCACAACTCATGCGAAAGCACTTCACCCGTGACATTCGATACGACAGGAATCGAAGGATTAGCGAACGACAACTCTTCCGCGACCTGGCGGAACTCCTCGAGCATCCCATCCATATGTGGCGAGTGAAATGCGTGCGAGACGCGCAAACGCTTCGTCTTGCGCCCCTGTTCTTCCCACACGCGCGCGGCTTGCAACACTGCATCCTCATCGCCAGAGATGACCACCGAACAGGGGCCGTTGATGCCGGCCAAAGCCACGCTGCCCTTGAAGTCAGCGAGCGTCTGAGTCAACTCCCGCTCGGAGGCCTGGACAGCCACCATCGCACCGCCACCAGGCAGTTCACCCATCAACCGGCCACGAGCCGCCACCAACCTGCACGCGTCCTCGAGCGAGAACACACCCGCCAGATACGCGGCGACAAGCTCTCCGATGGAGTGACCCATCAGGAAGTCAGGCCTGATGCCCCACGCCTCCACAAGCCGGAACAACGCCACCTCCAGAGCGAACAAGCCAGCCTGCGTAAACGCCGTCTCATCCAAGCCCCCAAACAACGGGGATCCCTCAACCGCGAACATCAGCTCGCGCAACGAACACCCAAGCTGGGCATCCAGCGACTCGCACACTTCGTCAAGTGTGTTTCTGAACACTGGATAGGCGTCATAGAGCTCCGCGCCCATCCCCCCGTATTGGGCGCCCTGACCGGTAAACAACAGCGTGGTCGAGAGCGCGCCCACCCCCACAACGCCCTCGACCACGCCTGGGGCAGAACGCCCCTGGGCAAACGCACCGATCCCCCCGATCAGGGTCTGCCTGTCCGTGCCCAAGACGACCGCCCGATGCTCGAGCTGGGCACGACGCGCCAGCGATACCCCGATGTCCCCCACATCGAGGTCATGGTCGCGTTCGATATGCGCGAGCAGGCGCCCCGCTTGCTCGCGCAGCGCCGGCTCGGCTCTGGCCGATATCACCCACGGCACGACATCCAAAGCCGACAAAGCACCGGAGGAGACCGCGGGGACACTCGACTGTGTGGCAGTGTCCGGCGGGGGCTCCTCGAGAATCACATGCGCATTCGTGCCACTGATCCCAAACGAGGACACGGCCGCGCGGCGCGGTTGACCGTTACCGGACCAGCCCTGCTGCTCGGTGAGAAGCGATACCGATCCGGTGCTCCAATCCACCTGTGTCGAAGGCCCATCCACGTGCAGCGTCCTCGGCAACGTTTCATGCCGCAACGCCATCACCATCTTGATCACACCCGCCACACCCGCGGCGGCTTGGGCGTGACCTATGTTCGACTTGATCGACCCGAGCCACAGCGGTCGATCTGAGTCGCGCTCCTGTCCGTAGGTAGCGAGCAGCGCTTGCGCCTCGATCGGATCGCCGAGCGCCGTACCGGTCCCATGCCCCTCGACCACATCGACCTGCCGCGGGGAGAGCCCGGCGTTGGCCAGCGCCTGGCGAATGACCCGCTGCTGAGAGAGACCGTTGGGGGCAGTCAGGCCATTGCTCGCGCCGTCTTGGTTGATCGCGCTGCCAGGCACCACCGCGAGCACCCGATGCCCCAGCCGACGAGCGTCGGAAAGCCGCTCCAAGACCACGACACCGACACCCTCCGACCAGCTCGTGCCGTCAGCGGCATCCGCATAGGACTTGCACCGTCCATCTGGCGCGAGTCCGCGTTGTCGAGAGAATTCAACGAACGCGCGCGGCGTAGAGAGCACGGTGACCCCGCCCGCGAGCGCCAGCTCACACTCACCCGTGCGCAGGGCGGCGCACGCCAGGTGCAATGCGACAAGCGAGGATGAGCACGCCGTATCGAGCGTCACCGCCGGACCCTCCAAACCAAGCGTGTACGCCACACGACCCGATGCCACGCTACCGGCGCTGCCCACGCCGAGATATGCCTCCAGATCGACTGGCGTGGCGCCGATGACCCGCTCGCCGTAATCGTGATACATGACCCCGGCAAACACCCCAGTGGAGCTGCCATTCAGCGATTCAGGGTTCATACGCGCGTGCTCCAGCGCCTCCCAGGAGACTTCCAACAGCAGCCGCTGTTGGGGGTCCATCGCAAGCGCCTCACGGGGACTGATGCCAAAGAAAGCCGGGTCAAAATCGGCTGCATCGTGGAGGAACCCGCCCTCGCGGGCGTAGCTAGTCCCGGGATGAGAAGGATCGGAGTCATATAGCCGCTCCAAATCCCAGCCACGATCGGCTGGAAGATCGGAGATCGCATCGGTGCCCGACGCAACTAGCTCCCACAACTCCTCCGGCGAGCCGATGCCACCGGGAAAGCGACAACCCATACCTACAATCGCGATTTGCTCCTCCGCCTGCACCGAGATACGTAGCGAGTCCCGTGAACCGGGCTCGAGACCTCCAATGCACGAACGCAGAAACTCCGCCACCGCCGCCGGCGTAGGATGGTCGAACGCAAGGGTGGAGGACAGCTTGATTCCCGTTGCCTGGCTCAGTCGGTTGCGGAGCTCGACGGCTCCAACCGAGTCCAAGCCGAGCCCCTTGAAGTCACGCTTGGGGTCTATCGTCGCCGCTGAACCGTGGCCCAGCACGGCGCTCACTTGAGTGAGGACAAGCTCGAGTGTGCTGTGGTCGGACGCCCCGCGCGCGCCGCCTTTGATGTAGTCGGACGCCCCCCCGCGCCCGCTTTTGAGCTCCTGGGAGAACAGGTTCGTCTCGGCCGTTTCGCCGCGAGTTGGGGCTCGTCTCAGCCGGCGCTTCAGCGCGGGCAATATCCCGAGTATTGACCCGCGCCGCCCTGCCTTACGCTCGACCACGGTCGCTTTCACAACCCGCGGAGCAGGCGATGACTCAAGCATGGAGGGCTGCGGCCGATCGGATGCCGATGCGGTCTCTCCCTCGATCAACTCACGCAGCCTGAAACGCTGTGGCTTGCCCGTAAGCGTGCGCGGCAGCGTGTCGATAAACCGCACAACATGGGGATATTCGTACTCGCGGAGATCCTCTCTGCAGCGCGCACGCAACTCTTCCTCGAGCGTATCCTCGCCGCTGACACCCTCGGCACACTCCACGAACGCGACAATTCGGGTGCGGTTCTCGATCGTTGCACCGATGACACCGGCGCCCGCCACTGCCGGATGCTCCAAGAGCACATTCTCCATGTCCACAGGCGACACCCACAGGCCACCGATCTTGAACATGTCGTCGGTACGCCCTACGTATACGTAGGTACCGTCACCGCGCCTTTCAAAGCGATCGCCGGTGGAATACCACTCACCGCGCATGCGTACTCTGCTCTTTTCGTGCTCGTGCCAGTAGAACGCCGCACAGGAGTCCCCACGCACCTCCAGAGTGCCAACCGCCGAACCCTCCAGTACCACCCCGGCCTCGTCGGTGAGGCGCACCTCATAGCCAGGCACCGGCTGACCGGTGGTCCCACGAACAGCTTTACCGGGACGGTTCGAGCAGTAGGCCTGGAGCATCTCCGTTGAGCCGATCCCCTCTACGATCTCAATGCCAAAACGCTCCTGCCAGCGATCGAAGGTACGCGGAGGAAGTGGCTCGGCCGCCGAGATTGCAAGCCGCACGGACTCCAGGGCATCGCCTACTTCTGGATCCTCGGCGAGCAGCCCATATAGCGCCGGCACGGAGCACAAAACCGTTGGGCGATGCTCACGCAACGTGTGCAATAGCCGCTCGGTTCTCCTCGGCCCATCGAGAAGGACGGCGGTAGCACCAAAGTAAAGCGGGAAGGAAAGACTGTTACCCAGACCATATGCGTGATAGAGCCGTGTCGTCGAGAAGATTCGGTCCCCCTCGCGAATACCGAGGACTTCCCTAGCGAACGTCTCACAGGTCACTTCGATACTGCGGTGGAGATGAACAACGCCCTTGGGCTTGCCTGTCGAGCCCGAACTGTACAACCAGAACGCCATATCATCGCTATGGGTGGCAACCGCGGTCAGTTCCTCGTCTTGCGCGGCGAGAGCACTGTCGAGCTCGACGACCCCATCTTGGTGTGCCCCGCGCGCGAGGTACTGGACGTCGAGGCCCTGGAGTGCACTTTGCAACGTTGCCAAACAGGCCGCGTCGCACACGATCACCTCAGCGTATGAATCCTCGACAAAATGACGGAAATGGCCTGGCGTGTCGAGCACGTTTACCGGTACCGGCACCGCCCCGATCCGCATTGCACCAAGGAATGCAATCGGAAAGATCGTTGTGTCATCCAATACGAGTAGCACCCGCTGTTCGCGACGCACGCCGAGATCCCGTAGCAGGTGCCCCATACGGTTGATCTGTCGACGCAACCCGTCATAGGTAATCTCGGCATCGGGGGCGATATATGCAACCTTCTCACCCCGACCTACATCGACGTTGCGGTCGACCAGCAAGCTGGCGTTGCAACGATCAACGACGGTCATTCTGACGATCTCGAGGCTGACCCATTGGCGGCCTGGACAGCCGCATCGGTCCAGCCTAGCGGACGATATACGCCAGACCGCCTCTCCACCGCGAAAGACTCACATATCAGCAGCGCCGGCCGATCTTCGATGATTATCCGATAGAGCCTGACAACCGCACACGCGGGCGACGTGGCACTTGCCCAAAGCGGCGGCGCGCCCAGTCGAAACCAGAGCAGTTCCCGCCGGCTCTCTAGCCTCGCCTGCTCCATTGACCCACCAATGCCGTGCGGTGAGCTATCGAGTAGTCGGAGAAACTCAGCCGGCAATCTGTTGAGGAGAATGTGGGACTCCGCCCACACCACCGGTGTAGAGCCAGTGGTTTTCATTGTTACTCGTCGACGCAGGCATTCGGTGCCCTCGCTCACATCGCAATAATGTGCGACTTGTACTGGCAGGTTGGTGCGTGACTGCTCGACCAAATCGACCGTCACGCGAGATAGCGTCTGAGCTTCCAACGCGCGTGTCACCGTGCCATCGGTGAACAGCAGGCCCCTGAGTACGGGATCCAGAGCCACAACCTCCAACCCAGCCGGCTCCTCGGTGCTCGCATGCTGCATCGTAAAGTGACGCTCCGCCAAGCGGTCGGCAGCACCGGCGTCTTCTACGCCCCTACGATGCCCACCCTTCAGTTGCGAACCCCCATCCACCAAAGACCTCATCGGCCCTCAACATGAGTGATGGCAAACCGCCTCTTCCTCCGGGTAACCAAGCGTGGGGAAGGATGACGCCGGGACAATCCTTGACGACATTTGAAGATGGGATGGTGGCTCACAAAATGTGACCCATTTTCACTAACATCTGTGGCGTAAAGCATCGACACGACGAACCTGTCCCTCGCATTAGGTTCTTGAATTGGCAACGCAAAAATCGTACTATCAAGCCGTGATGCTGTGGCTGCCCAATGTGCTCAAGGTCGCTCTCGGAGTTTGAGCAGATTGCTCAATTGAGTGATATGTGGACCTACCCTTAGGTGCATCGGGCCGATCTGCGGTTGGAAGCTCCGGCTTGTCGGCGTCAGGAGGATTGCCGAGCGCCTCCAACCGCAACGCTACTTCGAGCTGCGCCGCACATGTGCTCAGCGGCCGACCGAGCCGCTCCTCGATCTCACGCAGTCGGCTTTCAACCGTATTGCGAGCCACACCCAAACGGTTGGCTGTGGATGAGACGTTGCGCCTAGCCTCGAAGTACGCACACAATGTGTCACGCGCCGTCTGGCCACGGTAGCGCAAGCCGTCGAGCGGTGACAGAAAAGTTTCTACCAGGGAAGTGGACAGTGTCTCCTGTTGCAACACAGCCGCCTCCAAAAGGACATCTGTACAACGGATAAGACTCGGCGGCTTACCTAGCGCTATCGGTAGAGCCGCTTGGGCTTCCTCGTGGGTCTGGCGCCACCCCTCAATGCCCTTTCGCGGCTCGCCCACCGCAAGTGAAACCCCCAGCGGCCGCTCTACCGCCAAACGCCTGAAGTCCACCGCGGTCGGCTTGCGCGTGCGCCCAAACCAGCCCCACAACGTTCGCTCCCCGCGCGGGATTGCCAAGTGCTGACAGCCCAGGGACGCCTTGACGCTGCGCAAAGCCCCAGCGGCCCCACATCCCACGGCGATCACGCCGATATGCCAAGCATCGAAATCGTAGTCAAGCTCCGCCAGGTCCGCCGCGTCTGGTTGCCTGCCCGCGAGGAGCCTTAGCACCAGCTCGGCGCGGCGCTGCTCGGGTGAGCGTTCCACACGCTCGAGCTCGTCGTTGTACTCCTCCACGATCAAGGCCGTGAGGCGTTCCAGCAGCGGCGTCTGCGTGTTTCGTAGTTGATGATGTAGCGCAGCCTCGCTACCAGAGAAATCGCTGCGACCGGCCTCCTCCATGATGAAGTCCGCCAGCAGCGCTTGACCGGCGATGTAGCGGCGCAGCACCGTATCCAGGCTCACACCGAAGCGTGCCGCACGGCGCGCCTGCTCGACCATTATCGGAGGGATCGGGGCTGTCGATCCCTCCGTTTGCTCGATCCCCGCTAGGCCAAAGTCAACGGCCGCCGCGACCGCCGTACGGAGCCCCGTGAGATACTCGGGGTCCTCGCCGCCCACATGTCCGAACGCGGCGTCGCGAACGCGAGCAAAGATCGTCTCCTCGATCTCCATATGTCGCGCTCGCAAGCGCTTGGCTACGGCCGCACGAACCTCTTCGAGCGACTTCCCCCCGCTGCCGTATGTAGCGTGGCTCACCGACTACCTCCACGATGTCCGAAGCCGCCCAAGCAGGCATCGCGGATACGGGCCATCTCCGCGAGCCGGCGATATGAACCGCTGGAGTCGGCGCCTAGGTGGTAGGAGCCAGTACCTGAACGGCTGGGGCCAGCAGGTGCGTGGCTCGAGCCGCGAGCAGGTTGGCGTTCGCTCACGTGCGCTCGACACCGAGCGAACCGTCCACCGCATCCTCTTCCTCTCCCCGAGTCGATCATCTCGCCCCTCTCGCGACACCTTTCCCCCAGCGAGTCAGAAACATAGGTAGCGATACTAAGACGAGACGGGTCCTGTTGTCAATTGACGCCGTCAAGACGCCAGCTTGGCGAGCTCAAACATCCGTCCAATGCAAAGGTCGCCGGGTCTGAGGAGACGTGCTTGAGCGACCGTTTGCGTGCTCATCCGCGAGCGCTAGTGTCACCATAAACACTAGCGGTCGCATTATCGTTGAACATCGACTGAGAACGTCCCCTACTGAGATACTCGTCGCCTAAAAGAGCGTCACCATCCTTAGAATTGCCCTGCTAACAGACGGCTGGCGGCTCCAAGCCAGGCGGCCAGTCAACGATAGAGCGCGATAAACACTATGTCTACTTCTCGGAAGGATCGCAAGCAGAGCCAACGCGAGCGCCTGTTGAATGGCATGCTCTTAGCCACTGTTCGCAACGGCTATCAAGAGACGAACGTCGCGCAGGTGATCGCTCACGCGGGCGTATCGCGCCCCACCTTCTACGAGCACTTCATTGACAAGGACCACTGCTTCTTGACGGTCCATCGAGAGATATCCGGACAGTTGGTTGAGCGCATAGGAGACGCTGTCCGCTCAGTGCCGGAGCGCGCCGTGCAGGAGGGCGTGAGGGCACTCATCCTGGCCGCCGAAGCCAGACCCGATCATGCCAGGTTGCTAGTGAACGAGACGCTTGCCGGTGGCCCACGAGTGCTCGATCAACACGACCGCATGGTCGAGCAGATAGCACTGACCATAGAGCAGGCTCGTGCCAAGGCTTCACCGAAGGCATCAACCCCGGACCTTTCAACCACAGCTCTGGTGGGCGGCATCTGCGGGCTGCTTGCGCCTCGCCTACGCCGCAACGAACACGACCTGCATGAGCTCGCCGAGGAGATGACGAACTGGATCGATTGCTACTGCCATCCAACCGAGCGGCATCGCTGGCGCAGCTTTGACCCTGGACCCCCGCTACCGGCCCCCCAACAGGTCTCGGAGCTGATGTTGCGTACTCCTCCAGCCCTTCAAGCAGGGCGCCCAAAGCTCTCCTCCGCGGAGGTGGCGCGCAACCAGCGCGAACGCATCATGTATGCGACCGCCGATGTCGCCACACGCAAGGGCTACGCCGCCGCAACGATCACCGACATCACCACTACCTCCGGCGTCGATAGGCGTGTGTTCTATGCAAACTTCCGCAACAAGCAGCAAGCATTCTTGGCTGTCCATGAGTTCGGCTTCCAGCAGCTCATGGCAGCATGCGCGAGCGCATTCTTCAGCGGGTCGAGCTGGCCGGAGCGCATCTGGGAGGGCATACACGTGGGCACGCACTTCGACGCCACTCATCCTGTGCTTGCGCATCTCGGCTATGTCGAAGCCTATGCGGTCGGCAGCCCCGCGATACAGCGCGTTGAAGACAGTCACGCGGCTTTCAAGATCTTCTTGCAGGAAGGCTATTTGCACGCCGAGAGCCCTCCCGCTCGCTCGACGCTCGACGCGATCGCGGCGACTATCTTCGCGATCGGCTATCACCACGCTCGCACGCGTCAGATCAAACAGTTGCCACGTCTCACTCCCCTGGCCGCCTACATTGTCCTCACGCCCTTCCTGGGCCGAGTGGAGGCGAACGACTTCATTCTCGAGAGGCTCCATCGATACGAGCAGGCAAGTCTCTCGGCAAGTCCTTCCTAGACACCCGGGTCAGCGCGTCGGCGAGTATGTCGATCAAAGCACCAACCTTCGCTACGGCTCGATCCAGCAACAGAAAACCGTGCATCTGATCCTCGACGTGGATGTGCTCGACGCTCACACCCGCGGCCGCCAGCTTCCGCGCGTATGCGATGCCCTCATCCCGCAGCGGGTCGAACTCGGCGGTCATCATGAACGTCGGAGCCACGCCCGATAGATCGGAGGCAGCGAGTGGCAGCAGGTAGCGATCGTCCTGAGGATGCCCCGCCGGCACATAGTTGCCCAAAGACCACCGCACGAATTCCATGTCAAGCGTATAACCCACTCCGCGCTCCTCGCGAGATGGCCAGCTACCGGACATGTCGGTGAGCGGGTAGGCGAGGATCTGTAGAACCGGCCCCGGGGCTCCGAGGTCGCGAAGCAGCAGCGTCAAACACGCAGCGGTGGCCGCTCCCGAGCTTTCGCCGACGATGGCGGAACACGACCCGTTGCCTTGCAATCGGCCAGCATTGTCAAGTAGCCAGCGATAGGCAATGAGCGCGTCTTCGAGCGCAGCCGGGTGCTTGTGTTCAGGTGCCCGGCGGTAGTCAAGCGAAGCCAGCAGCCATCCTGAGCGTTGGGCGATACGACGACATAGGCGATCGTGTGTGTCGAGGTCGTTGATAGTCCACCCTCCCCCGTGTAGGAAGAGCGCGATCGGGAGGCTGCCCATGGCGGGGCGATATAGACGAATCGCAAGGGCACCGTGAGGTGTGGGCAGCGAGACATTCTCCACAGAGTGCATCGCCAGCGGCTCACCCTTCGTGATCAGTGCGGCTCGCATCTGCTCACGAGCCTGCTCGACCGGAAGCGTGTACGGCTGAGCCGTGCCAAGAGCGCGCATGACCTCCAACAGCGCCTTGGCCTCTGGATCGAGCTGGGGGCTCATCGGCGCGGAAGCATGCCAGATGCTCTCAAGTGGCGCTCACGGCTATAGCGGTAACGATGATCCCGTCGCGAACCATCCATCTCCCCGAGAACCCCCTCAGGGGGCCATCGGCCATCGGCGGCCCAGACACCAAGAGACGAGCCGTGAATGTGCCCGCGCTTGGGTCGAACACGATCACCGCATCCTCAAAGCCAAGCCACCGTTTGGCGAGCGGGAACCATGCCTTATAGACGGACTCCTTGGCGCTGAACAACAGCCGGTCCCACCGCACCTCCGGCGATTGCAACTCGAGCCGACGCAACCACGGCAGCTCCTCGGGCGTTGCGATATCTCCCAGCAAGTTATGAGGGAGAGCGGCATTGCGCTCAGCGTCGATCCCGATCGTCACAACCTCATTAGACCGAGCAACGGCGCACGCCCGATAGCCGTCGCAGTGAGTAATGCTGCCCACCACCCCCGCCGGCCATTGCGGCTCGCCGCGCTCGCCTGTGAGAATCGGGGCGGGCGGAAATCCGAGCTCTTGGAGCGCCGCTCGAGCGCACATGCGTGCCGTTGTGAACTCCCGACGACGCTTCTCCACGGCTTGCCCAAGGGCGAGCTCCTCCGCGGGGAAGAGCTTCGCATCCGGTGAATCGTGACGCGCCTCCACAGCGATTACACCTGCGGGCAGGATCTCCTGGATCATGAGCCCTCCGGAGCCGCCGCAATGGGACGAAGAACCGATCGGCCAGCCCTACGCCTATGCCACTCACGGGGATATCCCAGTGAGACCTCCTCGAATCGGACACCGTCATGCCAGGTGGTGCGGGGTATGTGGAGATGACCATAGACCACCACCGCGGTTTTGAAGCGAGAGTGCCAGTCCGCGGTCTGTGTTGTCCCGCACCACTGTGCAAACTCAGGATGAAACAGGACCTTCGTCGGCTGGTCTATCAGGGGAAAATGATTGACCATCACGATCGGGATATCCCCGACGCAGCTTTCGAGTCTCTTTTCAGTCTGGCGGACTCTCGTGTGACACCACTGCTCGCGAGTCTCATAGGGATCGGAGTGCAATAGGAACTCGTCGCTGCACACCACGCCAGCCTTGTGGGCAAGCGCCAGCGATTGGGCCTTGGTTGGAGCGATATTGCGTCCAAAGGAGTAGTCATACAAAAGGAAAAGGGGAGCGATCGTGAGAGGGCCCGCCTCCCCCTGCCACACGGGATAGGGATCCTCAGGTGTCAAGACGCCAAGGCGTTTGCAGACCTCCACGAGATGGCGGTAGCGTCGCTCGCCACGCAGTCTCGGGCGCTCATCTGGAGGCGTCCAGAGCTCGTGGTTGCCCGGCGTCCAGAGAACAGTCGCGAATCGTCGGCTAAGCAGGGCCAGTGCCCATTCGACATCCGCGATGGTCTCGCTGACGTCGCCGCACACGATCAGCCAGTCGGCGTCGCTCTGAGGACGCAGTTGCTCGACGATCCTGCGATTCTCCGGATGTGTGATGTGCAGATCGCTCACGGCAAACAGCTGTCCGGAAGCACCGGCAGGGGTCGTCATCGACGCGATCATATCCGCGCCCGAGAAGCAACCGATCAGACCGCCGACATGCCTTTTTGCGTAAGTATCCGAGGACCGTCGCCCCTCCCCAACGTCATCCGCGCTACTGTCCGGCGCGCTACATACCGTCTAAAGCCCAAAGAATGATCGGAGGTCGGGCCCGCACATGCCGCCGCTGATAACCCGCGAGGAAGCCCTCCAACTAGGCGAGATCGAGGATCGCTCCGAGATCGAAGCGCTGGTAGAGCGCGCATGGATAGCGCGTATAGAGCGCTTCTCGGACTCCACTGACATGTGCTCGCTTGTGAATGCCAAGTCCGGCGGTTGCGCTGAGGATTGCGGCTTCTGTGCCCAATCGCGCTTCGCCGAGGCGGAGACGCCGCTGCACGCGATGATGGAGCCCGAGCAGATTCTCGAGCACGCCCGCGCCGCGGAGGCGGCAGGCGCTCATCGCTTCTGCATGGTGACCCAGGGCCAGGGCCTGTCCAAGCGAGACTTCGAGAAGATCCTCGAAGGGGCACGACTGGTTTCAGAGCAGACGAACCTGAAGCGCTGCGCTTCGATCGGGCACATGTCTCCGGCGCGAGCCAAGGCGCTGAAGGAGGCTGGCATCCAGCGCGTGCATCACAATGTGGAGACCGCCTCCAGCTACTACGACGAAGTGTCCACCACCGTGCGCTACGAGGGACGGCTGCGCACGATCCAAGCGGTACGCGAGGCTGGTCTGGAGACGTGCGTGGGGGGCATTCTGAACCTCGGCGAGAGCCGCGAGCAGCGCGTGGAGATGGCGTTTGAGCTCGCCGGGATCGACCCGACAAGCGTGCCGATCAACCTACTCAACCCTCGACCGGGCACGAAGTTCGGCGACCGGGAGTACATCGATCCTTGGGAGGCGGTCAAGTGGGTGGCGATCTTCCGCTTGATCCTGCCCGAAGCCCTCTTCCGACTGTGCGGAGGGCGCGTGGAGAACCTCGGCGAGTTGCAACCGCTCGCGGTCAAGGCAGGGCTCAACGGGGTGATGATGGGCAACTTCCTCACCACACTCGGCTCGAGCCCCGAGGAAGACCGTGCGATGTTCGAGGGACTTGGTTTGAACGTAGCGCGGCAAGCCGACAACGGCGCCAACCCACGACCCGACAATCGCTCTGGCTGGCTCGACGGCGAGACGCCCGATGTTGTCGAGCAATTTCTTGACACACCAGATTCAGCGCAGGAGAACGAGCTGAAAATCCGCATATGGGATCCTTCGAGCCAATTGCGTTACAAGACCAAACGCATCGTTCCTCCACGCCCAGATGGCACTCGCAATACCGTCCCAGCCGGCTGGGGTGATTGAAAGCGACGAACCCGTGTCGCGCGGTAGCACTGTGCGAAAGGCCGATTGACCGAGAGTCAGCGCGATGAGGCGGACAAGAAGAGAAGCGAAAGGGAATACCGCGATGAGCATCTCGAAGCAGCTGCCATGAACGAGATCGGGGAGCGCCTCGCGGAACTCGAGCGGCTCGGCTTGGGACGCCGATTGCGAATGGTCTCCGGACCACAGGGCCCGCGTGTGCTGCTCGACGACCAGTCGGTGCTGCTGCTGTGCTCGAACAACTATCTGGGCCTCGCCGATCACCCGAAGGTGCGCGAGGCAGCCGCGCAGGCCGCGTTGCGCTGGGGTGTCGGCGCTGGAGCATCGCGTTTGGTGTCGGGCACGATGACTATCCACCGTAGCCTGGAGGAGCGCCTCGCGGCATTCGAGGGCAGCGAGGCGTGCATGCTGTTTGGCTCGGGCTATCTCGCCAACCTCGGTGTAATCGGAGCGCTTGCCGGTTCAGGTGACACGATCTTCTCCGACGAGCTCAACCATGCGTCGATCATCGATGGATGCCGTGCCTCGCGCGCCGAGGTGGTGGTGTATCGCCATCTCGACAGCGACCACCTGCATCGCTGCTTGCGCAACCACACAGGCGAGGGTCGGCGTCTGATCGTGACCGACTCCGTGTTCTCGATGGATGGGGACGTGGCACCACTCGCACGGATTGTGGAGCTGGCAAGCACATACGGAGCGAGGGTCATGGTGGACGAGGCTCACGCCACCGGGGCGCTCGGAGATGGGGGTCGAGGAGCCGTTGCGCAGGCAGGCTTGTGCGGTGAGGTCGACGTACTCGTCGGAACGCTGGGTAAGGCGCTGGGTTCCTACGGAGCATATGTGTGTGCCAGCCAGGAGATGGTGCGCTACCTCCTCAACACCGCTCGTCCGCTGATCTTCTCGACGGCGCCGTCGCCGCCATCGGTGGCCGGCGCGCTGGCCGCGCTCGAATTGCTCGAAGGCGATCCCCACGATGTCTCACGCCTCCACGACGCCGCTCGCACCTTGCGCCGCGCGCTCGCCGAGGAAGGCTTCGTGGTAGAGGAGAGCGAGATGCACATCGTGCCGCTCATCGTGGGTGACAGCAACGATGCGGTGAGCCTCTGCCAGGCGGCACTCGAGCGGGGAGTGTTCGCACAGGCGATCCGCCCGCCTACCGTGCCAGAGGGCACGTCGAGGCTGCGACTTGCGGTGATGGCTTCCCATGCCACGAACGAGCTGCGGCAAGCGGCACGGGCACTGGCCGAAGCTGCACGTCAGGTTGGACTGGATCCCACAAGATTGGGCACGCCTGCCGCTCGGGAGCGGCGACTGGTCCAGGTCGCCTAGTACGCGTGTGCGTGGCCTGTTCGTAACCGGCACGGACACCGGGGTCGGCAAGACGATCCTGAGCGCTGCCCTGCTGGCCGCTATCAGGGCAGCGGGCGAGCCTGTGCGCGCGTACAAGCCGATAATCACCGGCCTGGCTGAGCCTCCCGGCGAGTGGCCGCCAGATCACGAGCTACTTGGCGCCGCCGCTGCCATGGACCCCAAGGAGGTCGCGCCACAGCGCTATGACCCGGCGGTGTCACCGCAGCTGGCGGCAGAGCTGGCGGGGAGACCGATCGATCCCCACAAGCTGGTTGAGCTGGCACGGACAGGAGTAGTAGAGCCAACCCACAACGATGGCACCCCGAGCACCTCGAGCGATCGGGAACCCGCGCTGATCGTCGAGGGCATTGGCGGCCTGCTCGTGCCATTCGCCGACGATTTCACCGTCCGCGACCTCGCAATCGAGCTTGGCCTTCCGCTCGTCATCGCCGCGCGACCCGGTTTGGGAACTATCAATCACACTTTGCTCACCCTCGAGGCAGCGCGCCACGGGGGACTGACGGTACTCGCGGTGGTGCTCACCCCGTGGCCTTGCCAACCGTCCGCGATCGAGCGCTCCAACCGTGAGACAATCGGCCGGCTCGGTGGGGTCGAGGTATGGGACCTGCCCTACCTAGCGGGCCCCGATCTCCACGCTTTGGGTCGAGCTGGGGAGCGCCTGCCGTTCAAACGCTGGCTCAAATTCTAAGCGACCCGTATAGAGCGTCAGCTCGCGGCAGGTGCCTTTCCGACGGTCTCAGTCTCATTCGAGCTGGTTGGGACCACACTCGGCTTGGATGCCCGCCACTGCATATATCGCACCTGTCTGGATGCAAGTCTCTTGTAGGCCTGTGTCCCGACTAGGGCAATGGCTTCCTCCATCAGCGGCATATCCACCGCAGAGAAACTTTCTCGCATGCGCGACTGAAAAGCGCCAGAGCGCGAAACCGCGTCCCTGGCTGCCAGCACGTTCTCCGTAATATCGGTGCGATCCTCGATTGTAAGTCCTGCTTCATTCAGCCAGGCGCTTACAGCATCCGACACTTTGCCATCGCCGTCGGCGATCATGAGATCGGCAAACAAGAACGCGCCGCCTGGACGTAGCACCCGTGTCACCTCTTCGAAAAACAAGGGCCTCGAGGGATAGCAGTGAGATGACTCGAGGTTGATGACCGCATCAATGCTGTTGCTCTCGAATGGGAGATCCTGTGCGTCGCCTTGCTGGAACCGCAAGTTGGGCAGGTCATAGTGTTCACGACACCACGCGATCATGTCGTCGCTGAGGTCGACCCCGGTAAACGATGCGGGGCGATGCTTACTTGCAAAGTGGGCACTGCCACCGCCAGGTCCGCAGCCCACCTCGACGGCCGTCAGCCCTTTTAGGTCGATGTCCCCGACAATCTGATCGTAGAGTCGTTCAGACACTCTGTCGGCTATCCCTGCTGTGTCCTCGACGCCGAGTTCGCTCGGGTCGGCGAGATATCCGAGGTTCAGAAAGGTTGTGAGTTCCTTGGAGACGAACTTGCGACAGGCCGACCCGTAAAAACGCCGCCACAACGGCCGGCGAATAGCTAGGGCTAGGCGCGATTCATGGAAGAGTAGGTTCTCGACAAGGTTTGCCAAGACAACTTGCGGCGGCCTCAGAGTAGAACGAGCTTGTGGCGATGACCCGCTGGCGTCTACCGACGACATTACCTAAACACCAACCAGCACTATGAGCAGCGATCTCTTTGCAGTGAGGCGGTGGCACGCGAAATCATGTGCTTAACCTTGCACACTGGTCTCAATTTGTCAAGTTAAGCGACAGGAATGTTGCCCTACGCCTGGGTCGCCGCCACCACAGCTTCACAGACCCTTGCCACGTCTTTCTCTTCCATCAAGTAAGCGGGCATCACATAGACGAGGTCGCGAAACGGGCGTAGCCAAACGCCCCGCTCAACGGCGACAGCCGTCGCGGCAGCTATGTCCACAGACCGACTCAGCTGGACCACACCCACAGCGCCGAGCACCCGCACATCGATTACTGCAGGCAACCCACGGGCGGGCTCGAGTCCCTCGCGCAAGCCACGCTCGATGCGATTCACGTCCTCAGACAAGCCTCTGCCGGCCAGCAGATCGAGCGAGGCGAGCGCAACCGCGCAGGCCAGCGGGTTTGCCATGTAGGTGGGGCCGTGCATTAGCGCCTCGGCCTCGCCCGCGGAGATCGCGCTCGCCACCGCAGAGGTGCAGAGCGTGGCGGCGAGCGTCATGTAGCCGCCGGTGAGCGCCTTGCCGACGCACATGATGTCCGGCGCGATGGCTGCGTGCTCGCAGGCGAACATAGCTCCGGTGCGCCCGAAGCCGGTGGCGATCTCGTCGAGGATCAGGAGCAGTCCGTGGTGGTCGCAAAGACGACGCAGCAATGCGACGCATTGGGGCGAGTAAAAGCGCATGCCGCCCGCGCCCTGGACGACCGGCTCGACGATCACCGCCGCGAGCTCGTGGGTGTGACGCGCGAGGAGATCGCTGACTTGCTCCGCCCACGCCTCCTCGAGCGGAAGCTCGAAGCCCTCCGGCGGCCGCTCGGCGAAAACGTGCTCGGCGAGCACATCGGCAAACAGCGAGTGCATGCCCCCGACCGGATCGCACACTGCCATCGCTCCAAATGTGTCGCCGTGATAGCCGCCCCGCACGGTCAACAGCCGCGTGCGCCCGGGGTGCTCGACCGCACGCTGGTATTGCAAGGCCATCTTGATCGCCACCTCCACCGATACCGAGCCGGAGTCGGCGAAGAACACATGCTCCAAACCGTCGGGGGTGATCTCAACGAGGCGCTCGGCAAGACGTACAGCCGGCTCATGTGTGAGCCCGCCGAACATCACATGGGCCATACGCTCCAGCTGGTCGCGTACCGCGGCATCCAACACCGGGTGGCGGTAGCCGTGGACGGCGCACCACCACGAGGACATGCCGTCGATCAGCTCACGCCCATCGGCAAGGCGCAGGCGAACGCCCTCGGCGGAAACCACCGGGAGCGGTGCCAGCGATCCGGGCAGGGCCGAGTATGGGTGCCAGACGTGCTGTCTGTCGAGCTTCTGAAGCTCGGCCCAGTCGCTCAGCTTTTCAATCCTCGTACAAGGTGAAGTCCCGCTTACGAGCTCCGCACACCGGGCAGAACCACGTGTCGGGGATGTCCTCGAAGGCCGTGCCGGCGGGGATCCCCCCGTCGGGGTCGCCGTCGTCGGGGTCATAGATGTAGCCGCAGGACTCACAGATCCAGCGTTGGAGGGTTTGGGTCGTGCTCATGCACGTAAGACTACCTGCCGGTAGGGTCCTTGGCATGAGCACCTCTACCCCCAGCGGCGAGGAGGAGACAGGGCAGGAGCTCGAGCTCGATCGTCACAGCGGACCTGGCCAGAGGCTCAACCTAGGCGCGGAGGAGCCCGGACAGGGACTCAATCTCGGAGAGGCCACCCCTCCGCGGCAGGCAGCCACCGTGATCTTGTTGCGCGGCGGGCAGCAGACGCTCGAAGTGCTGCTCGTCAAGCGAACCGAGCGGGCGAAGTTCATGGGCGGGGTGTGGGTGTTCCCGGGGGGCGCGGTGGACAAGGCAGACGGCGAGCAGGCCCACCGCGCGGCGGCCATAAGAGAGCTCTCCGAGGAGGCGGGGATAGCGATCGCCGATCCGCGGGCGCTCGTGGAGTTCTCGCGTTGGATCACGCCCGAGGAGGTGACAGTGCGCTTTGACACCCGTTTCTTCCTGGCGGAGCTGCCCGACGGCCAGGAGCCACAGGTGGACGGAGAGGAGTGCGTCGATCAGGGCTGGTTCACGCCACAGGGCGCGCTCGACGCATTCGCCCGCCAGGAGATCGTGCTCGTGTTCCCCACCATCAAGCACCTTGAGCAGCTGGGGGCATTCTCTAGCGTGGTTGAGCTCTTGGACTACGCAAGCGGCCGGGAGGTGCTGCCGGTGCAACCGAAGGTGTGGTTCGACGGCGAGGTAGCGCGGGTAGCGCTGCCGGGCGAGCCAGGCTACGAGTAAGAATCAAGCACCGCTCGCCCTAGATTGCGGGTCGAGCACCGCTCGCTAAGAACGCGGAATGGCCTCCACTACGTGGGTCACGGCGTTTATCAGCGCAAGGTGGGTAAAGGCCTGCGGATAGTTGCCAAGGTGCCGGCCGCTCGAGGCCTCGAGCTCCTCGGCATAGAGGCCTAGCTCAGAGGAGTAGCCGAGCAGCCGCTCACACAGACGTCGCGCTCCAGCATGCTCGCCGATCTCACACAGCGTGGAGACAAGCCAGAACGAGCAGATCAAGAACGTGCCCTCCTCGCCGCTTTGACCGTCGTCGGTCTCCTCAGTGCGGTAGCGCAGGACCAAGCCGTTCTCGGTCAGCTCGTCGCGAATCGCCATCACGGTGGCTCGCACGCGCTCGTCGTCGGGCGGCAGGAAACGCATCAACACGATCAACAGGTTGGAGGCGTCGAGCGCGTCGGTGTCGTAATGCTGGCGGAACACGCCCCGCTCGTCGACGCCCTTCTCGAGGATGTCAGCCTTGATTTCGTCGGCGATCCCCTGCATGCGCTCGGCGTGCTCCTCCTCGCCGCGCCGTTCAGCGAGCCGCGCGGCGCGGTCGCAGGCGACCCAGCACATCAGCTTCGAGGACACGTAGTGGCGTGGCTCGCCGCGCGCCTCCCAGATCCCCTGGTCGGGTTCCTTCCACACGCGCGCCGCGCATTCGGCCTGGTCGACCAGCACCGGCCACAGCCGCTCGGGGATGTGATCGCGACGCTTGGAGTGCAGGTAGACCGAGTCGAGCACCGCGCCGTAGACGTCGTTCTGGCGCTGGTTGAAGGCGCCGTTGCCGATCCGCACCGGGCGCGCGCCCTCGTAGCCCTTGAGATGATCGAGGGTGGACTCGCTCAGGTCCTTTTGGCCCTTGATCCCGTACATGATCTGCAAAGACCCGTCCTCGTTGCGCTCCATGTCGGCGACGTACTGGATGAAATCGTCTGCCTCCCAGTCCAGGCCGAGCGCGTGCAGAGCCCACAGCGTGAAGGAGGCGTCGCGCATCCAGCAGTAGCGGTAGTCCCAGTTGCGCGAGCCGCGCGGCGTCTCGGGAAGCGAGGTGGTGGGCGCCGCCACGAGCGCGCCGGTGGGCATGAAGGTGAGGCCCTTCAAGGTAAGAGCCGAGCGCTGTAGGTGAGCGCGCCACGGATGATCTGGGTAGTTGCCTTCGGCCAGCCATGTACGCCAGAAGTGGCTCGTGCGGTCGATGCGTGCCTCGGCTTCTTCGACCGTGCGCGGGCCGCGCAGCTCTTTGGTCCAGGAGAGCGCGCAGAAGCGCTTCTCGCCCTCGACCATCGTGTGGCGCGAGTGCGCACGGTTGCCCTCGATGCCCATGCGCGTGTCGCTATACAGACGAAACGCCGTGCGCTCGTTGGTTGCGTCGAGGCCGGAGCCGTACTCGTCTTCGACCTGGCTCCACTGAGCCGCGGTAGTGCCGTAGTCGAGCATCGGCT
Source organism: uncultured Solirubrobacterales bacterium (assembly GCA_963713015.1). Taxonomy (GTDB): domain Bacteria; phylum Actinomycetota; class Thermoleophilia; order Solirubrobacterales; family Solirubrobacteraceae; genus Palsa-744. Next base: position 2,339 of record CAVQKC010000010.1, on the reverse strand, counting down.
CGCACACCATCTCCACCTGCACCTGACCCTGGATGCATTCGACGAAGCGCACGAGCAGATGATCGGCGTCGAAGTCGGTGGGCGGACGCGTGTGGCTGCTACCGCGCTTGACGTCATGCCAGTCGCTGATCGTAAGCGCATCCACCACACGCAGCCAACCCTGGGGGGTCATCCATGTCGTCTCGATCACATTCGTACCCGGGACGTAGCGCCGGCCAACGGGCACATACATGCCGTATGGCCCGACCCTGAAGCTGCCGGCTCCGCGATCGAGCATCGCGGCGAACACCGAGGCGGAATCGAAGTGCGGCAGGCACATCCACTCGATCGCTCCGTCGGACGCAACCAGCGCACCTGTGTGACAGTCCGAGAGAAAGCCGTAGTCGGCGATCGGCGGGAAAGGCGAATCCTGTGCCGGGGACTGGGTCGCCGACCCACCGGGCGCACCAGCTGTATCGGGGACGCCTTCGCCTTCGCTTCTGCCTTCGATTGCGGAGCGCTCATCGCGCAAACGGTAGCGGGAGCCGCCCCTCTTCGGCCAGCTTGTCGAGATGGGCGCCAAGCGTGACCGCCGCGAGCGGACGCAACTGCTCGGGCACATCCGACCAGGCGGCGTCAAGCAGCTCCTGCGGTCGACGACGGCCTTCGGCGATCGCCGCGAGCAAGCGACGCTCGCGATCGAGGCGGTGCTCGATGTATTCGGAGATGCGCTCTCGGGGCGTCCAGATAGGAGGGCCGTGACCTGTACAGAGCACCTCGAGCTCGCGCTCCCTCAATCGCGCGAGTCCTTCCAGATAAGCAGCGAGCGCCCCGGGTCTGGGGCGACGAACACGCTCCCCTCGCCGAGCACCGCATCACCGGCGAAGCAGACGGCGCCAGCTATCAAAGCGAAGTGGTCGGGAGCATGACCGGGCGTGTATAGCGCCTCGAAGGGCCCGAAGCGCACGCCATCCTTCAGTTGCACGTCAGCCGCGCCCGCGGCCGGCGGCGAGCGGAGCTGGGAAGCGCTCGCGCAGCGTGGCAACCGACTCGGAATGATCGATGTGGTCGTGGGTGAGGACAATCGCCGCCGAGACCACCACGCTCCTCGATCGCGGCTGAGAGCTTCAGTCGAAGTGCTCAGGCAACATCGGGCCTGGGTCCACCACCCAAGCCGGATCGCGCCCCACCACCCAGCTGTTGGTGCCCGACATCGTCAGTAGACCGGGATTCTCGGCGCGCAGACGCAGGATGCCCATGCGCCGCAAACGCTCGGCATCCGAGGTTGGGGAGCTCATCGGCGCGACGTTATCGGAGCGGCGTCATCGGAGCAGCACCGCTACACGGGTTGCCATACCGCTACTTGAGCCTGTTGCACCTGTTAGTGAGATAGACACCCTAAGGAGACAACAATGGCCAGATCGAAGAGCTTCAGCGCAGCGCGGAGTCATACCGCCGGCTCACAGACACAGGATCGTGAGTCACGGCGAAGTCGACGTGCCGGGGCGCGCGATCGCCGACACGGGCTTCGCTTCGCGTTGAGCATCCTCTGCCTTGCGATCGCGACCGCTGCCTTCTCCGCGACGGCGCTTGCCGCCCCAACGTTGTCGGTGAAGGCCAAGATCTTGCCGATCCTGAAGAATCCGGCCTCCCCTAAAGGTGGCTCGTATCCAAAAACAGGCAACATCCTCGGGGCAGGCGCATCGGTAGAAGCACAGATGACGCTCAGCGGCACGGAATATGGCGGCTATCCCTCGCCACTGACGGGAGTCGTCGTATACCTGCCCTCCGGCACGAAGCTGCACCCGCAAGGCTTTGCGACCTGCTCGAACGCGATCCTCGAAAGCCACGAAGTGCAGAACTGCCCGAAGAAGTCGATAGCGAGCCCTAAGGGCGAAGTGCTCGGCGTGGTGAGCTTCGGCAGCACTCGCGTACAGGAGAAAGCAAGCGTCCAAGCGTTCTTCACGCCGGGCGGAAACCTCGCCTTCTTTACCGAAGGCACCTCACCCACTCTGCTTGAAATCCTCTCCACCGGCAGCTTCTCCGGGGCTTCCAAGCCGTTCTCTCAGAAGCTGAACGCGGTGATACCGCTCGTGTCGACGGTCCCCGGCGCACCATACGCCTCGGTGCTATCGATCAGGATCAGGGTGGGAGCCGCATTCATGCAAGGCAAAAAATTGATCTCCTACGGCACTGTGCCAAAGACATGCCCCAAGGGTGGATTCCCGGCAAAGACCGAACTGAAATTCCTTAGCGGAGAAACTGCGACGGCGAGCATCAAGGTTCCCTGTCCGAAGAAATAATGGCGGGAGCATCAATGCTCACTGCCTGAAGAGTTTGTGACGGAGCAGCAAGTGAAC
>CAVQKC010000009.1:0-31952 GCA_963713015.1 uncultured Solirubrobacterales bacterium | reverse complement strand
CCCATAACGCACCATTTGCAGGGGTTTTTGGCGCCTTGATGATCGTCAACGTCACCTCCGCGCACCACCGCAAACCTATGGTTGCGCACGAAAATCGTGATTTTTTCGTGATTTCGCTGGGGCCAGCGCCCATCGTCGCGACGGCAACCCCCAGGACGACGGCGAGCCCAGTAGCTGCCATGTCCTCCCTGCCCGTCCGATGTGCTGGACGGAGCGATATGGCCGCCCGCCCTTACGTGGCGAGCGTCTACAGGTGCCCCGTAGAGCACGCTTAGCTCCTTGCCCTCAGATGCCTCCGTCTCTTAGCAAGGCGCTGGCCCCTCAGTGTTGAGGGTGTGTCCGCCGCGTGCAAAGGCCTTACCGTCGTCGGCGAGACGCGTGTGGGACTCCCAGCGGTCATCGTCCGGCACCCTCCCCGATCGCGGCGAGAAGAGCACGAGCGTGAGCGACCACGCAACGGCGCCTTATAGCGCGGAACAACCATTTAGAAGGTCTCAAGTGGCGGCAACGGCCCGCACCGGCCAGGCGACCTAACGAACCATGAGTCGCGAGCTGCGAGTAAGGCCGCACGCAAACAGCTATCGTGCGCTTACCCGCTGGGCGGTGATTTCGACCTGAGCGATGTATTGGCTGATGGCCTCCAATGCTGCTTCTCGATACTCGCCCGTGGGGTGCCGGTAGACCCGAGTCGTGGTGTTGTCTATATCGCCAAGCTCGCGTGTTGAGTGACCGACGTAAGCGGAGACCTCAACCGTTGGGACGCCGTTTGCCAGTAGATGCGACGTGAAGGTGTGTCGAAGGTCATACACCGTGAAGTCCCTCCCCGCCTTCTCGGCGGCTGGCTCCCATACGTCACGATAGAAGTTCCGTTGACCCCATACGCACCCGTTTGGACTCGGGAAGATCAACCGGCGATGGAGCCGAGCGGGTGCGACAGTCGAGAGGATTGCGGGGAATGGAACACATCGATTCGACGTGAGATCGACACCCGCACGGCAACCCACCTCAAACCCGCCCGACAAGTAGCCGGCCGCAGCAGCGCAAGCACACTCCGGTCCTGGGCGCGTACGCGCTCGCCCACATTGACTGGGATCAGATGGTGCAGCAAGCGTAGTCGGAGGGATGGTCCCGCCACGGTCCAAACTAAAGGCGGCTCATTCGGCGCAAATTGATAGGCCAAGCCGCCTGAAGGCTCCGTTAACTGCGCCTATCTCGTGACTGGCGCTTAGAGACGCATCATTTGCCCTCACCTGTTGGCCGGCTGCGAATAGCTGCGCTGACTCTTCGGCTACGCTCGCAGCCAACGTCATTTCCCGGTACAAGCGTGCGAGCCGACCGAATCCCGGCGGCCGAGGGATCTGCATCAGCGTGCGAGCCTCCGAGGCCGTGACGACATTAGTTGCCCGCGCAAGCTGTGCTTCGTGCTCACGCGATCCGCGTCTCTTCCGACCAATCTGCGTGATCTCAGCGTTGTAACGCCTACACACAGCGCTCACCTGAGCGTAGTACGTACGCGCAGTCACGACTTGTGCCGATGTCGACGCTTGTGATCTAGTGCCCGTTAAGCGCTGGCCGCCACAACCATCGACAGCACCGGCAACGCACAACCCGACTACGACTATCGTAACCCGCGAGCGCAGCGACCGCATTCCTACGAGGGTTAGCAGCATGGTTCTCCGAAAGTTGTCAGCACGAGGCGTCCGGTATCTCGATGTGGGTTCTTGCCGCTAGGATAATGGCACCGATGGCCGCAAAGATACCAGCGACCCCACCAAAGAGTCGGAATCGTCCCATCTTTAGGGCTTCATATTCAGAGCTAGAGACATACCTCACGATATCCCCGTAGCGAGTCGTCACATAGTGACCGCCACGAACCATTGGTGTTTCGAGCGTTACATGACCCCCAATCACAATAACCGCCACGGCCCAAACGACACAAACGATCAGAAAGGCGCGCCAGACAAGCAGCGTGCGAAACCACACCATGTGGATGCTGACGCGATTGCGTCGTCCGACTACCTGCGTATAGCGACCAAGCGAGTATATAAACGTGGCAATTGCCGACCCAGCAATAATCCAGGCCAAAAACCCTGAATATCCGATGTACACCCAAAGACTCACCGTTGTCAAAACCAACGCCGCGATAGTGGACGATACCGCGACCACCGCCTCTGTCCCGTTTCGGGTTATGCATCGCCTAAAGGCCGAACGCAAAGGTTTCCGTTTCTGAGACAGCGCCATACTGATCAGCCCCAGCCCCCAAACCTAGAGAGTGGCGTCGCTTCGCCCTCCTGGCACTCGTCAGCAGTTGTTCGGGCAGGGGCGACGCGTGCGTAAGCCGTTCGAACACCTGGTTTCCCGCGGCGGCGTTGGCCTCGAGCCGTACGCTTACAAACTCGGCGTCATCCGGAGTGGGAGTGATCGAGGCGAGTGTGTAGTCGGCAAGGTCCACCTGCGTTTTGCCGAGGGCGAACTCCTGTCCAAGTATTCGCGCGCCGAGCTCCTGCTCGACGCGGAGCGGTGGTGAGTCGCGCAGCGCCTCGGCGCTGCTGCCCGGCATCGTGAGTTCAGCGTCCCGCCACGTGATGTCCGCCCCCTCGTTGCGCACCATCGCCGCCACCGCCGCGATCGCGCGGAGCTCGTGCTCGGTGATCGTCTCCGGCAGGCTGAACTTGACGTCTGCCCATCGCTCGATCGAGTCGAGGTCTTCGAGCAGCGCGGTTAGGGCCCGCAGCTGGGGGGAAGGCTCGACGCCAGGCGTAGGGATGCTCTTTTGGGGGCGGCGGCTTGGGCCGCGGTCCGTAATCGTGACGTCCCCTTTTCCGCTCAACGCGTGGAGAAACCTAACCGTGCGCAGCTGCTCGGCCACTGGTGAGTCGTCGCGGGCAAAGTTGAAGTTCCAGTTGATCTGCCCCCCTTCTCCCACGCGGCGGAACGAGGCCGTCGCTGTCAGACCGCCTCTTCGTCCTTGGAGGGCACCTTCCCACCCCTCCGGTGCGGAGTCCGTTGGTTGCAACGTGAGTCTCACGGAGCCAGCTCCGGCATCGCTATGCGCCGAAAACTCGGCGTCCCAGGGCGGGATGGGGACTGAGACTGGAACTGGGGCACCCAGGCGGATCGTGCCACCGGTAATGGTGCGACCCTCGAGATCGGCCAAACCGGGGGGAAGCCGCGTGAATGTGAGGTCAAGGCCACCGGTGATCTCGGCTGGCTCTCCCGCGCGAAGGGCATTTTCCAGCCGTTCAGCGGCGGCTTTGCCCTCCTCCCCCTCCGTCGCTTTCAATGCAAACTCAGGTCCATACCGACTCATCGCTTCGGCGTCGCGCGGAACGGCATCAATGCGGCTCCCGACCGTACCGTCACTCGTCGCCAGGCTGATCACTGTTCCGGGGGCGAGCGAGGGCGCTGGGCCCTGGGCCTCATGAGTGCTGGCTGGGTAGGAGAAGAATGCATCCTTTGCAGCCAGCACTCCGCCAAGGTTCGAGAGCCGATCCATTACCTCCTCGGTGGTGTCGATCCGACCGGCAGCCTCGATCGCTTGGTAGGTGCGTTCGCGGTCAAGCGCCGCGTCCTCGAAGAAAGTAGCGGCGACGCGCTGGCCCTCTGGAGAGCCGATGAGTAGCGACTGAATCGCGTCGCCGTTCCAGTGGTCAACCAGAACTTTGGCGCCGTCACCGCGGAAGTGTTTGTCGAAGGTCTTTTGCTCAGTGACTGTGAGCTCCCGCGGGAAACAGAACGTGTAGTGACGAGGGTTCCACTCGGCTTCCGCGGCCGCCAGCGATTTATCGCACTTGCTCCAATGGATTTTGTCGGGATAGTGCTTGGACTGCCAGCAGCGCGAATAGCCGCCCGTGCCGTCGGGGAGAACCATGTCGGCTCCGCCGTCACGCACATTGGCGGGCTTGAACGCGTTGGGCTGCTCAAGCTTGATCAGGCGAGCAACCATCGTCTCGAAGTCCTGGTCGCTCATCGCAAGCAGGTCGTAATGTGTAGCTCCCTTGGGTGGGATGGATCGGCTCGCTGTCACCTCATCGACCATGTTATGCACGGCACGTGACGGCTATGCGGCCGCTGAGGGGTCTGGCCGTCTTCGCGGCGATTACAGGAGCTCCTCGAAGAGGCTTAGAAAGTCGGCGAGGTGCTTATTAATCTCGTATAGCCCATCGAGCGACACCGGGGGATATCCGAACGTTATGTAGACTGGGAGGTCAGCCTCCATGCCCACCTCGGGCTCGCGTCCGTAGCGGGAGAGGCGAAACCTTGCGAGCTTGTGCCCTCTTCAACGGGCGTAGGCGTCATTTGTGGCTTCGGCACCGAGCGGGAGCCAGCCGGCACGGCAGTTACGTGACTCACATCGGCGAAGCAGGCGTGTGAACCGACGTCACCCCGCTTGCGCTCCGGACGAAGAGCAAGAGGTAAATCGGCCGAAAGCTATCGGCTACCTTGAATAGCACCAGAAGTCGTCGGAACGTCATCCTAGATGTCTTTCGCGCCCTCAGCCGGAGGATTCCAGAAACCCCACTCCGCGAAATCGGGGACAGATGGGTCTGTCCGGTTGTTTGTGTATTTAGCGCGATTTGACGGCCTCGCGGGTGGGTGGTCTGCTAAAGGAGAATCGCGCTGATGAGCAATGCAACGACTACCGCGTCTGAAGAGAAGTGGCGGGTGCTCCCAGTGGCAGTTATGGGCGCAGCGGGCCAATCTCATCAGTTGGGGGTGCGTTACGCAGATGACTGCCGAGTTGTCGCATCACAAGGTCGGCCGCAGTATCGGGGTCGTATGCGGCTGGAATTCCGCTCACGAGAGCGTCGAGGTCGCGGCGAAACCGTGCGTCTTCGAGCTTTGCGGTGAGGTTGTCGCGTAGTTCGGGGAAGCTGAATGCTTTGCCTTGCATGTAGTGGTTGCAGCCTGCGACGATCTGCTCGGGATCCGCTTTTAGGGTAGTCAGTCCGAGCCAGAGGTCGAACAGGTCGCGTCCCTTGCTTCGTTGATAGAGAGCGCGCAGCTTGGTGGCTAGCAGCTCAGTTGTCTCGTAGGTGGAGATGTCTGCCTCTCCGCTCCACCAAGAGGTCTCGATTGCATGGCGCACGGTCGTGCGTGGTCGGTAGGAGTCTGTCTCAGCGATGTTCATCTCGATCTTGATCCGAATGAGGCCGAGTCCTTCTGTTGGCTGTGCATCGAGGTAGACGTGGACCATTTGGCCTGAGCGCTTGCGGTTTGAGAGCTTGAAGCCAAGGCGCTCGGCTATCTCACCGAGTGCTTGTGTGTAGGGCTTGATGCCCGTACGAGTTGTGCGTACATAGTCGAGATCCTCGGAGTAACGCAGTGGCGCCGGGAGGTGGAGCTTGTGTAGACATGTTCCTCCGCGCATTGCTAGCTCAGGACCAAGCCTCTCATCAAGGGCTATCTCAATCATGAGACGGGAGAGAAGGAGGTCCTGCTCGATTTGGACGGTGTTCGGCCAGGGCGCCTTAGCACGCCATGCAATGAGTGCGGGGCGATCGATCACAGGTCCGGTTCCACGTCGCTGTTGACTTGCAGATTCCAGCTGGAGTCGATCGGGCCGTGGGCCGGGAGCGCCCGGACGAGCCGCGTCGGATAGCCGAGGTCGGGGTGCGCGACCTCGCGCAGAGGCTCTAGGTCAAACCCCTCACGATATTGCTCGAGCAGCCATCCAAGGCGCCTCGCGACCGACCGTGAGCGAGTCGCAGCGAGTCGAGCGAGCTGTTGTATGTCGAGATCGCCGATCTCAATGATGACCGTCGCGATGTTGCTCAGTCCCCCAGCATCGTCGGGGTGGAGCACGAGGTCAACGAGAGTTGTCTCGCGAGTAGCAAGGCGAATACGGCCGGTATGGACTTGGCGCTCTTCGATTGCCATATCGCGGAGGTGATCGTTGGCGTAGAAGCGCAGGCGCACTCGTTCGATATCGCGATTAGCGACTGGCCTGTCCACCATTACCTGGAAGATCTGTGGTGCCTGGTGTGCGGCGCCGTGCATTGCCGCTGCGCTGAGGAGGCTCACGTAGTAGTCGCGACCCAGCTCACGCATCATCCCGTCGATGAACAACTCGCCGGGGAGAACACCCCACGAGCGGTACTCGGGCGGCACCACCACATAGAAGCCGCGCGCTGGCGAGAACATCGCGCCTCGCCTGCGCAGTCTCTGCAAACCGGGATAGACGTGTGCGTTTGGGATCCCGGCGAGTTGAGCCGCCTCCGCCGAGGTGACCCAATAGCGGCCATCTGCGACGAGCGCGTCAGGAAGATCGGTAAGAGACGGCATATTCTCTATTCTAATGCAAAGCGTTCGTTAGCTCAATATACCGACAAATCCTTTGCGTCCCCAAAGGGTGCTGATGAAGCCCGCTCTCCGAGCACTCCGTCAGCACAAATTCCGACAAAATCGTGATCCGACGTGATGGGGTCCAGGGGAAGTGCCTTATTTGCAGGCAAATCGATGTTATGACCTTCGCTCTACGCTCGCCTGGGCTGCCAAGCACGCCGGCTGTGGGCACGATCGCCGAGGGCGCGAGCATGCTGCGCCTACAACGCTGGATGGGCCACCACTCCGCTGCCTACACCCACGAAACCTACGGACACTCATCGACGGAGAGCTCGGTAACGCACTCGAGCTCAACGACCTCGGGATCCAGACCGGGGGTGTGTAACAAGGCCAAAGCCGAAGCAGTCACGAAGACGACGAGCTGCCTGCGCATCGTCCGAAGCGCAAGCGACCGGTCACGCTCGCAATGCCGCGGAAGCAGTCACGTCTGGTCGGCGGTGAGCCCGGTCAGGTCATCCCGACGGCGGACGCAGTCACAGAGCTTTGTGTCGTGCGCCTGTAAGGGTTAGCAAAGTCGTTCGATTTCGGATGCCCCTTGATGCTGATGCCATTTCTCGCCTGTATGAGGCCCACGCCGGGACGATGCTTGGTTTCTTCATGAGACGTACCTATGACCCTGAGGCTGCGGTGGATCTCCTCGCCGAGACATTCGCCCAGGCGTTTGGGGATCGCGGCCGGTTCCGGGGCTCCGGCGAGCAGGAGCAGCTTGCCTGGCTGTATTCGATCGCCAGGCACCGGGTGGCGGACTTCCACCGTCGCGGGCGCGTGGAGCGGCGTGCACTGGACCGCATGGGCTTCCAGAGACGCCCGCTGAGTGAGGAGGAGTACGAGCGGGTGGAGGATCTTGCGGGCCTTGAGTCGATACGCCGCCACCTGGCGGTCGGGCTGGAAGGGCTTGCGGTCGATCAGCGCGATGCGCTGCGGCTGCGGATCCTTGAGGAACGTCCCTATGAAGAGATCGCACAGACGCTTGGCGTTAGCGAGCAGACGGCTAGGGCGCGCGTCAGCCGAGCCCTGCGCTCCTTGCGCGAACTGCCAGAACTGTCTGCGGCGGTGGAGCGCGATGACTGACCGGAATGTCCCCAATCGCCGGCCGCTCGATCTCCCGATCCTCGATGAGGTGGGAGTTGAGCTGGAACGAATCTTTCGCAGCCAGGAGCAAGCGTCCGCGCGGAGCCGTCACGGTGTGCACCGGTTGCAGAGACGCTCGGGCTGGAGTGTCGCGGCGGTGGCCATTCTGGCGGTGCTCATCGCAGCAGCGGTAGCGGTGGCAGCTGGTGGGCTGTTTGGCTCGCCGGTGGCACCCGAAGAGCGCCTGACGCCGACCACCGGATGGGGACTCCCGATCCCCTCTAGCGTCAGGCTCATCCCGCTCTCGGCCGCGGACCCGGCGGGCGGACTGCCCTGGGGACTACGAATAATGCACACGACACGGGGTCTTGGCTGCATTCAGGTCGGCCGGCTCAGCGGTGGAGCGCTGTGGGTGATCGGCAAGGACGGTGCATTTCACGACGACGGTCGCCTGCACCAGCTGCCGACGGACATCTTTGAACCTGAGGGCTGCACGAGCCTCGACGCACGCGGGCATACCTTCATCGCCGCCGGCCGAGTCGCTGTGCCCGCGAGCGGCTACACACCAGGATGCAACGCACCCGAAGGCAACAACGGTGCCCAGCCGGCGCGTCAGCGCCCGTGTCCGGCGCAGGACGAGCGGGCGCTGTTCTATGGCGCGCTCGGACCGCAGGCCAAGAGCATTACGTACACGCTCGACGGCCACAGCTTCATGACCCCGACCGTCGGGCATGAGGGCACCTATCTCATCGTTACCCGCGCCCCGGCGAACGTCGACCCGAATGTAGGCGGGCCAGATTCCCCAAACGGGTCAAACATCCTCCCCCAGGGCGGGTTGCAACAGCCAATCAGGACCATCGAATATCAGCACGGCTATGTCTGTCATGTAACCGCCAATGGCAACCGCGATACGCAGGGAAAGCCCTGCGTGCCCTCCGGGTATGCACCGGCGCCGATCGACGCTTCCGCGGCGCAGGTCAGGACACCCGTCAGCGCTCGGGTCCTGGTCAACCGAGATCAAACACACGGACCGGGTCGCCAGGAAGAAGTTCAGATCAGCTTCATAGCCCGTGTGCCGATCCTGCGCTCCGGAGAGTACTACGAGGCGAGCATCGTCAACCCCTGCAGCCGCGGTAGCGCCGGGGCTGAGCCGCCGAACGACATCACAGCCGGACAGCGTGTCACGATCCGGTTGGGCTCGTTTGGAGTGGCAGGCAAGCTCTGCCACGGTGTCTACCGTGGCAGCGTTCGCTTTCTAGCCCAGCCCTACTATTTCGACGAGCCACCGAGCCTTCCCGGTCCGCCGATATCTCTCACCGTCGGTGACTTCTCGGTTCGCGTGCCATGAATAAAGCAATCCTCCCGATCCTGACACGCAGAGCAGGGCCTAGGAGCGCTTGCGTCCTCATCATTCTGACTGCAATCGCGGGTGCTCTATCCAGCGCGGCGCTCGCCGCGCGACCATTGGTTCCAGCGGTTTTCGCTGGGAAGGCCCTGTGGGTCAGGGAAGTCGCCCCCGCAGAGAACGGTCTGAGACTCGCCGACGAGGCGGCCAGCGTCGGCGCTCGAACGTTGTATGTCAAGGCCGCCGACGGCATCAGCCCGGAACCGCAGTTCTCCTTGTCGCTCGTGAGCGAAATACGCTCGGCGGGCACGAACGTCTGCGCATGGACATTCATGTACGGCTCTGATCCAACTGCCGAAGCGGCCGTCGCGGCGACAGCCGTCAACGATGGTGCCCAATGCCTCGTGATCGACGCCGAGGGCACATCCGAAAACCTCAACCAATATGGGGCTGCGCAGCTGTTCGTGCGGACCATTCGCTCCCGAGTGGGCTCCGCGTTCCCGATCGGCCTCGCCAGCCAGGCAGAGGTCGCTGAGCATCCGACGTTCCCCTACTCTGTGTTCCTGGGGCCGGGCGCCTTCAACGTAGTGTTGCCGTTGATCTACTGGCTTGACTTCGGCCAGAGCATAGAAGGCGCCTACTCCGAGACGATGGGGGCGAATGCGATCTATGGCCGCCCGGTCTTGCCCGTGGGACAGCTCTACAACTCTCCTACATCCCCAGAACTCGAGCGCTTCAGGGCCCTCGCAGCAGCATACGGCGCAGCGGGGCTCAGCTTCTTCGACCTCGACGCGGCCCAGCCGCAAGAGCTCGCCGCGCTGAGCGCCCCGCTATCGAACCTCCCGCGACGCGCGCTCACCGCGCCCACAATGCACCCCGGCACCGACGGCGATCAGATCGTCCAAGCCCAAGAGCTGCTGAACGCGGCTGGCGCGCGCCTACAAGTCGGCGGGTTCTACGGCACCCAGACAGCACACGCCGTCGCATCCTTCCAGGCGCGTCATCATCTCAGGCCAGACGGAATCCTCAATCCCGCCACATGGAGATCCTTGTTGTATCTCCGACCCCGCGAGCCCTCCTGGACGAAGGGGCCACCAGACAGCGCACGGTGAGCAAGGAGACCGCCAACCGTTGAGGAGATCGTCTGATGATCGCCGCGCCAACGAGGACCCCACGGATTGCGGCCGCGGACGATGATCCTGGTACTGGGTGCGGTCATCTCCAACTTGTCGCGACGTCCAGGCGAACCACCGACACGTCTGCTCACCGAGCGAAGCGAGCGTCTCAACATGTACACCTGCGGCTTGCGCTCTGGACGAATAGCGAGCGTATCCGCAATTCGTGATTTCCCTGAGCGGTACAGGCAAGCAGCGCGCGACAGAACGGCAGTCAGTCAAAGCAAGGATGCTGCCGTGTCGATGCTTGGCGGCGTGCGGGCTCGCGTGAGGTTTAGGCAGGCGCCGTATCGATGCGGGGCGTTCGCTGAGATCGGTGGCGAGCCCTCGGCTAACGGGCTCACCTTCGAATCGGTGAACTGGCGGAAAACGACGAGTATCTGTTCAGCGGATCGGGCGCAGCTCGACATCGTGGGCTACTCCTTGCCAGGCAGTGTCGGCTGTCAATGCCGGGGTCCCCAGTCGTCGCGCCAGTGCAAGGCACGCACGGTCGCCTGGCGAGAGTCCCGCCTCGCGAGTCAAAGGTCGCAGGCGCGCCGCGTCGATCGCATCGGCAGTCGTGAACGGCTCGACGGGGATCACGCCGTCGAGCAATCCACTTTCGGCGAGCTTGGCGGCGATCTTCGCCGGGTCGGCTCCCCGGTCGGCGGAGCGACTGAGGACCTCCGCGAGATTGACGGTCGAGAGGACCACACCATCAGCGATTGCCTCCGCTACAAGCTCGGCGCCGGGCTCATCGCGAAGATAGGCGAGCAGCGCCGAGGCGTCGAGTACGAGAGCCAACTACTCGGTGTCCTCTTGCACAGCTTCTGCACGTCGCTGGGCGATTAGATCATCGACTCTCCGGGGAGATCGCGGAGCAGGCCGCGGCTCTGTTCGGCTACGGCCCGATACGGGCGCAGTCGCAGCGAGCCGTCCTTCTCGGTGCTCAGGAGCATGTGAGTGCCGGGCTTCAGGTCCAGCTCGCGGCGTACCGCAGATGGCAGGACCACCCGTCCCCGCTACCCAACGATTACCTGTCTATCAGCGTGGGCCACCCTAAGAACGTACCACAATATGGGAAAGGCCCACTTCGGTTTATTACGGTCGCCACTGATGTTGCTAGAGAAGCAAGCGCCAGCCCAAGCTGGCGGCCTGTCTATGCACCGCCAGAAACGTCGACTTAATCGTGATATGGCGTCGATCTCGGCGAGCAAATGATCCGGTTGCCAGGCCATGCCTAAAGATGGGCACCTAAGGAACCGAAGGTCGGGAGTTTGAATCTCTCAGGGCGCGCTTCCCCGTCTCTTGGATCGCCAGTGCTGGTGCGGGTTGTAGGGTTCGCGGGTCCTCTAAAGAACCCCTGTAGGTGAGCAACAGCGTGGGCAACAAGGCAACATCAGGGGTGTTGCCCAAGCGCACTGCCTATCCGGGGCGTCTATCGGCGGGGCTCGCGGTATGTCGCGGTATACCGCCTCGGTGGACGTCAGCGCAAGGAGTCCGCCGCGACGTTTGCTGAGGTGCGCACGATCAAGCTCGCCCGAGACGCCGAAGCACGAGAAGCACGGCGCGGGCCAACGCTGCACGCCTACGCGCTCGCCTGGGCTGCCAAGCACGCCGGCTGTGGGCACGATGCCGCGCCTGTGCCTAGAGGCGGCGGCCGCTGCGGCGGGTCTTGACCTACGCTCGCTGTCACGATGCGCGAGCTTCAACAGGGTCGAGCGATCGATCCCACTCGGCTGTGACCGCGGCACATCGCATGTCTCCGCTCTGCGTATACCGCGCTCAGCGGTCCTCGTGGCCTGATCGTTTGTTGTTGATCGACAGCGCCTCGTCTTCGCCGCTATCGCTTGCATCCGGGTCGAGCGTACGTGCCTGCGCGTGTCGATCACGGGCAGATTCGGTGAGATGCTCAGCCTCGATGGCTTGCCGCTCTGCGTCAGCATGTCCCTGCCGCGCCTGGGCGGCGCGTTCGTCGGCTTCTGCCTGAGCGCGCTTTGCTTCGGCGGCCTGCTCGTCAGCTGAGGCGCGGGCGCTTTCCGCTTGGATCGAACGGGCCTTGGCCTGCTGACGAAGCTCACCCGCTTGTTCGCGATGACGTTCCTTACGCCTGCGGCTCGTGGCGCGTGCGATGCCGGCGATGAGGATCAGTACTATCACGACGCCGACAGCAATTGCGATGATTGTTCCTGTGCTCACGGTTTCCTCCTAAAGCTGGATCGGTGTTGGCGACGCTCGTTGCTAGGGGGTTGCTCACGCGTCACTACAACCCTTAGAGGCGGGGGTCTTCGTAAGGTCCGCCGCCCAATCGGTGTCTAGCGCTGGCCATGTAGATCAGCGACAGGACGAGGCCCACGATGCCCGCAAGGATGAGGATCAGGCCGATAGTCGGACGCGACACTCCCGACACGTGAAACGTGACGGCGTAGCGGATGATCGCGCCAACGGCGATGAGGAAAATGGAGGTGCCTATCGACATGGCTACAGCCTGCCGCCCCTGCGATAGCCGAACCCACCGCCCGTGAGGAAGACCACGAGGGCTACCACCAACAGCAGCCAAAGCAACGGGCTTACACCGAGTCCGCCCGCCACGGCGGCAATTACCAGAATAATCAAAAGCAACTCCAAAAGACCCATCTGAGTCCTCCTTTGCGTTTACTGCTGCGTGGGATATTTAGTGAGATGGAGCTACTACCCCGTGGGAGCTCGGCCAATCCACTTGCTAGAGAGAACATTCTCTACATGAATGTTTTCTCACCGTTAGGGTCCGACCATGAGTAAAACTCTGCAATCCGCTGAAGCCGAGTTCAGCACTCGCGAATGGGACGTGACGTGGCGCGGATCGTGCGCGGATGGCGTGGTTTGTGCACAGCCAAGTTTCGCCCATTCGCTGAAAATGCTTGCAAGCGAGCCGTTTGCTCTCGCAATGGGCCGGTCGGTGGTACGCAGTGCGTGCGTTAGCCGGGGATCGCGGTGATGTTTTCCGTCGAGTGGCGAACCAGCTTCAATGCTCGACCGTTGAACGTCCAGATCCAGTTGAAGTAGGGACGGATGTTTTCGCCTAGCTCCTCGGTCACAAGCACCGGGCCTCCGTGGGGATTGCGTGCGACGATGGCGGGGTTTGGTTCGCGCTTGATCGCGAGCCGCCGCAGCGGGCGCCCTTGGGCGCTGAGCTGGACGACGTACGCGTCGCCGTCGTAGTCGCCTGGGAAGCTGAATTCGCGCAGAGCACCGTGCTCGCACGCTTCCGTGGCGGCGATGCCTTCCGGGTCGAACACGGCCGATAGATAGCTGCATCCGCGCGCCGGCTTGACGATCTGGGCGCTCGCGAGATCCGCCGGATGCGTCGCCGAGAGGATCACGATCTTCCCTGCGATCGGATCGCTGCAGAGTCCATAGCCATCCCTTTTCCCGACACGCACCGCTGGATCGGAGGGAGCGTAGGTAAAGATCAGGCTGGTGCCGCGCGCGTTCCAGGAGGGTGCGGATATCCGGTGGCACACTCTCGCGCCGGCGCCGATCGTCCAGCTCTGACCGGTATTGAGGTCCGCGAGCAGGACGTGCTCGTTGAAGTAGGACCGGGCGCAGGGCGCAACCAGGAACGCGACCTGGTGTTCATCAGGGCTGGGCACGGCATCGCTCACCAGGGTCGAGCGTGCGAATGTTCGCACCGTCGTTTCGCTGCCGGAGCCGAGCGCGAGACGGGCGACGCTGCCGGTACAGCTGTCAGATTCTGGATCACCCCCCGCGGTGTTGTTGCGGTCCCGCGGTCCGCTGCTCCGGGTGAGCCACAGGGTCGTGCCCGACCCGAGCACCGGTGAGACGCCGACTTCCGGCAGTTCGGCGAGACGAGCAGTCGAGCGGCCTGTGCTCAGCGAGAGACTCTCCAACACGGAAGTCCCATTGTCATCGCCCGCCACGGCCAGGAAACTCGATGAAGCGTCGAGACCGCTGGCCGGCGTCAACAAGCGTGTGGGAGCGAAGCTCGACACGCGCCCCAGAGATTCCCCGCGAAGCACGACTGCGTGCCCACGAGCCCTCAGAATACCTCCCGAAGCTCCGCATCCCGCGATGAGCACGCTCAATCCCAAGCACCACATAGAGCACGAGCGTGCAGACACCGCAGTCAATCTTTCGTTTCCTCTGAGAGCGAGTCAAGCATCGGGCGCGCCCATCGAGTATCCGTCCTTCCTCCTACCCGATCGTAGCGACTTCTACCTGTCACTGACCGCGATGCTACCTGCCCACATGACGATCGCCTGACCTGGAACGTCGTCCGGTGAAAGCCGCTTTCGACGCGCTCTAGTGGGCGGCGCTCGCCGTCGCGGAAGGCGCAACCGCAGGCGATAGGAGCGTACCTGCACCCAAGCTGCCTATCGCCTCGAATGCGAGGGCAGGGTGTCGGCCTCGGCTAGGGGGTGCCGGTACGTGAAGGCGGCGCCAGCCCAGATTCACCGGGTCCGGCGGCGTGGGCGGCCTGAATTCGCCCCTCCCACACCGCTTTGGCGCCAAGATCGCCTGTCCTGAAGCACATGTAGCCCGCGACGAAGGACAGCAGCACGAGCACGACGCGCAGCGCGGCGAGCATTGCTCTGGGTGACAGGAGGCTGTCTACGATGCCCAGGCCGGTTGGCATCCCACCGGAGATCCGCTGCGCGCCAAAGGTGACAATCAACGTGGCGGTAAACAGCACGTAGACGATCGCAAGAATGTGCGCGGCCTGGGAATGTTCAGAGATGAGTTTGGCGGCTTGGCCCTGCAGGTTCAATTCGCCGCGCAGCGCCGCGCCGGCCTGCATGGCGAGGAACACGGAGCTCATGGCAACGATCGACACCAGAGCCAGTGCGATCCCGTAGCGTGTGAGCCACCGCGGCTTGATTACGAAGACGATCGCGGCGACGATGGTGGTCGGGATCAGGATGACCGGCACATGCACGAACAGCGGGTGCGCGGGCAGGCCGCTGTAGACCGTGGTGATCCGGATCGGCAGCGTGATGAAGCTCAGGAACGCAAGCAGCGTAAGGATGAACTCGGCGCGCCACCAGTCGACTCCGGCCCGCCGCGGCGCTGCGATGGTCTCGCCATTCATGCGCAGCAGCGTAAGAGCAATTAGTTAAGCGGCCTCTAAAGGTAAGTAATCTCTCACGAGGACCGCTCCGCATCATTGCGCGGAGCTCGCCGTCATCAGATCCCTTGAGTTGGGCGAGCCCGTCACGCAGCGAGTCGATCGCGCGATCGATGTTCTGCTGGGGGTCCCCCTTGACGCGCTCGCCGTATGCAAGGCCGCGGGACATCAGAATGCGCGCGGCCTGTTCGCCAGCCACTGCGACCTCGAGCGCGGCTTCCAACGCTTCAAGCGCTTCCTCAAGCTCATCGGCCCGGCGTGGGCCGTTGAGTCTGCAGAGCAGCCACCTGCGTCGGTGGAGAAGCTCGCAGACACTAACTCCGTAGCCGATCTCGGTCGCCAACCGAAGCGCGCCGTTGATCACCTCGAGAGCCAACCCCAGATCTCCCTCGGCCTCCGCACCGTCGATCTGCTCCTGCTGGCTCTGGTCTCTGACCTGGTCCTCGTCCAAGGTAGGCGTCTTGGTGTCGTCGATCGGCGCGCCTGCTGCCTACCGAAGTAGGCGCTGCGTTGGCATGTTCAGGCTCTCGCCACAATGAAGCGACAGCCCGCGGGCGCGGGACCGGCAGCGAGCTACTCGTTGGGCGATTCCTGGGTCAGCCCGAACGGGCTCCCCTCTGAGTCCTTGCAGATCGCCCATATCTCCCCTGGGTGGACGACGCTTCCCCCGAGGGCCTCGACCGTCTCAAGCGCCTCGGCGATATTGCTCACCGCGAAGTAAGGCAGCGAAAAGGAATCGCCTGGTCCACGTCCGCGGACATGGACGCCGACCGCTGGGGCTCCTGAGCGCGTTTGCCAGCCTTCGCCCTCTGAGTTTTGGCGGGCCTCCAGCTCAACACCGAGAAGCTCAGCCCAGAAGCGCCGGGCGCGCTCGGGATCATCGGAGGGGAACTCGATCAGGACGGCTGGTATGCGCTCCATTACATCCAGGGTACGGATTCTGCGCCCAAGCGGCCGGCGGCGTGGCGCGCGACCTCCAACTCGGTCGGGGTCAGGCTCTCTCTCCTATACGCCCTGGTGGCCGCCGGGCTACTGCTGTGTGTCCATCTCGTGGGTGCAGAGCTACTGGTCTCTATCGAGCGGGCCGACTTCCAGTGTTGGCTGCAATGAGATGGTCGTGGATTGCTTTTGTCAGCGCGGTATTCTCGACGACCAGACGGTGGGTGGTCATACCCAGGTCGTGGATGCTCGACTTGCTTGTCTTGAACGCTTCCCTGAGCGTTCTGGGCTACGAGAATCGCGATCATTGCGAGCCATTGCATGATGCCACCGACGGCGAGCAGCATGAGATTGAATGGGGAATGATCTCCAGCGACTGTGGTTCCGAGGCTGGCCATCCAGATCGTGAAGGCGATGATGCTGAGGTAGAACATCCACATGGAGCCAACGGTCTGGGCGATGAAGCTCGCGATCCGATCGTTTAGACCGTCGCGCTCGTCAGCCAGCTTGGGTGGGGGCGTATGGCGGAACTTGTGCGTCACTTTTCCGGACGCGCTTTCCTGATCTGGCAGCGTCTGAGTTATGACCGATGGGTTCTCTTGCAGTAGCGTCATCCGACTGAAGCAGCACCAACGAGTGCCTCGGAGCTACGGTTGCTCTCGGCTCCATTGAGTACGACCTTCAGCGCACCCGTATTCGCGGCGTCAGCGAATGTGCCATACGCGCTCATCGTGTCCTCGAGCGCAACATGATGTGTGGCGAACACCGTCGGGTCGAGGCGACCGCTAGCCACAAGGCTCATCAGCTGCGGGATCGTCCGGGTGTCAACGAGACCTGTGGTGATCGTGACGTCACGGGTCCAAAGTCTCTCGAGTTGGAGTGTCGCGGAGTGGCCGTGCACGCCGATGTTCGCCACCCGTCCTCCGGGTCGGATCAATTCAGTCGCCAGCTCGAACGTGGCCGCTATACCCACGGCCTCGAACGCTACGTCCGCGCCCATCCCGTCGGTGAGCTTTATGATCTCGGCG
Source organism: uncultured Solirubrobacterales bacterium (assembly GCA_963713015.1). Classification (GTDB taxonomy): domain Bacteria; phylum Actinomycetota; class Thermoleophilia; order Solirubrobacterales; family Solirubrobacteraceae; genus Palsa-744. Next base: position 14,945 of record CAVQKC010000009.1, on the reverse strand, counting down.
AGGGCATCCTCGCGTCCGTTGTTAATCGTGACATCGGCTCCGAAGCTCCGAGCGCTTTCAAGTCGGGTGTCGGCGAGGTCGATCGCAATGATCCGGCCGGGTGTGTAGAGGCTGGCTGTGAGCATGGCCGCGAGACCGATCGGGCCGGCGCCGACCACCGCCACGACGTCGCCTGGTGAGACTTTGCCGTTCAGGACGCCTACCTCGTATGCGGTGGGCAGGATGTCGGCGAGGAAAAGGACCTGCTCATCGCTGAGCTGCTCGGGGACCTTGTAGACGGAGTTCTCGGCAAATGGGACGCGTGCGTACTCGGCTTGCAACCCGTTGATCAGATGTCCGAAGATCCAGCCGCCGCCGCCGAGGCATTGTCCGTAGCGCGCTTCTTTACAGAAGCGGCAGCGCCCGCAGGAGCTTATGCAGGACATCAGCACGCGATCACCGACCGCCAGGGTGCTCACGCTGGAGCCGATCTCCTGGATCGTGCCGACGGCCTCGTGTCCGAGCACCGTGCCCGGTGTTGTCTCGGGTACGTCGCCCTTGAGAATGTGCAGGTCGCTGCCACAGATCGTCGAGGTGTCGATTCGCACAACGATGTCGGTCTGATCGATGATCGTGGGGTCATCCACGGTGTCCCAGCCGCGCTGGCCGGGACCCTGGTAAACGAGAGCCTTCGTCATGCACCGGCTGTCGCGGCGCCTCGGCCTCTGAGGTTCATCTGCCAGTTGGCCAGTGGGAGCAGGAACAGGATCGCACCCAACGCAATCAGTATCCATCCGGCGAGGGTGGCGATAGTCCCGACGAGTGACCATCCCCAGGCGTTTAGGAGTAGGCCGCGCAGGGTCTCACCTTGGAAGAGGGTTGCCTTCTCTTCGGCCAGCTTTGTGTTGGTGGGCGCGGCGAGGGCTGCGGTGCTGACCTGGGCGTAGGTCTGTCCGCCGGCGATCTTTGAGAGGTGCACGTTGATGAAGTTGTTGGCGTACGCCTTGGCCTGGCTACCCGTGGTGAGTTGCTGGCCTGCGTATTGCTTCACACCGGGTAGCAACGCGGGACTGCCAGCGGCAGGGAAGAAGATCTTCTGCGGGACGAGTTGGTCGTGGACGACCTTCTTGTCATAGCTGCCTCCCACGACAGCGATGATCCCGACGATCACGATCCCCAATGCGGCGACTGTTGCGATCGAGGTCAGGCTGGTGAGCTTCGCGAGCAGTGGGCTTCGCGGCGACTGAGAGCGTGACGAGTGCTGGGGTTGTCCATTGGCAACGGGATCGGAGGTTTCGAGTGGCGGGACGCCGTTGCCGGCGGTCGCGGCGGACGGAGGGGGCATTACTGAGCTTGGCATGGTGCTCCTCGTTTCGTTTGGTGTACGCGCATGAGCGCCAGCGACCAATCGGGCACCGCAGACTTGAACAACATAGCATGAAATCTAAATCAAGGAAATAGATTTCTAGGAAATCAGAATCTAGATACGCTAGTCTCTTCCCATGGCCGAGGCCGCCACTCATCGCTGGAAGTTTCTGACGAACCACGCCCAGGTTCTCGCCTGCATAGCCCACGATCCAGGCGTGCTTCTACGAGAGATCAGCGAGCGAGTTGGAATCACCGAACGAGCAGCCCACCGCATCGTCACGGAGCTCACCGACGGCGGCTACATCACGCGAGAACGCAACGGACGCCGCAACCACTACACGATCCAATCCGGCCTGCCGCTCCCCGACCGCCTCGGCCGGGTGCAACGGATCAGCGACCTGCTCACGATCCTCATCGGCACGACCGACGAGTTCCCAGATGCGCCGGTCCCGAAGCCACCCAAAAACAGCAAGGCCAGCAAAAACGGCAACACCGCAAACGGTAAGACCGGTAAGTAGTCATGGCCGGCACTCCACACGCCGAGACCGCGAAGGGCTCGCATTCCGACCAGTTTCGCGTAGTCATCGTAGGCGGCGGGGTGGCCGCGCTCGAGACCGTACTGGCCCTGTCCGATCTTGGGCGCGACCTGACCGATGTGACGGTGATCGCGCCAAACACCGAGTTCGTGTACCGGCCGATGGTCGTCCGCGAACCATTCGCCCACGGCGCAGCCCGCCGCTATCCACTCGCCCCGATCGTGCGCGATGCCGGCGCAACGCTCCTGCACGGCGAACTTGGCTGGATCGACCCAGCCGGGCAGACGATCCACACGAAGGCCGACGAGGCGATCGAGTACGACGCGCTGGTGCTTGCGCTTGGCGCGAGCATCAACAAGCGCTACAAGCACGCCCTGACGATCGACGACCGCGATCTCGACGAGACCATGCACGGCGTGATCCAGGATGTCGAGGGCGATTTCATCCACAAGCTGGCGTTTGTTGCGCCCGGTCGCATGGCCTGGCCGCTGCCGCTCTACGAGCTCGCGCTGATGACAGCCGGACGCGCGTATGAGACAGGTATCGACCTGGAGACAACGATCGTCACCCCCGAGGACAGTCCGCTCGCGATCTTTGGCGCGCCGGCGAGCAATTCCATCGCCGAGCTCCTCGCCCGCGCGAGCATCAAGACGATCACCTCCGCATACGCCGAGGTTCCCAACGCCCGCGAGATCGTGATCAACCCCGGCGACCGACACCTCGAGGTGGACCGAATTATCGCCCTACCCGAACTCTTCGGACCCGAAGTGCACGGCATCCCGCTTGGCGATCACGGCTTCATCCCCGTGGACCCATACTGTCGGGTACCAGGTATCGAGCACGTCTACGCCGCCGGCGACGCGACCGACTTTCCCATTAAGCACGGCGGCATCGGCTCACAACAAGCCGACATCGCCGCTCAATCAATCGCGGCGCTCGCCGGGGCATCGATAACGCCTCAACGCTTCAACCCCGTGATACACGCCACGCTTTTGACGAACGGGAAACCTCAATACCTCACCGCTCACATCACCGGAGGACACGGGTTCAGCTCAGAGATCACCGACACACCAACATGGTCGCCGCCAAACAAGATCGCCGCCAAGTACCTAGCGCCATACCTACAAGAGCGCGACCGCGAAAGCACCCCGACCTGACGCAGCCAATGCTCCTCGCTTCGCCGACTCCGAGCGCCTAAACGAGAGCATCTCTTCAGCGGATCGGGTGCAGCTCGACACCGTGGGCTGCTGCTTGCCAGGCTGTGTCGGCTGTCAACGCCGGGGTCCCCAACCGTCGTGCCAGAGCAAGGCACGCACGGTCGCCCAGCGAGAGTCCCGCGTCACGAGTCAAAGGTCGCAGGCGCGCCGCGTCGATCGCATCGGCGGTCGTGAAAGGCTCGACGGTGATCGCGCCGTCGAGTAGCCCACTTTGGGTGAGCTTGGCGGCGATCTTCGCTGGGTCGGCTCCCCGGTCTGCGGAGCGACTGAGAACCTCCGCGAGATTGACGGTCGAGATAACCACACCATCAGCGATTGCGTCCGCAACAAGCTCGGCGCCGGGCTCATCGCGAAGATAGGCAAGCAGCGCTGAGGCGTCCAGAACCAGAGCCAACTACTCAGTGTCCTCTTGCGCGGCTTCTGCACGTCGCTGGGCGATTAGATCATCGACCATCGACTCGCCAGGGAGATCGCGGAGCAGACCGCGGCCCTGTTCAGCTACGGCGCGATAGGGACGCAGTCGCAGCGAGCCGTCCTTCTCGGTGCTCAGAAGCATATGGGTGCCGGGCTTCAGGTCCAGTTCGCGGCGTACTGCAGATGGCAGCACCACCCGTCCGCGCTCCCCAACGATTACCTGTCTATCAGCGTGGGCCATACTAAGAATGTACCACGATATGGGAAAGGCCCACTTCGGTTATTACTGCCGCTCACGTAAGGAAAATGCGTGCGTCTCGCACAGTCGGGCGACTACGACATCGGAGCGGCCTGGTACTCCTCGTCGGTGACGTGTTCGCCCCAGGTGACGGGGCTGCCGGAGTCGTCGGCCTCTTGGATCGCGATGTGGACCATGAAGCGGTTTGGGGTGGCGCCGTGCCAGTGGTTCTCGCCAGGCTCGAAGAACACTCGGTCGCCTGGGCGGATGACCTCTATTGGGCCGCCCTCGCGTTGGCAAAGGCCGATCCCCTCGGTGACGTAGATCGTCTGCCCGAGCGGGTGGGTGTGCCAGGCGGTGCGGGCGCCGGGAGTGAAGTGGACGAGGTTGGCCTGTGCTCGATTGGGAGCGGGCGGTGCGGCGACTGCGTCGATGTAGACGGCTCCGGTGAACCAGTCACTCGGCCCGATCGCGGTCTCTACGGAGTTCTTGGTGATCTGCATGTTGTGTCTCCTCGGTATGCGTGGCCCGATAGTGCGGATATCGGTCGTCGGCGAAACGTGTTTGCCTAGCGGGCCAGTGCGTTGGTTGCTCCAGCGAAGCGTGAGGCGGCCGATTGACGCGCTCGCTTTGCGCTAAGGCGCGGCGGCGGTGCTCTTCGGGTCGACCAGGATCTTCGCGTGGGTCTCGGGATCTCCGAGCGCCTCGAAGGCCCCGTCGACGCCGTCGAGTCCCACGGTGCCGGTGACAAGAGGACCGGGGTTCACCTTTCCCTCGGCGAGCATGTGAAGCGTGTCGCGGAACTCGACGGGGGTGTAACCGAGGACGAAGCGCAGGTCGATTTCCTTGTTGATCGCCATTGCCGGCCTGATCTTGTCCGTACCCATACACACGCCGACGACGACCACGCGGGAGAACAGAGGCGCACTCGCGATCACCTGGTCGAGCACCCCAGGCACGCCCACGCATTCGAAGATCACGGGGCTCTTGGGCTTGGCCAGGCCGAGCGCTTCGGCCGCGCGCCAGGTGTGATGCCAGGGAATCGGCAGCCGCTGCATCTTGCCCATACCGTCAACTGCGAGGTCGAGGGCGGCGGGAACCGCGGTGAGGTGCCCGTGCTTCTCGGCTGAGGCGTGGGGCGATTCGTGTGCTGGGTCGACGACGACGTCAGCGCCGCATGCCCTCGCCAACGCGCGACGCCCCGCGGAGAAGTCGCTCGCGATGACGGTGCGCACGCCGTGTGCCTTGAGCATGCAGATCACCGACAGGCCGATCGGCCCGCAGCCGATGACGACCGCGACGGTGCGCTTCTTGACCTCACCTCGGCGCACAGCGTGCCAGCCGACAGCCATCGGCTCGGTCAGCACGGCGACTCCGGGCGCGAGGCCATTGGGCACGGGAACGGTAAGAGACTCCTGCACGAGCATCTGCTCCGCATAGGCACCGGGAGCCGCCACCGACAGACCGGTGGCGTGGATGTCCTTCCCGACACGCAGCAGAGGCAACGAGACCACCGTCGTCCCCGTCGGCACCGACCGCCGGCAGGAGGGGCCGTGTTCGACGATCTCACCGCAGAACTCGTGCCCCATCACGACGTCCTGGTCGGAGCGCATGAAGTCCGCATAGCCGGTCTCCAGAGCCACGTCTGCCATCTCGTTGCAGTGATGGCGAGCATGAAGGTCTGATCCGCAGATGCCACAGCGAAGGACATCGATCAATACCTGCCCCCTTTCGGGGGCCGGCGTCGGCAGATCGATGACCGTCAACTGGCCTTCTTTACAGTTCACGGCCTTCATCGGGCACCCGCGAGGGTCGATCCGGCGAGCACGCGCAAGAGCTCGACCCAACCCGACCCGGGAAGGTCGGGCTCGACGGCACGCTGCACCCCGGTGCCGAGTCCGAGCGCGAGGATGATGGTGCTCAGCGCCTCGGGGTCGATCGGGAAGTCCTCGCCGAGCCGCGCAGCGATCACTTCGGCCCAGCCCGCGCGAAGGCGCGCGTGGCGAGCGGCGGTGGCGGCCTTGTAGGTGTCGTCATGAGCGCTGAATGCCGCGAGCTCTATCTCAAAGCGCGTCCACTGCGGTTCGCCGATGGTGTCCTGCGCCCACGCAGCGAGCGCGTCAAACCACTCATCGAGGCTGTCGGTCTCCTCAAGTGAATGTCTGAGATCGCGCGCCATGCGCTCGTACAGCTCATCGATCACGGCGATCCCCATCGCGGTCTTGCTGGGGAAGTTGGAGTAGACCGCGCCGCGGGTGAACCCCGCGTCCTCGCCGATCTGCTCGAGGGAGGTGACCTGGAAGCCGTCGCGCAGAAACAGGCGGGTGGCCGCGTCGACGATCAGCGCTCGGGTTCGCGCCTGGGACTCTGCACGCGTCAGACGGGTCATCGTGCGAACGCGTAGTCGTCGAGGTCGAAGCGGGCGCTGCGCCAGGCCGCCTCGAGCGAGAGGCTGGCCCGGAACGGCGCGTCGCCGTGCTTGTCGAAGTAGTAGCTGTTCGCGTTCGAGCAGGCGCCCCGGAAGAAGACCTGGTTGTGGCGGCGCCCGAGCATCGACTCGAAGTAGCGACGGTTGGCCTCGGGCGTGATCTCCACGCGCGTGGCGCCTTCGCTGCGCGCCCGCTTCAGGCAGCGCACGATGTGGCGCATCTGGGTCTCGATCAGACCGAAGTAGGACTGGCCGTTGAACCCGTAGGGACCGAGGATCGAGAACGAGTTCGGAAAGCCGGGGACGCTCACGCCCTCATAGGCCTGCAGCCGGTTGGCATCCCACCACTCCTCGAGGTCAACACCACCCGCGCCCAGCATCTCGAATGCCGGCAAGTTCCCGGAGTCGAACACCTTGAACCCGGTTGCAAGGACGAGCACGTCGAGAGGATGCTCGACCCCGTCGCTCATACGAACGCCCGTCTCGGTGATCGCCTCAATGGAGGTGGTTTCGAGCAGCACGTTCTCCCGGTTGAAGGCGGGGATGTACTCATTGGAGAAGCTCGGGCGCTTGCACCCGAGGGAGTACTTGGGCGTGAGCTTCTCGCGCACGACGGGATCCTTGACCTCGCGGAGCATCTTGCGAGCGGTGGCTTCGCCGCGGGCGGTGAGGCTCGGGAACTGGCCGGCGAAGTGGGCGGCGAGCACGAAGGTGAGCTCCACGAAGGCCTGACTGGCCCAGCGTGTGGCGAGCTCGGCGCCGGGAACCGAGCGCAGTGCCCGGCGCACGCGCGGGCTCATCGGCGCGTCGAGCTTGGGTAGGCACCAAATGGGAGTGCGCTGGAAGACGGTGACCTGCTCGACTTCAGGGGCGATCGCGGGGATGAGCTGGATCGCCGAGGCACCCGTGCCGATCACCCCGACGCGCTTGCCGCGCAGGTCGACCGAGTGATCCCAGCGCGCCGTGTGCATGGTCGTGCCGGCGAAGGAGTCGAGGCCCTCGATCTCGGGCGGTTTGGGCTGGCTGAACACGCCTGTCGCGCCGACCACGTATCGCGCGGTGATCTGCTCGCCGTTCGCGGTCTGGATGTGCCACGCGTGGGCGTCCTCGTCGAACCTCGCCCCGACCACCTTGGTGTTCAGCTGGATGCGATCGCGCACCCCGTACTTGTCCACGCAGTGCTCCGCGTAGGCCTTGAGCTCCGTCCCCGGCGCGTACACGCGCGACCAGTCGCTGCGCTTCTCGAAGGAGAACTGGTAGCTGAAGGACGGGATGTCGACCGCTATCCCCGGGTAGGTGTTCCAGTGCCAGGCGCCCCCGACACCGTCCCCGGCCTCGAGCACGACGAAGTCGCGGAAGCCGGCCTGGTCGAGCTTGATCGCCGCCCCGATGCCCGAGAAGCCGGCACCGATCACGACGACCTCGTGGTCCATTGCGATATCCGAAGTATCCATATGCTCAAGGTATCGAGAACGCTCGCCGAGCGCCGCAGCAGCGCTGGCCACGAGCGCCCACCTGGAAGGGCCGCGGTAGTCGGACGAGGGCCTCGTTCAGCATCATTGACTACATACCGTCCGGTCGGTATAGTCCTGGAGATGCCAGCCAAGCTCGATCATCGGCAGGCCGAGGTCAAGGCGAAGTCAGCACAGCTGGGCAGCTCGCGCGAGCAACTCCTCGCGGCGGCCTCCCGAGTGTTCGCGCGCAGCGGCTACCACGGCGCCTCGATGAGCGAGATCGCCGCCGAGGCCGGATTCTCCAAGGGCGCGCTCTACTGGAGCTTCGCGAGCAAGGACGAGCTGTTCTTCGCGCTGCTGGACGAGCTCGACGAGCAGCTGCGCGCGCTGATCACCGCCGCAGCGTCAGCGCCCGCGGACCGTGACATCAGCGGCGATCTGAGCCGAGACATCTCCGCCGTGCTCGAGCACGGACACGATGTCGTGCTGCTCTTTCACGAGTACTCCGCGCTCGCCGTACGCGACCCCAAGGTAGCCGCGCGCTACGCCGAGCGCAACGCGCGGCTGCGCGAGGAGCTCGCCGCGTCGATGCGCGCGCGGCACGAGGCGATCGGCGTTCCGATGGCGATCCCGGCAGAGCAGCTCGCGACCGCCGTGATCGCGCTCGTCGACGGACTTTCGATTCAGCAGCTCACCGAGCCCGACGCCGTGCCCGAGGACCTCTTCGGGCAGATCCTCTCTCTCATCGACGACGGCATGACCCTCCGAGCCAAGGAGCCCACATGAACACCGAAGCGGCCACAGTCACAGCCCCATCCACACCCACCACGGAGACGCCGGTAGCGGCCCGCCGTCAATCGCGCTGGCGCGACGTCCCGCCGCGCGAACCGCAGGCTCCTCCCGCTGACATCTCCCAAGCCCCGCCCGGCCCCCACGTCCCTCGGCATCTCCTCGGCTCGTACTGGCTGCTGGCCGAACACGACCTGCTGGAGCGCTGCCGGCGCCGTTACGGCGACATCTTCTCGCTGCGGATCTGGCCTGTCGGCTTCCTGGTCGTGATCGCCGACCCCGCAGAGATCAAGCGCGTGTTCATGAGCGACCCCGACCAGCTGCGAGCCGGCGAGGGCAACGGCGTGATGCAGCCCGTCGCGGGGCCCGAGTCGGTGCTGCTGCTCGACGGCAAGCGCCATCTCAACCGCCGCAAACTGATGCTGCCGCCGTTCCATGGCGAGCGCATGGGCGTCTATGCGGACCTGATCGGCGAGATCGCCGACGAGGAGATCGCGAGCTGGCCGGTTGGCAGGCCGTTCTCGGCGCACACCTCGATGCAACGGATCACATTGCGCGTGATCCTGCGCGCAGTGCTCGGAATCGAAGACGCCGCGCGCGCCGCCGAGCTGGAGCGGCTGCTGCCGAAGCTTCTGAACTCTCCCGGCCCTATTGTGGCCGTTCCTGCAGCGCGACATGGGCGCCCGCAGCCCCTGGCGGCGCTTCGTGGCGCTGCGCGAGCGCGTCGATGCGATCCTCTTTGACGAGATCGCCCGCAAGCGCTCGGACCCCAACCTCGCCGAGCACGAGGACATCCTCTCGATGCTGCTCGGGGCACGCGACGAGCACGGGGAGGCGATGACCGACGAGGAGCTGCGCGACCAGCTCGTCACGCTGCTGCTCGCCGGCCACGAGACGACGGCGACGGGGTTGGCGTGGATCTTTGAGCGCGTGCTGCGCACGCCCGAGGTCCACGCGCGCCTGCGCACCGCGGTCGCCGAGGACGACGATCGGTATCTGGACTGTCTGATCAAGGAGGGACTGCGCCTGCGCCCCGTCGTGCCGCTGGTGGCCCGCCAGGTCAACGCGCCGTTTCCCCTCGGCGACTACACCGTCCCGGCCGGCACGCTCCTGACGTGCTCGATGATCCTCACGCACAGCCGGCCCGACCTCTACCCCGAACCGGATGCCTTCCGACCGGAGCGCTTCATGGAAGACGCCCCGGACACCTACACCTGGCTGCCCTTCGGCGGCGGCACGCGCCGTTGCATCGGCGCGGCCTTCGCGACACTCGAGATGAAGGTCATCCTGCGCCACGTCTTCGCCCAGTGCGAGCTGGAGGCGCCCGACGCGAAACCCGAGCGCCCGCGCCGGCGCTTTGTCACCTATCCGCCAAACCGCGGAGCGCAGGTTCTGCTGAGGAGCAGACACGGAGCCTGACAAGACATGGCAACCTGGAAGGCCGCCTCGGCACGCCTCGAGAACGATCACCCGAACGAAGCGCGCCCAAACGCGCGGGGCAGATAGCGTCGTGAGGCGATGCCGAGCAGCCTCGCCGGATACCGCTGCGATTACGACGACTCCTTCGAAGCGTCCGTCGCCGCGGCGAACGAGCGCACCCCCGAGCAGTGGGCGCGCGCCGTGTTCGAGGATGCACCACGGTCTGTGCGCTGGTTTCTCCTCGTCGGTTTCCGCTACGGACTCAACCTACGCTTGGCCCGCCGGACATCGCCCAAGCACGTCCTCGGCTGGACGATCATCGACCGGGAGCCCGACTCGCTCACGATCGAGTCACGCTCCTGGTACCTCACCTCGCGCCTGCTCTTCAAGACCGAACCGGCACGCGTCACGCTGTCCACACACGTGCGCTACGACAAGCCGATCGCCAAAATCCTCTGGCCACCCGTATCGATTCTGCACCGCCAGATCCTCCCCCGCCTTCTGCGACACGCGGCCGCATGCACCCCGGCAACACAACGACCCTCAGGCCAACCGACCCAAGAGCCGCAATAAGCGAATAACGCTTGCAAATAGCTGCTCGCACACGGCACGCTTCGGCAGAACCCACCTCGCTGTCTCACGCTGCCAGCTGAGAAGCTTTTGACGGACCTTGACGCGCCCGGGTTCTGCGAGTCTGGCACTTCCGTATCTCTCGCGCAAAGCGGGTGTGTGCTGATCCTCAGTTGGCGTGCTCGGGTTTTGTCCATAGCACGTGTCCAGTCTCCGGCCAACGACGACGCAATGCAGAACTTCGTCACCCAGCTTGCGAATGACCGGCGTTGATCGCCCATTGGGCGGCGAAGGCCCGTTCGTATGCAGGCCGCGCCTCGCCGCGGGCAACATAGGCAGCCAGTGTCGGAAACTCGTCCAGAAGGCCCGAAGGTCTAAGCCTGAGCAGCACCGACACCATCATCAGGTCGCCCGCGCTGAAGTCCCCGTCGAGCCAGTCGGCATCGCCCAAGCGGGCAGAGAGTTGGACCAGTCGATCGCGAATGCGGTCCTTGACCAGAGGCAGGCGCTCTTCGGCCCATGGCTCCTCACCCTCCGCGAACCTGGCGGTCACGAGTTCGAGGATCGGCGGCTCCACGGTGTTGAGCGCGGCGAACATCCAGGTGATTGCCCGCGCCCGCGCATTGGCATCGTCCGGGAACAGTCCCGCATGGTGCTCGGCGATGTGGAAGACGATCGCGCCTGTCTCGAACAGGACAAGATCGCCTTCCTCATAGGTCGGAATCAGGCCGAAAGGATGAAGGCGCAGATGCGCGGGTTCCTTCTTCGCGCGGAACGAGAGGAGGCGAACCTCGTAGGGCTGGCCCACCTCCTCAAGCGCCCAGCGAACGCGCGTATCGCGCGCCAGGCCCTTGCCGCCATCGGGCGATCGCTCAAACGCGGTGATGACGATGGTCATCGTGAGACGCCCCTCAGGTTCGCCTCCGTGGCGTTCTCCACGTCGGTCACGAAGTCCTCCGGCTGCTCGGCGGCACCGGCGAGGGACAAGAACAGAGAGGCCGCAGCTTTGCGCATCAGACGATCTCCTCCTCTCGCGGTCAGGGTCACATACACAGGGACTCAGCCTACTTTGGAAACTCATCCAGGTATCGACTCCTGGCGGGAGCATGGGGGGGGCGCGTCAGCGTGCAGGCAATGAGGCGCAGCGCGCGGATCGGTAGGTACCGTCGGCAGCCTGCTCATGGACTGCGACGGTTATTGGAACGGGCGACCGAGGGCGACCGTTCCCATAAACGAACTTACCGTGACTTATCGGCCTTACCGTTGAAATCGAAAGGTCGACCAAATAGTCATGTGGCTGGGGATTTCGGCCCCTGCTATGTTCGCGCCACAATGCCAACCCTGCAAATCATCATCGCCAGCACCCGCCCGGGCCGCGTCGGGCTCCCGGTCGCCCGCTGGTTCGAGGGCCGGGCCCGGGCGCACGGCGGCTTCGACGTGGAGGTTGTCGATCTCGCCGAGATCGACCTGCCATTCGTCGACGAGCCGAATCATCCGCGCTTGCGCCAGTACACCCGGCAGCACACAAGGGACTGGAGCGCGAAGGTAGAGGCAGCGGACGCTTTTGTGTTCGTGATGCCCGAGTACAACTATGGCTTCAACGCGCCCTTGAAGAATGCGATCGACTACCTGCACCAGGAGTGGCTGTACAAGCCGGTTGGCTTGGTCTCCTATGGTGGCGTGGCGGCCGGCACGCGGGCTGCCCAGATGATCAAGCAGGTCGTGACGACGCTGAAGATGACGCCGTTGAACGAGGCGGTGTCGATTCCGTTCGTCGCCAGGTTCATCGACGACGACGGGCAGGTGCAGGCAACGAGACGATGGGGAACTCGGCCGACGCGATGCTCGCGGAGCTCGTGCGCGTGGAGGCAGCGCTGCGACCGCTGCGCTTGTCCTCCTCTTCTTGAGAGTGAGCTCCGACTCTGGCTTCCGCCAACGACACACCGTTCCCTCGTGGTGCTTCTGACTTCCCTTGAAGCGGATTACGGCTTCCTGGCCGTGCCCGGCGGGGCCTTCACACCGCGAGTGAAACTTGATCGCGCCCGCTTGTCTTGGCTACGTACAGTGCTTGATCGACACGCGTCATCAGCTCCTCAGAGGACTCCCCTGGCTCTTGCACGACGATGCCGGCCGAGCAAGTCTGCGCGTAGCGCACCCGTTTGCGCAGACGATCGACGACCGTGAGGGCGTCGTCTGTGGCGCAGTGTGGCAGCAGCAGCGCGAACTCCTCACCGCCGATCCGGGCGAGGAAGTCGCTGCCGCGAATCTCGTCGCGCCATTCGACCGCGGTCTCCTGAGCAGTCGGTCGCCGGCGGGATGACCGCGGAGTCGTTGAACTCCTTGAAGTGGTCGAGGTCGAACATCGCCACAGCGACCGGTTCGCGGCTGCTCGGCAGCGCCGGTCGAGCTTGGTCTCCCAGGCGCGGCGGTTGGGGAGACCGGTGAGCGAGTCGGTGCGCGCCTGTCGGTGAGCTGCTCGATCACGTCGGCGCGGTTGATCACCGCGGCGATTTCGTGTGCGAGCAGCGTGATCAATGTGGCACGAGTGCCGCCGGCACGGATCTTCTGAGGCCAGCCCACGACGAGCACGCCGACCGGCTCCTTACCGCTGAACACGGGCTCAAAGAGCATCGAAGCCGGACGGCCGAATGTCTCCCACATGACGCGATCGAAGCTGCAGGGCTCGACGTCATCGCTCCAAAGCAGCGAACGTCGCGAGACGAAGGCCTGGCCGGTCGCCGAACCTTTCCCCGGAGCGATCTCTAAAGGAGGCAGCTCTATCCCCGCCATCGCGGTTGTGCGCAAGGCCCCGGACTTGCCGGTGGGCTCATATAGGAGCGCAAAGCTAGCCTTGCCGATCGAACGTGCAGCCTCACACACCTCGGCTCGGGCATGCGGGCTGTTTGACATTCCCCGCATCACGGCTGCGACTTGCTCAACGCCTGCTCGCGATGCTCGGCCTCGTTGGCCTGATAGCGCACTTCGGACACCAACCACTGGGTGGTGAAGCCGATGATTGTGCCTACCGCCAGGAACAGCACCGCCGCCCGGTATTGGCTCTCCGGGTAGGCAGTGCCACCTATGAACACGAGCGGGGCGAGGAAAAAGACGGCCATCCCAATGGTGACCACGCACAGTTGACGACGGTCGCCGTACAGCGCGGTCCAGAACACGGGAAGCAGGGCGACGACCGTGATCCCCGAGTTCGCCCCGCCGGCGGCGCTGCGCAAGCAGGCTACGGCCGCAAGAAAGATCAGCGATGGCGGAATCTCTCTTGCCTTGGCAAGTGGCCCTCGCACGGGTATCAGCCGTACCAGGCCTGCGAGCAGGCCCAACGCGATGGCAGTCAAATACTCGGCCCAATCGACTTTGGTCGCGATCAGCGCGACGATTGCGGCCAGCCCCGCGGCCGCCGCGAACGGGGCGAGGCTCAGCCGGGTACGCTCGGCGGGCATCTCTCGCGTGGCCGCTCGTCGGTGCGGAGTTGTGGATAGGCGGCCCCGAGGTCAAGCCGTCATGCAACTGCTTGGTTGCACGATGCCTTCTGCTGAGACCCCCGCCACGCTTGTCTTCCACTCTCAGCGTTGCCTCTTCCCCTGCCCGAGAACCCGGCCCTCGACGCTCATCGCCGGTCTCGCAACCTCCACGGTGTTTTCGCCCAGCTCTCCTCGATCTCGCATACAAGAGCTATTCGGCAAATCTTCGGCGTCGCTTGATGTTGTCACCGATCTTGTCCGGCGCCTGCTGTGTTTCATAGTTCGTGGAGATTCCAATTAGCACTAAAACCACCGTCGATCCCTGCCGATGAGAATCTGCGCGCCGCGCCGCTTAGCGCCTGAAACGATGTCCTCCATTCCGACCAAGAATTCGCCCCGTTCACCGGCTGCTCAGTTCGGGGACCGTTTGGCACGGTCTTTGCGACAGTTTCTGAGGCCGGTGCTTCTATTGGCAGCACTTTTGTCGGCTGCAATTCTGGTCGCGACGACTTCCGCTCCACCCGCGACAGCGATCATCGGCGGCGCGAGCGCTCAGACCGGCACGTTTCCTTCGCTCGCCTACGTCGTCGACTTCCAGGGGCAGCTCGCCTATCAGTGCACGGGCACGGTCATCGCTCCCAGCTTGATCTTGACGGCGGGCCACTGCGCCGAGAACATGCAAACCGGCGCCCCCTTCAACCCGTCTGGCTTTCGCGTAGTGACCGGCGCCGTAGATCCGCTGCAGCCGGGCGACCTCGTCTCGACGGTCCTCGGCGTGATCGTCTACCCCGGACTGGAACGCAAGGTCGACAACGGCGACGTTGCGCTGCTGGTGCTCTCCACGCCGACCAGCGCTCCCCCGATCGCGCTCGCCAGCCCGAGCTAGCCAAGCGACTTGTGGCGGCGCCCCGGCGACGATCGTCGGGCTGGGGTAAGACCGCTTACGAACAGACGACCTTGACCGAACAATTGCAGTCTGCCTCCACCGTTGTGCAGGCACGTAAATGGTGCCGGCGCAACGCGCCGCCCTTCTATGCACGCAGCGAGATATGCACGA
>CAVQKC010000008.1:0-1548025 GCA_963713015.1 uncultured Solirubrobacterales bacterium | reverse complement strand
TACCGCCCTGCGCACTGCCTCCAATGGGAACGGGCGAAACGAGGTGATCCCAATGGCGCCGATCTTCACGCCCTGCTCGCGCAGCTCATCGATCGTGTCCTTGATCGTCCCAAGCACCGACCCGAGCGCCACCACGATCGTCTCCGCGTCCGCGGCACGGTACGGCCGGATCAGGCCACCCGAGTCGCGCCCGAACGCGTCTTTGAGATCGGAGGCGATCTCGGGGATCAGCTCGAGCGCCTGCATCTGCTTGGCGTGCGCGAGGTACTTCACCTCCATGAACGCCTCCGGTCCGACCATCGCGCCGATCGATACCGGCTCATCAGGATCGAGTACCTGACGAGGCTCGAAGGCAGGCAGGAAAGCGTCGACCTGCTCCTGATCGGGGATCTCCAGACGCTCGACGGCGTGCGTGAGGATGAACCCGTCCATGCACACCATCACCGGAGTGGAAAGCTCCTCGGCCAGCCGGAAAGCCTGGATGTGCAGGTCAAGCGCCTCCTGGTTGGTCTCGGCGTAGAGCTGGATCCAGCCCGAGTCGCGCTGGGACATCGAGTCCGAGTGGTCGTTCCAGATGTTGATCGGGGCGCCGATCGCGCGGTTGGCGACAGTCATCACGATCGGCAGGCCGAGCCCCGAGGCGTTGTACAGCGCCTCGGTCATATACAAGAGCCCCTGGCTCGCCGTTGCCGTATAGGCCCGAGCGCCGGTAGCGCTGGCGCCGATCGCGACGGACATCGCGGCGAACTCCGACTCGACGTTCACGAACTCGCAGGGTGAAAGCTCACCGCCCTTCACTAGCTGGGAGAGATTCTCGACGATGTGCGTCTGCGGTGAGATCGGGTACGCGCAGATCACCTCCGGCCGGCACAACGCCACCGCCTCCGCGACAGCGCGCGATCCCTCAACCTGACGCAGCACCGCTCAGCTCCTTGCGCTCGTCCGCGACCCAGGCGTAGGCCGCCATCGCCGCCGCCACATTGCCCTCGCCGACGTTTCCTGTGAAGCGCTCACGGATCGCCTGCACAACGGCGTCCAACGAGACCAGCCCGCTGAGCGCCGCGAAACCACCGAGCAGCGCGGCGTTGGCGACCGGCCGCCCCGCGTGTTCGCGTGCCAGCTCACCGGCGGGCACGGTCAAAAGTCGCTCGTGACGGAAGCCTGACGCGAACTCGCCCAGGCCGAGCTCGTCAAAGCTCTGTGTGGTGTTGATGAGGATGAACCCCTCCGGGGTAAGGCCGCCGAACACGTCAACCTGGTGCAGCAGCGTCGGGTCGACGACGATCAGTGCGTCGGGTGCCATTACTGGCTCTCGCACACGGATCTCGTGATCGTCGATCCGGCAGAACGACACCACCGGGGCGCCCATGCGCTCTGATCCGAAGCTCGGGAACGCCTGCGCGTAGCGGCCCTCATCGAAGGCCGCGAGCGCCAGTAGCTCCGCGGCGGTGACGACACCCTGCCCGCCGCGGCCGTGGATACGGACCTGCAACATCACCGGGTTCCAAAATGCGCGCCGGGCACGGCAGTCCGCTCGGCAGCGGTGTCGTGCGCGCGTGCGAAGTCGAGCATCACGCGCTGCTCCGCCGCGGCCACCAGCGCTCGGGTCCGGTCGATCACATCGACGTTGACGGAGATCGCGTCGATCCCGGCGCGCACCAGCAGCTCGGCGTACTCGGGGTGCACCGACGGCGCCTGCCCGCAGATCGAGGTGCGCAACCCCAGCTCACGGGCGCGCGGGATCAACTCCCGCAGATACGTCGTGACCGCCGGGTCGCGCTCATCGAACGTTTCAGCCAGCACCTCGTTGTCACGGTCGGCGCCGAGCAGCAGCTGGGTGAGGTCGTTGGAGCCGATCGAGATGCCGCTCACGCCGAGTGCCGCGTACTCGGAGAGGTTGAACAGCACCGAGGGGACCTCCGCCATCACCCACAGCTCAAAGCTGGCGCGGTCGAGCAGTCCCGACTCGGCGATCAGATCACGGCAGCGGCGCAGCTCGCGGGCGGTGCGCACGAACGGGAGCATCACGTGCAGGTTGCGCTGGCCGGCGTCCCACACCCTGCGTATCGCCTGAAGCTCAAGCGCGAAGACATCCGGCTCGCGGGTGTAGCGCAGCGCGCCACGGTAGCCAATCATCGGGTTTGACTCGTGCGGCTCAAACCGCTCTCCTCCGCGCAGCCCGGAGAACTCGTTGGTGCGGAAGTCGATCGTGCGGTAGGTCACTGGCCGCGGCGCGAAGCCGACCGCGAACGCGCTCAAGCCCTCCGCCATGCGGGCGACAAGCTCCTCGCCCCGGCCCTCCTCGAGCAGCGTGCGCGGGTGATCGCCGGCCAGCGCCTCCAGCACCATCATCTCCGCCCGCAACAAGCCAACACCATCGACCGGCAGATCCTTCACACGGTCGACCTGTGAGGGCTCAGACAAGTTCACGAGGATCTGCGTCGCCGTCACCCCAGCCGCCGGGGGCGCCGTTGCGGGCTGCTGGACGCCGGAGGGCACCCGCGCGGGCCCTGGTGCGCAGGCGCCCTCCAATACGAGCCCTCGGGTAGCGTCGACGGTCACGATCTCACCGTCGCGCAGCCGTTTGGTCGCCTCGCTGGTCCCGACGACGCAGGGGATGCCAAGCTCTCGTGAGACGATCGCGGCGTGGCAGGTCATACCGCCCGAGTCGGTGATGACGCCGGCCGCACGGCGCAGCAGCGGCAGCCAATCAGGGGAGGTCATGTGGGTGACGAGCACATCCCCGTCGCCGAGCGCGTCGGCGTCCGCGAGCGAGGTGAGCACCCGCGCGGCGCCGCTTGCGCTGCCCGGCGCTCCGCCCAGCCCACGCAAAAGCACTGTCTGCGGCTGCTCAGCGGACGGCGTGGCAGCGCTGGGTGTGGACTCCTGCTCGTCGTGGAGTGTGGTGATCGGACGGCTCTGCAGCATCCACAGGTGCCCGTCGGGGTCAAACGCCCACTCGGTGTCCTGCGGGGAGCCGTAGTGCTCTTCGATACGCAGCCCCAGCTCGGCGACAGCCATGACCTCTCGCTCATCCAGAGTCGGCCGCTTACCCTCCTCGCGCGAGAGGCGCCGTATACGGGTCCCTCCGTCCGCGTCGTCGAACTCGACCACGAGCTCCTTGTAGTGAACTTCGCGGCAGCGCAGATACAACGTGACGCGACCACGCACCCACAGCGGGTCCTTCTCGATCACGTAGCGATCGGGTGACACCGAGCCGGAGACGACGGCCTCGCCGAGACCGAAGGACGCCTCGATCACGAGCTCGTTGCGCTCGCCCGTCGCGGGGTTGACCGTGAACATCACGCCGGCGCGAGTCGAGGCTATCTGGCGCTGTACGACGACCGCGATGTCCATATCCGCCTGTGCGAAGCCGTTGATGCCGCGGTAGTAGATCGTGCGCGTCCCAAACAGCGACCGCCAGCAGCGGCGAACCGCGTCGATCACCGCGCCTGAGCCGCGGACGTTCAGGAAGGTCTCGTTCATTCCCGCGAACGAGGTCTCGGCGGTGTCCTCGGCCGTCGCTGAGGAGCGCACGGCCACAGGCCCCTCGGTGTCCTCGCCGAGGAGCCGCTCGTAGCGCGAGCGTATCTCGTGCTGCAGAGCCTCCGGCATCGGGGCGGCATCGATCATCTCCCGCGCGGTGACGCTCGCTGCCTGCAAAGCCGCGGTGTCCTCGACATCCACGCCGTCAAGCAGCTCCGCGAGGCGCTCGCGCAGACCATTCTCAGCGCAGAACGCTGCGTAGGCCGGGGCGCCGACGACAAAACCATCCGGCACGGGCAGCCCGGCCGAGGTCAGCTCGCCCAGATTCGCGCCCTTGCCGCCCGCGAACAGCACATCCTCGCGGCCGAGCTGCGCGAACGAGCGGACCAGCTCCAGGCCGGATATCACAGGTGCTGGGGACGAAACGCTCATCTATCTGCTCCTCCTACATCGCGGGGTGCTCGATCGCGGTCGCTCTGACCGCTTACAAGTCAACTCGCCGCCGGCGCGGGCGCCTACCGCACTGATCCCTGAGCGAGCTCGGTAGTTACCACCCATGACCGTGCTCGCCGCCGGCGCGTAGTGTTGAACGCCAGATGAAGGTGATCTCCCAGCGCGAGTTGCACACGGCGCTCGCCGCGCTGAGCGCCGGCGAGCCGCGGGTCATCGCCAGCGGAAATCTCGGGACCCCGCGTGTCCTGCTCGATGCCCTGGAGGGCGCGGTGGAGCGCTACCGGCTGTTCATGCTCGCCGCGCAGGCACCGTTGCCCGCCCGCGAGGGCGTCATCTTCGAGACGCCGTTCGTGGGGCCGGGGATGCGCGACACCGGCGAGCGACTGGACTACCTGCCGATGCGCCTCTCGCTCGTTCCCAGGCTCCTCGGCACGCTGCGCCCGCCCGACGTAGTGCTACTGCACACCTCCACACCACACAAGGGGAAGGTCTCGCTCGGGATCGAGGTGAACATCCTGCCGGCGGCCGTCGAGCATGTGCGTGCCCGCGGCGGGCTCGTCATCGCCCAGCTGAACCCTGACATGCCCTACACGCTCGGCGACGGCGAGCTATCCGAAGACCTCATCGACCTCGCAGTCGAGGCCCAGCAAGACCTCCCGACCACCGCTATCAGCGCCAGCCACGACCATGCGCAGACGATCGCCGAGCGCGTCGCCGACCTCGTGCCCGCTGGCGCCACGCTGCAGCTCGGTATCGGCCAGGTCCCCGACGCGACGCTGCGCGCGCTCGCCGGCCGGCGCAACCTGGCGATCTGGTCGGAGATGATCTCCGACGGGGTGATGGGCCTTGAGCACGCGGGTGCACTCGACCGTGAACGGCCGATCGTGTGCTCCTTCATGTTCGGCTCCAGGTAGCTGTACGAGTGGGTTCACCACAACCCCAGGCTTTGCATGACGCGCACCGAGACGACCAACGATCCCTCGCGGATCGCGGCACGAGCGCAGATGATCTCGGTCAACACGGCGCTGCAGGTCGATCTTCACGACCAGGCCGGCGCAAGCCACATTGGCGGGCGCGTTTACTCCGGCTTCGGTGGCCAGCCCGACTTCGTAGAGGGTGCCCTGCACTCGCCCGGCGGGCACGCCGTGATCGCGCTTCGCTCCTGGCACGAGCGCAGCGACACCTCGACGATCGTGCCCCACCTGGACAGCCCTGTGACCTCCTTCCAGCACTCTGCGGTCATCACCGAGCAAGGCGCCGCGCACATCTTCGGGCGCAGCCAGCGCGCCCAGGCCCGGCTCATAATCGAGCACGCCGCGCACCCCGACGCCCGCGATCAGCTACGCGACTACGCAACCACGCTGGGCGCGAACCCAGCCGTCGTCAGGATGTAACCGCGGCCGTCGGATCATCCGGCCGGCTCTGCTCGGGAAATCGCTCACCCGCCGTGCGCCACGCTGAGGTCGGGAACTCGACCCGATCAACGCCATCGCGGCAGGCGACGTGAGCGTTGAAGCCGTCGCGGAACACATCCAGCATCGCGCGGTTATCAGGCAGCACCTCGGCCACGAAGCGTGTAATGCCGTGGCGCTCGGCGACCGCCCCGAGCCGCTCGATGAGGATCGTGCCCAAGCCGCGATCGTGTAGGTGATCGGCAACCTCCACCGCGACTTCCGCCCGTTTGCGATCGAGCGGGATGTACAGGGCGTGAGCGACCAGCGCGCCCATCTCGTCATGTGCGACCAGCCCGAAACGTCCCGCGCTCGTGTCCGCCGCCAAATGAGCAGCGCAGCTCAAGTCCACGGCGCCGCTGAAGAACCGCAGACGTCGAGCCTCCAGGCACAGTCCCGCCAGGAACGAGCGCAACGCGGGCTCATCGGCGGCCGTAGCGGGACGCAGCGTGACCAGCGAGCCATCGCGCAGCCGGACAAGCTCGGGCTCGCTCATATCTGCAACGGCGCTGGGCGTCTGTGGCAATGGAGGAACAGTCATCGTGCCAGCAGCCTCGCGCCCAGCGCAGCGCCACGCATCCGTTGCTGCCCCTGTCGATGGCGGGGAGAAACTACGCGGGTGGCGCGGCTACAGAGTCCAGTAGTGCCCTACATGAGCGGCGGCGCGCGAGGTCAAAAGCGGCTCCGGCGCCGCCGATCGCGCCGGCTCATCGGAGGCGAGCGCGGCAAGCGTCTCCCGCACGCACTCTGCCAGCGCGGCCGGCTGGTAGCCACCCTCCAGAACGGCTCCGAGCGGCACGCCGAGCGATACGGCCAGCCCCCGCACATGGCGAGCCATCTCCCCAAACGAGCCCGCCTCCAGACGACAACCCGCCAGCGGGTCCTCACGGTGCGCATCAAAGCCGGCGGAGATCAGCACGAGCTCCGGCGCGAAGCTCTCGGCGACCGGGAGCACGATGTGCTCGACAAGCGAGAGCCACAGGTCCTCCTCAGAGCCCGCGGGGACGGGCAGGTTGATCGTGTAGCCCTCGCCCGCACCTGAGCCCACCTCGCTCATCGAGCCCGTGCCCGGATAGATCCCCGCCTGATGGATGCTCACGAACAGAACATCCGAGCGGCGCCGGAACGCCTCAGCCGTCCCATTGCCGTGGTGCACATCCCAATCCAGGATCAACACCCTCCTGGCGCCCAGCTCGCGGATCGCCAGCTCCGCGGCGATCGCAACGTTGTTGAACAAGCAGAAGCCCATCGCGCGATCCGGTTCAGCATGGTGGCCCGAGGGACGCACGCCACAGAACCCGAGCCTCGCCTCGCCCGCCATCAGCGCCCTTGTCATCTCGCACGCGCCGCCGGCGGCGTGCAGCGCCGCACGGTAGGAGGGCTCTCCGACGAACGTGTCCGGGTCGATCGCCCCGCCACCGGCCAGCGACAGCTCCTTGATGCTCTGCACAAGACGGGCGCCGTGAATCAGCTCCAGTTGTGCTTCCTCGGCGGGTGGGGCAGCGCGTCGCTCCCAGCCCAGCCAGTGGTCCGCGGCCAGCATCCGCTCGATCGCCACAAGCCGCTCAGGCGTGTCCGGGTGCTCGGGCATGTGCACACGCGGATCGTGTTCCAGGCACGCCGGGTGGCTGAAATAGAGTCCAGGCTGCTCGACGGGCCGCACGCCCAACTGCTCGCTCACCGCCGAGGAATACCACAATCTTGCTGCCGCATTCGGGGCCAGGAAGGCGCACACAGGATTGCAGCGAAACCCATTGTCTGAGGCATATCCCACGCACTCCGCAGAATGGACGCGCTCGACCTACGCGCCATCTAGTCTTGCCCGAGTAGCTGCCGATACATGACCCGCGTCTCGCGTGTTGGCTGTAGCCCGAGCTGCTCATCGAGCGCGTGGGCAAGCTCGTCGTAGCGTCGGGTGATCGACTCGCGTAGCCCGAGCGCATGTTCGGCTTGGAGGGCGAGGCGCCAGCTTGCCTCGTGGAACTGGTCGAGCGTGATTGCCTGCTCGGCCATTTCAAGTGCGCCGCGAGCGTCGCCGCTTTGGAGGCGTGAGCGTCCGGCGCGCTCCAGTAGTTCGAGCAGGGTGGCGCGTAGGCGGCGGATATGCCCGTCGGCCCAGGCGTAGTCGGTGCCTTCAAGGGGCTCGCCGCGCCAGAGTCCGATCGCTGTTTCGAGGGCTTCGGGATCATCGTGTTCGGGGTCCGTGGATTCGAGAAGCTGCTCCAGCTGGTCGAGGTCGATGTTGACCTTCGCGCGGTCGAGTTGGTAGCGCTCGCCGTCGTGGACCCATGCGTCGGCGAGTGCGCGTCGCGCGTCGGTGACGGACTGCCAGAAGCGGGGTCGGGTGCGCTCGGGGTCTTGTGCGGGCCATAGCGCCTCGATCAGCTCGTCGCGGCTGGCGCCCTTGGGTTGCAGCGCGAGATACGCGATCAGCTCGCGCGTCGGCGCTCGCTTGAGTGCCCGCTTGGCTCCGCTGACCTTGAATGGGCCGAGGACAGAGATCGAGAGGGCCGGTCGCTCCTGCGTCGCGGCTGGGGCGTGTGTCGCTGATGACGCATCGGGTGACGAGGCCGTAGCCGGTAGGGCGAGCGCGACCCGTGAGACTGGCGCGTCGGCGGCGGTCGGCGCGGGTCGCGGAGCAAAGGTGAGAGGAAATCGAGTAGGGGTAGTCCGGGGTGCCGCTGCTCGTGGCCTGGGTGGCGGCGCGCTCGGTATCACCCCCGGCAGGACCATCGCGCGCCGGGAGGGGGAGCTGTGGACGGTGGCCTGCGCGGCGCGGATGAAGACTGAGAGCCCAATGTAGGCGGCGAGCAACCATACGATGCAGGCCAAGCCTTGCTGGATAATCGCTGTGGTCAGTGGCGCGGTGAGGGAGCTGATTTGCGGCAATCCGGGTCTGAGCTGCCACAGCATTATCAGTGCCGTGAGAGATACGACTGCGGCGGCGGCGCCGCCGATACGAGCGGTGAGCGGGTGGCGTCTCATAGCAGGAGGACGATCAGGCACGCGGCGGCGGTGATCGGCGCGAGCGGCAACGAGATTTTGAGCGCCGCGCGTCCGCGCCGGCTGAGGAGGTACAGCGCGATCAGCGCGTACAACTCCAGGGTGATGAGTAGTGCGAGTGGCGCGAAGGCGTCGAGGGCGCAGAGGATCAGCAGCGCGAGCTTCACGTCGCCCATGCCGAGCATTGCCGGCGCGGCGAGGCTGACCGCGAGCAACAGGGCGACAAGCGCCGCGCCGATGTAGAGCCCGGAGCTTGGGTGTACCCCTTCGGCGAGTGAAAGCGCGGCGCATATCGTGGCTGCGGGGAGCACGATGCGGTTGGGGATGCGGTGCTCGCGCACGTCATGGAGCGCGAGCAGGCCGAGCGCCCCGCCAAGGATGGCGAGTCGTGCGAGCCCGAACGGGCCGACTGTGAATCCGGCGCCGCCGGCCGCGAGCAGGATCGCGGCGCCTGCGCCTGCGCAGGTTAGGGTCGCTCGTCTCATGGTCCGCGTGGTCCGGCGGTCGCGTGCGCTGTGATCGTGAGTGTGTTCAAGCCGACGAGGCCGAGCAGGATCGTCGGGACGTGCCGGGTGACGGTCACGGTCACATTGCTTGTCGTGGCTGTCACCTGGCTGATGACGGAATGGTTGGCGGCGATCGTCTGCTGCGCTTCGGTGCGCGCCCGTGTTGGGTTGAGCTGCAGGTGGCCTTCGTGCAGAGCTTGGAGGCCGATCGCCTGACTACCGGAGAGTGCGGCGTCGTCGGCGATCGAGGCGAGCTGGCGCTTGACGAGGAAGGCGTGGCCGATGTCCACCGCCGCGCCGATCACCATTATCAATGCGAGGGAGAGCAAAAGGCCTGTGATGAGTACCGAGCCGCGCTCACCGGTCAAGCGTCTGTGCAGCCTTCGGAGGGTCATGGGCGTTCGAGGATGCTTCGGTAGCGGTCTACCGGGGCGCTTGCGTCGGCGTGGACGGTGATCGTGCCGAAGTGCCCGAGCAGCGGCAGCGCGCCGATCGGGATTTTGGCGGTGACGTGGGCGCTCATCACCTGCCCACGCGCGAACGTGCCGGTGAGGTTAAGCGCGAGTGGGACATTCGCGCCGGCTTGTTCCTGGGCGAGCGCCGTGGAGGCTGCCGCGTGGGCGGCGGCGGGGTTGGGCGCCTGCACAGCGGAGCGCACGGCATCGCGGGCGGCCTGCTGCGCGTCAACCTGCGCGAGCTCGATCCGGGCGTAGAGCGCGATCAGGAACATGAGCGGGATCAGCACCCCGGCGAGCAGCAGCACGCCGCTGACCATCGCCGCTTCTCCGCGCTCACTTTTGAGCTTGCGTGTCAGTCCGCCGATGGTCATGGTCGTGTTTCGTCTGGGGGGTAGCGCTCGGTTGGGACGCTCGCGTGCGCGGTGATCGCGGGGAGCATCAGGTCAACGCCGGGAAAGACGTGTGGCGCCGAGCCCGCAACGGTTACGGTCACGACGGTGGGACTGCTTCGCGCGGAGGGGTGAAGGCCTGCGCCGGCTCCCCCGGCGGCGGTGAGGATCACCTGGGCGCGATTGACGCCTGCCCCGGAGCCTTCGGAGGCGGCTGCCTCCGCGCCGTTCTGTGCCGCGGCCTGCGCGACGTTGCGGGCGTGTGCGTAGGCGAGCGCCTGTATCGCCAGCGCGATCACGAGTAGCACAAGGCCGAGCGTGAGTAGCCCGGAGATCAGCGCGTCGCCGCGCTCACCGGCAAGCCGTTCGCGTAGTCCCACCACCGGAAGCCTCCTCGTGGGTCAGGCGCCGGATAGGACGCTGACGATCTTGTTCGCGGCCGTTTCGATCGCGGGCCTGACAATCGCCACGATCGCCGCGGCGGCGGCAGCGAGCCCGACGGCGAGCACGACCCAGTTGACCATGCTGTCGCCGCGCTCCTCATCGCGCACTCTGAGCGCCGTGTCGAGGAGACGGAACCAAATCGCGTCAAGGATGCCCATGACCATCCTCCTTTCTTTCATACCGTTTGGGTTAGGAAGTGGAAAAAGCCGTAGGAGACGAGCAGCACGAGCACCGCCAGCAGCGGGACCAGCGGCGCGTGCATCGCCAGGTAGGCGCGGTCGGCCGCGCGTTCCAGGTAACGGTTCTGCTCTGCGCGCATCTCTCTGGCCTGGGCTGCGGAGGAAATCGACGTACGGGCTCTCCTTCGCGCACAACAGCTCCGCGAACCGGGCGAACGCCGGCTCCCCCGTGTTCTTGGCGACCGTCCGCAGCGCTTCGCGCTCACCGAGCAACCGGTCACGCCGGGCGAGTGAAAGCGCGTCGTGTCAGCTCATCCCCGAGTGGTCCCTGACAGTCATGCGCGGCGAGCTCGAGTGCCTGCCTGAGTGACTGTCCGGCGCGTAGTGAGAGCGCCATTACCGAGACGGCCTCTGGCAAGTCGAGGAACAGCGCCTCGCGCCGCTCGCGGGCCTCGGTGCGCAGTGCGAGATCGGGAACGAAGAAACCGACCACGGCGAGGATCAGCACGAGCATCGCTCGAGGGTGAGTGCTGGACCGCGGCAGCGTATGGGCAGCAACGGCACGAATGGGACGGCGAACGCGAGCAGCAACTTCTTGAGAAAGAGCTGGCCGGGCGCTTCGCTGCGACCAGCTTGGCGCAGCCGACCCTCATAGATCGCCATGACGCGCTCACTCCTCACGCGCACCGACTCGGGCAGACTCGCAGCCAACGGATTCTCCCGACCGAGAGTGATGGGGTGTTCTCCTCGTGCGCGAGCCATCCGTACCGCGAGCGATGGCCGCCGACGCGAGAGGGCGTGCGCGTACAGCAGCAGCCCGCCGACCACCAGGCAGATCGAGCAGAGCAGCGAGCGTCCCGTTCACGATCGGCCTCCGATGGTGCGGCGGGGCTCGGGGACACGTCCCAGCCGGCGCATCAGCAGGTAGCACCCGAAGATCAGCCCGCCGCCGACGAGCGCGACGATCGTGCCACCCGTGCTGCGGTAGGCGTCCAGGTATCCGGGCGAGCTGAGTCCGATCAACAGCAGAATCACGATCGGGCTCAGAGCGAGGATCGCCGCTTCAACGTGCATCGAAGAGGCCCGCGAGCGTGCCCGCTCGCGGGCCTCAAGGCGTTCAGAGAGGACACCGGCCAGCTCGCGCAGCACGGGCGCAAGACCGCCGGCCGGGAGGTCCACGAGCGCCGCGCGCAGCAGCAGCGCAACCGAGTCTGCCGTGCGTTCTCCCGTCTCGCGCAGTCCCTCAAGCGCCGTGTCCAAGTCGGCGCTGCGCAAGCGCGTAGTGAACGCTGCCAACTCGCCGCGCAGCGCCTCCGGCCCCGACTCGGCGACCAGCGCCACCGCCGCGGGCCACGCGAGCCCCGCCTCAAGTGCGTCGGCGAGCTGCGCAGAGCACCGCAGGCCAGGCGCGCTCGCGCTCGCGCGCTTGGCGGCCTCGACGTGAGCGCGCCCACGCGACCGGCGCGCACGCGCCACCCAGCAGTCCAGCGATCGTGACCGCCGGGACTTCCACGATCCACCACGCCACCAGCCCCAGCAACAGCCCGCAACCCACAATGACCGCCATGAACGTGTACGGCGCAATATCCAACGTGGCGTTGTCGAGCAGCGCCCCCAGGCGCGAGGAACGCTCAGGCGCGGAGAGCTTCACGCCCACCACTGCACCGAGCCACACCAGCCCGACGCCGGCAGCGAAGATCACCCCGAGCAGGAACCCGATCATCGTCCGCCTTCCGTCGTAAGGAACGCGCGAGACTCGCTCACCGGGTAGCTGATCGACGTTTCAGTGGAGCGAGCGGGCAACGGGCCGCCACCAGCTACCGGGCCGCTCGCGGTGTAGGAGATCGCCCACTGCACCAGCGCTTCGACGCGATACCCATTCGGGCCGCAGCTTGAGAGCACATTCGGGTCGTGCCCCTGATCGCCCGGCAGACAACGAGTCCGATAGACGTGGCGAACCGCGCCAGCAGGCGGCGTCCCAGGCCGGTAAGGCACCCCCGCCCCCGCATCCAAGCTGGATTCGTCACCAAAGCTCCACCGAACCGATGCAGCGCTCGCGCTGACCGTCACCTGCTCGCCACGCAGAGAAACCGACACCGAGCGGGACGCGGGCGCCGGTTCGAGCCAGAACCAGGAGGCCGCGCCGGTCAATCCCATCGTCCGTGCAGACGGACTCACAATGATCCCGCCCACTGACAGGTTCAGTTGGGTGGCCGCTGAGACGGCCATCGCAGCAGGATTCACCGGCGGAGGGCCGGGTGCCGCCCGGCCGGGCCTCGCCGGAACCGGCGCAGGCACCACCCCATAACAAGGAGACACATTAACTTCACCTGCGGCGACACACCCTGATTCGCTGTTGGGTGGTCCACTGGACGCAGACGAGCCGGCGCCCCCGCCACCTTCTTCACCACCACCGCCCACAGGTGCCGGCCCAGCATTGCTTTCACGGCCGGGCTTGCTGCTCGTGACTGTGACTGAGCTACCTGCTTCGGCTCGACTCGGCGTGTTCTGCTGCGAGTAATAACCGATGTTGACTCCGGTGGCCGACGCAGATGCGACCCAGACAAGTGAGCCGAGCACAACGCAGGCGGGAACACAGGCGCTCATTTCTGCGCCTTTACTTCCCAGACCACGAACCGCACTGCCTGCCCGAGGCGATGCAATCCCAAACGGTCGTGTTCGTTTAGTGTGACCGTGCGTTCTCGTCTCCCGTGTTTGTATACGGCGACCTGTCCGCTGGCTGCGATCACCGCTGTAGCGGACATATACGACGGATCGAGCTGGATCGAAAGGATTTTTAGGTGCTCAGACAGGGAACGCACCCGAACACCCTGCCTTCGGCGACCTGCGGCCGAGGCCGTCAACGCTGCAAGCGCAGGTCCCTTCGTTGACTGTGATGCCCACGAGGGGATCGTGTTGCCCCAGAGGACGTAGTTGGACAAGCGCCCGTTTTCTTTCAGCGCTGCCCGCACCGCGTCTTCGAGAGCAGCAGGCGCCGTCTGCTGGGTGGTCGTCGTGCCTGCGGGGGACGTGTGACTAGCTGGGGTGCTGGTTTTGCTGGCACCGCATCCGCTCGCAGCAAGCGTGAGCGCAATCGCAATGATTATCAGGAGAGCGGAGCGTTTCATGGCGTGTTGAATCCGGCGGCTTGGAGGTCATCGAGGAACGCGGGGCCGGTGCCGGCCCATTCAAGGTCGCTGCCGGCCCCGGTGAATAGTGGGTTGAGTGTCATGCGGCGGCCCTCGATGCCGGCGACCTCGACTATCTGGTCGATGTGGCGGGGGAGGAAGCGTCGCTCGCCGCTGTCGTAGCTGCGGGGCCGGTCGCAGTGGATTACGACGTCGATCTCGCGCAGCCACTCAAGCGCCTGGCTTGACTCGACGTTTGCGCTGGAGGTCAGCGCGAAGCGGGCGAGGTTGGTAAGGGCGTGCTCGGCTGACTCGCCGTGGACTGAGGTCATGCCGGCGTGCCCGGTCGCCAGCGCCCAGAGCATCGCCATCGTCTCGGGGCCGCGGCACTCTCCGACGATGATGCGGTCAGGGTTCATCCGCAGCGCGTCGGCTACCAAGTCCTCGAGCGTGATCGCCGTGAGCCCGTCGGTGCTCGCCGGCCGGGCCTCATATCCGACACAGTTGGGTAGCACGGCGGGCAGTTGCAGCTCGGCGGAGGACTCGCAGATGACGATGCGCTCGGTGCCGGGAATCAGCCCGTCCGAGCGCGTTCAGGAGTGTGGTCTTGCCGGCGCTGACGCGCCCGGCGATCGAGGATGTTCTTTCCGGCGCGGACGCACGCGGCGAGGAAGTCGGCGGCGGTGGTGGTGAGGAACTCGAGATCGACAAGCTCGTGCAGGGTGCCCGCGGCGAGTCGGAAGCGGCGGATGGAGCAGATGACGTGTCCGTTGGAGGAGACTGGCGGGATCGCGGCGGTGAGCCGGGAGCCGTCGGGTAGCCTCGCCTCGATCCGGGGGGTGATGCGGTCAAGGCGCTTGCCCTCGACCTGCTCAAGGAGGCGTTCGAGGAACGCGCGGACCTGCCGGTCGTCTTGGAATAGGAGGTCGGGCACCCGTTCGATGCGCTGCCCGTCGTCGCGGAAGACGCGCTTTGGGCTGTTGACCATCCACTCCTGGGCGTCCTCGTCGGAAAGCATCCGCTCGGCGATCGTGCCGAGGCCTATGAAGTCGTCCCTGAGCGCGCGAGCGAGTGCCGTGCGGTCGTGCTCGGAAAGATCGGCCGTTGGCGCCGCTGAGTGCTTGGGCGTGGTAGGTGCTGATCTCTTGGTCGATGAGCTGCAGGGTGCGCTCGCGGCCAGCTTGGCTTGTGAGGTCGACCTGCTCGGCGGTCGAGCGCGTGTTCGACTCGTTGCCGGATCGTCTCGGCCGCGTCGCCGTTGGTCGTTGTGTCCGGGGTGCTCATCGTTGCCAGACCACTTCCTCGCGCTCGGCGCTCGGAGTGCCGCCGGGGGGCGCGGCGAGGCGGCGCTTGCGTCGCCTGGTGTGCGGGCTCGTGGAGGGCAGGAACAACTCGTCCAGCAGACCGCGTGAGCGCGCGGGTGTAACGCGCTGCGGCGGCGTGCGAGCGCGATCGGCTTGCCGTGTTGCTCGGAGCGCCGCAGGCCGCGGGCGTCCCACGGCAGCCAGGCGTCCACCGTCAGGTCGCGCTCGGCGAGGTGCTCGGCGATCGTCGCTGTGATCGTGCCCTTCTCGCGGCGTCGATGGTCCACCGACCGCGTTGACGATGATCCGCAGCCGCTCGGATTGGATGCCAAGCTCGGTGAGGATGATGTCGAGCTGGCGCAGCCCGGGCGCAGCTGGGGCTCTCGTGCTCCGAGGACGACGATCACCGCGTCGGCGGCGATCAGCGCTTCGCGGTGAAGGTGCGCCGAGCGGGCGTCCTCGATCGGGAACCCAACATCGCACACCACCAGCGGGTAGAGGCGCTCCGAGCGCGTTGAGCGCGCGTGTCATCGCGCCCGGCTGCGCGAGGTCGATCAGCGCGCGTGGGTCGGGCGCGCCGAGGAGAACCGCCGGCCAACCCTCGGGCTCGTATGTCCAGCGCTCCACGAGCTCGCGCAGCGCGCCGTCGCCGGCCTGTGTCGCTCGGATGACGCCGAGGATCGACCCGTTGCTGGGGTCGGCGCCCAGGCGGAGTGCGAGGCTGCCGCCGAGCGCGTCGGCCTCGATGAGCAGCGTGGGCCAGCGGCGCGCGGCGAGCGCGGCGAGCGATGCCGCGCACTCGCTTGCAGCCGGGGGCGCCCTTCGCGCCGATGACCGCCAAGACGCTCCCGCCTCGGTCTTCGCGGCGCTCGGCTACCGGCGTGACGGGTGGCGCCGCGACAGGGCGACTCTCGCCGGCCGTGGCGTCGCCTCTGATGGCGCTCAGCAGCTCCTCGCGGGAGACGGTGCTGTCGAGGCTGGCATCGACCTCCAGCGTGTCGAGCAGTTCTCGCTCGCGCTGATCGAGCGCGAGCCCGACGAGGCGTATGCCCGTGGCGCGCACGCGCTCGCAGTGAGCCGGCGTGAGCCCGGAAAGCTCCGGGGAGAGGAGGACCGCATCGACTCGTTGCTGCTCCTTTACAGCACGCGCCAGTTCGTCGGCCTCGACCACGCTGGCGAGCAGTATCGAGCGGCGCGTCGCTTGGGTCGAACAGCAGCGGCTCGATCTCGCGCTCGGTGAGCGGGGTAAGCGCGAGCACGACTCGCGGGCGGGTCATGGCAAGCTCCTTGGGTCGCGGACGGGATCGGCGGCGGTGGACGCGCCGGACCCTTCGAGCAGGAGATCGAGCTTGGCGTCCTCGTTCGCCAGCGCGAGCGCGGACGCCTCGAGGGGTTGCCAACCGCGACGCCGACCGGGACCGTCGCGGTGCTCGGGTCCGCGTTGGCCGGTGGTTCGCCGACAGAGAGGACTTCGAGGTTGCGGGCGACCGGACGCGTAGTTGCCTGGCCTGTGCCCAGCGCCGAAGGTGGCGAGCACGGTGACGCGCATCCCCGGCCTGTAGCTGCGCTCCGGTCACGTCGAACTCGGGGATCGAGAGCACGAACGCGGAGGTCTGCGCCTGGTGGCCGGCGAGCGCCCCCGCCGGTAGCGGTGCTCCTGCCGGCACGGCCGTCGAGAGCCGCTGCCCGATGACCTGGGAACGCTCGCTTTCGGGCACAAGCGCCGCGAGCACCGAGCCTTCCCCGGCGAGCTTGCCGGTACGCACGTCGCTCGCGCTCAAGACCGTCCCGGCGGGGAGCGCGTGCGTGGCGAGCAGGACCGGCGTGCGCTTGGTGCTCGCCGCGTACACGCCCCAGTAGCCCAGCAGCGCGACGAGCGTGAGCAGCACGCCAGCGGCCGGGAGCGGTTGCAGCAGACGCCGCCAGCCCGCGCCACTCGGGGAGGGTGGCCCGCCCGCCAGCTGCACGCGCGGGCGCACCACGGGCGGCGAGCCGTTGGCGTCCGCGACGCGCTGAGGCTGTGGCGAGGGAACGAGTCGGGAGAGCCTGAGACGGGAGGGGTTCATCGGCCTATTCCTTCCACGGGGAACTGACAAATCGCTGACAAATCACTTGCACCGAACTTGCAAATCCACTGACACAGCCCGAAAGCAGCCACAAATGGGCCTCTCGCGGGCGTCTGGTCATCAGGCGAGGCGAAGACGAGAACATGCCTGAGAGCCCCTGTGAGTCGCGGTTTGGCGCAGCGCTCAGCGCGTCGTCGCGGCGTGCGGCGGCGTGTCTGCCGGGGAGCGATGTGGGCGGCACGACACATAGATAGGGCCCTCTCCGTATCTCTAACCGTCCGTACTACCCACTGATTCGGTGTTTAGAACATCCCTGATTTGTGGGCGTGTCAGCGGTTTTGCCTGCTGACTGTCATCCGCGCTGCAAGTGGTCGCGGGCAAGCTCGGCTCAACCCGATCGAAGGAGCTGGAGCGATGAGCCCAAACCCGCTGGACACGCTGGAGGAGGACTGGCAGCGCGAGCTAAACCGCCCGCTGCTGCACAGCCGGTTTCGCTCACGGCAGGAAGCCGAGCCGGCCTTGTCGCGGTTCGCTGACCTCAAGGCGCTCGTGCGGTTCATGCACAAGGCGGCCGGCGCGGGAGCGGAGAAGGATCGGGTGCTGTGCGCGCTGCTCAGGTGGGCGCAGCAGGACCCGTTGGGCGGCCGTGTCGTGCTTGAGACGATCCGCCCCGGCCTGCTGCGACTCGCCGGACGGATGATCGTCGACGCGGACGACCAAGAGGAGTTTTTGGCGGTGCTGCTCGGCGCGGTGTGGGAGCAGATTCGTGGCTATCCCGTCTCGCGCCGTCCGCGCTGGGTCGCCGCGAACCTGCTGCTGGACACGCTGAATCAGACCGTTCGCACGCTGCGCGCTCGCCGGGTCCGTTCGGTGCCGTGCGGGCTCGGATATCGACCCCGCGTACAACGACCCATCCCCGGCGTATCGGCCCTCGGACGAGGGTGACGTGGATGGTCTGCTCGATCGTGCGGTGAAGGCGGGCGCGCTCGCTGAGGAGGAGGCGCAGATCATTCTCAAGAGCCGCATCGACGGTGTTTCGGTCGAGGAGTTGGCGCGCTCGGCGGGCGTCTCGTACAACACGATGAAGCTGCGCCGCCAGCGTGCCGAGCGGCGCCTCCTCGTTTTTTTTGGGCACCGGCCTGTACCGCGGGGACAGCAAAACAGACCTTTATCTAGTGCTCGGGTCGTTCGGCGTCGGGCGTAGGCCCAGTCGAACGGAAGTGACCAATCGAGACAGACGAAGGAGGTGAACCACGGGTCCGCTCCCGCGCCGGACCCGAGCAACTGTTATGACCCGCAGACTCGCCATCGCAACCGCTCTCGTGCTCGTGGCAGCCCTGCTCGTGCCACAGGCCGCGGACGCCGCGACGAGCCTCGGTCAGGTGGTGGACAACATCCGGGTTTGGCTGATCGGGCTGCTCGTCGGCTTGGCCTCGCTGCTGTTGACCGTGGCCGGGGTGCGCTACCTGCTGTCGGGGGGCGACCCCGGCCAGATCGAGCGTGCGAAGACCGCGCTTCGGGCCGCGCTGTGCGGCTACGCGCTCGCGGCGCTCGCGCCCGTGCTCGTCTCGGTCTTGCAGCACATCGTCGGCGCGTGAGACCGCGCCTGAGAATCCTCGCCGCGCTCGCCGCGGTATTCACGCTCGCCGCGACGACGCTGGCGGCTACACCGGCCGCTGCGGCGCCGGCCACGAGCACGTCCGCGCACTCCGCGACCGCGCCGGCCGCATCGCCCCCGCTCCCCCGTGGCACATCCGAAGGCGAAGGGACGACGGTCGAAGGTGGCGGCATCCAGGTCGGCCCGCCGCTGCCGAACCCAGCGCCGCCCGTCAAAGGCAAGAGCGTCGGCGCTGGCAAGGCGAGCCATCCGGGGTTCTTTGACATCCCCGGCCAGATCGAGAACGCGATCAACGAATGGTTCGCCGGACTCGTCAAGGACGCGCTGAACCCGGCGATGGTGCTCGTCGGACGCACGCTGCTCTCGACGCCGCAGATCGCGGGAGAGGCCGAAGTCCGCTCCTACTGGCAGCTCGCGGTCGGGGTCGCCGACTCGCTGCTCGTGCTCGTCGTGGTCGCGGCCGGCGCGCTCGTGATGAGCCACGAGACGCTACAGAGCAACTACGCGCTGAAGGACCTCCTCCCCCGGCTGGCAGTTGCAGCTATCGCGTCGAACGCGAGCCTCGCCATCTGCGGCCAGATGGTGAACATCGCCAACGTCCTCTCCACGGCGCTACTCGGCAACGGGGTGGAACCACGAACAGGCCGGACACACGCTTGAGCTGCTGGTGCTGCACTCGATCGCGGACGGCGGGATCTTCCTGATCCTGCTCGGGCTCGCGTGCGCGCTGCTCGCCGTCGCGCTGCTGATCCTCTACCTGGTCCGAGCGGCGGTGATCGTGCTGTTGGTCTGCGCCGCGCCGCTTTTGCTGCTTGGCGCACGGGCTCCCACAGACTGAAGGCCTCGCGCGGTTGTGGTGGCGCGGAATGTTCGCCGCGCTCGGCGTGCAGGTCGCCCAAGCGCTCACCCTGGCCGCGGCCGTGCATGTGTTCTTCGCCTCGGGCAGCAACGTCCTGGGTATCGGGACCGGCGGAGGCCTGGTCGACTCTGCTGCTCGTGCTCTGCCTCTTTTACATCCTGTTGCGGATTCCGTTCTGGGCGAAGGAAATGGTCCTGTCCCGCCGGCACTCCTCGACTACGGCTCGGATGGCAAAGACCTATGTGCTTGTCCGCGTCGTCAAGGGCGCGCTCGGAGGTGTGCTGTGAGCGCTGGTGGGCGTATCCGGCTACCCGCGGACGTGGAGATGGAGGACCGTCTCGCGTGGGGGCTCACCGCGCGCCAGCTCGTGATCCTCGGCGTGACCGCGATCGTCTGCTACGGGGTGTTCTCGGCGGCCAGCTCGGTACTGCCGACGCCCGTGGCCGCGGCGCTCGCCGTGCCGCTGGCGCTCGTGGGCGTCGCGCTGGCGCTGGGGCGCCTTGACGGGCTCACGGGCGATCGCATCGCGCTCGCCGCCGCACGGCATCTCACCCAATCCCCGCGGCGCGTCGCCGCACCGGAAGGCCTGCCCGGCAAGCTGACGGGGGCGCCCGGCGAGCCCGGCGTGTCGCTGCTGCGGGTGCCGGTCAGCACGATCCTGACAAGCGGCGTCGTTGAGCTCGCCGACGGGACAAGCGTCCTTTTGCTCGGGGCGAGCGCGACGAGCTGGGCGCTTCGCAGCATCGAGGAGCAGGCGGCGTTGGCCGAGGCATACGGCAAGTGGCTGAACAGCCTCACCGAGCCGGCCGCGATCACGGTGCGCTCAGAGCTCGTAGATCTCGACGGCAGCGCGCGAGCGCGATCGAGCACGCCGCGCACGGGCTCCCCCACCCTGCGCTGCGCCACTGCGCCCACACCTACGCGCAGTTCCTCCACGAGCTCGCCAACGAGGGCGAAGGCCTGCGCCGCCGTCAAATCCTGCTCGTGCTCAGCACCCGCAGCCGCGAGCGCAAGACCGCCAAGGCAGACCTCGAGCGCCGCGCCAGCGAGACAACCGGGCTGCTGCACGCCGCCGGGGTTGAGCTTCACACCCTCGACGGCAGGCAGGCCACCGCGCTGCTGCTCGACGCGCTGGAACCACCAGGACCGCCCGCCGGCTCCCAACTGGACGGGGTGATCCGCCGATGCTGAGAGGCGCCGCGCTCCCCTCTCTCCCGCGCGTTCGCACAAGACGCGATGACGACGGCCCCGCGGGTGGGTCTTCGCTGCCAGCGCCGAGCGCGGTGCAGATCGAGCGCGACTGTCTGCGCACGGGGACCGTGTGGCATCGCAGTCTTGCCGTGACCGGCTACCCCCGCGAGGTAAACCAGGGATGGCTCGCACCACTGCTTCACGCTGCCGGCGAGCTTGACCTGACCTTGCATATCGGGCCGATCCCGCCCGCGCTGGCCGCTGACAGGCTGCGCCGCCAGCGCGCCCGGCTTGAGTCCAGTCGCCGCATCGACGCCGACCGCGGGCGCCTGTCCGATCCGACGCTTGCCGCCGCCGCTGAGGACGCCGACGAATTGGCAAGCGCGCTTGCCCGTGGGGAGAGCCGGCTGTTTCGCTCCGCGCTCTATTTGTCGATCACTGCTCCGAGTCGGGAGGAGCTGCAGGAGCGCACCGAACGCGCGAAGGCGCTGTGCGCCTCGATGCTGCTGCACGTCGTACCCGCCACGTTCCGCGCGTGGGACGGGTGGCTCTCGACGTTGCCGCTCGGCAGTGACCGGCTGCGGCTGCGGCGCACGTTCGATACGCCCGCGCTCGCCGCCGGGTTCCCATTTGCCAGCGCGGACCCCCCGTTGGAGGACGGCGTTCTCTACGGGCTTACCGACAGTGGCGCCCCGGTGCTCGTGGACCGCTTCGCACGGACCAACTTCAACAGCGTGGTGCTGGCTTACAGCGGCGCAGGAAAGAGCTACGCCGCGAAGCTCGAAGCGCTGCGGCTGCTCTACCGCGGCGTGCAGGTCTTCATCCTCGACCCCGAGGACGAGTACCACTCTCTCTGTGAGGCAGTCGGCGGCGCGTACCTTCCGCTGACCGGGCCGAGCGCCGTTGCGCTGAACCCGCTCGATCTTCCCGCCACGAGCGAGGAATCACGGGCGCTGGACGAGCGGATTCTGTTCCTCGCGGACCTGATCGAACTGCTCGCCGGAGGCCTCGACGGCGGCGAGCTTGCCGTGCTCGACCGCAGCGCCCGCGCCGCCTACCAAGCCGCCGGGATCACGACCGACCCAGCGACGCACCGCCGGCCCGCGCCGCTGCTCGCGGATCTCGTGCGCGCGCTGGTGGCCGAGAGCGATACCGGCAAGCGGCTCGCGGAGCGCCTATCGCCGTATGCGACGGGCTCGCACTCCTCGCTCTTTGACCGCCCGACATCGGTGCAGCCCGACAGTCACCTTGTCTGTTTCTCGCTGCGCGGGCTGCCCGAGCGGATGCGCGCTCCCGCGCTGATGCTGACGCTCGATGCGATCTGGCGCTCGCTTGAGGGTCCGCTGCGCCGCCGTGTCGTGCTGGTCGATGAGGCGTGGGACTTGATGCGCGAGACGCCGAGCGCGACACGGGAGGCGCCCGGCGCGCGGTTCCTATTCCGGCTCGCCAAGAAGGCCCGCAAGCGCTGGACCGGCCTTACGACGATCACTCAGGACCCCGGCGACCTGCTTGGACTCCCCGCTCGGGCAGGCCGTTGTCAACAACGCCTCCCAACATTTTCTGCTGCACCAATCGCCGCAGGCGATCGACCGTGTTGGGCAGGCGTTCGCGCTGACCGCCGGGGAGCGCTCCTACCTATTGACCTGCCCCGCCGGCCACGGGCTGCTGCTCACCGGGGAGCAGCGTATCCCGCTCGCGGTGAAGGCGAGTCCCGCCGAGCATGAGCTTGTCACCAGCGATCCCGCCGAGCTTGCGGAGGCTGCGCAGTGAAGCGCGCCGCGCTCAGCTCATGCGGTCTGCTCGTGATCCTGCCCGTGCTTTTCCTCGGCGCCGCCGCCGGGGTCTTCGGCGCCGGTACGGGGATCAGCCTCGGCCAGCCAGGCTCAAGCATCGAACGGGTCGCGGGGATTCCACCGGAATACCTGCGCTTGTTCCAAGCTGCCGGGGCTCGTTACGGCGTGCCGTGGACGGTGCTCGCCGGGATCGGGAAGGTGGAGTGCGACGACGGCCAGAACCCCGACCCATCCTGCACGAAGGAGGGCGCGGTCAACTACGCGGGTGCCGGTGGCCCGATGCAATTCCTCGCCTCCACATGGGCGACCTATGGCGTCAGCGCCACCGGGCACGGTCCCCCTGACCGCTGGAACCCCGCGGATGCGATCTTCAGCGCCGCGCGGCTATCTGAAGGCCAACGGCGCCCCGCAGGAACTTCAGCGCGCGATCTTCGCGTACAACCACTCACAGGAATACGTCGAAGAGGTCCTGCGCTGGGCGGCCACCTATGAACAGCAGGCCACGCCCGTCATCGCGCCGGCGAGTGGCGCGGCGGGTGCGGCGCTCGCGTTCGCGCTGAGCAAGATCGGTGTGCCGTATGTGTGGGGCGGCGAGAGCCCGTCCGGCTATGACTGCTCCGGTCTCGTACAGGCCGCCTACCGCGCTCGCCGGGATCAACCTTCCCCGCACCACCCAGGAACAGTACGACGCGGGACCGCGCCTGCCCGCCAGCGCCCAGCTACAGCCCGGCGACCTCGTTTTCTTCGGGCAGAGCCCCAGCGAAGTAACGCACGTCGGGATGGTCGTGCGCTCGGGCGAGATGGTGGACGCCCCGCATCCTGGGACCAGCGTTCGCACCGAGCCGTTCCCCACCAGCGTCGGCGCAGCAGTGGGGTGAAGACCGCTATCTCGGCGCGACTCGTCCCGCCGCACGCGAAGGCAGCGCGCGATGAGACACCACCATCGGACGCCCCACCATCCGACCGGCACCGCGGCGGGGCCGCATCCCAACCGCGCGCTTGAACGCTACTTGCTCGAACCGAACAGGCCGCTGCATGAAGGCCTCGCGTTCGCTCACCGTGCGCTCGGAACGATCGAGCATCTTGCGCTGCTCGCCGCGGCGCTCGCGCTCGCCGTGACTATCGGTGTGCTGCTGCTCCGAGCGGTGCAGCGCAACCTTCTCCCGCGAGGCGCGCGGCTCGTGCGGATCGGCGTGCCGCCCGACGTGCAGGACACGGGCGGCACATCTGCTGTGGTCAGCGCTTCACGACCTGCTGCGCCCCAGGCTCGCGCGTGTGCTGATCGGCCAACCGCATCTTTCTTGGGAGATCGCCGCGAGCGAGACGGGCACGGTCTTCCGCCTGTGGGTGCCGAAGGTGATCCCACCCGGCCTGATCGAGCGCGCGGTCAGCGCGGCATGGCCCGGCGCGAGCGCTAGCACCGAACCCGTAGCCCCGGATGAGCCCGACACTGCATATCCGCCACGCGGGATGGTGCGCCTCACTTCCGAGCTTGCGCTCTCCGGCCCAGGATGGTTCTCACTCGATGCGTCGTTGAATCCCGATCCGTTGCCGCTGATCCTCGGCCAGCTATCGGGGCTCACGCGACGCAGCAGCGCGCGCTGATCCAGGTCATTGCCCGGCCGGCGACCAGCCGCGAGCAACACCGGCTGCGCAACGCCGCGCGGCGGATACGCAAAGGCGAGCCGACCAGCCGCGTGCTGCGATTCATGCAGGCGCTCCGCACCCAGCCCCCCGCGCCGCCACGGCTCGATCCGACGATCACCCCGGACGTGCGGGAGGCGATGAGCAAGAGCGCGCAGTCGCTGTACCGCTGCGTCATCCGCGTCACCGTCACCGCTGACTCGCGCAAGGAGGCGCGTGGGCGCATCCACGCCGTTCTCGGCGCGTTTGCGCCATACAACGGCACACGGGTCTTCCTGCGTCGCAGGCACGCCCCACGCGCGCTTCTGAAGCTCCGTCAACGGCGTCTGGGGCGCCGCGCGTTCCTGCTCGGCGTGCCCGAGCTCGCCGCGCTCGCGCACCTGCCCGGACAGGACGCGATCCCTGGCGTCGTGATGGCCGGCGCACGCGAGATCGCACCACCGCCCGGACTGCCCACGCAGGGCAAGCCGCTCGGCTGCGGCTCCAACGGCCGGCAGATCAACCTCGCCGTGCCCGACGCGCGCCAGCACATTCACGTCCTCGGGCCGACCGGCGTGGGGAAGTCCACGCTGATCGGGCGGCTCGTGCTCGCGGACTTTGACGCCGGCAGGGGCGCAGTAGTGATCGACCCGAAGGGCGACTTGATCGAGGACATTCTCGCGCGCATCCCCGCCGGCCGCGAGAACGACGTTGACCTCTTGGACCCGCTGGACGAGGCGCCGCCCGGCCTGAACGTGCTCGATAGCCCCGACCGCGATCTCGGCGTCGATCAGCTCGTCGGCATCTTCCGCCGCGTGTTCGAGCGCTACTGGGGGCCACGCACCGACGACATCCTCCGCGCCGCCGTGCTGACGCTCAGCACCGCCTCACCGACGAGCACCCTCGCCGACGTGCCGCGCCTGCTGACCGACCGCCACTGGCAGGAAAGCCTCGCCGCACAGATCAAAGACCCCGTGCTCGGCCCGTTCTGGGAGTGGTACGGCGAACTCTCAGACCCCTTGCGCGCGCAGGCCTCCGGGCCGCTCTTGAACAAGCTGCGCGCGTTCCTGCTGCGCCGCCCCGTGCGCGCGATCGTCGGCCAGTCAAAGACCACCCTCGACGTTCCCCGCGCGATCAACGAGGGACGCCTGCTGCTCGCCAAGCTCCCCAAGGGCACCCTCGGCGAGGACACAAGCCGCCTGCTCGGCTCGTTCCTATTCGCACGGGTCTGGCAGGCCGCGCTCGCCCGCGCCGCCCTACCACCCGACCAGCGCCCTGACGCCTCCTGCTACGTCGATGAGGTCCACAACTACCTGAACCTCCCCACGCCGTTCGAGGATGTTCTCGCGGAGGCCCGCTCCTACCGCCTCTCGCTGTGCCTCGCCCACCAGCATCTTGCGCAGCTCCCGCGCGACCTGCGCGAGGCGATCGGCGCGAACGCCCGCAGCAAGGTCTACTTCCAGGTATCGCGCGATGACGCGCAGGCGCTTGAGCGCGAGGTCCGCCCCGAGCTATCCGCACACGACCTCGCGCACCTTCCCCTCTACACCGCCGCCTTGCGGCTCTGCAACCAAGGGCAGCCCGGCCGCGCGTTCACCCTCACCACCGAGAGCCTGAGCCCGGCCACGCCCGAGCAGGCGCAGGCGGTCAGGGCCTCGGCGCGCAGGCGCTACGGCATGACGCGCGAGCAGATCGAGGCGCAGCTCGCCGCCGACCAGCGAGCGCCAGCCATGCCGGTCGAGGCACAGCGCGACGTGCGAGCCAGGATGACGCCTGCCGATTCGTCCTCCAATTCCCCCTCCAATACGTCCTCCAATTCCCCCTCCAATACGTCCTCCAATTCCCCCTCCAATTAAGCGTGGAGGACCCTGATTCGATGAAAACCGCCGCAAATCACGATAATCCGGTGAAAATAAGCAACCCCGATAAGGTAGGGACAAACACAAAACTCTCCGAGAGAACAAAAGCCAGCCGGCCGAGCCGACTGCGAGAGCAGCACATCGCAACCCTGCCAGCGCACCTGACTGAGCGTGACAGGCGCATCGCCCTCGACTGCTACGAGCACCACGTCCTGAGGACCGACCAGCTAAAGCGCCTTCACTTCACCGGACTGAGGACCGCTGCCGCTCGCCTCGGACTGCTGTATGAGCTGCGCGTGCTCGACCGCTTCCGTCCAGGCGCCCGACGAGGCGAGGGCACCCTGCCCTACCACTGGATACTCGATGAGGCAGGCGCGCTCATAGTCGCCGATCACAAGGGCTTCGAGCCAAGCCGGCTTCACTACACGCACGCCGACGCGCTCAACTACGCCACAAGCCGCAATCTCACGCACCACGTCGAAGCCAACGAGTTCTTCACCCGCCTCGCCGTCGAAGCCAACCAAAACCACGGCGCACTCTCGGAGTGGTACGGAGTCCGCACCCTCGCCCATCTTTTCGCCGGCACCCTGCTACCCGACGGCTACGGCGTGCTCACCCTTCCCCGCCGCGCGCCGCTGCACGTACTCCTTGAGCTTGACCGTGGCACCGAGACATCCCGAATCCTGCGCGAGAAGGCCAAACGATACGCCGAGATACTACCTCGCAGCAGCCTACGCGACGTTAACCCGTTCGTGATCCTCGCCGTACCGAGCGCGCGCCGCGCCAAAACCGCGACCGCTGCCATCGCCAACACACGCGCCCCAATCGCCGTCACCGTATGGAGCTCTACTGTTACATGCTCCGTTCTCACCGTCGTCACAACCGCCGCCGAGACAGCGGCAAGTATCACCAAAATCTTTAGCGAATCTTAGAGCAAAGAGCCTTGACATTCACTGTTTGACCTGGTCTCGTATATCTATGACGAACACCACCGCCGACATAACAGTAAGTCGCACACACGACACGACGACTTACGAAAGTAAAGAGTTCGGAATCATCCTCGCCACCGTTGATCGCCTCGGTGATTACTCGTGGCGCGCAACGTGCTACGTCAGCGATGACGAGTACGACGAGGAGAAGCACAGCAGCCGCAGCGCAGCCGAGACGGCCGCGCTGCACCACACGCAAGCCGTTATCGACGCGCTGTAAAGAGACACAGCAGGCGTGATGGTGTAACACTCAAGTAATCAAAAGGTGAGCCCGCGACGCGCCAACGTCCGGGCTCATGGACAACGAAAGGATATTTTCGATGCCAGCCAAAACTATAGCGCGCCGACGCACCTTCTCAGACGCCGAGCGTGCGGCATACCGCGAGACAAAGCGAGCCGAGACACGGGACGCGATCCAGCGCGCAGCACGCGCCCTACTCACGTCGGACGGTTGGCGCAAGTGGGCCGAGACTCGCGCCACGTTCCACGACTACAGCGTGGGTAACTGCATGTTGATCGCCATGCAATGCCCCGAGGCTACGCGGGTCGCAGGATTCAAGGCATGGCAGCAGCTCGGCCGCCAGGTCCGCAAGGGCGAGCACTCAATCAAGATCATGGCGCCGATGGTCGTCAAGCAACGCGACGACAACGGCAGCGAAACCGACGAGACGATCACGCTATTCCGCGCCGTCTCCGTCTTTGACATATCGCAGACCGACGGCGAGCCACTGCCAGACCCCCCGTGCGAGCCCGTCACTGGCGACTCGCACGCGCCCTACATCGCCAAGCTGGAGCGCTTCGCGCAAAGCATCGGCTACCGCGTCGAGTATCGGCCGCTAGAGCACAGCGGCGGATTTTGCAGTCAGTCCGAAAAACTGATCTGCGTCTCGACCAACACGACGAGCGCGAACCGTCGAGTCCGCACACTCGTTCACGAGTTGTCACACGCGGTAGGCGTACCGACCTACAAGGAGCACGGGCGCGCGGACGCCGAGGTCATCGTGGAGACGGCGGCCGTGATCGTTTGCGGTTCGATCGGACTGGACACGTCGGGAGAGGGCATCCCCTACATCGCGGGCTGGGGAGAGGCTAACGACGTGGAGGCGATCCGGCGCTATGCCGAGACGGTGGACACGATCGCGCGCACGCTCGAAAACGCAGTCGCCTAGTGCTCAAGCTGGCGTCTCCGCGCGGGAGACGCCAGCAGTTTTTCTCAATCCCGTCCCGTCCGTGCGTGACACCGGACAAAGGCGACCTCTCACTAGATAAAAGTGCCGTCGAGGTCGCCTGCGGTACAGACCCCCCTCCAATTGGAAGGCGCGCAGTC
This sequence comes from uncultured Solirubrobacterales bacterium, assembly GCA_963713015.1. Lineage (GTDB taxonomy): Bacteria > Actinomycetota > Thermoleophilia > Solirubrobacterales > Solirubrobacteraceae > Palsa-744. The sequence goes on along the minus strand of CAVQKC010000008.1, from coordinate 1,519,899 downwards.
GCTCCATCATTTTATCTGTGTCGAGCTGTACCGCTAGGGCGCCAGAAACGACCTTTATCTAGTGCAAGGGTCTTCCGTTCTGACGCCCAACCACCTTGACCAAATCCACTCGAAAGACATCTGACCTGCCGCTCGCGGTCTGGCCGTGCGCGCAGAAGACGAGCCAATGGCAGCGCTATCGCCGCTACGTGCCCGACTCAAATCGGCACCCCGCGAAGATGCTTCCCACGCTCGCGCGCCGCGCAATCGAAGCCTACAGCGACCCCGGCGATCTCGTGGTGGACCCCATGTGCGGGATCGGCACGACGCTGGTCGAGGCGACCAACCTCGGGCGCCGAGCGGTCGGCGTCGAGCTTGAGCCCCGTTGGGCGAAGCTCGCCGCCGCGAACCTCGACCACGCCCACCACGAGGGCCGCGCCCACGCCCCGGCGAGAGTGATCGAAGGCGACGCCCGCCAGCTACCCCGGCTGCTCACAACAAACGCGCAAGACCTCCTCACTGGCACCACCCGACGCGCCGGCAAGCTCGCCCACATGGCCTATGGCCGTGTCGATTTGATCCTTACCTCGCCCCCCTATGCCTGCGAGATCGCCGACACATGCGTTGATGTCAGGGATAAGAGTGAACCTCTGCGCCGGCACGACACAACCAACTACAGCCCCGACCGGCGCAACCTCGGCCACGCCCGCGGTGACACATACCTCACGGCGATGGCAGAGATTTACCGCGTCTGCGCAGCAACGCTCAAGCCCGGAGGGTTCCTTGTATGCGTCACCAAGAACATGCGCGCTCGGGGGGCGCTGCGCAACCTGAGCGGTGACACCATCGCGCTTTGCGAGAGCGCCGGCCTTCTCTACTGGCAGCACGTCATCGGCCTGTTGGCGACGATCCGCGACGACGAACTCGTGATGCGCCCCTCGCTCTGGCAGACACTTCACGTTCGTCGCTACCGCTCGCAGGGAGACCGAACGCAGGTCGTCGCGCATGAAGACGTGCTCGTTTTCCGAAAGCCTCACTCTCACCAATCGAGCGCTACAGCGCGCAGGAGAGCGGCATGACCGAGGGAATGATCCTCGACCTGTTCGCGGGAGCCGGCGGTTGGGATGAGGCTCTGCGGACCCTCGGTTATACGGCGCTCGGCATAGAGAACGAGCCATGCGCGTGTCAGACCGGGCAGGCTGCCGGGCACGCACGACTGCGAGCCGACGTTTCACTGCTGGACCCACGCGACTTCGCGCCGCTGTGGGGTCTGATCGGCTCCCCGCCGTGCCAGGCATATTCGAGCGCCGGCAAGTGTCTGGGGCGACTGGACAAGCCACGGGTCATCGCGTGCGCGCACGAGCTCGCCGCCGGACACGACAGCCGCGCCCAGCACCTGCGCAGGTGCCGCGACCCTCGCTCATTGCTCACTGTGGAGCCACTGCGCTACGCCGTCGCGCTACGCCCGCGCTGGATCGCACTTGAGCAAGTTCCCGCAGTCCTTGAGCTGTGGAGCCTGTTCGCGCAGCTACTCAGCGCGCATGGCTATCAGACGGCGGCCGGGATTCTTAGCGCCGAGCGCTACGGCGTGCCGCAGACCCGCAAACGGGCGTTCCTGATCGCCTCCCTGGACGGCCCGGTGAGCCTCCCGGCTCCCACCCATCGCTCCTACAACCCGCGCCGCCGCGACACCCCCGCGGACGAGCTTCACCTACTGCCGTGGGTCAGCATGGCCCAGGCACTCGGCTGGACACCGACCGACCGGGTTGGCTTCCCCCGTCGTAACGACCAGGACGACGGCGAGACCTTCCGGGAGCGCGACCGCCGCGAGGCGTCGGCGCCCGCGTTCGCGCTGACAGTTTGACGGGTGCGCACGTGGACGCGCGAGCAGCGGGCGTGGGTGGAGGTCAGGCGCAGCGGCGAGCGCATCCACGAGGGCTTTGACCCCACGAGCGCACCGTCGCAAACCGTCACCTCCAAGGTCAATCGCTGGCAGACCAGCGGCGTCGCGCCATCGTCCGATCCCGGCTCGGCGCAGGCTGACGCTGACCTCGGGTGGCCGGCTCGTCGTCCAGCTCCGACGCTCACGACGACACGGCGCTCCAAGGACGGCGCGCTCGTCGGCCGCCAGCTCCCGAGCGGCGAGGGACAAGAGCGCGGAGGCTGGGCGTGGCGCAACGGAACCCGAGCGAGCGCGACCGTGCGCGAGACAGACGAGCCCGCGCCGACGATTCACTTCGGTCATTGCGCGAACAAGGTCGAGTGGGTGGCACCCGACGCCGACGCGCCGCACGACCAAGCGTCAGCGCCTCCGTGGGCGCAGGAGCGCCCAGCGACGACCGTCGCGTGCGACAAGCGGGTTCAACCACCGGGGCACAAGGAGAACGCGAGCGACCCGCCCGGCCGCTATCAGCAGCGTCGCGGCGCCAACGCCGTGCGCGTCACGGTCACACAAGCCGCAGTCCTCCAAGGCTTCCCGCCCGACTACCCCTGGCAAGGCACAAAGACCAGGCAATTTGAGCAGGTCGGCAACGCCGTCCCTCCGCCGCTCGCCCGCCACGTACTCACGGCTGCGCTACGGCCCAGCCAAGGCGACCGGAAGCGTGGAGACGCCCGGCGATCCGCGCGCAGATCAACGTCGCGGAGATCGAGGGTGCGCGCGTGACACGATCCACCAAGCCGGTCGTCGTCAGCCTTACGCCCGCGTATGCTGAGGCCGAACGTGTCCGGTGCGACGGTGAGAGACGCAAGCGAGGACGACGCGCCGGCGTGCGCGGCGATCTACGCGCCGTACGTGCGCGAGACGGCCGTCAGCTTCGAGGGCGAGCCGCCGACACCCGCGCAGATGGCCGAACGCATTGCGGCGGCGACGCGCACGCACACATGGATCGTGCTCGAAGACGAGGGCCGAGTCGTCGGCTATGCGTACGGCGGGCCGCACCAGAAGCGAGCGGCCTACCGTTTCTCGTGCGAGGTCAGCGTCTACATCGAGCAGGGCCGGCGACGCGCCGGCTCGGGTCGCGCGCTGTACGAGGCGCTGTTCGAGCGGCTCGCGGCGCGCGGCTACCTGATGGCGGTCGCGGGTATGACACTGCCGAACGAAGCGAGCATGGGCCTGCACCGGGCGATGGGCTTCGAGCCGGTCGGCGTGTATCGGCGGATCGGCTGGAAGCTCGGCGCGTGGCAGGATGTCGCCTGGGTGCAGCGGGCGCTCGGCGTCGAGCAGGACCCTCCCGCCGAGCCGCTCTGACGCGACTGGGCGCGTCTTCGAGCGCAGGGACGGCTGCTCCTTTTCCCGAGGCTCGACCCGCTGCCGCTCGATGAGCGCGTTCTCCGCACCAGCACGCCAGAAACGCGCCCCGGGCCTGTCCACACGATGCGCGAGACCTTATCTCTGCCAGGACCTTGAGATCACGGCTCGGGTCTGCTCTGATCGCAGCCAGCGATGCACCACGCTCGCGGGACACGGCAAGCAGCGCCAACGCCCGACCCTCTTTGGCCGGCGCCTCGCGCAGGCCACTGGCACCGACCAAACGAGTATCGACACGGCAGGCACATGACAGCCGCGATCGAGTCGCGCGAGCACTGGGTCACGAAGCAGCAACTCGCCGATCACCTGCAAGTCACCCGCCGCTGGATTGAGTTGCAGCAGCATCTCGGCCTCCCGTATCTGCGGATGGGCGGGATGAACCGCTACATCGTCTCCGAGGTCGAGGCATGGCTACGCGAGCGCTACGCATCCACCGTGGCAAAGGAGGGCGTGCCCGATGCCGGTTAACCGAGGCTCACGTCACAATCCGAAGTGGTCCGGGTTCGCCAAGTACAAGGGCCGCAGGAAGTGGATCGGCACGCACGACAACATGGAGGAGTTCCGCAAAGCCAAGGAACGATGCCTAGCGGAACTGCGCGAGGAAGTCGCCAACCCTTCCCGGCGCCTCGCTCCCACCGTGCTTGAGTTCGCAGGCGCAACGATTCACGAGAACGGCCGGATCACGATGACGTGGCCGGATGGCGAGGCGACGCAGAAGGAGACGGGGCGACGCGATTCGTCCGTGCGACGGTTGCGCGATGGGCTGCGACCGTTCCTACGCGAGTTTCACGACCGGCCGATCGACAGCTTCACTCGTGACGAGGCGGTGACGTGGACGCGGCCGAAGGGCGCCAACATTCAGCAAGCAGTACGGCAGTTCTTCAATCACGCACTCGACCGCGACTTGATCGAGCGCAACCAGTTCACCCGCCTTGGAGCGAGCAAGCGCAAGCGCCGAGTAGATCGACCCGACTTCGAGATCATCACCGACGAGCAGTACGAGCGGCTACGCCACGCCGCCCGCGAAAGCCGGGCAGACGATTACGGGCTCGTCCTTGAGGGCGCGACTCTCGGCGTGGGCGACGCAGCGATGCGTCCCGGCGAGGTATTCGCGTTGCATCGACCCGATATTCACTTCCCGGAGAACCTGATCCATGTGCGCTGGCAGCTCGACCTCGACGCCGGCAAGATCACATGGCCCAAGGATGACGACGGCCGATGGGTCGTAATGAGCCCCCGCTTTCGCGCGCACCTAGAAACGATGCCGCGTCGAGGAAAGACGATCGACCGTACCAAGGGCGAGATTGTGTTCCCGGCGACCCGCGGCGGCTACATGCTGCGCAGCACTTGGTCAAACCTCTGGCACTCGGTACGCGCATCGGCAGGGATGCCAGGCCAGGAGTTCTACGAGTTGAAGCACCGCGCGATTCAATGGATGGTCGATCCCGTCGAGGACGGCGGCCTCGGCCTCGACCCCGCGACGGTCGCCGAAATAGTCGGCCACGACGACGGCGGCTACCTCATCGCCACCGTCTACACCAAGCTCGGCCGGCGCCGCGCGCTCGCGCGTGCGCAGCGCGCGATGGACGACTATGGGCAGCGGAACACGGCCACCGAGACACCGCGCCACCTGCACGTCGTCGGCTCCGCATAAAACTGTCTCGACACGCGCCACCGGCCTCCCCGTAGGCCATGCTGTGCAGAATGTCGCCGAGTCCCGAAACACCTTCCCTCCCCCGTGCGGCCCAGTCGTCGGCCTTTTATCTGAAATCAGGCGCTTGAGGCGCTGACCGCTGCGAGTAGCGCACCCGCGCTCTACGCCGAGATAGCGGACTACTACCAGGCTCGATGCTGGAGGCCTCGCAGCGTCGGCTCAGCGCCATGAACCGTCGCCTCAGCTTCCTACGGAACGCGGTGCTGTTTGCTGCCCTCTCCACCGAGGCGTATGCCAATGAGTTCCTTGAGGCTGCGCTGCCCGCACGAGACGCGCAGGCGCTCGATCGGCTCGTTACGACGGAGAAGCTGTTGATCGGCTCCCGCCTGGTCGGCGTCGAGCCGCCGCTCGACCGTGGAAGGCTGCCCTTGCAGCGACTATTCGCTCTCTTCGAGGTCCGCAACGCCCTCGTACATCCGCGTCGCTCAGGCGCCAAGAGCATCAGTGCCTACTCGCACAACGTCACCGAGCAGGACAAGGAGCTGGTCGGCCCCAAGGCCGCCGCCAGCTACATAGTTGCCGTCGCCGAGCTGACCGTTCGGTTGGAGCCGTACATGCCGGGGCGATCATTCATTGGCGAGGCCACCACCATCGTCAATCACCGTGCCGTATTGGACGCTCATCGCAAGCTGCTTGGCGATGAGATTTTGGTCGTGCCCGACCCCGAGGATGCGGCGCCCGTGCCGCTGCTCATCCAGATGCAGCGCCGCGCTGCCAAGCGCGCACGCTAGTCGTCGGCGGCGACCCCGATCAAGTCGCTGGTCACTGGCCGGGGAAACCGCCTTGCATCCCGTTTGCATCCCGTTTCCGCAGTCTTGCATCCCATTTGCGGCCCTCCAGACCACCGAACAGCCGCGAACACTGGCAAACCGCCTCCCGCTAGGGCCAGTGTTTCCGGGGGTTTTCGCCCGTGTTCGCTGGCCTTCGCGGTTCTCTAACCAATCGGGGCGCCCAGATTCGAACTGGGGACCTCGCCGACCCGAACGGCGCGCGCTACCAGGCTGCGCCACGCCCCGACGCAGACTGAAGTATCCCACACTGCGACGGTCTGCCCACAACGGACCGTCCACGTCTAGCACCCTCCCCTGCCAAGGCCGCTAAGGTCGCGCGATGCCTTGCTTGCTAGAAGATGCCATCGCTGAGCTCGACCGCTTACTCCAACCGGAGCGTTTTCGCGACTACTGCCCCAACGGCTTGCAGGTGCCGGGGTGCGCGGAAGTAAAGAAGGTAGCCACAGGCGTGAGTGCCAGCGTTGAGCTGTTCGAGCGGGCCGCCGCCGAACAGGCCGATCTGCTGGTGGTCCACCACGGCCTCTTCTGGGGCTCGAGGTCCACGCCAATCGATACCCGTATGAAGCGGCGCTTGAAGCTGTTGTTCGACGCAGACATGAGCCTCGCCGCCTACCACCTCCCGCTCGACGGTCACCCGCTAGTGGGTAACAACGCCGTCATCGCGCACGCCCTCGGGGCGGACACGCTCGAGCCCTTCGCTCTCCATGAGGGCGAGCCGATCGGTTGTATCGCACACTTCCCTGGCGAGGGCATCGAGATGAATGCGCTATTCGCGCGAGTAACAGAGCTAACCGCTCGCACCCCGCTCGTCTTCGACGCTGGCCCCAAGCTGATAGGCAGCGTGGCAATCGTCTCCGGCGGCGGCAGCGATTACCTAGCGGAGGCTGCGGGCAGCGGCGCCGACGCGTTCCTTACGGGCGAGCCCACGGAGCGAGTGATGACCGAAGCACAGGAGATGGGCATCCATTTCATCGCAGCCGGCCACTACGCCACCGAGACGTTCGGTGTCAAGCGCCTCGGCGAGCACCTCAGCGAACGCTTCAGTGTGGAGCACGTGTTCGTGGACGTGCCCAACCCGATCTAGCCGGCTCGATCCAGTTTGGTTGAGATCTCGCACTATGCGAGATCTCCCGTTGAAATTGTCCGGATACCGGGGTATACGTAGGCGTAGGCAACCACATCGATAGGAGGATCTCCCGATGGCCAACCACCTGACGCCCACCGAACTAGCTCGCGAAGCCGGTTTGGAACGCAAAGAGGTGCTCGTGAAGTGCCTAGAGAACGGTGTTCCGATCTTCAAGGGCCGCATCGACAAGAGCCTGTTCATGGCGAGTGTGCGCCAGGGAAGACCGGGGCAGGGTCGCGCTCACGCGAAGAGCTGATCGACGAAGAGCTGATCCCAAGGCGGAGCGCTCGTAGCCCGCTGTCCGTGGCTATCCGCACATAAACGCCCTAAGATCCTCGGGTACACAGGGGAACCCATCGAGGAGGAGAGTCGTTCCATGGAGGCCAGCGCCACAGAGTCGACCACTGGGTCGCAAACGATTGCCGACCTGATCTCGCGCTCGGCGATGGAACATCCCGAGCGTCCTGCCGTCCGTTACAAGCACGATGGATCCTGGCAGGATGTCACCTATAGCCAGCTGGCTGACATGGTCGAGGAGATTGGACTCGGTTTGATCGACGTCGGCGTGAAAGCTGGCGACCGCGTGTGCATCCTCGCCAACACCCGTCCGGAGTGGTCATATGTGGACATGGCCATCACCTCCACCGGAGCCGTGGCTGTGCCCATCTACCAAACCAACTCACCCGAGGAGTGCCTGTGGGTGATCTCCGACTCAGGTGCGAGCGCGATCGTGTGCGAGGACGACGCACAGCTCGCCAAGATCGCGAAGATCCGCGAGCAGGTGCCCAACCTGCGGACCGTGATCATGATGGACCCGCCGGCTGGCGAGCCGGCGGTGCCGGCCATTACGTTGGATGAGGTGCGCGAGCGCGGGCGGGCACGCGATGGTGCGGAGCTGCAAGCACGACGCGAAGCGGTGAGCCCAGAGGATCCGTTCACGTTCATCTATACCTCCGGCACCACCGGCCCGCCCAAGGGTTGCGTGCTCAGCCATGGCAATTACAGCTCGATGATGGACATGATCCGCAGGGTGGGCCAGATTGAGGATGACGAGGTGATCTACCTCTACCTTCCGCTCGCTCACGCCTTCGCTCTGTTGATCCAGCTTTCAGCCTTCGACCTGGGCGCGACAATCGCCTACTTCGGCGGCGACACCAAGCAAATCGTGGGTGAGCTGATGGAGGTCAAACCGACCTACCTACCTTCGGTACCGCGCATCTTCGAGAAGATCTATACGCTCGCCAACGCAGCGATACAAACGAAGTCGCCAGAGGAGCAGGAGGAAGCTCGCAAGGCGATCGCGCTCGGCGCGAAGGTTCGCGAGATGCAGGTCCATGGCGAAGAGGTGCCGGCGGAGCTGATGGAGCCCTTCGAAGAGGCGGACGAGAAGCTCTTCAAGAATGTCCGAGCCATCTTCGGCGGTAGCGTACGTCACGCCGTTAGCGGGGCGGCCCCAATCGCCAAGGAGATCCTCGAATTCTTCTGGGCTGCTGGCGTGCCGGTATTGGAGGGGTATGGCATGACCGAGACCGCCACCGCCGCCACCGCGTGCACGCTCGAGGACCACAAGTTCGGGACAGTTGGCAAACCGTTCCCCGGAGTGGAGATCAAGATCGCGGAGGACGGGGAGGTGCTGATCAAGGGCCCGAACATCTTCCAGGGCTATCACAACAACGCCGAAGCCAGCTTCGGCTCGATCGAGGACGGGTGGCTTCACACCGGCGATCTCGGTTCGCTCGACGAGGACGGCTTCCTGTCGATCACAGGGCGCAAGAAGGACATCATCATCACCGCCGGAGGCAAGAACATCACCCCGGCGAACCTCGAGAACGACCTGAAGCAGTGCCGCTGGATCTCACAGGCGGTGATGCATGGCGACCAGCGTCCCTACCCGGTGGTGCTAATCACGCTCGACGAGGAAGAGATAGCTGGATATGCGCGAGAGCACAACCTCCCTGAGGACACGGCAACGCTCTGCGAGGAGTCTTCGGTACGAGCGATGATTGGCGAGCAGGTGGAGCACGCCAACCGCCGCTACGCCCCAGTGGAGCAGGTGAAGCGCTTTGCGATCCTCCCCCACGACCTGACCCAGGAGACGGGCGAGCTGACGCCCACCCTGAAGGTCAAGCGCAACATCGTGGCCGAGAAGTACGCCGACGTGCTGGATGCTCTGTACGCGGGCTAGAGCCGCGGTTCAATAACGGCTACATCCGGACGAGCCGGCTACACCCGGACAAACCGGCTACATCTGGACGAGCTGGCTCCATCCGGACAAGCCAGCTACGTCTGGACAAGTTGGCTTCATCCAGGGGGACCAGCTACATCTGGGCGAGCGAGGAATACCCGTTCGCCGCAAGCCCACCTAGTGCGCTGCCGAGCGTCTCAGGGCTCCATTGATCTGGCGCGGCAAGCATCGTGCGTACACCGGCCTCACCGATGCCAATCAGTGTGTGCCCAACGAATTGCGAAGCCGCATCGAGCCGATCGGCGGCAACGCGCCCTTGCAGCCAGCTTCGAGCCACCTCGGCTATCGCCGCGATCTGCTGATCTCGCCCCCGTCGCACCCTGGCGTCGATGATGGCATCCGCGTTACCTTCGCCCAGCAGGGCGATCCGATACGCGCGAGGAGTTTCCATCACGGCGCGCAACATCGATGTGAACCCCGCGATCAGCGTCGTGCGCAAGTCTTCCGATTGGGCGCCTAAGAGGAGCGCCGCGCTGAACTGCGCCAGCATGCGTTGCTCCTCGCGGTCCAATAGCGCCCCGAAGAGCTCGGCCTTGCTCTCGAAGCAGTCATATACAACCGGCTTGGTGACACCCGCCGCGCGGGCCACCTCATCCATCGAGGTTCCCTTGTAGCCACGCTCTAGAAATAGCTCCAAGGCGACGTCGAGAATCAATGGCCTTCGCCGCTCCGGCCCGAGGTGGGCAGCACGGGGACGGGCGGGGCGTCGAGTCAAAGGGGAGCTTGCAGACATCTTCCTACTACGGTAGCTTCTTGCTCTAGCAATGCAAGGTGCTGTCAAGAGAATATGCGATGGTGAGCACCGCGCCGACCGCGGCGGGCGCTCAGACTCGACTTGTTGCACGGGGACCGGCGCTTAGCTGCGAACATAGACCAGATGCGCTCCGACCCCAGCGACAACGGTGGCCTCTTCGTCGGCCGCAGACCCGGCACGGCCCCAACGCGCTTTCGCACGCTGCCTCAGCGCGGCACCAGCTCCAGGCAGCGAGTGGACAACTCGCTTGCCAAGCTCCTGCTCGCGGGGATGATTGTAGGCAGCTTGCTTTGTTGGGGGCCGATACCGCTCGCTTGCTTGTGGGTGAGCGCCCAAGCCAACTACCTCACGGGGAGCGTGTCCTTCGGGGTGCTGACAGCGCTCGTAGCCTTGTTCGTGCTGTTGTTCGGCATGCTGATGCTCCTCAGGCGACTAGACAACGCGTGGATCCTGGTGCGCAGAGCGGCCGGCCACGACCAGCGCACTGGAGCCCTTCCCCGTGTGTTCGGCGCAACCGCGATGGCGTGTGCGCTGGCGTTCTCGTTCTGGTTCATCGTGATCCATGGGCCCGGTTCCAGCACGATGCCGGGGAACAAGCCTTGAGAGAGACATAGCGGTTATGGGCCTGCTCGACTATTACAAGCAGTTCGAGGGCCTCACCGAGGAGGAGGTGAACAGCGAGCTGCGCGAGCAGGCGGCTGAGCGCAAGCGCAAGGCGCTCACACGGGTGCAAACGCTCGACCTCTCCCAAACCACCTGGCCCGATCTGCCCCACCCCGATGTGGTGAACGCGATCACGTTCGTGGCTAGGCGTGGGCTGCAACGCTATTCGAACATGCGGGGATCGCAGCTGCGCGCGAGGCTAGCGCAGCGACATTCGGTGGATCAGGCGCGTTTGATCGTTGGCAACGGCGCCGCTGAGCTGCTCAGCGCGGCAACCCGGGCCCTGATAGAGCCCGGCAAGGAGCTGATTACCTCGTGGCCGTCATATCCGCTGTTCCCGATCATGGCGCGCCGTGCGCACGGCCGCGCGGTGCCGGTGAGCGGCGGTGTGGATGCGCTACTCGAAGCGGTAGGCGAGAGCACCCGAGTTGTTGCACTGGCCAGCCCCAACGACCCCACCGGCGAGTTGCTGCCCACCAGCGAGCTGGAGCGACTGCTGTCGGCCCTGCCGGAAAGAGTGGGGGTCCTACTCGACGAGTCGCTTGTGGAGTTCTCCGATGCCCAGCCCATCGACTCCTCGCTGGCACTGCTCGAGAATCATCCTCGACTGCTCGTATTCCGCAGCTTCTCCAAGGCTTGGGGCCTGGCAGGACTGCGTTGCGGCTACGCACTCGGGGGACCAGGCTCTGAGGAGCTGCTCGCCGAGCTCGAACCTGACCTCGGCGTGAGCGAGATCTCCCAGGCGGGCGCGCTCGAGTCGTTGCGTAGCTGCTCGGAGCTGCTCGCAAAGCGGGTACTACGTGTGTCCCGTGAGCGCACAGCCCTGACAACCGCACTGCACCAGCGTCACTTCGAGGTGTCTGACAGCCAGGCCAACTTCCTATGGGTGGCCCACCCCACCATGGACGGTGGCGAACTTGCCGCACGCCTCGCACCATCGGGCATCCTCGTGGCGGCTGGCAACGCACTCGGCGAGCCGCGTCACGTGCGCATCGCGATCCGCGACGAGGCCTCCTCCACACGGCTACTCAACGCGATCGACCGCGCCCTCGCCTAACCGGCACGCCCCATCCGCACGAGCGGCTGTAGATGTTTTGGATTGGGGTCGTTGCCGCGTTTGACTGGCGCGGAGCGCCACTATCCGGCGGAGCCGGACTGGCGCAACAGCGCCCCGGTGGTTCCTTCGAGGATTTTGCGCCATGCCCCCACCTGCTCCTCCTCGGCCTCGAAGTGCTCCACCACCCGGCGTACCCTACGCTCAGATATCTCGATGCCGTGACGTGCCCAGATCTCGCTGTAGCGCTCGTACTCGTTGAGCAAGTGGTAGGTAACCGACTGGAAGCCATGGCGGGCTATCGCGATACGCGAGGAGAAGCTCATGATGGAGGTCTCGAACATCAGCTCGTCAGTGGGCTCGGGCTCGATCAAGACGATGTCCACGCCTGGATAGCGCTCCTCCCACATGTCCGCGAGCTCATGTAGGCGCCGGTGAGCGAGCAGCTTGAACGCCTGGTAGCCGATCTTTGAGAAACCCATGTCCGATATACGCCGCGGGGGGCGCCCGTTGCCATCGGCGGCTGCCTCGCGATCGTTGACAAACGGCACGATGGGGTTGATGACGATCACGAGCGCTGCCCCTGCCTCCACCGCGATGTCGAGGTTCGTGGTAGACACGATGCCACCGTCGATCAGCTCGCGGTCGCCGATGCGCACGGGGGCGTACACCATCGGAAGGGCACCCGACGCCCGCACGGCGGTTGAGATGGGCACGTCCTCAAAGCCGTCGGCACCGAACACGATACGCTCGCACGAGTCGAGGTCGGTGGCCACGAGATACAGCTCGTGGGCGAGCTCGCGGAAGTCGTCGCTGCGCCCGTCTTGAGCAAGCACCTTGGCGAGATAGCGCTCGATCCCCTCTCCTGTGTAGGCGCCGCTCGGCAACACCTCCGCGATCCCAAGCACGATGTCGATCAACGACACCTGGCCGAGCTGAGGGAGTAGTTGACGTGTGAGCGAGGCCACCCGCAGCGGCAGGCGCACCCCAGTACGTACCATCTCGCCCAGATTCAAGCGCAAGAGGTCACCGAGATCGATGTCCCTGAAAGCCTGGGGACCCTGGCGGGTGACGACCCGCATCATCTCCTCGGGAGTGACCCCGTTGGCGCACAACGACGCCACGAAGGCCCCGGCGGAGGTGCCTACGTAGACGTCGAATTGGTTTATCGTGCGGTTGGCGGCGAGCAAATCGAGAGCCCGCAGCGCTCCGATCTCGTACACGCCGCCGGTGAACCCGCCACCGCCGAGCACAAGAGCGGTCTTGTCGCGGCGAGGTCCACTGCGCTTGGAAGTTCTTGCGGGAGCGCTCCGCTTGGAGGACAGGCGTGTTGTAGTGCCCGAGCCGCCCTTGGCGACCGCTTTCAAGTTGACAACCTCGCCCATGAATATTGATTCTACGTACTGTTACGTGGTAATTCCGGTCCGGGTTGCGCCGAAGACGTGCCCACCCTACTGACAATGAGTCTCGCCAACATCATTCAGTTATCTAACACCTGCGTCCGTCGGCTATCGAGATCGCGTCGAACCCGGGCCCGGGGCAAGGGTACGGCGATGCTCCTCGCCCTCGCCAGCACCGCCATGCTCGCCACCGGCACTGCTCCGGCGCTTGTGGCTCCGGCGTTCGCTGCCTACACCCCCGCTGCTTCCGTGTCAGCTCCCGCGCCCTCTGCCCAAGCGCCCATCGCTCGCACGCTCGCTACTTCCGCGTCCTTTGCCCACATGCCCACTGTCCGCACGCCCGCCGTCCACACACCCACTGCCACCTCTGCCCACACGCCCACCGCCATCACTGCCCAGAGCACACTCGCAGGTGAGCTGCGCCATGAGCTGGCGATCGCCGGCCTCCAGTCGGGGGCATATGTGTACGACCTAAATACAGCAACGCCGCTATTTGCCGAGCGCGCCACTGTCGCGCATCCGCCGGCGTCGGTAGAGAAGCTCTACACCGCCACCACTGCGCTCGAGTTGATGGGCCCCACCGCCACGCTCTCCACCGCCGTACTCGCCACCGGACACCTCGGACTCGACGGCAGATGGGAAGGCAGCCTGTATTTGCGTGGCGGGGGCGATCCCACGTTCGGCAGCCCACGTTCGTGGCGAGCCATTACGGCGGGCAGGGAGCCACCGTAACCGAGCTTGCCGCGCTGGTAAAGGCCGCTGGCATCCGCAGCGTCACCGGCAACGTGGATGGCGATGAGTCCTACTTCGACTCGCTTCGGGGCGAGCCCGCCAGTGACTACGCGTTCGATCCCTACCTTGAAGGCGATCTGAGCGCACTGGCGTTCAATCGCGGCGAAACGGGCTCGGAGGGCGGAGCCCACGCACCTGCTGCCTATGCGGCACTCCAGTTCCGCGGCGCGCTCAGAGCCGAGGGAGTGACGGTGCACGGGGGCGGCGCCGCCACCGCTCCAGCCGGAGCTACCGTGATAGCAAGCGAGAGCTCGCCCAATCTCGCCACACTGCTCGGGCTTGACGCTGCCGCCGTCGGACAACTTCTTCGCCGAGACTCTGCTCAAGGACATGGCGCGCGCTATGGCGGCGCCGGCACCACCGCCGCCGGCGCCGGGGTGGTGCGCGCGACGATCGCCCGACGTCTTCGGCCTGCACCCCTACCTGATCGACGGCTCGGGACTGTCGCACTCCGACCACACCACACCAGAAGCAGGTGGTGGATCTGCTCACGGCGCTCGCCCATAGCCCGCTGGGCACCACTCTGCGCAACGACCTGGCTGTCGCCGGACAGACAGGCACGCTCTCAGAACGGATGCGCAACACTCCCGCGAGCGGGCGCTGCCAGGCAAAGACGGGCACCTTGAAGGCGTGTCCAACCTGGCCGGCTACTGCCAGGCCGCCAACGGGGACATCCTCGCGTTCGCGTTCTTTGACGACGGCATCGAAACCGGCGAGGCACACACGATCCAGGACAACATGGCGATCACGCTCGCGCGCTACTGAACGCGTGACGTGCTTCGGCGTCTGCACACCGACCCGGTACGAACAACAATCCCAAACAATGCCCTCCTAAGCGTCCCCCAACAGATCCAGCAGCCCGCGCTCGTCGAGGACGCGGACGTGCAGCCGCTCGGCCTTCTCCAGCTTCGAGCCGGGCCCTTCGCCTGCCACCAGGTAGTGGGTCTTCTTCGAGACCGCGCTCGTCACCCGCCCTCCGGCCGCCTGAATGCGCTCGGTGGCCTGCTCGCGCGAGAGCGTGGGCAGCGTGCCGGTCAGCACCACGGTCTTGCCCGCCAAGGGACCGCTCGTGGGAGCGGGCCCCGCTTCGGCGAAGCGCAAGCCGATCTCGCGCAGATCGGCGATCAGGGCCAGCATCCGCTCGTCGTGCAGCTGGAGCGAATCGAGGCGCTCATCTTCTCGCCGATGCCCGGCGTCTCGGCGATCTCCTCGGCGCTCGCATCCAGCAGCGCGACGATGTTGCGAAAGCGCATCGCCAGGTTGCGCCCGGTCACCTCGCCCACCTCCTCGATCCCCAGCGCGAACAGCACGCGCGCGAATGGACGCTGCTTGGAGGCCTCGATCGCTGCCAGCAGGTTCGCCACCGACAGCTCCCCGAAGCCCTCCAGCTCGAGCAGCTCCTCGCGATGCTCGCCCAGGCGATAGTAGTCGGCGGCGGTCTTGACCAGGCCCTGCGCTGCTGCAGCAGGGCAACCTGCTTCTCGCCGAGCCCGTCGATGTCCATCGCGGCGCGCCCCACGAAGTGCTTGAGCAGCTGCCACGCCCGCTCGGGACAATCGCGGTTGGGGCACATCGTGAACACCGAGTCCTTGGGCTTGACCGTGGGCGTGTCACAGAACGGGCAGCGCTCCGGCGGACGGGTCACGGGTGGGCGCCCCTTGTGCTCGACCACGTGCGGCGCGGGCGAGACCACCTGCGGGATCACGTCGCCCGCGCGCAACACGATCACGTCCTCGCCGGCCCTGATGTCCTTGCGGACGATGTCCTCCTCGTTGTGAAGCGTCGCGAGCTTGATCGTCACGCCACCCACCGCCACCGGCTCGAGGACCGCGTAGGGACGCAGGTCGCCGAACTTACCCACGTTCCACATCACCTTGTGCAGGCGCGGTCACCGCGGTGGTAGGCGGGAACTTCCAAGCCACCGCCCAGCGCGGGTCGCGCCCAACCGAGCCGAGCCGGCGCTGGAGCGCAGGTCGGACACCTTGATCACGACCCCGTCGATCTCGAAGTCGAGCTCCCCACGGCGCTCCTGCCAGCGCAGGCACTGCGCGATCACCTCCTCCTCGCTACGCAAGCGCTTGAATGTCCCGGTTGACCCGAAAGCCGTGCTCGCGCAACCACTCGAGCGCCTCCCAATGCGTCTCGAAGGACAGCTCGGGGGCAACCCCCACCTGGTAGGCCCACATCGACAGCGGTCGTTCGGCCATCAAAGCGGGATCGAGCTGGCGCACCGCCCCGGCGGCGGAGTTGCGGGGTTCATGAAGGTGGACAGTCCCTTTTCGGCGCGCCGCTCGTTGACCGCCGCGAAATCGTCGAGCGACATGTACACCTCGCCGCGCACCTCCAGCAGCGGCGGCGCGTCCTCGATGTGCAAGCGGGATCGAGCCGATCGTGCGCAGATTGTGCGTCACGTCCTCCCCCACCTCCCCGTTGCCCCGGGTGGCGCCACGCTCGAGCACCCCGTCGCGGTAGAGCAGGCTCACGGCCAGCCCGTCCACCTTCGGCTCGACCACGTACTCGAAGCGCGTGCTCACGATCCCTTCGCGCCCCAGGTGGGCCTTCATGCGCTCCACCCACGCCTTCAGCTCCTCCTCGCAGCGCACGTTGGAAAGCGAGAGCATCGGCTCGAGGTGCTCCACCTTCTCCAGCTTCCCACCGGCTCCCCGCCGACCCGCTGAGTCGGCGAGTCGGGCGTCAGCAGCTGCGGGTACTCGCGCCTCCAGCCCGCGCAGCTCGTCCAGCAGCGCGTCGTACGCGTCGTCGCAGATCTCGGGATCATCGAGCACGTAGTAACGATGCGCGTGGTGCTCGAGCTGCTTGCGCAGCTCCCGCCGCGCGGCGTCTGCTCGGAGGGCTTTGCCGGCACCGCGAGGACTCCCGCTCGGGCCCCGACTCGCGGCCCCGACTGAACGCCCCTCGGGCTCTGCTCAGGCGACGATCGCTTTGGCGGTCCGCTCACGCGCTCCCGCCGTCGAGGGCCGGCACCAGCAGCGCCTGCAGATCGAACTCGCGCAACACCTCCAGGCCACCGCGGTGGGTTAGGTCGAAGTGGATCGGAGTCACCGCGATCCGTCCCTCGCGCCACAGCCGCCAGATCGGTGCCAGGCTCGTCGTGAAAGCCGGGATCGGCGCCATAGATCCAGTAGCGCTGACGCGTGATCTGAGCCCTCCTCGTGGGGCGCGACCTTCAACTCGTCGCGATAGATGCGCTTGCCGAGGCTCGTCACCTCGATTCCGCTCGGGCTCGCCTGCGGGGACGTTCACATTGAGCAACGTCCCTACCGGTATCGGTACGCTCCTCGATGCGCTCCACCAGACGCGCCACGAACGCTGGCGGCCACGCTCGAATTCAAAGCCACCGTCGTAGCGGAAGTCAAGCGCCCGACCACGCGACTGCTGGGAGACCGCGATCGCGGGCAAGCCCGAGCACCACACCCTCGAGCGCGGCCGCGACGGTGCCCGAGTAGGTGATGTCGTCGCCGAGATTCGCCCCATGGTTGATGCCCGCCACCACCAGGTCGGCCTCGAAATCCTCCACCAGCCCCAGGCGCGCAAGCCGCACACAGTCCACCGGCGTGCCATCGGTCGCATAGCCCACCGTGCCGTCCGCGAACGCCACCTCCTCTACCCACAGAGGACGGCGCGTGGTGATCGAGCGAGCCATCGCCGAGCGGTTTCCGTCCGGGGCGATCGTCACCAGCCTCACCCCTGGCACCTCGAGCAAGGCGCGGCGCAGCGCTTGCAGGCCGTCGGCCTCGATCCCGTCGTCGTTGGTGAGCAGCACGTTGAGCATCGCCCTCCAGCATAGGGTTCGGCGCGGCTCCTTCTGTGACTCGCTCGCAAACTCCTGAGCCCTCACGAACCCTCGCTCCATCAGGAAATCCCTCCGCTGGCAGTTGTCCCCGCCACTGAGGACTGCTCTAAGGGGCCAGCTGTCCTCAGGCGGCTGGATATGCCACCGACACGAGCGCAAGGCCGTGCGCGGGCGCCGTGGGCCCGGCGTGCGAGCGTGGCCTGCCCTCCAGAAGCTCTGCGAACTCCTCAATCTCGCGCCGTCCGGCGGCGACCTCGAGCATCGTTCCCACCAGCACCCTGTTCATGTGCCTCAGGAACGTGTCCGCCTCGATCCAGAGCTCCATCATGTCACCCGTCGTGCGCCACTCCGCGCTCAGCACATTGCGCTCGAAGCTCGTGTGCTCGGTCTCGGTGGGCGTGAACGCGGTGAAGTCGTGCTGCCCGGGAAGCAGCTTGGCGCACTCTTCCAGCAGCGAGCGGTCCAGCGCGCGCGGCCACCATAGTGCGCGCCCGCGCTCGAACACGTCGCGCGTGCGTCTGGCGAGCAACGCGATAGCAGTAGGTCCTGCTCGTGGCGTCCGCCTGGCGTCGAAGTCCTCGGCGGCCGGCTCGCAGGCGAGCACCGCCATGTCGTTTGGCAGCAGCGAGTTCAGTCGCAGCGGGTCGACCGCCTCATGGCGATAGCTCGCCACCTGACCCCATGCGTGCACACCACGGTCGGTGCGCCCCGCCACGGTGAGTACAAGCGGCCCGCCGTCGCGGCCGTGCTCGCCCAAGATCGTGCGCAACGCCCGCTCGAGCTCTCCCTGCACGGTGCGCAGACTCAGGCTGGCAAGCCCATCCGGCGAACTCGCCCCCGTCGTATTGCAGGGTTAGCTTGGAGACCATCGCAAGTGGTAGACAATTCAGCCGCTGCTTCAATGGCGCGCGTCAACTCGCACACATCGTCCATCGGCCGCGTGGCGAGCGACTACACCAGCTCGAGGTAAACCATCTCGGTCGCGTCGGAGCGACGCGGACCGAGCTTGAGGATGCGCGTGTATCCGCCGGGCCTGTCGGCATAGCGGGGAGCCACCTCCTCGAACAGCTTGTGCACGGCAAACTTGTCCTGCGAAAGTGCCGAGAGCGCTTGGCGGCGAGCATGCAAGTCGCCGCGCTTGGCAAGCGTGATCAGCTTCTCGATCTCGGGCTTCACCGCCTTGGCCTTCGCTTCGCTCGTCTTGATCCGCTCGTGCTCCGAGCACCTCCTTGGTGAGGTTCATGAGCAGCGACTTGCGGTGCGCCGAGTCGCGGCTGAGCTTGTTTCGTGTCTTTTGGTGTCTCATGAGCTTGTGCGTGCGATTGCCCGATGCTCGCGCGACCGGTCAGTCTAGAGCGCTGACCGCTCGCGCGGCGCTCCGCTCAGTCCTGGCGTAGGTGCAAGCCCCGCGCCTCGAGTGTTTCGATGACCTCGTCGATCGACTTCTTGCCGAAGTTGGGGATCGCGTTGAGCTCGCCCTCGGACTTGGAGATGAGGTCGCCCACGGTCTGGATACCGGCGCGCTTGAGGCAGTTGTAGGAGCGCACCCCGAGCTCCAGCTCCTCGATCAGGATGCTCCACTCCTCGCCTTGCAGCGCCGCGGAGCGCGCCGCCGGCGCCAACCGCCAGGCCGTGACCGTCAAGCTGGCCCCCGGGTACCGCCCGCAGCTCCTGGATGCGATCGGCGTCGGTGAAGATCGCAAGCTGGGAGATGAGCAGCTCCGCGGCCTCGCGCAACGCCGCCTGCGGCTCGATCGAGCCGTCGGTCTCGATGTCGAGCGTGAGCTTGTCGAAGTCGGTCTTCTGCCCAACGCGCGCCTGCTCTACCGCGTAGGCCACGCGGCGCACGGGCGAGAAGATCGAGTCGATCGGGATCACGCCGATCGGCTGATCGGCCGACTTGTTCTCCTCGGCGGGACGGTAGCCGCGACCACGGCCGATCGTCATGTAGAGCTCGAGCTTGGTCTTCTTCTCGAGCGTGGCGATGTGCACGTTCGGATTGAGGATCTCAACGCCGGCGGGCAGGTCGATGTCCTTCGCGGTGATCTCGCCGGGCCCAGTCACTACGAGCGGCGCCTCGACCTCGCTGGCGTCGGAGTGCATGCGGCACACGATGCCCTTCAGGTTGAGCACGATGTCGGTCACGTCCTCCTTGACGCCCTCAACGGTGGAGAACTCGTGCGCCACGCCCTCGATGCGTACGCTGGTGACGGCGGCGCCGGCGAGCGATGAGAGCAGTACGCGCCGCAGCGAGTTGCCGAACGTGTAGCCGAATCCGCGGTCAAGCGGCTCGATAGTGAACGTGCCACGGTTCTGCTCCACGGACTCGCTGGTGATCCGGGGGATTTGGAAGTCGAGCATCAGGGTCCTAACGTCGTGTTGGTGTGAAACCGGCCCCTGCTGAGAGCGCCGGCTCTTGCGCGTCGCCGCCCCTTAGAGGCGGCGGCGCGGGGAAAAGCGCCTACTTCGAGTACAGCTCGACGATGAGCTGCTCCTGCACCGGTGCGGCCACCTCTCGCCGCTCCGGCTTGCGCAGCACCTTGGCCGTGAGCGACTCGTGGTCGGCCTGGAGCCACGCGGGGATCTGTCCGGTGAGCTCGGTGGCGTCCCTTACCACCTGCATAGCCGGGGTGTCCGCTTTGATCGCGATCACATCGCCAGGGCGCACCTGGTAGCTGGGTATGTCCACCCGACGGCCGTTGACCGTCCAGTGGCCGTGACGGATGAGCTGGCGCGCCTGCCTGCGCGAAGCGGCGAAGCCGAGGCGAACCATCACGTTGTCAAGACGGCACTCCAGCAGCGCGAGCAGGTTCTCGCCGGTGATGCCGGGCTGGCGCGAAGCCTTCTCGTAGTAGCCGTGGAACTGCTTCTCGAGCACTCCGTAGTAGCGACGGGCCTTCTGCTTCTCGCGCAGCTGCAGGCGGTACTCGCTCTGCTTCTGGCGTCCGCGACCATGCTCTCCAGGCGGATAGGAGCGTCGCTCGACGCCGCACTTGTCGGTCAGGCAGCGCTCACCCTTGAGGAACAGCTTCTGTCCCTCGCGACGGCACTGCTTGCACTGTGGGCCTGTGTCTCTTGCCATAGGTCTAGCTGCTCTCTGCGATCAAGTTGGTTATACGCGCCGCCGCTTGCGCGGACGGCAGCCATTGTGGGCCTGCGGAGTCACGTCCTTGACACCGGTCACCTCGAGACCCGCGGCCTGCAACGAACGGATCGCCGTCTCGCGCCCGGAACCCGGACCCTTGACGTAGACCTCGACCTTCTGCAGCCCCTGCTCCATGCCCTTGCGGGCCGCCGCGTCGGCCGTGACCTGAGCAGCGAACGGAGTGGACTTGCGCGAGCCCTTGAAGCCCGCGCCGCCGGCCGACTCCCAGGCAAGCACGTTGCCCTGAGTGTCTGTGAGCGACACGATCGTGTTATTGAACGACGTCTTGATATGGGCCTGGCCAATCGGCACGTTCTTCTTCTGGCGGCGACGGCCGCGAGCGGGGCGCTTGGGAGCAGCCATCAGCGAACCTTCTTCTTGCCGGCTACCTGCAGGCGCTTGGGACCCTTGCGCGTACGGGCATTGGTCTTCGTCTTCTGTCCGCGCACCGGCAACCCGCGGCGATGGCGCAGGCCGCGGTAGCAGGCGATCTCCTGCAAGCGCTTGATGTCCTGCGAGCGCTCGCGGCGCAGATCGCCCTCGACCGTCAGTGAGCGGTCGATCGCGTCGCGTAGACGCGAGACCTCGTCCTCGGTGAGATCGCGGATGTAGGTATCGGGACTAACCTTGACCTCCTCAAAATCTTGTTGGAGGTCGAGCGGCCGATGCCGTAGATGTATGTCAGCCCGATCTCCGAGCGCTTGTTCAAGGGCAGGTTGACCCCAGCGATACGTGCCATCTGCGGGTTAGCCCTGACGCTGCTTGTGACGCTTGTTCTGGCAGATCACTAGCACCGCTTTGTGGCGGCGGATGATTCTGCACTTCTCGCACATCGGCTTGACCGACGGTCTTACCTTCATGATCCCTTTCGGCTGGTCCCGGCGACCCGGCTCTGGCTGCCGGGACGGCCGCCGCTACCGCGTCGTGGTGTTGCTCGCATGCGCCAAGCTCCTCGCATCCGAACAGGACAGCGGATGTTATCAATTCTCATGTCGATGTCGCGGCCTCGCTGCGTACAGTGTCCAAGCCACGCTCCTCCACGGGGATATGCCATGGCGTGAGCACGCGCGGACCGTCCCTTGTGACGGCAACGGTGAACTCGAAGTGCGCAGCAAGCGAGTCGTCCTGGGAGAAGATCGCCCAGCCATCGCCCGCCACCCGCACCAGCGCGCGGCCGGCCGTGGTCATCGGCTCTATCGCGAGCACCATGCCCTCTTCGAGCAGCGGCCCCTTGCCGGGTTTGCCGTAGTTGGGTACCTGTGGGTCCTCATGCATGCTTTTGCCGACCCCATGGCCAACCAGAGATCGCACCACCGACAAACCAGCCCCCTCGGCCACTCGTTGGATTGCATGCGAGACGTCCCCCATGCGGTTGCCGGGCCTGCACTGCTCCACCCCCGCGTACAGAGCCTGCTCGGTGGCGCTCAGGAGGTTCTCCGCCAGTGGGGTGATCTCGCCCACGGGAAAGGTGCGTGCGGCATCAGCCACCCAGCCGTCCAACGTCACGCCGATGTCCACCGACAGGATATCCCCGCGCTCGAGGCGATAGCGACCCGGGATACCGTGCACCACCATCGAGTTGGGCGATGCGCAGATCGAGCCGGGAAAGCCTCGATAGCCCTTGAACGTAGGGATACCTCCCTGCGAGCGGATGAAGCGCTCGGCAGCGGCGTCGAGTTCCTCGGTACTCACGCCGGGGCGGATCTTGCCGGCGATGAGGTCGAGCGCCGCCGCCTGAACAATGCCGGCGGCCGCCATCTTCTCGATCTCCTCGGGTGACTTCTTGATGATCACCTTAGGAGCTTATCTTTACAGCTCGTCCTCCAGGCGTAGCGTGGCTACGGTGGCCCTGATGTGATCGTGCACCTCGTCGGGGTCACGCTGCCCATCGAAGCGACGCAACAGACCGGCGGTGTCGTAGTAATCGATCAATGGTGCGGTCTGGCGCGCGTATACCTCCAGGCGCCGGCGAATGGTTTCCTCCTTGTCGTCGTCGCGCTGGATCAGCCGTGAACCGTCCTGATCGCACACACCCTCGCGCTTGGGTGGATCGAACTCGACGTGGTAGACGTGGCCGCTCTTCGTGCACACGCGCCGCCCAGCGAGCCGCCGCACGACCTCCTCGTCGGCCACGTCGATCAGAAGGACAGCCGTCAGCCGACGTCCTGAGTCGGCAAGCGTCTTGGCGAGCGCGTCGGCTTGGGTTGTATTACGCGGGAAGCCGTCGAGCAGAAATCCTTCGCGGGCGTCCTGCTCGCCGATGCGCTGTCCAATCATCCCGAGGATCACCTTGTCGGGCACGAGCTCCCCGGCCTTCATGTACTTCTGCGCCTCCCGTCCAAGGTCGGTACCCTCCGCAAGCTGAGCGCGCAGCATGTCGCCGGTGGAGATGTGAGCCAGCGCAAAGTCGGCTTGCAGACGCTCGGCTTGCGTGCCCTTGCCAGCCCCCGGGGGTCCCAGCAGAATGAGGTTTGTCTCGACCACGACTGACAGAGCCTACCCGCTGGCGTTTCCCCGCGAGGGCTGATTCGAGCCTGAACGGTCTACTCCAGTGGTCCTACCCATCGCCGTCGATGGCAGGGCAACGGGACTCGCGCCCGCAGGTCCTACCGTGAGCACCTACTTCAAGAAGCCCTCGTAGCTGCGCATCATCAGCTGTGCCTCGAGCTGCTTCATCGTTTCGAGCGCCACCCCGATCACGATCAGGATAGATGTGCCACCGAAATAGAAGTTCTGGTGCGTACGGGCGATGAGGATCGCCGGGATGGCGGCGACAGCCGCCAAGAAGAGGGCACCGGGAAACGTCAGCCTCGCGAGAATACGGTCGAGGAATTCGGCGGTCGGCCGTCCCGGGCGCACACCCGGAATGAACCCTCCGTACTTCTTCAGGTTGTCGGCCTGGTCCACCGGGTTGAAGGTGACCGCCGTGTAGAAGTAGGCGAAGATCACGATGAAGATCGACTCGCCTACGACGTAGTGCCAGCCGTTGGGCGTGAAGAAGTTCGACACGTCTTTGGCCCACGGCGTTTTGATCAGCTGGCCAACTGTCGGCGGGAACGCCATGATGCTCGCGGCGAAGATCACCGGGATCACACCGGCCATGTTCACCCGTAGGGGCAGGTAGGTCTGGCCGCCTTCGGTCATACGCCTGCCGATCACCCGCTTGGCGTACTGGACGGGGATCCGCCGCTGGCCCTCCTGTACGAAGACGATCCCAGCGACAACCGCCAAGACCATGAAGGGCATCATCACCTTGAACACCTGATCCTGGCTGGTCCACCACGCTTCGATGCCCTGCGGCATGCGCGAGACGATCGAGGCGAAGATGAGCAAGGAGATCCCATTGCCGATCCCACGCTGGGTGATGAGCTCGCCGATCCACATGAGCAGCACGCAGCCGGCGGTGAGGCAGACAACGATCAAGAAGATATGGGGGACGTCGAACTTCGTGACAACCGATTCGTTGGCTGAAGCCGACAGCGAATGGAACAGGAATACGTAACCAATCGACTGGGCGAACGCCAGTCCAACGGTCAGGTAGCGGGTGTACTGGGTGATGCGCGCCTGGCCGACTTCGCCTTCCTTTGAGAGCTTCTCGATCGAAGGCACCACCACCTGCAGCAGCTGCAGGATGATCGAGGAGGTGATGTAGGGCATGATGCCCAGCGCGAACAGGGCTATCCGTGAGAGGCTGCCGCCGGAGAACAGGTTCAGGAAGCCAAGAATGCTCGAACCGCCGAACTGCTTTTGGATGTTGTTGACGGCAGCGAGGTTGACGCCCGGAACGGGTATGTGCGAACCCAGCCTGTAGATGAGCAGCATGCCTGCCGTGAACAGGAGCTTCTTGCGGATGTCCGCAACCTGGAAGGCACTGAGGATGGTCGAGAGCATTGGTTTGAGCCGGTCGCGCGGGACACGCCCACCTTCGCGGATCGTCAGATTCTAGCCGTCGAACGTCTGAGGAGAGCCGCCGACCTGCTCTGCGGGTCGGACTTCAGCCCTCGAGCGTGTGACAGGTACCACCGGCTGCCTCGATGCGCTCGCGCGCGGCAGCGCTGAACCCATGGGCATGGACCGTGAGAGCCTTGCTCAGATCCCCCTTTGCCAGCACCTTGACTGGCACGCCCTTGCGCGTGGCAAGGCCCTTGGACTGCATCAGCTCGATCGTCACCTCGGCACCCGCATCGAAGCGGCTCTCGAGGTCGGAGACATTTACCGGCTGAGTGTGGGTCCTGAACATCTCAAAGGGCATCGACTTCTTCATGTGCGGCCCGCGAAGCTTGCGCATGCGCATGTGGATCGGCATCTGCCCACCCTCGAAGCGAGCTCGGCTCTTGGAGCCCGAGCGCGAGCCCGCGCCCTTCTGGCCCCTGCCGGAAGTCTTGCCTGTACCCGACCCTTCGCCGCGGCCGACGCGCTTGCGTGGACGACGGCTGCCAGGGGCCGGTTTCAGAGAGTGCAAGCCGATGGGCTGCTCATCCTTCTCCTCCGGTGTCATGAGCGTTGCTCCTCCACCTCGACGAGATGCCGCACCGCGTGCACCATCCCACGCGACTGCTCACAGTCCTTGACCTCCACCGTATGACCGATCCGGCGCAGGCCCAGCGAGCGCAGCGTGTCCAGCTGGCGCTTGTTGGAACCGCTACTCGAACGCCTTTGAGTTACTTGAATAGTCGCCATCAGGCCGGCGCCTCGCTCGGATCGGAGGTCGGCTCACTCGGGGCCGGGGTCGGCTCACTCGGGGCCGGGGTCGCCTCGCTCGCGTCAGCGGTCGCCTCGGTCGAATCAGCGGTGACCTCGGTGGCGGGGGTCTCGGCAACCAGCGCCGGCTCTGCGGTGTCAGCCTCCTCGACAACGACCTCTGCGGCGCCGTTTGCTGGTTGCTCGGTCAAGCCGAGCACCTTTGCGATCGACAGGCCGCGCAGCTCGGCCACCTCTGCAGGGGTGCGCAGATCGCGTAGCCCGGCCACGGTGGCCTTGACGAGATTGATTGGGTTCTGGGTGCCGAGGCTCTTGGAGAGGATGTCGTGGATCCCCGCGAGCTCGAGCACCGCGCGCACGCCACCGCCGGCGATCACGCCGGTACCGGGAGCGGCGGGCTTCAAGAAGACGCGTCCCGCGCCGAAGACGCCGGTCGTCTGATGGGTGATCGTGCTGCCGTGCTTGGGCACACGGAAGAGATCCTTCTTGGCCCGCTCCACACCCTTCTGGATAGCAAGCGGAACCTCATTGGCCTTGCCGTAGCCAATGCCAACAACTTCGCGTTCGTCACCGACGACGACAAGCGCGGTGAAGGAGAATCGCCTACCGCCCTTGACCACCTTGGCGACGCGATTGATCTCCACCACGCGCTCTTGGAGGTCGAGGCTACCTGCGTTGACTGATCGATCTGAATTCATATAAGAGTGAGAGAGGGTAGCGGGGGGACCGAGCCTAGACGGTTATGCCGGCCTCGCGGATCGCCTCGGCGAACATCCGCACGTTGCCGTGATAGCGGTAGCCGCCCCGATCGAACACGACCTCCGACACACCAGCGGCCTTCGCACGCTCAGCCAGCAGCTCTCCAGAGCGCTTCGTGCGATCGACGCTCGCCAGCTTACGCAGGTCGGGCTCATACCAGTGGACAGCGGCAAGCGTGCGACCGGAGAGATCGTCGATGAGCTGAGCCGACAGGCCACGATTGGAGCGGAACACGGAGACGCGCGGCCGCGCGGCGGTACCGGAGATCTTCGCGCGCACGCGGCGACGGCGTTTGAGGCGACGAGCCTCCTTGGTGATCGTGCTCATGCCCTCTTTCCTACCTTGCGGGCGACATACTCGCCCTCGTAGCGGATGCCCTTGCCCTTGTAAGGCTCAGGCGGACGCTGCTTGCGGATGATCGCGGCGATCTCGCCGACCTGCTGCTTGGAGATCCCCTTCACGACGATCCTGGTGGGCTGGGGAACTTCGAATTCGATGCCTTGAGGCGCCTCGATTGGAACCGGATGGGAGTAGCCCACCGCCAACTCGATGTTCTTGCCCTTCATCTGGGCGCGATAGCCGACGCCCTGAATCTCGAGGCGCTTCTCATACCCAGCGGTAACGCCCTGCACCATGTTCGCTACAAGCGAGCGGGTCAGACCGTGCAACGCACGGTGCTCGCCACGGTCAGTCGGACGTGAGACGAGCAATTGCTCGCCCTCCTGGACGACTTCGATGTCGCGCGGAACGCGCTCGGAGAGCTCGCCCTTGGGGCCCTTGACGCTGACCGACTCGGGCTCGATCGCCACGGTCACGCCGGAGGGCACCGTAATTGGTTGTCTACCGATTCTCGACATGGACGGACCTACCAGACCTGGGCGAGGACCTCGCCGCCGACACCGGCGGCGCGCGCGTCGTGACCTGTCATCACGCCGCGCGAGGTGGACACGATCGAAGTTCCCATTCCGCCGAGCACCTTCGGAATCCGCGTGGCCTCGACATAAGTACGTCGACCGGGACGCGACACGCGTCGCAAACCGGAGATCGCCGAGCGCCGGTCGTCGGTGTACTTCAGGCGGATCTCGATCAACTGGCCTGCCCCGCCTTCGCGTGCGGGCAGCAGAGCCCATGAGTCGATGTAGCCCTGCTCGGTGAGGATGCGGGCGATCTCTGCCTTTAGTTTCGAAGCTGGGATGTTAACCGTCTCATGCGCAGCGTGGATCGCGTTGCGGATGCGCGTCAGGAAGTCGGCTATGGGATCTGTCATGGACATGGAGTGCTCTGATCTGAAGTGGTTCTCGAAAGGACGTTGCGCCTACCAGGAGGACTTCGTCATCCCCGGTATCAAGCCGTTGTGCGCCAGCTCGCGCAGGCAGATGCGGCAAATCCCGAACTTGCGGTACACCGAGTGCGGGCGCCCGCAGCGGTTGCAACGAGTATATGCGCGCGTCTTGAACTTTGGCGTGCGCGCCTGCTTGACGCGTAGCGAGGTCTTAGCCATCAGTCGGTGCTCCCATTCTCGGAGGTGTCCCCGTTCTCAGAGGTGTCGGCGCCAGTGTCCTGGTCAAAGCCGGAGGGCCGCCCCTGGGTGGCGAAGGGCAACCCGAGGGCCTGTAGGAGAGCGAACGCTTCGACGTCGCTCTTCGCGGTGGTTGTGATGGTGATGTCGATGCCCCTCACCTGATCGATCGCGTCATAGTCGATCTCGGGAAAGATGATTTGCTCACGAACGCCCATCGTGTAGTTGCCGTGACCGTCGAATGAGCGCGGATTCAAACCGCGGAAGTCGCGGATGCGAGGAATCGCTATCGAGGTGAGGCGATCCAGGAACTCGTAGCCACGCTCTGCCCTGAGCGTGACAGCCACTCCGACAGGCATGCCCTCGCGCAGCTTGAACGCCGCAATCGACTTGCGCGCGCGTCGCACACTGGGCTGCTGGCCGGCGATCGTCGCAAGCTGCTCCTGGGCGGCCTTCAGCACTTTGGAGTCCTGCTTGGCATCACCGACGCCCATGTTGAGGGTGATCTTCACGAGCTTGGGCGCCTGCATCACCGAGGAGTAGCCAAAGCGCTCGATCAGCTTCGGGCGGATCTCCTCGAGATAGCGGGTCTTCAGACGTGCTGTGGAAACGGTGGTCATTGTCGTGCCTATCAGTCGAGCCGTGTTCCAGATCGCTTGGCGACCCGGTAGCGCTTGCCGTTCTCGCGCTCGATGCCTATCCGTGTGGGCTTGCTGTCCTTGGGATCGAGCAGCATCACGTTGGACACATGGATCGGTCCCTCGCGCTCGATAACGCCGCCGACGGTCTGTCCCTTCTGGGTATCGGCAACCTGTTGAGGGCGCATGTGACGCTTGACCATGTTCAGTCCCTCGACGTACACGCGCTTGTTGGTGAGCTCGACGCGCAATATGCGGCCCTGCTTGCCGCGGTCCTTGCCCGCCATCACCTGCACGTGGTCGCCGGAGCGCACCCGGAGCACGGGACGCTTCGCGGGTGTCTTGGTGCGAGCCATCGCTAGAGCACCTCCGGCGCAAGCGAGACGATCTTCATGAAGTTACGGTCGCGAAGTTCACGGGCAACCGGGCCGAACACGCGTGTGCCACGCGGGTTGTTCTGGTCGTCGATGATCACCGCGGCGTTGTCGTCAAATGAGATGTAGGTGCCATCGTCGCGTCCGAACGGCTTCTTGGTGCGCACCACAACAGCCGTCACCACATCGCCCTTTTTGACGGCACCGTGAGGGTTGGCTTGCTTGACGGTTGCCGTGATCACATCGCCCACGAAGGCATAGCGTCGACGCGATCCGCCCTTGACGCGAATGCAGAGGATCTCACGAGCCCCAGTGTTGTCGGCTACACGAAGCCTGGTCTCGTTTTGAATCATCGGGCCTTCTCCAGCACGTCGACTAGCTTCCAACGCTTGGTGCGCGACAGCGGACGGCTCTCGATGACTCGCACGACGTCGCCCTCGTGGGCCTCGTTGTTCTCGTCGTGAGCATGCAGCGTGCTCGAGCTGCGCACGATCTTCTCGTAGCGACGGTGCCGACGGGCGATGTCGATGCGAACCGTGATGGTCTTGTCGGCCTTGTCTGAGACCACCACTCCCTGGCGGACCTTGCGGGCGCCCTCGACCGGCGCGTGTACCGGGGCTAGCGGCTCGCGCGCGGGAGCCGCCGCGCGGCGCTCGCTTGCCTTGGCGCGTTCCTGAAGCCGTCGCGCTCGACGCCGGACGGCCTTCGTGCGGCGCTCGGCGACGCGGTCGGCGTGACGCTCCTCGGGGGTGCGCGACGGACGAACCTCGCCCGCGTGGGTGGAGCGAGCCCGACGACGACGCTCCTTCGGCGCCAGCTGCTCAGCCGGCGGCGACTCAGCCGCACGCTGGGCGGGAGCTGCCGGCTTCTCGGGGGCGGCCTGCTCGCCTGCCTGAGCCTCTATCTCGGCCTCTTGGGGCGTCTGGTTCTCTGTCTCGTCAGCCATCTCTATCCGTTTCGGTCTTCTAGCTCAGCTTGTCAGTTGTTGTGTTGCTGCTCGGTGGCAACATTGCGCTCGTGGGCAACCGTGAGAGCACGGGCAAGGTCACGTCGCGCACGACCGACGCCCGCGGTGTCCTCGAGCTCGCCGGTGGCGTTTGCGAAGCGCTTGCCAAATAGATCCTTGCGTAGTGTGGAAATCTGCTCGGCGAGTTCATCGGCGGGCATATCCCTCATCTCCTTGGCCTTCATAGCAACCTAGTCCTCGCGCAACACGAACTTGGATTTGACAGGAAGCTTGTGTGCGGCTAGCCGGATCGCTTCGCGAGCGAGGGGCTCAGGAACCCCTGCGAGCTCGAACATGACACGTCCAGGCTTGACCACAGCTACCCAGCCTTCGGGGTTGCCCTTGCCTGAGCCCATGCGCGTCTCAGCCGGCTTCTTGGTGACGGGCTTGTCGGGGAACACGTTGATCCAGACCTTCCCGCCACGCTTGATCTTGCGGGTCATGGCGATACGAGCAGCCTCAATCTGGCGGTTGGTAAGCCACCCCTGCTCGAGCGACTTCAGGCCATACTCGCCGAACTGGACCTTTACCTGGCCGCGCGAGAGCCCACGGCGCCGGCCGCGATGCTGCTTGCGATGCTTGACTCGCTTGGGGGACAGCATTAGCGCATCCCACCTCGATCGGAGCCGCCGCCAGGACCGCGACCGCCGCCGCCTGGACCGCCACCACCTGGACCACGACCGCCACCGCCACCGCCCGGACCACGACCGCCGCCACCCGGACCGCCGCCTGGGCCACGACCGCCGCCACCCGGACCGCCGCCTGGGCCACGACCGCCGCCACCTGGACCGCCGCGACCGCCACCGCCCGGACCACGACCGCCGCCTGGACCGCCGCGACCGCCACCACCCGGACCACGACCGCCGCCTGGACCGCCACCACCTGGACCGCCACGACCTCTGCCACGACCATCGCGCCCGTCACGTCCCCCGCGACCATCGCGGTCACCACTCGGGGGGGCAGGGGCGCTCATGTCGGTCAGGTCCGCGCCGGTGTAGCCCTCGGGCATGATCTCACCCTTGTTCACCCAACACTTCACGCCGATACGGCCGAAGGTTGTGCGTGCCTCATAGAAGCCATAGTCGATGTCGGCGCGCATCGTATGCAGGGGCACGCGTCCGTCTGAATAGCTCTCGGTGCGGGCCATCTCGGCGCCGCCAAGTCGCCCGGATACCTGCACCTTGACGCCCTTGGCCCCGGAGCGCATCGCGCTAGTAAGGGCGCGCTTCATCGCCCGGCGGAAGGCCACCCTATTTTGGAGCTGCTCGGCGATCGATTGGGCGACGAGCTTCGCGTCGAGCTCGGGGCGCTTGATCTCGAGGATGTTGACCTTGATCTGCTTCTGAGTCATACGGTGCAGATCGCGCCGTAGAGCGTCAACTTCGGCGCCGGACTTGCCAATCACGATGCCGGGGCGAGCAGTATGGATGTTGACCTCGAGGTCGTTGGAGTCCTTGCGAATCGTGATGTCCGACAGGCCCGCGTGCGCAAGCTTGGCCACGATGTGCTCGCGGACCTTGATGTCCTCGGCGAGATACTCGGCGAAGTTGCGCTCGTTGAACCAGTTGGACTTCCAGTCGTGGATGTAACCCACGCGCATTGCCTCTGGATGAACCTTTTGACCCATGTCTCTTTGAAGTTCCTGTCTCCGCGCCTACGGCTTGGGTGTCAGCGTGATCGTCAGATGGCTAGTGCGCTTGCGAATCGGACTGGCCCTACCTTGGGCCCTCGGCCGGAAGCGCTTGATCGTCGGTCCCTCATCGGCATACGCCTCGCGAACGAAGAGATCGTCCTCGAGCAGCTCGTGATTGTTCTCGGCGTTGGCCACAGCCGACTCCAGCAGCTTGCTCCAGTCGCGGGCCACCTCACGAGGGGTAAAAGCGAGGATAGCGCGTGCTTCCCCGACAGACTTTCCCCGCAGGTGTCCGCACACCATGCGGGCCTTGCGCGCGGAGGTGCGCACATAACGCGCTTGCGCGCGCACCACCTTGCGCCGCGACACCGAAGCCGTGGACTGAGGATCGCGACGAGTGGCGGTGGCGGGCTTCTCGGCCTTTGGAACCGCCGGCTCCTTGGTCTTGGCGGTTGTCGACTTCTCTGCCTTGACGTCTGTTGCCTTCTCGGCGTCAGCGGCGCCCGCCGTCTCGGACGCAGGCTCCTTCTCCGCCTGCTTCTTGGCCGAGGGCTTCTTGGCTGTGGGCTGCTTGGCAGATGGCTTCTCCTGAGCAGCGGCTGGCTGATCGTCCTTGGCAGCAGACTTCTTCGCGGCGGCCTTTGGCGCGCGAGCGGGCTTGCCCTCCTCGCCGGACTTCGCCTCCGAGTCCTTCGTCTCGCCAGCCGCAGACTCCTTCTCCACGGACTTCTTAGCGGCAGGCTTCTTGGCCGCGGCTGGCTTATTGGCGGCAGCCGGCTTCTCCGCGGCGGCGGCCTTGGGCTGCTCGTCGCTCTCGGGTGGCTGCTCGTCGGTGGGCTTCTCGCTCATCGAACCTTCCCTGAGCCAGCGTGACCTCTGAAGACCCTGGTGGGGGCGAACTCGCCGAGCTTGTGGCCAACCATCGACTCGCTGATGAAGACGGGGACATGCTTCTTGCCGTCGTGTACCGCGAGCGTGTGGCCCACCATCTCAGGGAAGATCGTCGATGTGCGCGACCAGGTCCTGATCATCTTCTTGGTGTTGGCCGCGTTCATGGCCTCGATACGCGCCATCAGGCGCTCTTCGACCCACGGCCCCTTCTTACTAGAGCGGCTCATCGTTGCTTACCCTTCCCGCGCCTGCGTCCGCGCACGATGTACTTGTCGGAAGCCTTGTTCTTCTTGCGCGTGCGGTAGCCCAGCGTGGGAACGCCCCACGGGGTGACCGGATGGCGTCCGGCGGTGGTGGATCCCTCGCCGCCGCCGTGAGGGTGATCGACGGGATTCATCGCCACGCCCCGGGTCTGCGGGCGCACGCCCATGTGACGCTTGCGCCCGGCCTTACCAACCTTGATGTTCTGGTGCTCGGCGTTGCCGATGGTGCCGACGGTTGCGCGACACTCGGCTCGCACCATGCGCATCTCACCGGAGGGCAGGCGCAGGGTAGCCATGTCGCCGTCCTTGGCCATCAGCTGCACCGAAGCGCCAGCCGATCGAGCCATCTGACCGCCGCGACCTGGCTGTAGCTCCACGTTATGGATCACTGTGCCGACAGGCATGCGAGCCAGCTCCATCGCATTGCCGATCGCGATCTCGGCCTCCTCGCCGGAGGCAACTGTCATTCCCACCGTGAGCCGTTGCGGCGCAAGGATGTAGCGCTTCTCACCGTCGGCGTAGTGGAGCAGCGCGATATAGGAAGAGCGGTTGGGGTCGTACTCGATGGCAGCCACCTTCGCGGGCACGCCATCCTTGCGGCGCTTGAAGTCGATCCGCCGGTACAGACGCTTGGCACCGCCACCGCGGTGGCGCGCGGTCTTGCGTCCATGAGCGTTGCGTCCTCCGCTCTTCTTCAATCCTTCGACGAGGGTGCGCTCAGGCTCGGTCTTGGTGACCTCCGCGAAGTCCGAATAGGACGCGAAGCGTCGACCTGGGCTCGTGGGCTTTGGCTTGCGAATTGCCATCGTTGACCTTGTTCCTAGTCCTGAAGGCCCTCGAGGCCCTGGAAGATGGGGATGCTCTCGCCGGAGCGAACCTCGACGATTGCCTTCTTCCAAGCACGTGTACGGCCGCGGGTGACGCCGCGTCGCTTTGGCTTGGACTTGACGCTGAGCGTGCGTACCGCGACAACGTGAACTTCGAACAACGATTCCACCGCTTGACGGATCTGGGTGCGGTGGGCGTCGGAGTGCACTCGGAAGGTGTACTTGCCCGCAGCGGAGAGTACATAGCTCTTCTCGGAGAGCACCGGCTTGATGATCACCTGGGAGCTCTCCATCAGGCCTTCTCCCTCGTAGACGCACTGGCGCGAGTGGCGATCTCCTGCAGCGCGGTCTCGGAGATGAGCAGCGAGGCAGCACCCAACAGGTCGGCGACACCGACGCTCTGGGGCTGAAGCACAGCCACGCGTGCGAGGTTGCGGAAGGACAGCGCCGCCGCCGACTCCTCGGCGCCGAGCACAACGAGCGTCGGACGAGACTGCTCCCAGTCCTCCAGCAGATCGTGGGCCTGGCTGGTCTTTGGGGCCTTGAACGCGGCGGCGTCGAGCACCGCTATCGATCCACGACTGGCGTGCAGCGAGAGGGCACTGCGCAAAGCTGCGCGTTGCTCCTTGCGATTGACCTTGAATGTGTAGGAACGGGGCTGGGGGCCGAACACGACACCACCGCCCGTCCACAGCGGAGAGCGACTCGAACCGGCACGAGCACGCCCGGTTCCCTTCTGGCGCCAAGGCTTGGCTCCACCGCCGGAGACCATCGCTCGTGTCTTGGTGGCAGCGGTTCCGCGGCGGCGGGCGGCTTGCTCGGCACGCACGCTCTGGTGCACGAGCGGCCCGTGGAAGCTGGCACCGAAAGCCGAGTCCTCGAGCTTTACCTTCTTGGATGCTCCTGCAGGGCTGAGCACAGGTGCGTCAGGCATCGCCACGTACC
Source organism: uncultured Solirubrobacterales bacterium (assembly GCA_963713015.1). Taxonomy (GTDB): domain Bacteria; phylum Actinomycetota; class Thermoleophilia; order Solirubrobacterales; family Solirubrobacteraceae; genus Palsa-744. The sequence goes on along the minus strand of CAVQKC010000008.1, from coordinate 1,485,556 downwards.
TCCACGAGCCCGCCGCGTGGGCCGGGGACCGATCCCCGCACGAGCAACAGATTCTGCTGTGGGTCAACGGCCACGATCTCGAGACCGGGTTGGGTGGCACGCTTATTGCCCATCTGGCCCGGTCCACGAATGCCCCTACGAACGCGGGCGGGATCGGCGGAGGCCCCGATCGAACCTGGCGCGCGCACATTGTGGGAGCCGTGCGATTTGGGACCGCTTTTGAAATTGTGACGTTTGATCGTGCCCTGAAAACCCTTGCCCTTGGAGACGCCGGCGATCTTCACGCGTCCCCCGACCTCGAAGGAGTCGACTGTCACAGACTGGCCGAGCTTCACGTCTCCGCCCTCGCCGCGAAACTCCACGAGATGACGCATCGGCGCGGCGTCTGCCTTCTTCAGATGTCCGAGCTCGGGCCGCGTGAGATGCTTCTCCTTGGTCTGCCCGAAGGCGAGCTGCACTGCGTCGTAGCCGTCGCGCTCGGTGGTTCGCACGGCGGTGACAGGACACGGACCGGCCTCGAGCACGGTCACGCGCGCGACGCTACCGTCGTCCTGGAAGACCTGAGTCATCCCTAGCTTCTTGGCGAGAATCGCTGGCATGTGAAACTCAGGTGGCGAGGCGAATCTCGATATCAACGCCCGCTGGAAGATTGTCCAGGCGTTGCAGCGAGTCAACCGTCTTGGGGCTCGGCTGGTGGATGTCGATCAGCCGCTTATGCGTGCGAATCTCGAAGTGCTCGCGCGAGTCCTTGTCCTTGAACGGGGAACGGATCACGCAGTAGACGTTCTTCTCAGTGGGCAGCGGAACCGGGCCGGATACGGTGGCGCCGGTACGTGTGGCGGTCTCCACGATCTCCTTGGCGGCAGACTCGATGGCGGACGTGTCATACGCCTTCAGTCTGATTCGAATCTTGTTTTGAGTTACAGCTGCCATCTTGGTTCTCTGGACTTGCTTTCGTTCGCTTATGTCGGCTTGTTGCCATGGGCGTCGCCGCCCATCTCACTCCCCGCAACCAGGCGAGAGAGAAAGCGGATTCCTCTGTCATGAGGATCCGCCCCTCATCGCTCCTGACTGGTGGAGCTGAATTCGTCGTATCGGACTGCCAATGAACAGGCGCCCCGGAGACCCGAGGCGTCCTCTGTACTACTCGATGATCTCGGTGACCACACCCGAGCCGACCGTGCGCCCACCCTCTCGGATGGCGAAACGCAGGCCCTGGTCCATGGCGATCGGCTGAATCAGCTCGATCTCCATCTGGACGTTATCGCCGGGCATGACCATCTCGACGCCGTCGGGCAGCTTCGCTACGCCGGTGACATCGGTGGTGCGGAAGTAGAACTGCGGCCGGTAGCCGGTGAAGAACGGAGTGTGGCGACCACCCTCCTCCTTCTTGAGGATGTAGACCTCAGCTTTGAACTTGGTGTGCGGCGTAATCGAGCCTGGCTTGCACAGCACCTGGCCACGCTCGATCTCCTCGCGCTTGGTACCACGCAGCAGGCAACCAACGTTGTCGCCAGCCTGACCCTGGTCGAGGATCTTGCGGAACATCTCGACACCGGTGACGACCGTGGTCGTGGTGTCGTGGACGCCCACGATCTCGACCGTGTCGCCGGTGTTGACAATGCCCTGCTCCACGCGACCGGTTGCGACTGTGCCACGACCCGTGATCGTGAAGACGTCCTCGACGGGCATCAGGAAGGGCTTGTCGAGCTCGCGTACCGGCTGGGGAATGTAGCTGTCTAGTGCTGCGGCAAGCTCGACGATCTTGTCCTTGTATGCCTCGTCGCCTTCGAGCGCCTTGAGGGCCGAGCCGACGATGAAGGGAATGTCGTCGCCGGGGAAGTCGTACTCGGAGAGCAGCTCGCGTACCTCGACCTCCACTAGTTCCATCAGCTCCTCGTCATCGACCATGTCGGCCTTGTTGAGGAATACGACGATGTAGGGAACGCCGACCTGACGAGCAAGCAGGATGTGCTCGCGCGTCTGAGGCATCGGCCCGTCGGCAGCCGAGACAACCAGGATCGCCCCATCCATCTGAGCGGCGCCGGTGATCATGTTCTTCACGTAGTCGGCGTGCCCGGGGCAGTCGACGTGCGCGTAGTGACGGTTCTCGGTCTGGTACTCGACGTGCGATGTGGCGATGGTGATCCCGCGCTCCTTCTCCTCCGGAGCGTTGTCGATCTCCTCGAAGCTTCGGGCTTCGCCGCCCATCTTCTCCGCCAACACGGTTGTGATGGCAGCGGTCAGCGTCGTCTTGCCATGGTCGATGTGACCGATGGTGCCGACGTTGACGTGCGGCTTGTCGCGCTCGAACTTCTCCTTCGCCACTTTGTGTTCGCTCCTGTAATCGACTTGGATATTCGCCGCTAGTAGGGCGAACCTGGGAAATCTATCTAAATGGGGATTTTCTTGACTGCTGCCTGCTGTGAGGATCGCTCAGGATTACTCGATACCGGCTACCTAAGCCGGGACTGGCTCTCCCGTGCGTTGCTCGATGATCTTCTCGGCGATGTTCGGCGGTACCTCCTCGTACCCCTCGAATTGCATCGTGTAGTTGGCCCTGCCCTGCGTGTTGGAACGCAGATCGGTGGCGTACCCGAACATCTCGCTCAAGGGAACCTTGGCGTGGATCGCGAGCGCGTTGCCGCGTTGCTCGGAGCCTTGCAGGTGTCCACGGCGACGAGATAGATCGCCCATCACGTCGCCCATGAAGTCCTCTGGTGTGACGACCTCGACCGCGAACACCGGCTCCAAGAGCACGGGCTTGGCGCGCTTGGCGGCCTCCTTGCACGCGAGCGAGCCGGCAACCTTGAACGCGATCTCCGAGGAGTCGACGTCGTGATACTTGCCGTCCACCAGCGTGACGCGTACGTCCACCATCGGGTAGCCGGCCTTGACGCCGTTCTCGAGTGCCTCCTCGACACCCTTCTCCACAGCCGGAATGTATTCCGAGGGGATCGCTCCACCCTTGATCTTGTTGATGAAGTCAAAGCCCTCGCCGGGCGCGGGCTCCATGTCGATGTAGACGACACCGAATTGGCCCGAGCCGCCAGTCTGGCGCACGAACTTGCCCTCGATCTTCTCGACCGTGCCGCGGATCGTCTCACGGTAGGAGACTTGCGGACGCCCGACGTTTGCCTCGACACCGAACTCGCGCTTCATGCGATCGACGAGCACTTCTAGGTGCAGCTCGCCCATGCCCGAGATCTCGGTCTGGCCGGTTTCTTCATTGGTGCGCACCTGGAAGGTGGGGTCCTCCTCGGCCAGACGACCCAAAGCGACCGACATCTTCTCCTGGTCGACCTTCGTCTTGGGCTCGACCGCGACCTTGATGACCGGCTCGGGGAAGGTGATGTTCTCGAGCTTGATAGGGGCATCCGGGGCAGCGAGGGTATCGCCGGTTATGACCTGCTTGATGCCGACCGCTGCCGCGATGTCGCCGGCGTAGACCTCGGAGACCTCCTCGCGCTCGTTGGCGTGCATCATCAGGATGCGCCCGATGCGCTCGGAGCGCCCGCTGTTGACGTTGAGCACGCGCGAGCCTGCCTCCAATTTCCCGGAGTAAACGCGGAAGTAGGTCAGCTTGCCGACGTAAGGGTCGGCCATGATCTTGAACGCGAGCGCCGTAAAGGGCTCGGAGTCGTCGGCGTGACGCTCGATCTGCGGCTCCTCGCCGTCGCCCTTCACAGGTTCCAAGCCGACAACAGCCGGCACGTCAAGCGGGGAAGGTAGATAATCGACAACCGCGTCCAGCAGCGGCTGCACACCCTTGTTCTTGAACGAGGAGCCACACAACACCGGGGTGAGCTTCGTGGAGAGCGTGGCCTTGCGGATGGCCTGCTTGAGGACATCCTCGGGAACCTCGGCCTCCTCGAGGATCAGCTCCAGCAAAGCATCGTCGTAATGGGAGACCTCCTCCAGGAGGTGTTCGCGAGCAACCTCGGCTGCTTCTACCAACGCCTCGGGGATCTCCACGATTTCCTGCTCGGTACCGAGCTCGTCTTTGTAGACGATCGCCTTCATCCTGACGAGATCGACAACGCCCTCGAAGTCGCCCTCGGCGCCGATGGGAAGCTGGATCGGGACGGGATGGGCGGCGAGTCGGTCGATCATCGTTTGCACACCCTGCTCGAAGTCGGCGCCGGTGCGGTCCATCTTGTTGATGTAGGCGATGCGCGGCACGTGATACTTGTCGGCCTGGCGCCAGACCGTCTCGGACTGCGGCTCGACGCCGGCAACCGAGTCGAACAAAGCGATCGCTCCGTCGAGCACACGCAAAGAGCGCTCGACCTCGACGGTGAAGTCGACGTGGCCGGGCGTGTCGATGATGTTGATGCGGTGGCCGTCCCACTCGGCGGTGGTGGCAGCCGAGGTGATCGTGATGCCGCGCTCCTGCTCCTGTTCCATCCAGTCCATCACCGCGGCGCCCTCGTGAACCTCACCGATCTTGTAGGTGCGCCCCGTGTAATAGAGGATGCGCTCGGTCGTCGTGGTCTTGCCCGCGTCGATGTGGGCCATGATCCCGATGTTGCGGGTCTTCTCGAGTGGAAACTTACGGGGCATTGTTCAGATATCTATCGGTGTCTGGTGGCGGTGTCTGGTGGCTTGGGGTGAGCGCTCTCAGGGAAACGTCAACGGCGACTCAGGGCAAAAAAATGGGCCCCTCGGGCCCATGCGCTAACGGTCGTCGGGCGGTTGCTTCGTTATTTGCTCAAGGTCTCCATGCTGGCTCTTAGCTCGGCGAGAACGTGCACTCGTGGCTACGCCCATCTCGCCCCGCAGACGGCGACTATAGCAGAGGAATTAGGCCATCAGGAAGCCATGGTTGGGAGTCCAACCGGGCCAGTTGAGGAGTCCAACTGGGCTGGAAGCAACCTACACCGACTCTCCGCAACCGCTCTCCGGGGGGGTGTCGTCGAAGACCATCCCCAGGCGCTCCAGTACCCGTGTGGCGACACGCAGATCGTTCGCATCGACGTCGGCAAGTGCCTGCTCCCAACGGGCCTGCCAAGTGGCGCGCTTGTCTTGCACCTTGCCCTCACCTTGAGGGGTGAGGCAGGTGACGACGACGCGCCGATCGGTATCTGAACGGGTGCGCTCTACGTGACCGCACTCGGCAAGATGGTCGAGCATCTGCGTGACGGTGCCTGGCGTGAGCTGTGCGGCAGCGGCTAGCTCGCCGGCGGAGAGCGGGCCCTGCTCGTCGAGCTCGATCAGCAGTTCCATCTGGGCGTGGCTGACCTCTGAGCCAACCAAGTGGGTGTCGCGTCCTCGTAGTCGGCGCAGAGCACGAAAGACATGCCGAAAGGCCTTGCCGAGATCGACAAGCTCGGCCTCCCACTGCTCACGAGCGGCTGGCGTAGAGGAGGAGAGCTCGGTTGTGCGAGGCATGGTTGCTCTCGAGACTTGCCCTAGACCCCGACGGCGTCGGCAAGCGCCTCTGGATGAGTCGCAAGTGACTCTGCCTCTCGCTGGGGACGCTCGGCGCGCAGCAACATGAGGCAAGGAATGAGCGATAGGGCGGCGATCCCGAGTGCCCACCAGTAGGCGGTGTCGAAGGCACCGGCAAGCTCAGTCGGGGAGTGCGCATGGGCTCCGGCGCGTTGCAGGACGACTGCGAGCACCGCCGTGCCGATCGCGCCACCGGTGCGCTGCAGGGCATTGATCTGCGGGGTTGCGTCGGAGATTTGGTCGGGGCGCATCGCCGAGAAGGCGGCGCTCATAGCCGGCATGAAGCACAGTCCGATGCTCAAACCACGAACGACCAGCACGAGTGAGATGGCAACGATCGAGGTGCTTGCGCCGATGAACGTAAAGGGCACTGTGCTGATGCACAAGAGCGAAACCCCGGCCATCGCCACACGACCGCCGCCGAAGCGCTGTGTGAGGCGACTCGCTAGTGGCATTGCAATCAATGCGCCGATCCCTTGCGGGCCGGTGAGCAGACCCGTGTTGATGACGCTCTGCCCGCGCACTTCCTGGTAGTAGAGCGGCACGAGGATCATCGCGCCGAACAGCGCGGCGCCGAGGCCGAAGTTCGTGAAAGCAGCGCCGGCGAAGACACGGTTGGCGTACATGCGGATGTCCAAGAGGGGCCGTTCGACGCGCAAGGCGTGAAAGCAAAAGAGCACGATCAAGACGGCCCCGACGATCGTCGGCACGATTACTTTGCCCGAGCCCAAGGCAGAACCCGAGCCAAGCTCGCTGACGCCGTAGATCATGGCGGCGAATCCGGCCGGAAGCATCGCCAGCCCCAAGACGTCCAAGCGCCCGGCCTCGCCGGAGTCGGTGTGAGGGAGCATGCGCCAACCGAGCACGAACGCGATCACCCCGATCGGGACGTTGACGAAGAAGATCCAGGACCAGTGCAGGTTCTCGAGGATCAAGCCACCCACCACCGGCCCCAGGATCGGGGCGAGCATGGCGGGCATCGAGACATACCCCATGACCTTGCCCATCCGCTGTGGCCCCGACACCTGAGCCATGATCATCATCGCCACGGGCATGATCATGCCGCCGCCAGCGCCCTGCAAGACGCGGAACACCACCAAAGAGGTCGTCGAGTTGGCAAGCCCACACAAGGCAGAGCCCGCCGTGAAGAGCACCAAGGAGGTCAGATAAACCTGCTTGGCGCCAAAGCGCCGGGCAGCCCAGCCGGTGACAGGTATCACGGCGGCGAGCGCCAGCAGGTAGCCGGTGATCACCCATTGGACCTGCGAGAGCGGGCTATGAAGATCGTGTGAGAGCGTGTGCAGCGCGACGTTGACGATGGTGGTGTCGAGGATCGACATCACCATCCCGAGGATCACCACACCGCAAATCACCCACACGTGGCGCTCGATGCGCGTCGAGGCGTGCGGGTCGGTCTGCTCGATTACTGAACGCGAAGACATTTGGCACCGAAAGTTTAGGTACCAAACCTTCTTTCTTCAAGACCGTGATCTGTGTTTTAGGTCACACAGGCGCCCACGCGGCGCGACGAGTCCTACTGGCGTGTATAGGTGTCGGCCGTGTGAGCGGGCCGAGGACCAAGCGCGGCAAGGACGCAGGAAGCGTGGCGTGCTACGCACGCGAGCGACCGAGGACGCAGCCTCGCGCCGGTCATCGGTCCGCTCACCAGCGGTAGTGGGCGAAGGCCTTGTTGGCCTGAGCCATGCGGTAGATGTCGTCCTTGCGCTTATAGGCGCCACCCTGCTGAGACTGGGCATCGAGCAACTCGTTTGCGAGTCGCTGAGCCATCGTCTTCTCGCGGCGGGCGCGAGCGAACTCGACGAGCCAGCGCACCGCGAGGGTACGAGCGCGGGCGCTGGGAACCTCGACAGGCACCTGGTATGTGGCACCGCCTACGCGACGTGAGCGAACCTCGAGCGCCGGCGTGAGCGCCTTGATCGAAGCTTCGAGCTGCTCGATGGGATCCTTGTCGGAGCGCTCGGCAAGCACCGCGAGCGCGTCATAGACGATGCGCTCAGCGGTTGACTTCTTGCCGTCGAGCATCACCTTGTTGATGATCTGCTGGACGAGCTTGGATCGATGTATGGAGTCCGCTTCAAGCGGACGCACCTGGGCGGCTGCGCGACGTGGCATCTTGTAAGTCTGCTACTTCTTCTTCACGCCGTACTGGGAGCGCGCCTTCTTGCGATCGCTCACACCGGCGGCGTCGAGCGTGCCGCGCACAACCTTGTAGCGCACACCAGGTAGATCCTTGACGCGTCCACCGCGGACAAGCACCACCGAGTGCTCCTGCAGGTTGTGACCCTCGCCGGGGATGTAGGCAGTTACTTCGATGGAGCCGGCGATGCGCACGCGCGCGACCTTGCGCAGAGCGGAGTTAGGCTTCTTCGGGGTGGTGGTGTACACGCGGGTGCACACTCCACGACGCTGTGGGGCGGCGACCTTCTTCTTGCGTCCCTTGCCTGACTTCAAGCCGGGGGTTGCAAGCTTTTTCTTGGGCGCTACGCGTCCCTTGCGTACTAGTTGGGAGGTGGTGGGCATTCGGGGCGAAATCCTAGCAGCGTCGGGGCTGCGGTGGCGTGTGCGATGTCAAAAGAGCTCTGCCGATCCAATCGAGCGCGAGGCAAGCATGCATGTCGGGCGATGTGCCCGGCAACGAACAAGCCCGAGAGCGAGAGGGGCTCAAGCGTTGGCGCGCATGCCGGCGGAGCGTACGGGCGCGGGCATGAGCGCCGCGGCGACGAGCACCAGCACGAACGCCAGCGACTGCAGGACGATGCCCACGGTGCTGGCGGGCATGGGGTCGCCGAACACGATCAGTCCACCGGCCACTCCGGCGATGTTGGCTGCCGTGCCTGTGACCGCGATGACGGGCACTGCTTCGCCGTCCTGCAGTCCGCGCGCGGAGGCGTAGAAGGCGAGGATCGAGGCAAGTACAGCGACCGCAAGCCAGGGGCTGAGCAACACCCCTAGCGGGCCGTGGGCGCCGACGATGCCCGTGAGCGCCTTGATCGAGGTGTCGGAGACTCCGAAGAGGATGCCCGAGGCGGCGCCGAGCATCATGCCGTGGTGCTCAACCGGGCCACCCATGCGGGGACCCATGATGAGCAGCCCACCGAGACCGAACAGGCCCGCCTCGAAGGAGATCATCGCGGGGTCGGAGAAGTGGGAGTGGGCGCCATGCATGGCGGGGAGGGTCAATCCAAGCATCACGAGACCGGCGGCTGTCAGCCAAAGCCCGAGCCACTGTCGCCGACCTACCTTGAAGCCGAACATGCGATCGGCCATCACGGCGATCAGTACGACCCCGGCGGCGAGGGCGACTTGGACGACAGACATGGGCGCAAGCGCGAGCGCCGCCACGTGAAGCGCCCAGGAGGCGGTGGCGACGATCATGCCGATGGCAAACCATCTGGAGGAGAACAGCGCATGCCCGGAGCGCAGCGGATGGCGGACATCCACGCGTGCAACCGAGTTGGCGCCCCGGAACTTGTAGAAGAAGCCAAGGTTGGCCACGAAAGCGCAGGCGAGCGCGAGGAGTATGCCTAGATCAAGAGTCATAGTTGGAGGCTGGACGGACTGATCCATCGGCAGAGGACGACCGATGCTTTACTGCCCTGTCGCGTCTCCGGCAGATTACCGGTGCTGACCTCAGTGCAAGCTAAAGACCAACGACCAGCTCTCGAAGGGGACTTGTCCCCGCGCGACCCACACCGCGAAGACCGCCCCCTGCTGCTGGTGGACATCGACGGGGTGATCTCGCTGTTCTCGTTCGAGCCCGAGTCACGGCCCGAGGGATCGTTCCATTCGATCGACGGCATACCCCACTTTCTTTCGTCCAGAGCAGCCGAGCACCTGCTCGCGCTAGCGCCGATGTTCGAGCTCGCGTGGGCTAGCGGATGGGAGGAGAAGGCCAACGAGTATCTCCCCCACCTCCTGGGCCTGCCGGCGCTGCCCCATTTGAGCTTTGAGCGTTCGGTGGGGCGTACGAACGCCCACTGGAAGCTCGACGCGATCGACGCCTATGCGAGCGCGACCAGGCCACTGGCTTGGATCGACGACGCTTTCAACGACGCATGCCACGAGTGGGCAAGCACCCGGAGCGCGCCAACGCTGCTCGTGGAGACATTGCCCGCAAGCGGCCTCACCGAGTTGGAGGCGGAGATTCTCGAGGGTTGGGCGGCTGCGCTTGCGCTTCCAGAGTCATAGGTAACGGGGGCGAGCATGCTCGCCCCCGACGCCCGGCACATGTGCCGGGCGGACAGCGGCGCATGCGCCGCTGTCAAACAGAGGAGGGGAGTACCAGGTGGTGCCCCCCAGATCCGTTACTCGCCCGACTCCTCTGGGATCTCGAGCTCGCCGAGTCCCTCGACGAAGCCGGGGTCTGAACTGCCCGCCCCGATCTTCTCGAGCGAAGCGAGATCGGCATCGAACTCGCTCCCGTAGCCAGCGCTGAGGGCCTCGCCGTCGGCGAGACCGAGCTCCGCGGCGATCTCCTCCTGATCGAGCAGACCGACGTCGTCGATCGCCCGGGGAAGCGGCTCGGAGGGTTCGATCTCGATCCGCCGGTAGCGCTTGAGACCGGTGGCGGCCGGGATCAGCTTGCCGATGATCACGTTCTCCTTCAGACCGTTCAAACGATCGATCTTGCCCTCCAGCGATGCGTCGGTGAGCACCTTGGTGGTCTCTTGGAAGGAGGCCGCCGAGAGGAACGAGTCGGTGTTCAACGATGCCTTGGTGATGCCGAGGATGATGTCCTCGTACTGAGCGGTCTCCCCACCCTTGGCGATCACCTCGTCGTTGGCGGTCGCGAATTCGTAGCGGTCCACGAACTGTCCCGGGAGATAGTCGGTGTCGCCCTTCTGATCGACGCGCACCTTCTTGAGCATCTGACGGACGATCAACTCGATGTGCTTGTCGTTGATGTCCACGCCCTGGGACTTGTAAACCTCCTGGACCTCCTTGACGAGGTACTGCTCTGTCTCGGTACGCCCGCGGATGGCGAGCAGCTCGTGCGGGTAGAGCGAGCCCTCGTTGAGCTGCTTTCCAGCCACGATCTTCTCGCCGCTTGACACATACAAGCGCGTGCGACGCGGGAAGGCGTGACGGTGCTCCTCGCCAGCCTCGTCGGTGATGACCACGGTAAGGGCCTTCTCTGTCTCTTCTATCGACACGATGCCGTCCTGCTCGGCGATCTTTGCCAAGCCCTTGGGCTTGCGTGCCTCGAAGAGCTCCACCACGCGGGGCAGTCCGTGCGTGATGTCCGCGCCGGCTACACCGCCGGTGTGGAACGTACGCATCGTCAGCTGCGTACCGGGCTCGCCAATCGACTGGGCAGCAACGATGCCCACGGCATCGCCGATCTGAGCAGTCTGGCCGGTGGCCATCGCACGGGCATAACAGGCTTGGCAAACGCCGCTTGGTGCCCTGCACTTGAGCACGGAACGAACTGGAACGGTGACACTCGTACCCTTCTCGTGTTCCTCGGAGAACGCCTCCACGATGTCGGCGAGCTGCTGACGTCCGATTTCCTCGTTGCCCTCGGCCAGCATACGTCCGCGCTTGGTGGTGATCGGCTGGGCAGCTGTGCGTCCCACGAGGTTTTCGTTCGGTTCCCCACCATCGTTCCAAACCGTCATCTCGATGTATTCCTGGGTGCCACAGTCGACCTCGCGGATGATGACGTCCTGAGCCACATCCACCAGTCGCCGGGTCAGGTAGCCCGAGTCGGCGGTACGCAGAGCGGTGTCTGCCAAACCCTTTCGGGCGCCGTGGGTGGAGATGAAGTACTCGAGCACCGACAGCCCCTCCATGAAGTTGGACTTGATCGGCCGCTCGATGATCTCGCCCTTCGGATTTGCCATCAAGCCGCGCATTCCAGCGAGCTGGCGAATCTGCTTGAAGGAGCCACGAGCACCCGAGTTGGCCATCATGAAGATGGGGTTGAGTGTGTCGAGGTTCTGGATCATCGCCTCTGCCACCTCGTCGGTGGCGGCGTTCCACTTCTCGACAACCGCCTCGTGGCGCTCCTCTTGGGTTATGAGACCCATGTCGTACTGGTCTGTGATGTCACCCACCAGCTTGTCGTACTTGTCGAGAATCGACTGCTTCTCGGGCGGGATCACGACGTCGTTCTTGGAGATGGTGATGCCGGCTTGCGTGGCGTACTTGAAGCCGAGGTCCTTGAACGCGTCGAGCACCAACGAGATCGTGGTGGCGCCGTAGGTCTGTACCAGCGCGTCTATCAAACGCGTGGTGTCGCGCTTCTTCATCGACTGGTTGACGAACACATACTTCGACGCATCGAACTGATCGCCGAGCGCCTCGGCGAGCGCTCGCTCGATGCGATCGTTGTAGATGATCCTGCCAACCGTCGTGAGCAGATGCCCGCCCTCGCGCCCAAACGGACGGAACTCGGCGATGTCGTGCAACTTCACCACACCTGCCTCATAAGAGAGCTCCGCCTCTTGGGCGGTGCGGAACACGTGCGGGCGAGGCTCATAGGTTGCTCGGTCGATCTTGGAGAGCTCCTCCGCTTCAAGCCCATAGGTGAGGTAGTAGGCACCCAGGATCATGTCCTGGGTTGGCGTGGCAAGCGGCGCGCCATGAGCCGGGCTGAGGATGTTGTTGGAGGAGAGCATCAGGATGCGCGCCTCCGCCTGGGCCTCCGCCGACAGCGGTAGGTGGACAGCCATCTGGTCCCCGTCGAAGTCGGCGTTGAAGGCGTGACAAACCAGCGGGTGCACCTGAATCGCCTTGCCCTCGACGAGCAGCGGTTCGAATGCCTGGATGCCGAGACGGTGGAGCGTCGGCGCCCGGTTGAGCAGCACCGGGTGCTCGTGGATTACCTCCTCGAGCACGTCCCACACCTCGCCGATCATCGAGTCGACCATCTTCTTGGCGGCCTTGATGTTCTGCGCGGACTTGCGCTCCACGAGCCGGGCCATGATGAATGGCTTGAACAGCTCGAGCGCCATGATCTTCGGCAAACCGCACTGGTGCAGTTTCAGGTAGGGGCCGGCCACGATTACCGAGCGACCGGAGTAGTCAACGCGCTTGCCGAGCAGGTTCTGACGGAAGCGTCCCTGCTTGCCCTTGAGCATGTCTGAGAGACTCTTCAGCGGACGGTTGCCCGGGCCGGTAACGGGACGGCCGCGGCGACCGTTGTCGAACAGCGCGTCAACGGCCTCTTGGAGCATGCGCTTCTCGTTGTTGACGATGATCTCGGGCGCTCCGAGATCGAGCAGCCGCTTGAGGCGGTTGTTGCGGTTGATCACGCGACGGTAGAGATCGTTGAGGTCAGAGGTGGCGAAGCGTCCACCGTCGAGCTGCACCATCGGGCGCAGCTCCGGCGGGATCACCGGCACCGCGTCGAGCACCATCATCTCGGGCTTGTTGCCTGACTGGATGAACGCGCTGACCACCTTCAAGCGCTTGACAGCACGCGCCTGCTTCTGGCCCTTGCCGGTCTTGACCTGCTCCTCTAGTTCTGTACGTTCTGACTCGAGATCGACCTGCTGGAGCAGGTCGCGGATCGCCTCGGCACCCATGCCTCCGCGGAAGTATTCACCGAAGCCGTAGGAGGATCCAAAGCGTTCCTTGAGCTCACGGAAGGTGGTCTCGTCGTGCTCGATCTGCTTGGAGTCCATCGTCTTGAAGAGCTCCCACACGTTACGCATCCGCTCGGCCCCGTCCTCGACGTAGGCTTCGGTGTCGGCGATATCGGCCTCGAAGGTCTTGTTGAGCTCCTTGATGAGCTTCTCGCGTTCCTCATCGGAGATCTTTGCGAGGTTGAGATCGAGCGAATCGGCCCACAAATGATCTTCGTCGTTGAATGAGGTTTGCTTGCCGCTCTGCAGGTACTTCTCGCGACGTCCCAGCGACTCGCGCAGTTCGAGCACGCGCTCTTGCAACTCTGCCGCGTAGGAATCGAGAACCTTGTTGACCTCCTTCTCGAGCGTGTCGAGGTCCTTGGCGCGAGCCTCGTCATCGACCCAGGTGACGATCGAAGCAGCAAAATAGAGCACCTTCTCGAGCTCCTTGGGAGCCATGTCCAGCAGATAGCCGATACGACTGGGAACGCCCTTGAAGAACCAGATGTGGCTGACGGGAGCGGCGAGATCGACGTGGCCCATGCGCTCGCGACGAACCTTCGAGCGCGTAACCTCCACGCCGCAACGCTCGCACACGATGCCCTTGTAGCGGACACGCTTGTACTTGCCGCAGTAGCACTCCCAGTCCTTGGTGGGACCGAAGATGCGCTCACAGAAAAGCCCATCCTTCTCGGGCTTGAGTGTGCGGTAGTTGATTGTCTCAGGCTTGGTCACCTCGCCGGAGCTCCAGGAGCGGATCTGCTTGGAGGAGGCGAGGCTTATCTCGATGGCGTCGAAGTTGTTGATGTCAATCATCTGGTGGCGCTTTCGCTCGCGGGTGAAACGGGGTGCGTTAGGTCCTCATCGACCTCGGGCCTTCTAGCCGCCGCCCGTCCGGCGGCTCGGCCCGGTTAAGCCTCCCGCCCGTGGGGACAGGAGGTCTGCGGGAGGACTACGTCTCTGTCTCCTGCACTGGCTCGTCGCTTGACTCGTCGCTCGGCTCCTCGACCACATCCAGCGCCTCTAGATCGATGCTCTCGTCGATCAGGCTCTCCACATCGATTACCCCATCGGAGTCGCCGTCCTCGTCCTCGGTATCGGTGTCGGTGTCGGCCGGCACATCCCCGGTCGGCTCCTCGACGCCGTTCTCGTCCGCGACGACCTCGCTACTCAACTCCCCGGTGGGGGCCCTGACGCCGGAGAGGTCGATTCCGAGCTCCTCGGCGGCACGCAGCAAGTCGTCGTCTTCGTCGCGCAACTCGGTGTGCTGGCCCTCCTCGGAGACGACGCCGACGTCGAGCGCCAAAGACTGCATCTCCTTCAGCAGCACCTTGAACGACTCGGGGATGCTCGGCTCGGCGATGTTCTCGCCCTTGACGATCGCCTCGTAGGCCTTTACGCGACCCACGGTGTCGTCGGACTTGATGGTGAGCATCTCCTGGAGGGTGTAGGCGGCACCAAATGCCTCCAGTGCCCATACCTCCATCTCGCCGAAACGCTGACCGCCGAACTGTGCCTTGCCGCCCAGCGGTTGCTGAGTGACAAGCGAGTAGGGCCCAGTGGAGCGGGCGTGGATCTTGTCATCGACGAGATGCAAGAGCTTGAGGATGTACATGTAGCCAACGGTGACCTGCTCGGCGAAGGGCTCGCCGCTGCGACCGTTGAAGAGCGTCATCTTGCCCGAGGCCTGCTCACCGACGCGACGGGACTTGTCGATGTCCATGCGGATACGACCCTCGTGGGCGTCCTGCCACTTGACTAGCGCAGTATCTACGTCTTCCACGGTTGCCCCGTCGAAGACAGGCGTGGCCACGTACACACGGGTCTTGCCATCTTCGGCGCTCGCCTCCTTGTAGGCGTCCGTGCCGTCGTCGTACCAGCCCTGGGCCGCTGCCCAGCCGAGATGCGTCTCGAGGATCTGGCCTACGTTCATGCGGCTCGGAACACCCAACGGATTGAGGATCACGTCGACCGGAGTGCCGTCCTCCAGGAACGGCATGTCCTGCTGGTCGACGATCTTTGAGATGACACCCTTGTTGCCGTGGCGTCCCGCGAGCTTGTCGCCCTCGGAGATCTTGCGCTTCTTGGCAACGAACACACGCACGAGGTCGTTGACGCCGGGCGGCAGATCGTCGCCCTCGTCACGGCTGAAGGTCATCACGTCGATTACAACGCCACCCTCGCCGTGGGGCACCTTCAGCGAGGTGTCCCTGACCTCGCGGGCCTTCTCCTTGAAGATGGCGCGAATCAGCTTCTCCTCGGCGGTGAGCTCGGTCTCGCCCTTGGGCGTGACCTTGCCGACGAGCAGATCGCCCGAGGCAACCTCGGCGCCGACGCGCACGATGCCGCGATCGTCGAGGTTGCGCAGCGACTCCTCCGAGCGGTTGGGAATGTCGCGGGTTATCTCCTCGTCGCCGAGCTTGGTGGTGCGGGCATCGATCTCGTACTCCTCGATGTGGATCGAGGTGAGCTCGTCGTCCTGCACGAGACGCTTGGAGAGGATGATGGCGTCCTCGAAGTTGTAGCCCTCCCAGGACATGAAGGCCACCATCAGGTTCTTGCCGAGCGCCATCTCACCCTTGTCGGTAGCGGAGCCGTCGGCAAGCACGTCGCCCGCCTTCACCTTCTGGCCCGCACTGACCCGTGGCTTGTGGTGGATGAGCGTGCCTTGGTTGGAACGCATGAACTTCTGCAGCTCGTACTCGTCGCGACCATCGGATGTCTCGATCACAATCCTGTTGGCATCGACGAACTCGATCGTGCCGGTGTTGCGTGCCAGCAACACGTCACCCGTGTCGAGCGCAGCACGACGCTCCATGCCGGTGCCCACAAGCGGAGCATCTGTCTTCAGCAGCGGAACGGCCTGACGCTGCATGTTGGAGCCCATCAACGCCCGGTTGGCATCGTCGTGCTCGAGGAACGGAATCATGGCCGTGGCAACCGACCAGATCTGTTCTGGAGAGACATCGACTAGATCCACGTCCTTTGGACCAACCGTCACGTACTGACCTGCCTGGGTGCGACACAGGATCTCTTTGTCAAGCAACTTGCCGGTCTTCGGATCGATCGGCGTGTTGGCCTGAGCGATCAGCTGCTCCTCCTCCTGGTTTGCGTCTAGGCGCACAACCTCCTCGGTAGCGATGCCATCCTTGACAACGCGGTAAGGGGTGGTGACGAACCCGTACTCGGAGACCTCCGCGAAGGAGGAGAGCGAGCCGATCAGGCCGATGTTCGGACCCTCAGGCGTCTCGATCGGGCACATGCGCCCGTAATGGGTGGGGTGCACGTCGCGTACCTCGATCGGCGCGCGCTCGCGTGTGAGCCCACCGGCGCCAAGGGCAGACAAGCGCCGCCTATGTGTGAGTCCAGCCAAGGAGTTGGTTTGATCCATGAACTGGGAGAGCTGGGAGGAGCCAAAGAACTCCTTCAACGCTGCCACAACTGGGCGGATGTTGATGATCGTCTGCGGTGTAATCGTGTCGGCGTCCTCGGTGGTGAGGCGCTCACGCACTACCCGCTCCATGCGGTAGAGGCCGATGCGGAAGGCCTCCTGGATCAGCTCGCCAACCGTACGCAGGCGGCGGTTGCCGAAGTGCTCGTACTCGTCGAGGTGCTCGTCGACGGGCTCCCGCGGCATGCTCATCGCCTCGGCGGCATAGTCCTTGATCTCGATCTCCGGCTCCTCGGGCATCCCGAGTCGCTTGGGCAACGACACGAGCTCCTTGACGAGCGCGAGGATGTCGTCGTGGGTGAGCGTGCGCGTGTCGATGTCGATGTCGAGCCCGAGACGCGAGTTGAGCTTGTAGCGCCCCACGCGGGTGAGGTCGTAGCGCTTGGGGTCGAAGAACAGCTGGTTGAGCAACGCCTTGGCGTTCTCCACGCTGGGGGGCTCGCCGGGCCGCTGCTTCTTGAACAGCTCGATCAGAGCGCCCTCTTCGGTGCGGGTCTGCTCGGTGTCGGCTTCGATCGTGTTGCGGATGTAGTGGGAGTTCTCAAACAGCCGCAAGATCTCCTCATCGGTCGCGTAGCCCATCGCGCGCAGCAGCACGGTCACAGGCAGCTTGCGCTTGCGATCGATGCGGACGAACACCTTGCCCTTCTTGTCGATCTCGAGCTCGAGCCACGAGCCACGAGCGGGCATCAGGTTGGCGATAAACACCTGCTTCTCGCGGTCCTTGGGCTCCATCAAATAGGCGCCAGGGGAGCGCACGAGCTGGGTCACGACGACACGCTCGGTGCCGTTGATGACGAACGTGCCACGCTCGGTCATCCATGGGAAGTCGCCCATGAACACCGACTGCTCGCGGATCTCACCGGTCTCGCGATTGATGAACGCAACCGTGACCGTCAGCGGACGGGCATATGTCAAATCCTTCTCGCGACATTGCTCCAGCGAGGCAACGGGCTCGTCGAAGACGAACTCGCCGAACTGGACGGCAAGATTGCCGGTGTAGTCCTCGATGGGAGAGATATCGTCGATCGTCTCGCGCAAACCGCCCTTTTGCGGGTCGGTGAGCCACAAAAACGAGCGGCGCTGGATATCGATGAGGTTGGGTACGTCGACAGACTTGGTCAGACGCGCGAAGGACCGGCGCGTCCGGAGAGCATCAACAGCAGCCAAGAAATGACTCCTTCGGAGGGCGAGAGACGGGCAAAAGCGGGCGCAAACGCGCGACCACCAAAGATAGCACAGACTATCGGCGCCCTCAAGTGGGGGCAGCCAGCGCTCACGGACCCCACCCCTGACAACCGCGTATGTGGCGCGGCATCGTGCTGCTTTGGGTGGCTGCGACTATCGGCCAGCCGGCGGGATTGTACCGGACAAACGAGAGATCCGCGAGAAATCGGAACCGGCCGTTGGGTGCGGCGGACAGACGAACAGACGACTCTCCGCCGTGCGACGCTAGGTCACTTCGCCGTCGAGCACCGCTGCAACCTTCCAGGCTCCAGCTTCTCGCTCGAGACTAAGCTGGCGTTCGGGCAGTGACCCAAACCCCAGCAGCGCTAATCCGAAGTTGCCTTCCACACCAACGCTGAGAAGCTCGAGCTGAGGGACCTCGGCGGTCAACAGGTGATGTTCATGTTGAACAGCCGCGACAGCAGCACAGCGCAGGTCTTACCGCCATGTAGGTATGGCGCGCCATATTGGCCGTAGTCCACGGGCATTGCTTTGGCAAGAGCAGAGTCAACCATCGGACATGCCTTCGCCCCGTCGTCCGCCACCGCTGCCGCGTAGTAGCGCTTGAGGAGAACCGTGACCGCTTGCACATCAGCCGCAGTGGCGGGGTGCCCAAAGCTCCGTGCGAGGCCGTTGTGGTGGTCATCTTCTCTCCGAGGCAGGTAATCGTCCTTGTCGTGCTCGCCACCCACTTCGTTTTCCTCGATCCGCTTGGTCCTGGGAGCGTCCGAGGGCCCAGCGCTACTGGAACTAGAGGTGTTGGTAGACACAGAGGTGCCGGTAGACACCTGGGCAGTTGAGCTCGTGCCTTTGCTTGCGCTGCCGCACGCGACGATGCTAAGGCTCAACAGCGCGATCAGCAAGACGAGCGGCGACTTCATCTCGACCGTGTCCCTCCTCCTCGATCGAGCCTCCAGCGACGCCCGATAGTAGCAAGGATTCCTACTAATGGACGCCGCCGAAAGGACGGACGAGTGGCCTGCTGGGAGGCGTTGAGTCCTACTTCAAATCGACGCTGCCTCCGGCCTCCTCGAGTTCGGCCTTGAGCTTGTCGGCCTCCTCGCGCTCGATGCCCTCCTTGACGGGCTTGGGGGCCTCATCGACGAGCGCCTTGGCCTCCTTCAGGCCAAGTCCAGTGGCCGATCGCACGACCTTGATCACCTGGATCTTCTTGTCGCCAGCGGCCGTGAGGATCACATCCACAGTGGTGGGACCTTCCTCCTCGGCTGCCTCGCCGCCACCGCCGCCGGGGGCGGCCGCCGCCGGGGCAGCCACGGCCGCTGCCGAGACGCCGAACTCCTCCTCCAGCGCCTTGATGCGCTCGGCGAGCTCGAGCACCGAGATGCCCTTGAGCTCCTCTATCCAATCTTGTGTACTTGTAGCCATCGGTCAGTCCTCCTTGGTCGCTTCGGCGCTCTCGGGCTGCTCTTGCGCCGATGCGTCCGTGTTGTTGTCGTCTTGCGTCGGCTCAGACACCGACTCAGCTTGGTCTTGGGGCTCCTCTCGGGAAGCCCCTGGAGCCTGAGGATCTTCGGCAGGTGGGGGCTCCTGGGCGATGGGCTCCTCAACCGGAGCCTCATCCTTGGCTGTGCCCTTCTCCGCAGGTGTCTCCTCCGCAGGTGTCTCCTCCGCAGACTTCTCCTCGGCGACCGTCTCCTCGGGGGGCGCCTCAGCAGACGGAGCCGCCTCAACGGGCACGGCCTCGACGGCGGGCGGCTCGCCCGCTGGGATCTCGCCTGACTCCTTCTTCTCGCGCACCTGCCCGAGAGCAACCGCGAGGCCGCCGACGAGCGCGCTCAGGGTGCGCACGAGACCAGAGATGGGCGAGGCGACGATGCCGACCAGCTGGCCGTAGAGGACTTCGCGCGAGGGCAGCCGGGAGATCGCACGAATCTGGTCGGCGTCAAGCACGTCGCCGTTCATCAAGCCACCCTTGAACGGGAGCAGTTGGGTGACCCGTGCCTGGTCGGCGATGGCCTTCGCGGCGAGTGCGGCGTCACCGCGAACGAAGGTGAGCGCGGTGGGACCTGAAAGAAGCGACTTGAGCGACTCGGCGCCCACCTGGTCGGCAGCACGTTCGGTAAGGGAGTTCTTGACCACCTGGAAGGTGGCATCGGCGTCACGCAATCTCGAGCGCAGCTCAGCTACCTGGGCTACCGTGATGCCTCGGTAGTCCACGGCGAAGACGGCGTCCGACCCGTCAATCTCCGCTGCGAGCGCCTCTATCGTGGCTGCCTTTTGCTCTCGGTTCATCTCTTCCCTTGCTCTCTTGAAAAAGCTCAGACGCCCACGTGCAGGGGGGCGTCGAGAGCGGGGGTGAACCGCTTTCGTTCGCTCCACCTGTCCCGGTCTTCTCCGCCGATCACAGATCGGTCGGCGGTGCCGGGGGTCTTGGGCGGTGAGTGGTTGATTAGATCAGGCTGCGGCTGCCTCTTCGAGGATGTCGCGTGTGCGGGTTGGGTCTACTTTGACGCCGGGACCCATGGTGGAGGTCATCGTGATTGTGCACAGATAGCGACCCTTGGCGGCCGATGGCTTGGCGCGGACGAGCTCTTCGACAACCGCGGCGTAGTTCTCGAGCAGCCGCTGCTCGTCAAAGGAGGCCTTGCCGATGACCATGTGCACGATGGCGGTGCGATCGGTGCGGTACTCGACCTTGCCGGACTTGGAGTCCTCCACCGCTTTGGCAACGTCCATCGTGACCGTGCCGACCTTCGGGTTGGGCATCTTGCCGGATGGACCGAGCACACGGCCGAGGCGGCCCACCACGGACATGAGGTCGGGCGTGGCGATGGCGACGTCGAAGTCGTCGAAGCCGTCCTCCTCGATGCGCTTGGCTAGATCCTCAGCGCCGACCACGTCGGCTCCAGCTTGCTCGGCCTCGCGGGCCTTATCGCCCTGGGCGAACACAATGACCTTGACGTCCTTACCGAGGCCGTTGGGGAGCGCAATGGTGCCGCGCAGCTGCTCATCGGCGTGGCGCACATTCAGGCCTGTGCGGACGTGGATCTCGACCGACTCGTCGAACTTGGCGCTCGCGAGGCTCTTGACGAGCGCCACCGCCTCGGCCGGTGGGTGCTCGCGCTCGCGGTCGACCTTCTGTAGTCCCTCCCTGTGACGACGTCCGTGAGCGCTCATGACGCTACCTCGACACCCATGGAGCGAGCTGTGCCGGCAATGATCTTGACCGCTTGATCGACATCGTGCGCGTTGAGGTCGGCGAGCTTGCGCTCAGCGATATCGCGCAGCTGGGCGTCGGTGATTGTGCCCACCTTGTTGCGATTTGGCTCGCCGGAGCCCTTCTCCAGTTTGAGCGCCTGACGGATGAGCACGGCGGCTGGAGGAGTCTTTGTGACGAACGTAAACGAGCGATCCTCATAGACGGTGATGACCACCGGGATGATGGTGCCGGTGTCGCTGAGGGTTTGTGCGTTGAAGGCCTTGCAAAACTCCATGATGTTGATGCCGTGCTGGCCCAAGGCAGGGCCAACCGGCGGGGCCGGAGATGCCTGGCCGCCACGCGCTTGCAGCTTGATTGTTGTCAGTACCTTCTTAGCCATTAGAGCTTCTTCACCTGATCAAAACCGACCTCGACAGGAGTCTCCCTGCCGAAGATTGATACCAGGACCTTGAGCTTGGCGGCGTCGTCGTTGATCTCGGAGATCTCTCCAGAGAAGTCTGAGAGCGGCCCAGAGACCACCTTGACAGTCTCTCCGATCGTGAACTGGGCACGGGTGCGGGGCGCGGTGGCGACCTCCTTATGGAGCAGCCGGTCGACCTCGACCTGGGTGAGCGGCACCGGCTCCTGGGAGGATCCGACGAACCCGGTGACGCCGGGGGTGCCCTTCACCACGCCCCAGGAGTCCTCGTTGAGCTCCATGTTGACGAGCACATAGCCCGGCATGGTGCGCTTCTCGACGGTGATCTTCTGGTTGTCCTTCATCTCTGAGACCGACTCGGTGGGAACGACGACGTTGCGCACGGCACGCTGCTGGCCAAGCGATACAACACGGTGCTCGAGATTGTGCTTGACCTTGTTCTCGTGACCGGAGTAGGTGTTGACGACATACCAACGAAACATTCAGCTTCCTGACAGCTCAAATTGGTGGATAAGACAGGGCAAGATTAGGTGGGCCGGACGGAGCGAGACGGTATCGCGCTTAGCGCTCTGACGTTCGATGACCAAGCAGGTCAAGGACGCAGTGAGCGAAGTGTGCTCCGTGTTCGAACGAAAATGCGCCTATCACACGAGCCTCCTGACGTTCGAGGACCAAGCAGATCCAGGACGCAGTGAGCGAAGTGTGCTGGTGGGCACACGAGCGAGCGAGGACGCAGATATGCGCCGGTCATCGGGCGTCAGGCAGGTCATCGGGCGTCAGAGGATGAAGTTGACGATCTTCTGGGCTGCCCAGTCGGCGGCACCAAGATACAGGCCCGCCACAGCGACAAACCCAAGGACCACCGTCGTGGCCTGGGTGACCTGGCGACGATCGGGCCACTGCACACGCTGGAGCTCGGCCCAGCTGGCGCGCAGGAAGGCCACGGCACGACGAGGAAGTGGCTGCGACGACCGAGTGGCCGGCGTCGCTCCATCCGGGGCCGCCGGCTCTGGCAGCTGGTCGAGGACCGACTCATCGCTGCCTCCGCGACGGCCGCCACGCCCTCCGCCCGTGGACACGAGCTCAGCCGCAGGCGCCTCTGGCGTGGAGTCGCCGTTGCGCTCTGCCTGCTTCTCAACCGGGACGCCGCCGGCACCGCGGATGAGCGCGGCATCGAACTCGTCGACATCGCCGGTGTGGGAGAGCGCTCCCGGGAGATCGCCGCGCCTGGGGCCGCTTTGGGATGGGGCCGATGCCCCCTCGTGAACGGGCCTTGGGCGGCGTTGCCTTGCGCGCTTGCGGTCACGGGCCACAGCAGCGCTCCCGCGCTAGCGAGTCTCCCGGTGGCTGGTATGCCGACGACACCAGCGGCAGTACTTGCGCAGACTCACCCGGTCGGGGTTGTTGCGCTTGCTCTTATTTGTTTGGTAGTTGCGATGCTTGCACTCCTCGCAGGCGAGGGTGATAGCAATTCGAACATCTCCGCGAGCCATAGCTAAAGATCCCTGCGTGGTTGTCGACAGCTACGCCCGGACGAAAGAAAAACCCCGCCCAGGCGCGAGGTGCCGCAAAGTCTAGCGCGGCGCGGCGTGCGGCGCGGCGGAGCGATCGTGGCGCGGGGCTAACGTCGGGACGGGGAGTGCCGATAAGCGTGCTATCGGGCCCCGTAGAGGCCCGATCCACTCAGAGACCCCACTCAGGAATAGCGCGAAGGAGAACAAGCCATGCATCTGCCGGAGCCAATAGAGGCTACCGTCCAAGACGAGAGCTTCGCGGGCGTCACCTACCACATACGTGGGGAGCTGGTTCCCGAGCTCCAGGTGGAGGTGGGGAGCGCAAGCGTGATGTTCGAGCATCACGTGCTGCTGTGGAAGCAGGTTGGCGTGAACGTCGAGCTGAAGAAGCTCCCAGGAGGCGTAAAGCGCAAGATCGCCGGGATGGAGTACTTCGTGATTCGCACCGCGGGGGCGGGCAGGATCGCGTTCTCGCGAGATTCGCCGGGGCAGTGCGTGCCGCTTCATCTGCGCCAGGGTGAGGGACTGGACGTGCGTGAGCACCAGTTCGTTGCGGCGACCAACAACCTCGATTACAGCTTCGAGCGAATCCAGGGCGTTCAGAGCATGCTGCTCGGCGGATCGGGGTTCTTCATGGACAAGTTCCGCGCCACCGACGGAGATGCGCTCGTGTGGTTGCACGGCCATGGCAACGTGTTCGTCGTGGCGCTCGATGCGGGCGAGCAGATCGACGTGGAGCCAGGTGCATGGCTGTTCAAGGACCCAACGGTGAAGCTCGAGGCGGTCACCATGGGCCTCAAGTCAGGGATGTTCGGAGGCGGGGGCAAGCTCATCTGGAACCGCTTTACGGGGCCGGGTCGATTGGCGATCCAAACGATGTTCATCGCCCCCCAGGAGGGTGTGGAGAGCAATAGCAGCGCCGCAGCCACCGGAGGCGTGGCGGGGGCGCTGGTGGGCGGGCTGCTAAAAGGCTGAGGCTTACTCGTACAGCGTCAGCGTCGCCAGAATCACATACAGCGCTACAAGCGCCCAACCCTCGAACGCCGCCGCTTCACCGTCGGCTGTCACCTGCCACATCGCGAGCGCCATGACAAGCAGCGCGCCGATGTATACGGGGGCGAGCGCGAACGTGAGCGTGGTGGCCAGCAAGAACGAGATCAACACGAGCAGCGGGAACAGGAACGCCGCGATCTGGGCCACGGAGTTCTTCACCACCGAGATCGCTAGATCCGAGCGCCCCTTCCAGGCGAGCACAACCCCGGCTGTGTTCTCGACCGCGTTGCCGGCAATCGCCACGATCACAAGGCCCGCAAACGCTTGGGAGATATGCAACTGGGCGATTGCCGGCGAGAGTGCGTTGACAAACCAGTCAGAGACAAAGGCCGAGGCGATACCACCGCAGAACAGCAACGTGAGCGTGAACGACAGTGAGAGACGCGGGCCCTCACGCTCGCTCAGCTCGACGGCAGCCTCGAGCCCAGCATCACGCTCGCCCAGCTCGACGCTGGACTGCGGCGCGCCACTGCCACTGCTCGCCGAATCCCCAGACTTTCCCTCGTTCTCTGCTCCGGGAAGCGTGTCGGCGCGCAGGTAGGGCACCACCCACGCGATGTACACCACAAGCAAGCTCACCGCCCCTACCGCCGAGATGGCCTTCACATGATGGCTCGCCGGATCGTGCGAGGCCAGCGAGAGGCCTAGCAGCACGATGATGAACACGGTGACGAGCAAGAGTGTGGCGGTGTCACGCGGGAGGCGATGCGAAAAGCGCATGATGCCGTCGGTGGACCTGTGCGCGCCAACCACGATCACGAGTCCAAGCACGAGCATGGCGTTGGCGAAAATCGAGCCCACAATCGCGGTCTGGGCCACCACGAGCTCGCCCTTCTGTAGGGCGAACACGACCACAAACAACTCCGGCAGGTTGCCAAGCGTGGACTGGAGCATGCCCGTGATCGCGGGCCCAAAACGCTCGCCGAGTTGCTCGGTGGCAAACGACACCACCCACGCCAAGCCGGCAAGCGCAACCGTGGCAATGGCAAAGCGAGGCACGGGCGCCCATGTCCCGTAGTTAGCCACGCCCGCGAGCACAGCGAGCAGAGCGATCGCGGACAGCGTGAGGCGCTCTAGAAAGCTAAGTCGGCCCATGGAACTCGGCGAGAATAGTGGCTTGCCCGGCCTGTGCCAGACCAACAGAACGACCCGGCCGGCCCTGCCGGCCACTCCTCCCAGAAACTAGCCCACGAAAGAGCCGCGCCCGAGGGGTAATCAGTGGGGCTCGAGCACGCGGTCGATTAGACCGTACTCGAGCGCCTGCTCGGCAGTGAAGAAGCGGTCGCGCTCCATGTCTTCGCGCACCTGCTCCTTGGAGAGGCCAGTGTTTTCGGCGTAGATCTCGTCGAGCCGCTCCCTCACGTTGAGGATCTCGCGTGCATGGATCTCGATGTCCGTTGACTGGCCTTCAAAGCCAGCCGAGGGCTGATGTATCAGGATGCGTGAGTTCGGTAGCGCCGCCCGCTTGCCCTTCGTGCCGCCCGCCAGGAGCAGCGAGCCCATCGACATGGCCACGCCAACGCACATCGTGTGGATGTCGGGCCTGACAAACCGCATGGTGTCGTAGATCGCAAGGCCCGAGTAGACGCTTCCGCCAGGCGAGTTGATGTAGATCGAGATGTCCTTTTCGGGGTCCTGTGACTCGAGATGTAGGAGCTGGGCCACCACGAGATTGGCCACTTGATCTTCGATGGGGGTGCCCAGGAAGATGATTCGCTCGTTGAGCAACCGCGAGAAGATGTCGAACTCGCGCTCGCCGCGGGCAGTGCGCTCTATGACCATCGGGATCAGGGGCATCGAGCACACCCTATCGATCGGAGCACCACGAACCCGGGCGGTGACGGTTCCTGCCGATGCGCACCCGAGCCTTCGTGCCCATGTGCGCCCCAGCCTTGCCCCGTGAGCGCCCAGAGCCTTGCCCCGTTCGGCGCGCAAAGCAGCCGTGGAGCGTCCCCGACATTTTTGGCCCGCGCGCACCCTGCCATGGCCGGCCCATTGCGGACATAATGGCTTGAGTCGATGCTTCCCCTGAACCTTCCCAATGTGCTGACGGTGCTGCGCATCATGCTGGTGCCCGTACTCGTCGTCGCGCTGCTCGGCAACACGCCCTCGGGTGACGTGCTTGCCGCAGTGGTGTTCGCGCTCGCCTCGCTCACCGACTTCGTCGATGGCTATTTGGCGCGCACGCGTGACTCGATCACAACCTTCGGCAAGCTGATGGATCCGCTCGCCGACAAGCTGCTGATCGTGGGGGCACTGCTCTCGCTCGTCTCACTGCATCGCCTGGAAGGGTGGGTGGCGATGGTGATCATCGCCCGCGAGCTGGCGGTAACGATGCTGCGAATGAACGCCACCCAGTCGGGAGTGGTGATCGAAGCCTCGATGTTCGGCAAGGTGAAGACCTGCGTGCAAATCGCCGCGATACTGGCTGTGATCGCGGTGCACGGCTCGCCCCTGTGGGTCTCGCTGCTCGTCTACCTGGCAGTAGCCATCACGGTGCTGTCGGGCCTCGACTACTTCCGTCGAGCCACTCGTCCAGCGTCGTCTGATGCGGGGCCGGCAGTTGCCCCTCGATCTCGTGGCGCAACTCGCACATGAGCCCGTGTCGCTCGGCAATGACGTTGTGCTGGTGGATCGTCTCGAGGTTCTCCTGACGCGCTGACACGAAGCTCCCGTCGGGAAGCTCGGGGAAGCGACTCACCACCCCTGCGATCATCTCGCGTACGCAGTCCTCCACAAAGCGAGGGCGGCGATGAGCCTTTTCAACCACCTCAACCTCATCGGAGCGCTTCATCAGCTCATAGATCTCAGAGGACATGGAGCCCTCGATGATCTCGAGCAACTCCGACGCCTCGATCTCGGCTGAACACTGCTCCATCCATCCAATGTGAAGGGTCCCGAGCCCGCGCTGGTTGTGAGTGGCAACAGGCACGTGCTCGAAGACCCTCTCGATCTGCTCATCGGTGAAGTCCTCAGCCCGCAGACGTTCCCGTGCACGCGCTGTCACGAGCTCCTGCGCACACGGACACGCGGTCATGCCCGTCGCCGACACCCCCACCATTCGGCGCGTACCGGTGGGAAGCGCAACCGCCCGACCGTAGAGCGTGTAGATCTCTTGCGTGGCAACCCCCGACACGGGGGCCGGCTTGTGCTCCGGGTAGCGTGCCGCGATCGTCACCTCAGCGCGCTCCGCCCCCTGGCGCTCGCGTACAAGCTCCGCGATGTGCTTCGCAAGCGTCTCCGCCCTGAAGGGCGACTCGTTGAGGACCACCTCACCGATCGCCTCGTTCACCACCTCCTCGAAACGCGACATATGAGCGCCCTTCTGGCTGGAGCTCAGATCGATGAAGCACTCGAGCCGCGCGAAGAACAACTCGTCACGAACGTGGATGACCTTCTCAACTCCGGTCACACCGACACGCGAGAGCCCGACGGCAATCGTCGGTACGCGAGCTTGGACATCCTCGCCGACGGCGTTCAGTGAGAGCGATGGGAAGGAGTGCATCGTCACAGGCACCTCGTCGGCAAGACTAGCGTTCGGTTCCCCACTTGCCGGGGAACCGGCGCCAAACAACCTCCATATCTGTTATCAATCCGCCCATAGCTCGGACTACCAGCGAGAAGTACTCGGCTCGGGATCCGGGGTGCGAAGGGAGCAGAATGTCAATGCCAAACGGAACCACATAGGAGGCCGGTAGTCAGATCAGGGGAGGTCGAGGCAAGGGGTTGCTTCGACGGCCAGTCACGTGGATTCTGGGGGGTCCCGAGTTGATAGAGAATGCTGAGGGATTGCTGATCGCGGGGACATCCGCGCTCGAGGTGGAGGAGGTTCAGGCTGCGATTGCTGAGTGCAGGGAGCAAGGGTTTCTCACGGCCGCCGGGTTCGCGTCGATCGTCGAGGAGGCAGATCTGAGTAGCGAGCAGGCAAACGACCTGGTCAGCTATTTGGAGGAGCATGGCATCGAGATCCTTGCCGTCGAGGGGACTCGAACGGAGCCCAGTGCGCTCGTCGAGGCACTCGAGCCGGCCGAAGAGGAGGAGGGTCCCGCCGAGCAGGATGACGATCCGCTCGAGGCAGCCGAGGAGGAGGTCGAGATCGACCAGCTTGCTTTGCGCTCGCGCTTAGAGGAGCTGCGCAACACCGAGGTTGACCTGAGCGTCGAGCCAAGCCTCGACTCATTGCGCCTTTATCTGCGCTCCATTGGCCGGGTACAGCTGCTGAGCGCCGAGGAAGAGGTGTGCCTGGCAA
Source organism: uncultured Solirubrobacterales bacterium (assembly GCA_963713015.1). Classification (GTDB taxonomy): domain Bacteria; phylum Actinomycetota; class Thermoleophilia; order Solirubrobacterales; family Solirubrobacteraceae; genus Palsa-744. The sequence goes on along the minus strand of CAVQKC010000008.1, from coordinate 1,457,420 downwards.
AGCGCATCGAGCGCGGCGATGTAGCCGCCAAGCAGCAGATGATCGAGGCTAATCTACGTCTGGTGGTATCGATCGCCAAGGGCTACCTCGGGCGTGGCATGAACCTCCTGGACCTGATTCAAGAGGGTTCGCTCGGGCTGATCCGAGCGGTGGAGAAGTTCGACTATCGCCGCGGCTACAAGTTCTCTACCTACGCCACCTGGTGGATCCGTCAAGCGGTCACGCGGTCGATCGCCGACAAGGGACGCACGATCCGCATCCCTGTACACATGGTGGAGCGCCTCAACAAGGTCGCCTATGCCGAGCGCACGCTCATCCAGCAACTCGGTCGTGATCCCACCCCAACGGAGATCGCAACCGAGCTCGAATGCACTACCCGGGAGGTGCGCGAGGTGCTGCGCATGGCCCAGCAGCCCGTCTCCCTGGAGAAGCCGATCGGCGACGAAGAAGAGTCGGCGCTGGTGGATTTCGTCGAGGACACCGCCACCGCCTCGCCGTTTGAGGTCGCCTCCGAGGCGCTGCGCCGCCAGAGCGTCGGGCGGGTACTCGCCTCGCTCCCACGCCGCGAGCGAGAGGTACTCGAGATGCGCTACGGCATCACCGGGGATCGCGTTCGCACACTCGACGAGGTCGGGAGGGCTTTCAACATCACGCGCGAGCGCGTCCGCCAGATCGAGAGCCGCACGCTCAAGAAGCTCCAGACCTCACCCGCAGCCCAGGAGCTACGCGAGGCAAGCTGAAACAGCCCGGGTCGCTATCATCGCGACCCCTGGCGGGGTTCCCGAGCGGTCAAAGGGGAGGCGCTGTAAACGCCTTGGCTCTGCCTTCGCAGGTTCGAATCCTGCCCCCGCCATCTCGTCGTTCAGCCCCCCAGACGGTGCACGAGCTCATGTGCATCTGGGGTGCTGACCGTTACGCGCTCGAGCGCGCCGTGGTTGCGAACCGCAAATGACAGCGCGGGGATTCCGCGTCGCACCGCCCAGGCCTGGTCGAGACGAATCGAGCGGCACACGTAGTAGAGCCAAGGCAGGCGCAGGCCCACCTTCAAACCGGCACGCATAACCTCGTATAGGGGATCCTCGACGAGCTGCGTGTCGCTCACGTCAACGAGTGGAACTCGGATGTTGCCGAGCAGTCCAAGCACCTTCTCCACCGGCGACAGTCGGACTTCGATCTTTTCCTCAGATAGGTGCACATGCATGGCGGGAAGGGTATTCAAGAAGTAGCGCCGACCCTACTTGGGTCGTCAAACTCAAGTGCAGCTAGAAAGGAGTTCCAATCATGGAGCCCTCCACCCCCACCCGTGTGCTTGTGGTTGCACACAAGACCGCCGCCACCCAGCCACTGCTCGATGCTGTGCGCGAGCGAGCACAGCGCGATCGCTGCATATTCACGCTGCTGGTGCCCAATCCGGCGCATGGACTGCACAGGGTGGTGGATCCCGAGGATCAGGGAGCTAGACAAGCCGACGACGTACTCGAGCAAGCGCTGCCCATTTTGAGCGAGGCAGCCGGAGCACCTGTGGCAGGCATCATCGGCGACGCGGATCCAGTGGCCGCTGTGCACGATGCAATCAACCTGCGCGGCTTTGACGAGATCATCATCTCAACGCTTAGCCCACGCCTCTCGCGCTGGCTAAGGCTCGATCTTCCCAGCAAGGTGTCTGGAATGGGCCTACCCCTAACTACTGTGACGCCCGCCGACGATCTGGAGATGATCGCAGCAGCCGAGCGTTAGACCCAGCTCCTATTTGGGGAACCTTGACGATTGTCTGTAGACCTTCCGTCTGCGGCCAGCGACAGTGTGGGTCATGGACTCCGTTCGCGAGCAGTTCGCCGCCAACCTGCGCCGCCATCGAAAGCGCGTCGGCCTCTCCCAGGAGGCCCTTGCTGACGTGTGCGATTTGCACAGAACCGAGATCAGCTTGCTCGAGCGTTGCAAGCGCTCACCACGGCTAGAGACGATCGTGATCCTCGCACGAGGCCTCGAGCTCCCCTCCCCCGCCGAGCTGCTCGAAGGGATTAGCTGAGTCTTTTCTCGCCCCCGTTCTCTCGCTATGGCGTCGAACCGCGGGGCTCTAGTCTCAAAGTTGGAGCCGGTCGAAGCTGGACGCCGCTCGCGTCGCGAACACGTAATCGCCGATGCGATGGATCAAGCCAGCCGCCTCCAGGCTGGCGAGGCCGTCGATCGCCTCGATCCGCGTAGCGCTGAGCTGACCAACCACCTCCTCCACCGACCAGAGACTTCCCGCCTCGAAATTCAAGAGCAGAGCGAGAATCGCTCCCTCCGCCTGCTTCTCCTGCTCTGCCATGACGCAGCTGCCGCGTCCGCTCATTTGTTCGGCCCTCCTTTGGCGCCGAGGCCCGGACCGCCGTCCACCTACCAACCGCCGAGCCCGTCCTTTCCTAGACCGACAAGCTACTCAGCAGCCCGGACGGGAAATACGAACACACGTTCGTTCGTAGAAGGCGAAGCCGACGCGGGGACTCGAACCCCGGACCCCCTCCTTACCATGGAGGTGCTCTACCAGCTGAGCTACGTCGGCGCGAACCCGAGATCCTACCGTTCTCGGTACCGATCGCGACGTGATCCGAGCACGCAATGATCACAAGTGCCCCATCGATTGTGGGGGCACTTTTGTGACAGCTTCAGGGGCGTTTTAGGGGCAAATAGCCCCCAAGATCAGTCCCGCACCGTCACTCCAGGCGCCGTACTCGTGAGAGCTGGCACACGGTACGCGGACACTCACACCACCGATAGCATGCGAGAGCACGCGGCGCCATCTCGGTTCAGGCGTGCACGACAACGCCGCGGGTGATCGTCACCGCCGCGCCGTGTAGTGGTGTGAGTGTGATCTTCACCGTCAACGCCAGGCGCCGGTGGCGGCGCAACGAGGCTTTGCCCTTCGCGGTCAGGGACACAGAGAAGGGCACGTTGCCCGCTTTCAGCGACGAGCGCACCAGCCGTCCGATGCGCACCTGCACCGAGCGCCCCGCCTTGGCCAGCGATGCGCTGGCGGCAAACAGGCCAACTTCCAGCCGCCCGCCGAAGCCGGCTTGGGACACGTTGATCGAGCCGTGCACTGTCGATCCGTGTTGGCTACCTGCGAGCTTGAGCGCCCTTGACCCTCCTTCCAAGGGAGAGCCTGAGCTGTGGCTGGGTTCGCTCGGAGGCGGCATTGTGCTCGTCGGTGTCGTGGTTGTGGTCGTCGTGGTGGGGGTTGTGCCGGTAGTAGCGCTTTCCACCACGATTTCGTATTGGGTGTAGTTATCGACTCCGTCGTTGAAAAGGGTCGAGCTTTCGAACTTGTAGGTCCCGGGTTGTTCGAATTTGCATGTGCCTTCCCAGCCTGTCTTTGGCGGCGTCGGGCTGACCGGCACAGTTGATTGACAGGTGGGAGCGGTGCCCGTCCATGCGATGTTCGCTTCCTTACCGTGGTCGATGAACGTGACTGACCCTCCGCTCGCGATCGGCACGGATCTCGTGTACTGCGGTCTCGACGCCGACCCTTCCGTGGTCCAGCATGGCCAGGCAGACTCCACGCAGTTTTCGTTGACTTCGAGCTTCGTTTCGGACGGGGCGGCGGCGAGAGCGGGCAGCACGGCCACCGCCGTTCCCATCAGTGCAGCAAGGGCGAAGAGCAAAAGCGTGCGCGGTCTCATCGTGAACCCACCTTTCTCGTGCTGGATGTCCCCATGGCAGTCGCTGGGCGCCGTGTGTGGCGCAGCGGCATTCCGTGCTCCTCATCCGTTAGAGACTCCCGCGCGCAGAGATCCTTCCCGCTGCGTTCCCGCTGAACTTGGGTGCACCGTGCGTATCCCTCGGCGTCCGCAGGAATGAGACGCTGCGCCGCCTGACGGCGGCGAGGTAGGATCGAAACCACGCCGGTGTCCGGGAAGGTTTCGCAGCGTGGCGGTGTCTATAGGTAGAGATGACAGTCACGCGCCCGAGCACCCCGACATTCGGAGGAACCATGAAGCGAACCTATGTTTTCTTGGCCGTCGCGTTGGCAAGCGCGGCGAGCGCCGCGACAGTTGCAAGCGCACAGAGGAACCTCCCGACCGCGCACTCGAGCCGCGCTGCAACGGTGCAGCTACGCCATACGAATCTCGGCAGCATCCTCGTCAGCAGCTCGGGCCGCACGCTCTATGAGTTCACGAGGGATCACGCCAACAAAAACAGCTGCGCGGCGATCAGCGGGTGCTCAGCAGTATGGCCTTCGCTGAAAGCGAGCGGTAGGCCAACGGCCGGCTCGGGCATCAAGACTTCGCTGCTGTCCTCGACACGGCGGCCGCAGGTCACCTATGCCGGTCACCCGCTCTACACCTACAGTGGCGATAGCGGTCCAGGGAAGACCTCCTACGTTGGCGTAAAACAGTTCGGCGGCACGTGGTACGCGGTCAGCGCCTCTGGAGGCACGGTCAAGTAGCTCTGGCGCCGACGACCCGGGCATGTGTGCTCAGGCACCGTGCAGCGCCCGCCGTCGATACCGGTTGAACGCGTCTCGTTTTTGCGTGAGCTTCGCTTGGCGGTCTAGCTGCCTAGCGCGAGCGCGAGATGCACAGCGGTGGCGATCCCGCATCCGAGGCCGAGTAGGTGACGAAACCAGTTGACGCCGTGCAGTAGCTCCTCATAAGCCCATATGCCAAATGCTAGGAAGGAGATCGCGGCGAGATAGGCGTGGCCTGGGTCATGCGTGCGAGCAGCCGCGGCGCCGGCTAGGAACGCGATGATGAGTGGCGCGTTGGGGAACTGCACGATCGGAAAGTCCCTGGGCCATCCGAGCTGGGTCAGACGCTTGAATCCTCGCCACAGCCCGCGCGGGCTCAAACGTCGCTGCGGGTGCTGGCTTGTCACGTTCTCCGGGGGTGGGTCGACCGCCGCGATATCGACTGCGTAGGCGGCAAACCGCTGCTCTAGCCGCCAATCCAGCCGCGAGGCTCAGTAGCCGTAGCCGCCGCCGCTGGAGCCGCTGCCGCCCGAGGATTCCGAGGAGTTGCCCGTACTCGGCGTAGGTGTCGCCGGAGTACTGCTTGTGCTCGTCGTGGGGGTACCGTTGGAGCTGGTCGTGACAATGCTCCAGGTGCCTACGTCTTTGATGCCCTGACCCTTGGTTTCACCAGACTGCTGGTCTCCGGTGAACGTGTAGAGCGGCGTGCCCTCGTAGGTGACCTGCATAGTCCTTTCGGGGCGCTTCACGGTCCCAAGCGAGCCGACGCCGCTGGGAGTGCCACTGGACGGCGCGATCAACGGGTGCCAGACACCAACACAGGCAGAGCTGGTGCAGATGAACTTGCCGTTCTGCTCACCGCTGAGGTGATACAGCGTCATCCCCTGACTGTCCACCAGGATCGTGCCTAGCGAGCTGGAGGCTGTCTTCACGGCAGGGCTGGATGAGCTGGTGCTTGTCTGGGCGGCGGGCTGCGTGCTGGCGGCCGAGCTGGTGGTGTTGCTGGACGAGCTGCTGCCGCAGGCGGCAATCAGGAGCGACGTGGCGATTGCTGGGAGGGACAGCTTCAGTAGATGGCGCATGTTTCACTCCTGTGGCAAGTAGGGCACCAGGCTGGCGCGTGTGGGTCCTGCTGTATTAAGGACTCCGGGCAGCCGCGTTCCTTCCAGTCCTTCGCCGACGGGCAACATCCACTGCGAGGATTCGACCGTATGTCGCTCGGTCTCGCTCGATCGCGCCGTGAGTGGCGGCCAGAACGCCGAACGTGACCGTGGACGGGTGAGTAATCGCCGTCCTACCTAACGAGTCACCACCGGACAACAAACGAGCTGGGATCCTCACATCAAGTGCGTGGGGCGCCCCAGCCAGGCGCCCCACGCACGCACCACGTCGCGACCCGCCTACCTCACGGCGGCGGTGGTTGCGCTGTGACCGACGCCCGGCACGCTGACAGTCACGGACAGGCCTCCATGACCGAGACCGCGCTTGGCGGACAGCCTTGCGGTTACTACCCCCTTTCGCAGCAACCCAACACCCTTTGCGATCGTCCTGCCGTGGCGTGCGACGCGCACCCTCACGCCACTTACTCTGGAGACTCGAGCAGCCGAAGCATCCTCTTGGCAGACGACGGTGATCTGATTCCCTTTGCTCGTGATGGTGCAGGTGATCTTCCCTGGACCTTTACCGGGAGGGCCCTGAGGGCCGGGGGGCCCCTGAGGGCCGGGGGGCCCCTGAGGGCCGGGGGGCCCCTGAGGGCCGGGGGGCCCCTGAGGGCCGGGGGGCCCCTTCGGCCCTACGGAACCGATCGGGCCAAACGGACCCTGCGGACCGGTCTTGCCTTCAAGACCCTGGGGGCCCTTGGCCCCTTCCTTACCTTCCTTGCCTTCTTTTCCTTCCTTGCCTTCCTTGCCTTCGGTTCCCGAAGTGCCATGTTTGCCTTCAGGACCGACGGGACCCGTCTTGCCTTCGGAGCCCTGCAGGCCTTCTTTGCCTTCGGGACCAGCGGGACCGGTTTTGCCTTCGGAGCCCTGAGCGCCTTCTTTGCCTTCGGGACCAGCGGGGCCGGTTTTGCCTTCCTTGCCTTCCGGGCCGGCGGGCCCTGCTTCCTTGACGCTCAGTTGCACCGTGAGAATGTTCCGGTAGAGCGCTGGGTCTGTCACCCCGGGCTTGTACTGGAAGCTCGGGTTGGTGCCCACCGCGGCGGCTTCGGCACCAGCCGTCGGCAACGGCTTGGCAGTACGGTAGCCCGAGAACAGCATCGTGAGGCTGCCGTCGGGGTTTTGAATCACGTTCGGGTCATACGCGCGACCCGAGTAGTACGCCGAGATCCCCGACGGCAGATCGACGCCTTCGCCCAGCAGCGCATCCTGCTCAGCCGAGGCGGCGAACGTCGGGTCGGTCTTGACCACTGGCACCGGCTGGGTCCATTCGACACCGTTGGTCGAGTTCGAGTAGAAGACCTGCTCGAACGCATCGCTGTCACCATCCGCACAGTCGGCGCCCGACATGAATATCGTCTCGCCCGTGGCAGTTGGGACGATGGTGCCACGTGAGGCAACCCATCGCAGCTCATCCGTTCCCGTTTGGCCGACTGGCGTGATGTCACCGGCGTTGCCGGTGTATGACGGGTTGTTCAAGCCGTTCACGATCCCGAGATCGTGGAACGTGAGCCCGTCGGTCGTGTAGGCGGCCCTCACCACCGTGTAGTCCTCGTTGTTCTTGAACAACGTTTTGGGCTTTGAGCTGCCCTCGCCGGTGGCAGCAAGTTCCGCCGATGACGCGGTGCAGGCACCAGGGCCACCAACTTCGTTTTCGGACTTCACCGCGATGCTGGCCGCGCCCGCCGGGAGTCCCGTCGGGGAGGCGGTGCAGCCGGTGAGCTCATTGCCCTTGCCGGTTCCGCCGAAGTCCGTGTCGGCGCCTGTACATGTGACCGAGGCGATGCCTTCGCCGGTGGTTGGGCTGGCGGAGTTGTAGCCGAGGCTGATCGTCACCGCTGGACTGAGCGCCGTGGGTGTTGTCGTCGGCTGAGTGCCGTTCGTGAGGCTTGCCCTTGCCTGGGCACCGCTGCCGGTGTACCCGAAGCTCGACACCGGGATCGCAACCCCGCCGCCGGATGTGGGGATCGTGGTGCTTTTGCTCGAAGCCACAATCGCTGGCATGTAGTAGTTGAGCAGCTTCTCGCCGTAGATGACAACCGTCGCCCCACTCGGGATCGAGCTTCGGGTTGCCCCATTTGGCAGTGTCGCCGGCAGACTCGCGGCGGGCACCGTACCGATGATCCCATCAGGGGCTTGCAGGCCGCTACCGGTAGTCGTTCCCTCCGCGGATGGGTCGGTGACCATCGCGGTGTCGGGCACCTCCGGTGGCGCTACTAGGTGGTCGCCTTCGGCAACGTTCACCGACTGGTCGCCGGTCTGCCCGGCAGCGTCAACCGCCACGCAACCCTCGAATTCGGTGGCTTTCGTCTTTTCGGTGCAGTGGATGATCGGCAGCGTCGAGTCGTTCAGGCCGCTATAGCTTCCGCCCACGCCGACATCGACAATCTGGCCGCCGGGGCCGCCCTTGAGATTGCTGAAGTTGGCGGTGCCGGCGACGTCGATCGTGACCCCAGTCTGGTTTTCCTGGTAGTTGGGCACCGTGACCGCTTTGATCGCGGTGGTTGTGCCCGGTTCTGAGATCTGGTTGTCATAGCCAGGCGGCGTGTTGCTCGTCTGTTCGTTGCTTGGGTTCGGCCCGGCGTCCACCGCCTCCTGTGCCGGCAGCGATGCGATCGGGTCACCCCACGGATACTTGCTCGAGGTGCTCCAGTTGAGCTTGTGCACGAGCAGGCCCTGTCCGAACGCGTCGCCACTGACGCGATTGAGCGTATAGAGGTAGTAGGTGCCACCGATCTCGTTCACATAGGGGTGGCCCTGGCCATTGTCGTTCTGGATGCCATCGGGACACACGTTCGGGTTGAGCTCGAGCTTCTCATCCACGTAATGCCAGCTATTGCCGTTGTCGTACGAGTTGGCCACGACGATCGCCTCATCGGAGTCCTTGGGGCGGTAGTCGAAGAAGCCTGTGAGCACGTTAGGGTCATTCGGGTTGCGCATCACGTACGGAAAGTAGTAGGGCGACATCGGCAGGACGCTGCCAACCGGCTGACGCTCGACCGAGCCGGTCTCGGGGTTGGGGCCTCCACTTGCGCAGTAGCCCGCTAGCGGGCCAGGTGTGCCCGCGAACCCGGTCGCGTAGGGCAGCGTGCCAGACGCGTTTGCGGTGGTGGCGCTGCCCGGGTACACCGAAAGATTGGGTGTGGCAATTGAGCTGAATTCCACCGTGGGGGCGCCCCCGAAGGAGAAGGTGGGTAGCGTTGCGTCATACGGAACGGCAGATGGGTCACCCTGCGAAAGCGTCCAGGGAGCGGCGTTGCTTGTCGGGGCGGTGACGGTGTCGAGCAGCGGTGTGCCCGCGACATACGCGGGTCCGGTACCGGCCGAAGACACAGCCACTCCGAGCGCCAGGGTGGTAGCAATGGCCGACACAAGCGCGGCCGTTGCTGAGAACAGACGTCTTTGCATGTGAACGTTCCCTTCCGGGTGAGCGGATCAGAGCTTGAATTGAGCCGCGTTGATGGGCATCGACGCGCAGTACGTACACGGACTTGTTTGCGAGCGGATGACCACGGCTCCTTGGAGCTCAACCTAAGTCGTGGCAACCACACAATTTGTGAACGAAGTGAGATCTGCCGGTTACCATCGCGTGGACTTGGCGCAAGCCGGGTTTCACGATGGAGCCAGCGCAATCACACGAACCGAAAGGCCCCCGGGAGCCAAACGCCCCGGGCCAGCCGAATGGCCCAAGCCAGCCGGCTATCCCGCGAGAGTCGGCGGTCCCAAGCCAGCCAGCTATCCCCCACCAGTCGGAGGGCGAGCCAATGCCCGCGGCCGAGTCCAGTTGGCGCAGAGCGGCCGAGCGTCTCGCCACCTGGATCGTGCCGCGGCACAATCCGGAGGGAGTCGTGTATGGACTCATCACGATCGGAGCGCTGCTGGCGGCAGAGAGCGGACTCAGCGACACGTACCCCGAGACGATTGGTTCCGCGACGCTCGCGATGGCGCTCTACTGGTTCGCGCACTCCTACTCTGACGTTCTAGGACTGCGCCTCGCCGAGCATCGGAGCTTCAGCTGGCAGGAACTGTTGCGGACGTTCGGCCGCGACTGGGCGATCGCGAAGGGCTCGAGCGTGCCCTTGCTGACGCTATTGGTGGCGTGGGCGACCGGCGCCAGCCAAGCCACCGCACTGACCGCGGCTGTTTGGAGCGCCGTGGCGAGCCTGATCGCGTACGAGGTGGCGGCGGGCATCCGCTCACGAGCCAAACCGTTGGAGCTTGCGCTGGAGGTCTTGGTAGGAGCAACGTTTGGCATCGCCATCTTGGCGCTGAGAGCGCTGCTGCACTAAAGATCTACGCCTCGACCAGCCCTCAGCTCGAGGCACGCTGCCGCTGTGTGTCGTAGCCTGAGCTCATGCTGGTACGTAGACAATAAATCTCTGACATGGGATGATATTGTTTTCAAGACTCCTTGATAGTCGAGGGGCTATAAGTATTCGAGGAGATAGAACACTTTGACGGAGGGCCGGAATAACCTCGGAGGCGGCGCTTTGGCGCCGCGACGGTCTTCGCGTGCGCGGCCCGCAAATGCCGAGCACGACAGCGTCAGCAGGCCCACCCAGGCAAATAGCGTCGGCAAACGGACAACCGGCGCCGGGAAAAGGACGAGTGCCACTGGGAAACGAGCAACCGGCTCCGGGAAGACCGGAAAGAGGGTGGCGCCGTTGTATGAGCGCTTGCCCAAGGGCCCCCATCGGATGGACCCTTTGGAGGTCGCCGAGAACCAGCGCAGACGCATGTATGGGGCGATGATCGAGGCGGTGACGACAAACGGCTATGGGCGAACGAGCGTCAAGCAGGTGGTTACGCTCGCGGGCGTCTCGAGAAGAGCCTTCTACGAGCAGTTCGCCAACAAGGAGGAGTGCTTTCTGGCGACACTCGAGCTCATCGCAAACCAGGCGATGGACTACATCGCCGCCAGCTACAGCTCCGCTGAGGGCACTCTCGAGGAGCGTATGCACGCAGCGCTCAAGACGTTCGCCCAAGTGGTCAATGACAACGCAAAGGGGGCGCGTTTGATGCTCGTGGACGCGCCGTCGGCGGGGCCAGCGGGGTGGGAGCGGATCACCGAGACGATGAGCATCTTCGAGGAGCGGCTTGCGGCGAGCTTCGCGCACGCACCGGACGCCGCGCCACTGCCCGAGCCTGTGGCAAGAGCAATCGTTGGTGGCCTGCGCCGAGCGACATTCGTGCGCCTACTCGAGCAGCGCACCACCGAGATGCCCGGACTAGTCGAGGATATGCTGAGTTGGACGCTGGTGTTCAAGACCGTCGAGCCGAGCCCGCTGGAGGTGCGACTGCGCGCGGCGCCAAGCGTGGCAGGCATCGATGAGGAGGACGAGCACGGACGGGTGCTGCGCTGCGCGATGGAGTTGGCTGCGCTCGAGGGCTATGGAAATCTGACGCCGATGCGCATCGCTGACGAGGCTGGCATGTCGATCGATACGTTCTTCGATCTGTTCGATGACATGGAGGCTTGCTTCCTGGCGGCGATCGAGAAGCTCGGCATGGAGGTGAGCGAGACGGTGTCGGACCCGGGGCTCAACTCCCCCGAATGGCCGGCAGCGGTGCGCAGATCGCTGGACGCGATGATGCGCTACTTCGCAGCGCGGCCGGCCTACACCCAGACGATCGCAACCGGTGTATTCGCGATGGGCCAACGCGCGGTTGATCTCGTCGCCATGCTCGCCCGCGAGGTAGCAGCCAAGCTGACCGCGGGCGCCCCGAGCCCGCCGTTGACGGGTCTCGCGCAGGAGGGGATAGAAGGGGCCATCTGGCACACCATCTACTGCCAGACCATCAACGGGGGTACTGGGGCGTTGCCGGAGCTATCGGATCATCTTGCCTACGTGGTGCTGGCGCCGTTCCTGGGAGCCGAGCAGGCAGCACAAATCGTGACGGAAGAGCGCACTCCCAAGAGGGTGTCAGCCAGCCGCTCCTAACAGGGATAGGTCAATGGTGAGCGGGCATAGATCGATGGAACCTGCTTACAAGGCCCCTATGAAGCGCTGTCAGCGCTTGCGCCGGTAACGCAGCTCGGCGAAATGGGTGAGCAGGATGCCCACTAGCAACGAAACCACGATCACGATGATGAGCGGTGTGTTGCTTTTGCCGAAGATCCAGTTGACCTCGACCTGTTTGACGTTGAGCACCGCAAACAAGGTCATCAACACGGCAAGTACCACGAGCGCGCTTGTGCGGGCCAGCTCGCGACGACTGCGCTTGCGCGCTGGTGCCTGAGTGGAATCGGACATCGCCACAGCTTGATGCTACCCGGTGGGCTGTGCCGTAAGCTCTGCCCGAACCCACGAGCAGCCGGCGGAAAGCTCGGCGACCCCCATGGCGGCGGCCACGTTCAGCGCCATGCCGTTGCGGAAGAAGTCATCAAGACGCTCGGACTCGGCTCCGGAGAGCTCCTCCACAAACGCCACTAGCTCCGCATAGCGACGGCGGACCCGCGCACGCACGAGCTCGTCGTCGCAGGCCGCGTAGGCCTGATGCTGAAGCATCAGGTAGTGGCGGTCGGTTGAGAGCAGCTCCTTATAGGCGCTGCCCATTGCCATCAGCACGTCCTCGCACTCCTCGGGCGACCGGCCGGCGCGGAACTCATCTGCGGCGTGCGTGAACATGTCGGAGAAGCGATCGAAGCAATGGTCGACGGCGGCGAGGAACAGCTCGCGCTTGCCAGCGAACAGACTGAAGACATAAGGCTGGGCGACGCCGACGCGACGCGCGATGCGGTCTACCGGGGTGCCGTGCAGCCCGCCGCTGGCAAACTCATGCACGGCGGCGGCGATAAGGGCTTCGCGACGCTCGGCAGCGGGGACGCGCCGGCGAGCGCGTGGGGCGTTGTCCGCATCGACGCCTACGCCCGGAGCGTTGTCTGCGCTGTCGGCCCCGGCAGGCAGCTGAGACCCGACCGGCTCTCCAGCCACCTCTCGCCTTGGACTGGAGGGCCCAACTCTCATGCGGCGTCTCCCGCGAGGACCACGAGGGGCGACTCAACCACTGCGCGCTCATGCTCTGCCGCAAGCGCGGAGTCTGCGGCGCGAGGAGTGCGGAAGGGCAGCAGCAAAGCGACGAGTGCACCGGTGGCAAGCACCGCTGTGCCCACCCACATGGCGGGGATCAGACCATTGACAAACGCCTGCGGCGAGCTGTAGCCACCCGAGCTGGTGAACACCGAGGCGAGCACCGCCACGCCGAGCACGCCGCCAACCTCGCGGATGGCATTGTTGGCGCCCGAGGCCTGCCCGGCCTGGTCGACGCGAACCGAGGAGAGCACAGCGTTGGCTGAGGGGGCGAACACAAGTGACATGCCTGCACCGGCCATGATGAACGGAATGATCATGTGCATGTAGGGCAGATGGGTGGAGGTGATCGCGGCAAGCCATCCAAGCGCGAGCGCCTGCAGGCTGAGCCCGGCCACCATGAACGGACGCGAACCAAAGCGCTCGGAGAAGATGCCAGCCAGCGGGGCCACCACCATCGAAGCTCCGGTCCACACGAGCAGCTTCAAACCTGCCTGCAACGGGGTGTTGCCAAGCACGTTCTGCATGTACTGGGAGAGAAAGAAGATAGACCCGAACATGCCGAAGTACATGCTGAGCGACACCATGTTGGTTACCGCGAAGGAGCGCTTGGCAAAGAAGCTCATGGGGAGCATCGGCTCTGAGGCATGCAGCTCCCAGACGACGAACGCAGCAAGCAACATGACACCGCCGAGGAGCGATACGAGGATCGTGGGGCTCGTCCAGCCCAGCGACTGGGAGCGCACGAGTCCGAACACGACGCCAAAGGCACCCGCACCGGCGAGCGCGAGCCCAGGCAGGTCAAGCGTGCCATAGGGGCCACGGCTCTCGGAGAGGCGGCGCATGGCGACGGGCACGAGTAGGAGACCGATGGGCACGTTCAGCCAAAAGATCCAGTGCCAGGAGATGCCCTGCACGACGGCACCCCCGACGAGCGGCCCGATCGCCACGGCCGTGCCTGAGATGCCCGACCACACGCCGAGCGCGAGGCCGCGCTTTTCCGCGGGGAAGGCATCAGCAAGTAGGGTGAGTGTGAGCGGCGTGACAATCGCAGCGCCGCTTCCCTGCACCGCGCGGGCGGCGACAAGCAGCGCACTCGTAGGGGCGAGCGCGGCGGCGGCGGAGGCGAGGGTGAACAGTGAGAGCCCGGCAACGAACATGCGCTTGCGACCGAAGCGGTCACCGAGCGCGGCGCCGGTGAGCAGTAGCACGGCGTAGGCGAGTACGTAGGCATTGACGGTCCACTCCAGCGATTGGATGGAGGCGCCGAAGTCGCGGCGGATGCTGGGCAGCGCCACCGACACGACGAGGTTGTCGAGCACGGTCATGAACAGCGCGACCGACACAATTCCCAGCGTCCAGTTTCTGCGTGTTGGTGTCATTTTGGCTGTCATGCGTTATCTCCCGTGCTTGTGACTCAACTCGTTTCGCCGTAGTTTAGCAGTCACTAATAATATTGGGGGGGAGGGTCGTTCTCGGGCTCCGGACACGCTTGGCGCAAGTAACCGCAGCCCTGCGCCGCCAAAGGCCCCGACTCGGTTGATCCGGCGCGCAACGCAGGTACCAAAGCGAGGATGGGGGCCCGCGATGACGAATAGGATTGCCATGAGCAGAGTTCAACGGTTCAGAGCACCCATGTGGGGTAGTACGCGGCCCATGGTCGCAACGAAGCAATATCGCCGGCTGCGCGTGACCGACAGGAGGCGACTATCGATGCCACTCGACCTATCCGTGAAGGCACGTCGACACCCAATGCCACTCGACCTATCCCTGAGAACACATCGACACCCGATGCCATTTGACCTGGCGGTGAGAGTACGTCGGATATTGCTGCTCGCGGCGACTGCCACAGGAGCACTGGCATTGAGCGGGTGCGGATCTGGAGGCACGAGAACCGTGTCGGTGTCCAGCGCCCTCCCCTCGGGGACTACCGCACAGCACACAACCACCACTAGAACGACCCCTTCCTCTCCCACCACCACGTCGACGGGCGCCGCCACGAGCACGACCGGCACGGGCGGCGGGGCAGCGACACGCACAACCACCGCACCGGCGTTCACCAAAGAAGAATCGACAAGCACCGAAGGCCTGGGGGCAGCGCAGGCAGTAGTCAAAGCACACGGGTTTACAGCCCAGGAAACCTCCGACTATCACCCTGGACAGACGCTGCACGTGCTCGTGGGCACCCGCTCGGGGTCTAGCGACGGGTACGGTCAGCAGGCTTTCTTCTTCGTTGGCGGACACTACATCGGGACCGACGCAAGCGAACCGAGCGCAAGCATCAAGGTGGTGGGACAGAGCGACACCGAAGTCACGCTTGCCTACTCGCTCTATAAACCGGGCGATCCCCTGAGCCATCCAAGCGGAGGGGAAAGGACGGTGCGCTTCCAGCTGAACAATGGCCACCTCGTCGCGCTCGACCCGATCCCGCCGGCCAACTCCTCGACGAACGTGGCTAGAAATTAGACGCGAGCAAAGCGTCGCTGGCGGGTAGATTCTCCTGACCACTCTCAAACCGGAAGGGGATTCGATGAGCCATACGATCGAAGGTCGTGCCGAGGAGCTGTTGAAAGCGAAGAACTTCGTGCTCGTGTCCACTATCCGAGCGGATGGATCGGTGCATGCGGCGCCGGCTTGGGTGGACGTACAAGATGGGCGCCCTGTGCTGAACACCGCCGAAGGACGCGCTTGGCCGCGCAACCTCGAGCGCGACCCCCGGGTAACACTGACCGTGCAGAACATGGAGAACCCCTACGAGTACGTGACGATTCGAGGCCGTGTAGCCGAACGCACCACCGAGGGAGCCGACGAGCACATCGATTCGCTCGCCATGAAGTACATGGGCCAGGAGTCCTATCCCTTTCGTCAACCCGGCGAACAGCGTGTGATCGTACGTGTCGACCCGGAATACGTACACGTGAACGGCTGATCCCCGAGCCCTATCGGCTTCTCCCGCCAAGAGACCCGCACAGACCGCACACCCTGGGCGGCGTCTTACTCCCGTTTGCCCCCTGCGAGCAGCCGCCGCCAAAGCGACGGGGGGCGCGGCTGGGTGCGCAGCCACTCGTCGTGCAACGGGAGCTGCCCGCGCTGGCGCGCCGCGAGCACGCACTTCGTGTGGGCGTGGCGGCGACGGCTTTTGTCGTCTTCGGGAAAGATCAGCATGTGCTCGCTGAGCGCCGGCAAATGGCCTCCGCACAGGGGACAGCGGTAGGTCGCCGGCTTGCGATTGTGGGCGCTGCGCACCGTCCACCAACGAGCCGCGGGCAATCTTGACATGGCTACATTGTCACGGCGATAGCCTGCAGGGTGGGCGGTAGTGCGCAATGGCTATCAGAAGCGATCCAATTGAGGGCGGTGGAGCGGACTCGCGTCCGGCGGACCCCGCTGAGTTGGTGCACGAGGCACGCAAGGCAATCAAGCGCATGCGAGCGCTCGCGCGGCTGCTGCGTCACGAGCTCGGCGAGCAGGAGTTCGAGCGTGTGAATGGCTCATTGCGCGCCGCCGGACAGCGTCTGGCGGGCGCACGCGACACCGAGGTACGGCTAGAGACGCTGCGAAGCCTCATCGAGCGCCACCCCAAAGCACTCGGGCTCGAAGGGATTCAGCGACTGAGCAAGCAGCTGGAGAGCGAGCGTACGCAGGCGATCGAGCCATCTAACCATGAAGGGGTGCTCCAAGACATCGCCGCCATGCGCGGACAAATAGCCCGCTGGAACCTCGTCGATCACGACTTCGAGGCGGTCGCCCCCGGGCTGCGGCGCATATACCGCGAAGGGCGCGACCGTCATGCTTGCGTGGCACGCAAGCATGCACGCAACGCCCAGGACTTGCATGACTGGCGCAAGCGTGTCAAGAGTCTCTATTACGCGCTCGAGGTGCTCGGCGGCAAGAGCGTCAAAGGAGCGAACCGGCCTACGCGACGCGCCGACCGTCTAGGTGACCTGCTCGGCGAGGAGCACGACCTATGGATGCTCTGCACCTATGCCGAGAGCCACTCCGACGCCTTCGGCGCGGATGACCGGGCACAGGAGGAGCTCTTGAAGAGGATCGAGGAACGGCGCCTGCGTCTACGCAAGCGCGCGCTCGAGCTCGGGGCTCGGTTGTACAAGCGCAAGCCGAGCAGCTTTACGCGGCGCATCGGCCGCTCGCTGGCCGGCTGATCACTCAGGGTTTTCCCCCTAGAAGCCGATGTAGTTGGCGACCCGCATACCCATGCGCGCACGACCTCGACTCCATCCCTCTACCCTCGTCCTCGCCGCCCTGATCGGAGGCTTGGGTGTGTTCACACTGCACACAACGCTCGGCTTCGGCGGGCCCGGAGGGGAGGGACTGTTCCAGGACTGGATCTACAACGTCCTGATGATCGGCTCCGCACTGGTGGTGCTGGGGCGAGGCGCATTCGTGCGCGAGGATCGCGAGGCGTGGCTTACGATGGGCGCCGGCCTGCTGTTCTGGAGCCTCGGGGAACTGTATTACTCGCTGTTCATCGAAGGCACGAGTACCGAAGCTGGCGGTAGTGTCTCATTCGCCGACGTCCTCTTCCTGGCGATGTACCCCTGCTTCTATGTCGCGCTCGGGCTGCTCGCTAGGCGCCATTTGCGAGACCTGCGTGTCGGCATGTGGTTGGATGGCCTGATAGCCGGGCTCGGCGCGGCAAGTATCGCGGCCGCCCTGATCCTTCCCCCCGTCCTGGCTAATGCAACGGGAGCGCACAGCTCAATCGTCGTCTCGCTCGCCTATCCGATCGGCGACATGCTGCTGATGATGTTCGCGGTTGGCGCTCTGGGCATCACCGGCTGGCGAGCGGGCAACCTATGGCTGCCGATTGCCCTGAGCATGCTCGTCAGCGCCGTCGCCGACTCGACCTACGTCTACCAGACTGCCACCGATTCCTACCATGCAGGCACATGGCTTGAATGCCTGTGGCCGCTCGCCGCAATCCTGCTGGCAACCGCCGCGTGGATGCCAGTGCCCCGCGCGCGCCAACGGCAGATGAAGAGCTGGCAGATGATGTCGGTACCGGCGCTCGCGCTGCTCTGTGCGCTTGGCGTACTCGTCTACGGGAACGTCGGTCCGCGGCTTACCCTGCCGGCGCTGATCCTCGCCGGAGCAACCGTGTTGGCTGTCGGCGTGCATTTGATCTTCACGCTGCGGGAGAACCTGGTACTGCTGGCCCACTCCAGACGCCTGTCGCTGACCGATCCGCTCACCAGCCTCGGTAACCGGCGCCTGTTGATGGCCGATCTGCGCCGTGCCTGTAAGTCCGCCAGCCTGCCCGAGCCCTGGGAGCTCGTGCTGTATGACCTCGACGGCTTCAAGCTCTACAACGACACCTTCGGTCACCCTGCCGGCGACACACTACTGGTGCGCCTGAGCGAGCGGCTGAAAGACGCGGTCGAGCCGCATGGCAGTGCCTACCGTATGGGAGGCGATGAGTTCTGCGTGCTGTTCGACCGCTCCCAGCGCATCGAGCGCAATGTCGTGCATTTGAGCGTCGAAGCGCTCTGCGAACACACCCCGAGCTTCTCGATCACAGCCTCTCACGGAGCCGTACGGATCCCGGCGGAGGTAGCCGATCCCGCCTCGATCCTGCAGCTCGCCGACCAGCGCCTCTACCGGCGCAAGGAGGAGGCGGCGGCGCGACGTACGGGCGCCCACCTAGCTATCGACCCGACAGGCGAGCTATTCGCCTCCACCCTCTCCGGCACCGACGAGCTCACGCCTGGCAAGCCGCTGGAGCCGCTGGTCTCAGGCGACGCTGACAACGGTGAGGACGCTCTCCCCCTTGGGGAGCACGACCGAGGCCCGCTCGCCGGCACGACGCCCGAGCAACGCGCGCGCAACCGGAGAATCCGCCGACAGCCGCCCCTCTGACGGGGAGGCATCGTGCGAGCTGACGATCTGCCAGCTGCGCTCGGTGCCAGACTCGTCGCGAACCACCACCGTCGAGCCGAACCCGACGGCCCCATTGCTCGCCTCGGAAGTCTCAACCACCTCTGCGGTTGAGATCCGTTCGCGCAGTTTCGCGATCTTGGTCTCCAGATGTGCCTGGTCGTTCTTGGCGTCGTGGTACTCGCTGTTCTCCTTCAAATCGCCCCACTCTCGCGCGGTTTTGATGCGCTCGGCGATCTCACGACGACCATCGCCCTCGAGCGTCGCGAGCTCAGCTTCTAGCTCCCGCAACCCCTCGGCGGTAACCATGTTGGCGGCATCGGCGCTCATCTGCTGCCTAGCCTACTCGGCGGGACCAAGAAGCACAGCCAGGTGCCGAGCCGCGCTAGCCCACTCCGGGACACCGGGTAGGACGTCAATGGGCCCGGAGCTCTGTGGGCTCAGGGAGTATGAGGCGCTCTGTGCTTAGAAGTATGTGCTTGCGGGAGCTGAGAGCAGCGCGTATATCTGCACGATCGCCGCCTGGGTCAAAAGCTGCGAGGAAGGCGGCGAGCCGAATACGAACAAGCCGCTCGTCAAGCGCTGGTGGACCCAAACGCTGTTCACATAGGACTGCGCCAGCCTCGGCCCGGGTGGATCGTGGGTGACCGAGTCGAGGTACATCAGGTTTCTGAAGTACACAGCCGGGAAGAACGGGTTTTCCGAGAGGAGTCGTTCGATCGTGAAGTAGGCGAGCGCCGCCTTCGCGGTTTGGCGAGCCTGGTAGAGATAGGCGCCGTTGCCAGTCGCCTGGTAGAGCAGCACCCCCGCGCCCATCATCGAACCCTGGTTGTAGCTCCACAGCGTCGGGTCGATCACGCCGTGCAGGCGGATGTGGTCGTAATACAGTTCGTTCGGCGCCATCAGGCAGTGGCGCACCCATTCGTAAGCCATCTGCGCGAACTGAAGATATGTTGCGTCGTTCGTGGCCCAGTAGAGCTGTACGCCTAGCTCGGCGGCGGGGCCGTCGGTGACGGTGTTGCGTTCGGTGTTGCTCGGAGAGTCTGAGAACGGCACTCCTCCAGGACATGCGAGCTTCGGGTTACTCTGCCATCCCGCCATCACAAACGCCATGATCTGCTCGGCCTTTTCGAGCACAACCGCTTCGTGGTGCAGCTTGTACAGGCGCATGAGCTCGATCCCAACCCACTCGTTGTCGTCGTAGTAGCTCGCGCCTCCCGGTGGCACCACCTCACCGTTGAACGACGGCAGCGCGGGCGGCGCTATGCCAGCCGCTTCGACCGGTTCGGAGCCTTCACCGCGTTCTTCGCTTTCTGGCTGTTCCCCGGTGGCTTCGCCGGCCACGGGGGTGGGCGATCCCCAGTACTTACCCAAGCCAACCATGCGCACTTTCAGTTCGCGCGAGTCCGTGCTGGCGGCACTCGCCGCCTGACCGAGGATGTTGGAGACGCTGACGGTCGCCGCCAGCGCTTGTGAGAACGGCCATAGGTATGAGTAGGGTTCGCCCTCGTAGAGCCCGGTACCGGGGATGTAGAAATTCTGTTGCATCGCCTGATAGGCGACGAGCGCCCGCGCTGGGTTGCCGTGCAAGCCGGGCTTAGGCTTCTTGGCCGGCTTCTTCTTGCTCGACGGCTTGGTAGCGGTCTTGCTTGACGTATTCGTACTCGGGGTACTCGCAGGAGCAGACGATCCCGCTGGAACACCACCGGTAGCGCTCGATGAGCTACGGGCGAATTCGCTCGGGCGCGCCATCCTGCGCGGATATTCGGCGCCTGCCGGATAACGCGAGCGGGCTCCCCTGCCACCATTTGCGTGTGTCGCCCCCCAAGCTGGTGCTCCCGCACACACAAGGACACAGAGGACCACCATGGCCGGGATCGACCTGACACAGATCACCTGGGTGCGTCCTCTCCATCTCATCGAGTCAGACCTCCACAACAAGGTAGCTATCCCAGTGAATGCGAAGCAGACCGGTTGCAGCGCGCTGCGCGGCCAACCAGACCGTCCCGAGTTTCACAACAGACCGGGATCGCAAACGATTCGCTGAGGGTATTGTCCCCGGACTAAGAACCTCCTTCAAAAGAGGCGCCGTATCCGACACCCCAGTAGATGGTGAGCACATCGATCACCCGAGGAGACACACGTGACGACAGTTAGAGATGCCGTATTCGAGCTGCTCCGCGAGCGCGCGATGACGACGGTATTCGGCAACCCCGGCTCCACCGAGCTGCCGATGCTCACCGAGTTCCCCGCAGACTTTCGCTACGTGTTGGGCCTACAGGAGGCAACTGTCGTAGGCCTCGCCGACGGCTACGCCCAGGCAAGCGGACGCCCAACGCTCGTCAATCTGCACACAGCTCCGGGGGTGGGCAACGCGATGGGTGCCATCTTCAACGCCCAAGCAAACAAGAGCCCGCTTGTCCTCACCGCCGGTCAGCAATATCGCTCGCTGATGACCTTGCAGGCCAATTTGACCAACCGCGACGCCGTCCGCGTGCCCCAGCCGCTTGTGAAGTGGAGTTACGAGCCACCGCGTGCCGAGGACGTTCCGCATGCGCTCGCGCGCGCCATCCACATGGCGGCGCTGCCCCCGCGCGGGCCCTCCTTCCTGTCGATCCCCATGGACGACTGGGGCATGGAGGTGGACGAGGAGGCCGTTCGCCACCAATCCAGCCGCTCGGTCGTGGGCGCGGCCCAACCTGGGCCCGAGGCGATCGCACAACTCGCCGAGCGCTTGCGCGGCGCTAAGCGTCCCGCGCTAGTGGCCGGTCCCGAGATCGATGCCTGTGGTGGTTGGGATGCAGCGGTAGGGCTAGCGGAACTCCAGCGCCTGGCTGTGTACGCCACGCCCGCTCCCGGTGGAGGTCGGATCGGTTTCCCAGAGGATCATCCGCTTTTCCAGGGCATCCTCCCGCCGGCCGTGCTTCCGGTAGGAGAAATGCTCGCCGCACATGACTTCGTGCTAACGGTGGGCACATCCGTGTTCCCCTACTACCCCAACGTCCCGGGCCCGCTGCTTGCCGAGGGCACCTCACTCGTGGCGATCACCGGCGACCCCGACGAGGCGGCGCGCGCGCCGATGGGCGATGCGATCCTCGCCGACCCCGCGCTCACGCTCGCCGCGCTCGCCGACGTCGTCGGCGAGTCCAACCGCCCAGCCCCGGCGGTGCGCCCCGCGCCCGAGCCGGCGCCGATCACAGACCCGATCAGCCCCTCCACCGCGGTGGGCGTCCTAGCGGAGGTGTTCCCCGAGGACGGAATCGTGGTGCTCGAGTCGCCCTCGGCCACGCTCGCGCTGCGCAACCAGCTGCGGCTGTCTAAGCCAGGCAGCTACTACTTCTCCTCCGGCGGTGGGCTCGGCTTCGGTATGCCCGCCGCGATCGGGGTACAGCTTGCCCAGCCAAGTCGGCCGGTCGTGTGCGTGATCGGCGAGGGCTCCGCCCAATACGCGATCCAGAGCCTATGGACCGCCGCGGCTTATGACGTGCCTGTGACGTTCCTTGTGTTGCGCAACGACGAGTACGCGATCCTCAAGTGGTTCGGGATGCTCGAGGACATCGTGGGGGCCCCCGGTCTTGACCTACCCGCACTCGACTGCGCCGCGGTCGCGAACGGCTATGGCGTGCACTCACAGGTCGTGAACGGCGTGGAGGATTTGGGCGAAGCGCTCAGCAGAGCGCTTGCCTCCGGAAAGCCGGAGCTCGTCGAAGTAAGGGTTGCTCCAGGGATGGCGCTCGCGTGAGCGACCAGCCCGATGTGATCGTCGTCGGCGCCGGGCTTGCTGGACTGGTGAGCGCGCTCGAGCTATTGCGCGGTGGCCAAACCGTGCTGTTGCTCGACCGCTGTCGTCCAGAGGAGATCGGCGGCTTGGCACGCGAGGCGTTCGGTGGCATGTTCATGGTCGACTCACCCGAGCAGCGGCGCTCGCGCATCCCCGACCGCGAGCGGCTCGCGCTCGAGGACTGGCTGCGGATCGCTGACTTCGACCCCGAGGACCTGTGGCCGAGACGCTGGGCCGAGCAGTACGTCACCCGCGCCCGCGATGACGTTGGCGGCTGGCTGCGCGAGATCGGGGTGCGCTTCTTCCCGGTGGTCAACTGGGCCGAGCGTGGCAACTTCGGTGACGGCAACTCCGTGCCGCGCTTCCATCTCACCTGGGGCACCGGTAAGGCGCTCGTGCAAGCAGTGTGGGGTGCCATCGAGTCACACCCGCGCCGCGCCGCGCTTGACCTTCGCCTGCGCTCACGGGTGACGGAGCTCATCCATGAGGATGGTCGCATCGTCGGCTGCCGTGTAAACGCTGAGGACGTTGAGCAGTCGCGCGACTACGAGGTGCAAGCTTCGAAGGCCGTGGTGATCGCCGCGGGCGGGATCGGCGGCAACCTCGACATCGTGCGCCGCGAATGGCCTACTTCGAGACTCGGTCCCGCACCGGAGAAACTCTTGATGGGCTCCCACTACTACGCTGACGGCGCTCTCCACGAAGAGGTGCAGCGACTCGGCGGCAACGTCACCCACCTCTCGCGCATGTGGAACTACGCAGACGCCGTACGCCACCCCAAACCACAGCGCCAGCACCACGGCTTGAAGCTGATTCCACCGCGCTCCGGACTGATGCTCGACCCAGATGGCCACCGCTATGGACCGGTACCGGTCATGCCCACCTTCGACGCCTACGCAGCGCTCGAGCGCATGTGCGAGGACGAACGCAAGTACTCCTGGCTCGTCTGCAACTTCAAGATCGCAAAGCGCGAGCTCGATGTGTCCGGCTCCCAGCACAACCCCCATCTGCGCGAGCGCCGCCTACTGCCATTCTTGCTCGGCGTGCTGCTAGGAAAACCCCGCCTGGTCCAGCACTTCCTTGACGGCTCACCCGACTTCGTATCGGCCCCTACCCTCGGCGAGCTGGCGGCGAGGATGAACGAGGTAACCGGCGATAGCGCAATCGACGCCGCCGTCCTCGAACGTGAGATCGGACGCTACGACGAAACAATCGCGCGTGGCAAGGGGCTCTTCAACGACGATCAGCTGCGCCGCATCGGACAATTGCGCAACTGGCGCGGAGACCGGCTGCGCACCGCACGCTTTCAACGCATCGTCGACCCCAAAGCGATGCCATTGATCGCAATCCGCCTGCAACCGATGGCACGCAAGAGCCTCGGCGGTATCCAAACAGACCTCGGCTGCCGCGTGCTACGCGAGCAGGGCGGCGAGGCGATCCCCGGCCTATATGCCGTTGGCGAGGCCGCGGGCTTCGGCGGCGGCGGCGTACACGGCAAGCGCTCGCTGGAGGGCACATTCCTCGGCGGATGCGTATTCACAGGGCGACTGGCAGCGGCAACGATCGTCGGGGCCGAGCTGCCCGTGCGCATCCCGCCGAGCATCGACTGACGCCAAGAAACCGTCCACCCTGACCCCATAAGTCCGAGCAAGCCCTAACCCGCCAGTCACGAAATCCTCTCGCGAGCTGCGATGGATCGCTCGGCACACACTCCCAACGACCCACATACCCACTACGACTATGTCGCTGTCGGGCACGTCACCAACGACCTGATCGAAGATCGTGACGGGGGGCCGTCTCCCAGCCCGGCGGAGGCGCCTTCTACAGCGCGCTGCAAGCCTCGCGCCTCGGTCTGCGCACTTCGATTGTCACCCAGGGAGTGCCACGAGAGATCGAAATGTTGCTCGAGCCCTATCGCGACGAGCTGGATCTGCGAGTGATCCCCTCGAAGCACACCACCACGCTGAGCACCCGTGGCGCTGGCGCAAAGCGCTCGCAACGCCTGCTCGCGTGGGCCGGCCCGATCGTCGAGGCGCTCGAGCTCAACACAGCGATCCTGCACCTCGCCCCTATCGCACGCGAGATACCCCTCGCCTGGGGAGGCAAGATTGGCTTCCTCGGCATCACTCCTCAAGGTCTTGTGCGCCACTGGGAGCAGAGCCAGGACGCGTCACTCATCCAGCTGGACACCGGATCGATGTTGGGCGACATACCGCTTGTCCCTATCGCCAGCGAGGTACTGGCCGGCGAGATCTCCCCCATCGAGCTCGACCCAGAATCTCTTCCCAAGCGCTTCGAGGCGGCCGTGATCTCCGAGCTGGAGTGCCATGACAGCCAAGCGCTCTTTGCTGCGGCACGCGTCTGCGGAGCGCATGTGGCAGTTACCGCTGGCTCCAGGCCAACCACCGTTCACCTGCCCGAGTCTGACGGCCTGTCTGTCGTGCAAACCACGCTGCCCCCGCTCGTCGCCCTACGTGACGACCTCGGCGCCGGGGACGTGTTCGCGGCTGCCTTCTTCATCGCATTGGCACACGGGCGTGGCCCACTCGACGCGGCCACGTACGGCAACGCGGCAGCCGCTGTGCGCATCGCCGGTATGGGCCCCAACGCGATCGGGCGTCGCGCGCAAGTCGAGGCCATACTGAGCACGAAGCGGCCTGAGCTGACCTGAGCTGACGACTGATGCTCGGTGCTCCTCTCTCGCCGACGAGCAGCGAAGCCGGCAGCCGCGCTCACTCCCTGAAGACACTTTCGCGGGCAAGCGCGGCGTCCAGCAGCGACTTGAGCTCCGCCGGTTCGACCGACTCATCCTCTCCAGCGGCACGAGCGGCGAGCAGCAAGCAGCCGCCGACGGGCGCCATCTCCACAACTGCCACCTGCGCTTGCGGCGCTACCTCCCGGACCGCCGCGGCGATCGGCTGCACGAACAACTCGCCGGCCTTGAACGCGCTTCCGATCAAGCCCACGGGGAAAGCGCCGAGCAAGCCAGTCTGCTCGACAACCGCCGCGACCTGCCTGGCGAGCTCGGCGGCCGCACGAGCGTAGAGCCCGCACGCCACCAGGTCCCCGGCGTACGCCACGCGCGCCGTCTCGATCGCGAACGCGGCGATCTCGCCCTTGGAGAGGGGCTTGGAGTACACGAGCGCGGCAAGCGCCTCAACGCTTCCTACCCCAAAGAAGTCCACCACCGCCTCACTCAAAGCGGTCTCCGGCCCCGAGCGCTCGCGATCACTCAGGGCGGCCTTGATCGACTGCACCGCAAGCCAGTAGCCGCTGCCCTCATCGCCCAGCACGTGACCCCAGCCACCGGCGCGCCACGCACGGCCGTCGGGGCCTACCCCGAACACGTTGCTGCCCGTCCCCGAGATGGCGCCCACACCTGGGCGCGCGTCTGTCGCGGCGGCCCAAGCACCGACGACGTCGTTGACCACCATCCATGTACTCGAACAGCTCTCGCGCACGTGGGTCGCAACCGCCTCTGTGTCTGTACCCGCGATCGCCAGCACCGCGGCATCGAGCTGCTCGCGCACGATCCCGGCCTGGGCGATGGCCTCGTCGGTGGCCTTCACCAAAGAGTCCGTAGCCGCATGCGCACCAACCGAATCGGGATTGCTCGAGCCACCGTGACCGAGGTATAGCGCGTGCTCGCGCAGGTCGAGTACCGCCGCAAGGGTCTTCGTTGCGCCCCCGTCGACACCCATCACAAAGCGCACACTGGCCCAGCCTTCCGGCCTGTGCGATCCAGCGCGCGGCGCGACCAGCGCCGGCGGTAGAGTAACAAGCGGCTCGCGCTTCATCGCGTGATCCTTACAGGAGTCACCCTCACAGGAGTTACGATCGCGAGCATGGCAGTCAAAGCGCAATTTCCGGACGCCTCCCTTGACGTTGGGATGTACGAGTCCTTCTACCTGCGTGCGGTCTCCCCGCGTGAGCCGCTCGGAGCATGGATCCGCTACACGGTCCACAAGCGCCCTGGAGGTCCCCGCAAGGCTCGCTGTGGCTCACCGTGTTCGACGCCTCAGCCGGTGCACCATTCATGCACAAGCACACCACCGGGGAACTGGCAGCTCCCGCCGGCGGCTGGATCGAGATCGGTGACAGCTCGCGGTTTGGCCCCGGTATCGCCGAGGGCACCTGTGGCCCGGCTAGCTGGTCGCTGCGCTTCACAAGCGGCGAGCCCGAGCTCAGGCATTTCAAGCAACCGTGGCTCTACCGCATCCGTTGCCGCGCACCAAGCTCACAAGCCCCGCACCGGCAGCGAGCTTCGACGGCACCATCGAGCTGCCCACCGCACGCTGCAATTGGACGGATGGCGGGGCATGGTGGGACACAATTGGGGCTCAGAGCACGCCGAGCGATGGATCTGGCTGCAAGGAACTTCCTTCGATGAGGACCCCACGGCATGGCTCGACGTTGCGCTCGGACGAGTGCTGGTAGCGGGACGCCTCTCGCCGTGGATGGCAAGCGGCGCGATCTCCTTTGACGGCCGGCGGCTGCGCCTAGGCGGGCTCGGCGCCCGCGGGGTAAAGGTCGCTGAGAGCGTCGCCCGCTGCTCGCTATCGCTGCCCGGTGAAAACGGTCTGCTGGTGCAAGCCCACGTCGACGCGTCACCGGGTAGTTCAGCAGGTTGGCGCTATGCCGACCCCGGGACACACGACCCGACAGGCGAGCCCAGCGAGCACGACGTCGTCAACTGCTCTGTGGCCAAGCTCGCGCTCAACGTGCGTCCGCGCGGAGAGGCCGCCCGCACGCTGCACACCGCTCACGGCGCCGCGTATGAGCTCGGCATGCGCGAGCGCAACCATGGCGTTTCGCTTGCGCCGTTCGGCGACGGATGATGGTTGCGCTCAGTCCCGGGTCCCCCCAGGTATCGCAAACTCAGCCTTTCTTCGCCCTCCGGTTGGATATTGCCTCGATTAGGTGAACGTTTGTTTGGGTTGAACTGGAAGCTTGTGCAAGCCGCAGGGTTGCGCTGAGCTGCCCTTTGTGTCCTCTCAGGAGAGCCCGTCCGCTGGCGTTGAGGTGCGCATCAACGCTCACCGTCATGCCCCTAGCTATCGAGAAGGTTCCGGAGCCAATCACAGTGGAACGCGTTCAAGCCTCGATTAGCTCATCATTGGCTAGGTTGATCGGAATGGTGAAGGCAATGGCGACGTTTCCGCCACCGTTGCCACCGGTCTCGATCTGGGAGTTGATGCCGATCACTTCGCCCGTTTCGTTGAGCAACGATCCACCGGAGCGGAGCTTGCGGTTTCGCGCTTGGTCCCAGTGGGGGACCCGGCGCTAGCCAGACGGTAGAGCTATCGCGGTCACCTGGGTGCCACTAACGCTCGCCGTCGTCTGGTCGGCCACGGCAGAGAGTTCTACCGTGTGGCGGCCAGCTGGGATATTGGTGAACGTCGCGATGAGTGAGGCCGACGCTGCGCTGTTGGGGCTGAACATGGTCACGCTATTGGGTGCTCCCGGACCACCCTCGAGACCTTGGTCGATGGCCACGTGTAGCTGCACGTTCCCCGCCGCTTCCGGTCTTTCAGCGCTTCCCGCCACGCCGGTGCCAAGGACAAGAATGTTCGCGCGTCGCTTCAAGGTGATCGACGTGGAAACGAGATGTACAAACCTTGGGGGCGGGCATGATGGAGCGGTGTTGCCGGATCCGCCGCTGCTCACGCACGAGAATCCCGGCACAACTTGCGGTGCCGGAGCCTGAGCGGCGCTAGAGGCGAGGACAACACCGAGCTTCGGCAGCGTCACTGCACCCGCCCGGATTTGCGCGGTACCCACGCTGTCAGCCGGGAGGCTTATCGCCGCGTAGGAGGCGCCTCCAAGTGCAATAAAGACAGCAACCGTCGATATGACGTTTGCGTACGTCAAAGCACTCCCTAGCCTCATTGTAAGGTTTCGCACGTTATCAGCACCAGCCCGGCCCGCCATAGTGGAACGAGTAGGCGCCTTTTGAGGGTACCCACTGTCCGAGGTTGTACTTAGTCGGATCGCTCATAAATCCATTCGTCAGCGTAGTGAGCCCTGAGTATTCAGCGTTGCTGTAGCTGCTTTCGACAACTGTCGCCGAATCGGTCTGAGTTCCAAGGAGTCCGTTTCCCATATCAGTACAGGTTTCCAATTCTGGAGTCTCGACCTCACCGCCGAATTGGATTTCCTCGCCTAGCGGAAAATGGCATCCCCACGCACCCCCCGGAATGTATCCGTACCAGTTGCCATCATAGTCAAACCACATGTTTCCGTCGTATACCTCAACGGCATAGACATGAACACTGTTGACGGTTATCACCATGTTCGGTACCACCGTGCCGCTCTCTTGCACCCACGAGATACCATCGAGACCTACATACCCACCGCCACCTGGGTAGACACCACAGTCGGACATGGCTGCAAACAAGTGCGTGTCAACGTCCGGATACTGCCCGGGGGCCTCGATCCAGCCGGTCTCGGCTGTCGACGCCTCTCCGTTTGGCGTCCGATAGTCCGCATCCCATAGCTGACCGATGCTGTGCGAGCCGGTTACGTAAACGTTTGGCTGCTGGTTAGTTTGCTTCAGCACAACGAGGTAAGCATAACCGGTTTTGGGTTCCTGCGACGCCAGTGCCCATGAGTACCAGACTTCGCCTACTTTTCTGCGCGCCACTCGCGCGCAGCCGTGATCCCGATCGCTCTGGCGACGGGCGCACATATAAGACGAAGCCCGGGAGTGTGTTCGGGCTTGTATTGCGCGCTGGGCGCGCGCGAGAACAGAGACACTTGGCTGCCGTCGAGGGACCTGAACCGCAACGCGCCCCGCCATGGTTGACGAAAGGCCACTGGCGACTTCGGTTCCGCGCGGCGGCGAGGTCTTGTACCCCACTCCACCCGTCGGGATCGGATATGGCAACTCACCGTCAGAACACAGGGCAGTGAGGTGATCACTCGCGGGAGGTGTAACCACGGAGCCATTCTCTTCAAGAGGTGGGGGTGGCGAGGCCATATTGGCTTGCGGGGGCCTACATTCATAACCGGCCTGAGCGGTAGTAGCTGACGCGGACGCCACCGACGCGACAGAGACCGAGCCGACAAGGATTAGTACACACCCGATCACGACAGTTGGGATAATTCGACTTTGGACCACTGCTTCGGGACCTCCTAGTTGGATTTGCTGGACTGACGCTCCCTCGCTGCGTGCCCGCTCGACCAGCGCCTGCGCCCACGCTCGCCTGGGATTGACCTCCACCGGCAGCCCGGCAGCCGCCAGCACCTCGCTCTCGCCATCCTCAGATGCAATTGTCGTTGCCTTGTTCATCAGTGCGATCCTCCTTTACGAGACCCACCCGACGTGAGCCACCGATCACGCCAAATACACAAAGATCCGGACAGACCCGGATCTGGTCGGTCGTTCCGACGGGCAACCGACAGAAATTCGAGAGTGCCACCCCCCAGTTCCACGTAATGCAAACCGAGACCATCGGGCCTCTCAAACGCGCGCCACCATGCGGCGGCTCGATCGAGCGCTTCACTCGGCGGGCGCTCCAACGGCAAGGACTCTCCTACGTCTCGTGGCCAGGTGTACCGACAAGCGAGTCGGGCGCATACAGATGCGACAAGTAGCTGATCAACGGGCACGACCGCGACCGACCTCACGAAGCCGCAGCCGAACACGTACGGACCCAGCGGACGCTTGCGACGCTCCTCACGCGAAAGCATCCGACACCA
Organism: uncultured Solirubrobacterales bacterium; assembly: GCA_963713015.1. Lineage (GTDB taxonomy): Bacteria > Actinomycetota > Thermoleophilia > Solirubrobacterales > Solirubrobacteraceae > Palsa-744. Next base: position 1,427,405 of record CAVQKC010000008.1, on the reverse strand, counting down.
CGCCCTCGTGACCGCGACATACAGATCCTCCTCACCTTGCCGGGAGGGTCCGGACTCCTTTGGTAACGAGTCAGAAACAGTTCTAACCCTCCCCATGGCGCTGCTCGTGCCGACGCGCTCCGCAAGACGAAGGAGGAGAGCCTGTCGCGCTTGATCCAAGTCTGGCTCAGCGCCAGAATCGGTTCTTCGGAGCTGGCCAATGCTTGTCTGCGCTGTCATCCCGGTAGAGGATGCAGGGCGTACCGCACAGCGCCAATACCTTTAAGTAGGTATTCCGAAACAACAAACCGTGTAACCGCCGGGAGCAATCCCGTAGCCTCGAAATCCGCACTCTCAAGCCGGTTTCTTGACCGACGACGTGTGCATCATGCTGGGGAGCAAGGTCCCGGGTCAGCACCCTTAAGTAGGCGTTTGTGGGACGAGCTGGCCCGGATTGCGCACGAAGTGTAGGGTTTACACCTACAGAATGATCCTGTCCACCGGATGAGCGATTTGAGGGTCAGAGGAGGATGAATGTCTGCCAAGCATGCACTGTTGGGATTGCTACTCCATAGGTCCGCCTATCCCTACCAGCTCGCCGACCACCTGCAAAAACGCTTGGGTCCGGCTTGGGCCGTCAACTCTGGCCAGATGTATCAGACGATCGAGCGGCTGAGCCAGGATGGACTAATCGAGCGCGTCAGTGATGCGGTGGAAGACCAAGATGACCGTCGACACGTCTTTGCAATCACCGAGAGTGGCGTTGAGGAGTTCGAGCGCTGGTTCGCCACCACAATCAGCCAAGCCAAATTGTCTCGCCGGCCCTTGCTGGTCAAGATCACCCTCGCCGGACCCGAACGGATGAAAGATGCGCTCGATCAAATCAACGCTTACGAGCTCGACTGCGCTAAGCGCTTGAAGGAGCTTTCGCGAATGCGAGAGGAGCACCACATCCAAGGGCCACGAGTGCGGGCCGACCAGTTGCTGCTTCGCCTGAACCTGAGTGCCGACATCTTCCAGCTGGAGGGAGAGCTGGGATGGGCCCGACACGCCCGTGAGATGGTCTCGTGGCTGCTCACTCAAGAAGCGATCTGGCCGATGCATGAGCGCTCGGGTACCACTTCCGAGCATGCACGCGATGGCCAGGGCGCCCGCGATGAGCTATTCGGCAGGATGGCCTCTAGGCAGCAGCAATCGAGACCGGATGAGCAAGGACAGGACAGTGAGAGCTAACGCCAATCGCGCCCAAACCCGGCCTATGCTCGAGGAGTACTGAGGTGATCCTTCGCTTCGAGCAGGTGTGTAAGTCCTATCAAAGAGCCAATCGACGCAGGACAGCGTTGGATATGGTCTCCCTTGAGCTGAACGGTGGTCAGGTCATCGGGATCTTTGGCCCGAGCGGGGCCGGCAAGACTACGCTCCTGCGTCTAGCTGCGGGTTTGGAGGCTCCAGATAGTGGTCTCATCACCTACAAGGGCGAACGCATGGACAAGATGTCGACCGAACAAAAGAGGCGTTACCTACGCCGAGAGGTAGGTTGCGTCTGGAGCGGGCAACCGTGGCCTTCGGGACTCAGTGTCTTGGAGCATGTCGAACTTCCCCTGCTGGTGGACGGTTGCGAGAATCGTATGGCAGGACGACTGGCACGCAAGTTCCTGCTGGCATGCGAAGCCGAGCAATGCGCTGACCAAAAGCCGGAGGAGCTTTCCGATGGTGAGCGCCAGCGTGTCGCAATCGCACGCGCACTTGTGATCGAACCAAGGCTGTTGTTGGTGGACGGCGCGGTCTCGGGGCTCTCTCTGGTCGAGCAGGAGACGATCATGACACTGCTTGCCTCGCTCGCATCCGAGGCGAAGGTGGCGGTCCTGCTCACCGACACGGGCGCCAGCGACATGTTGCGAGCGAACCCGATCCTCTACCTGTGCGACGGCAAGCTCGTCAGCGCCGACCCGATGGACCAGATAGGCAAGCTCTACCAACTGCCTACGGCGACGCCGCGTCGCTCCGCAGCCGATGCTTGAGCTGGAGCGGGCCCGCAAGCACTACTCGACGCCCGCGGGTGAGATTCGAGCGGTCGACAGTGTAAGCCTCGCGGTCCATCCGGGTGAGTTGGTGGCACTCTTTGGTCCAAGCGGTTCCGGGAAGACGACGCTGCTGCTCCTGGCAGCGGGACTTTTGCGTTGCGACGCCGGCGATGTGCGCTTCGAGGGATGCGACTTGAGCACGCTCTCCAGGCGAGAGGTGTTGGAGTACCGGCGTACAAAGCTTGGCTTTGTTTTTCAGAACTTCAATTTGGTGCCGGGGCTGAGCGCAGAGGAGAATGTCGCGCTACCGCTGCTGCTGCGAGGCGTCCATCACCGCGAGGCACGCAAGCGAGCCCTCTCAGCCTTGGAGAACGTAGGTCTCTCAGGTCGCGCGAGCCACCCGCCGGCGAGGCTCTCAGGTGGCGAGCAGCAGCGCACATCGATCGCGCGAGCCCTCGTCGGCGAGCCTAAGCTCATCCTCGCCGACGAGCCAACCGGGAACCTGGACAGCGAGACCGGAGATGCGGTCCTTGACCTGTTGAGCGCGCTTCCACGCGAGCGCGAGGTAGCAATGATCCTCGTGACTCACGACGCGCGCGTGGCGCGCTACGCCGATCGAGTTCTCAGCATGCGGGACGGCAAGCTCGTCACCTACGACCCCGAGACGACGGAGATCGGGCGATGATCAGCGCTCGAACGCTCCTGCTCTTCTACCGACGCCACCTGCGCGTCCAGCCATTGCGCGAGCTGATGGCGGTAATAGGTGTTGCCGCCGGCGTGGCACTGCTCTTTGCCGTGCAGATTTCCAACAGCAGCATCACGGGCTCATTTGAAGAGCTCGTACATGGCGTCGCTGGGAGTGCAACGCTCGAAGTCGCCTCCAGATCCCCCGAAGGCTTCAATGAGAGCATCGAGGGACAGGTCACGAGTATTCCAGGCATCCGCGCCGCCGCGCCGTTCCTTACCCAACAGGTCGTAATGGTTGGTCCAAAGGCCAGCAGAGCAATCACTCTGGTAGGGGCAGACGAACGGCTCACGACGCTCGGCGGCAAGCTGATTTCGCGCTTCGAACGCTACGCCAACGCCTCACGACGCGGACTGCTCGTGCTAACCCAATCGACTGCCCAGACGATCGGCGTCAGGCGCGGAAGCCTGGTCGCGATCAAGATCGGCGAGCGAACCGAGCACCTTACTCTGAACGCCATTGTCCCCAGTGCACAGTTGGGCGCACTGGCCGAAAGCCCTGTGGCCGCCGCCGTGCTGCCCCTGGTACAGACCCTCTCTGGACTACCAAACCGCATCACGAAGATCCTGATTGAGCCCGCCAAGGGACGCGAATCAGAAGTGCGTCAAACCTTGACTCAGCACTTTGGCGCCACTTTGAACGTGCGGCCCGTCGATTCCGAAGCCCAGCTCCTCGCAAACGCCGCCAAGCCCGAGGCGCAGCTCACCGCGCTCTTCAGTGCGATCAGCCTCGTCGTCGGAATGATCCTTGCCTATAACGCGCTCCTACTTGCAAGCGGCGAGCGGCGAGCATTCATCGCCTACCTGATCCAGCTAGGGACGCCTGACAGCTCAATCATCGCCTCGCTTGCCTTCGACGCGCTCATCCTCGGCATCACCGGCTCCATACTCGGCCTGCTAATCGGTGACGTAATTTCGCTGCTGGCCTACCGTGCGCCGCCCGGATATCTCACAGCCGCGTTCCCGATCGGAGGCCAACGCATCCTCGACCTCAACACGATCCTGATCGCGCTCACCGCAGGGGTCCTCGCCGCATTCGCCGCCGCAACTTTGCCAGCAATATCGTTGCTGCGCAGTAGCGCTGTCGAACCAGAGGTTGCCATTCCAGCTCTGTCACTTCTTCGCCGGCCCAGTATCAGCGACTCCAGCATTTTCGCAGTAGGGGGATTGCTCGTGTGTGCCTCCGTAACCGCGTCCTTGCTCTGGCCAGCCATCATTGTAGTCGCACTGGTGACGTTTACGGTAGGCCTTGTGCTCTGCCTACCCATGGCGGTGCGCTATACACTCAAGCTCGCGCGTGGCGCTACACGACACTCAGGAGATCCTTCCGCTCGGCTTGCGAGCGGCGAGCTCCAGACCTCCCCCACCCGATCGATAGCGTTGGTCGCCACGGGCACGATTGCAGTGTTCCTGATGGTAACGATCGGCGGCGCCGTCGCAGATGTACAGCGAGCTGTGCGTGCGGGCGCCGAACAGACCGGATCAAACGCCGACCTGTGGATTAGACCCGGTGGCGCGGAGAACATATATGGAACGCAGCCTTTTTCCTATGGTGAAACGCAGCGCCGTCTGCAGCGACTTCCAGTCGTGCGTTTAGTACTAGCCTTCCGAGAGTCCTTCTTGGACTTACCCAACCGCCGTGTGTGGGTCATCGGCGTTCCTTCTCAGATACCGAACCCGATCGTAGAAAGCCAACTGATCAAAGGTTCCACAGCAATCGCAACACAGCACTTGCGCGAAGGGGGCTGGGCTGTGATCAGTCAGACAATCGCAAGCGAACATCACATACGGCTGGGCAAGCGCTTCAGCCTGCCAACGCCGTCGGGATTTGCGAGTCTGCGGCTTGCCGCGACAATCTCAAACTACGGCTGGTTGCCGGGCACCGTGCTCCTGAATGCTAATGACTACAGCAGGCTGTGGCAGACAGCCCGGGCTAGCCAGCTAGCGGTAACCTTCCGACCGGGAGTCCCATTCGCCGAGGGTCAGCTCGCGGTGCAGCATGCACTTCCAACTGGTTCTGCGCTCATCGTACAAACCGCCCAAGAGCGCCAATCGCAGGTCAGCACAGTGCTTGGCAGCACGCTGTCGCGTCTGGATCAGACCTCAACCGTCGTTCTGGTCGCTGCGATCGCGACAGTCGTTGCGATGATGATCTCAGCCGTTTGGCAAAGGCGGGGTAGACTGGATGCCTTGATAGCCATCGGGATGAGCTTTGGCCAGTTGGCACGGCTCGTGTTCTACGAGAGTGGATGCGTATTGCTTGGTGGATGCCTAATCGGCATGACCAGTGGTGTCTTCGGTCAATACCTTGTCGATAGCTGGCTTCGTTATAGCACCGGATCTCCAGTGACATTCGCCGCAGCATGGCTGCTTGGCCTACGCACGATCCTCATCGCCGTCGTTATCTCGGTCCTGGCGGCAACGATCGCGGTTCTACGCACCATAGGTTTCCAGCCAAGAACCGCTTTTTCGACAGACTAAGACGCATATCGTGGCGTTGAGCTGATTGTGCGTATGCGAGACACATCCAAACCGCCCATACACGCCAATACAGCTGAAGGTGAGACGATCACGCTTGCATCAGACAAAAGCACATTCGCACCCGGTATGCGATCGCTGCCTCGGAACATTCGCAACGACACAAGTCGCCTCTACCATGTCCTGCGCACGCTGGATGACCTGGTGGATGACGATCAGCCACAGGCTGCTCAGCGGGTCGATGCAGTCGAGCACTGGGCGCGCGACGAGCATGCCGACACCTACGAGACCCGCATCCTAGCGGAGCTCTCACAACGTCATGTGCTGCCAAAGCAAGCATTCCTCGAATTTTGTCAGGGGATGCGCCACGACATAACGCGCGCGGTCATCCACACCGAAGATGATCTGGAACTCTATTGCCAGCGCGTCGGCGGTTCAGTGGGAGTCATGCTCGCATGCCTGCTCGGAGGTATTGAACCTGAAGCTGGGACGAAGATGGCCATACTCGGCCGTGCGATGCAGCGAACGAACATCCTGCGCGACATCGATGTAGACGAGACCCATGGTCGCGTCTACATCGCCAGCAGCACGATCGAACACTTCGGAATACCCACACCCGGAGCGCGTTCCGAGCTCATGCGTGACCAAATCGCGCGCGCCGACGCGCTGTACGAACAGGCGGCAGGCGTTACCTCGTTGATTGCTTGTGGCCAGCGAGGCCTGGCACTCTGTACAGCCCTCTACCGCGAGATCCTGCGCCAGATCGAACGGGATGGCTACGGTCGTACGCCCGGACGCAGCATTGTGCCTGCTTGGCGTAGACATATCATCACGACCAAGCACCGCCTCGGCGTCACACGGAGTATCAGTGAAGCTGCTCGATAAACGTGTAGATAACCATCAGGCTGACGAGAACGACGAATACGCGAAGCGCCCACAGTCCGACGGTTACACGTCTGCTCAGTTCAGCTCGCGGTACGGGCCGGGAGGTTTCGGCCACGAACTGGTCGCGCTCGAGGTGCATGATCAGCTCGTCCTCGAAGCGCTCCTGTGGCTGTAGGTCCCGCTCTCGTATATCGGGGCGCCGATGCGCGTCATTCATGGCTGGCGCTCCTGCAATGGCTGATACCCCTGTAATGGCTGATGCTTCTGTATTCATGAGCCGATGAGATGGATCGCTTGAAGGAAGGAGTCGATGCCGTAAGCGGCCCCACAGAGTCCGACGAACGAGATGACCGCGATCCCGATCGCGTTGGTTGAACGCTTGTTTGCCCATGGACCCATAAGCCCCTTGTCGTTGGCGAGCATGAGCATCAAAACCAGGCTCACCGGGAGCAGCACGGTTGCAAGTACGTTGGCGTTGAGCGCGATCGATAGCAGTGGCGCGCCTGGGATGAGAATCACCACCGCGGCAAGTAGCGCGACCCCGATGTTCGCGGCATAGAAGACGGTGGCGTTGCGGGGAGAGCTGTTGAAGCTATGGGAGACCCCGACACATTCCCCGGCGGCATACGCGGTGCTGGCGGAGATCGTGAGAATGGCCACCGCTCCAGCCTCGATCAGCCCCAGCGCGAACACGCTACCGACAGCGCCACCCGCGACATGTTTCAGTGCCTCTGGGAATCCGGCGCCCGCGAACCCTTGAATGCCAGCTCCATCGTGGGCGAGCAGCGCGGCGCCGGCGATCAACGCTCCGATCCCGAAGATGGCGGCCAGAATCGCGCCCACCGCTGTGTCATAGCGACCATGTTTGACGTCGCGGGGAGTCATGCCCTTGTCGGCGGAGGCGCTCTGCTGGAAGAAGATCATCCAGGGTGTGACGGTTGCGCCGATCGTGGAGGCAAGTAGCAATAGCAGCGTGTTGAGGCTCCCGCCAGGCAACGGACTGAAGCTAAACGAGTTGACGATCGCCGTAACGTGGGGTTTGACTAGGATCGCCGCCACCAGGAACAAGCCGTTGAAGAGAGCCAAACCGAGCACGATGCGCTCCCAACGCCAGTAGCGTCCGCCGCTGAGGGTGAACACAACCAGCGCCAGCCCAAGCACGACCGCTACGCCGGAACCGAGGTGGAAGTAGGCCATCCCAACACGGATTGAGATGAACTCGGCGACGAGGGTAACCAGATTGGTGAGGGTGAGATCGCCGGCGCCGAACCAGCCCCACACCCGTCCGTAGCGTTGTAGGACCAACTCGCCGTAGCCGCGGTGGGTGACCGCACCGACGCGCATGCACATCTCCTGGCAGACGAAAGCCATCGCGAAAAGCACGGGGATGAGCGGAACGAAGAACCCCAACCCGTATTGCGCGCCGTCGGAGGCGTAGGCGATCATGCTGGGCCCGTCGTTCTCCCCGAGCATGGCAAGGATCCCGGGGCCTACGAGCAGCCACAAAAGCCACCAGCGCTTGTTGCGTCCGCGAGCTTGATGAACGCGTGAGCGGTCCCACGAGCGTACGGCGTCCTCCTCGGACAGCGGCGGCAGGACAAGGCCCGGAGCTGCCGCGAGCTCAGTCGTCGCCATTTACCGACTCTTCCCGAGTACGGGCTCGGTGCTCATGAGGGGCCTGATCGACCTCGACGCGCATCGCACGTAGAAGCGCTCCGCCGAGCATGTGCTCGCGGCCGTCGACGCTTACGAGCAACGGACCACCGAACGGCTGGCGTTCGAGCACGTGCAAGCGCCGTCCAGGCAGGATGCCCTGCTGGGCCAGGTAGCGAAGCATCGCCGGATCGGAATCAGACACGCGTACGAACGTGCCCTCGTCACCGGGCACCAAGCTCTCCAAGCTGCGGGTAGGACGCTCCTCGAGCTCCAACTCGGCGTTCGGGATCGGATCGCCGTGCGGGTCGATCGTCGGGTGGCCGAGCTTCGCCGCGATCAGCTCCTCGAGCTCATCGGAGAGGACATGCTCGAGCACCTCTGCCTCGTCGTGCACACGATCCCAGGGCATGTGCAGGGCCTCGGCCAGGTAGAGCTCGAGCAGCCGGTGGTGGCGGATCACCTCGAGTGCGACCCGGCGTCCTTCGGGGGTGAGCCGAACGCCGCGATAGGGCACGTGCGAGATCAGTCCAAGCTCATCGAGCTTCTTGAGCATCCCCGACACCGAGCCGGTGGTCAGCTCCAGCCGCTCGGCGAGGGCGTTCGTGGAGACGGGCTCATCGGCGCGAGTTTCAAGCGTGTATATCGCCTTGCTGTAGTCCTCGATCGCCGGTGAGCGCACATTTTCTTTGGCAGCCATACAGAAATAATAAGGCATACCAAGATTTTCTTCAAGCCTTCCCACAAACACTGTTCTCAAGGAATCGGCTCACCCCGTCTCAGACTTGAACTGGCTGCATAGCCAAATTCGCCGTGATAGCTGTAACATCGAGGGCCGCATTCCCCCGCGCGGCGACAGGAGGCTCTCATGGCAGCAACCGACACCAAGCTCGAGGACCAGCTCGTGCTCGAGCGCGAGACATGGGCGGAGGGCCCTCCACATGCCCTCTTCAAAGAGCTGCGCCAGGGCTGCCCTGTGCACTGGACCAGAGAAATCAGCGAATTTCCGGAGGAGGGAGGCTTCTGGTCGGTAACGAGCGCCGAGGACATTCACACCGTCAGCCGTGACTGGCAAACCTATTCCTCGGAACTCGGAGGGGTGACGGTGATCTCCGCGATCTTCCCGCTCGAGCTCACGCGAGCGATGTTCATCGGCATGGATCCCCCCAAGCACGACCGCGTGAAGGCGCTCTTCCAGGCGGGGTTCACCCCGAAGCGAATCGCGGCCCACGAGGAGGCGATCCGCGAGATCGTGACGAAGACGCTCGACGGCCTGGATGGACGCGAGAGCTGCGACCTCGTAAGTGACGTTGCCCAGCCGGTGGTCTCGCGCGTGATTGGAAGCTTCATGGGCATCCCCGAGGAGGACGACGCCACTTGGGCGCGGCTGATGAACTCGACCCTCGGAGCGGGCGATCCCGACCTCAATCCCGCCGGCGTGGAGGCCGTCATGGAAAAAGAGGTTCCCGAGATCTTCGAGCGCTGCGGGAAGATGATCGCCCAGCGACGCGAGCACCCCACAGATGACCTCACGAGCGTACTTGTGCACGCCGAAGTGGATGGCCAGAAGCTGGAGGAACACGAGATCGTGATGGGCTTCTTCCTGCTTGTTGCGGCCGGCAACGACAGCACGAAGGCGACCTACTGCAGCGGCATGCGCGCTCTCATGGAAGACCCTGAGCAGCGAAAGCTGGTGCTCGAGGACCCCTCGCTCGTATCCGGCGCGGTAGAGGAGTCACTGCGCATGTTTCCCGCGTTCGCCCACTTCAGACGCACCGCCACCAAAGACGCCGAACTCGGGGGCAAGCAGATCAAAGAGGGTGAGCGCGTGGTGATGTGGTACGCCTCTTCCAACCGCGACGAGTCACGCTACGAGGACCCCGACCATTTCGAAGTGCGTCGCACAACCGAGCACCAGGCCTTCGGGGCAGGTGGCCGTCACTTCTGCCTCGGCACGGCACTCGCGCGCCTGGAGCTGCGCATTCTCTTCGAGGAGACGCTCAAGCGCTTCCCCAAAATGGAGATGATCGACAAGCCGCTCGTCGTCGAGTCGGCGTTCATCAACCAGCTCAAGACGCTGCCGGTACGGCTGAACGCTTAGAAGATCAAGGCCTACTGCCGAATAGGTGAGAAGCGAGTGAGGGTCGGTAGCCCACTCCAATCCGCATACCGTTGACATGGCGAAGACGCCTCAGAGCTCGACGACGACGATCGACCGGCTAATACTCGCCGATGACCCCGAGCACTGGCAGTCACTCGGCTTTGTCGTGTCAGGCAAAGCTCTACGACTTGGATCGGTGCTGATCGAACTGGTTGGGCGCGAGGCGGGGGTGGGAATACTTGGCTGGTCGCTGCGCGACATCGCAAGTGTCGAGCTCGATGGCCTTCCCACCACCGTGTCGGATGCACCGATGCCTCACGCGGGGGCGCCCGCACACACCAATGCCATCACCGCGATCGACCATGTGGTGGCGATGTCACCCGACCTCGATCACAGCGTGCGCGCGCTTCAGGCCGCCGGGCTCGATCTGCGCCGCGTGCGCGAGCAGCCGACTCCGGGGGGAGCACCACGTCAGGCGTTCTTTCGACTCGGCGAGGTCATCCTCGAGTTGGTTCAGGAGCCAGATGAGGTGCTTGCGGCACGCTCGACCGGAGCGGAGGGACAAGCGCGTTTCTGGGGTCTGGCGCTGCTCAGCGAGGACCTGGAGCTGACGGTTGGACAGCTCGCCGAGCACTCGAGCGAGATCCGTGTGGCGGTCCAGCCAGGGCGGCAAATCGCCACGGTGCGGCGCTCCGCGGGCCTCGCCATACCGGTGGCGCTGATGAGCCACGCCGCCAGGTAGCTCACTATGCCAGCGACGCCGATGAGCCATGCGGCCACGTAGGCCACCACCATGCCAGTAGCGCTGATGAGCCACGCCGTCGCGTAGGCCACAATTCAGTGTGATGGCCTCCCACGAGGACAGCGACGCCGGATTCCGGTATGGCGCGGTATTCCTGCTGACGCTCACACTGCTGGTGTTCGTGATCGTCGCGCCCAGCGCAAGCTGGTCGCACGCGGTGGCATGCGCACTTCAATGGCTGGCGCTCCTCACCGTGGTAGCCACCTCGCGCGCAAGCAGTAGCGTGCGTCGCCCAGTGGCAATCGTGCTGCTGGGCTTGACGAGCTTCACTGTGGTGGGCGAGGCAGCCGGCGCGTTCTCGGGCGCAGTGTTGTTTGCCATCAGCGGCATCCTCTCCGCTGCCATCCCCCTTGCCCTGGTCGGCGGCCTGATGCGACTGGCGCGCGCACATGGGGTGACACTTCAGGCAGTCGCGGGGGCACTGACTCTGTACTTGCTGGTAGGGCTCCTCTTCGCGTGGGTGATTGGGTTCGTCGCCAAGGTGGACAGCACTCAATACTTCGCACAGCAAGCGAACGTTTCCACAAGCCAGATCGTTTACTTCAGTTTCACGGTGCTCACGACGACGGGCTTCGGGGACTTGACCGCCGCGACGCATATAGGCCGAGCGCTTGCGGTCGTCGAGATGTTGCTCGGTCAGCTCTACCTCGTCACGGTGATCGGAGTGCTCGTAGGCAACTTCGCGGGACGTTCGCAACGACCACCGGAGCCGCCCGCTGCGCAGGAACTGCCCGATGCCGTGACGTCCTGAGCCATCGCGGTCGTCGACTCTGAACGGAGTGGAAGGCCGCAGCCTCCTCGCCATCCCGGTTTGTCCCTCCGCCATCCCGATCAACTCTCAGGAAGGAGCCCCGGATGAGAGCTTTCATAGGCGATTCGGCGCTCGATCGTATCGGCCATCTCCCGCAGCTCGCGATCCTCGGCGTGCCTCGCGGGTATTTGGCGTCCTCGTTGTTGGATACCCGAGATCTGTGCCAACACGTCGTGGAGTTGCGTCGCAAGCGATGGAGGCTCGGGAGTCGTGCCACCCACGCCGGCCCCGGTCAGCACCGATTGAGTGACCGTTCGCCCGTCGCGCAAGAGGATCGTCGCAGTGATTGCGCCGCGGAAGAACTGTCCGTCGTAGACGACGATGAACACATGCCGCGGCCCGGCCGGGCGTAGCGTACGAACGTCACGCGGCGTGGCAAGCGTGACCGACACCACGTCCGGTTCGGCGCGTGCGGTGATGATCGTCTCGCCTTCCAGGGTGCGCCGCTCGATCTGCGGCGGAGTGAGCGTGGAAACCGCGCTTTCGATGAAGCCTTCTTCGGGCTCACTCTGCGCGTCGAATTCAACCGCAGGCGGGCGGCGGTCCGCGAATGGGCAGGCTCGGCTGCTGCGACGAGCAGTACAGCTACCACCGCTACTAGACCCCATTGGGCCGTTTGTGACTGTCCCATAGCGTCCTGAGACATAAGCAAGCCGACCGTCCACGATCCGTCCGTATGCCGCCCCGCCGGCTGTCGCGGAAAATCCCCACGGCGCACCGCCATCGGGGTCGGGGGCACGCGCCTGTGGGACCGTCAATGTCGGTGGAACCGACAGGGTCGAGGCAGCACTCGGCTCGATCGTGCGACCGTGCTCGCTCACCGAGACCCGCAACGGCGCGTCCCAGTAGCGCCCTGGTAGGACAACGAGGAAAGCATGGTTGGCGTCTGTCCTGAGAACCCGTGGCGATCCCGCGCCGAGCAGCAGCGGATGACTCGCATCCGCTGGCAGCAGTCCACTGACCACCGTGCGCATAGGTGTAGGCGCATAGGCATATGGATGGCCGGTGTAGCTCACCACCTGCATCATCGGGCCGTGCTTGGCTATGTAGGCGGGTTCGTTGCAGCCGCCCACATCCGCGCCTCCTTCGCGACCGACCTCGAGCGACAGTGGGGCCAAGCCGGGGCGTAGCTCCAGGAGACGCCCTCCCTCGCGAGCACCAACCTGCAAGCACACGAAGCGAGAGGGGTGGTAGCCGCCGCCGAAGTTGGCACGGGGATTTGGCAATCCCCGCCAGCTGCGTAGCGCCCATTCGGGGCCGCCGGCTGGATCGCTCGCGTGCAGCGTCTCGCGCACTGTGCCACTAATGGGAATCGAGATCGTCGGCAATTCGGTCTTACTCGCCGGCAGCGGTTCTCGGTAGGCAGGATCGTCCGATTCACTCAGCGGGCGCTTGGCAGGCGCGTCGTTGAACGCCGGGCGCATCGATTCGTCAAGCAGATCGGTCGACCGTTTGTAGGAGATAACTTGCCCATCGCGCAGGCGCGCCGTGAGCATTAGCGAGTGCGGATCGACATGCCCATCGAGGACCGCTAGGAACACGCCACCGTGGACATCAATCGGCAGCAGGCGCGGTGCACCGGCGCCGCTTAGCGTGAGCGAGAGAACCCGCAGTGAAGCGGCCCCGTAAACGAGCGTACGCGCGGGATTGTTCCCCCACGGAAAGCCGGTGCCTTCGCCGCTGCCGGGTACGAAGCGGCGCATCGAAACGAATAGAGGCTGCTGCCCCAAACGACCGCAGACCTCAGGTGTCAGCGAAGCCCCGAAGTGGCTTGGGTCTGTGCGTCCCAGCTCCTGGGAGGCCTGGGCACAGTCCTCATCTGGGTAGGAACCTGGCTGAAGCGCCGGGTCTCCGCTCGCCTGCCACGGCGATCCCCCATCGGGATCCGCGACTTCAAAGGCCGTGGAGGAAGCAAACGCGATCGTGTGGCTGTGACCATCGCGGGTGACCACGACAATGCGAGGGCGGACGTCTTCGACGTAGCCGCGGTAGACGGTTATGAAGCTGCCGTCGGTCCCTAGCTCGAGCCGTCTCGGGCCATCCGGACCATAAGCGGTGACCGAGCGTGCATCGACACCCGCAATCCCGTTGACAACCGTACGCGCTTCGCTGTTGGCGTCACCGAGGAACACACGCGCACCAGCGAGCAAGGGGCCACCAGGCGAGGCCACACCACAAGCGTCCACGCCGCCGAGCGGCAGCGCCCGAAAGACGTGGTCCAAGCCGACGATGCCGAACTGGCCGTCAAGCACTTGACCGACCGCCGTGCAGGTCTCCCCGGCGCGTGTGCGTGAGATGCGAATGTCCCATGACGGGGCGGAGGGATCCGGGTCTGGGGCATCGAGCCCCGCCAATCGCGCGCTTGCAGGGGTGGGCACGCCGCTCGAGCTCAGATCCTGAGCGTTAGGCGCCGGCAGCGGCGCGCCACGTATTATCAGGATCGCGGCGGCGGCGACACCGGCGAGCAACAGCGCCAACACCACCCCGATCGCGAGCGCTCTTGGCACCGGATTGCGACGGGGAGCCGGCGGCTCACCGAGCCGGCGGAAACGCTCACCAAGCGCGTCGAGTGGGACAAGTGGCTCTGTCATGAAATCTCCCCTCGAGCGCGTATGCGCAGGTCCCGCTCAACAGTTGGCGCTACCCACAAGGTTCGCGAGGTTGGAGACGATCGATCGACGATCACGATCCCCCCTCCGTCGCCGGTCGCACGTCGAGCGCGCGGCCGAGCGCGCGCAACCCACGCGACACACGCGCGCGGGCCGCCGGCTCTGAAATGCCCATCTCGCGAGCGACCTCCTCGTATGGTCGTTCCTGCACCACGCGCAGCTCGAGCGCGCGACGCTGCTCTGCGCTCAGGCGCCCGAGCTCCTCGCCAAGGGTGCCGCGCAACTCGGCGAGCTCGGCGCGCCGCTCGATCAGCCGCAAATCGTCCTCGTGGGCTACCGGTACTTGTATGCCCAGGCGCACAAGTGCCTCGCGCTCGACCCGGCCGCGCCTCAGATAGCGCGAGAGCTGGCGACGAGCGATCGTGTACAACCAAGCTTGGCGCTCCTCGCGCGAGCGTCCACGCAGTCGCCGCCAGCCGACATAAGCCTGCGCAAACGTCTCGGCCGTCAGGTCGAGAGCGATCTCCGGATCGAAGGTGCGACGCGCAAAGAACACGAGTACCCCTTCGCTCTCCTGTCGGTACAACTCATCGAACTCCCCCAGATCGGCCATCGCAGTCAATGTGCCATGGCGCCGGTAGTTGTGACGCAACGGCTTCTCCGGACTAGCTCGCCTCGCGCACACTCGCGGCGAGGGCATCGACGGCCGGGGCGACCGCGGCGTCGGCAAGGTTGGCATAGCCGACCACCAACGCTGGGGAGGATGCGCCGACTCCCTCGAGCGCGATACCGCGGGAGTGTGCGGCGGTGAGCGCGGCCTGCTCGCTGACACCGTCGGGCAGACCGACGACAACGTATAGACCGGCGGCCGCGCCGGACACGCTCGCCTCGGGTAGCTTGCGGGCAAGCTCGTCGAGCAGCACCTCCCGTCGGCGGCTGTAGCGGCGCCGTTGACGGCGTAGATGACGATCGAGCTCGCCACGCTCAATCAGATCGGAGAGCGCCAACTGGTGCAGCGGCGTGGGCATACTCCCGCGTCGGCGCTGGCGCTCGGCGATCTGCTCGACCAAGCGCGGGGGAAGTACCAGCCATCCGAGACGCACAGCGGGCGCAAGCGTCTTGCTAGTCGAGCCCGCGTATACAACATGTTCGGGAGCAAGACCCTGCAGCGAACCAATCGGCTGCCGGTCATAGCGGTACTCGGCGTCGTAGTCGTCCTCGACAATCAGTGCATCGCGCGTTCGCGCCCACTCCACGAGCGCGAGGCGACGAGCAGGCGAGAGGACCGCTCCTGTCGGATACTGGTGAGCAGGCGCAAGCGCAACCGCGTCCACCTGCTTGTGTCGGAGGCGCTCCACGATCAGACCGTCTTCGTCGACCGGCAGCGGGAGCGGGAGTAGTCCCGCATCGATGGCAGTCTCGCTCATGCCCCGCCAACCCGGCTGCTCAACGGCCACATGACGTGCCCCGTCGGCCACTAGCACGGTCCACAGCAGCTCGACACTCTGGCGTGTGCCACCCGTAATCACCATCTGCTCGGGCGTCGCGTGCACGCCGCGAACTCTGCCGAGATAGCTTGCGAGCGAGCCACGCAACTCGGACGTGCCAGCCGGGTCGGGGTAGGCAAGTCGCTCGTCGGGAACGCTCCGCAGTACTCGCGTCAGCGCGGATAGCCACGCCGCCCTGGGGAAGCCGTCGAGCGCCGGTCGATATGGGTTGAGGTCATGGCGGACAACGCCGACAGGCGTGACAGTTGCGGAGATCGCCGCGGACGACGCCGCGGTACTCGCAACCCTCGTACCGCCGCCACGGCTCGTTTGCAAGTAACCCTCGGCAGCGAGCTGGGAATAGGCATCCACGACCATCCCGCGCGAGACGCCAAGCTGAGTGCAAAGCGCACGCGTTGAAGGCAGCCGGCTTCCGGGCGGGAGTCGTCCGCTGCGCACGGCCTCGCGAAGCGCGCGCTCCACACGTGCCCGCATCGAGCCATCGGCACCATCGGAGAGATCGAGATGCAAATCCATTGGCCCTAGATTCTCACATGGAATTGGCCCTTTCCGCAGAGCCAAAAAAGACGTAGAGTACTGAACATGCCCTCACCTGAGCGGATTACACGGACGACCAAGGCCCCCTCCACCCGTACGCGCGTGCGGCGGATGCCGGTCCGTGCCGACTATGAGCGCGAGACGATCGAGGCGATCCTCGACGAGGCGCTCGTGGCACACATCGGCTTTTCGATGGATGGGCAGTCCTATGTGATACCTACCTTGCACGCCCGTGTGGCCAAACGGGTGTACTTCCACGGCTCGAGTGCCAGCCGCACGATTCGGGCATTGGCGGCCGGTACCCAGGTCTGCCTGACAGTGACGCTGCTCGACGGGCTCGTGCTCGCGCGCTCGGCGGTGCACCATTCGGTCAATTACCGGTCGGTTTTGGTGTTCGGCCAGGCCGAGACGATCGAGGCGCCGGCGGAGAAGATGGCCGCGATCGAGGCGTTCACTGAGCGACTGATACCGGGGCGTTGGGACGAGGTGCGCCCCCCGACCGCGAAAGAGCTGAAGGCAATTCGGGTACTTGCGCTACCACTGAGCGAGGCATCGGCAAAGGTGCGCTCGGGAGGGCCGATGGACGACGAGGAGGACTATGCGCTCACCCGTCTGGGCTGGCGTCATACCGCTGGATACAGTGGCCCAGCCTCCCGCGCCGGACTCGCGTCTGGCCGACGACACAGCTGTGTCACCCGCGGCACGCGAGTGGATGTCCCGGCGCGCCTCCTCCTATGCCGCACTAGAGAAGTAATAGAGCGTCATCCCTCCAGCGGTTGAGCTTTCCCCAGCCACGTGTACAACGGTGCCGTGCGAGGCGATCCACGCATCGCGTGCGCTGGTGGCAGCGCTGCTTGCCCTTGAAGCGCCGCCGCCGGGGCCTCCTTGCGTCACTACGCCCGCCACGCTGACTCCCGTCGCTCAGCAAGACATAGTGCAATTGGCCCGATGCGATGAAGCTCTTCAGCTTGGCGAGGCTCGGCGCGGGATCGGAGCCCATGAAGCCGCCCATGTCGATCACGTTGCGATCGCTCTGTAGTGCGATGCTGCCGGCTGTGCTGGAGCCAACCGCGGCAGCCAAATAAGTCGCGCGGTCCTGGTGAGCCTCCAGGTACTTGACCAGAGCCTTACTGACAGCTCCACCGCCTGGGCCTACCGAGGCAAGTCCAGCTCCACCGCGTGGGCTTGCCGATGCAAGTCCGGCTCCACCGCCGGGGCTTGCCGATGCAAGTCCGGCTCCACCGCCGGGGCCTACCGAAGCAAGCCCGACTCCACCCGCCGAAGTAGATCCAACTCCACCCACGCCCGGAGGAGGACCGCCCGGAATGCTCGCACCGACTCTGACACCTGCACCAAGCGCCCCCGGCTGTCGCGCAAACGTTGGGCCTCCAGCGAACGGCCCACCCGGCCTAAAAGCTGCCCCGCGCCCCGGAGCGCCACCACCGGGCCCGCCAAGACCTAATTCAGCGCTCGGCGGGCCAGCGAGCGGATTGCCGCCGTTCAACGTCTTGCCCACCGTGGCGATCGAGTAGGCCGTCGGGCCCGCAAGCAGCGCGACCAAGCCCCCGATCGCCGCAAACAAAGCGACCTTTCCTCCTAGCCACTCGAGTCCCACCGCGGGAGTCACTCGCTCGAAGAGCAGGGCCACCCCCGCCAGTACAGCCACCGCCATCGCAATGGGCGCCAGAAAAGAGACAAAGCCGGTAGCCCTATCGAGCAGCACCGCACCGAGCGCGGCAGTTCCGACGACTGTCGTGGCGAGCATTGCGGTCCACGCCGTGGAGCTACGCGATCGCTCCCACAACGCGACAAGACCGCCTGCCGCGAGCACCGCTACCGCTGGGGCGAGCGCGGTCGTGTAGTAAGGGTGAAAGATACCTTCGGAGAAGCTGAAGATGACCCAGGAGACCACTGCCCATCCGCCCCACAACACGTATGCGGATCGGCGCAGATCGGTGCGCGGAGAGCGGCGATAAGCCCACAAGCCGAGCACGAGTCCCACCGCGGCGAGCGGCAACAACCACGCGATCTGACCGCCGACGATCGAGTTGAACAGCCGCAGAGGTCCCGCGGCGCCGCCGAACGTCGCGCCTCCCCCCGGGCCCGCGCCTCCTCCCCCCGGACCCACGCTTCCCCTGGGCCGGCGCCGGTTGTTTCGCCTGACACCCGACCTAAACCGTTGGCTCCAAAAATGAGCGAGAACCACGAGTTGTCGGTTGTGTCGCCCACCCACGGTCGATTGGCTGCTGGGATCAGCATCATCGTGGCGTACCAGAGGAAACTCAGCGCGAACATCGCGACACCGCCAGCCAGCAGCTGAGCGACCCGCCGCCGCAAGGTGCCCTGTCCCGCAACCAGCAGCGCGAGTGCCAGGCCGGGAACGATCAGGTAGGCCTGGAGCATCTTGACGTTGAATGCCAATCCAACGAACGCGCCGCAGAAGAGCACATGCCGTGTACGACCCGACTGGAGCGCTCGTACGAGCGCCCATGCAGCGGGGACCTCGAGCGACACCAGCAGCGCGTCGGGATTGTTGAAGCGACTCATCGCTACGAAGATGGGCGTTAGCGCCAAGATGAGCGCCGCCAGGATCGCGGCGCGATGGCCGAGGGTGCGCTTGACCGTGTTGTGCAACACCAGTACCGCCCCCACGCCACACAGCGCCTCCGGCGCCAGCATGCTGAAGCTGGAGAACCCGAACAGCCGCGCGGAGAGGCCCATCAACATGTTCGACAACGGCCCCTTGTCGAGGCTGTCCGACCCACTCGTGTCAATTGCGTTGGTGAGCCACGCCCGCCAGCTGTGGCTCGCCGCCTGCGCCGCCTCGGCGTAGTACGTATTCGCATATCCGTTGCGCGTCAGCCCCCAGAAGGTCAGCGTGCCGGCGAGCAGGGCCACGAGCCACAACAGCGACCGCGACCAAGCAGGATCGGCCTCACGGCCACGGACCAGTCGCCTCAAACCAGAGCCCACACGAGAGGCCAAACGATCCAGATCGCGGGGCACGCGAGCCGGAGCGCTAATCGAAGGAGTTGACATGCGGGCCTGCCTTTCAGATGGGATAAGACGATGTGCGCGTTGCACCGCGTCATCCTCACCAAGGCGACGCGACGTCCGATTGCTCTCAGGCCGTCAGCATCGGGGAGCCCCGCTAGAGCCAGCTATGAACTGTGTAAGGCGAATGTAGGAATATCCGGTGTGGGCCGAGCGGCGCGTCAGAATCGGGACCGTGAGAATTCTCGTGGTAGAGGACGACCGTGCGGTGCGCGAAGCGCTGCGTCGCGCGCTGACCCTCGGCGGCTATGAAGTGCAAACCGCTGAGGACGGCGAGCAGGCGATCGAGATGGTTGTGCAGGGTGTGCCCGATGCGGTGGTGCTCGACATAGGCCTGCCGGGAATCGACGGCCTAGAGGTGTGTCGCCGCCTGCGGCTGCTCGGCAACCGCGTGGCGATCCTGATCCTCACGGCGCGCGACGTCGTGAGCGACCGCATCGACGGTCTCGACGCGGGCGCCGACGACTATCTCGTCAAGCCGTTCGACGTGGAGGAGGTGAAGGCACGCCTGCGCGCTCTGCTGCGCCGCTCGGGCTCGCAAGGCGACCCCGACTCACTCGCCTTCGCCGAGATCCGACTGGACAGCGCGCGTCATGGCGCGGAGGTGGACGGCGGCTTCACCGAGCTCACCCGTACCGAGCACCAGCTGCTGGAGCTGCTGATGCTCAACCCGCGGCGGGTGCTTCCACACAGCCTGATCTACGACCGCGTGTGGGGCTATGACTTCGGGCCCACGTCGAATGCCTTGCGCGTCTACGTGGGCTACCTACGTCGCAAGCTCGAGCAGGCGGGAGCCCGCCCGTTGATACACACCGTCAGAGGTGTCGGCTACGTCCTGCGCGAGCCATGACGCTGCGAGCTCGCATCGCTGCTGTAGCGGGACTTGCGGTCGCGCTCGCTGTGCTCGTAGCAGCCATCAGCCTGTATGTCGCGGTGCGCTCGGACTTGCGCGGCGAAGTCGACAAGTCCCTGAGTCAGCGCGCCGCAGCATTCACGCCCCCAGCCTCCGCGGGCGGACCGGAAGAGCCCACTGGCGACTCGCCTCCACCCCACGGCTCGCTGCCAAACGATGGCGGGCCGCCCCCCGGCGGCGATGGTCGCGGTGAATTTCCCAGCAGCGTCGAGCCCACTCCGCTTGGCGGTCCTTCCGGCTACGTGCAGTTCATCTCGCCCAACGCCACTGTCCATGTGCCCGCCGGCCAGGGTCCTTCGGCGACCATCCCGCTAAGCGCGTCTGACAAGACAATCGCGGGTAGCGGCAAAGGACGGGCCCTGAGCGATCGCACCGTCAAAGGAACCCGGCTACGCGTCCTCACGCTCGGCACCGGCGCGCGCGGCGCGGTCCTGATCGCGCGGCCGCTCACCGAGGTGGACAACGAGCTGAACCGCCTGCTGGCGATACTCGCAATCGTCGGCGTTGCTGGAATCGCGATTGCCGCTGGCCTCGGAGCACTTGTTGCACGCGCCGCGCTTGCCCCGATCACGCGCTTCACTCGGCGCACCGAGACGCTAGCCGGTGGCCTCGACCTCTCTCAACGCCTGCCTGACGGCGGCCGAGATGAGCTGGCGCGGCTTGCCGCGAGCTTCAATGCCACCTTGGACGCGCTGGAGCGCTCAGTGGAATCTCAGCGCAACCTGGTGGCCGATGCCAGCCACGAGTTGCGCACGCCGATCGCCAGCTTGCGGGCGAACATTCAAGTGCTCGCGGATGCCGAGCGCCTACCGCTCGAGGACCAGGCGAGCCTACGCACGGACATCGTGAGCGAGCTTGACGAGCTAACGCGGCTCGTTGGAGACGTCGTCGAGCTGGCGCGTGGCACAGAGCACAAGGGGATTCTCGACGACGTGTTCCTGGATGAGATCGTGCGGTCCGCTGTGCAGCGCGCAGAGCGACGCTCGGATCTGCTTTTTCTGGTGGATCTCGAGCCAACGATCCTCAGAGGAGAAGCAGCGCGCATCGATCGTGCGGTGTCGAACCTGCTCGATAACGCGCGCAAGTGGAGTCCGCCAGACCAGCCAATCCGAGTTGACTTGCACAACGGCGTACTCACCATCCGCGATCACGGCCCAGGCTTCGAGGCGACTGACCTGCCACATGTATTCGAGCGTTTCTACCGAGCAGACCGCGCCCGCAAGCTACCTGGATCGGGCCTCGGTCTGGCAATCGTTCGTCAGACAGCAGAAGCTCACGGAGGTAACGTCACTGCCGACAATGCGCCCGATGGGGGCGCCCGGGTACAAATCGGCTTTGCTCAAACGGCACCGCAAGCCACCCCCTAAACGCAAACTCTCGGTCGGTAGCTTGGCCCTAGCCCAGAAACCTGTCGAGCGGCGCGTCGAGATCCAGTTTGCTTGGCGGATGACGAATCGGCTAGCCGAGCGGCCCTGCCAGCAGGCCTGGTAGCTCATCAAGTGCATGGAATGTCGTGGCGCCCGCTTCGCGCAGGGCCAGCTCATCACTATCGGCTGCATAGCCGAACACGCGCATACTCGCGGCCACGCCGGCGATGACCCCCGACGGGGTGTCCTCGACCACAGCGCAATGGGTTGGATCGGCGCCCATCTCCGCGGCGGCGTGCAAGAAGAGATCCGGATGGGGCTTGCCGCGTGCCACGCTATAAGCAGAGAACAGCGCCCGCTCGAGAAACAGCCGGCGCAGTCCGGTGATATCGAGCGAGAGCCTCGTCTTCTCCAGCTTGCCTTGCGAGGCTACACAGACGGCGACTCCGGCGGCACGGAGTGTTTCGACTGCATCGGCCGCTCCCTGCACAGGCCTGAGGTGGCGCTCGAACTCCTCGGCTCGCTCGCGTTCATACCGAGCCAGCCAGTCGGGCGCGAGCGCACGATTCAGCTTCTGCTGGACTAGATCGAAGACATCGGTCAGCAGCAGACCTTGGTAGTCGCGACGGGCCTCGGCAAGCGTTGTTGTCAAACCCTCGTGGGTCAGCATACGTGCAAGCACGCCGTTGGAGATCGCCTCACTGTCGACCAGAACACCATCGCAGTCGAAGATGACCAGCTGCAGATCTCGCATCCGCGAGATCATCCTTCACCTACACTTTTGCCGGTGCCCAACATCAACGATCCACTCTTCGACGAGCCGCGCGAGCATCCTGGGTTTCGTTGTCTACGCGCACGTATCGGTCGCCAAGCGGGATGTGAGCGACTCGGAATGAGCCTATGGGAGGTGCCTCCCGGCGAAGCTGCCTTTCCTTATCACCATCATCTCGCCGAGGAGGAGCTACTGCTCGTGCTCGACGGCAAGCCAAGCCTGCGCACACCGGATGGATGGCGTGAGCTGGTCGAGGGAGAGGTCGTGGCCTTCCCGAGGGGCGAGCACGGCGGACACCAGCTTGTCAACCACACCGAAGATACGGTGCGCTTCCTGGCAATCAGCACGAGCGGTGAGCCTGACATCGTGATCTACCCCGACTCGGACAAGCTCGCGGCGGTCGAGCGGCTGCCACAGGGCGGCGGGCTGCGCACGATGTTCCGCATGGCCGACACGGTTGACTATCACGATGGAGAGCAACCGCCAGCGAAGAAGTAAGGCGAAGGAGTAAGACCGATCTGTTGGTACTGAGCGGTCTCGCCACTCACCGACCGACTGCTGTCGCGCTGCGTGGGACGAGTGCTATGCGGGACGAGCACTACGCGGGACGAGCGCTACGCGGGCTAGGCTCGCGCGGCGGGGCCTTCGCCCTCGTCGCTGCTCGTGCCGCGACGGGTGCTCCACCAGCTCCAGCCTCCGACGGCGAGGACTGGCACCACGAACATCGCCGAGGCGTACCAGTGCATCATGCAGGCGAGCACGGTCATCGCTACTTAAGCTACCACGCTGGCCTGCCGTCCATTCACCCCATCGAACCTAGATCATGCTCCAACGATCGGGGGCTCAGGCCGTGCTCCAGATCGAGCCACGCGCCATTCGAGCCACGCGCCATTCGAGCCACGCGCCATGGATCGGGCCCAGGCCATGCTTCAGATCGAGCCACGCGCCATGGATCGGGCTCACGCCGTTATACGAGCGCGCCGTGCGACAAGTAGGCCGCCGACGCCCGCGATCAAGCCAAGCGCACCGAGCACGAGCGCGGTGATGGCAAGGCCCTTGCTCGCACCGCCTGAGGAGCCAGCGCTCGTCGGGCTGGCAGCGGCGCTCTGTCCGGTCGGCGTCTCCCCTGGTGTCGGTCCGGCCTCGCCCCCAGCGACGTCCTCGATCACACCGCCCTTGGCGGTGATGTTGACGGTGGGCGCGGGATATTCGGCGCTTGACGGGCCGATCCAATGGATGACCTTGCCGTTGCTGTAGTACTGGATGGTCTTGAACGCGAGCGACTGTCCGGCGATGTCGCTTGGCATCGCGATCGACAGTGGGAATTGGATGAAGCTTCCGTTTTCAAGCCGTCCGAGCTTGGATCGGTCGCCGGTCCAGATGATCTGGGAGACCTCTTCGTCGACGGGGCCTTCCTCGGTTTGGATCGGCTTGGCTGGCTTGACGACAATCTCCTTGATGCTCCAACCAGGCACGTTCTGGGTGTCGATCTCGGTGAATCCAGGCGGGACCAGCATGTCGACCTTGTATGCATACGCGCCTTCCTGCTCCCCGGGCACGCGCACATCGAGCGTCACGAACGCCCCCGCGGGGATCGTGTTGGGGTGAAGGCTTATGTGGGCCTGCGCCGCGGCTGGGAGCGTAAATGCTCCAATCGCGAAAGCTGTCACAGCGATTCGCTTCATGTGTGCCTCCTGTTTGTGCCTATCGAATTGGGACCGCAACGGCCTTCTCGTACTCTTCGAATTCGGACACGCGATCGAGGATCTGGATCTGCCATGAGCCACCGGGACTCAGGTCGGCGGAGTTGAGTACGTAGTGGCCAGGACCAGCCAGATTGGCCTGTAGTGGCAGCGGCCCGATGCCCTCGGCGGGGAGCTTCGCGGTCACCGTGAGTTCCTTGGTTGCCGTGAACTGGGCACCGCTCTTCGCGTCGATCAGGTACATGTGAATCGTGTTCAGCCCAACTCGCGCCGGTTCGACGGTCATCTCGAGCTCCGCCGGCCCGAGCGTGGTGGTGGTCGAGAACGGTCCGCTTGCCGCGTCGATCGGCGGCGCATAGCTGACAAGCGCCGCGGTTACGCCGAACACAACCAACATCAGGACGAGCTCACCGCGCATCGTGCGGCGAGCCAAAACGCCGACACCTCCCGGCGCCGCGCCAGCCTCAGCGATTCGCCGCAAGGCGGGCAGGATCCTTTCGCGGTTGATCCAGCCGATGGCGATCAGCGCCGTGAGCAGCAGGACCTTCACGATCACAAGCGCGCCGTAGACAGTGTGAAAGAGCCCTTCGAAGCTGCGCACGTCGATGTAGGCCTGCACGACCCCCGTCGTGGCGATCGCGATCACACAAGCGAGCGCGAGCGGCGAGAAGCGCGCGAGCGTGGCCATCAACAGACGGCTGCGCCCGGGAGCCTCGAGCTGCCGTGTCGCCGCGGGCAGGACAAGCAGCAGACATGCGATGCCACCGACCCAAACGCTCGCGGCGAGAACGTGGATCACATCGATAGGGAAGAACACCTCGGTGGGGCTCTGAACGCTCGCGTGGCCGCTCAAGGCCGGTGTCATCGCCAGAAAGGCCACACCGACCCCAACCACGACGAGCAGCCCGCGCGGCGGTCGCGGACCGAGCGCCGTTCCGTCGGCGCCTAGCGTGACGGGGCGAAGCACCGGGATCGCTTCGCGTCGAGCGAGGCGCGCCGCGATCAGCAGCGCGCCGAGTGCGAGCCACACGATCCCGCGCAGACCCCATATCTCACCGAAACGGCTTTTCAGGGTGTCGTTCACGATCGGGCTTTTCAGCGACGCCCACAGCGACACCCCGGCGGCGCTCGCTCCCTGCAGAAGGATGCCGAGCACGCTCGCCACTATTCCCAGTGCCACCGCCACGATCAAGAGCAGCCACAGGCGCTTGGCAAACGCCCGTGAGGCAGCCTGCCAGCCGTTCTCCGAGCCGGCCACCGAGGACAGGGCCGGCAGCCACGCCCACAGCAAGAACGTGAGACCGCCGAGACCTAGCGCGAGCGACAGGTAGTCAAGCGCTCGGGCCACCCCGAACGCGACCTCGGTGACCTGGCCACTCTTGTTGCGATCGATTAGCCCCGCCACGGTGAACTTCGGCACCGCGCCGGCGTGACCGATGTTGAACACGAGGCCCCCATACACGATGTGGGTGTCGGCCGAGATGACGCGATATGTGCCGGTGTAGGTGCCGTCCGGCAGGTTCGGCTTCAGGCCCACGCCCATCCAGTGCTGTTTGCCTTCGGGATGGCCCACGTCGAGGTTATCCACCTCTTCGCCCTGGGCGTTGTAGACACGCACCGCTCCGAGCGTGCCGCCGATCGCTTGGTTGAACTTGAAGATCACCTCGGCGGGCTGCTTTGGCACGGTCGAGCCGGATTGCGGCGCGGTGCCGAGCAGCTGCGCGTGCGCGAGCGCAGCTGGCGCTCGGGCGAGCAGCGAAGCGCCCACTAGCGTGACTATCAGGACAAGCAGCTTCGCAAGGGTGCGCCCACGTGCCATTGGTCCAACCACGGTGCGCGAGTCGTGCATCGCTTGTGCGTCCATCACCAGGCCTCTTTGCGCTGGGATGCGCCGGCTGACTCCTCGGCGCCGGGATCCGGCGAGGGGAGACCGGTGCGGCGACGTCGCACGACCAGCACGAAGGCAAGCGCGAGCACCAGGATTGCCACGAGCGCCACGATCGCCGCGGTAGGCGCGTTTGAGCTCTCGGGCACCCAATACAGTTCCCCATCGACCATGCCCTTCTGTGTCCCAACCGCGATCGGGACGCTCCAATCGAAGATCTTGGTGCGCTTGCTCTTGTCCTTGACCTGGGGCGGTGTTACAGGACTCATCCAGTGGATGCGATGGTCGTGCCATTCGAACTGGCCCGTTCGATCGAGTACCACCCACTTCGGCGGATCGCTGGCGCTCGCTGACGGCGGCACCGTGACGTTGCCGTAGAAGTTCGTGTTCAGGTAGAAAGCCGGTGAGCGTACGTTCTGTTCAGTGGTCCCGTCCGGCTGCACGCGCGCATAGGGCTCGCCTGAGTAGCCGTAAACGGTCACCGTCTTGCCGATGTGGTTTGTCAACACAAGGCGATCGGCGAACTCGAGTACTTCGATGTTCAGGCCCGCGACCTTCGGTTCCACAGCCGTTATGTAGGAGCGATAGTTGTAGTTGCTTCCTTGATCGTTGATCGGGCTCTCGCTCTCGGCGGACGAGCCCGTTTGGGTAGTGCTGTTTGCAAGCGCGGTGGTGCTGTTTGCAAGCGCGCTGCCTGCCGGCGCCAGCGCAAGGGCGCCGAGCATTGCGAGGATCGGACGGCGTGACATGGACGCTCCTCAGAGCTCGAAGGGACACGTGGGAGCGGTGGCGCAGCCCAGCGGACCACGCACAGCCACTCGCTCACGGCGAGTTGCCGCGTCCTATCGGGCGCGGCGCTCTAGCTCACCGAGAGCGGTGCCGGCGGCGGGCGGACCGCAAGCGAGCGAGCAATCAACAAGCCCCCATGCACTGCCACAGCGCGTGGCCGGGCGGCGCATGGCACGCTCGCGCGTGGGCGTGCCCAGCGCTTGTGGCGGGGAGCCGCAAGACGAGCCAGCGTGCGCTCACCCGGATAACGGCGTGCGAGCAGCACCATAGCCAGTGCAAGAGCCGGCAGGAGATACAGAATTCCCGTCAACACTCCAGGCAACTCTACTCCCATACTCACGTTCCCACCGCCGAGAGCAGCCACAACCCGAAGCTCGTGAACGCAACCATCACCGCAAGCATCCAGTACTGCGAGCGAATCGCCTGTTCGGAGTTGGGATAGATGCTGAGCGCACGGTCATGCGCAAGCGAGAGCCCGCCAACGTGGCCGCTGACGAGCGCCACCACCTGCACGTACCAGATCGCCGCGTAGGAGATGATCGTGTAGTCGATCTGATAGGCGCTCGTGCCGAGAAGGTTGGCGCCATTGCCGAGCGGATCGGACGCGAGATAGCCGATCGCCTGACCCTGCCAGATGAGTAGCGAGAAATAGTGTGCAAGCACGTAGGCAAAGCCGATCGGCACGAGCGTGTGGGCGAAGGTGTGGCTGAGTTCTGAAGTGTCGAAGCGAGCGCTGACGCTATGGACGCCCACGATCCCGAGGCGATAGATGCCGGCGATGAGTAGCACACACAGCACGAGCCCTAGCGAATATGCAAGCTCGAGCGCGGGGGTTTGATTGAAGCCGAGGTCGGCGAATAGGCTCTGCAGGCTCGGCTCGTTGGTGCGCCATATCCCCCCGTTGCTGAACCCGTCGAATGTGGTGGTCCCGATCACCGCGCATACGAGCCCGATCGTGCCGGCGCCGATCGGCATGTCGGGAAGACCGCTCAGCGGGCGACGCGAGTAGACGATCCCCTCGTCCTCGCAGAGCACGGACATGCGTGAGAGCAGGCCGAAATAGGCGCCGAAGCCGTCCGCCTGCTCGCCCCACTCATCGACCCCGAACAAAGCCATCCCGGCGAGCATCGTGACGAAGTAGGCGAGCGAGAGCGCCGCCAGCGTGGAGGGCTGATCGCGATCGGGGAAGATGTACACGAGCTCCATCCAGGCGAAGCCGACGATCACTGCTACGGCTGGCCACATGCCAAGGCGCGATGGGTAGCGCAGCGGCGCTCGCGCGAACGCTTTTGGCGCGATCCGCCGGCCGCTCCAGCGAATCGCGCGTGCGCACGAGCGCCACGGGCTGAACGCTCGGAAGATGTCGCCGAACACGACGCTCGCCACCGGGAATCCGACCCAGAAGATGACGTAGATGAACGTCGGGGTGAAGTTCACCGACCAGACCTGAGCGCCATCGAAGCCGCTGTAGAGCACGAGCGCGAACAACGCCAACCCGATCAGGCTTGCCAGGTGGGCGAGCACCGCGGGCATCGTGAAGAGTCGTTTACGGTGCTCGCTCTGCAGCTGAGGACGCATCCACAGTGTGGAGAGCGCCACGAAGGACACCACCAGCACGATCGCCGCGGTCCAGCTGAACAACCATACGGGGATCGGCAGGTCGGCCCTGCCGACGATCCCGTGGGCGGAGGCGACCGCGGGGAACAGCAGCGCCGCGATGCCAAGGCCGCCGAGCAGAAGACAGCAGACGACGCGTAGAGCATGCGCGCGCCAGTCTATGCGAGGCTTCTGAGTGCATGGTGACACTCGCTACATCGACCGCGTTCGCGGCGCTCACCCAGCTCGGGCCGCTCGCTCTCTTTGGCCTCGCCTACGCAAAGCGCGTGCACACGCTCGGACGCGAGGGCCGCCGCGTGCTGGGCTGGCGCCAGGCTTGCTTCTACGGCGGCTTCATCACGATCGGCGTTGCGCTCACGTCGCTTGGCGGAGACAGCCAGGAACTGCTTACCGCACACATGGTCGAGCATCTGCTGCTTGGCGACATAGCGGCGCTGTTGATCGTGCTCGGCTTGACCGGGCCTCTGATCGCGCCGATCTTGCGCATCAAGCTGTTCGACCGGCTGCGCATCCTCACCCATCCGCTGATCGCCTTCCCCTTGTGGGCAATCGATCTGTACGTATGGCACCTGCCCGTCTTCTACGAAGCCGCTCTGCGCCATGCCGGCGTCCACGCGCTCGAGCACGCTATGTTCCTCGGATTCGGCATCAACATGTGGATGTGCTTGTTTGGGCCGTTGCCGATGCCAAGCTGGTTCGGCAATGGCGCGAAGCTCGGCTATATCGTCGCCGTGCGCCTCACCGGCACAGTGCTCGGCAACGTCTTCTTGTGGTCGGGCACCATTTTCTACCCGTTCTACATCCACGGGGATGCCGTCTGGCACATATCCCCAATCGCCGACCAGAACCTGGCAGGGGCAGTGATGATGATCGAGGAGAGCATCCTTACCCTGTGCCTATTCTGCTGGCTGTTCCTACGCACCGCGAAGCAGGGAGAAGAACGTCAGGACCTGCTCGACTTCGCCCATTCGCACGGTTTGGAGCTGACCGAGGAGCGTGCCTCACGCGCTGTGGGCGCCGGCCGGGGCGAGGAGCTGACGCAGGCGCTTGGAGCGCTCCGCGGAGCCCCCGCTCAGCTCGTCGCCAGCAGCGGCACGTCGTGGACGATTTCCCGCGGCGTGAAGCTCGCCGCATACAGCGTCGTTACCTTCCCCTGAGCACTGATCCCATATACGAGTCCGTTGTGGTTGACGAGCTGCGGTTGCTGGGCATCCTGTTCGGCGCCCACCCCCCACGCCTTCCATACGATCCCTAGTTCCTTTGCCGAGCCAATTAGGTACTGCATCCGCCCGGTCATGTCGTGGCGTTGCAAGAAAGCGGCCACCGCGGTAGGGGTGTCTCCGCGGGGATCGACTGACACCGCGATCACTTGTACTTTGGAGGCGTTGGCGGGACCCATCGAGTTAAGGGCCACCGCCAGGTTGGAGGCGATGATCGGGCAGACATCGGGGCAGTGGGTGTAGAGGAACGTAACGAGTACCGCCTTGCCCTTGTACCGATCGATGTTCACCCGTTCGCCTTTGTAGTTGCGCAACGACAGCGGCGGCTCGGGAGCGGCGGGTGAGGCGACCGAGCCGCTGTACCTAGAGGAGGCCACCCCCTGGATACCGTTGACGCTTGGGCGTTTGCTAGAGCTCCCGGTCGTCAGCAGCGCCACGCCGCCGGCAATAACAACGATCACGACCAACGCAAGCACGATGCGCGGGTTCAGACCTCCACCCGACGGAGGCTCGGCTGGCTCGGCCGGTGATGACGGCTGGGCTGCCATAAGGAGTTGAACCTATCACCACGGGGCTTCCTGAGTGTCGCTTCGACAGGTGCCATGACACGACCCGACTGACTGCGAGCGTCGCCCCGGCAGGCGCGCATGATGCGGCCCGACTGATTGCAAGCGTGCTTCGGCAAGCGCACGTGACGCGGCCTGGCAGGCTGCGAGCGCCTGCTTTTGAGCACCGCACCCAGGATGCGCCCACCGTGGCTAGAGTCAATGACTTGCGGCTTTCCCTCACACCATCACCCCGCGCCGATGCCTCGCACCCCAGCCACTACAAGTGGATAGCACTCTCCAATACGACGCTGGCGGTACTGCTTGCCACGCTGGATGCGTCGATCACGCTGATCGCGATGCCAGCGATCTTCCGCGGCATCAAGCTCAACCCACTCGTGCCCGCCAACAGCTTCTACCTACTGTGGATGATCCTCGGTTACCTGGTCGTCTCGAGCGTGCTAATTGTCAGCCTCGGCCGCCTCGGAGACATGTTCGGGCGGGTGCGTATCTACAACCTCGGCTTCGTCATCTATACGATCGCCTCGCTGCTGCTCGCGGTCGACTGGATGACAGGCAAGGCGGGAGCCGACTACCTGATCGCATTCCGCATCCTCCAAGGAGTTGGCGGTGCGTGCTTGCTCGCCAACGCCGCCGCGATCATCACCGACGCCTTCCCCGTCAACCAGCGCGGGATGGCACTCGGCATCAACAACATCGTCGGCGTGAGCGGGATGTTCGTCGGCTTGATCCTCGGCGGGCTGCTCGCCCCAATCGACTGGCGCTTGGTGTTCCTGGTCTCGGTTCCCGTAGGCCTGTTCGGGACGGTATGGGGCTATTTGAAGCTCGAGGAGCGCAGCCAGCCGAAACGCTCCTCGATCGACTGGTGGGGCAACGTGACGTTCGCGGTCGGGCTCGTGCTCGTGATGGTGGCGGTCACTTATGGAATCCGCCCCTATCAAGGCCATGCGACCGGCTGGGGATCTCCGCGCGTGCTCGGCCTGCTGGCGGCGTCGATCGTCTCCCTGACGGTATTCGTGGGGATCGAGAAGCGCGTCGCCGAGCCGATGTTTCGCCTCGCGCTGTTCCGCATAAGGGCCTTCACATTCGGCACGCTGTCAACGTTCCTTGCCGCGATATCGCGCGGAGGGCTGATGTTCATGCTGATCATCTGGCTACAGGGCATCTGGCTGCCCGAG
Organism: uncultured Solirubrobacterales bacterium; assembly: GCA_963713015.1. Classification (GTDB taxonomy): domain Bacteria; phylum Actinomycetota; class Thermoleophilia; order Solirubrobacterales; family Solirubrobacteraceae; genus Palsa-744. Next base: position 1,396,210 of record CAVQKC010000008.1, on the reverse strand, counting down.
CATGGCTACTCATTCACCGAGACGCCCCTGTGGGCGGGCATCTACATGCTGCCGCTGACGGTTGGGATGCTGCTGGCGGGCCCCACCTCGGGCTATCTTTCAGACCGTTTCGGCGCACGCGGGTTCGCCACCGGGGGAATGCTCGGCGCGGCACTCAGCTTCGCTCTGATGATGCTGCTTCCCACCGACTTCACCTACTGGGTATTCGCGCTCGTTCTGCTGCTAACTGGTATCTCGATGGGGATGTTCGCCTCGCCCAACCGCGCGGCCGTGATGAATAGCCTGCCTCCGGGCGACCGTGGAGCGGGGGGCGGCATGAACCAGACCTTCCAGAACTCCGCGCAGGTGCTCTCGATCGGGATCTTCTTCACGCTGCTCATCGTCGGTCTCGCCTCGAGTCTGCCGGCGGCAGCGCAAGCGGGACTGCAAGCGCACGGCCTGTCGGCGAACGTCGCCGGACGCGTGGCTCACGCGCCGCCGATCTCGATCCTGTTCGCGGCCTTCCTCGGCTACAACCCGATTCAACAGCTTGTGGGATCCCACGCGCTGAGCGCGCTGGGAGCGCACGCCCAGGCCGTGCTCACGGGACCCGTCTTCTTTCCCCACCTGATCTCCGTGCCGTTTCGAGAAGGGCTCCACGTCGCCTTTGTCTTTGCGATCGTGGCCTGCCTGATCGCGGCGGCCGCCTCGATGCTGCGCGGTGGGCGCTACCAACACGTCGAGGAGCCCGCGCATGCGCGGAGCCCGCTCGAGAAAATCCCACAACTAGAGGAGCAGCATGCACGTTGAGTGGTTCGGACAATCCGCCTTCGCCCTGACGACACCCGAGGCTAAGGTGTTCATCGATCCTTTCGGCGACCTCTCGCCGCTGGCGGAGCGTGGCATGCAATTCGACTATCCCGCGATCTCCACCGACGGAGTGGACCTGTTGCTCGTCACTCACGAGCATCTCGATCACAATGGTGTTGAGGCGATCCCCGGAGAGCCAACGGTATTGCGCTCCACCGCGGGACGCCTGGACTCTCCGATCGGCGAGGTGGTGGCGGTCTCCTCCGAGCACGACGAGCAGGCTGGCACCCAGCGCGGCCCGAACACGATCTTTGTGTTCACGCTAGATGGGATGCGGCTCGCCCACTTCGGAGACTTCGGCCAGAGCGAGTTGCGCGAGGAGCAAGCGGCGGCGATCGGCGAGGTGGACCTCATCATCCTGCCGGTTGGGGGCGGCCCCACGATCGGCGCGAGCGGAGCCGCCGCGATAGTCGAGCGGCTGGCACCGAAGTGGGTCGTGCCAATGCACTACCGCACCCCCCGCATAGGCTTCCTGGAGGACGGGGAGGAGTTTTTCGGGCTAATGGACCGCGTCGAGCGCCTGGAGGCGCCTAGCTTTGAGACTGGCGATCTCACCGCCGCGGACGGGCCGGTCGTGGTGGTGCCCACGGCACCGTAGATGCCCCGGGCGCGCAACCTCCTGAACCTGAAGGAGGTCGACAAGGGCTATGGGAGCCGATCGGTTCTGCGGGACATAACGCTCGGGGTGTCGGCCGGTGAGCGCATTGGCGTGGTGGGTCAGAACGGAGGCGGCAAGTCGACGCTGCTGCGTCTGATCGCTGGCTTGGAGGAGCCTGACGCGGGCACGCTCACGCGCGCGGGGGATGTTGGCGTGGCACTACTGGGTCAGCAGGACGAGCTTGACATGCACACAACGGTCGGTGGGGCACTCGTGGGCGAGCGAGTCGAGCATGAATGGGCCGCAGACAGGGCCTTTCGCAGTGTGCTCGACGGACTCATGGGCGGCGTGACGTTGGAACGCTTCCCCGCCGGCATGGACACTGCGATCGCAGGCCTCTCCGGCGGCGAGCGCCGACGGATCGCGCTCGCTCGACTACTGCTCGATCCGCCCGAGCTGTTGCTGCTTGACGAGCCGACCAACCACCTGGACGTGGAAGGAGTTGACTGGCTCGCGCATCAGCTCGCGGCGCGACGGGGATCGATGCTGGTGGTGACCCACGATCGCTGGTTCCTGGACGCCGTGTGCACGGCGACCTGGGAGGTGGCGGACGAAGCGGTACACCAGTACGAAGGGGGTTATGCCGCATATGTGCTCGCTCGCGCCGAGAGGGACCGCCAGGAGAGCGCACGCGAGAGCAGGCGCCAGCAGCTGATGCGCAAGGAGCTAGCGTGGCTGCGGCGCGGGCCGCCGGCGCGCACGACCAAGCCGAAGTTCCGCATCGAGGCGGCGAACGCGCTGATCGCCGACGAGCCACAAGCGCGCGACCGGGCCGAGCTGTTGCGCTTTGCGGGCGCACGCTTGGGCAACAAGGTATTGGATGCCGTGGAAGTATCGGTCACGTTCGGTGCACGTGAGGTCCTGCACGAGCTGACATGGCGCCTGGGGCCGGGCGATCGTGTGGCGCTGGTGGGCGTGAACGGATCTGGCAAGACGACGCTTGTGAAGCTACTCGCCGGCGAGCTCGATCCGAGCTCGGGCGAGGTGGAGCGCGGGGCGACGGTGCGGATCGCGCACCTCTCACAGGACACGGTCGAGATCCCAGCGCACCTGCGTGTGCTCGAGTCGCTGGAGGAGGTGCGCGGCAACGCGGTGCTCAGCGATGGGCGCGAGATAACCGCGTCGCTGCTGTGCGACCGGTTCGGCTTTCGTGGGGAGAAGGCGCGCACGCTCGTGAGAGACCTATCCGGGGGCGAGCGCAGACGGCTGGGGTTGATGCGCCTGCTGATGGGAGGACCGAACGTGCTGCTGCTGGACGAGCCCACCAACGATCTCGATATCGACACGCTCACGGCACTGGAGGACCTGCTCGACGGTTGGCCGGGGACGCTCGTGGTAGTGAGCCATGACCGCTACTTCGTGGAGCGAGTGTGCGATGACGTATACGCAATCACCGCCCGCGGCGGGGTACGCCACGTTCCAGGGGGGATCGACCAATATCTCCAGGAGCGCCATGGCCCAATCGGACCACCCGCGGGTAGCTCCTCCGATAAGCGGGACACCACGCTTGGAGCAAGGGAGGATGGTTCCGGGGGAACGCGGAGCGGACTATCTCCAGGAGCAACGGTAAGGGCTAACCGCAAGGAGACCCAACGTTCTGAGCGCGAGCTGCGGCGCTTGGAGCGCGAGATCGAGAAGTTCGCACTCCGCGAGGGGACGCTGCACGAGCAGATGGCACAGAGCGCCACCGATCATGCCCAACTGGCGACGCTTCAAGAAGAGCTAGAGCAGCTCATCGTCGGGCGCGAGCAACTCGAGGCGTCTTGGCTCGAGTTATCTGAGTCGCTCGAAGGGTAAGGTCACCGACATGAACATGACCTACATCCCGAGCAAAGAGATCCTCGAGCGCTACGCATCGGTTCTCGTCGACTTCGCCCTTGGCGGCGGGCAAGGTGTGCAACCCGGAGAGGTAGTGCGGGTGGCGGCGCCTGAAAGCGCCAAGCCACTGTATGCGGAGCTGCGCAAGGCGGTATGGCGGGCCGGCGGGCATGTGATCGGAGCCTACGAGCCCGATGACGACCAGCGTACGAACCTCTCGCGTGACTTCTACGAGACCGCTAGCGACGCCCAGCTCGATTATTTCCCGACCCGCTACATGCGTGGTGTCATCGATGAAATGGACCATCAGGTGTCGGTCCTCGCCGATAGCGATCCCCATGCGCTCGAGTCGGTGGACCCCGCGCGCATCATGCGGCGAGGAGAGACGATGCGCCCGCTGCTTGACTGGCGATCGGAGAAGGAGAACGCGGGTCGCTTCAGTTGGACACTCGGCCTGTATGGGACGTCGGCGATGGCCGCGGAGGCCGAGATCGGAGTTGAGGAGTATTGGGAGCAGATCGTGCACGCGTGCTTCCTGGACATGGAGGATCCGATCGCGCGCTGGCGCGAGATCGGACAGCGCCTGGACGAGACCCGGGAACGTCTGGATGCGCTGGACATCGAGCGGGTTCACATCGAGGGGGAGGATGTAGACCTGTGGGTGAGCCTCGGCGAGAACCGGCGCTGGTTGGGCGGTCGTGGGCGCAACATCCCGAGCTTTGAGATCTTCACGAGCCCCGACTGGCGCGGCACTGAGGGCTGGATCCGCTTCAACCAGCCGCTCTATCGCTATGGAAACCTGGTCAAGGGCATCCGCCTCGCTTTCGTGGACGGCCGCGTGACCGAGGCAAGCGCGGATGAGAACGAGCGCATCCTCACCGAGATGATCGCCACCGAGGGAGCAGACCGGGTAGGCGAGTTCTCACTCACCGACAAACGCTTTTCGCGAATCACGCGCTTCATGGCCCATACGCTCTACGACGAGAACGTGGGCGGCCCCTTCGGCAACACTCACATCGCGCTCGGGCGCTCCTATCAGGACGCCTACGCGGGCGATCCCGCTGGGGTGAAGGCAGAGGAGTGGGTACGACTCGGCTTCAACGACTCGAGCGTGCACACCGACATCGTGTCTACAACCGATCGGATCGTCACCGCCCAGCTACGAGGTGGCGAGGAGCGTGTGATCTACCGCGACGGCGAGTTCCAACTCGACTAGCCTGCTCGCCGGTCTGACGGGCGCGCCCACCACGGCTACGAGCTGGCCTGGAAACTGCCGTTGGCAGCACCACCATCGGATTGTTCTCTTCTTTTGAGACCGGCCACGCTTGCGGCGGCGGGGCACAAACGGTATGCCTACTGTCGGTCAGCCACTCGGCCGTGCCCATAGATGAAGAACTCGGATGTCACATCGACCTCGATGCTCCACCCGAGGTCGGCGAGTCGTTGCCGCAGGCGCTCGGGCTCGTGGAACTGCTTGACGATGCGGTACTCCCTGCCGTCGGCGAGCCGCCGGAGCATGATGGGGTCCTCTGGATCTGACAGCTTGTGATCGACCGCTGACGCCAGGTCGTGGCGCGAGCTGTCTAGAAAGAACACCCTGCCGCCGGGCCGGAGGGCCGACTTGACCTTCTCCCAGAATGAATCGAAGCGCTCGTCGGGCACGTGGGAGAGCCAGAAGCTGAAGAAGCACACGTCATAGGCCCGATCGGGCTCCCACTCGAACAGGTTTGCCTCGACGTAGCTGACGCGCTGGTCCTTCACGCGAGCGCCGCACAGCTCGAGCATCTCCGGGGAGCCATCCACGGCGGTCAGGCTCTCGGCATGCGAAACCAGACGACTGGTCCACAGGCCTGTCCCGCAAGCCAGCTCCAGGACATCCCCGCTCGGCTCGAACCGGTCGAGGGCAGCCTGCACCTCCGCCACATCCGAGAACCACCGCGCGTTCGTCTCCGCACCATGGTCATAGCGATCGCGACGCAACCACCAGTCGTCGTACTCCCCGGCGCGCTCGCGGTAGTAGAGGGACTGCTCGGCGAGCAGTGGCTCGATGTCGTTCATGGTGTCGGTCCTCCCTGTACTTCGATTGAACGTGAGCTTGCGTAGGGTAGATCCAACACTCTAAGGAGCGAGTTGGCTAAGCGCTCACTGCCTGCGCCTCTAGCGTCTGCTTCACGACGTTCATCCCCTGCTGCATCATCTCTCCAGTAGGCCCGGCGAGCTCGTTGGGAAGAAGGTCTGCTAGCCACACGAACCTGGCGGCGTTCTCTCCGTCAGCGAATACCTGCGCCGAGGCGTTGTGGTGGGTGTATGGCCCGTCAACCACCGACCACACGAGCCTGAGGGCGTCGTCGTCGAGATCTACGAGTACCTCGCGGAGAACCGTGCCGTTGAAGAAGGTCACGATCCTGTCATCTCCATCGAGACGCGTGTCGACTACGAAGCCCGGCACAAGACGCTCGTGCAGAGCACCCCAATCGCGAACCGCTCCCCATACCGCCTCCGGACTCGCGTCGATCGAGATTTCCTTGCGGATACAAGCCATTGTGTCTCCTATCTTTGTGTACCGGAACGCCATGGTGGATCGCCTTGTCGTGAGACAGGCAGGACTAGCAGCGTACGTGCATAGCTACATCGTGCCAGAGCCCGCGGCGACGAGGTCACCGGCCGAGAGAGACGCGGCGATACCCCCCGCGCTACGCCACGCCTTGGTCGAACCTGAGGTCTTTGACGCGGAAAACTACTGACGGGAAATGCGGCAGTCACGCGATTACGAGCAAGCCAACTGACGTCAGACTCTTATCCAACAATCGGCCCTGCGTCTCCACCAACCGCTTGGCAAGGGGGAGGCTTTCCCTCAACCGATAAGGACAGTCCCTATGGTGATTGCAGCCTATCCGTTCCTCGAAGTGTTCTGGACGATGTTGATCTTCTTTGCCTTTGTCGTTTGGCTATGGATTCTGTTCACGGTCCTGGGTGACATTTTCCGCCGCCATGACACGTCAGGCTTTGCAAAGGTCCTCTGGATCATATTCATCGTCATCCTCCCCTACCTCGGCGTGTTCGTGTACCTGATCGCCGAGCAGAAAGGGATGGCCGAGCGAGCCCTGGCTCGACAGAAGGCCGCACAGGCACATTTCGACGACTATGTCCAGTCGGTTGCTCCCAAGACCGACCCCACTGAGCAGATCAACAAGGCCAAGGGCCTTCTCGACAGCGGCTCGATAACACAGGCCGAGTTCGAGCGTCTGAAGCAGAGTGCCTTGAGCGCCGCTTGAGCACATCGTTGGCTCCCAGCACGCTTTTCGTCATGCCGGGTGGCACACAATGCCACCCGGCGGCTTTGGACTAAGAACCTGTTTCAAAAAGATCGGCACCGCCTATTTTGAAACAGGTTCTAAGACCTCAAAACCGGGCTCCAATGCTCTGGGTCGCGCTCCGCCTGCTCCCGGGCCCAGCGGAAGTGGTGGACCGCGGAGCGACGCAGAGGCTCACCGAGCAGCAGGCCCAGGAGCGCCCACCTTCGAGCGTGTGGCGGTGTCTCGAGTGCCACGGCCAGCAGACCCGCGAGTATCCAAAGCTGAAGCACCCTGTTGTAGGGGCCGAGCTGCTCGGTGGTCATGCCCTCTGCCTCGGTCAAATAGGGGATGCCGTGACGTCGCTCCCATGGCCACTCGACGAAGTGGACAATGCCACCCGCCAGCCCAGCCGCGTTGTTCAGGGCAATCCACTTCTCGATTTGCTCGCCCTCAGCCATCCATCCCGCGAGCGCCCACGCTGGCAGGCCCCCTGTCCACATGGCAACCGCGCCACGCCTGCCTATGAACGGCTCGAAGACCAAGCCAACGCCCGCGCGAACCTCGAAGGCGTGGTGGGCGGCGGTGCCAAGCGCCGTGAGAGCAGTGAAAGGTCGGCGCGGACGCAAGGTCAAGGTGTCATCCAAGTGAGGTCATCGAGCTGTGGCGGGTGACCTAGCTCCCGGGGGCGCTCGAGCATCCACGCGGCCGCCTCGTCCATGCGCATCGCGGTAAGGGACCCTGTCGCGGCGAGGCGACTGGTTTCGCCGAGCACAGTGTCGAGCGCTTCCCAGCCAGAATCTCCGGTGAAAGCCACTGAGAATGGATGGAAGAGCAGCACTAAATGCCCTGCTTGCTCTGAGTGGGCCTCCAGTGCGGCGATCATCGCTACTCGCATCTCCTCGGGGGTATGGGGATCGGGCCCGTCACCGTAGTGCTCGCGCAAACCCGCGAACTGGGGCAGGTAGGAATAGGCGTCCACCAGCGGCCAGCGAAACGGGAGCACCGCCAAACCCTCGAGCAGGCCCTCCCGCTCTCCAGCGGGAGAGACATAGCTGTAGCCATGTTCTGCGAGCAACTGAAGCGTGCGTTTGGTCAAGCCGCCTCCGGGCGGTCGAAAGCCACTCGGCTCTATGCCGATCGCGCGCATGGCGTGGGTGGCACGCTGGAGCAGCGCCACCTCGGACTCAGCATCAAGCTCCGCCCATTCCTCGTGGCGCCAGGCATGAACCGCCACCTCATGGCCGGCGGCCGCGATCGCGTGCAACGCCTGCGGGTACATCTCGGCATTCAAACCCTCAACGAAGAACGTCGCCGTCACCTTACGGGTAGCGAGCAGATCGAGCAATCGCGGAAGCACATCCGTGACGGTGAAGTGTTGCCCCTCGGGCACCTCGGTCGGCCACATGCCGAGCTCGAGCTGGGCAGCCTCTCCGAGATTGTCAAACGTCACCGACACAACTGACTCAGGCACGGTGCCATGATAGTTCAGGGCCTCGCGATCGAGCTCGTTCAGGGCCCCGTGATCGAGCTCGCTGGGCTAGCCTAGGCGACGAACCCCTCACGCCGCCTGCCACACTCGGCGTGTTTGGCTGGGTATCTGAGAACGCCCTAGCCACCGGGAACCAGCGACGCCGTGGGCACTAACGGGACTCGAGATGCATTGAGGGCCCGCCTAGGCGGGCCCTCAATGGCACTTATTTGATCCTGCTACTGGGGGCTATTTCTTTTTGCTTTTGCCCTTCTTTTTGCTTTTGCCCTTCTTGCTCTGCTTGCCCTTCTTTTTGCTCTTCTTGGCAATCTTCGCCTTGGCTTTGCCGTTCGTTGGGCTGACGATGGCGCTGCTCAGACCAATCGTGCCCGAGACCGGCGTGAAGAGCGGTGGCATTGAGCCTCCGCCAGCTGTGACCGTAGTCGTGGCTGCCGTCTTGGCCAGTTTTTCCACTTCCGTGGTTAGCTTTTCTACTTCTTCTTTGTGCTTCAGCGCTTCTGCGGCTGCCTTTTCTTCATTGGACTTCTTTTCGGCAGCTTCCTTTTCTTTTGCTTCTGCTTCCGTGATCTTTTTTTCTGTGACTTCTTGTTCGCGAGTCTTCTTGTTAGCCGCTTCTTCCGCCGCCCGAGCTTCATTGTTGGTGACTTCTTCGGCCTTGTTCTTCATTTCGAGGGCGGTCTTTGCTTCTTCTGCTTTCTTCTTTTCTTCCGCTTTCTTTTCTTCAGCGGCTTTTGCTTCTTCTGCTTTCTTCTTTTCTTCGGCCGCCTTTGCTTCTTCTGCCTTCTTCTTTTCTTCGGCTTCCTTGGCACCCGCGGCATTCGTCGAGAAATCGATCGAATTGTCGCGCGTGATGCCCTCGTTGACGAAGTGAGCTGGTCAGATCCACCGACGGGAAGGAGCTGTTCGTAGCTCGATCGCCGCCAGGCCCTGCGAGTTGGTCGTCTGCAGAGACTCGCCTTCGGAGGGAATCGGTGAGGGCATCACGGACGTGCCACTCAGGCTGACCGTCGCGCCTGCACCTTGTCCCAGCACACCTTGGTGTCCACGACGTCCCGTGAACTGGAGTACTCCGCTTTCCTGCTGGCGTGGAAGCACACTTCCTCGTCGGCAAAGGGATTCCCATCGATGTCCTGTGCCTTAGCGACGACGATGCGCATGTTCTGGTCGGCCTTGGTCGTGCCCTTGGGGAATTCGTAGATTTCCTTGAACCACGAGGAATTGACCGTCTTGACCAATGGTTCTGAGGTTTCCGGCGGGTAATCGACCGGCTCGTACGGATACACGCCGTGGCCGTGATCGATGAGTGTCCGATTTCCTTGCCGAATAGCGATTCGAGGTCGCATCCTTCGTTCGTGTCGGACGTGACGCCCAATCCGTTCAAATAGAACCCGTCGCCCGGCGTGTACGTCACGTACGCCTCGCCGCGCTCGTCGGTGTAGAACGTTTCGCGCATGAGCCACCACCCGGGGTGTAGTAGTCGTCTTCCGCCGTCGCGTCGGTCGACTTGCCGGGCGCCCTTCGAGGCAGCCCGTCGAGTGTCCCCTTCACGCGGTTCGCTGCGGTACACCGAAGTCCAGAACGTGTACGGTTCGGGTGTTTGTTGAGGAACCCGGGGAAGTCGCCACCGGGGCTCGATCCGGTGATGCCCGAGGCCTCGTTGACGGGACGATCGGTCGACGGGATGTACTCGCCGTAGTACGGGTTGTACAGGTTGCCTTCTGCTCCGGCGTCGCCGTGAAGTTGTGGCTGTAGATCTGGGCCTTGCTGGCACCCGAGATCGAGCCCACGCCTCCGAGGTCGCTCCCGCCTTCGTTTTTGGCGAGCCGCACGTCGATGCGCATCGCCGGCATCGGCGCGTCGTCGGCGTTGATTTCGCTGTTGCTGAGCAGCGTCTCTTCGGCGGCCTGCGGGTCATAACGGCCCGACGGTCGCGGTTTCACCTGAGGTGAAGTCCGCGAACGCGGGACGGTAGAAGTCGGCCTTCAGCGGGCCCTTCGGCCGTGAGCCGCGTTCCAGTTGTCGTTGCTCGTCGCCCGGCGATGCCGTGGATGTCCCAGAGCACCGGGGTTGCTGCCCGGCGGTTCTGTTTCTTCCGAGGTGCTCGCCAGCGTTTCGGCGAGGCTCGCCCAGTCTGTCCGGCAGCGTGTAGGACGAGTTCGGAAGGATGTTCGACAGCGGAGATTCGGCTGACGACCGGGAAGCTACCCGTGACTTTGATCTGGATCAGGCCCTTGTCTTCGTTGGGTGCGGTCTCGGGGTCGAACGGCGAGGGCTGAACTAGCCGTCTGCCCGTCGGGTCGCCAAGGAATTTGGATAGATTGCTCTGCCCGCTGCCGTTCAGCTGCGACTGGAATGTTTCTCCGGCCTGCCGTCGTTGACGTTGCGTGCAGGCCGGCCTCGCTAGGTCCGGCTTGTTGGCCTGTCAGCCAGATCGCGAGGAACTGATGCGAGTAGACGATTTCGCTCCGGTTCCCAGCATTGCTGACATCGACCCTTATCCGCGGTCAGACCGGGATTGAGCGACTTATAGTTGGTCGCCACACAGCCCTCTTGGCCTTCGCTGTCACCGATCCGATGAGCGGCTCGGAGGACCTGAAGAAAGCGGACGGCCCCGGATCGAAGATCTGGCCGAAGTGCTTGCCGGTTCGCCATCCGGAGTCGGGGGCTGGAACTGGTAGCCCGACCAATCCTCGACGCTGAAGTTGGCGACTGCCCTTGCCCGGGTGGCTATGACCGGATCGCACGCCACTAGGCGTACGTGCTCACCTACCCACGCAACGTAGGGAATGTTTGCGCTCTGCGGGCCGTCGGATCCGGGCCCAGGATTGGGAGCGGCAACGGCAGCTGCCGTGAGCAAGCACAGGGCCAATATTGCAGCCCCTACCGCGGAAACTAGTCCAGCGATCATTTTCTTGTTCTGCTTTGGTCGCATTTTATGTGCGGCCTCCTCCTTGAATGAGTGGACTAGAAGTCCGTTTCTCTAGGCACCGTCAGGTGAAACGACAAACCCACAACGGGCATATCGGGGCGGCATGTTATGCGTATTGTCCGCCGTTCACAATCGTTATGTCGGGTAGTCTTTGACTAGGACGAACGGGTAGGTAAGTCCCCACCCGAATTGTCATATAACGCTACGATGCCTAGCGTTGAAGGCGAAATCCCCACGGAGGCATGGAGGTCGACAACTCGCCGAGAAGTGCATAAACGAGGCTTCTCCTCAGCTGCCATCTGACATATTCGAGGCATCCTCGTGATCCACCTGCCTCTGACTCCCAACCCTTGTGGCCTCTACCCGATTATGAACACCCAGCCTCGAGTAGATCATCCTCAGGTGGAACTTTACGGTATTAGAAGATATGACTAGATGTTTAGCGACTTCCTCGTTGCTCATTCCGGCGGTGACAAGATCGAGGACTTCACGCTCACGCACGCTCAACACGACAGGCAGGGTGTCGGGCTCGGGCTCGAGCGAGGCTGCCTGCCAGCCGGCGGGCATGACCGCGCGTCCCGCCAGCACATGACGCAGTGCCAGGACCAGCTCCTCGACGGTCTCTGACTTCAAGACGACCCCATCGGCGTACTCGTCGATTGCACAACGCACGACGGCCGGCGAGGCTGCCTCACAGAGCAGCAGGATCTTCAGCTCGGGATAGGCGCCCCTGATCTCCGCCACGGCCCCCAAGCCGGCAGCCTGCTCGTCGGCATCGACAATCGCTGCCTGTAGGTCTGGCTGACCTGAGCGCAATACGGAGCTCAGCTCGCCGACGGTTGAATAAACGCCAACTACCCGGTTCCCATCTTTCGTGAGCGTCCACGTGAGGGCTTCCGTGGCGAGGGCTCCGACTCCACCGACGATCGCGATCCTAGAGTCAGTCGCCGCCACCGACGATCTGAGCGTATTGGTTGGCTGCTTCGACGCGATTTCGCACTTCCAGTCGTAAGTAGAGAGCCTGGATATGAAACTTGATCGTGTTAGGACTTAGCTCGAGCTCGTTGGCGATCTCCTCGTTGCGTCTACCCTGCGCGATGAGCGCGAGTATCTGACGGTGACGCGGGCTCAGTCTGAGTCGTTGGTCCTGCGGCACCGCAACCGCTCGCTGCCAACCGGCCGGCATGACCGTACGACCGGTAGCCATGTACTGGATGGCCGCCATCACGTCCTCTGTCGAGAGGCTCTTGAGGATGACTCCGCTCACCCGATGCTCGATCGCGCAGCGAACAACTTCCTCGCGCGGCTCTCGACAGAGCATCACGATCCCCGACTTCACGCGCCCACTCAGCGCCTCGACAGCATTTTGGCAGTCGCCAGGGCCACCTCCATCGCAATCGAGCAGGAGAACTCCCGGTGGAGCCCCCACGTGACTGTCCAAGAAGTCAGCCACGGACTCGAAGCTCCCCAACACGTCGAGCCCATCCTGGACGGCGAGCAGGCGGGCGGTGGCATCGCGCAGGAGACGGTGTCCACCTATTAGGCCAACCGTAATAGTCGGACTGGAGAGGGATCGTGCCGATTTGGAAAGCGGCCAGCCGCTCCATTCGATCGGGATCTTTGCGGGATGCCAACCAAGCGGTGTCGTCTCCGACATCAAGGCAGTCCCACGGCGCGACTTGTTTGTCTCCAACGGCATGGTCAAGACTTAGGACGCATCGAGCCAGTGGAAATGGGGGGAGGTTCGCACTGCTTGGCCAAGGCGCCTTGCGGCATGGTAGAGAGCTTTAGCCATAAGTGCAAGTCCGGACATTTGTTCTAGTCAGGAGCATCTCAGGCAGACTACAGCCTTAAGCGATATTCTGTATTCCGAATGAATTCGGATCTATGGTGGGCTATAGGTTCAGTCGCTCAGATGCTCCGGCGAGAGCGACGATGAATCCGCACACACTTGCCGCCCCGAGACGTGAGGGGATATCTAGAGGGACCCAGACTAAGCCGCCCTGAGGCGTTAGGGAACGCCTACGGGACCGACACGCCGCTCGTCGGGGGCGCGGGCTGTGCGGTTGCGTACGGAGTGATTGCGCCGCTCGCCGTGGGTTCGGTGACGAGCGGACCGCCGAACAGCACGATCTGCCCGTTTCGGACTTGTCCCATCTCGGCGCCGGCATAACCGCCGTGAACGCTTGTGGAATAGCGGAATGGAACCAGACCGGGGCCGACTAGCTTCGAGCCGGTGGTGTTGACCGCGTTTATGAGCCCCTGCCTGGTGATGTTCTTGCCGGCAAGCTGGAGCGCTTGGGCGAGGGTGTAGGCATTTGCCATGCCGTACTCCACGTTGCCATCGAACGGCGCACTCGCGTCGTACTGATCGTGGACCTTCTTGAACAGCGCGACCCATGGGTTCGACAGGTCGGCGGTGGAGGGCAGATAACCGTCGGTGATCGCGCCTTCGATCAGTTCTGTTCCGGCCTTGCCCTTGGAGTATGTCTTCAGCAGGCCACCTACCGTGGTGGGATCGATACCGACGTTGGAGACAACTAGCTGCGGCTTGTAGCCGAGGGTGAAGGACGCCAGCTGACCGAGAGCGGTGTAGATGGGCACCGTGAAGTCAACCAGCACCTGGGCGCCCGCGGCCTTGATCGCGGAGATCTGAGGGGCGACGTTGGTGACACCCGGCTGGTAGGGCTGGGCGGAGACGATCTGGCTTGCCGGCACCTCGTAGCGGATCCCCGTCAACCCGCCGGTGCCGAAGTCGTCGTCCTGATAGAAGACGCCGATCTTCTTGCCGGCGAAGTGTTGCTTGATGTACTGGCCGAGGATCTTGCCCTCGATTGTGTAGTTGGGCTGCCATCCGAAGGTATAGGGCTGAGCTGTACCGTTGTCCCAGCACGGGCAGCCTGAGGCCACGAACATGTCAGGCACTTTCGAGCTGTTGAGGAAGCCGACGACCTTGGTGTGGGTGGGAGTGCCAAGACCCTCGAAGATCCCGAACACTTTTTCCTGGAGCACGAGCTGGTGGACCACGTCGACGGTCTTGGCTGGGTTGTATTCGTCGTCCTTGTAGATGAGGTGGATACTGCGTCCATCGATGCCGCCCTGGGCGTTCAGGTAGTTGAAGAAAGCCTGAGAGGCTGGGGCGATCTCGCTGTAGCCGGGGGCGGCGGGACCGGTGAGCGGCTGGTGCGAGCCGAATGTGATGCTCGTGGCGGTTACTCCTGGTTCGCTGCTACTGCTACTCGAACCGCACCCTGCAACCAGGAGCGTGAAGGCGATCGCGCCAGCGACAACCGCCGCCCAAGTCGTGGAACTACGAAGCCTCATCTCTTCTTCCTCCGATGTTCAAAAACCCTCTCCCTAATGGTTTAACCGTTTGTGGAGGATTTGTAACGCGAATCGGCGGCTTTCTACGGCGAGGCCCCACTTGCGCCCCGTGCGCGGCGCGTTCGCGCTCGCGAGAGCACCGCCCGCACGGCGCCCTGAATGCCGCTCGGCCAGGCGAGCATGGCAAGGATCAGGACAAACCCGTAGATGGCCAGTGGCAGGTTCGCCGAGACCTGGGTGGACAAAGAGAACGAGTGGGCGATGTCGTTCGTCCAGCCAGGCAGCAAGACCAGCACCGCGGCGCCCCAGACCGCGCCCAGGATCGAGCCAAGCCCTCCTAGAACAACTGCCGTGAGCAACGCAAGGGAGAGCTGCAAGGCGAACGCGCCAGGGGCAGCAAGCTGCAAGACCACCGTGAGCAATCCACCGCCGAGCCCAGCGCAAGCGGCGCTTAGGACGAAAGCAACCGTTTGCACTCCTCCCACGTGAAGCCCACACAGCGACGCGGCGATCTCATCGTCGCGCACGGCGCGAAACGCGCGCCCTACGCCGCTGCGTAGGAGGTTGTTCATCACGAACAGCACAACAAGGGCACCGGCGCACGCGATCCATGCCTCCCAGCGCTCTAGGGGGAAGTTCGCCCCGAGCCCAGATGGCGGCGTGGGGGGGTTGATGACCAATCCGTTCTCCCCACCCAGGAGACTCGTGTACTTATTTGCAAGCGCCGGCAAGCCAACCGCGAACGCGAGCGTGGCTCCAGCGAGATAGGGACCTCGCAAACGCGTTGCGGCGGCGCCGACGGCGATGCCAACGACCGTTGTGACGGCAACCGCCGCGAGCAGCGCCGGCACGAGCGACCACTGCTCGTTGCCGATGAGTAGCGCCACGGTATAGGCCCCTACCGCCATCAGCGCGCCGTGGCCCAGCGATATCTGTCCGCTCAGTCCGATGAGCACCGTCAGGCCCGCGAGCACCGCGAAGTAGTAGGCGCCATTGGCAAGCTGCAACTCGTCATAAGCCCCAAGCACCTCACTGGCGATGAACAGGCCCACGCCGGCGAGCACGACGAGCGAAAGCGAGCGCACGAGCGTGCTGTGAGACCGACCGATCCGCGCCACCACAGTGCTCATACGCGCCGTTCCTGTGTACTCGAGAACAAACCCCGCGGACGGACCATCAGCACCGCGATGAGGATCACGAGCGCTGCGAGGGTGACCAGCGACGATCCCTCATAGCCCGATACATAGGAGAGGGCCAGCCCCAACAGGACACCGCCAACGACAGCCCCGACGGGACTGTCGAGCCCTCCCAGCACAGCCGCGGTGAAGCCGAAGATGAGAATTGGATCGAACTGGTTGGGACCGACGAACACTTCGGGGGCGACAAGCACACCAGCAAGCGAGCCCACGAGCGCCGCGAGGGCCCACCCGAGCGTGAACATGTGCCCAACGCGGACGCCAAGCATGCGGGCGATCTCCGGTTGGAACGCAGCGGCGCGCATCTTCAGCCCGAGGGCTGTGCCGCGGAACAGTGCAGCCAGGCCGGCGGCGACGCCGATGACCACGAGCACCGTGAAGGTGTCGTTGGGCGCAAACAGCACGTGAGTGCCCCCGATGTTGTAGCCGCGGATCGAAAATGCGGGAGGGAACGATCGCGGGGTGTTGCCCCAGATCATTCCAGCGAGGGCCTCCAACAGAATCAGCAGCCCAAGCGCGACGATCACCGCGTTCAACACAGGCCCACCCTCAACCCTTCGCATCAACACGCGCTCAACGACGGCTCCGAGCAGAAGACCACATGCAAGCGCCACCGCGAAGCCCAGCCAGTAAGAACCGCTGGTGGCGATGACGCTCGATGCGATGAACGTGGTGATCATCAGCATGCCACCCTGGGCGAAGTTGACGATTCGGGTGGCCCGCCAGCTGAGCACCAGTGCGAGCGCAACCAAGGCGTACACCGCCCCCGTGGAGATCCCATTCAGCGTCAGGTCGATGAATCTGGTCATGCTCAAAATCCCAGGTAGGCGCGGCGCAAGCCCTCGTCGGCGGCGAGCGTTTGGGCGGCGTCGTCAGCGACAACGCGGCCGAGGTTGAGCACCACTCCGCGGTGGGCGATCGAAAGGGCACTGCGGGCGTTCTGCTCGACAAGCAACACCGCGAGCTTGCGGGTAGTGGCAAGGCTCGAGATCAGCTGCATGATCTGGGCACTCACGATCGGTGCAAGCCCAAGCGAGGGCTCGTCGAGCAGCAGCACACGCGGGCGTGCCATCAACGCCCGACCGATGGAGAGCATCTGGCGCTCTCCGCCGGAGAGCGAAGCGGCAAGCTGTGAACGTCGCTCTCCTAGAGGCGGAAAGAGCTCGTACATGTCACTCAGGGCTGCCGCCTGTGCACCTCGCCACAGGCCCCCGAGACGCAGGTTCTCCTCGGTTGAGAGCTCGGCGATGACACCGCGGCCCTCCGGTACGTGGGCGAGCCCACGCCTTGCGATGTCCTCGACGGCAATACCGAGGATGTCCTCTCCGTCCAATCGCACGTGCCCGGAGCTCGCTCGCTCGAGCCCAGAGATCGTGCGCAGTAGCGAGGTCTTGCCCGCGCCGTTGGCGCCGAGCACCGCGGTGATGCTTCCTTCGTCCACCGCAAGCGTGACCCCATCGACGGCGCGCACGGGCCCGTAGTCGGTCGTGAGCGCCTCGATCTCGAGACGTGCCATCGCGCTCAGACCTCCTCGCTGCCCCACGTGGGGGTGAGCCCCTCGCCGGCCTCGCGACCCAGATAGGCCTCGAGCACCCGCGGGTGGCGCTTGATGGTGGCGGGATCTCCATGGGCTATCACCCGCCCAAAATCAAGGACAACCACACGGTCGCATACCGACATCACGAGGTCCATGCGGTGCTCGACGAGCATCACCGCCATCGATCCCCGCAACCCACGTATGCGCTCGCCGAGCTCGAGCACCTCATCTGCGCCGAGACCCCCGGCAGGCTCGTCGAGCAGCAGCAAGCGCGGCTCGCCGACGAGGGCACGAGCGAGCGCCACGCGCTTTTGCACGGGGTAGGCAAGCGTTGGTGGCAAGCGAGCGGCGACGTCCTCGCATTCCAGATCCGCCAGCACCGCGAGCGCGCGCGCGCGCAGGGCGCGCTCGTCGCGATCGGATCGCGGCAGAGCCAATAGCGCACTCGCAATACCAGCGCGGCGAAAGCGCTGCGCGCCAACCATCACATTCTCGAGCACTGTCAATCGCGGAAACAGCCCCACACCCTGCAGCGTGCGCGCGATACCAAGCCGGGCAAGCCGATTGGTACGGATGTTCGTGAGCGTTTGGCCACTCCATTCGAGCGTTCCCGACTGCGGCTGCACGAAGCCGCAAATGACGTTGAACAGCGTCGTCTTGCCGGCACCGTTGGGACCGATGATGCCCAGGACTTCGCCGTTGGCAACCTCGAAGGAGACAGTGTCAAGCGCTGTGATGCCGCCAAATCGCACCGTCAGCGAACGAGCGACAAACGCACCATCCCGGGCAACGATCCCATCGTCTCCCATACTTTGGAAGCTACAACCAAATCTCGCTTGACACAATCGACTGCGCCCAAACCTAGCGATAATCCGCGGATGGCTTACGACGAAGACCTCGCCAACCGCATCCGAGAGTTGGTAGCGAGGGAGACTGGAATCACCGAGAAGCGCATGTTCGGCGGCCTGGCGTTCATGATCGACGGCAACATGTCCGTATGTGTGAGCGGACAGGGTGGCCTCATGCTGCGTTGCAATCCAGCCGAAACCGAGGAGTTGCGACGCAAGCCGCACGCCAGTCCATTCGAGATGCGTGGTCGAGTAATGGATGGATGGCTGCGAGTAGACGCAGAGGGTCTGCGCACCAAGCGCCAACTCGAGCGTTGGGTTGCTCGCGGTGTGGCCTATGGGCGATCGCTACCACCCAAGGGATGAACCCTCTGGTCCTTCCTATGCGGTCGGCGTATACGCCGACCGCCGGGGGCAGCACTTGTGCTGCCCCGAACCGGACCGTGCATGCACGGTCCGGCCGACCGGTACATGTACCGGTCGGGACAGCGCCGCATGCGGCGCTGTCTTCTTAATAGAGATTTGTGCGCGCCTGCTTCAAGCCACCGCTGGCTCGGCGACAAGCTGGGGCGCGTCGTCGTGGCGTAGATCGCTGTCGCGTACCAGCAGCAGCGCGAGCACAGCACCCACGAACGCCATACCGCTACCGACGAGGAGGATGCTGGAGAAGCCGTGGGTGAAACCCTCGCGGGCGGCGTGAACGATCGGTGCGGGTGCGCCAGAGGGGAGGGTGCCAGAGGAAACCGCTTCGGCGAGCCCGCGAGCCCGATCGCCACTCACACCCGGTAGGAGATCTTGGATCCGCTGCTTGGAGAGAGCTAGGAACAGGGCACCGAGCCCCGCCGTGCCCGAGGCGATGGCGACTTGCCGGAAAGTGTCGTTGATGCCCGACGCCACCCCGCTCATCCGCTCGGGCACGGTCGAGAGCGCGACGTTCGCAAGCACGGGGTTGACGAGGCCAATGCCGAGACCGCCGATGATGAAACCGGGGAGCAACACCGTCCATGAGTCGTCCGGTTTAGCGCCACTCATCAGGATCAAACCCAGCGCGGTGACGGCGAGGCCCACCGAGAGCATCACCCGCGCAGGGACCTTCCCCTCGAGCGACGCCGTCCCGCCTGAGACGAAGAACGAGCCTACGGTGAATGGCAGGTAGCGCAAACCGGCTTGCAAGGGCGAGAGATGCTCGATCTCCTGCATATACAAGGTGATGTACAGAAACAACGCAAACATCGACCCGCTAAGGGCAAACGCGGTGATCTGGGCGCCGGTGAAAGCGTGACTGCGAAACAGGTTCAGTGGGAGCATCGGCTGTGCAACGCGCAACTCGATCGCTATGAACGCCACGAACAGCACAACCGCACCGCCAAGCAGGGCAAGTATCGCCCCAGAGGCCCAACCATCGTCGTTCCCGCGCAACAGCGCGAGCACAAGCAACGCGTTGGCAGCGAGAACGTGACGGTGCCCCCCCAGTCCACGCCACGGGCAGTCTCGTCACGTGATTCGGCGATCTTGAGCATCGTCACCACGACCGCGGCGATGCCGATGGGGATGTTCAAGAAGAAGATCGACTGCCACCCGATGGCCTGTGTCAGGGCACCGCCGACAAGCGGGCCCAAAGCCACGGCAACACCGATGGTTGCCCCGTAGATCGCGGTGGCGGTTGCCCGCTCAGCGCCTCGCCACTCTTGGGCGAGCAGCGCCAGCGACACCGCGAACATCACAGCCCCACCAACTCCCTGGAGTGCACGCGAGAGGTTCAGCACCGTCGGGGACCCAGCCAACCCACAGAGCAGCGAGGCCAGCGTGAATATCCCCACGCCAACCAGGAACACGCGCTTACGTCCCGAACCGTCGGCAAGCGATCCCGATGTGAGCACGAACGCGGCAAGCGTGAGCGCATAGGCGTCGATGACCCACTGGAGGTCGGTAAACGACGAATGGAGGTCGTTGCGGATGCTCGGGAGAGCGGTGTTTACCACCGTGATGTCGAGCAGCAGCATGAACGTCGCCACACACACGGCAATCAACGTCCACCACTTGCGTTGCATCTCGAAGTCCTTCCTGAAGGCTCATGAGCAGGAGTCGTTGTCGTCAGGCTATCCACACCGCGATGGCGGTCCCGCGCACTGCTCTCAGCGGTCGTGCGTTGCGCAGTTCACCAGCGGCACCGTGTCTCGCCGACCGCTTTCAACGGCATCGACGAGCTCTACGCCGCGAGTTCTATCGACTGCGGCGCCGAGCTCTACGCCGTGAGCTCTATTCGGTTGTGCGCCAGCGGTAGGCGCGCAATGTGGCAGGCACTACAACAGCCATCAGCGCCACGCACCAGAGCACCGATGAGATCACTGGATGCTGTAGCGGCCATGCCGCTGTCGTGGGAATCGCTGTGGGGTTGCCGAACAGGGTGCGAAGGGCAGCCGACCAACAGCTGATTGGGTTGTATTCGGCGAACTGGCGCAAGCCGGTGGGGAGGCCGGCGACGGGAACGAAAGTGGAGGCGATGAATGTCAGGGGGAAGACGATCAGGAAGGCGATGCCGGTGACGACGTCGGGCGAGCGAGCGACGATGCCAACCAGCGTGCCCACCCACAGCATCGTTACCGCGAGCAAACCGAGGATGGCGAAGGCAGCAAGCGCGTCGGGGACGCTGCCCTCAATGCGCCAGCCGACGATCAAGCCGCTGATGACCATCACAGTGACGGCAAGAACTGAGGCCGCCAGCTCCGCGGCGAGGTGCCCGAGCAGAAACGCCGAGCGGTGCATGGGCAACGAGCGGAAGCGATCGAGGATGCCCTCGCCGAGATCGGTAGCCATCGAAGTGGCCGGCCCGATGATGCCGAACGTGAGCGTTTGCACGAGGATCCCCCCGATCAAGTACTCGCGGTAGCTGCCTCCGGGAACGGCGATGACGCCGCCGAAGACAAGGCGAACAGCAGCACGAACATGAGCGGCTGGACGGTGACATCGATCAGCTTCTCTGGAATCTGGCGGATGTGGGAGAGGCTGCGCCGGGCGATCACGAGGCTGTCGGATGCCAGCTGGCGTAGCGGCATGGCGGGCTGCTGAAGATGGCGGGCTGCTGAAGCATGGCGGGGGGGTGGAGGGGGGGGGAGGAGGGGGGGGAAGGGTGGGTTGCCGAATTGAGCTCATGAAGCAAGTGCCTCCTGCTCGTGGGGTGAATGGGTGATGGAAAGGAAGACGTCATCGAGCGTGGCCTCACGACGGTGCACGTCCTTGGCCTCGACATCCGCTTCGTCGAGCGCGCGAACGACCTCGATCAGACGGGTGTCGGCGTGCACGGGAACCGTCAGCAAAAGCTGCTGGGCATCGGCGTTGCAAGCACCGTCGGCGAACTGCTCGAGCGCTACTCGCGCCGGCTCGAGCTGGTCCGTGTCGGTGACAGCAACCTCGATTCGCTCGCCTCCGTAGCGGGCCTTCAACTCCGCGGGCGTGCCGGTCGCCGTGATGCGCCCGTGCTCGAGCAGGACGATGTCGTCGCTGAGACGGTCGGCCTCCTCGAGGTACTGGGTGGTGAGCAACAAGGTCGCCCCCTCCCCCACCAGCTCGCGCAATAGCTCCCACAGCTCGTTGCGGCTCTCTGGATCGAGACCGGTGGTGGGCTCGTCGAGGAACAGCACGGGTGGGGCAGCGACGAGGCTGGCTGCCAGGTCGAGACGACGGCGCATGCCGCCGGAGAAGTCACGCACGAGTTGATCGTCTGTGTCGGCAAGACGCAGCCGCTCTAGCAACTCAGTGGCACGGGCGCGGGCGACGGTGCGCGGTAGGTGGTAGAGGCGCCCGATCATCTCGAGGTTGGCGTGGGCGCTCATCAGTCCGTCGACGGTGGCGTCTGGCTGGCGAGGCCAATACGTCGACGCACCTCGCCCGGCTGGGCGAGCACGTCGAAGCCCGCCACCGTGGCGCTGCCCGCGGTGGAGAAGATGAAGGCGAGGAGTGGCCTCCAGGCACGCTCGAGCTGTTCGAGCGCGAGCTGCAGAGCGGCGCCTACCCCCGCATCAGCTCGCTCATCGCCGACGAGCTGCAGGTCGAGAGCGTCGCCGAGGGCACCAGGCGCGTGATGGAGATCATTTCCACACCCGATCGCTTCGAGCAGGGGTTGCGCCAGCTTCTCGATGGAATCGAAGCTGGGATGAGCAGCGACCCCGGGATGAGCAGCGACCCCGGGATGAGCAGCGACCCCGGGATGAGCAGCGACCCCGGGATGAGCAGCGACCTATAGGTACGCACAGAAACCCTCATAGATCGGGCTCGAGCTAGGTAGATCCAGCTCGACTAAGCACTCGCTCTTCCGAGCGCTTAGCGGTCTTCGCGAACGACGCAGCGGAAGCCGATGTGGCTGGTGGAGGTGTCGATCGCCTCGGGCTGGCAACGACGGCGCCGAGCCCGTCACAGACGACTACCCGGGCGAGTCCCCTTGGGGGCGTTTGTGGGCGGCACAATCGCACGCGCAGCAGTCGACGTCAGTGGAGAGCCATTCGTGGATCTCGCCAAACGAAGCGCGGTGGCATTCGCCAGAGATTGATGCCAAATGGTGCCCGCACTGCGTGGCATACCCACCCCAACGGACAGACCATCTACGTAACCGAGGGCAGCGGCCCTGTGCCAGCGTGCCGGCAGCTCGATCGAGCGCCATGAGTGGCCATATTGCGTAAACATATGATGTTGTGCATTCGCACAACTACTTGCTTTTAGACATCTATCTGCGTAAAATGAATGAAATGCTCGACCGTGCAACAAGAAGTCATTACGCAGGCGTGCAGTTTGAGCGCGAAGCGCAGCGACGCCTCCCCGCCATCCTCGAAGATCTGCTCGACGAGCCCGGGATCGATCCGCTCCAGCCACAGGTGTCAGATCGCGGCTTCGACGCGATCATCGATGTTCGTGACCACCTCTGGCTGATCGAGATCAAGTCCACCGCGAGCCCCGGGGCCGTGGCCTCGGCTGCTGAGCAGATGGACGCCCGAAGCACTGTCGATGGCATCCGCCTGCTGGTCGTGCCGTTTATGACGCCGGCAGGCGCAAAAGCGGCAGCTGAGCGCGACCTGAACTGGCTCGACCTCTCTGGCAACGCCAGCATCCGTGGCGAGAACCTTTATGTATCAGTTCAGGGCCGGCCCAACCAATTCGCAACGCGCGGCCGACCAGCCTCGGCGTTTGCGCCCAAGAGCTCACGGGTGACGCGAACGCTGCTGCTCAATCCCGAGCACTGGTGGCGTCAAAAGGAGCTCAGCGAGTACACCGACCTCGACGCCGGCCGCGTCTCGCGCGTGGTGCGGCGGCTGGACGACGACGACCTCCTGACTCGCAAGGGATCACTGCTGCGTCCACGCGATCCCGGCCTGCTGCTCGACGCGTGGGCCGACGAGTACCGCTTCAATCGCCACGACATCATCACCGGACACATCTCAGGCAGCGGCGTCGGGCTGGCCCGCACACTCGATGACCGGCTACATCGCGCGTGCGTAGACCACGCGTTCACCGGGCTGGTCGCCGCGTGGGCACTCGACCGGTTCGCGCGGTTTCGCCTGGGCAGCGTCTATGTCCACGGCGACCCACGCGCGGCCGCCGATGCAATCGAGCTGCGTCGCAATGAGCGCGGCGCCAACGTGCAGCTGATCGCGCCCGACGACCGCGGCGTCTTCGACGGCCAACGGGAGATCGACAACCTGCCCTGCGTATCGCCCGTGCAGGTCTACCTCGACCTTCTTGCCCTACCCGAGCGTGCCTCAGAGGCAGCTCAAGAGTTGCGCCACGGCGGAGGGATCTGGCATGCCCAGCCCTGACAAGCCACGCCACCGCTCCGGCTACACGCCAGAGGAGACCGAACAGGTCAGAACCGTATGTCTCACCATCGCTGTGACGCTCGGCGCTTATCTCGATGACCTCTGCATCGTCGGTGGCCTCGTCCCACCGCTTCTAGTCGACACGATGAGGACCGAGGATGAAGACAACGGCCTCCATCCGGGCACCAACGACCTCGACGTCGGCCTCGCGCTCGCACTGCTCGACGACGAGCGCTATGCCGAGATCAGCCGCCGGCTTCGGGCCGAGGATTTCAAGCCCGACACCAACGACAACGGCAATAAGACCGTCCAGCGTTGGCGCCTTGGTGAGCTGAAAGCAACGATCGACTTCCTCATGCCGCCCACCGACGAACAGGACCCGACAAGTCGAATCCAGAACCTAGAGCCAGACTTCGGAGCAGTCGTCACCCCGGGGCTCGAGCTCGCCTTCGAGGAGCGCGTACTCATTGAGATCGACGGCCATACCCTCAAAGGAGAGCACGTAAGGCGCAGAGTTCCGGTTTGCGGCCCCGCCAGCTTTGTCGTCCTCAAGGCTTTAGCCTTGGGCGACCGTGGCGAGCCCAAGGATGCCTACGACCTCGTCTATGTCATCCACCACACTCCAGGACGTGGCGTCGCGATCGCCAAGCGCCTAGCGCAGCACGCTGAGAATCATCCCGAGACCGTCTCGCGGGCAATCGGGCTCCTAGCCCGCGACTTCGATACCCCCGACGACATCGGACCTCTCCGCGCAGCCAACTTTATTACCGCTGACGGGGCTGAGCTCGACAACGCCGCCGCCGACGCACACGGCTACGTGGACGACCTACTACGTGCTACTGCAAGACTCGGACTGAGCACAACCCAATAACTGACTATGAGTGATCGCGCCCGAGCTAGCCGCCAACTACAACGGCCGCCCCGAAGGACGGCCACGAGCACGCCGATGCTCCTTTCCATATTGATGAGCATGGTGCTAATATAAATAGCACTATGCTGGAGAACATCGACCGCTCGGACCCCACGCCACTGCACGATCAGGTAGCCGCGCAGATCCGTCGCGCGATCGCCGACGGCGAGGCAAAGCCCGGGGAGCGCCTGCCGCCCGCGCGTGACCTGGCGGCGGTCATGGCGGTCAACACCAACACGGTTTTGCGCGCACTACGCGCGTTGCGCGAGGAAGGTCTCCTCGAGTTCCGCCGCGGGCTCGGCGTGCGCGTCAGCGGCACCCCACAGCGCGGCGCAGTGATAGCGCGCACGCGCGAGCTGGTCGGCTTTGCGCGCCAACAGGGCTACCAGCCCGACGAGCTGATCGCGATCATCAAAGGCATCGGCTGAACATGCCTGCCCTGCTTAGCGATAAGCCCTCCTCGAACGCACCGGCGGGCGTGCCGGCTGGACCCGACCAGGGCGTCATCGAAGAGGCGCGGCGCAGACAGCGTATACGGCGGCTTCGCGTGTCGCTCGCCGTACTGCTGGCGCTGGCGCTGGCGGGCGCAGGAGTATTGATTGCCGCCACGACCGGTGGGACGGCGCCAACAGAAGCACCACTGCACCTCCCGCCCGAACCGTCGCCGCTCTTGGCACGCTATCCCGGATCGACCTCGCAGCCCGTCATAGTGAGCCTGTCCCCAAACCTGGATGGCGGTCAGGCTGGCTGGTGTGTGACCATCCTCGAAAAGGGCGGGGTGGGCAGCGGCACCTGTGGTCCGCTTCCTACCGTCGGCCACCCTCTCCTCACCGGCACCTCGGGATGGACTCACGGCGATAGCGACATAACGACAACCGAGATCACCGCGCCACGCATCGCCTACTTCCTGGTGAACGGCACCCGGCGCGTCGCCACCAAAAGACTGCCGGGACTTCCCTACGGTTTGCGTGTCGCGATCATCCACACGCCCCTTCATGGATCAGCCGATCGGCTGGCCGCCGTCGCCACCGGGATACCGACCATTGTCCCCTTCGACGCGCGGGGCAAGCCCATCACAGAATCCCGCGACTATGGAGCCGTCTGGTTTCGCGACTGGAATCGCCCCGCCGCCCCGCTCAAAGGACCATGCCAACTGCGCGTCTCCGGACTCGCGGGGATCACCGCCGAGTGGGGACATGTCGCCACAGCCATACGCCCATACCCCGGACAGATCATCGGGCGAGGCTTCCTCTCCTGTATCGATACCGAGTACTACGTTCCCGGCCGAGGCATGCGAGCAGCAGTACTACTCGACGCTGCCAATCCCGGACGCATTGCACCAGCCACGATACCGGGCCTCGTCCCCGATCCCGCAGGCCCCCGGCCTCTACAACGGCACCGGCAACTACGCCCAACAAGGACCCATGACCGCCAAGCGCGAAGGCAACGCATGGATCGTCGTCGCAGGCGGTGGGCGGAACGCCGAGGAAGCACGCATCCGGCTGCTACGCCACCTGACGGTGACACTGCCGTTGTAACGGGTTCACTCGTCGGCCTCGCGAAAGTCAGGGCTGCGGCGTTGATCGCAACTGACCGGGGACCGCGCCAAAAGCCTTGCCAGTCGCCGTCGCAAGCTCGTGGCTGCTGGGCGCGTCGTCTGGTGCGATGAACGATTGGATCAGCATGCCGTCGGCGGTTCCGATCAGCAATGAAGCCAAGTGGCGGGCCTCGTGAGGTTCGAGCGTCTCGCCGAGCGAGTCGTTGATCCAGCCGGCGATCCTGTCGCGCTGCCTGCTGTAGTGCGTGGCCAGTTGTCGCCGGAGCTCCGGGGAGCGCGCGCTGCGCGCAAGCGCCTCGATGAAAGCGCGGTAGTAGGGCTGGACCGAGTCGTAGTCATCCAAGACGATCCGCAACGAGTTGGTCATTAGCGAAAAGAGCCCTCCGCTCGAGTCGCCTTGGATAGCCTTGCCAATCGCCTCGGTCCAATCCTCCAGAGCGAGCCCGATCGCCTCGTTGAGCAGCGCTTCCTTTGAACCGAAGTGATAGCCGATCGACCCGAGGTTGGTATTCGAGGCGGACACCAGGTCGCGGGCAGTGATGTTGCCGTACTCGCGCTCACGCAACAACGCCAAAGCTGCTTGGAGCAGCCTGCTGCGGTGCGTATCCCTGGCCGTGCTGGACATTTCAGGCTGAACATCGTATCGTACGATGTATTATACATTGTACAAATGGCCCTAACTCCCGCCAACCAGGAGACGAACCGATGAGCGAAGCGACGATCACGCATGCGATACCCGCCGACCAAGAGGATCCACCGCATGCCACCTACGTGCGCGAGGCAGGCACCAAGGAAGCGTCCAAGCACACGCGCCTGATCCGCTCGGCGCAAGACGGTCGCATGCTCAGCGCATTGATGCTCCCGTTCTTCCTGATTCGACCGCCAGCTGGATACGGCGTGCTCACGACGACCGGCCGCAAGAGCGGCAAGACGCGCCGCAAGTGCGTGCGCGTGATCCGCAGAGAGAACAACGCCTACCTCGTCAACCTGCGCCCCCCCAAGGTGGCAATGACCCGCCCCTCATCGGCAGCGGGATGGGTATGGAACATCCGCTCACACTCAAGCGTGCGTCTGCGGATTCGCGGGGGCACGTTCGCAGGCCACGCACGCGAGCTCAAAGAGCCGGCAGAGCTCGAGCGGGCACGCGAGGCGATCAGCGAGACAGTCCATCTGTTCGACTACGGCGAGTGTGACCTTCATCTGCGAGGGTTCCCAACCCGTGCGAAGATCAAGGAGCTCCACGGCTACTGGTTTGACACCGGAATTCCGCTCGTGGTGGAGCTGCACGATGGGGCAAGGATCCCCCAATGACCGGGACCCTGCAGCTCAGCCCCGACACCAAGGCCGTGTTGGTGGCAGACGCCGTGATGTTCCTGCTGGCGCTGCTGCTCGGGGTCTGGAAGTACCGCCAGATCGCGACCTCAAAGGAGCATGCGCCAAGAACTTTCGGATGGGTGGACGTCAATCCCGAGCCTGGTCCAGCTTGCCGGCTCGCCTGACCGGTGTCAGTCCCTGGTCGCCACCCGCGGCTTGCAGCTACTGGCGAGCGCCGCGATGAACGGCTCGCGTACTGCGGGATCACAGTACTGCGCCTCGAGCTTTCGCTTCTCCTCTTCGGGATCATCCCCAGCCGGATGATCGTTGCCCGGGCCGCACGCGAGCGGCAAGGATGAATGGCCGTCCCAGGGCGCTCCCGGAAATGTCGCGTCGATCACGATCCGCTCCCCGCCGAGCTTGATCGTTAGATAGCGATGGACATCCACCAGCCCCGCCTCAGGGACCACCTCCGCGACATCGCGGCCGAACAACTCACAGGCACGAGCGCGATCAAGCATGTAGACGCGATGCACGATCGTCGGATCGGTGTCGGGGAAGCGCTCAGCCAGCAGCCGGGCCAGAAATAGGTGCTTGGTGGAGCAAGTACCTTGCCCCTCGCGCAACATCCCCTCGACGGTGCGGTCGCTCGGACGGCCATACGAGAGCGCGCGAACCGTTTCGACCAGTTCGACGAGTGATGCATCGGCAGCACAGAGAGCATCGCTCGACGCGGAGGCAGCGAGATCGCTCATCGTGAACAGTGTGCGCAACTCGAGCCCCTGTGCTGCCAAGTTCGCCGCACCACCGGCTTCGCGATCTATGACGCAGAGCACAGCGACAACCTGACCGCCGTGCTCGCGCAGTTCACGACACGACTCGATGACCTGGCCACCCGAGGTGATCACATCCTCGATCACCACGAGGCGCCGACCGGACACTTCCCCTCCCTCCGCCAACCGGCACGTCCCGTATGCCTTGGCCTCCTTGCGAACAAACAACGTCGGCAATCCCGCGACCTGGGATAGGACTGTGGCGATCGGGACGCCACCAAGCTCCAAACCCGCCAGCGCATCGACCTGCCCGGGCAACATCTCGACGAGCGCCCCGGCAATCTCGCGCAGCAGGACAGGATCGGACTCGAAAAGGTACTTATCGAAGTATTCGCCGCTCGTCGCTCCAGAGCGCAAGCGAAACTCGCCGGTAAGACGCGAACGCTCGTAGATGCGACGCGCAAGATCGACTGAATACATAGCCATCTCACTCGCACCCTAACGGTCGACCGTCGCCTACCGGATCGAGGAGCTTTGGTAGCTTCATTAAGCGGCTGAGTTGGCCGATGCGGTATAGCGTCCAAGGAAGACCGTGCTACGTGACGTCGCACTTTGGCTCAGGCCGGCAGGGTGGCCGCTTCTGCCAGGCGCGCACTCTCCTGGCATCACTACGCGCACGAGTGGGTGAGCCTCGGCATCAAGGTCTCGCTGCTACTGACGGGCTTCGCTTTCGCCCGCTCGGCCTGGCCGAGCAGGCTCGCGCGACTCGTGTTGAGCGGTGCTCTCTTGCTACTGATCGCCGGGAACGACCGACCACGACCTGGACGGAGCCTGTGCCGTAAGCCGATCCCGCACCCGACGCCAATGACGCTGGCGAGGCGGTTGGCGGCCGGGCGGAGCCCTCAGCCGATCTGCTGCGCCAGCTCGACGATGATCCCCTCCGGGCCGCGGACGTAGCAGAGCCGATAGCTGTCTTCGTAGCGCTCCACCTCGCCAACGAGCTCCGCGCCGTGGGCTCGCAAGCTAGCGACGACGGCGTCGATATCGTCGACTGCGAATGTGACATGGCGGATGCCCGGGGTGTTCGCCGGCGCGTGCCGGTCGCCGCCCCGGCCCGGCGGGGCGTGAAACTTCGCCAGCTCGAGCCGTCCGTGGCCGTCCGGGGTCTCCATCATCGCGATCTCCGCCCGGACGCCCTCGAGCCCCACCACGCGGTCCACCCAACCGCCCTCGACCGACCCCTCGCCCTGCAGCTCGAGTCCGAGCTCGACGAAGAACGCCGTCGCGGCCGCGAGGTCATCGACCACGATGCCCACGTGGTCCATGCGTCGGATCGTCATGCGCTCGACGATAGCGACACGACTGCCTGAGTTACTGCGAGCGAAAGCGAGCGCAAGCGCTCTGTGCAGTGCTAGCGTTTCAGGATAGGCAGATGAATATGAAGGGCTCCGCTTCGTACACCCACAGCCACGATCGCGCCAAGGCCCGCGTGCGCTTTGGCGTCGGCATCTGGCTGCTCGCCCTTGCCGCGTATACGTGCTACTCCGGCCTCTGGTGGGGCGTGCTGTTTGTTGCGCCGGCAGCGCTGCACTTCTACCTCGGCTACCGCCTACAGCGCAACGTCCAGGCATAGCGTGTAGCGAACGCGTGGACGCGTTCGATGCGTGCGACAAAGCTCACACGGCTCGCTAATCCTCCCGACACCAGGGCAGCGGGCTAACTTGCGCTCACCGCCGCCCAGTGTGGCGTGACGAGCGTACTGCCGCGTTCCCGCTGCTGGTTTATCTACGACTTCGGGTTGGCCCCAGCCCAGGCGACGATCTTGTCCGATTCGTCGACAACCGTGCCGTCATCGAGCACGAGCGTTGGAACCTTGTAGTTGCCCGTTAGACGCTTGACCGCACAGCGGCCACGGAATAGACGGTCGGTCCCGTAGCAACCATACGTCCGCACAACTTCCGGAGCGTGCCCGGCAGCAATGAGCGCTCTGTGAGCGCGAGCGCAAGGATGGCGAGCAGCGGGACCGAACGTGCCGTAACAGACGTAGAGTTTCATCTCAGGGCTCCTTGCCATGAACCATGTCTTTGGGTTGCACACCGACGGGCGTCGGGCCCAGCCAACAGCATCCCAGAAACGACGAAACCCGCCTAAATAGATAGGGCATCAGATGTTGGACGATCGGAGATTCCATTCTCCGATCGGTCCCATCGGCCAGCCGCGTCCGGCCTCGGTCCTCGAGAAGGCCGTGAGACCTAGAATAGCCGTCTATGGCTATGGACTACGAACAGATCACCACCGAGACCAGCGACGGTGTGCTCACGATCACGCTCAACCGTCCTGAGCGGCTGAACGCGTGGACGGCGCAGATGGGCCGGGAGCTGCGGAGCGCCTTCGACCGCGCCGATGCCGATGACGAGGTGCGCGCGATCATCGTCACCGGCGCAGGCCGCGGCTTCTGCGCGGGGGCAGACCTTGCGAGCGGCGGTGACACTTTCGACTACCGCAAGCACGAGAGCACCGGCCCGGCGCGCGACAACGGCGGCGAGTTCACGCTGCGAGTCTTCGAATCGACCAAGCCGACGATCGCCGCGATCAACGGACCCGCCGTCGGCGTTGGGGCGACGATGACGCTGCCGATGGACGTGCGCCTCGCTGCCGAGGACGCTCGCATCGGCTTCGTGTTCGCGCGACGGGGCATCATCCCGGAGGCTTGTTCGAGCTGGTTCCTGCCGCGCATCGTGGGCATCAGCCGCGCAATGGAATGGGTCTCAACGGGGCGGGTCTTCTCGGCCCAAGAGGCGCTCGAAGGCGGGCTGGTGCGCAGCTTGCACCCCAAAGACGAACTGCTGGACGCAGCGCGCGCGTTGGCGCGCGAGATCGCCGAGAACACCGCGCCAGTTTCCGTCGCGCTCGCCCGCCAGCTCATGTGGAGGATGCTCGGCGCCGAGCACCCCATGATCGCCCACCGCGCCGACTCGCGTGGGATGGTCGCGCGAGGCCAATCCGCGGACGCTGTCGAGGGCATCACCGCGTTCCTGGAGAAGCGCCCCGCGAGCTTCCCCGACCGCATCAGCGATGGATTGCCCGACATCATGCCCGGCTGGAGCCACGCCGGAGTTCGAGTACGCCGCTGGACGACGAGCACCGGGGACGCTCGCCAAGGCCGTGCAGCATCGGTGCGCTAGCGTATTTCGTGATGGAGCCCTCTTCAGTTGTGGATCGTCCAGTCGACGCGCCGCGCGACCGCTCCCCCTACACCGGGCAGGCACCAGCCTCACCGGCCGGCCCCGTAGAGGACACGGAGCCGCTGCGCGCACCGCCGGGCGTGCGGCTACCTCGGGCGGTGCAGACTCTGCGCTTCACCAAGCGACAGATCCAGTTCGTATTCGCTGCGCGACGTGAGCTCGGCGAGGTGTTCGAGGTTCGCTTCGTGGTGATCCCCGGCGGGGTCGTCGTGACCAGTCACCCCGACCATGTCCGCTCCCTGTTCACCGCCAAGCCCGAGCTGGTGCCCTCGCTGACCGCCGAGTCTCCGCTGCGCCCGATCGTGGGACCAAACTCGGTGTTGACCGCGAACGGGCCAAGTCATCTGCGCCAGCGCAAGCTGCTGCTGCCTCCATTCCACGGCGAGGCGATCGAGAGTTACGCGCAAATGATTCGCGACGTCACCGAACGAGAACTGGACCGCTGGCCCGTTGGCCGCCCGTTCGCTCTTGCCCCAAAGATGCAGGCCATCACCCTCGACGTGATCATGTCGGGCATCTTCGGCATCGAGGGCGCTCCCGCACCGGGGACCACCGAGCATCGGCTGAGGGTCACGATCAAGCAATTGGCGGCGGCCTCGACCTCTCCGCTGGCACTGCTTGGCGAACTCTCGAACCTGGGACGCGAGAAGCCCGTCGGTCTCACGCGCGGCGCAGTGGCCCTATTGGATCGCGCCACCTACCCCGTGATCGAAGAGCGTCGTCGCGCCGCCGACCTGGATGAGCGGGGAGACATCCTCTCGCTGCTGTTGCGCGCCACGAGCGAGGACGGCGAGCGGATGACCGATCACGAGCTGCGCGACGAGTTGCTCACGCTCGTACTGGCTGGCTTTGAGACGACCGCCAACTCGCTGGCCTGGACCTGGGAGCGCCTGGTACGCACCCCGGCAGCGTATGAGCGCTTGCGCGACGCGGTGCGCTCAGACACTCGAGCCGCGGAGCATGTCGAGGCGGCCATCATCGAGGGTATGCGCTCGCGTCCGGTGATCCCGATCGTCGGCCGCCGAGTCGCCGTGCCTTGGCGACTCGGCGAGTACGTGGTACCGGCGGGACAGGGTGTCAGCATCAGCATCCTGCTCGTTCACCATCGCGAGGACCTCTACCCCGACCCATTCGCCTATCGCCCCGAGCGCTGGCTGGATCACAGTCCTGGCACATATGAATGGCTGCCCTTCGGCGGCGGCACCCGTCGCTGCCTCGGCGCGGCGCTTGCGATGGCCGAGCAGCGCGTGGTGCTCGAGGCCATGGTCCGCCGCCTGGACCTGGAGCCGACCGGCCCGAGCCCGAGCACGCGCACCATCGTAATGTCACCATGATCCCAGGACGCGGCGCGCGGGTGATATTGCGATCGCGCGTCGCCGGGTGAGCAGCACACGTTCGCCGAACGTCGAGAGCCACAAATCGACATGGTCGAGGCGCTTGCATCATGTCTCCGTTGGATGGAGAGGGCCGCCCCAAAAGCACGAAACCCGCTCAACTGAGCGGGTTTCGTTGCATAGCGGGAGGCGATTTGCCCTAATTCACAACCGCTCGGTGCTGGTCAAGCGAGTCATCCCACGAGTTGCGTGTTCGCCGTGGTTACAGGCTCTTGATCATCGCGGTCGACGTGTCGCGAGGTGAGCTATCCGCGACGGCGTGACTGATGACGCCGGTCTCATCACGATCACCCACAAGCAGGCTCTCCGCCCCCGCCTCGACCAGCGCATAGCGGATGACGGGCGAGCCGGGAATCACCGCGAAGCCACGTCCTCGCCACTTGCATACCGCACCACGGTATGCGATCACCCCCGCCCCGACCGAGTCGATCGCGCCTAGCTGACGCAGATCTAGGATAAGGATCGTGACGCCTTCTTCGCACAGGCACTCGATCTCGTCCTCGAGCTCGACTGCGGTGCGACGATCCAACCTGCCTGTCAGGATCAGCTCGTGCCTCCAGACGAGCGCGCTCGCGGGCGTTTGCGTGCGCGCGTGTACGGGATAGGCTCGGCATGCATCACGATCATCGACGCTGACTGGATGCGCGAGCGCATCAGCCGTACCGGCTTGGCTGCGTCCTCGCCTGATCGTTATCGACGATGTCAAATAATGTTTCATAACGAATACAGCTCCTTCCAGAAGATCTTCGAACCGATAGCCAAATCGCCCTGGATCGAGCGATCCAGAGCGCTGGCGTAGAGAGACCTGGTAGGGAGCTAGTCCGGTCGCTCGGGGATCAGAGCGAAGAATGTTGTGCGCCACGATGGCTGGGATACGCACAACCGCCGCATCACATTGGAAGCTGTTTGGAGCAGGACACTCACGAGGGTAAACGATGCTGAGGAACCGGCGCCCGAAGCCCCTCCAGCGGCCGATCCACCGCCCCCACCGCCAGATCCGGGTATGGGAGAGACAGGATGATTTTCGATCGATGAAACATCGCTCTTGCCGTGGGCGGGGGCACTTGTCGCGTCCGTAACCGCTTGAGATGTGCCGACAGTGGCGAAGACCAGAGTGGTCGAGACGAGCGACACTCCCGGCGTGTCCAGCCAGCGACCGGCATAGTCTGTCTCGATCGTCCATGCTCCAAACGCGGCGAGCTCGCGGCTCACCTGCTGGGCCTGGGGCGCCGAAGCGGTTGGCGCTTCTGGCGGGAGGGACTTCTGATTGTCCCCAGCGGCAGACGTCGAGATACCTGGCATTGCTATGGCGACAGTGGGAGCCGTCGCAGCAGTGAAGGGTGCGGGCGCGACTTCGTTTGTCAGTTCTCTGTGGTCAGAGCCCGAAGCTCCAGTGGGCATCTGTGAGTTCCCGGCCCCTTCGGTTGCACCCCCTTCCGAGCTCGCTTCCCGGCTCGCCCCACCGGTCTGTTCGACGGCCTTGGGTTCGTCGGCGGTAGGCGGCGTTTCCTTGTCTAA
This sequence comes from uncultured Solirubrobacterales bacterium, assembly GCA_963713015.1. Taxonomy (GTDB): domain Bacteria; phylum Actinomycetota; class Thermoleophilia; order Solirubrobacterales; family Solirubrobacteraceae; genus Palsa-744. The sequence goes on along the minus strand of CAVQKC010000008.1, from coordinate 1,361,747 downwards.
GGGAGGGGTTTCTTTGATAGAGGTCTGTTCGGCTACTGGTGGAGTCTGCTCTTCCGGCAGTGACACTTGTTCGGGTGGCCGTGGCACTGGTTCATGCGACGGCGGCGCCTGTTCGGTTGACGGCGGCGCCTGTTCGGTTGACGGCGGCGCCTGTTCGGTTGACGGCGGCGCCTGTTCGGCCGTAGGAGGGGTGCCTTCGGCGACCGGTGACGATTGTCCAGGTTCGGTTGGGGACTGCGCTTGTTCTGTCGGGGCGTCGGCCCCTTCAGGGTCGGGCGGTGTTTGTTCGGCCGCTGGAGTGGCTTGTTCTGCCGTGGGCGGCGTTTGTTCTGCCGCGACTGGGACTTGTGCACCTACAGGTGGGGCTTCTTCGGCAGCGAGCGGCGATTGTTCCGAAGACACACCGCTTTCTGGCGCCGCTTCGCCGGCGGACGAATCCGCGGCGACTTCGTTCGCGTTTGTTCCTTGCGCTTGGGCACTAGCGACGAACAGGAAGCCGGCGAACACGAGCGATATGGCGATTGGGAGCGACACGGCCAACCAAAGAGCGGGACGACCTTTCGAAGCCAACTGCATGAGATGATTCCTGAACGGCATGATCATGGTTCGCTATCAAGGATTCGCTGGCTGCGGCGCATACGACTTGCGGCTCCTGATCGTGAATCTGGAGCTAAGCTCTATAGATGATGACATCGCGAGGGATGTCTGTGTGCCGATCGTACGATCGATGTGCTGGCTCGATACCTAGCAGGATCGTGTTGGAGAGCCAAGGGAATCGAAGCTCGTGCTCGTCCTGACGCGAAAGATCAAACAGAGCATCATGATCGGCGATGACATTGAGGTAACGGTGCTGTCGAACGACGGCTCCAAGGTGCGCCTAGGCATTCAGGCTCCTTCGACCGTTCCAGTACACCGAGTCGAGATCTATGACGAGATCCAGGCCAAGCGGGAGGACGCCAGCAGCGAGCGGGGCGATCTGTCGCGCGCGCATGGGGGTCGAGCGGGATAGAACGGGTCGTTCTGTGGCCGTGGAGCTAGATGCTCGGCGGAAAACGCACCTCCACGGCCAGTCCCCCCTCGGGTCGCGCACTGATGGTTAGCTGGGCCTCGTGGGCAGCGACAATCGCGTGCATGATCGAGAGCCCGAGACCGTGACCGTCGCCGGTGCGGGCTGTGCCGAGGCGCTCGAACGGGCCTTGCAGGCGCTCCAGCTCCTCGACCGGGATCACCAGGCCGTCGTTGGCCACCGACAGGACCGCGGCCCCGGCGGTGGTCCGGGCGGTCACGTCGATGCCTCCACTGGCGACGTTGTGACGGATCGCATTGTCAATCAGGTTCGCGACCAGGCGCTCCAGGAGCTGCGGATCGCCTTGAACACGGGCGGGGTCTAGGGAAGCGTGCAGCCGCAGTCCGCGACGCTCGATCTCCCCGGTGCGCTCGTCGAGCGCATCCCCGGCCAGCGCCGCCAGGTCGACCGCCTGGCGGCGATCCAGGCCGCGCTCGCCGCGGGCCAGGCTGAGCAACGCGTCGATCAGCTGCTCCAACTGCTGCTCGGAGGCGAGCACGCGATCGTGCGCAGCGCGCAGCGACTCCACACTCGCGTTGGGGTCGGCCAGCGCAACCTGTACCAGCGTCTTCAGCCTGGCGAGCGGGGTGCGCAGCTCGTGGGAGGCGTTGGCGACGAACTGGCGCTGCGCCGCGAAGGACGCCTCGAGCCTTCCCAGCAGTCCATCGAAGGTGTCGCCGAGCTCCTTGAACTCGTCGTCGGGGCCAGCGAGCGCCAGCCGCCGGTGCAGGTCAGTGGCTGAGATCTCGCGCGCCGCGCCCGTGATCGTGCGCAGCGGGCGCAGCACGCGTCCCGCGACCAGCCAGCCGAGACCCATCGAGAGCGCCGCCATCGCCACCAGCGCAATCACCGACACGAAGGCGAGCACACGCACGTCCGCGCCGTGCTGGCCCGGATCGAACACCCGCACCGCGGCTCCACCCGGGAGTGAAGCTGGCGGTGTTCCTTCCACCTTTTCGCGAAGCCCCCCGACCCCGCTCGGCGAGGCGCCGGAGGGCGCCCCGCGCACTTCGGTATGGATGATCGGTGCAGGGAACGCCTTGGAATAGACGCCGTGGGTGCGCGAAACGGCGGCGTAGGTGATCCCCAACAGGGCCGCACCGGAAAGGAAGAACAGACTGCCGTAGAGCACCGCCAAGCGCAGACGAATCGTGCGGCGCGGCAGGGGCAGGTGCCGCGCGAGCTGTGTCATTCGGCGGCCGAACCCCACGACGTCACTCAGATCCGGTAGCCGGCCTTGGCGACCGTCTCGATCAGCAGCGGCTCCCCGAGCTTGGCGCGCAGGCGACTGACGGTGATCTTGACGGCGTTTGTGAACGGGTCGGCGGCCTCGTCCCACACTCGCGCAAGCAGCTCCTCGGCCGACACGCAGCGGCCCTGAGAGGCGAGCAACAGCTCCAACACGCCGAACTCCTTAGGCGCCAGCTCGATCTCGCGTCCACCGCGCATGACCCGATGCTGCGCCGAGTCCAGCACGAGGTCCTCGCGGCGCAGCAGCGGCGGGATCGCCGGCTGGGCACGCCGCGCCAGGGCTCCGATGCGGGCGACCAGCACCGGGAAGTCGAACGGCTTGGGCAGATAATCGTCGGCGCCCAGCGCGAGGCCGCCGACCACATCCTCCGCCATCCCCGCGGCGGTCAGCATCAGTATGCGGCTGCGACATCCCTCCTCCACGAGCGTCGCGCAGAGCTCGTCCCCGTGCATCCCCGGAAGGTCGCGGTCGAGCACGATCACGTCGTAGTCGTTCACGCGCGCGCGGGCAAGCCCGGTCGGACCGTCCAGCGCGACGTCCACCGCCATGCCCCCCCGGCGCAGCCCAAAAGCGATCGCCTCGGCCATCTCCTCGTCGTCCTCGATCACGAGTACTCGCACGCCATGAGGCTAGCCCTCGCCGGTTTCGGCGCGGTATCGCCACGCGGCCCCGCGTCGATACGTTCCCGAAACCGCGCATGACGTACAAGCAGGCAGACCGCCGTACGAGCCGCGAAGGAGACGACATGCCAGGCCAGGACGCACTACTGGACGAGGCCGCACCACTCGAGGATCCGCCATCACCCGGTTATCGGAGCACAGGCACGACCCGATCGCGGCGTGCGGCCGGAGCCGCGGCGGGGCTCATTCTCATCGGCGCCCTCCTCTCGGGCTGCGGCGGCGGGTCGCCGAACGAGGGCGTGGCGAGTCTGGGGACGCACAGCTTGACGTCCCACTCCTCGACCTCTGGCGCGGCAAGCGCGAGCGAAGGCCACGAAACATCGCCCGCCAGCCAGGCGGTCGCGTACACCGCCTGCATGCACACGCACGGCGTACCCAACTTCCCCGAGCCCCAGGTCAGCGAACACGGCGGTGCGACCAGCATCAAGATGGCAGTTCCCGTCGGCGTGGGAAAGAACCCCAGGTTCAAGGCCGCCTCGGAAGCCTGCCGCAAGCTACTACCAGGAGGTGGGCCGGGCAATCAGGCTCCGTTGACACCGGCACAGCAGGAGCAGTATCTGAGGGCGGCGGCTTGCATCCGCACCCACGGTGTGCCGAACTTCCCCGACCCGACGTTCTCCGGCGGCGGGGTCCATATCGAACACCAAAAGCTCAACGAGAGCTCGCCAGCCTTCAAGGCGGCGGTGCACGACTGCGAATCGTTGATCCCAGGCGGGGCGCACGGCGACTCCGGCCACACCCAGCAGGCCGCGCCGGGGCACTGAGGGGGGCTCCCTCAGCTTTCTTTCAGGTTCGCCTGTCAGCATCGGCGCATGCGGTTGCTGGTCGTTGACGACGACCCCTCTGTACGCGAGGCGCTCGAGCTCGTGCTTGACCTCAACGGATTCGGGGTGGCGAGCGCGGCGGACGGCGGCGAGGCGATCCGCGCGCTCGCGATCGACCGGCCCGACGCGGTGATCCTCGACGTACTGATGCCCGGCCTGGACGGCCTGGAGGTCTGCCGGCGGATGCGCGCAATCGGCGATCGCACGCCAGTGTTGCTGCTGACAGCCCGCGCCGAGATCTCCGAGCGTGTGGCCGGGCTGGAGGCCGGGGCCGACGACTACCTGGTCAAGCCGTTCGCCAGTGAGGAGCTCATCGCCAGACTGCGTGCCCTGCTGCGCCGCACCGGCTGGGAGGGCAACGAGGAAACCCTGCGCTTCGAGGACCTGGAGCTCGACCCCGCGCACACGAGGCGCGCCGCGCGGGACGTCTGCTGGATCTGACCCGCACGGAGTTCCTGCTGTTGGAACTGCTCATGCGCCACCCTCGACAGGTGCTTCCGCGCACGAGGATCTTCGAGTGCGTGTGGGGCTATGACTTCGGGCCGGCCTCCAACTCGCTGGAGGTGTACATCGGCTATCTGCGCCGCAAGACCGAGGCCGGCGGAGAGCCGCGTCTGGTGCAGACGGTGCGGGGAGTCGGGTATGTGTTGAGGTGCTCGCCGCAATGAGCTTCCGCCGGCGCGTGGTGCTGTTGGCGGCCGGTGCAGTGGCTGCGGCGATCGTGATCGCGTCGGTCGTGGTTTACGTTGTGACCGGCAACGAGTTGAACGCGCGGATCGACGCCAGCCTGCGTCAAAAGCTCACTCCCGGCCACTCGCAGGCGGTTCAGATCAAGACCGTGAACGTGGGCGCAGCCCAACTCGCCAAGCTGATCCGGGAAGGCAAGCTGCCACCCGAAGCGTCGGGGCCGATCGGCTTCGGCGAGTCGGTGACACGAGTTGCCCTGCCCCGCGGGGCCTCGGTCGCAGGGGGGTCGTCCTGCGCGACAGCGGTGCTGCGCTCGCTCGAAACCGACTACTCCGGTCAATCGTCCGGTTCGCTCCCATCCGGGGGGACCTCTCCTGCGCATCCCGCTCGCCACCGCACTGTGTCGCTCCCGTCAACCGGCTCGTGCTGCCCGCTCCGACGCCCGGAAGCGCGGCCGGGTACGTGCAGCTCTTCCAAGCCAACGGGCAGGTCCTGCGCCCGGAAACCAAGGGATTGCAGCTTCCGGTCACCGCCGCCACCAGGGCCGTGGCGGCGGGCCGGCGCGGCGCTTTCTTCAGCGAAACGACCGTCGCCGGCACACCCATGCGGATCTTGACCAAGCCTGCACCGGAAGGAGGGGTATGGCAGGTGGCGCTGCCGCTGACCGACGTGGACAACACGCTCACGCACCTGAAGCTGGTGCTCGCGCTCGTGTGCCTGGGCGGGATTGCGCTCGCGGCGGCACTCGGGCTGCTCGTCTCGCGCACGGCGCTGATCCCTGTGCGCCGCCTGACAGGGGCCGCCGAACGCGTGGCTCGCACGCAGGATCTCGGCCACCGCATACAGGCCGGCGAGGACGACGAGCTGGGACGGCTGGCGCAGAGCTTCAACACGATGCTCGCCGCGCTCCAGCGCTCGCGCTTGGCCCAGCGACAGCTCGTCTCCGACGCCTCGCACGAGCTGCGCACGCCGTTGACGAGTGTGCAGGCCAACCTCGACGCGCTTGCGATGGGCGAGAAGCTGCCCGCACACGAGCGTGCTCGCATCCTCGCCGCCGCCCAAGCGCAACTGCGCGAGCTCACCGTGCTGGTCGGCGACCTGGTCGACCTGTCCAAGACCGAGGTCGAGGAGGTCGAGGTCGAGGACGTGCGCCTGGACCTGGCCGCCGCCGGAGCGCTGCAGCGCGCGCGGCTGCATGCGCCGGAGTGCCCCATCGTGCTCGATGCCGAGCCCTGCCTCGTGCGGGCCGCGCCGGCGCGCTTGGATCGGGCGATCGCGAACTTGCTCGATAACGCCTGCGAATGGAACTCCCCCACCCGTAACCACAAGGGTGAAGCGGCGGACGGACCCGTCGAAGTACGCGTGCGCGACGGTGCGATCGAGGTCCGCGATCACGGCCCGGGGATCTCCGCGGAGGATCTCTCCCGCGTGTTCGACCGCTTCTACCGCGCGCCCGGCGCCCGGGGGCGACCCGGATCGGGGCTCGGGCTGGCGATCGTGCGCCAGATGGCCGAGGCCCACGGTGGATCGGTGCACGCCGCCAACGATCCCGGCGGTGGCGCCCGCTTGACGCTCGAGCTTCCACCGCTTCAGATGACCGACGCCGAGCTCGCCTCATCGAAGCTTGACGCCCCGAGCGCGCCGGGCGTTGCCTGAAGATCCTCACACTTTTTCCTCTCTCTCAGGGAATCCCTCGCTTTCTCTCAGCCGATCCCTCGCCGTCTTTCAGCCGATTCTCAGGTTGCTATCGCATGATCTCGGTAATGGCACCGAGGAGAATCAACCTCAGCGTCGGTCGTGCTCGCGAACGCCGCGCTGCTCGTCGCCGGCTGCGGCGGAGGCTCCTCCAACACCGGCGTCGCGCACCTGTCCTCCGGCACCTCGCAGCGCCGCCGCCGCCTCGGGCACCGCGACCGGCGGTGGCACGGCCGGCCTGGGTTTGGGCTCGCCGGAAGCCGCGGCGCTCGCGTTTGCCGGCTGCATGCGCGCCAATGGCGTACCCCACTTCCCAGACCCGAAGCGGCGGCGGCTTTCTCTTCCATACCGGCGGCGGCGATCCCTCATCGCCCGCGTTCAAAGCTGCGCAGACGAAGTGCAAGAAGTTCCTGCCCCCAGGGCCAGGCTCCGGTTCGCCTCCCTCCGCAAAGACATTGGCGCATTACCTGACGGTCGCGCGGTGCATGCGTCAGCACGGTGTGCCCGAATTCCCCGACCCTCGGACCACGGCCCCCTCCGATCCCCGCGCCGCCCTGGGCGGTGGCGGCGGCGTGATCAGCGATATCGAAGGAGTGATCTTCGTGTTCCCCAGCACGATCGACCAGCAGTCGCCGACGTTCACACGGGCGGCAGCTGCGTGCGCGTTTCCGTTGCACAACCACTGATGTGCCACTTAGCAAGTTCCTCGCTTCTTCTCAGCCGATTCTCAGGTCGCGTTCCCCATGATGTCGTTGCGTTGCGACGGTGCCGCGTAGCACTGCACAGGACTGCCGTCCCCCGCAAGACGAACCCCGCTACCTGAAGGTGAAGGAGATCGAGATATGACGAGAACCATTCTCACCCTGGCCATGCTCGCCGCCGCCCTGGCGGTTGCCGGCTGCGGCGGCTCCTCCTCGAGCCCCGGCGTCGCGCACCTTGGCTCCAGCATTTCCAGCAGCGCAGACCCCAGCGGCGGCGGCTCGTCCTCGCCGGAAAGCGAAAGCAGCGCGAGCGCCCAGCAGAAGATGATCGCGTTCTCGCATTGCATGCGCACCCACGGGGTACCGGAATTTCCCGAACCGAGCGAAGGCCATGTGCTGATCCACAGCAGCGACCACAACGGCCACGTGACCGGCGTCAACCCGCAGTCGGCGCAGTTCCAGGCCGCGAGCAAGGCCTGCGCAAAGCTGTCGCCCAAGGGGGGCAAGCCCCCGAGCCCCGCAGAACAGGCGAAGTCGCAGGAAAAAGCGCTGCAGTTCTCGCAGTGCATGCGCACCCACGGAGTGCCGAGCTTCCCCGACCCGGAGTTCTCCGCGCGGCGGCGTCGGCATACGAATCGGGGGCGGGAAGGGCGGCCCGAGCCGGATCGATCCCTCCTCACCCAAATTCCAAGCCGCGCAGAAAGCGTGCCAGTCGATCATGCCCGGGCCGAAGGTCGGCCCCGGGAACGTGGCAGTGGCCCCGTGATCGCCGAGGTGAGTGGGTTTCGGACGTGGGCTCGCACGTGAGACCGGCGTTACCTTGCCGAAACCGTCGATGTCGTAAAAGCGACGCAGCACATGTTTGCGCGCTGCGCATGAGGCGCCGCGCGATGCGAGCAGCAATATGAGCGATCCTATATCCGGTGAAGCGACGTCTGCGGCCCAGCCCCCCAACCAGGGGGTCGAGCAGGCGATCCTGTCCGCATCGGCAAGCGACCCCAAGTCGAGGCACCGGCGCCCAGCGCGGGATCGCGGATTGGCCTCGCAGGCGGTCGCACCCGCCTCAGGATGCTCGCGGCGACGGGACTGGCACTGGCCGTTGCATCGTCGCGGTGATCGCCACCGACCCGTTCGCTGGCGGTGGGAAAACAGGCGCCGGCGTGCTCGACAATGCCAGCGCCACCTCGCTGGCAACCGTGAAACGGCAGTCGCTCTCGCAGCAGACACAGGTGAGCGGCACGCTCGGCTACGCCGGCTCTTCCAGTATCCGCGTGTCCTCCGGTACGGCACCCTCCGCCGTCCAGCAAGCAAGCCAGCAGGTCGCGAGCACCGAAGCGATGCTGGCCACGGCCTCCTCGACGCTGGGCGCCGATACGCAGGCGCTGGCCAACCACCAGGCGACGCTAGCCGCGGCGCGGGCGAAGGAGGCTGTCGACTGCGCAGGGACGGGCGCGGCGGAAGCCGCCTCCACCAACGCCTCGCCCGCAAGCGAAAACAACTCGTATGGTGCAGGCGGGAGCTCGTGCGCGAGCGACATGCAGGCCGTGTCCTCGGCGAAACAGACCACCATCGGCGCCACCGACAAGCTCGCCGCCGACCGCTCGCAGGTCTCCTCCGCGGAAAAGCAGCTCGCGAGTGCGCGGTCCAATCTGTCTACGGCGCGCTCCTCGGCGGCGCTTTACGGCCAGGGTTCGACGTTCACGGCACTGCCATCGGTCGGACAGATCGTCGGGCGCGGGCAGAGCCTGTACGAGATCGGCGGCCAGCCGGTGCTGCTGCTGTATGGCGCGACGCCGGCGACGCGGGCGTTCGTCGCGAGCATGTCCCCGGGACGCGACGTGGTTGAGCTGAACGCGAACCTCGACGTGCTCGGCTACGGGCAGGGGCTCGTAGGCGACGAATTCACCGCCGGCACAGCGGCGGCAATTCGCGCGCTGCAGTCCGCGCGCGGCGCCTCGGTGACCGGCGAGCTGCTGCGTGGGATCGGTCGTGTTCGAGTCCGGGCCGGTGCGCGTCACCAGCGTGACCCCCACGGTCGGGTCGACGGTCATGCCGGGGCCGGTGCTCGCGACCACCTCGACCGCTCGCCAGGTCAAGCTGGCGCTCGACGCCTCCGAGCAGACCAGCGTCAAGGTCGGCGACACGGTCACGGTCACGCTGCCCGACAACCAGACCACGCCGGGCCGGATCACCTACGTATCGAGCGTCGCCACCTCGCCGTCCTCTGACGGAAAAGGCGGCGGGGGAGAAGAAGAAAGCGCCCCCACCGTCGAAGTGCACGCCACCCCGACCGACCCGGCGGCGACGGGCCATCTGGACCAGGCGCCGGTGAACGTGGAGATCACGACCGAAAGCGCCCAGAACGTGCTGGCGGTGCCTGTCGATGCGCTGCTCGCGCTCGCCGGCGGCGGCTACGCCGTGGAGGTCGCCGAAGGCCGCGTGCACCGTCTGGTGGCCGTCACCGTCGGCCTGTTCGACGACGCCGAAGGCCTCGTGCAGGTCAGCGGTCAGGGCCTGTCCGCCGGGCAGCGCGTGGTGGTGCCGGCGACGTCATGAACGGGCAGCCGACAAGCGTCGCATACGCTGACGACGGCGAGGCGCCGGCGGTGCTGGAGCTGCGCGGCGTCAGCAAGGTCTACGGCGCCGGGGCGGGCGCGACTCCAGTTCATGCACTGCGGGAGGTCAGCTTCGCGGTGCACGCGGGCGAGCTGGTCGCGATCGTCGGCCCGTCGGGCTCGGGCAAGACCACGCTGCTACATGTGATGGGCACGCTCGAGCGCCCCAGCGCGGGCGTGGTGTCGATCACCGGCCTCGACGCCGCGCGACTATCCGACCGCGAGCTCGCGGCGTTGCGCGCAACGCGCGTCGGTTTTGTCTTCCAGCAGTTCTTCCTCGCCGAGCACTCCACGGCGCTTGAGAACGTGGCCGACGGCCTGCTCTACGCCGGCGTCGCCGCGGCCGAGCGCCGCGAGCGAGCGGCCGCGGCACTCATGCGGGTAGGGCTCGCCGAGCGTGCCGACTTCCGCCCGAGCAAGCTCTCCGGCGGCGAGCGCCAGCGCGTCGCGATCGCGCGGGCGCTGGCGGGACGTCCGGCGATCGTGCTCGCGGACGAGCCCACCGGCAACCTCGACAGCGCCTCAGGGGCGAGCGTGCTGGAGCTCCTGGAAGAGCTGAATGCGCAGGGCGCCACGATTCTCGTGATCACCCACGACCATGACCTCGCGGCCCGCCTGCCCCGCCAGGTCCAGGTGCTCGACGGCCAGATCGTCGCCGACACGGGGGCACGCCCAGAAGCGCGGGTGCTCGAGGCGCAGCTCGCACCCGACGCCGCCACGGACGGAGCGCTCAAGCGATGATCGAGCGAGGAATCTACCGGCCGACTGGCTGCCGCGGAGTAGGCCGATGCCAGCGGCAAGGGGGCCTCGCGGCGCTAGGACTGATCATCCTCGCCGGCCTGGGTGCCTGGACGGGCGCGATTGCCGGCGCCCCGCTGGCGTTTGCTTCAGGCGAAACGAGCACGGAAGGCGGCAGCACACCCGCCAGCACGCAATCCTCGCCTACAGGGACCACCAGCTGCTCCTCGCCTAACCCTCCCAACAAGCTCATACTCGTGGCGGGCACCCCCCAGACCACCACGCTCGACACGGCCTTCGCCGGTGGACTGCAGGTCGCGCTCTCCAACAGCGACGGCTGTGCCGTCACAGGCGCTGCCGGTGTCCCTGTGACCTTCAGCGCACCCGCCGTCGGCGCCAGCGGGCGCTTCTCGACGAGCAACTCCGAGACCGCCACGGTTGGGGCCGACGCCTCCGGCGCCGTCGCCGCGCCGACATTCACCGCCAACGGCACGGCCGGTAGCTACACCGTCACCGCGAGCTCGCCTTACGGCTCGGTCTCGTTCTCACTGACCAACACCGCCGCCAACATTCCGGCGCGGCTTGCCGCGATCCCTCTCGAGCGCAAGTCGATCGGGGTTGGCAGCCGCTTCTCGCAACCGCTGCAAGTCCGAGCTCTGGACGCCGGAGGCAATCCGGTAGCCGAGGCTACGGTCACATTCACACTCGGTTCCGCCACAGCTGGCCGCTGCGATGCCGGTATCGCAGCGAGCGCAAGCTTCGCCGGCGGCGGCACCCAAGCGACAGCAACCACCGGTGCCAGTGGCATCGCCACCTCCCCGGCCCTCATAGCGAGCGCTGGCGCCGGCTCGTTCAACGCCACCGCCTCGATCTCAAGCGGCGGCGGCGCAGGCGCGACCGAAGGCGCCGGCAAGGTCGGGGATCCGGACGTCGCGCCGGTCGGCTTCTCGCTTGTGAACCTCGCCGGTAAGCCCGCCAAGATCACCCCGGGCGTCGGCTCCACCCAGTCCACACCCGCGGGGAGCGTGTTCCCGATCCGCCTCGCGGTCACCGTCACCGACGCTGACAAGAACCCTGTGCCGGGGGAGCTCGTCACCTTCGCCGCCCCCGCCGCCGGGGCCAGCGGACGCTTCACGTTGCACCACCGGGACGGCCAGCATCGTGCCCATATCTCTCATCCCCGCATCGTGAAGGTCAGGACCGGCGCCTGCGGGATCGCCGTGGCGCCCTCCTTCAGCGCCTCCAGCCAGATCGGCGGCTACGTCGTGGAGGCCAGCGCCGAGCCGGCGCGGCCGGCAGCGTTTGCGCTCGTCAACGAAGGCCCCGGCCAGGCCTTGTGAGGGCGCCGTGAGCACCGTCGTCGACCCCATCAGCGATCACGCCGGCGCCGCGGATCTCATCCCGCGACGATTGCGAGCCTCCGACCTCGCCCGCGTCGCGAGCGTTGGCCTGCGCACCAGGCGGATGCGCGCCGGCCTCTCGGCGCTGGGGATCGCGATCGGGGTCGCCGCGATCGTCGCGGTGCTCGGCCTGTCCGCCTCCAGCCAGGCGGGGCTGCTGGAAGAGATCGACAAGCTGGGAACGAATCTGTTGACGGTCACCAACGGCCAGAGCTTCACCGGCAAGACCGCCGAGCTGCCGCTGGTGGCACCGGCGATGATCGCACGCATCGAGCCAGTTGAAACCGTGGCGGAGACCGGAAAGGTCGAAGGCAAGGTGTTCCGCAGCCCGCTGATCCCGGAAGTCGACACAAACGCCCTCAGCGTCGAGGCGGCCAGCCTCGACCTGCTGCACACGCTGGGTGTGAGGGTCGTGCGCGGACGTTATCTGAACGCGGCCACCGCGCAGGAGCCAGTGGCGGTGCTTGGTGCGGCCGCCGCGCAGCGCCTGGGCGTCGATCACATCTACCCCGGCGAGCGCATCTGGGTCGCCAACCAGTGGCTCTACCTCGTCGGCGTCCTCGGGCCCTCCGTGCTGACCCCCGAAATCGAAAGCACGGTGCTTGTCGGTTTCGGGGCCGCCGAGCGCTATCTGCACTTCGACGGGCACCCCAACACGGTCTACCTCCGCGCCCAGAACAGCCAGGTCGCCGCCGTGCAGTCGGTGCTGGCTGCCACCGCCGACCCGGAGGCGCCCAACGAAGTGAACGTCAGCCAGCCCTCCGCTACGCTCACCGCTCGCGCGGACGCGCAGAGCGCGCTGAACGGCCTGTTCCTCGGGCTGGGCGCGGTTGCGCTGCTGGTCGGCGCGGTGGGCGTGGCGAACATCATGGTGATCTCCGTCCTGGAACGCCGCTCGGAGATCGGGCTGCGCCGCGCGCTCGGCGCCACCCGCGGACAGATCCGTACGCAGTTCCTGTCCGAGGCGATCCTGCTCGCGCTCGGCGGCGGCGCCGTCGGCATCGCCGCCGGCGCGCTCGCAACCGCCGTCTACGCCGCCACCAAGGGCTGGACGATCGTCGTACCCACCGTCGCCTGGGCCGGTGGGCTCGGGGCAGCGCTTTTGATCGGCGCCGTCGCCGGGCTGGTGCCCGCGCTGCGTGCCGCTCGGTTGTCACCGACCGAGGCGCTGCGAACTGTGTGAGCCGGAGGCAGAGAGCAGGCCGAAGCGCGGAGAGCCGAACGAAGCTACAGCCACACCCACTCGTGCGCGCGGGAGGAAATCGCCCGCCTGAGCTCGGCCAGGCGGGGCAGCGGATACGCGCCGCTGCGCCACAGCGGGGCCAGGTCAGGCCTGAAGGCGGTAGCTGAGGTAGACGAAGCTGACCTTAGTCTGCCTGTCGGCGAAGTTCCTCTACGGCATCAGCATTACGCAGGCCATGACTGCAAGCCTCGACTGCTGTAGCGATGGCGGACAAATCATATTCGAGGCGACCGTCTTCCCAGTCAAACCAAACCTCCGGACCCCGCTCGGTAACACGAAGCTGCGGGCGCAAGCCAGGTCTCCACTCATCGTCCGCGTCCCATTCGTAGTCCCGCCACGCGGCCCGCCACGTATCCGTTAGCTGGCCCTCAAGCCCGTAGACGATCTGAATACGACCCGAAACCTCCATGTGTCCCCTGTCCGTGTTTGACCGGATCACGAGCGCCAGATTCTAATGGATGGGCACATTCAACGGCACGCGCTCGACAGGGGCCACGACCGCGATCGGCGTAACGGCCATCGTTCTCTTCTCCGCAAATTGCGAATCTCGCTTGACATAGGAGTGACGGGGTCCCTTTGAAGTGAGCCAGGCTGAGTGCGTGGTCGTGTTTCCCGTGATGGGATGGGAGGATGGACACGATCATGAAGCGACGCAGGCATACCCCGGAGCAGGCTGTTAGGAAGATCAGGGAGGGCGAACGTCTTTTGAACGAGGGTCAGGATCTCGTTGAGGTGTTGCGCCATCTCGAAGTTTCGGAGGCGACGTTCAATAGGTGGCGAGCTATCTATGGCGGCATGAAGGCCGATGAGGCCAAGCGTTTGAAGACGCTCGAGGCCGAGAACCAGCGGTTGAAGAAGCTCGTCGCCGAGCAGGCCTTGGATATCGACATGCTCAAGGAGTTGGCTGAGGGGAAATTCTGACCCCGGAGCGCCGTCGCAGGGCCGTCATGGTTCTGCAGGAGCGTTTCGGGGTCTCACAGCGCCGTGCGTGCCGTGTAGTCGGCACAGAATCGCTCGACGCAACGCAAGCCCAGGCGGCCGCCGAGCACGGAGGAGCAGCACCTGGCTGGTCGCCTGCGCCAGATCGCCGGAGATCACCCGCGCTGGGGTTGGAAGACGGCGCATCAGATCCTGCTGCGCGAAGGTTGGACGATCAACCGCAAGCGCACCCGCCGTATTTGGCGCCAGGAGGGCCTGAGACGGCCCGTGAGGAGCCGCAAGCGGCGCAGGATAGGCCCGACCCAAAAACAACGGTTGCGAGCCACCCATCCCGGTCACGTGTGGGCGATCGACTTCATGTTTGATGAGACCTCCGACCAGCGCAGGCTCAAGTTGTGCAACATCGTCGATGAGTACACCCGCGAGGCGCTAGCGATCAGGGTCGACCGGACCTGCACCGCCGAGGACCTCGTTGCCGTCATCGAGGACCTGGTCCTCACCCGCGGCGCACCGGAATATCTCCGGGCCGACAACGGCCCCGAGATGATCGCATGGACGCTACGCGACTACTGTCGCCTCGCAGGCACCAAGACCGCCTACATCGAGCCCGGCAGCCCATGGGAGAATCCCTATGTCGAGTCGTTCAACGGCCGGTTGCGAGACGAGCTGCTGAACATCGAGGAGTTCGGGTCGCTCACAGAGGCAAAGCTCATCATCGAGGACTGGCGAATCGAGTACAACACCTATCGGCCACACTCAGCACTAGACGGACTCACATCCACCGAATACGCAGACACCACTACCGACAACAACCAACCAGACCACGCATAGACCCTGGACCACCTACAGGGTCACCGTCAGCGCCGGGTAGCGGCGAAACCGGCGACGTCGAGAGCCTCGATTACGACGAAACCGGGATGAACCTCCTTTGCACTGTGACGGGCACCACTACGAAGAGCGCATCGTGCCCCCCTCGGCCGGACAAGTCGGCGCTGGTGACTAGCTACAGCTACACCGACAAGATCAACCAATTCTTCCCCACCAAGGTGGAGAACCCGGAGGGACACAGCACCTTCGCATGTTACGACCACGGTGAACAGGAAGAAGCCGAAGGCCACAAATGCCCGCCACCGGAAGCGGAACAGCCAACGGGCAGCCTTCAAAACGAGAACGATCCGCTCTCCAGCGAAAACGAACTGAAGTTCTCCTACAACAAAAACGGAACAATCAAGGGCTCAACCGACGCAGGCAAACACACCACCACATACGAATACGACGAAAAAGGCAACCTTAAGAAGATCACCCCACCCGTGCCGTTGTCACCCACCACGATCACAGTTGATGCCGACAGCCGTCCCCACGTGATAACCGACGGAGCCGGACATATCGAGACCATCACGTACGACAACGACGACCGGATAACAAAGATTGAATACAGCGGGACCGGCACCGCGAAGACCGTGACGCTCGAATATGACGCGGACGGAGACATGATCAAGCGCGAAGATCCCACCGGTACCACGAAATACACCGTGGACGCATTGAACAGGCTTACCAAAGAAGAACTGCCGGGTGCCGTCACCCACAGCTACGAATACGACGCCGCGCCTAACATGCTCTCGTACACCGACGGCGGCGGAACAACAGCGTACAAATACAACGGTTTGAACGAGCTGGAATCGATGACCGAGCCGAAAAGCATCGGGACCGACACGTTCGCATACGACAACGACCACCGACTAAAGAAGATCACCTATCCGTCCGGTGTCGTTGAGAGCTACAAGCTCGAACCTACGACCGGCAGGCCCGAAACGATCACCGTTGAACACACGACCGGGACAGCCGTACCCAACTTCACCTACACCTACAAGGAAGGCGAAAACGATACGAGTCTGATTCAGACCATGACGGAATCCACGGGAAACAAAACGACCTATTCCTACGATCCCCTAAACCGGCTGACTAAGGCCCTTACCACCGGCACTAACCCGTCCTTCTACAAGTTCGCGGTCAATGGCGTCGGAAATCGCACAGAACAAAAGGTGAATCTTGCGAAAGGCGAAGAAGCAGGCTCAGAAGCGACGTTCTACGCCTACAACGCAGCCAACGAGCTGAAATGTCGCCAGACCGTAGCGCTCGTCGAAGGCAAATGCTCCGGCAGTTCAACGACCGAACTCTCCCACTACGAATACGACAAAGCCGGCGAGGAGTCCGCGATCGTACCCAAGGCCGACACGAGCGGCGCGACCTTCGCATACAACGCCGCAGGCGAGCTAAGTAGCCTCACGCCCACCGGCGAAAGCGCGCTTTCGCTCACCTACGGAGGCACCGGCCAAGACGACCTCGTCACCCGAGGCTCCACAACAACCCTCGAGAAGCCTCCTGGGCATCACCCGCGAAGTAATCTCCGGCAACCCCGACTGCTTCGAGCGCACACCCAACGGCCTGCTCATCGACGTCCGCACCCCATCAGCCAACTACAACCCGCTGTACGACGGGCAAGGCGATATCATCGCGCTCGTGAGCTCAACAGGCAAAGTCGAACGAACGTTCCGATACGGTCCATACGGCGAGAACGTCCACAGCGAAGGCACACAGACCATCCCCTACCAGTTCGGATACAAGGGCGGCTACCGCATGCCCGCCGGCAACACAGGACACGGCAACGTCCCCAACAGCATCCAGCACTTCGGTCAACGCTACTACGACCCCACCACCGGACGCTGGACACAACAAGACCCGGTAGAACACGCCGGTAGCGCCACCCAGGGAGACCGTTTCCTATTCGCCGGGAGCGACCCGATGAACCTCAGCGATCCACACGGACTCGAAGCCCTAGAAGATTACGGGCGGGCATGCGGGGAAGGTATCGTAACCACGCTGCCAGGGAACACTGATGCTCCAGGGGCCGCCGCGCTTGGCGGGTGCGCCGGGGGCGTGGCGGTGCAAGGTATCTCCGAAGGCGCCGAAGAACTCGGACTATGACCAGGTAAATGAACCAATCAGCGGACAGAAAGCCACAAATCATCTCGTGGGGCATCATGGCTGTCGTTTTGGCTGGCCTAGCCATGCTCGCGATATTCGGCAAAGCGAAGGAGTTTGGACTCGTCGTCGTCGTCCTTGGCGGAGCACGGTTGATCTACTACCTTCTCTCACGACGACGCTGAGCACAACTGCGCCATAGACATCTCGGTGGGCCGCCCGCCGACTCCAAGATGATCCCCTGGGCAGCTTCTACCGACAAACTCTTTCGACCGCCGAGCAACGGCACCCCCAGACCAACACGCGCACATGCTCCCGGGTCTGCAGCTGCTTGCCCTGCACCGGCTGAAAAAAGGAGGCCAGCCCAAGTCTTCCTCGGAGTGGGTGCCGTGCTACCGCATGCCCGCAGGCAACACAGGACACGGCAACGTGGCTAACAGTATTCTGCACTTCGGAGCACGCTACGACGATCCCACTACAGGGAGATGGACACAACCAGATCCCGAAGACCATCTAGGCAGCACAACTCAGCCAGATTGGTTTACGTTCGCCGGAGGCAATCCTCTCAATAACTCGGATCCTAATGGCCGGGGAATAATAAAAGACATCTTTGATGCTGCATCGACTGGCTATGGGTGTTTCGGCGCGGAGACACTTGTCGGAGCAGTGTTCTGCGTGGGAGGGATTTACGAGCTAAGCCATGCAGAAATAGAGAAAGATGTAAGTCTGGTTAGGCAGACTTTCAACCAAAATCTTCAACAAGCCGTGAATCAACTATATACCAACCTTTCTGGTGGATAAGCTATTTGACAATAGGGCGCTCTGACGCTCGCGGGTCGAAATGCGTAAGGCACTCATCATCGAAGGACTGGCGGTTTGCCTGGCGGTGACTCTTTGGGTCTGCGGCGCCATTTACCACTCTGCCCTGTTGACCTCTTTGGGGTTCGGGATCGGAGCGGTGGGGATCGGAGTTGGGCGCCGCGCTCGACACCGCAATCGTTTGTGACCATCCGGCTCAACCCGTACTTTTCGGACAGAGCGGGAGAGGCTACAGGTAGGCCGTGAGTGATCCGACTAACCTCAGCGATCCCAGGGCGAAGATGGGGCGGGCGTGGGTCATCATGGCTGTCGTTTTGGCTGGCCTAGCCATGCTCGCGATATTCGGCAAAGCGAAGGAGTTTGGACTCGTCGTTCACGTCCGATGTGGGCTGTTGTGCCTCTGCTCCTGCGGCGGGTTGCCCTAGTCGCCGGGCTGCAGTGATGCATCCCCTATTTGCCGGCGGTGGATACTCACGCTCCGCAGCCGGATGTAAGCTCGCCGTGTAAGCGCGGGACGCATTGGAGGAGACACTTGAGACTGAATTTCAACCAGGAATGGGAGATCGGCGAGCCGCTCGACAAAGGCGGGTTCGGCCTCGTGCGGCTCGCGAGCTCCGACGAGATTCAGGCGGTCGCGAAGTTCGTCCCGAAGGTCCCCGGCGCCGAGCGTGAGATGCTGTTCGTCGAGCTCGGCACGGCCCGCAACGTGATCCCGATCATCGACTCCGGCGAGACCGAGGACAGCTGGGTCATGATCATGCCCCGCGCCGAGCGTTCGCTGCGCGGCCACATCGACGCCAAGGGACCGGCGCTCAGCGCGGGCGAGGTCCGCTCCGTTCTGATCGACATCGCGGCGGCGCTCGTGGACCTCGACGGGATCGTCGTTCACCGTGACATCAAGCCCGAAAACGTGCTCCTGCACGAAGGGCGTTGGTGCCTGGCGGACTTCGGCATCTCCCGATACGCCGAGGCCAGCACCGCCGAGGACACTCGCAAGTTCTCGCTGTCGGCGCCGTATGCGGCGCCTGAGCGCTGGCGAACCGAGCATGCCACCGCAGCCTGCGACGTCTACGCGCTCGGGGTCATGGGCTATGAGATGCTCAGCGGCGCCCGACCGTTCGCCGGCCCCACCCAGGAGGACTTCCGCGAGCAACACCTGCACGATTCCCCCGGTCCGCTGGATGGCCTGGACGTCGCTCTGGCCACCGTGATCGAGCAATGCCTGATCAAGGCGCCCGGCGCCCGGCCGAGCGTCTCGGCGCTGCTGACGAGGCTCGAGGCGTCCGCGGCAGCGCCGTTATCAGCTGGCCTATCTCGGCTCCAGGAAGCCGGTCGCGCGGAGTCCAATCGTCGTGCCGAGGCTGAGCGCCACGCCTCCCAGCAGGCCACCCTAGCCGAGCAGCGCGCCGCGCTGAGAGCTGCTGCCGGCGAGAGCCACGGCGTGATCACCGCAGAGGTGTTGGCCTCGATCACGGCGGTGGCACCCGATGCAACGCGTCTGGACCGCCCAGATGGGACCTCCTATCTGAAACTCGGCCCCGCCGAACTCGGACTGTTCCCGGCGGATAGTGTGAACGAGCGTCCGTGGGGTCCCCAGCCAACGGTCGCCTTCGATGTGGTCGCATGTGCTGCGATCGGTATAGCGATGCCTCAGGATCACTACGGCTACGAGGGCCGAAGCCATTCGCTGTGGTTCTGCGATGCCCAGTCGACCGGCGAGTATGGCTGGTATGAGACGGCGTTCATGATCTCGCCGCTGATGGCACAGCAGACGAACCGTGACCCGTTCGCCCGCAACCGCGGCGAGGACGCGATTCAGGCGCTCGCGCCGATGATGGGAAGCTTTCAGGTCGCCTGGCCCTTCACACACATCACCCCCGGAGCGCTCGACAAGTTCATCGACCGCTGGGCTGGCTGGCTCGCCGACGCCGCGAAGGGGAAGCTGCACCGTCCCAACCAGATGCCGGAGGCCCCAACGGAGGGCAGCTGGCGCTCGAGCTGACACCCAGGCTGGCCGGCTGCCTCAAAGACGCTACGGCAGCGCCCGCAGATCCGTGATGATGGTCGTGCCGCAGCGCTCCTCCAGCCGGCCCGGGCTCAGGCCATCACTCCTTGCCTGCCTCTGTTGAAACGGCGCGACGCCGCCGCGTCCTCGCCGAGCACCAGCCCGAGCGAACACAACATTAAGCCGGGAGCCGCGCCTCAGCCGGGTTCGCCCACAAAAAAGCCCCGCTACCGCGGGGCTTTTCCTCTATAGCGGGGGCAGTGTGTGGTTGCAGGACATAGTGGACTGATGTCTCGGGGGATACTGGACACCGATGAAAGGTGGCTGGTATGGGGACGGGACGGATGGGCCTGGCGCGCTATGTCGTGGACGCCGTGGTCTTGGAGGGACGCAGCGCTCGAGAGGTCGCCAGGGCGCATGGGATCTCTAAGAGCTGGATCTACGAGCTGATCGCCCGCTATCGAGACGGTGGCTATCGAGCACTGGAGTCCCGGTCAAGACGGCCGCGGTCCTGCAAGCACGGGACACCACCCGAGGTGATCGAAGCGATCGTGGCGCTGCGAGAAGAACTCCACGATCAAGGCCATGATTGCGGGGCGGCGACGATCTCCTATCACCTCACCGGCCGGATCGAGAACGTGCCCTCCAGGACCACGATCTGGCGGATCCTCAGGCGGGAGGGCCTAATCGTCCCGCAACCGCAGAAGCGGCCACAGAGTAGCCTGATCCGCTTTGAAGCCGAGCTGCCGAACGAGATGTGGCAGACAGACATCACGCATTGGCATCTCGCAGGTGGGGAGCACGTGGAGATCATGAACATGATCGACGACCACTCCCGCCTATTCCTCGCCTCCCAAGCATTCACGACGACCAAAGCCCAAGACGTCGTGGACGTCTTCCACAAAGCAGCCGAGCTACACGGCCTACCGGCCTGCCTGCTCTCCGATAACGGCGCCGTGTTCACCGCCACACCACGCAAGGGCAAGGTACTCCTACAAACAGAACTCGAGCGGTTCGGGATCACTAACAAGAACTCAAGGCCCTACCACCCCCAAACCTGCGGAAAGATCGAGCGACTACACCAAACACTCAAGCGCTACCTCACCCGCCAAGAACCAGCAAAGACACTCACAGAGCTGCAAACCCAGCTCGACGCGTTCGTCCACTACTACAACCACATCCGCCCACACAGAGCACTCAACGGCCGCACACCACTACAGGCCTACAGCACCAAGGTCACAAGGCCCGCCCCACAAGCCAAACGTCCCCAGAGACCCACTCCCCTGTCCGCCGAGACAAGGTCGACCAAGGCGGACGAGTCACCCTCCGCCACAACAGCCGACTACACCACATCGGCATCGGCAGAGCCCACACAGGACGCCCCATAAAGCTCCTCATCGCCGACCAAAACATCCGCGTCATCGACCAGCAAACCGGCGAACTACTACGCCAACTCACCCTCGACCCCAACCGCGACTACCAACCCCTCAACCAACCCTAAACTGTCCACGATCTCCCGAGACACATGTCCGGGATCACCTGAGACATCACATGGACGGAGAGGGAGGGATTCGAACCTGCGACCTTCGGGTTATGAGCCCATTTTGGGGGTGTTGTGGGATGTCGCCGGGTCCGTAGATTTGGCTCTATTGCTGAGGATTGGGCTTTCGCCCGATTTGGCGATGTCGTGGAATGGCGTGGGTCATGTTTGCACTTTGTTTGCACTTTCTGACGCCTTGATCGAGGCCATCTGAGCGACCCCGCGCCCGTTTCGGACTCACTCGGGGAGAACCAGTAGCCGCTCCGCCTGCCGGCGCTCGCGCTCTCGCCACCAGCGCTCGACGAGGTAGGGCGGTATCACCGACAGGCCAGCGAAGATCGCGAGTCGCGCTGGCTTGCTAAGACCGTCGCCGCTCTGAAGGATGAGCCCCGAAAGCGGTCCGAGGACGCCAGCGAATCTCGCGTAGCGCTTGGGAGCCCGCCCTTTAGCGGACTGACGCAACCGGCGCCACCACGGCACTGGCTTCTCGCCGAATGGATCGCGCGTAAGCCCATCCACAGCCGAGCATTCTAGGAGGCACTCCCCAACAGTTGGGGCGGGCGTGTGCAGCTATCGTGCACCCCGATGCGACGCGGACTAACGATGGCCCCGACACTCGAAGACAACCCGATGAGCCCGGTACAGGATTCGCCCGTCGCCGTAGTGGACGCGGCGGAGTTCAAGGCAGCTCAGCAGGACCAGCGCGTCCGGTCATTTCTAGCGGAGGCTGACGCCTACCTCGCCGAGCTTGAGCAACAAGGGCGTAACCGCTAGCTGGACCAGCGTAACCGACGATCACTGTCCGCAGTCGATCGCCGGACGACATGGCTATCGCTTGGTGTCCGCCGATCCGTCGGCCAGCTCGCGCGCACGGCGCGCCGCGAACTCGGTGACCTGCTGCTCTACGCGCCGCATGCCCTCCATCTCATCCTCAATGCCCTCCGTGATCTGGGCCTCCTCACCCGCCATCAGGACGCCCCGCTTGCCGACGGTGTAGCGCGTGACAGCGATTGGCGTAGAGATGCCCTGCAGCGTGAGGTGGGCCACAGCCTCATCGCGGCCAGCACAGAGGATGAAGCCAACCGTTGCGCGGTCCTCATCGTGAGCAATCAGCGCGTTGACGGCGTTGACGTAGAGGTTCATCTTTCCGGCGAACTCTGCCTGAAAGCGTCCAATCTTGAGATCTATAACCACGAAGCGACGGGTCGGATGGTGGTAGAACAGCAGGTCCAGAATGAACTCCTCCCTGCCGATAACCAGGGACTTCTGGCGGCCGGCAAAGTAGAAGCCCTCGCCCAAGGCGAGCATAAAACGCTCGATGTCCTGCAGCAACGCTGCCTCCAGATCGCGCTCCTTGGACTCCTGCGCCAGATGGACGAAGTCCAAGACCACGGGATCGCGAGTGATCCGCTGCACCGCCTCAGCGTCATCGGCCGGTAGCGCGTGATCGAAGTTGGTGATCGCCGCCGCTTGCCGCTCGTGCAGGCGACTGGCGATATGGTGCTCCAGCTCCGCGCCGGACCAGCCCGACGCACGGGCCGCATACCAGTCGCGTGTCGCCCGGTCGGAGAGCTTGTCGAGCAGCAGCATAATGTGGCCCCACGGCAATGCTCCAGTACCGGACTGGAGCATTTCTCGCTCGGGCCACGCCGCGGCAAATGCCCGCATGTAGCGCAAACTGCTCACCGAGTAGCCACGCGCTCCGGGAAAGGCCGCTCGCAGGTCCGCAGACAGCCGCTCGACGATCTTGGGACCACCACGCCCACGACGATTGCCCTCCTCGGCCTGACGTCGCAAGATCTCCTGTCCGATCTGCCAATACACGTCGATCAACTCTGCATTGATCGCCCTCGCCGCGCGCGCCTGGGCGCTTCGGATGCGTCCCTTGATGTCCTCAAGGAACTCGTCGTAGCTGCGCACGGGCTCCGGTGCGTCGGCGGATGTACGAGTAGGTAGATCGGGCATCTTGCTCGCGAGATTATCCGGCAGGACCGCTGTTTCGCTCATCCTCGACCAGCGTACCCAGTGGCGTCGCCTCCGCGTGCGTAATGCTCGCAGGGTGAAGCGGCGCGCCGAGATCGTTCTCGAGCAGGTGGACGTAGGTGTCAAGCGTGAAGCTGGCCGAGTGGTGGCCGAGCCAGCGCTGGACCTGAACGACGTTGCGACCTTCCGCAAACAGGCGCGATGCGACGGTGTGGCGGAAGGTGTGGAAGCCTGCCCACTCGACACCCGCCGCCTTACACGCGGGCGCAAGCACGCGCGTGGCGAGGTTGTCCGGGTCAAGCACCGTGCCGGTAGCCGTCGCGAACACCAGCTCGTCGGGGGCGGTGCCGAGCGCGCGTAGGCGATCGGCGAGCGAGGCCGGGATCGGTACGTCACGTTTGGCGTAGCGGGACTTCAGGGGGCCGATCACGAGTCCCTCTCCGCGGCGACGGCGCACGCGCTGGCGCACCTTCACATGTGGGTGGTCGCCGTCAAGTTCGAGATGTCGCCCGCACAGTACGAGTAGCTCCGAGCGGCGCAGGCCGGTCGCGGCCAGTAGCTCGAACATGAGACGGTGCGTGAACTCCACATGCGAGACGACCAGCTCCATCGTCTCGACGACCGTGCCGTCCTCGTCTTCGGTGTGTGGGAACGGTCGCGGCCGGTCCTCGTCCTCGTCTACGCGGGCGCGATGTGGGAGCGCGGCTCCTGTGGCTGGACTGTGACGGATCAGTCCCTCTCGACGGGCACTCGCCAGGCAGGCTGTGAGCGGCCCGAGTGCGTTGCGGACGGTCTTGTCCGACAACGGCACTCGTCGCTTCGGGTTCTCCTTGGCTGCCGCGGGCTTTGTCTGTTCGCATAGCCATCCGATGAATGACGCGATCTGGCTGGGCGTGATCTCCGTCAGCTTCGTTTGTGGGGAGAAGTAGCGCAGCGCGAACCTGTTGAGCAGAGTCCTGTACTCGGTGCGTGTCTCCTCGCGAAAGCCGCGCCGGCCCGTGCCTTGGTAGCGCTCGATCCACTCGCGCGCGTACTCGTGCAGCGTGATCCGTGCGTGTTCCTCGAACTCGCCGCGTCCGATGTCCGTTGTCCGCGCGGCCTTGGCGCGGCGGGCCTCGTCGAGTGTGCGGCAGGACTCCCAGTGCTGCTTCCCGTTTGCGCGGTAGGAGAAGACGTAGCGACTGCCGCGCTTGAAGATGCCGGGCGTGCGTGTCTTCTCGAGCTTCGCCGCCATCATCCACCTTCCGTGAGGCCATTGGCTGCCAAGAAGTCCTCGACGGCGTAGACGTTGTGTTCGGTGCTCTCGCGCGCATCGGCGGCCGTCAAGTGATCGGCGATGTGCTCGCGGTCGGCTGCGACTCGTTCCTGCAGAGCCATCGCGAGTATCTCGCGCTGCTCGTACTCGATCTCGATAGTGCGTGTCTCGTTGCTCCAGCCGATCGCATCCAGAAGCCGGCGCAGCGTGTCAAACTTTGCGAGCGGCTCATTGAAGCTCTCGGGGTTTTGCTCCTTCTCGTAGTCGAGGCTTGCTTGGCTGATCTGATCGGCCGCTTCGCCCAACTCGGTTAGTACGGCCGAGCGCGCGCCGCGCGTGACCTCTGCGGGGATGGTGATGGTCGTCATTGTCGGTTCCTCCTTGGGATCGGAGGCCACGGGAGAGTTCTCTGACGAGAAAGCCAGGCAGGGTGCTGGTAGCTTGGCTTGCGCGCCGGGAGTTACCGCTCTCGGTGCCACGGCGTCCGGGTGGTTACAGCCATCGCGGGCGCCAACTTGTATGTTCGCTGCCACAACCCTACAACTTGGCTCGGACGTCAAGTCTGTTTTGGGATGTTCCCGCCAATGAACGACCAGATCAAAGACCCAATCACCGACGCTCGCCGCGTCCTCGGACGTGCGCTGCGCGAACTGCGCACCCGAGCCGGCATCACCCAGAAGGAGCTGGCGACCAGAGCGAGCGCGGACGACACCTACATCTCCCAGGTCGAGACCGGACACCGCGACATCCGCTGGTCCACGATCACGCGGCTGCTCATGGCACTCGATGTAAGCGTGGCCGACCTTGCAGCCGCGATCGAGCGACAGGAACGCACGCGGCCGTCGTGAAGTCCGGCGGCGCCAATCGACCTCCCCGCCTTGAAGCCTCATCCCGATCGTCCTTCGACGTAGGCGTCGAGTTCGTCACGATGCAACAGGACCCGGCGGCCGTCGCGGCGTGGTTGGAGCTTGCCGAGCGCGACCAGATCGTAGATCCGGTCCTTGCTACAGCGCAAACGCTCGGCGGCCTCGGCAACGTTCAACCACGGTGATATCGCCGCAACAGTGTTCGTCGGTACGAGCGCAGCCGCTCGCTGCGCGATCTCTGCGAGCTGCTCGTCGGTCAGCCTGACAGTCAGCTCGATCATCGTCGGGCCTTCTGGGCCAACCACCTTGAAATGGGGCTATAGCTACGCGAGGTCACTACACCTAATGACCGCCAACCCGTCCGACCGGCCAAAAACTTTGACTTCGGGTGGACATCTGTCCGATCCCGGCCCGGCTTCCCTGGCTCGCCCGGCTGCTGTCAGTCCCTGGTCGCCACCCGCGGCTCAAGGGCATCGGAAAGGACCGTGATGAGCGGCGTGCCGGCCGCCGCCGCGCCGTTCAGAATCGGAGCGCATGGAGCAACCACGACGAAATATCGAGCTGAAGGCACACGACCCCGATCCTGTGCGCTCACTGGAGGTATGCCGAACCCTCGGTGCAGAAGACCACGGCGAGATTTGGCAGCGCGACACTTACGTGCGCCACGAGGCGCTGTGAAGGGAGGTCGGTAGCAGGATTGATCGATCTCTATCCGTGCTGGCTGTGATGCCAGCCCTGGGCTGATGCAGCGGCCCGGCGAAGCTAGGGGCAGTCGGGGCGCGGGATCGCGCGTTCCTGACGAGAGCGCCCTGGAAAAGTAGCGGCAGGGCGGTATTGCCAGACGCCCGGGTGCGCGCGAGCAAGACCGAAAGGCAGAGCGAAAGCGAAACGGTGTCAGAAGCCCCTCAATCTCATATGGCGGCTCCAAACCTGGTGGATATGGGCCGTGGACAGCAACGGACGCGCCGAGTAAGTTGGCGTTCCGCTCCGCGCTCTTCGGAGCGTGGTGGCCAGGGAGATGCTGCGAGTGCTCCCTGGATGCGCTGTAGGGGTAAAGCCGTCTGCCGACCCGGTCAAACGGATCGCAGTGAACGTGGGAAGCGTCCTGGGCGCGCCAGTCCGCTGGTGGCGGACTGGCAGGCGCGATGTCCGCTGTTGTGCTTGGGACGTGGCGGAGCCGTCGTAGTACTCCGAGGCCGGGAAAGCCGGTCACATGGGGAAGGACGGCAGCAGGGACCGCAGCATGAGAAGCCGTTCGGGAGGTCGGGCGTGAATACGCTCGCGCCGCTTGACGCCACTTTCGGCGGAGAAGCGGGTACTGGGATGGCAGACCAAGCTGCACCGCTGGACTGTGCAGGATGAGCACAAGCACTTCGATGACGTGTTCAACCTGCTTTGTGAGCCTGCAACGTTGCTTGTTGCATGGGAGCGGGTGAAGCGCAACCGGGGGTCAAAGACCGCCGGTGTTGATGGTCAATCGCGCTGGCATATCGAAAAGCGGGGCGTAGAGAAGGTTCTGGGCGAGCTTCGACAGTCGCTCAGGGACGGCTCTTATGCTCCGATGCCGGTGCGTGAGCACGTGATCCCCAAGCGCGGGGCAGGGAAGGTCCGGAAGCTCGGCATCCCCACCCTGCGCGACAGGATCGTGCAGATGGCAGCGGCGCTGGTGCTGGAGCCAATTTTCGAGGCGGACTTTCAACCGTGCTCGTATGGTTTCAGACCTCGGCGTCGCGCGCAGGACGCCATCGAGCAAGTTCGGTTCTTCCTCAATCCCCACCGCTCTCATGAGTGGGTGATCGAGGGAGACGTCGAGGACTGTTTTCGGGTCGATCCATCACGGACTGTTGATGGAGCAGATACGCCGTCGGGTGACCGACAAGCGTGTACTGCGATTGATCCGCCAGTTCCTTGGCGCCGGGGTCATGCGTCAGCGTGGCAGCCGGATCGAAACGCCATCGGGCACGCCGCAGGGGGCGATTCTTTCGCCGCTGCTTGCGAACATTGCCCTCTCGGTCCTCGATCGTTATTTCGAGGATGCCTGGAACGCCTACGCACCAGGAGAACGACGGACTCGCAAGCTCGAAGGTCACCCCAGCCACCGAATGGTCCGCTACGCGGACGATTTCGTTGTGCTGGTTCGCGGCACCCGGGCCGAGGCCGAAGCGATCAAGGAGCAGACGGCCAGTTTCATGCGAGAGCAAATGCGTTTGACGCTCTCGCCCGAGAAGACGCGCATCACCCACGCAGGCGATGGCTTCGACTTCCTGGGGTTCTGCATAAAGCTAGGCCCCAGGGACGGTCGATCACCCATCGCCCGCAGTTACCCGAGCAAGCGAGCGTTTCGGGAGATCAAGTACCGCATCAAGGAGATGACCAGGAACGACAAGAAGAACCTCCCGCTCGATCAGATTCTCCGAGCGCTCAATCCAGTCCTTCGGGGCTGGACGAACTATTACCGTCACGGTGTGTCAAAGCGCTGCTTCGACTACCTCGATCATTACCTATGGTGGAGGATCATTCGCTGGCTGCGCAAGAAGCACCCACGTTTGACCTGGAAACAGATCAAACGACGGTATTGGGGGCGCAACTGGAGAAGCCCAGAGGGCACGAGGCTCTACTGGCCCGGCAAAGTATCGGTAACCCGCTACAGGTTTCGCGGGTACCGAATACCCACGCCGTGGACGGCACCCCAAACAACGCCGGCCACCAGCCGGCAGGGCGCCGCCAGTGCCTGACACCCCTCTATGCGACCAGCGCATGTCCTGTGGAGAGCCGGATGCGTGGGAACGCGCAAGTCCGGTTCGGAGGGCGGGGGCGAGCAAACCACCACGCGCAAGCGTGGCACCGGCGGCTCGCCCTCGACCTTACTTCCAAGTCGCCAGTGGCGGGCTCAAGCTCCGTGAGGAGCG
This sequence comes from uncultured Solirubrobacterales bacterium, assembly GCA_963713015.1. Taxonomy (GTDB): domain Bacteria; phylum Actinomycetota; class Thermoleophilia; order Solirubrobacterales; family Solirubrobacteraceae; genus Palsa-744. Next base: position 1,333,548 of record CAVQKC010000008.1, on the reverse strand, counting down.
GCCCGGCCGCCCACACCTGATCCAATTTGAGCGCGCCAACGAACCCCAACAGCGCGAGAGCCGTTATCGAATCATTGAGGTCAACGACGGCGCTGTCCTGAGCGCGGCGCTAGCGGACGCGATCGGGATACGCGTCGTGGTCGCCAAGCACCGGCGTTTGTTCCTGTGGCGCGAGGTGCGAATCCATCTCGACCGGGTGGAGCAGCTCGGAGAGTTCATTGAGCTTGAGGCCGTCGCCCCATCGGACTCGGATCTCGTGCACGAGCATGATCTCATCGTCGAGCTTCGCGCGGCGTTCGGGATCACTGACGAAGCGTCTTCTCGCCGTTGGCTACGCCGAGCAGTTGTTGCGCCTGCCCTCGGTATGAACCCAAAACAGGTTTCACGCGACTTCCACTTTCACGGGACAGATGACGGAGTTCGCGATAAAGCAAGCATCGTGCGCACGCTCGTGAAGATCTTCGATCACCTCTACGGGCGTGTCGGTGGCAAACGTTGCGCGTGGATGGAGCGTGATTGCCACGAACTTGTGGCCGTCCATTATTCCCTCGGGCCTGTCCTCGTATGAGATGACTCGTAGACGCTCGCGACGAGCGAAATCCAGAAACCACAGCATGTGACACGCAGATAGCGAGGCGACGAACAACTCCTCGGGGTCTGCCTTCTCCGGATCGCCACCCCACTCTGACGCACATGAACCCGCAAGCGCCTGATCCGCCAGACGGATCTCGTGTGCGCGTAGATCTTGCTTGTCCCCCTTCCACATTACGATCGCGTGATGTGTCGTCGTTTACTCAGCTCGCGGTCTGCTTCCGACTGCAAACGCCAAGGCGGATTGAGGCGATTCTTGCCAGCGTGATAGATGAACAATCGGTGTCCATCGGGGTCGAGAAGAATCGCCTCTCGCCACAGGTAGGGCTGATCGACCGGATCGCACACGAAACTGAACCCTGCACCCTTCAGTCGTTCCACCGTGCCGTCCACATCGTCAACCTCGAAATGGATGCTCGTACTCGACCCTGATGACTGATCTGTCGCTGGGTGCAGTGACAGCGTCGTGTCTCCCTTTGGGACGAGCAAACGCGCATAGTGTGGGTAGTCCGCGACGATCTGCGTGAGTCCCAAGCGGGCATAGAAGCGTGCTGATGACTCGACATCTCTAGCCGCGAGCGTGACGTGATTCAGGCGCATAAATTAACCGCCTTCGCCTCCAAGCCACTCCACTCGACCGGCATTGTTGTCCCGGCCTTGAATGGTCGTCCGAGCCCTGGTGTCTGGTCGAGGATGCGCGCGAGCTGTTGGAGCGCGTTGTGGAATGCGAGCTCCTCGCGGGGGTCTTCGGCTGAGCTGTCGATGTTCGCGCGCCAGGTGGCGAGCGCGGCGAGGGTCTCTACGCGTTCGGGGTGCTCATACCAGTCGTGCTCGAGTTTCGCGAGCGCCCGCGGATAGCGCTCGTACAACGCGACGATCACACCCCACGTGTTCTGATACCAGTCGGGATCGTCATCGGATGCGATCCACGGCGCGCCGGCACTCGTCGCCCGTGGTGGGGAGGCTGGGCGGGTGCGCAGGCGCGCGCGCCTGCTCGTCGCGCTCTCGCTGTCCTCAAGGACGGTGCGCAGGAGCCCCGCAGCGGTACTCGCCAACGGCTCCCCGGCTTGCTGGGCGCGTTGTTCGAGCGCTGCGTGCGCCGGGTCGGGCAACCGGATCATCAGCCGCTTCACCGGCTCAACCCCAATCTCTTGACTCATACTCGACGTGTTGGCCGGTCTCGATCTCGGTCTGGGCGGTGGGGAGCCCGAGTTCACGCGAGACGAGCGCGGGGTCGAGCTGCTCGCCTACCTCTTCGGCGGTTTCGTATTCGACCGACGGGGTTTGTGAGCGACTGGATCGCATCTTTTTCGGCGAGCCGCTCGATCCGGTCGATGTCGGTGCCTTCGGTGCCTAGCTCCTCGCGCGCTAGATGCCACTCGGTGCCCTTCCTTGCTCGCGACGCCTGGACATAGGAGGACTCCTTGCTGGTCTGCCAGCCACCCGTGAGCACGACCGCACGCTCGACCGTCGCTCCCTGCTGACGATTGATGTGCTGCGCGTAGGCCGAGACGCAAACCTCGCGGTCCTCGCCGGCGAGCGTGACCTCCGGCCGCTCCCGTCAAAGTGACTGTCACCGCGCGCTTGTCGTGAATACGGGTGATCTCGCCACGGCTGCCGTTCTCCACTCTAGGTTGACGCGGCGCGCGGTGTTGGCGGACGAACGCAACCACGATCCCCCTCAAACAACCCATAGTGCACCGATCCAACGGGATCTCCCGCTCGCCGAGTTCTCCACGCTCACCACGCAAATATTGGGCGCGCGCGTTCAACCGGTCGCATCTCCATATTCGACGCGTCCGCGATCAACGCCACCTGCGCCGGATCAAGCTCTCTGTTAACTTCGCCCAGGCTTGGACCGCGTTCTCGGCTGCTTGTTCACGCGTGTCTGGAGGTGCAGTTGGTCCGCGGGACATGTAGTGCGCCATCGCACGCTCCGGCTCCCCACCCACGCAACGCAGCCCACGCACGCTGCTCATCACGATCCATGGTGCGCCAGACCTGTTCGATCTCCACCACCGGCATATGTGTCGTCACCCGGTCGAACATGCCACCAGGCCCGATCGACGGCAACTGCTTACCATCACCCACCGCTACCAGCTTTGCGCCCGGACCGCTCGACCAGGCTCGATCAGCTTCACCAAACGGTGCGTGTCAGCCATCCCCGCCTCATCGAAAAACACGGTCGTGTCCTGCATCGAGCACGACGCTGCCCGTCTCGGCTCTTGCGACCAGCGAATCGAGCGTCATTGTCTGACCTGCAAGCGCGGGACTGTCATTGCCCAAGCGCTCCCTCGTGCTGCCCGCAACCGCCACACCAATCGTCGTGCGACCCGCCAACTGCTCGGCCCTCGCGGCAGCGTCAATCACGACACCCTTCCCGGCGCCCGCCGGACCGATCAGCGCCACACCTCGCTCGGGACCCGTCAAGACGAATAGCGCCATCTCCTGCTCGTCGCTCAACGGAGCACCGATCCGCTCGGCTACCTCCCGCGCAGCGTTCGCACGCGCGCTCTCCCCAACATCACGCTCTGCAGGCACTGACAGCTCACTCGCATTGCGTTCGATCGCCTGCTCCTGTGCACGCACCGCGAGCGTCGTCATCTTCCCGTCCTCCAACGGCAGTACACGCCGCTCCCTGACCATCGCCCCCACCACCTCAAACGCCTCCTCCGGCGACAACTCACCAACGGACTGCTCAAGCACGCTCGCGCGCAACTCCTTGACCTCGAACACCGCCCTCGTGGCCGTCAGACCGCGCTCCACGCGATCCATCAGCGCGCCCTCACGCTCGGGCGGCTTGTGCTCGCCGGAGAGCAAGCGTGCGGCCTCGCCCGGCCCGAACTTGTATCGCTCTGCAACCTCGCGCCACACCTGGTCGAGATCGTCACGCGTCGTCAACTCCTTCGCACGCCGATTCTCAAGCTTCACGTTGCGCAACTCACCACGCTCAGGCGCACGCCCATACCTCGCCCGAAACCGCTCCGCAGCCGCAACCACTTCACGCGTACGACCCGAGAACGCATCCAACAAACCCCTCGGCACACCCGCAATCTCGAAATAGCGAGCCTCCTTGCCGGTCCCGCCCTCGATCGCGTAGCCGAGATCGGATAGCTCCTGCGCCAAAACTGAGCGGTAGAACGCGCCCACTTCCCTCGCTGAACGGAAGATCGGCCTGGACGCCACCGCCACGAACCGGTCGTCCTCCCGCACCGCCCCGGTCACGACCACATGCGAGTGAAGTTGGGGGTCTGGTGTCTCGGCGCCGCTCACGCCGCGCGCGGTCGTATGGCGATACTCGAACGCCAACACATCCTTCGCCTTCTCTTCCACCACCTCACCGCCGTAGCGACGACGGACCACCGGAACCTGCTCGCGCACATGCGCCAACGCTTGTGCCACCGCCCGGCCGTGGGCCTGCTCGATCTGCTCACGCTGCCACGGATCACCGATCGCCCACACAACCGACACCGACTTCGGGGCGCTGAACGTTGCGTCGATGCCGCCGCCGCGACCACCACCCGCCCCCTCTGGACGCAGCCAGTCGCCCGTGCCCGGGTGGCGGCCTTCCATCAACGCCACGAAATCCTTGCCATCGACCGTGCCGTCCGAGACGACCCCCAGACGCTCCAACGTCGCCTGATCCGTGTGCCAAAGGCCTGGGGCCTGCACCGCCTCGCTCGTCGGACCCAAGTAGTAGTCGCCCCGCTCCGGCGCGACCGTCTTCGACTCCAGATAGCGCGCATAGCCCGCCGCAGAATCCGCCTTGATGCTCATTGCCGTCATCACAACACGGCCATCATAAGCAGTCGTTCGGATGCTTTCAAGCTTTCCGTGCATCTAGTCTGTTTTCGTTTTCGTTTTTCCTTCTAGCTCGTTTAGTGACCAGGAGTTTGCTCCGGGAACCGAGTACTGGCGTAGCGGCCGGCAGCCAGCCGGGCACACGAGGGCTACGGCCGGCGCAGCTCTCGTAGACGCTCGAAGGCTGCTTGCAGCGCCGGTGGACCGGTACGGGCAAACGATGCCTCCAGCTGGTGGTACTGGCGCGCGCATAATTCGCCCATCGAATCCGGCGAGGCCACCTCACACCTGACGCGGTTGATCGACGGCGGCGTGCCGAACGCTGCCCTCGCCTTTTACGGACGCTGGTGGCAGCTGGAGAACTGGCCGCCTATGTCGAGCTGCGCTCACGCTACGGGTGCACTGGGGCGAGCACCTGCACGCCTCGCGGGCAAGCGCCTCCCTGTCGATCAGCGCAACGCGTATATGGCCTCCGCCGACGGCGAGGAGCTGTTCCCCTACGCGGAACGTCGGAGCGCTGTTCGCTGATCGAGGACAACCCCCGCGCGTAGAATCGCCTGATGTCCGACGAGCACGTGCGCGCGGGTGAGCCACAGTTGCTGGCGTTCATCTCCAGCGTCATGGACGAGGAGCTGGCGCCCGCGCGCGAATGCGTCGAGCAGACCCTGGGAAGGGCGCCGTTCCTGCTCGTGTGGGCGTTCGAGCACACCCCGGCCAGCGCCCAAGACGTACAGGAGGCATACCTGGAGAAGGTGCGTCGCTCGGCATTCGTCTTCTGGCTCGTCGGCAGCCGAACCACCGATGCGGTAACCAACGAGATCGGCGAAGCGCTCGTCTGCCAGCGGCGGCTGATCGTGCTGGTCCTCCCCGCCGAGCACCGTGACGATGCGACCATCAGGCTACTCGAGCAAGTACGCCCACACGTCAAGTTCCGAGAGCTCGCCAGCGCCGAGGATCTGGCGGCGGAGGTCGACCGGGCGGTGTCGGACGAAATCAGCCGGGCGCTCGCGGACCTACCGGGAATGTCACGTGCCGCGAGGCTCGATGAGCTCGGACGCGCCAGCCGCGCACGATGCGTCGAGCGCTGGCAGGTCGCCGGGGTCGACACCACGCTGGCTCTAGCGATGGCCCACGAACTCGGCATCGGGGCCGCACCTGCCCAGGCACTTCCGAGCGAAGATCGACGGCTGCGAGTGCTAGGTGGAGACATGGGTGTCGGCAAGTCGCTCGCTGGCGAGCGATACCACCAGGCGGCGATCGCCGCCCAGCTCCAGGACGCGAGCGCACCCGCGCCGGTGTACCTACGCGCCCGCGACATCAACGGCGACCTGCAGGCAAAGGCGTTGCAGGCGTGCGAGGGACTCGGAGATCCCCGCCGGCAAGGCGCGACAGTCGTGCTCGACGGCATCGACGAGCCCGGAGCAGGTGCCGCCAGCGAGCTGCTGAGCCAGGCACGAGTGCTCGCGCGCACTTGGCCAGCTACGCGCGTGCTGCTGAGCAGCCGCCCGCTGAGCGCGATCGAGCACGCGGAAGAGCTCGCTCACCTCAAGCAGCTTGGCGAGGCAGACGCCTCTGCGCTCGTCGGCCGAGTCGCCGGCATCGCAGTCACGACAGGCATGCACGCCGGTTGGCCGGAGAATCTGCGCCAAGCCATTCGGCTGCCGCTGTTCGCCGTGCTGCTCGGCGGATACCTTCGCCGCAACAACGGTACTGTCCCCGCCTCGCGCGGCGAGCTGCTGAGAAGTCTCGTGGAGCTCGCGATCGGGCGCGTCGATGCTGACGTCACGCCGTTGCTGCGACGCCTCGCGATCCTCTCGCTCCGCCGCAGTGGCGGGCCAGTTCCCGAGGCCGACGTCCTCGCGGGCGAGGACCCGGGCCTAATCGAGGGGACACGGCTCGTCGTACGCCGCGATCGCACGCTCGTGTTCCCGCTAATCGTGCTGGCCCAGTGGTTCGCCGCCGAGAGCTTGATCGCCGGCGAGCCGACACCGCAAGAGCTGATCGACGATCCCGCGAGCCTCGAGTCGTGGCGCTACCCGTTGGCGATCGCAGTCGGCACATACGGCTACGCGGAGGTCAGCACGCTGCTCGGTCCACTCGCCGCAGCCCATGGCGGCTTTGCTAGCCAAGTGGTGGAGGAGGGCCTTGCCAAGTGGTCGCAGTCCGAAGACGTGACGCCGCCGCCAGCGCTGCAGTGCGCTGAGGAGATCCGGAGCGCGAGCGAAGCGTGGCTGGAAGGAGCAGCATCGCTGAAAGAGCTGTTCTGGCCCCTTGTTCGCGCGGGACAGCTCACGCCGAACGGCGCACACGTCGACGGTGCCTGGCTCACAACCGGCTGGTATGCCGGCGCGCGGCAGCTACCCGGTGTGAACGAGCTGCCCGTAGGGGGTTTTGCCGCGCTGCTCGCACCGGAAGAAAACGAACTGGACGAGTGGGTGAACATTCACGGCGCACGACCAGGCCGCCAAGCAGCGTGGGCGGTGGAGATGGTCCTTCGAGCAGCTCCGGGCCGCGGTTGAGGCACAGCTGAAGGCCCGAATGCTCAGGCTGATCGACGGTCCGCTCGCAGACGCAGAGATCTGGGCGGCCGTCTGCTCGCTGATGAGCCTGCCGTTTATGCACGACGAGGCGATACCGATTCGGCCGATCTCAGATGCGATCCCCGACGACGCCGAGCTGCTCGTGTTGGCCGGTGGGCGACGGGTCCTCGTCCGCGGCATCCCCGCCGCTCTGCACGCCAAGCTCGCCGATGGCACCGACACGCTCGACCCGCCGTTCCCAGGCCCCGACCAGACCCCGGGCGGGTGGGTGTGGAGCGGATGGAGCGAGCAACGAATGCTCGAACGAACTCAGGCGGTCTTCACGGCCGCGATCCACGGCTATGAATGGCTGGCCGCTGGCCAGCTGCGCAGCCTCGCCCCATGGATGCAGACCGCGGTGACTCTGCCTGCGGTGCTCCACGGCTACCTGAACCCAGGAGACCCGACGCGCGGCTTTGAGGGCGGCCCGACGATTGCGTGGTGGCTGGAGGCACTGCCCGCCGAAGAGCCGTCGCGTGTCGAAATCGAGCTCGAGCACGAGGACCACCGCGAGGAGCACCATGCGATGTTCGTCGAGCAGGCCCGCCGTGGCCGAGCGCTGCGCACACGGCAACGGGCGTGGCTTGATTCGACCAGCCACAGCAGCCTACTTGGCGCGTTCAGCCTGTTCTCCGCACAGGAGGTCGTGTACGACTGGCTCTGGAACGATCTAGAACGCATCAGGTGGGTGGACGGCAACCTGGGGGAACGCCCACGGACGTAAGATCCATCGGTGACCGCCGCGACCCAATACGTCACAAAGACGCCGTGTGCGGCCAAGGATGTCATCCGTTAGTCGTTGGTGCCCAATCCGCTGGCTGTGATCTCACGCCTGGTACAACCGAGCGAAATCGCGAACCTCGGGACGGGGCCGAATCGACCGAGCGACACGCCGACCATCAAGCCAGTCGCACGCGTGACGGGCAAGCCAGCGGTCTGACGGCTCGTCAATCAAATGCACGATCGGCGCGATGACGAAGAGCATGAGAGCAACTGAGATACAGATCACGACCACCGATATCCATGCCGTGCCATATCGGCCGCTCACGTAGCCTGCAGCCCCAAGCGCGCCCGCAGGGAGCGCCCACCTGATGAGTGTCTTGGCCCACTCCGATGGATCCGCCGACCGAACGTATTGGCGGCGAGCCTCCAGTCTCTCCCGCGCGAAGGCGGTGAGACGACAGCGATCCGCTCCGCACTCTTCGAGCCAGCCACGCCGGTACGCGTACTCCCACCACTCGCCAATAGTCTCGCGGGAGACCCGCCCCTTCAGCGGACGAGCCGCCATCTCCGCCAGTTCGTCGCACGAGACGGCACCGGCATCGCGAATCTCGTCGGTCAAGACAGGATCAAGAAAGCGCAGCCAGTCGCGGCGCGCGCGAGGGTCAGACCGCTGCTTGGCTTGCTCCACGGCGGTGGCTTTCTGTCGAAGCAGGACGCCGAGGCGCATGCGTCTACCGACGAGCGCTCCGCTGTTTTCAGCCGCCTCAGTTCGACCCTCGCCATTCACGCAGGCGATCGTAGCCAGCGCTTCGGACTCTCAACTACACGGACTCTGGCCCAAGCGATGTTTGCACTTTCGTTCACACCCCCGCCCTCGGAGCTCTCCCAACACCGCCCCAGAAACCACAAAAGCCCCGGAAATCCGGGGCTTTTGCTGAGTAGCGGGGGGCCGATCCGATCCCATTAGCGACCATGCGGTGCCCGTAGGGCTCGCCGTCCCAGGCTGGCCTGGATTGTAGCGTCCGACGCAGCAGCCCCGGTTCTGAACCGGTCGGGGCGAAGGTTCAGATCGGCTTTGTTATGCGGTTTTCGAGGCTCCTGCGGTCCCTATGCGGTCCCAAATCAAGGGCCGTCCCGTGTACCGGACGTCGGCTTCGGCTGCGGTCCGAGCGCTGGGACCGCAAATGGCCGCCGGAGACATCGGGCGTTGCCCTGCTGGTATGCCTGCATCAGCGTCAGCTCGTGCGCTTGGGCTTGCTCGCACGCTGCGCGCCAGTCGTCGTCGGCCGCCCAGCCCATGAGCACGAACCGGGCATCGGCGGCTTTGCGGAGCGCGATCAGCACGCAAAGCGCCTGCGCTCGCACGGATGACGATGTTGTCCCGTAGCTGACGAGGCCGCCAGCGAGCCCTGGGGTCGCGGCGGGTAAGCTAGCTTTATCGAATGGTTGGAGTCGGCTCAGATCCGATGTTGGTGTTGTCGGAGGTTTGCCAGGGCTTCTCGCATGGGAGGAGCAAGCGCTGGCTGCAAGTGCTGAGTAATGCGTCGCTGAATGTCGAGACAGGCGAGGTGGTGGCCGTCATCGGCGGTCGTCTCGCTGGTAAGACGACATTGCTGAGGATCGCGGCCGGGCTCTCCGATCCTGAAAGTGGACTCGTGCGCCTTGGGGACGTGACGCTCACAGACCTTGCCAACCGCGAGCGCTCCAAGCTACGCGGGCGCGAGATCGTGTGGTTGAACACGGTTGGCATGTCGGCGAAGCTGCGCGTGTCGAAGATCGTGGGCTATTCGCTTTCGGAGTGCCGGGGGCGCGGCGAGCGAGAGCGGCGCGTCGCCGAAATGCTTGAGCTGGTGGGCGCGACAGACTGCATGGAGTCACGCTGGGGTGACCTCTCACGGTTCGAGCAAGTGCTTGTTGCCTACGCTCAGGCGTTTGCCGGCTGGCCGCGGGTTGTCGTGATAGATGACCTGCTGGACGGACTCGGGGAACCCCTGACGCGAGAGGTATCCGATCTGCTGCGGTCGCTGCTTGAGGACGCTAACCATAGCTGCGGGGTGTTGATGAGCGCATCTGACCGCGACTCGACGCTGTATGCAGATCGCGTATGGCTGCTTGACGCCGGGCGGTTGATACCGACTACCGGGCATCGCGAGAAGCGCGACGCGGAAGTTCTGGCTTTTCGACACCGACGCACGGCGGCAGACTAGATAGCGTGCCACTAGAGGTTTTCGTCGGTTGGAAACAATCTTTTCAACTGAGCCGGATCGTTCGGCCCTGCGGTCGACTACGGTCGGGTTGGGGTACGATTCGTGGCTGTGAGACGAATCGGCGACATGACGCCGCAGTTGATGGTCCTCGGGATCGTTGCTGAGCGGTCGGGCACCGTCTCAGACGTTCAGCGTCGGCTCTCAGATCTCTTCAGCTCGGCTGACTTCCCCAAGAACTCGGCGCACGGGGGTCTACCCGAACTGGCGGATAAGGGCCATGTGCGGTTGGTCAAGAAAGGGGCCGACGGACTCGGTGACGACTTCTACGAGATCACGAAAGGTGGGATCGAGTATCTGCGGGAGTGGGTCCGAAGCTCACCGCCGCACCCGGCGATGCGAGAGCCGATCCATGCCAAGGTCGAGTTTGCGACCTTGGATGAGCTTGCTGAGGTCATCATCATGGTCCGGGCCGACGCAAGGGCTTGCCAGCTCGCCAGCGACGAAGCACACGAGCGGATGCTTTCTGAGCAGCGCAGCCGGGTCGTGGCGCGCGGCGAGCGCAACGGATGGGCTCACGAACTGGACGACGAACTTAGTGCGGCGCACTTGGCGGACGTGACGCTGATGTGGGACGACATCGCCGAACGCCGCCGCAAGCTCGCCAATCGACTGGAAGCGATTCACAAGCGGTTCAAGTCGAGGGCCAGGTAGTTGCAGTGCCTGGGCTTGAAGCGGTAGGAGTCTCGCAAGGCTTCTCGCGGGGCAGGCGGGACGCAACTAAGCGCTGGATACAAGTTCTCAGCGGCGCTTCCTTCGATGTTCAGCGGGGGGAAGTCGTAGCGATAGTCGGCAGCCGACTGTCGGGCAAGACGACGCTGCTGAGCTGCGTAGCCGGCCAGAAGACCCCGGAAGCGGGTAGCGTAGTCCTTGGCGACGTTGAGCTGAGCGGGTTGTCCGGGCGCAAGCGCGCGAAGCTGCGACAAGACGGACTGGTGTGGGTCAATCGGGCGGGCATGTCGCAGAAGCTCCAGGTCACGAAGATCGTCGGCTGGCCGCTGGTCACACGCCAATGCGGCTGCCGGGAGACTGAGCAACGCGCGACCGAAATGCTTGAGCGGGTCGGCGCCACACACTGCGCGCGGCAGCGTTGGGATGACCTTTCGCGCTGGGAGCAGGTGCTTGTAGGGCTTGCACAGGGTTTCGCGTTGAGACACCCGCTCGTGGTGGTGTTCGATGATCTCTTGGACGCGCTCGGCGAACCGTGGACCCGCCAAGCGTCTGAGTTGCTGCGGTCGCTGGTCGAGGACGCGGATCGTAGCTGTGGGGTCGTGATGAGTGTTTCCGATAAAGACTCGTCGCTGTACGCCAATCGGGTGTGGGTGCTTGAAAGCGGAAGCCTGATACCGACTACCGGCCATCGCAACAGACACGCTGAGGTGGTGCCGCTGCGGCCCGGACAGGAGAGCGGAGGATCACGCCGCGTAGGTTGGAGCTAGGTTGCTCGAACTGAGCAACGTTGTCAAGCATTACCGGATTGGTAGGAGCCCGATCCGAGCGGTGGATGGGGTCTCGATGCGCGTCGATGCGGGCGAAGTCGTCGCGCTATACGGGCCATCTGGGTCGGGCAAGACGACCCTAATCGATCTGATTGCCGGGTTGAAGCGGCCCGACAGTGGCAGTATTCGCGTAGCCGGGAAAGATGTGATTTCCATGTCGCGTCGAGAGGCTGGCGATTACAGGCTGAACACGCTGGGGATGGTCATGCAGCCGAGCAGCCTTCAGCCTGGAGCCCGTGCGATTGCCAGCGCATCGATCAAGTTGATGATGGGCAGCAAGCGACAAGCACAGCAACGAATCGAGCCGCTGCTGGTCGAACTCGGCCTCGGGGACCGGCTGCATCATCGCACCGAGCAGTTGTCGATGGGCGAGCGTCAGCGTGTGTTGATCGCACTTGCGCTATCTCGATCCCCGAAGCTCGTACTCGCTGACGAGCCGACCGCAAGTCTGGATAGTGAAACGACTCGGCACGTTCTCGGCCTGTTGCGTGGTATGTGCAGCGAGCGTAACGTCGCTCTGTTGATCGTCACGCACGATCCCGAAGCGGCTGCGTATGCCAATCGAACGCATGAACTCCGGGATGGGCAACTCGGAGAGCGCCGGGTGGACTCCGGGCCGGTCGGTGTGGCAGCCCCCATCAGCCGGGGCGGGCCGTGATCCGTTTCTCTGGCATCCGCTACATCTACGAGGCGCGGCTTGCGACCCGCGCCATCGTCGTTCAGGAAGCCTTCGCGATACTCGGCATCGCGGTCGGTGTCGCCCTGCTGTTTGCCTCTCAGGTCTCCTCCACCTCGCTGAATCGCGCTGTCACACAGCTCAACGACCAACTCGTCGGCTCAGCACAGTTGCAGTTGAAGGCACGCAGCTACCAAGGTGTCCCCGAACGACTACTTAAGGAAGTACGCGATGCTCCTGGGGTGCGAACGGCGCTGCCGATCCTCGAACGACAGATAAACGTGATTGGCGAGCATGGAGAGCTGCCGGTGCTGCTGCTTGGGGTCGAACCACAGGCGATGAAAGTGAGTAGTAAGTTTGACCACCGCTTCTCTGCCAAGCAGCTCGCCCATGTTCCCGCAATCGCGCTGCCCGCACCGTTGGATAGCGAAATCGGATCAGGGCCGCTTGAACCCGTCCAGGTGCAGGTAGGCGCGCGATACACCGAAACCCTAGTCGGGGCAACACTCGGCGAAAAAGAAATCGGTGGGCTAGTCACGAGTCCAATCGCGGTCACTTCGATCAACTACGCACAGAACTTGACACAGGCGCCCAAAGTGCTAACGCGCATCTTTGTGCGTTACGACCCCGATCAAGCAGGCCGGTCCCGGGCGGCACTCGCTGCGCTAGCGGCCAAGTGGAATGTGAACCTCCAGCCGAGCACCTATGAATCGCGACTGTTCGCGGTCGCTCTGGCGCCAGAGAACAAGAGCGAGCAGCTTTTCTCTGGGATTAGCGCATTGGTCGGGTTCCTCTTTGCCCTAAACGCAATGCTCATTACCGTGCCCTCGCGGCGTAAATTGATCGAAGATTTGTATCCGCACGGATCAACCCCCGCGATGACGATCGAGGTCTTGCTCGTAAACGCACTAGTACTCGGGGTGCTCGCCTGTGGTCTTGGGATCGTGCTCGGTGACCTCCTTTCAATCGCAGTGTTCCACGTAACTCCCGGATATTTGACGTTCGCGTTCCCTGTGGGGTCCGAGCGCGTGATCGACTGGCAAACCGTCGTACTCGCCGTGGGGGTCGGTATGACGGCCGCAATCGCGGGGGTGCTGTGGCCGGTACGGGAGATCTTGTGGGGGCCGCAGGAGCCGACCGACGAGCCGCTGGCGCACCGCCGCTGGTGGGCCGCAGGGGTGCTTATCGTCGGAATGTTGTGCCTGGCGGTCACAACCTACACGTTGCTCGCCGACGCGAAGGCAGCGATACTCGGAAACATTACCCTGGTAGTCGCGCTCGCGTGCCTGCTGCCATTTGTGTTCGACGGCGCCGTCCGCCTCTTCGGACGACTGTCAGACCTCATGGATGACATCGGATCGGGTCTTGCGGTGTCCGAGCTTGATTCGCCACCTGCCCGCGTGCGATATCTCGCTATCGCCGGAACCGCCGCGCTGGCGGTGTTCGGCACAGTCGAGTTTGGTGGCACCCAAACAAACCTGATTCGCGGTCTCGACGCCTCAATCCGCGGGATGGACTCAAGTGCAAACCTATGGGTTGTGCCTAGCGGAGGTTCGAGTCTGCAAACGACTGTCCCATTTCAGCCAATAGATGTCGGAAAGCTCGCGTCGCTGCCCGGCGTGCGCAGCATATCGGTCTATCGGGGCAGCTTTCTGGATTGGGGCGAACACCGAGTATGGGTGATCGCGCCTGCCTCCACGATCGAAAGTCCCATCCCCGTGAGTGAGATTCTAAACGGCACTGCGACGAGCGCCACTACCCGCGTCCGTGCGGGCGGCTGGGCAGTGCTCTCCCAGGGCCTTGCCTCCGAACACGGTGTACGGCTCGGGCAAAGGTTTACGCTGCCGTCCCCACACACCACGACGCTTCGCCTCGCCGCCACAACGACGAACCTCGGCTGGCCTCCAGGGACGGTGATAATGAGCGCTGCTGCCTACGCGAAAGCATGGGGCAGTCCAGCACCAAGTGCCTACCAAATACAGACTCTCCCTGGAGTCTCCGCGACGCGCGAGCGGATGCTCGTCCGCCATGCGCTGGACGGTCTCGCCCTTTCGGTCCAAACGGCCTCAGAACGAGAGGCCCGCCATTACGCGGCGGCACGGCAGGGTCTTTCGCGGCTGACACAAATTCGTTTGTTGATCCTCATAGCCGCGATCCTCGCGGTGGTGGCTGCGATGACTTCGATGATCTGGTCGCGTCGTGAACAGATTGCAACATTGAAGTGTCACGGCATACAGGAGGGTGCACTGTGGCGTTCCCTGCTGTGGGAGAGTGTCGTGATCCTCGTTACCGGCTGCTTGACGGGTGCGGTGTTTGGCTTGTATGCGCAGCTTTTGGGCAGCAAGTTTCTCTCAGTGGTGACAGGCTTTCCGATTCAGTTCAACATCGAACTTGACGCCGCGCTAACTAGCTTTGCTTTGGTGACTCTAATCACCGTCGCGGTACTGGTAATACCGGGGTATCGAGTGGTGCGTGTGCCGCCGAGCACCGTCAGCCCGGCGCACTAGCTGGGACACATTCGTGATCGCACCGACGGATTCGACCCGGCGCCGATAACGGGGCGACAGTTCGGTGCTCTGTTGGCGGGCGTTTGTCGCGAGCTTACCTGGGGACTACACGCCGCAAACCGGGAGATCGCGGGCTGGCGGCATCTAGCCGAGCAGATGCCGGACGAACGACTGCGCACCGACGCTCTCGATGCGCTCTCCCGAAAGCGTGGCCAGAGCGAGGGTGCCGCGCTTTTCACGATCTTGCCGCAGTCCCGAAACCGACGCTATTTGCGACTGCTCGTGGCCTACCAGACCATTTGGGACTACCTCGACAGCGTTAACGAGCGCGGCGCGCACGCCGGGGTCGCAAACGGTCGGCGGCTGCATCTTGCGCTCTTTGATGCGCTCGACCCCGGTGGCGCCGATCGCGACTACTACGAATATAGCCCGTGGTGTGACGACGGCGGCTATCTACAGACGCTCGTTCGTACCTGTCGCGAGTGCTGCATCGCCCTGCCCTCCTACGGACGAGTGCGAGCGCTCGTGTTGCGGGACGCGATGCGTGCGCAGGTGCTCGCGCTCAACCATGACACCGACCCTGGGCGGCGCAATCGCTCACTACGCGCATGGGCAGCGAGCGAGTTTCCGGGCGCACACGACGCGACATGGTGGAGCTTACTGGGGCCGCGAGTGCCGGCCTGGCGATATTCGCACAGCTCGCGCTCGCTTGCGAAGATGCGCCCACCAAGAGCGAGATCAAGCGCACCCAAACGGCCTACTTTCCGTGGGCATCGGCGATTGCCTGCATGTTGGACAGCTACGCCGATCAGTACGAGGACACCGTCAACGGCGACCACTCGTACCTAGCGCACTACACGACTCAGGACGCGGCAATCAGTGGGACGTGCAAGCTAGTGCGTCGTTGTCTGCGTGAACTGCGGAAGCTGGAGAATAGTGAAAAGCATTTTGTGATCGTGTGCAGCATGGTAGCGCTGTATCTGTCAAAGGACAGCGCCCGCACCGATCAAATGCGTTCCTCAAGTGACCAAATCGCCGACGCTGGCGGGTCGCTTTCCCGTGCTCTGCTCCCAGCCCTGCGGCTCTGGCGAACCGCACACCGACTTACTTCTTTCTAACGCAACCAACAAGGAGATCATCTATGTCACGAATAACAAAACCCTCCGTCGCGATAAGGCTTAGAGGCGATTTGCCGCCCAGTCCCCGACACCCCGCCACCGTCCAGACAATCGGAGGACGCCGCTGGCCATACACCTATCTCGAACACTGCCTCTCTACCTGTGGTGATCCGTTTACGCTGTATCCGCTAGATATGCCGCCGATGGTGTTCCTGTCCGACCCGCAAGACATTCGGGAAGTGCTGACCGGCGACGCAAGCGACCTTCACCCCGGCGCGGGTGGCCGCGTGATTGAGCCACTCATCGGGGACCGATCGTTCATGCTGCTCGAGGAAGACGACCATGCCTGGGGCCGTAAGGCGATCACTCCAGTGTTTCACCGTCGGATGGTAGCCGAGCAGACAGCAACCCTAAACGATCTTGTTAAGAATGCTGTGGCGTCATGGCCCACAGGCAGATCGTTCGCGTTGCACCCACGTATACGCGCACTGACGATGAACGTCATCCTACGGATCATCTTTAGCGACAAGTCCGACAGCGAGCTTGCGGGCCTATATGAGCGGTTGACCAGGACGCTGGCAATTACCGACAGCCTGCTACTACAGGGCCCGAGATTGCGGCAGGTCCCCGGATGGCGCCGGAGGTGGGGAAAGTTCTTGGCTGAGCGCGCTGAGGCGGATGTACTGATACATCAGCTTATGGATGAGCGACGGGAGACGATCAACACCGATGAGAACGGTGACCTGTTGTCCATGCTGCTCACAGCGAAGCGCCCAGACGGGACTCCGATGAGTTCGGTGGAGACCAGGGACAACCTAATGTCAATGATCCTCGCCGGACACGAGACTACGACTGGCGAGCTGGCATGGGCGTTTCAGTTGCTTGCGCACAACCCGCGAGCGCAGGAACGGTTGCGTGATGACCTCGATAGTGGCAGTGATGTATATCTAACCGCGACGGTGCATGAGACGATGCGCCACCGGCCTGTGTTCGTGTTCACGATCCCAAGGGCTGTTGCGGCACCAGTCAAGATCGGTGAGTGGAGCTACCCGCCGCAGGTACAGCTCGCGGCTTGCACGTACCTTCTGCACCACAGGTCCGATCTCTACCCTGCCCCCACACAGCTTCCGACCGGAACGATTCATTGGCACTGCGGCACAGTCGCGGACGTGGCTGCCTTGGGGAGGCGGTGCGAAGCATTGCCTTGGTAGGCACTTTGCGATGCTTGAGATGCAGACGATCATCCGTCACGTCGTCACGAGTCGCTTTGTGTTGCCCGCCAACGAGCGGATCGAGCGACCACGCTGGCGCAGCGCGATCCTCGTTCCTGCCAACGGCGGCAGGGTCATCTTTGAGCCCCGGTGAGCCCTCGAATCGGCTAGCGACTCGGCGCCTGATCTCGCCTTTATCAGCGCCCGCAAAGGGCGATAGTTCGTCCACGAATGTTTCTCATTCGTGGACGAACGACTTCGGCTCCAAACCCTTTGAATTCCAAAAAGTCGTGGAAAGATCACCCAGCAATGACGCGAAGGGACTACAGCCAGCATAGGGCCACCCGAGGTCGAGCCGTGTGCATACCGCCGCATACGACTTGGAGAGGCGAGCCCAGTGAGCGCATGCTCCACGGTATGTCTCGCTCCACACGAGTCGCTGGCTGTAACCCACGACGGGCCGGACGCCACCAACCTTGGGGTGAACGCTCGGCCCGTCAAAGCGTTGCCAGCTATGTCGCCCTCAGCACGAGGGCTGGCAGGGGAGACAGTGCTGGCCGGTTCGTCAACGTGCCAGCAAGCAACGACTGCGCCGCTGGCAATCGGGACAGTACGACAGTAGCTCGCCAAGTTTCCGGGAGCAAGGGGCCGGGCACGTCACTTGTCCGTATGCTCCTGGTACTTGGCGGGCTCAACTTAGTACTGGCTGCGAGGCGTCGGCCGGTAGATGAACCGCCGAAGTTGCAATACGGGCGAGTTGCCGTACAGGAAAGCGCGTAGGTCGATTGGCGGCCGTACGGCATTTCGGCAATCACGACGAGCTAGGTTAGATATGAGCCCAGGAAAACGATCTAACGATAGTTACAATACGGCATTCCCGACTCTAAGTGAAACGCGATATTCACAGTCGCTTGAGCGTGGTTTGGCAATCCTTGGATGCTTTAGTGCCGACGAGCCCTGGCTTGGTATCGCGGATATCGCAGGTAAGCTGGGAATGAGTAGGTCAACTACGCACCGTTATGTGATTACTTTGGTGAGGCTCGGATACTTGGAGCAGATTGTTACCGGGAGGAAGTATAGGCTTGGATTGCGTGTGACCGATCTAGGGCTATCAGCTTTGGACATGCTGATCGTGCGGACTCGTGGGCGCCCCCACCTTGAGGCGCTGCGCAAGCGAGTCTCGTACACTGTAAATGCAGCCGTGCTCCAAGATGATTGTGTCTTCATTGTTGACCGACTTTGCGGCTTTAAGGGTTACGTAGAGCTCTTGCCGTTGAAAATCGGTTTGGCTTCAAAATTGCCAGCACATTGCACGAGTTTGGGAAAGCTGCTGCTTGCTTACTTGGGCGTAGACGAGCGTAAGGAGATCGTCCGAAGTCTTACCCTTCGTCGCGCAGGACCGAACACCATCACCAAGAGACGTGAGCTATTGAACGAGCTAGACCGAATCAGTGAGACGGGGTTCGCTCTGAATGATCAGGAGCTAGCCGCAGGGATTCAGTCGATAGCGATGCCGGTGCGCCTAGGCCAAGACGTGATCGCTGCAATTGATGTCACTACGTCAATCTCGGTGGTCAAGCGGGATGAGCTGATGGGAGCGGTCCTGGCGAGCCTGACTGAGACAACTCAAGCCCTTTCGATGGAGCTCAGTGGCGATTACAACAAAGACAAACTCGTTGGAACGCCAGCCTAGCGACAGCTTAGATCCCAGAGGGAAAGCTCACCGTGAATGGCACATGAGGCGGGCGTTTCGTCTGGGATGGGAAGCGGCCCAGAAAGGCGCGGATCACGAGCAAGCAAGAACGTTAGTTCGAAAGCACAGAGACAAACCGAACCGAGTCACTGCCCGAGGTTGATAGCGCGGCTCCATACACAGCGAGGCGCACTGTAGCGACCCTGCACACCTCCAGCTCAATCTTCGCCATCCCCGCCTGGCATACAAGCCGGTGGCTTCGTTGGTGAAGGACTATTCAGGCCAAGCCAGCGCCGATAGCGAATTTGGTTCGACCTCTTGAAATCTGGTGCGGGTTCTGCTCTGATCGCGCCATCGACTAAATCTCAACCACACGATTGAGGGCCGCGACGCGACAGCGCCCGGCCCTCATGGCCCCGAGAGCGGTAACTCTCGGCGCGAGAGACAGCCTAATCAAGCTGGCTGTGTGCTTGCGTGCCAGAGCTGCCGTCCACCACGGGGTCTTCGAGTTCTAGGAGGACCCGCATGTACATTGCAAGGGCTATCCCCGAAGACGTAGTAGGTCGCGTGCGTAGTGGTGCGCGTGGCGCGTTGCTTGAGCCGCTTGCGGCTCTACGTGATCTTGCCGAGCATGATCCTGGGCGTGCGCGTCGCCCGTTTACCGACGAGTTGGTCATGCAGATCGAGCGCCTTGTCTGTCTGCTCGATGCCCTTGGCTGGAGCGTCGGTGTTGGCGAGCCAGAGACGACGATTGACATCGAGGAGGACGGGCCGGCGTTTTGCGAAGCGCTTAGCGAAGCGATGCGAGTCGCGACTGTCCAGGTCAAAGAGGCAAGGCCGAATGTTCGCCGTCGGGTCCGCCGGTCGGTGTTGCCTCTCGCGACGTTTGCGGGCCTAGTTGAGGCCGCATGCCTTGAATCACATCATCCTGCTGTCCGTCTCTTTCAGGCAGACCTTGAAGTCCTCCTCAGTGAGATGGAGCGGCGGGATAACGCCAGGGAGGGTCGCCCTAAAAGGAGGAGGGCGCGCCGGTCTGCCGCAGACAGCGACAAGCAGCGTTTTTGTTCAGATCAAACCCGATAGTGCCAGGATTGGCCCCGGCGACAGCGTCAACTGCCCCGGGGCCGTGGCACGGAAAGAGAGTGCTTTCCATGCAAGGTCAGCGTATTGAAGAGGAGAAGGTCGAGGATTGTGTCAGCGATCAGAACCGCGACCAGGCGGTGCTGCATCTCTTGCTCGACTACTCGCCGTGGACAGTCGATGAGATCGTCCGTGAACTCGACAACCATGGCATTGGCGTAACCGACTCGCTCGGTCGTCTCGCGGGCGCCGGGCTCATCCACCGCCTTGGAGAGTTCGTCTTTGTGTCCCGCGCGGGGCGCCTAGCGGATCAAGCCCTCGGCTAGTCGGACGATTCCCCAGTGATCAAAACCGATATCCCGCGCTTTGCACGCAACGTCGCGGAAGCGCGAAAGGAAGGAGGCTTCAGCCAAACCCAGGTCAGCGCGAGGTCGGGTGTCCACCCGACTGAGGTTTCGCGGATCGAGCGTGGTCTGCGCGACCCGCGACTGTCCACGCTCATCCGCCTCGCACGCGCCCTGGAAGTCGAGTCCGGACGGCTACTCGACCAGATATGAGCCCGAACGGGTCTCGACTTTCTGGCTATGCACAACAACGCGGGTGCTACGGCTCGCACGCTGTCCTCTCCACGCAGGCGCGCACAAAGATGTGCGAAGTCGGGGTCTTGAGGTGTCTGGTCGCGCCCGATGGTCGTGAGCCATGGACGCGAGCGGGACTTGAGTGCGGGGTCGGCGGCGACCCGCTCGACCTTTCAGACGCGTTGCACAATCTTCGGACCGCTGGGGTCATTCATCTGAGCGAGGAGCGGGTAATCCTCTCGCGTACGGCGCGCGAGAGGATTACCGGTCTGGGTCTTCTAACTGGCCAGCCCTGCCACGCGATCTGGTAGCGGCGAGAGACATGTCAACGCGAAGCTGATCTCGTGTAGCCGACGCCGCTGCTGGCGTACGGCCACGGGGGTGTCTCCTTTTCTCGGCTAGGTCGGATTAGTCATCCACACGGATGTCTAGCTGCGTGGAGGTGGCCTGATGCAGAGCGTTGCGGATGTAGAGATCGTCGATTGGATTGGCAGGCTCGGTGCTGCCAGCGTGGAGCATGTGGCAGCACGGTTCGGGCTGGAGCAGGACGACGTGCGCGAGCGACTTTCCTGCCTCCAGCAGGACGGACTGCTCGGGTACACCCAGCGGCGCGATGACCACCGAGTCCTGTACTGGGCAAGCACTAGGGGGCTGAGCCGGTGCGGTCTTGATCGTCTGGACCTGTGGCAAAGTAACCCGCTGGGGTTTGATGACGCCTTGCGGATCGCCCAGGTGGCGGCGGAGTTGGCGCGCGGCTTGCCTGATTGGCAGGTCCTCAGCGCGCGTGAGATAGCCGCGATAGAGGCCGCTAGTGGAGAGCCTTACGCCTCTGCGCGGGTATCCCAGGATGGCAGGTGGACTACTCATCTGCCGGCGTTGGTGTTGTCTTCTCCTCTTGCCCGGGTGATCCCCGTCGAGGTGCAACCGCGTCTCGGTACCGTCTCATCGCTATTGGCGGTATGTCGCGGCTGGGCTAGAGCGCGCCACGTCAGCCGTGTCTACTGGCTAGCACAGCACAGGCCGGGACTAGCCGTACGCCGCGCCGTGCGAGAGGCGTTGGCGACTGATCGCGTGATGGTCCTCGGGTTGGATGACGTTCCGCTGTTGGTCGCCAGAGAGGAGGCGATCGATGCTCTCCCTTAGGTCAGGGCACATCGCGTTCAAAGGCGCGTTCGCTGGCGCGTTCACAGTCGCGCTTGTTGCGCTATCGGGCTCTTTGCCGGTGCCTCTGTTTGGCTTACCTATGCGGGGTTTGGGGGCAGCGCCGCCGCGACATCTCTATCTCGGAAGGTGACTCATGAAAAGGGGTGGGTTTGACGCTTTCGCTGTGTATACCGCCGCCGCGATAGCAGGACTTCTTTTTGCCTATGCAGCCGTCTCGACTTTGGTTGGTGTGTTCATCGGGATGTATCCCGTCACGTTGTTCTTTGTCGTATTGCTTGTGTTCTTGCGTGTCGTTCGTTTTCGTCGTACTCGTCTGGTTCTCAGCTCTCGTGTGCGGGTGGTGGTGTTGGCACCCGATTCGTTTGATCCGAGTATGGATGGTGTGTTGCGTTTCGCCTCTCAGCTCTCGCGTAGTCCCGGCGGTTGGTTTACACGTAGAGCGAAAGCGCTACGGATCACTTTGGATGCTTCTCCTGAGGGGAAGATGCGCTATTCGTTGACGGTCGCGCGCTCAGCGCTCCCGGGGTTGCGCTCGGCGCTATCGGCATACGATCGCATCGAGGTCCGTCCGATGGAAGAGGCACCGGCTCGCCGTCACCGTGAGGAGTGGAGTGTGCGTTGCGAGCTGCGTCTGGCGCGTCCGGCGTATGAGCCGTTGGCGCATCTGGCGTTGGTGCCCGATCCGCTACAGAGTTTCGCGAGCGTGATCGGCGACATCGAGACGCGACTAGACGACAAGATCGAGGTCGCGATCGATCTGTTGCCGGCGCGAGCTGATGAGCGGTCGCGGTTGCGCCGCAAGCTGTTTCGTCAAGCTCACCGCCACACCCGCGAGGGGAGCAGTTTGGAGGAGTTTCTGACCGGACGCCCCCCGCGCGTGGTCGGGGTTCTGCGGCTGAGATGGTCGAAGGCAGGGCAGAGCGCCAGGAGGTCTTCTCAAAGCTTGGCTCTGCCGATGCGGTGTTCCGTGCCCAGATCCTGTTGCGGTGCTCCTCGTCTGTGCAGGGACGCTCGCACAACCACATGAACGCGCTGCTGGCCTGTTTTGACTCGTTCGCGGCAGCCAACTATTTCCGTGTCGCCGGATTCGGCTTCCTGCTGTGGTGGCTGGTGGGCTCAGACTCGCCAGGATTGCGCCAGTGGTTTGACCGTCGGATGGAAAGCGGCCTGTTCTTCCCGGCACGCAAGAACATCCTCACGGTCAAGGAGATCGCGGGCCTTTTGAAGCCCCCAACGGTCAACTGTCGCTCCCAGAGCGTGTTGCGTGCGGGACCCGCTGTCCATCCTGCGCCGAAGACCCTTCCCACATTCAGGGGTCAGCGTGATCTGCTGCCGCTCGGGATTGTGCGAGGAGCACAAGACATGCGGCTCGTGGGCGTGGACTTGGCCGACACGTTCTTCTCCTATGTGGCGGGCCGGTCGAGGTACGGGAAGACCGAGCTTGCGATCGTGCAGTTCCTACACCTCGTGCGTAGCGGACACGGTGGCATGTTCATCGACCCACACGAGGACGCGATCGCTCGCATCAAGAGCTGCCTGACAGAGCAAGAGTTCTCCGAGCGTGTCCTCGAGCTGGACTTGACCGGCCCCCGCTCGCACGAGGGACAGCCCGGCTGGAACCTCCTCGCGGTCAAGGGCCTCTCAGCTGAGCGACGCGAGCAACGCGTAGAGGCAGTCGTGGACGCGTTCGCCAGCGCTCTGGGATGGACCGAGCGAAACAACCGCGCATCGACGATCACGACCCACGCGACCGCAGCGCTAGCCGAACTCGCGACCATTGCTCCCGGATGAGCTGGCACCGACGATCTTCCAGCTTCCAACGCTCCTCTCAAACAACGATTGGCGCGCGGCGGTGCTGCCGCACATATCGCCGGTTCACCGCGAGTTCTTCAGGGCAGGTTGGAGCGCATGAGCGATGAGGCAATCACACCCGTCACGAACCTCATCGACCGAATGCGAGCATCGACACCACCTGACCGCACTCCTGGGAGCGGGCCCAGAGTTAGCTATGACATCGCGCGAGCGATGGACGAGCGGACGGATAGTCCTTGCGTGTCCAGGTAGCGGCGGCGCACGCAACAAGCTCCTCGCGAACCTCTGCTCTTTGATCTGCTGCACTCCGCGAAGGCCCGAGCACACACACCCGTCGAGCGGCGACGCCCATTCTACCTCTTCGCCGATGAGATCCAAACCTACGACGGAGCGTCCAGCGGGACGCTTGCCGAGACACTTGAGCAGACCGCGAAGTATGGCGTCAGAGCGGTCTTGTGCAACCAAAACCCCGAGCGGCTGACACCCGCCACGTTGAACGCGCTGACGACCAACCGCTCGCACCTGCTGACCACCGCACTGAACTCTCATGCCGCCGGAATGATCGCTAGGGAGTGGGGAGGAGATCCTGACGCGGACGCGATTACCCTCTACCACGCCATACGTTTCTCGCGCAGCTCACGCATCGCGGGGAGCTGACTAACCCGTTTCTCATCAAAACGCTCGCGGTCACGGACGTCTACCCCGACGCCTACAAGCCCGAGGATGTCTCCAGGGTACAGCCGATCATTGACCAGGCATCCGTGCGTCGGGAAACGCGCGCGACGATCGCGCGTCTCGACACACTCGATGAGCAGATAGCTGACTATCTCGCCAGTCGTCGGCGAGACGAGTGGGAGCGGCCGGCCGGCGACCAGGAGCAGGCTGCGCCGGCGGTGGTGCGCGATCTTCCAGCGCCGGCGATGGGAGGCCCCTCGTGACCAGTCAATCCGGAACAGCAGTAGCGATGCCTACAGTGGCCACAGAGATCATGGAAAGCCTCTACCAGCACCGGGTGCTCTCTACGAGCCAGATCCATGATCTGCACACTCCAGGCACGCACGCGAGCTACACCCGTCGGCTACTCACCACCCTCGCACACGTGGGAGCCGTCGAATACGCGGTCGCGGGCGGCCGGTTGAAAGCTCTGGTACTTGACACCGAAGGGTAACGATGCCGTCGAGACAATCCCTACCAGGGCGGAGCATCGCCGCCGCCAAGTCTCGTGCGAGCAGGCCGCAGGACCGTTGCGGATGCACACTCTCGCCGTTAACGATGCCGGTATCGCATTTGTAAATACAGCACGGGCGAGAGGCCACGAGTGTGGACCGCTCTCGTGGAGACACGAGATCGCACATCCGATAAGCCCGGGGAAAGGCAGGCGACCAGCGGAAATGGTGATCGCCGACGCACTACTCACCTACACCCAACAGGACCAGGACCGCACACTCACAGTACACCAGTGCTTTATCGAGTTGGACCGCGCGACGATCCCGGTCCCAGCTCTCACAGAGAAGTTCACACGCTACGCACGCCTTTACGATTACACACCCACACAAACCGGCACAAGCGGCCGGCAGGGGTGGCGCGACTATTACAACGAGTTCCCCAATGTGCTCGTACTACTAGCGCATAAGGACCGCGCGGTGCTTCTGCGGCGGCTACAGAACGTGATCGCTCTCTACCAAACCGGGGTACGCACGCGCACGCTTACCGTCCTGCTTGCCCTCTATGAAGACCTATGTGAACACGGACCATTCGCACCGATCTTCATCGATCCCCAAAACCCCGAGCACTATGTGAACTGGCTTGGAGCCCGTCAACTAGAAAGGTAAGGATGCCGACACACACCAAACCCACACATACAAGACGGAACTCGCCAGACGCAGACTGTCGAGCCGCGAGTGCCAAACGGAAGCCGAGGATCCCATCAACAAATCGTGTGGCGAAGCGTCGCGACACGCACCCCGCGCGCCGGACCGCAGACCTGCCGCTTGCGATCTGGACCTGCGCGCAAAAGACGAGCCAATGGCAACGCCACCGCCGCTACCTCCCCGAGTCAAACCGGCACCCCGCGAAGATGCTGCCCGCGCTCGCACGCCAAGCAGTCGAGACATACAGCGAGCCCGGCGACCTGATCCTCGACCCCATGTGTGGGATCGGCACAACGCTCGTGGAGGCAATTCACGCAGGCCGCCGAGCAATAGGTGTGGAGCTGGCGCCCCGATGGGCGAAGCTCGCACGCGCCAACGTCGACCATGCCCGCGCCCAAGGCGCAAGCAACTCCCGCACACGTCATCGACGGTGACGCACGATTCACGCCACAACTGCTCGCAAACGAGCATCCGGCAGGTCGATCTCATCGTCACCTCACCGCCCTACGCCTGCCAGGTAGCGACGGTGTTCGCCGAGAACATGCTCACCCATAGCGGAGCACTCAGGCGCGAGGACACGAGCAACTACAGCCCCGACCGCAGCAACCTCGGCCACGCACGCGGCGACGGCTACCTCGCCGCGATGGCCGACGTGTACGCGGCGTGCGCCGCCGTTCTACGACCCGGTGGCTTTCTCGTGCTCGTCACGAAGGACATGCGCTCAGACGGTGCGCTTCGCAACCTCAGCGGCGATACGATCCGGCTATGCCAGGACGCCGGCTTGCGCTACTGGCAGCGGATCATCGGCCTGCTGGCGACGGTCCACGACAGCGAGCTAGTGATGCGCCCGTCTCTCTGGCAGGTGCTCAACGTGCGGCGTGCCCGCTCGCACGGCGAGCGCACTCATGTAGTCGCTCACGAGGACGTGCTCGTCTTCCGCAAGCCCGATGCGGCTGGTCAAGCCGCCAGCAGAAGGGCGGCGTGAGCGATGGACGCGCCAGGAAAGACCCTCCCCAAAAGCCCGAGAAAGCCACGCCAGGGCAGCCATCCGACTACCCGATCGGCGGCGCCCTCCGGGGGCTTGAGATCACGGCCATGTTCTGCTCTGATCGGACCCGATGGCACACCAGGAAACCGTGCGACTTCCAGACGGAAACCGCCAGCAAGCGACCCGCTAGACGGGGCGCCGATCGTCGTGTCTGTCAATTACACCAAGCCCGGCACTCCGCTCGATGAGCAGTTGCGCCGCGAGCAGACCCGCGCGTTGCTCGACCTACTGGCCGATCACGTGCGCCGCAGCAGAGAAAACAACTCACAGCAGGGAGGCAATCAGTGATGCGATTTGCATGGTACGGCCGGCTATCTACCAAGGACAAGCAAGACCCGACAATCTCTTTCCCCTCCCAGCGCACCGAGTGCGAGCGCAAGGCCACTGAGCTTGGCGGGCGAATCGTCTGCGACTTCACCGACCAGGAAACGGGCCGGCGCGATGACCGCGTAGCGTGGGGCGAACTCATACGCGAGTCACGCGACCGGGACGCCCGCCGCTTCGACAACGTGGTCATCTACTCAACCTCGCGCCTCGCCCGCGACCTATTCCACGCGCTCGCGTTCGAGCGCGAACTATCGCGTGCCGGGGTGCAGGTTTACTACTCGGTCGCCGCCGGGGACCAAACCAGCCCCGAGGGGCGGCTCATGCGCCATATGTTTCAGGCGCTTGACCAGTTCGAGGTTGAGAAGCTAGGCCGCGAGGTCCGTCGTGGTCAAACCGAGAACACTCGCCAGGGCTACCGCAACGGCGGTCGAGCACCCTACGGCTATCGGCTAAGCCGCGAACCGCACCCCGACCCCCGCCGTGCCCGATCCGGCGACCACAAGACACGCCTCGAGCCCAGACCTCGAGCAGGCACCAGTGATCGTGGAAATCTTCGAGCGGTATCTCGCCGGCTGGGGATTCAAGGAGATCACGAACCACCTCAACCGGCCCGGCGGCCCGCTGCCGCCGCAGCACGTGGACTCAAAACGCAACACCGCCGGCAAGTGGTCAAAGAGCACCATCCGCTGCATCCTTGAGAACCCCGTCTACACAGGGCGGCTCTACTGGAACCGGCTCGACTTCCGGCAGATCAAGATCGGCGAGGGGCCGCTCGTGCGCCGCCCCGAAGAGGAGTGGGTGCAAGCAGAGCACCGTCACGCCGCGATCATCACCGACGAGCAGTTCCAGCAAGTCCAGGGCCACCACGCCCACCGCGTAAGTACCGAGGGCACCCGCCGCCGCAGCAGCCAACGCCGAAGCTACGCGCTGCGCGGGATCGTGCATTGCGCGACCGGACACAACCCACTACGGATGCACGGCAAGGAACGCAAGGGCATCACCTACTACGCCTGCTGCTACCGCATCGCCTACGGCGACACCGCCGCCGAAGCACTCGGTCACGGCAAGTGGCAATACATGCGCGAGGACAACCTCGAACCCATCATCGACAAGTTCTTCGCGACCGACATCTTCGGCGCGCAGCGCGTCCGAAGGTTCCGCGAACAGCACGCCGCACTCACCCCTGCGCTCATGGATCAAGACGCGACCCAGCGCAAGCGGCTGACCGCCACCCTCGCTGACCTCGACCAACGCATCGAACGGCAAGTCGCCGCCATCGAGTCCGGCGTCGATCCCGTACTCGTGGGCGAGCGCATCCGATCACTCAAGGGCGAACGACAGCAAGCCGAGACGGCACTCGCCCAGCTCGATCTCCTGCAACGCGAGCGGATCGGCCTCGATCTAGACGATGCGTGCGCCGTACTCGACTCCCTCCCCGACCTCTCAAAGCCACTCGCCAAAGCAGACCCAGAGCTACGCCGCCAAGTCTACGAAGCCTTCCAATTCGGCATCGAGCTAGACCGAAACAAGCCCGAGACACGACTGAAGGCGCTCGTATCGAGCGCCTTCAGCACAGCCTCAGACCTCGACGACCTTGCGGGCATGGTCGCTAATGGGGTCATAGCGGGGGCAGGATTCGAACCTGCGACCTTCGGGTTATGAGCCCGACGAGCTACCAGACTGCTCCACCCCGCGTCGTAGGTCATGTTCTAGCAAAAAGCGAGCCCCCTCAGAAGCCCTGGGCGCTGGTAGCCAAGACAACGCCACCGTCTGAGCTGCTCACAACCTTCCTTTGGCACACCTGCTCGAAGCGTATGCCTCTACGATCCCCGCCTAATGCGTACCGCTGTGGTTGACATAGGCACCAACTCCACTCGCCTGCTCGTGGCAGACGTCGATCGGAGGACAGGCGCGGTTGAGGACTTGCATCGGGAGTCGCAGGTGACGCGCCTCGGCGACCGGGTGGATGCTGGTGGAGAGCTCTCGGGGCAGGCGATGGGACGGGTGTTCGCCACGCTTAGCGACTATCGCGCCACGATGGACCGCTTGGAGTGCGAGGCCAACCTCGCGGTTCTCACCTCGGCGGTGCGTGACGCCTCCAACGGCGCGGAGTTCACCGAGCGGGTGCGTTCGGAGTTCGGCTTGGACGCCCGGGTGCTCTCCGGCGATGAAGAGGCCCAGATGACGTTCCTCGGGGCGATGAGCGATCGTGATGGCAGCTCATCGGAGCCCACTGTGGTGATCGACATTGGTGGAGGCTCCACGGAGTTCATCGTTGGCACAAACCACACCGCCAGCTTCCATGTGTCGGTGCAAGCGGGTGTGTTGCGCATGAGTGAGCGCCACATCCACACCGATCCGCCCGCCCCCGACGAGCTGCAAGAGCTCGCTGCCGATACGAGGGCGATCTTCTTAGAGGGACTGCCCCAAGAGCAACGCTCGACAGTGAAACGTGCCATTGCGGTTGCCGGCACTGCCACCTCGGCGGCTGCGATCGACCAGGAGCTCGACCCATATGACCCCGAGCGTGTGCATGGCTACTCGCTGTTGCTCGCCACGGTGGAACTACTGATTGCCCGTCTTGCAGACATAACCGAAGCACGGCGTCGTGAGGTGGTGGGCTTGCATCCGGATAGAGCACCCACGATTGTGGCGGGGATGATCCTGCTGAACGAGGCGATGCGGGCGTTTCATCTAGATCGAGTTGAGGTGTCTGAGCACGACATCCTGCGCGGAGGAACGCTGCGTTTGGCGGGACTCGGTTGAGCAGGGAGCCTTATGCGCATAGCGCTTACGGTTTGGACGCTCGTTCGAGTACAACTGCTCCGATTTAATCCGCTTTGACGTTTTACCGATGAATGGGTATCGGCAGTGGAGGCATGGGGCTCTGCCGCATTCCTTCACAACCGGTCCATAGACCCGAGAGCAAGTGCCGAGCGATCGGCGTTTCCGCTCCGGGCCGTCCTACCATGGCTTCGAGACTCGCACCCCTGCCTTCGTCTCGAAGCCAAGCCCCCGAGGAAGCCGCCCACGGTGGGCGGCTTCCTTGTGTGGATCTGAGCCGAGCCCAGACTGCCTAAGCGAGGTTCGACTTGCGCGGGTAGGCGACGGTTGGATCGGTGAGCACGTTCACGAGCGCCGGCTTGCCCGCCCCAAAGGCACGCTCCAGCGCGGGGACGACATCCTGCGCTCGCTCCACCAGCTCGCCGTGGCCCCCAAGCGCCTCGACCACCTGGTCGTAACGCGTGGCTGGGCGCAGATCGGCTGCCACTGAATAGCCATAAAGGAACTCCATGGGGTGCTTCTCGAGCGCCCAGATGCCGTTGTTGCCTATCACTCCCACCACGTTCACCCCGTGCCGAGCAAGGGTGTCGAACTCCATGCCAGAGAAGCCGAAGGCTCCGTCACCTAGAAGCAATACAACCTGGCGATCGGGATGGGCGAGCTTTGCGGCAAGCGCATACCCCGGTCCCGTGCCCAAGCACCCGAACGGACCCGGGTCGAGCCAGCAGCCAGGCAAGTAGCTGTCGATAACGCGTCCTGCATAGGAAACGAAGTCGCCACCGTCGCCAATCACGATGGCGTCGCGATCGAGCACCTTTGCGAGCTCCGCATAGAGCCGCATGGGATGAAGCGGGGAGCGCTCGTCGGTGAGCTCTGAGCGCTCGGCCTCGCGCTGCTGTGTCTCGGCACTACGAAGATCCGCTATCCAGGAGCCGCTGGCGAGCGCCTTGCTGCCTGCCGCTGCGGATAGGTCGCCTAGTGTGGACGCTAGCTCGCCGTAGAGCTCTACTGCGGGCTCGCGGGGATGACGGCGCTGTGGCTCGGCTACGTCGATTGCAACGATGGCAGTGTCATCGCCAAACGAGCCGCCGAAACCGAGCCGGAAGTCCATCGGCACCCCGATCACAAGTGCCACGTCTGCGCCTTTTAGCGCTTGGGAACGGGTGCGTGAGAAGAACAGCTCATGATCTGCCGGCAGGCACCCGCGCGCGAGGCCGTTCAAGAAGACGGGTATGCGAAGGGTCTCGGCAAGCTCCATCAGGGCCTGCTCGCCCCGCCCCCAATAGAGGTCGGTGCCCGCCATCACAACCGGTCGCTCGGCCTCCTGTAGAAGGGCGGCGGCCCGTTGGACTGCCTCAGGATCGGCCTTCATGTTGCCCTGTCCACGATGCTGCGACGCGGGTTGGGGCTCGGGAGCGCTCATGAACACGTAGTCGAGCGGGAAGTCCAGAAATGTGGGCCCTCCATGTGGGGCAAGCGCGGTTGCCAGCGCCTCATCCACCAAGCCGGGGATCTCGGCGGTGCTCTGGGCGGTGGTGGCAAGCTTGCACAGGGGACGGACAAACGGCACGTGATCGATCTCCTGCAGCGAGCCCTGCCCCCAGCGCAACGTAGGAGCCCTACCACCGAGAACGAGCATCGGCGTGTGATTGGCTTGGGCGCTTGCGATGGCGCTCATGCCATTGGTGACGCCTGGCCCCGCGGTGAGCGCACACACACCCGGCTCGCGCGTCACCTTCGCCCAGCCCTCGGCCGCGAACGCGGCGGTTTGCTCGTGGCGGACGTCCACGATCTCGATGCCCTCCTCGCGGCAGCCGTCGTAAATCGAAAAGAGGTGACCGCCCGACAGCGTGAACAGCTTGCTCACGCCGTGGGCTTTCAAGCGACGGGCGATCAAGCGTCCGCCATGCAGCTCCTGAGCCTGATCGGCGCTCTCCTGCGTGCTTTGAGTGGACATCGAGCTCGCGACTTTACTTGAGCGCGACGAACAGGCACTCCGAGCGACCTACAACGAGTTGCACGGAAGAGGTATGCAAGGAAGGGATTGAGGGTCGATCGAGCGATCGTCCGGTTGGCTGGCGCCATCACTTGGTCCACCACATGAGTGAGGGACGTACGCGAGGTGTGGCATGCCCGGGGTGGGACTCGAACCCACACGCCCTTGCGGACTATCGATTTTAAGTCGACGGCGTCTTCCAATTCCGCCACCCGGGCGAGCCTTGGCACTCTAGTCCAGCAGGTGTTGGATATGTCTAGAGTGGAGGACAAGCAACACGCTCTATAGCCAAGGTGTCCACTGTAGCTCTAGTGCCTCCATCGAGCCTCGCACGCGCAAACAGCGGGGGGTCCCACTCGGGCAGGCACGAATCGCCGTGCAATTGGCCTCGCGCGCGTTTATGTCGCCGTTTTGGATGGGCAGCGATACTTCAGAAAGACCGCAACTACCCCATTGCTAGCGTGTATATAGGAGTGAGAGCAGCGAAAGGACCGCCGTGGAGGTCTCCGCACTAAAAGCCCCAGTAGCGCCCGGCCTGAGAAGCCCCTCGGCGCTGTTGCGCCTGCAGTCCGACGAGCGCCTGATCGCGCTGATCCGTCGCGGCCAGCACGCGGCGTTTGAGACGCTCTTCTCGCGCTATCAGTCGCGCCTGCTCGCGTTCTGCCGCCACATGCTTGGGTCCAAGGAGGACGCCGAGGACGTGCTGCAAGAGGTGTTTGCGGCCGCTTTCAACGCGATCCTCGCCGATGAGCGCGAGATCAACGTGCGCCCATGGCTGTACCGGATCGCGCGCAACCGCTCGCTCAACCATCTGCGCAAGGCCAGCGCGATCGGCGTGGACTCGATGGACGTGCACTTCGCCGAAAATGGCGTGTCGACCGCCGAGAAGGTGATGCGCCGCGAGAGCTTCCGCCAGCTGATCGGCGATGTGCAGCAGCTTCCCGAGACCCAGCGCACTGCACTGCTGCTGCGCGAGATCGACGCGCTCTCCTACGAGCAGATCTCAGACGCGATGGAGACAACGGTGCCGGCGGTCAAGTCGCTGCTGGTGCGCGCCCGCATCTCGCTCGCCGAGGCGGCGGAGGCGCGCAAGCTGACCTGCGAGGAGGCCCGCATGGAGCTTGGCGAAGTCGCCGAGGGGCTGCTCAAGACGAGCCCGGCGGTACGCCGCCACGTGCGCGATTGCGAGCGCTGCCGCGCGTTCCGCAAGCAGCTGAAGGACAACAACGTGGCACTTGCCGCGATCTTCCCGGTGGGACCGCTGCTGCTGCTCAAGAAGCTCGTGCTCACAAAGCTCGGGTCAACCGCCGGCGCCGGGGGAGCCCATGTGGCTGGCGCCGGCGGAGCGGGCGCCGCCGCCGGCGCGGGCGCCGCCGGAGGCGCAGGCGCCGGCGGCAGCTTCGTGACAGCGGGCGTCGGCGCCTTGGCGACCAAGGCTGTCGCTGGACTGGCGGTCGCCGCGATCGTTACCGCTGGCACGGTTGAGGCCGAACACGCGGCAAGCCACCATCACCACCATCACCATGCGCTAGCGGCGGCTTCGACCGCGGGCGTGCGAGCAGGCGAGCGAACCGGTGATTGCGCACTCGAGCGCCCAGCCGGTGACCATCTCGCGGGCGGCGGCGTCGCGGCAGCCGTGCCACTCAGCCTCAGCGCCGTCCCACCAAGAAGACGAAGGTATCGCGCTCCAAAGAGCGCTCCAACGACGGTCGCGGCGGCTGCACCGTCGTGCCAACCCCGACTGCTACGTCGCTGCAGTCGACAACGGTGCCCAGGCCGCCAGCGCCGCCGGTGACAGAGGTCACTACCGACTCAACCCAGCTCCCCAGCGACACAGGCGCCGAGCACCGCTACAGCGCCTACGACGGTGACAACGCCTACCCCAACCGATACCACGACCCCGACGCCATCCACAACGACAACCGAATCCACACCGACCCCTCCGCCGGCGCCGACAACTACAACCACCACAACGACCACCCCCGACCTCGACGCCGCCCCCAGAAAACAGCGGCGCCCCGGGAGTCGTGGTGAGTAGTCTCCCGCAGCCGGAGACACCGGCTTCAGACGAGCCGGCATCCGAAGACGGAGCTGTACAAGCCCCTGCGTCGGCGCCGGCTCAGTAGCTCGCCGCGACTTTCAAGCAAGCCCGCGGTCGAGCAGAACGTCGCCTCGAGCAGAGCACACGGCGGGCATCGAGGCCTTAGCCGAACGTGAACGTCTTCAGCGGCGTTTCGAGCACTCCGGAGCTTGCCACTGGCTTTGACACGCTCGCTGGTTCGCTGCTCAGCATCTCTACCACGACGCCTTCGCGAGCGTTGTGGCCACTGGGCAACAGCATCACGTCGCGCCCGTACATCTTACGGCCATCCAGCCGAGCGCGCTGTAGAGCACGTCATAGCCGGCGAGCGTAGAGCTGATGCGGGTCTTGCCCTCCCCTTCGAGCCTGAAGCCGGGGAAGCGCTTGGCGAGCGTGCGGGTGTAACCGGTGGCGAACAGCGGCAGCTCACCTGTGACGCTGCCCCTGTAGGGCCCCAGCACGAGCGGAGCCACCGCATAGGAGTCCTTGAGCCGCCCGGCCGAGACGCGCGCCACCTTCACATAGCCGCCGGGATCGGGCGTGGTCCTGTAGAGACCCTTGTACTTGAAGTTGAACGGCACTCGTCCCGCCTGGGAATAGCTGGCGTCAAGCAGCATCAGCACCGTCGCGACGGCGAGCGCGAGCAAGCCGACGCCCGACCACTCTCGCGAACGCGCGCACCAATGGCGTGGCCGAACGCCAGCGCGGCTCGAGTAGCTTGCCCGAGCGTGGGGCCGTACTGCGGCTTCAGCGGAACAGACGCCATCGCGGTTCAGGCCTCTACTCGCCGATCGAGAACAGCGCCTCCAGGTCATGCCTGGAGAACGCGGCGAACGCGACCATCGTCTGGGTGCGCCCCACCCCGGAGAGCTGGCCGATCCCCGTCGGTGACGACGTCCGCGAGCTGCTCGTGGTCGGGGACCCGTACGATCGCGACGAAGTCCCACTGCCCGGTTACCGAGTAGGCCTCCGCCACCCCCTCGATGTCGGCGAGCTCGCCGCCGAGCGTTGATAGCGCGTCGCGCTCGGCCTCGATCAGCACCACCGCGTGGGTCATTGCCATCGCTGCTCATCCCCAGCCGCATAGCTTGCGCTGACACGCCGACCCGAAAATCCAGCCGCGGGCAACCGGCTCATTGGCAATCCGCCATAGGATCGCATGTCGCTAGGCATCGAACAGGTCATGGCGTATGGGTGTCGCCGGGTGCAAGCACGATCACCTCTGAGGAGCCTTGGGCCTCGACCTCGGACTTGAATGCCTGCGCGTCGGTCTCGATCGGGGGGAAAGTGTTGTAGTGGCACGGGATCACCTGTTTGGCGCCAATCATCCGCGCCGCCTCAACCGCGTCGTGGCGATCCATCGTGTAGTGCCCGCCGATGCACATCAGCGCCACGTCGATCTCACCAGCCTGCTTGGCGTTCAGCGCGAGGTCTGAGAACAGTCCGGTGTCACCGAGGTGGTAGATCGTCTTGCCACCGAACCTCACGATCAGCCCGGCGGGCGTATTGACGGTGCCCTTCGGGGTAGTGGAAGTGTGCCAGGCGGGCACCAGCTTAGCCGAGCCCCACTCGAGCTCGACGGTGCCGCCGATGTTCGGGTCGTGCACCTTCTCGAGGCCTTCCTCGCCGAGCTCGTTGGCGATCTCCACGATCGCGACGACGTCCGCGCCGGTGCGCTTGGCGATCGCCACGGTGTCGCCGATATGGTCGCCGTGGCCATGAGTCAGCAGGATCGCGTCGGGGCTCAGATCCTCCGCGGCGACAGCCGCCTTGGGATTACCCGTTAGAAACGGGTCGATCAAGCACCGAAGTGTCGCCGTCTGTGAGCTCGAAAGCCGCGTGGCCGAGAAAGCGAATCCGCATGGTCAGTGCTCCTCTGTAGATGTTTGTGTTTGATTTTTTGGGAATTCCCGCCTGCTTGGATCTGCGCCGTCCAAATCGGGGGCCTCGGACTCGCTCAGGCGGGCGAGCTCGTTGGCTAGCTCAAAGCCGACGGCCACACCCACGAACATGCCAAGCCGAGTTTGCTCGGCCACGAGCGTGCTCACCGCTCGAGCGCACTCCTGCTCATCGTGCTCTCCCGCTATGCGACTCACCTCGGCGTCGTGTGCTTCCCCAAACCAACCTCCTTCGGCGAGCGCTTCAGCGAGCACCCGTTGGAGTGCGGGGGCGGCATGGACAACGACATCCTGAGCGTGGGCAAGACGCCCGGGCTCGATCAGAACCGCGAGCGCTGCGTCCACCTCTGATGCGGTGTAGGAACGATCCGGCAAAGCCGTCCCATCATAGGCGCCTGGAGACGTCTGGCGGTGGTACAGAAGCCACCCAGGATTCACGCAGAGCTCGTCCGACCCAAGCCGAGCCCCAGCACTAGACCAAGCGCCCCACCCGTGACTCCCGCCAACCAGCTGACCTCCGGGCGCGCATATGGCATGGCAAGTAGCACCGCGGCGATCGCCGCGGTGCCGAGCAGATCGCCCTCGTAATGGTCGCCTGCGCGTGCAGCCAGGAGCATGGGAGCCACCCATGCGCCAAGCAGCGCTAGCGCCCCCGCGTTTGCGCCGCTGACCACAGGGAAAGCGTAAGTCGCCTCGGCGAGTAGCGCCCCGGCGACTCCAGCCCCGAAGAACAGCGCAAGCAGCACTGCTGGGCCATGTCGACGCTCCATAAGGGAGCCGAAGACGGCAACCGCCAGCAACGTGGCGAACATGAAGAGGCCGCTGGAGAAGCCACGGCCGTAGACGAACTGGCTGCTGAACAACCGCCACCAGTCACCGTGCAGAGGGCCTGCGATCACGAGCTTGCCGAGATTCACGTAAGCGCCTTGAGCGGCTATCCACACACCACAACTCGCCGCTACAAGCGCGATCGTGGCGTAAGGGGGCGTGTCGACGCGCAAGCCGGCTATCTCGCCGCTGCGCAGCCTTCCGAGCGACGCTCGGCGGAACACTCCTTTGCGAGGCTCACGCAATCGGTCGCGCGGCAGCTTCGGGGCACGCCGGCGTAGCCTGTGGCCGCAATAGGGGCACTCGGTTATGTACGGGCTGACCTCAGATCCGCACTTCTTGCAGACCACGAAGAGATCGGCGCCTGAGGGCATCGGTCCATTCTAAGGACCTACACCGCAAGGCCCGTATGTCTTGACGAAACCCACCCTCCAGCGGATCGCCGCTGGGTCTGTCATACCAATGCGGATCGACTCCGGAACCATCAGTCCGCCGAGCAGGCTCCGGCGATAGAGTTCAACGGTCCTCGCCAGCGACTTGCGGACCCCGTGCGGGTACCCCTGCGAGGCGGTACTAGCGACTGCTAAAGGAAACCGATCGATGCAACTCGGCTACGAGAAGAAGCTCTACATCCTCGCGTTCGATCACCGAGGATCGTTTCAAAAGAAGTTCTTTGGGATCGAAGGCGATCCCGACCCTGAACAGACCGCAATGATCGCCGACGCCAAGCACCTCATCTTCGAGGGCTTGCAGCGTGCCGTGGCAAGCGGAGCGGAGGCTTCTGTGACAGGAGTGCTCGTCGACGAGCAATTCGGCGGAGCGGTACCTGAGGAAGCACGGGCCCAAGGCCTGAAGCTCGCGATGCCAGCCGAGCGCTCGGGTCAGAACATGTTCGATTTCCAGTATGGCGAGGAATTCGGCCAGCACATCGAGCGCTTCGATCCGGACTTCACAAAGGTGCTCGTGCGCTACAACCCCGACGGGAACACCGAGGAAAACCGCGAGCAGCTAGGGAAGCTGAGACGCCTGTCCGACTGGTTGCACTCAAAGGAGCGCAAGTTCCTCTTCGAGTTGCTCGTACCCGCCGAGGAGGCTCAATTGCGTGCTGTGGAAGGCAGCACCGAGCGCTATGACGCCGAGCTGCGCCCAGAGCTGATGCGCCGGACGATCGCAGAGATCCAGGGAGCGGGCATCGAGGTGGACATCTGGAAGATCGAGGGCGTCGACGAGCGCTCTGATTGCGAGATGCTTGCTGCTCAGGCTCGCACCGGTGGCCGAGACGGCGTCGTGTGTGTGGTGCTCGGTCGCGGCGCCGATGACGCAAAGGTGGACCACTGGCTCGAGCAGGCCGCCCCGGTGAACGGCTTCGTGGGCTTCGCCATCGGACGCTCGATCTGGTGGAATCCGCTGAAGGAATACGTGGATGGCAAGATCGAACGCTCAACTGGAGCGCGCGAGATCGCCGAGAACTATCTGCGCTTCGTAAAGGTTTACGAGCGCGCCGAGGGCAAGGCACCGGTCGCCTAGCGACGCTGTAGGCGGCGAGGAGAACAAGCTCATGCGCATGAGACAGAGCCTCACCGAGATCGAGCGGGCCTTTGCGCGAGAGATCTCGATGGAGCGCCACCGGCGAGCTTCGCTGCGCCGCACCGCCGAGCAACGTGCCATCAAGCGCGAAGTGGACCGGCGTCACAAACGCGGGTCGGTTCGCTTCGTGCTGCTCGTGCTCACGCTGATGCTAACCGCCGCCATCGTTGCGGCGGTTATGTTTCGCACTCTGTACCTGTTGCTCAGCTGACCGGTAGGCCTTCCCACCACGGCTGGCTTAGCTCGTCGGCTCGAGCGCGGTACGGTGCGTCTTCCCAGCAGTGACGGGGTCCCTGTAGGTGGTCCAGAGCCTATGCGTGGTCTGGTTGGTGATTGTCGGTAACGGTGTCTGCGTATTCGGTGGGTGTGAGTCCGTCCAGTGCTGAGTGTGGCCGGTAGGTGTTGTACTCGATTCGCCAGTCCTCGATGATGAGCTTCGCCTCGGTGAGCGATCCGAACTCCTCGATGTTCAGCAGCTCGTCTCGTACCCGGCCGTTGAACGACTCGACGAACGGATTCTCCCACGGGCTGCCGGGCTCGATGTAGGCGGTGTTCGTGCCGGCGAGGCGACAGTAGTCGCGCAGCGCCCACGCGATCAGCTCGGGGCCGTTGTCGGCCCGGAGATATTCCGGTGCGCCGCGGGTGAGCACGAGATCCTCGATGACGGAGACGATGTCCTCGGCGGTGCAGGTCCGGTCGACCCTGATCGCCAGTGCCTCGCGCGTGTACTCATCGACGATATTGCACAGCTTGAGCCTGCGCCGGTCTGAGGTCTCATCGAACATGAAGTCGATCGCCCACACATGACCGGGACGGGTGGCGCGCAACCGTTGCTTCTGCCCTGGACCTACCCTTCGGCGCTTGCGTGTCCTCACGGGCCGCCGCAGGCCCTCCTCGCGCCAGATACGGCGGGTGCGCTTGCGATTGATGCTCCAGCCCTCCCGCAGCAGGATCTGATGCGCGGTCTTCCAACCCCAACGGGGATGCTCCCCGGCGATCTCGCGCAAGCGAGCCGCGAGGCGCTGCTCCTCGGTGCTGCGCGGCCGCCTGGGCTTGCGTTGCGTGGAGCGATGTTGGCCGACCACACGGCACGCACGACGCTGTGAAACCCCGAAACGCTCCTGCAGAACCACAACGGCCCTGCGACGGCGCTCCGGGGTCAGAATTTCCCCTCAGCCAACTCCTTGAGCATGTCGATATCCAACGCCTGCTCAGCTACCAGCTTCTTCAACCGCTGGTTCTCGCCCTCGAGGGTCTTCAGACGCTTGGCCTCATCGGCCTTCATCCCGCCATAAACCGCTCGCCACCGGTTGAACGTCGCCTCTGAGACTTCGAGATGGCGGAGTACCTCAACGAGATCCTGACCCTCGTTCAGAAGGCGCTCGCCCTCCCTGATCTTCCTAACAGCCTGCTCCGGCGTATGCCTACGTCGCTTCATGATCGTGTCCATCCTTCCATCCCATCACGGGAAACACGACCACGCACTCAGCCCGGCTCACCTCAAGGGGACCCCGTCAGCAGGACAAGCAAGCACGAAAATGCAAGCGAGCCAGCGTGGCTGGGCGGCCTAAGTGGACTCGCCCAGCTTGTCCAGCGCTTCATCCACTTCGGCGTGAACATCCTCGCCAGGTGGACCGCTGTCGCTATCTTCGCGCTGGATCTCAACATAGATCTCGGTTCGAAAAACCGGGATGTCATGTGGGGCGTGGATGCCGATGCGCACCTTCTCACCCACTACTGAGAGCACCGACACCTCAACATCGTCGCCGATCATGATGCTCTGGTTGGGCTTGCGCGTCAAAACCAGCACGGTTGTGCACCCTTCTAGTTGGCCATGGACGTAGGGCGAGATCGCCCCCGGTCCCGCCCTACGGCAAGCATAGTCTTCCCTCCCACCGAACGCGAATACGCACTTTACAGAAGTGCGATTCCAGGCTTGCCTCAGATATACGAACATCCCGCGACGGCATCGCCTCAGCGAGCCGGCGGAGCATGCGCTAGTCTCCCGGGCCGTCCATGGCTCGTAGATCACTGCGCCCGCACCTAAACCAGATCCGAAGCTGGGTACGACAAGGTCGTACCGATGCTTGGGTGGCCCACCAGCTGGAGGTCACCGTCCAGGAGATCGAGCAGTTCAAGCGCCAGAACGAGCTCTTTGGCGACGACAGCCCCTCGGAGGGCACCAGCACCGCCGTGGCTTACCCCGAGGAGATCGACTTGCGGGCCGAGGACGACGAGCTGATCGCCGCCGAACTGGAGGCCACGATGGAAGCTGAGCGTGAGAAGGCCGAGGCTGAGGCCGCCGCGGCGAGCGCGGATGAGGATGCTCCTGCAAGCCCTCGCCGCAGGCGTGGCCGACGTGGCCGCAGATCCTCCACGCGACACAGGACCGCTCGAGGGCACATTCGATCACGGCGAAGAGGGCTACGGCCTGTGGCTGGACCCGGCGATCCAGGACAACCCGATATACGCAGAGCACTGGGCGGGCCACCGGCCGGTAGAGGTCACCGTTGAGGAGGATCAGATAGTGATCCGCCGCACGGGTGGCGAAGACTGAGCGAGCTCTACTGTTCGGCGGCGATGAGTCGCCCGCCGGCGTAATCGGAGGCCTCGCGCAGGTAGCGCGCGAAGGCTGCGTCCACAACGGTCGCTCGAATCCCATGCCCAAGGGTCATCGGGAGCGACTTCCATCGCAAGCTGCAAGCACCACGAGGTGCCTCCCCCGTAAAGGTCGGCCAGTTCCTTTGCGGAGAAGCGTCCCCCGAGTCGTTTGCGCAAGCTCAACCACAAGCGTGTCGGCGATGCGGTGAAGGAGCGAGGAACGCTCGGACGGCGCCCGGGAGAGACGCCGCTCGCCTTCCCTCCACTGGTTGATGGCGTTATCGAACCCCGACACGAGAGCCGAGGCTAGCAGCGCCCCACAACTGGAGCGGGAGGTCGCTTCAGTTGGCGGGCAGGCCGCTTACGCTATAAGCCTGCTCGCCGGGATGGATCATGCCGAGACGGCGCGCCTCAGCCTGGACGGTGCCGGGGCTCGAGAGCAAGGCGTGCTGCTGCTGTAGGGCCCTGCTCTGGCTTTCGAGCACCCGCACCTGGGCATTGTCGCGCTTTGACTCGCCCCAGGCTGAGAACAGCCGCACGCCGGCACTCAGGTAGAGATAGGCGATCGCCACCATCACGCCCAGCATCGCGACACGCCCCAGCATGTCCCAGCGCACGCGCGGCATTTGTGCCGAGGTCGCTCGATGAGTGCGAGGCGCTGTGGAGTCGAAGCCTGATGCGGCGGGCATACGGTCGCATTCGCCGCCGCCGCCGAACCTCCTGCTCATGCTGCCCCGCCGAACCTCGTCCTTTCGCCGACAGATCTGGTTGTTTCTGGAACCCAGCGCCTTATCCCACCGAAACTGGTTCCGGAACCAGGCGCCTCCCGCCAAGCTGGTTTCCGGGACCCGGGCCTCCCACCGAAACCGGTTTCTGGAACCCGGTGCCTCCCACCGAAACCGGTTCCTGGAACCAGGCACCTCCCACTGAAGCTGGTTCCGGAACCAGGCACCTCCCACCAAAGCTGGGGCCTTCGCCGTTCGGCTCTTAGCCGCGGAACACGGAACGGCCTGGGAACTCGGCGTCTGACCCGAGCTGCTCCTCGATGCGCAACAACTGGTTGTACTTGGCGACTCTGTCCGACCGCGAGGGGGCGCCGGTCTTGATCTGCCCGCAGCCGGTTGCTACCGCGAGATCGGCGATCGTCACATCCTCTGTCTCCCCAGAACGGTGGCTCATGACAGCTGTGTAGCCTGCCTCGCGAGCCATCGCGATCGCTGCGAGAGTCTCGGTGAGAGTGCCGATCTGGTTGACCTTAATCAGGATCGAGTTGGCGACGCCTAGCTCGATGCCGCGACGCCAAGTCGCTCGGTGTTGGTGACGAACAAATCATCGCCCACTAGCTGCACATTGCGCGCCTAGCCGCTCGGTGAGCGCCTTCCAGCCATCCCAATCCTGCTCGTCCATGCCGTCCTCGATCGAGACGATCGGGTAGCGCGCGGCCAGCTCAGCCCAGTAGTCGGCGAGCTCGACCGCGCTGAGCGTGCGACCCTCGTGCTCGAGCACATAGGCGCCGTCCTCGATAGATCTCGCTAGTGGCCGGATCGAGCGCGATCGCCACATCCACGCCGGGCTCATAGCCGGCGGCTTGGATGCCTGCTACGAGCATCTCCAGAGCCTCCTCGTTGGAGGCCAGATCCGGCGCGAAGCCACCCTCGTCGCCGCCGGCTGTGGATAGCCCCCGCTCGTGCAAGGTGCCCTTCAGAGCGTGGAACACCTCGGAGCCCATGCGCAAGCACTCCGAGAACGTGGAAGCGCCGCACGGGACGACCATGAACTCTTGGAAGTCCACCTTGTTGTCGGCGTGAGCGCCACCGTTGAGTACGTTCATCATCGGCACGGGCAGTACACGGGCGGCCTCTCCACCGAGATAGCGCCACAGCGGCAGTCCCTCCTCGGCGGCCTGCGCATGGGCGGCAGCCAGCGAGACGCCGAGGATCGCGTTGGCGCCGAGGCGTGACTTGTTGGGGGTTCCGTCGAGGTCGATCAGGGCCTCGTCGAGAGCCTCGCTGGTCGGCTGCATCCATGCCCGCCACCGCGCCGGCGATCTCGCCGTTGACGTTTGCCACGGCGCGCGTGACACCCTTGCCAGGCCAACGCTCGCCGCCGTCGCGCAGCTCGGTGGCCTCGAACTCGCCGGTGGATGCACCCGAGGGCACCGCAGCACGCCCGTGGGCTCCTGAGCGCAGCACGACTTCGGCCTCGACCGTCGGGTTGCCCCGGCTGTCGAGGATCTGACGGGCATGGACTCTCTCGATCTGGCTCATTGCTCTCCTTGGGGTCCGATCTTCTCGCGAAATCGCTGTGCGGCCGCGCGCAGGGCTAGCTCGGGGTCGACGTGCGCAAGGCGCGCCTCGTCGACGAGCGCGAACAGACGCTCGCCTATGTCGCGGAAGGATTCCCGATCTTCGCTCTCGCTGTCTTGCGGGCGCTCGAGGGCACCATCTGAAGGTCCTGACATCTCCTGCGCGGACATGCGCGCCCCCGTGGCTTGCGAGGCGTGAGGATACAAGCCTGCCGAGGCTGCCCTGCGTTGGAGCTTGCGTGCGTATAGCAACGCGGGAAGGTTCTCGGGGACCTCTCCGAATACCCCCCGCTGGCGCCCCGGCTCGGTGGCCTTGATGGCGTCCCAGTTGCGCAACACCTCCCCCGCGTCGCTCACCTCGACATCGGCGAACACGTGCGGATGGCGACGGATCAACTTCTGCCGGCAATGCTCAGCCACCTGCGCGAGATCGCCGGTGCCACGCTCCTCGAGCAGCAGCGATAGGAACATCACCTGAAAAAGCACATCGCCGAGCTCGTCGAGCAGCTCCCGCGTCATCGCCGCGATTGACAGCATCGGCCAGCTCGTAGGCCTCTTCGACGGTATGCGGCACGATCGAGCGCTCGTCCTGCTCGCGATCCCACGGGCACTCGCGACGCAGCCTGTGCGTGAGCGTCGTCAAGCGCGAGCAGGGATCGCGAGGGATCGGACTCGGACATCGTACCGTCCGTGTGCCGTCAACTTCTAGGAACCTGGCACGAACCGGGACGATTCCAACCGCTGCTTGCGGACGCCTCGGTACGAGCTGCTCGTCGCGGGCGCGCCGGCTGACGGCGTGGCCGTGGTGGTGCCGGTGCGAGGTCGTGGTCTTCGGGGCTTTGTAGCCCTTGCAGTCCTGCACCGAGTATTCGGCGCGGCATTCGGTGCGCGCCTTCCCACTTCTTGCGGAA
This sequence comes from uncultured Solirubrobacterales bacterium, assembly GCA_963713015.1. GTDB lineage: Bacteria > Actinomycetota > Thermoleophilia > Solirubrobacterales > Solirubrobacteraceae > Palsa-744. The sequence goes on along the minus strand of CAVQKC010000008.1, from coordinate 1,290,016 downwards.
GTTCTTGATGAATTCGCTGACGCGACTTCTGCTGCTTTTCGGCCAGTGATCTGCTGTGAGATCGTGGACTGCACCTGGGAGAGCGCCTGCTGGCTTCGCCGGAATCGTCTTCGTGACTTCGTAGATGTAGTAGCCGAAAGGCGTCTTGATCGGGCCGCCGAGCACGTTCAGTTGAGCTTTGAAGACGGCTTCGTCGAGCGCCTTCTCCTCTTGGCCCTTGACAACGCCCGGCAACGATCCACCGGCGGCCTTGCTGACCGGGTCGATCGAGACTGCCTTGGCGACGCTCGCGAAGCTCTTGCCCGATTCGATTTCTTTCTTGGCCTTTTCGGCCTGCGCTTGCGTCTTGGTGAGAATGATCAGGATGTTGCGCTTTTCGGGCTGGCCGTACTGTGACTTGTGCTGTTCGTAGTAGGCTCTGATTTCCTTCTGGCTGGGCTTCTTGCCGGCTTCCTTGCTCACCTTCTGCTGGATCTTCGAGGAGAGCGAGTTGAGCTTCACGCGCAGCAGCAGATCGGAGACGGTGTAACCAGTGCTGGCGAGGAATTTCTGGAAATCGGCTTCCTTGGGGAACTGCTGGCTCTTGATCTGGTTGAACTGCTTCTTGACTTCGGCGTCAGAGACTTTGACGCCGCGTTCGGCGGCCTCGCTGATCACCCAGTTGGCGGAGATCAGATAACCGAGCACCTGTTGCTTGAGCGCGGTGTACTGCTGTTCGCACTGTGTCTTGAGCGTGGCGGCCGTCGGCTTTGGCTGACCCTTTGCGGGCTTTGGCGCGGTCGCTTCAAGATGAGCGATGCAGTTTTTGTAGGTAGGTGGGTCGGGAACGACCGCCTTGGGTGCCGTCTGCCCGGGCGTCGGCGGAAGCGGAGCTCGCACTCGCGGCCACCGTCATCCAGTGGTTGAACGTGGTCGTTCGTGATCGGCGTGCCGTTGACGCTGACCACGGCGTTGCCCGGGATGCCGCTGCTACCGCACGCGGTGAGCGTCACCCCTGTAAACAAAACGGCGCCGAGCGCCGCAATTTGACCCGATAGTTTGGACACGACGCGGGCACTCTAGCGGAAACATCCCAAGGCGTGCTTAACGACTTCCTTAAAGGTCGCTAAAACCTCGCTGCTATACCGCCATGAGTGGCTAGTGCGCTTGCTAATCCAGCCTGTCTGCAACGGCGAAGGGGCTTCTAGGGCAAATCGCCAGCCGCGTCGCAGACAATCGAGATGCGGCCCGCAAAACTACCGCTAGGCGGCCTCGCGCATGACCGCGAGCAGCACGTCGGCGGCGCGCACCACGGTCGGGAAGCGCTCGGCGCCCTCCTTGGGTACACGCACCGAGACCTGCGAGCGCCCCGACTCGTATAGCGCCTCGGGCAGCTCCTCGCGCAGTCGCTTGGCGCGCACCGAGTCGAGCTCGATCGGAGTGACCGCGAGCCGGTCGCCACGGAAACTGACGGCCTGGGCGCCGGCCTGACCGAACTTGATGCGAGCCCGCTGCAAGGCCAACAGGTTGGCGAGCGGCTCGGGGACCGGCCCGAAGCGGTCCTCCAGCTCCTCGCGCAGGCGTTCCACGTCGGCCACCTCGAAGGCCGAGGCGATGCGACGGTGGACCTCGATCTTGGCCTGCTCGTAGGGAACGTAGTCGGCTGGGACGTAAGCGTTGACGTTGACGTCCAGGCGCACTGGCTCGGGCAGCTCCTCTCTCCTGCTCGCCGTCGGCCGGTCCGGCCTGGCGAACAGCTTCGTCGAGCATCTGCATATAGAGCTCGAAGCCGAGCGCGGCGACGTGACCGGACTGCTCATCGCCGAGAAGGTTGCCGGCACCCCGGATCTCCAGGTCGCGCATCGCCACCTTGAAGCCGGCACCCAGCTCGGTGTAGTCGGACAGAGCCGACAGGCGCTGAGCGGCATCGGGCGTGAGCGCGGCCGCCGAGTCGTACAGCAGATAGGCATAGGCGCGTTCGCGGCTACGCCCCACACGTCCCCGGATTTGGTAGAGCTGGGCCAGGCCGAAAGCGTCGGCGTGCTCCACGATCAAAGTGTTGGCCTGGGGGATGTCGATGCCCGACTCGATGATCGAAGTGCACACGAGCACGTCGGCGCCACCCTGCAGGTAGTCCATCATGACCGCCTCGAGCTCGCCCTCGCCCATCTGGCCGTGGGCCACGGCGAAGCGCACTCCCGGGCACAGGGCACGCAGGCGCTCAGCCGTCTCCTCGATCGACTCGACTCGGTTGTGCATGAAGAACGCTTGCCCTCTGCGCCCGTGCTCGCGCAGGATCGCGCGCTTGACGAGCTCCTCCTCGTACTCGCCCACATATGTCTTGACCGGCCGGCGGCCTTCAGGAGGCGTCTCGATCACGGAGATCTCGCGCAACCGGCCAGCGACATCTGCAAGGTGCGCGGGATCGGGGTGGCGGACATCGAGATCACGTCCACCTTGCAGCTTGAGCTGGCGCAACAGCTCCTTCTGCTTGACCCCGAAGCGCTGCTCCTCATCGACGATCAAGCAGCCCCAGGTCCTTGGCGCGCACGTCGCGCGAGAGCACCCTGTGGGTCCCGATCAGGATGTCCACGGCGCCGCTCGAGAAGCCGGCGAGCGCCGCCTTCTGCTCGGCGGTAGAGCGAAAGCGCGAGACGTGCTCGACCGTGATCGGGTAGTCGGCCAAGCGCTCTGAGAACGTGCCGTAGTGCTGCTGGGCGAGGATCGTGGTGGGCACCAGCATCAGCACCTGCTTGCCATCGCTCGCGGCCTTGAATGCCGCGCGCAGCGCCACCTCGGTCTTGCCATAGCCGACGTCCCCACAGACGAGCCGATCCATCGGGCGGGGCGCTTCCATGTCGGCCTTGACCAGTTCGATCGCCTCCAGCTGGTCGGCGGTCTCGGTGTAGGGAAAGCGCTCCTCGAACTCGCGCTGCCAGTCGGTGTCCGCCTCGAACGCATGGCCGGCACGACGGCGGCGCTCGGCGTAGAGGCTGAGCAGCTCGCCGGCAAGCTCCTGGGCGGCGCGGCGGGCGCGTGCCTTCATGGCCTCCCAGCGCGTGCCACCCAGTTTGGACAGAGGCGGCCCACCCCCTCACCGCCGGCGCCTACGTAGCGCGAGATCTTGGCAAGCTGGTCGGTGGGGACGAACACCTTGTCATCGCCTTGGTATTCGAGATAGAGATAGTCGCGTGTGATGCCAGCTACGGTGCGCGTCTCAAAGCCGGCGAAACGCGCGATGCCGTGGTCCTCGTGCACAACGATGTCGCCGGTGCGAAGCTCGGTGAAGGAGCGCAAGGCCCCCCGCCGCGATGGGCCCGCGCCAGGCCGTCCGCGGACGAGCCCCCGGGACGCTCGGCGCGCCGGCGGCGCAGCAGACGGTGCTCGGGGAACACGGCCAGCTTCAGCGACGGCGCCACGAAACCCTCGCGCAGGGAAGCCGCGGCGAAGCGCAGTGAAGGCTCGAGCGGCGCGCGCGTGACATCCACGTCACCGTCCAGCCAGTCGGCCTTGCAAGCGACCTAGGTTGTAGGCAGCGCGCTCGCCTTCGCCACGGCGGGGGAAGGCGACTACCGTGCGATAGCCCGAGCGCACGAGCTTCTCGAGCTCCGGCTCCGCTTCGGCGAGCGAGCGAGCGGCGGTGTCCGCGGCCGATGCACGCAGCTCGATCTCCTGGCCGCTGGACATCGAGGACAGCCAGATGCGCGTGCGTGCCACCACGCTGGAGCTGCACCTCCTCCGGGCTCACGTACAGGTGATGGGCGTCCTCGTCGGCGAATGCCGCACACACGTCATTCCAGTGGTCGGCGAGCGCCGGGCGCGAGCTCCTCCTCGGCGGCTACCACGAGCTGACAATCAGAACCCCCTCCACCCCCAATCAGCTCCAGCAGCGCGCCAAAGCGCTCAACCGGCAATAGCTCGGCGATGTCCGGTCTGCCTTCGCCACCCTCGCCCTCACCCGCCGCGAACGCACCGGTGGCGGCGGCGATCTCGGCGAGCTCGCGGTGCTCCGGAGCGAGCTCGGCGGCAGGGGCGATCTCAACCTGCTCGATGTCGCCGAGCGAGCGCTGGGTGAACGTCGAGAACCAGCGCAGCGATTCGATCTCGATGTCGAACATGTCGACGCGCACGGCGTGCTCCTCCGTGGCGGGGAACACATCGAGTAGGCCCCCACGCAACGCAAACTGACCGCGCTCCTGCACTTGGTCGACGCGCTCATAGCCTGCGCCCACCAACTCGGCGGCGCATTCGTCCAAGTCGAGCAACTCCCCCACGCGCAACGTGAACGAGCGCGGTCGCAACTGCGGGTCTGGCACCTTCTCCGAGAGGGCCACCGCGGAGACCACTACCACCGGCGGCTCCACATCCGCTCGCGCCTGCCGCTTGCCAACCTCCGACGCGCTCATGCTCTTGGCCGTCGGCTCACCCTTGGCCGTCGGCTCACCCTTAGCGGTCGGCTCGTCCTCGTCAGTCCCCCCACCGTCGATCGAGCAGCGCGTCGAGCGCTGCCACACGCAGCCCCACGAGGTGTGGGGGCGGGGTGAGGTGAGACTCATATGCCACCCCGCGCGAGGGATAGTAGCGCACGCGTCGCGGAGCGAGCCACGCGCGCAGGTCCCCCGCCAGGTCGCGGGCGGCACGGTCATCGCCAACAACCACGAGCGTAGGACGAGCGGTATCGCGATCGGCGAGAGCCGCGATCACATATGGGCGCAGAGAGGAGGAGACGAATGCGTGCCCTCCCTCGCGTGCGAGCTTGATGGCACCGGCATCGTTGTCGATGGCGCCGAGCAGCGAACGCAACGCCATAGCCTCAGCCTTCTGTCCGGAGCTTTGCCTGCACGACAGTACCGTTCATCGAGCTGGTGGTAGGACTGTCGCGGATATGGCTCTCATGGGCTACTCGCCCTCATTTAGCACTACGCGCTGGACCGCCTCGCAAGCACTATCGATCAAGTCGCTCACTTCATTGAGGACTCGCGAAAGCGGCCGAGCACGTATGCAGAGACGATCTCGGGATCGGTGGAGTTGGGGCGCCCGACGCCAACTCGCACGCGCATGAAGTCGGCGCCGCCGAGCTCGCGCTTGATCGACTTCAGGCCGTTGTGGCCGGCAAGGCCGCCACCGAGGCGGGTGCGCACGTCGCCGAAGGGCAGATCGATCTCGTCGTGGACGACAAGCACGCGCCCCAGTGGCAGCTTGAACGAGCCCCGTGCAGGGCCAACCGAGCGTCCCGCATCGTTCATGTAGGTTTGCGGCCACAGCAACGCCGCACGCACGCGTGCCTGCGGGGCATCCGCCCTTGCGGGCGTGCCGCCTTCCGTCAGCCCACTAGAGACATCGGCGCCCGAGATCCCCCGGGAGGCATCGTCCCCCGTCTCACCGGTACACGGCCTTCCACAAGACGCCCGCGAAATCGGTCTTTGGGACGCGCGAGATCCCAGCGCTCGACAAGCTCATCGGCCACCATGAAGCCAACGTTGTGGCGGGTGTGGGCATGCTCGCGGCCGGGGTTGCCGAGCCCAACGATCAGCCAGTCCATGGCGCGCCGCCGCCAAAGGGGCGCAGGAGCTACTCCTCGGAGGAGGCGCCGCCGTCGTCGGAGGCCGCCTCGCCACCGCCGGCCTCGCCGACGAGCTCGGTCTCGGATTCGATCTCGGTCTCCTCCTCGCTCTGCAGGCGAGGCGCTGAGAGCGTGGCGACGGTGGCGGCGAGATCGTCGAGCAGCGTCGACGCCCTCTGGGGCCGCAATCGACTCCAGCGCAAGCGTCTCGCCGATCTGCATCTCGCCGAGCTCGTGGACGATCGACTCGGGGATCGCGGTCGGAAGGGCCTCGATGTTCAGCTCGCGAGTGAGCTGCTCGAGGATGCCGCCTTCCTTTACGCCTGGGGTGTCATCGACGCCGGTGAGTTCGAGCGGAACGATCGCGTGGATCGGCTTGTCCAGACGCACCCGCAGACAGGTCCACATGGGTGGTCTCGCCGCGCACCGGGATCGCGTTGGGCCTCCTTGAGCACGACCGGGGTGGCCTTGGAGCCGTCGATGCTGAGATCGACCACGGCGCCCGAGCCGGCGAGTGCGATGCGCAGTTCGCGTGCGTCGACGCTGAAGCTGACAGGCTCGGAGTCGCCGCCGTAGAGCACCCCAGGGATGCGTCCAGTACGGCGTAGGCGCCGTGCGGAGCGTGAACCGTCAGGGTTGCGACTCGCAACGTCGAGCTTGGTAGTGGCGTAGCCATGAGGAGGTCGAGGACTTTAGCAATCCGCTTCGTCGAGGTTTCGCCCACCGCGATTCAGCAGTTCCCTTCGTTTGGAATCGGCCTGCCGAGCGCGAGCAATGCGACCGATATGCCCGTAAGGAAGCTCCCGGTGCGCTTGACGTTGACGCATTGGACTACCGGGAGACGCCCGAGCACAGTCCATGCCACGCGTGTAGGACCGGTGGCACCGGTGAGCGAATGGGCGGTGGAGGAAGTGAGTCGAGAGATCTTGATGGAACCGTGTCGGCGCAGGGTGGCGGCGTTCGGCCTTGACCATCGGACACGCAGTTGGGAACCGCGCGCAGCCGGAAAGCCGGGAGAAGAGCCCGCTTTCGTTGCCAGACGGTCTCGGCTTGTAGTACTGAGAAGACGTCGTCTCGTTCTACATTCTCGGCCGAGAAGAAGCGCGCGAGCAGGGCGCTGAGAACCAAGAAGACGACGAACAAGAGCAGGATCGGCACGAGTATGTCTGCGGCGCAGACGGCCGAACAAGTCGCGCAGTGGGGTTGCCGTCGGCGTCGGCGCATTGGGGCGGGCCCACGACGCTCACTCGATGCCAGCCGCTCAGAACAACTGATTCTCGCCGCCGAACACTTCGCTGACGGAGTCGTCTGTGAAGATGCGGCGGATCGAGTCTGTGAGCAGCTCAGCGCAAGGCAGCACACGAATGTTGCCGGGGATCCCAGGGCGCACGGGAATGGTGTCGGTGACAACGATCTCCTTGAAACCGGAAGCCGCGAGATTCTCGAAGGCATCTCCAGAGAAGACAGCGTGGGTGGCCGCCGCGTAGACGCTCTCGGCGCCGGCGTCAAGAACGGTGCGTGCCGCCGCCTTGAGCGTGCCAGCGGTATCGATCATGTCGTCGACGATCACCGCCGTCTTGCCCTTTACGTCGCCGATGACATAGCCGATCTCAGCGACCTGTTGGGCGGGACGCTCCTTGTCGAGGATGGCGAGCTCTGCTCCTATCTTCGAGGCGAACCTCTTGTTGAGCTTGACTCGACCGGCGTCGGGGGCAACCACGACGAGGTCGGAGAGACCAAGGTCGCTGAAGTACTGGGTGAGCATGAACAGTGCGGTCATGTGATCGACGGGCTTCTGAAAGAAGCCCTGAATCTGGCCGGCGTGAAGGTCCATCGTGAGCACACGGTCGGCACCGGCGGCCTCGATCATGCGAGCGACAAGACGCGCCGAGATAGGCTCGCGTGGCGCTGACTTCTTGTCCTGACGGGAGTAGCCGAACCAAGGGGTCACCGCGATCACCCGGTGCGCGGAGGCGCCCACCGCGGCGTCGATCATGAACAGCAGCTCCATCAGCGAGTCGTTCGCGGTTACGCCTGTGGTGGGATTACCGCAGGTGGACTGCACGATGAACACGTCGGCGCCACGGATCGACTCCTCATAACGGCAGTACACCTCGCCGTTTGAGAACGTTTTCAGCGTCACCGGCCCGATGTCGACGCCGAGCTTCTCGGATATATCGAGGGCAAGCTGGGGGTTGGCACGCCCCGAGAAGAGCATCAACCGCTTGTCGTAGTCGATTGGCAGGCTCGTCGGTGGGTACGGCTGCGTGCGCGGATCGATCACGCTGCTCATCTCATCCGGGAGTGTAGAGGCCGCGACGAAGGCGGACGGAAATGCGATAGCTCATGACTCCTCTTCGCGCGCGGCGAGCGTAGCCCTCGCGGTTTTCCTGGCGCACCCGTGCGACAGCCAGAGCGCCTGGCGGAACGTCCTCTGTGATGATCGAGCCAGCGGCGGTATAGGCGTCGTCGCCTACCGTGACAGGGGCCACAAACGAGGTATCTACTCCTCCACGTACGCCACTGCCGATCGTGGTGCGGTGCTTGGAGCGACCGTCGTAGTTCGCTGTGATGGTGCCAGCACCCGAGTTCGTGCGCTCTCCTACGTCCGCGTCGCCGATGTAGGAGAGATGTGGGATCTTCGCGCCCTGGCCAACATCGGAGTTCTTGATCTCCACGAACGTCCCCGCCTTGGCACCTTCGCGCAGGACGGTGCCGGGACGCAGATAGGCGAATGGCCCAACGCTTACGCCGTCTTCGAGCACGCAATCCACGAGATGGGAGTGGCGCACCGTACAGTCGCTGCCGATCCTGGTGGCTCCGCGAATCGTGGTAAATGGCTCGATAACCGTATCTCGACCAATCTCCACATCCACATCGATCTGAACACAAGACGGGTCGACGATGGTCACTCCTGAGAGCATGTGGCGCTCGGCGATGGCGCGCTGGGCGAGCGCACGTACGTGCGCAAGCGCGACCCTGTCATTTACGCCGAGCATGAGCCGCTCATCGCCCACGACGTGGGCGGCGACTGTGGCACCGCCCGCCCGCAGGAGATCAAGCGTCTGCGGCAAGTAGAGCTCGCCCTGGGCGTTATCGGAAGTGAGCTGCGCAAGGACACCGAGCAGAGCGGAGCCGGTGAATACGTATATGCCGGAGTTGACCTCGCGGATTTGAAGCTCGGCGTCGCTGGCGTCACCGGGCTTCTTGGTCTCCACCACACGGGCCACCGACCCGTCGGGGTCACGCACAACCCGCCCATAGCCGGTGGGGTCCTCGAGCAGGGTCGTAGCCATGGTGGCTGACGCTCCGTTGCGGGAGTGCGCGTTGAGGAGCTCACCGATCGCCTCCGGGCTGACGAGCGGAACATCACCGCTGAGAACTACAACGGGGACCTCCGGGTCTATCAGGTCCGCAGCCGCACGAACGGCGCCTCCCGTTCCATCGGATTGCCGCTGCACAACCAGCTCTACTGCCTCCGGCAGCACCCCCTCCAGAGCGCGGGCTGGCGAGTCAACCACGACTACACGCCCAGCCCCTGCAGCGAGCGCCGCCCGAACGGGCCACAGCACCATCGGGATACCGCACAGCTCGTGCAGCACCTTCGGAGTGCTGGAGTGCATGCGCGTGCCCTGGCCCGCTGCGAGGATCAGGACGGTAGGGGCGGCCATGGGCAGACTCTACCTACGGCACGAACGCGTCTCAAAGCAGACAGTGCGTGTGACTGGGGAGCCTGGACTCGAACCAGGACTTGAAGAGTCAAAGTCTTCTGGGCTGCCATTACCCCACTCCCCACAGCGGACGGTCGTGTCAGATGATGATGTCATGGGGGACGTTTAGAGGCGAGGGCTAGGGACAGTAGGCCTCGCACCTAACTCGTCTGGCTCTGCAAGAATAATTGCGGTGTCGTGGGTAGGGGGTTGGCTATGAGGCGGTGGGCGGGCGCGGCTATGACCGTGCTACTAGCGACGACCGCGGTGATAGCGGCAATGTGTGGGCCGCTAGGCGCAAGCTTGGCAAGCGCGAGCCCACGGGGACACACGCGGCGCCGGACACGCTCGACCTGTGGCAACTCGACTTTGCGCCCGACTCCGTCGAACACCTCACGCATCGCGGCCGCGACGCTATGCCTGATCGAGCACGAACGCGAGGCACTCAACCTCCGCCTGCTGCGACCTAACGGCTACCTGCAGCAAATAGCCACCGGACAGGCAACCGCGATGGTGGTGGGCAATTACTTCGACGACAACGGCCTGAGCGGTGCCACGCCATGGCAGCGGATCACTGCCTCCCCTTATGCCTCGGGAGCACGTGGTTTGGCGATTGCCCAGAACATCGGTTGGGGCACCGAAAGTCTCGCGACTCCCGCGGCGATGGTGAGCGCCTGGATGCACTCGCCTCCGCATCGGGAGATCGTGCTCACCGCCGCCTTTCGCGACGTTGGGGTGGGTGTCGCCGCCGCCACACCGCCCAGTCTCGCCAGCGGCGCGCCAGGGGCCACCTACACCGTGGAGTTCGCCGCCCGCGGATAATCAGGAGCGTCGTGGAACGCGACCCCCACGGGCGCCGTCCTCGGAGGCGGGGCCGCGGGCGGAGGAGATCCCGAGCACCCGCATCGCCTTCAAGCCGAGACTGAGCTTCTCGCGACCATCGCTGGAGCTCACGTCCAGCCCGGTGAGCTCACGGACGCGCTCGAGTCGGTAGTAGATGGTGTGCCTATGAGTAAACAGCCGCTGGGCGGTGCCCGCCACGTTGCCATCGGCCTCCAGGAAGGTCTCAAGCGTTTGCAACAGGTCGGTCTCGTACTGCTCGTCGTAGGCCACCAGCGGCTCGACCGTCTCCGAGTAGAAGCGCTGTAGCTCGCTTGGGTTCTCGCTCATAGCGCTCAATAGCAGACGGTAGGCGCCGGTTTGCTCGAAGGCGAGGGGCCCTCCCTCCCACGAGTTGCCCTCGGCCACGTTCGCGGCCAGCAGCGCCTCCCCCGCAGCGCGTCCCAGCTCGCCCGGATCCTCGGCGATGCGACTGCGCCCGAGCGCGAACGTGTAACCCGATAGAGCGCTCTCCATCTCGCGCAACACCGCTTCGGCGGCACGGGCCGCCGCCGGCTCGTCGCTGCCGGGCACAAGCAACAGGATCTCCACTCCAGCCGCCCCATCCCTCTCTGAGAGGGCAGCGATCGATCTGCCCACCACCGCACGGGCACCGCGCTCGGCGACTGCGCGGGCACGAGCGCGCCAGCCCTCCTCGGTGGGCGTCTGGGGATGGGCGCGGGCGACGATCACGCTCGCCCCATCCTTCAAATCGAGCGACAGCTCGACAGCGCGCGCGAGCAGCTCTTCGCGGGGAACTGGGGTACTTCCAAGTGCAACCCGCAGGAACTCGGCGACGGCATTCTCCGAGGCGAGATCGGGGGCACGCACACGCTCGACCTCAGAGGCGATCATCGTGACGAGCAGCCTGCGCACAAGCGGTGTGGGATCGGTGCGGGCACGCATATGCAATGACCCAACGACCGCGTCGGCCACTCGCAACGGCAGGCTCGTGACACCCTCCGCTCCCGCAAGCAGCGAGCGCTCGTCTGCACTCGAGCGGGCAGCCACAGCGATCGTGGCGCCTGCGGCATCCGTCACCGCGAGGCTCGCGTCGAGCGCTCGCGAGGCGGCGCGCACTACCTCGGGCAAACCGGCGCCTGACTCAACCGCCTCGGTGACGGCGTCCAGCCCAACGAGCTCGGACACCACTCAGCCCCAGAGGTAGACGGCGAGGAGTGCAGCCAGAACACCTGCGCCGACAAATACGCCAAGCACGTACAGCGACAGGACGGTGGCCGCGAGGCGCTCCCACACGCGCGAGTAGGAGCCCCATGCCGGTACCAGGATCAAACCGACATACAGGGCCAATCCGAATACTCCGGCACATGCAGCTACGAGATCGGTGATGGTGGTGGTGCTCATAGCGCTCCCTGGTGTGCTGTTTCACACATCAACTCTGGGGATTCACGAGATCGCATTGTTACGTACGTGGCAGCTGTACGCCTGCGCGAAGTACGCGGCCGTCCGATAACGGCCTCCCGACCGGCTTCAAAGCGAGTGCACCTGGGCAAAGCTGGAATCCACGGACACCCCGGCAACCGGGTCGGGCTCGCGGCCCCCCAGGCCCGCGGCGGCACGTTGCGCGCGTTGCAAGCCGTTTGCGCGCCCGAACAGCCCCACCACCGTTGGGCCGGAACCGCTCACGAACGCCAGCTCCGCACCAGCTTCAAGCGCCTGCTCCAGCGCCTGCTCAATCGTCGGGCACAGCGCTACAGCCGCCGCCTGGAGATCGTTGTGCAGCAGCTCCGCTTCGCTAGGCAGCGCCACGCCCAGCTCGAACGCTTTCCTCAATACTTGCTGACGTTCCCGCAACGAGTGGGCATCGCGTGCGACGTCGCCTGTCTGGGAAGAGGCAAGCCGATCTGCCTCGGCGTATACATCGGCGGTGGAGAGTTGCGTGGTGTGCGCCAACACAAGCACGCCGAGCGCAGACACGGGATCGGGGAGCGCCTCCAGTAGCTCCCCCGCGCCTGTCGCAAGCCAGCGCCCAGGAGCCACTTGCGCGGGCACGTCCGCACCAAGCTCCTCGGCGAGCACGACCAATAGATCCTCATCCCCAAGTCCCGATGCCGCTCTAGCAAGTCGCAGCGCGGCAGCGGCATCCGCGGAGCCCCCTCCCAACCCGGCGGCCACCGGTATGTGCTTGTCGATCGTGAGCCGCACCCGCGCTTGCTTCCAGCCTGTGGCCTCACGGAAGAGCCCCAGCGCTCGCTCCGCGAGGTTCTCGCCGGCGACCCCCGGGCACACCACTTCGTCGTGCTCCGCTCCTGGTGAGGCTGGCTCCAGGGTGAGCTCGTCGGCTAGCGAGATCGACTGCATAACGCTCACGAGCTCATGACGCCCGTCGTGACGTGTGGGCCCCACGAACAGGCCCAGGTTGATCTTCGCTGGGGCCAGCGTGCGCAACGGCAACGGCAGGGCGTGATCGGCAGGAGTCATCGGCCAGGAGCCTTCGGCGCTTCAAGCCACTCATGCGAGGAGCGAGAAGCGCGTGCCTTCGATGCCTCGAGCCACCCATGGAAGGAACATGAGGGGCGTAGAGACAACGGGAGGACCGCGATAAGGCTCACAACGCCAGTATCCTCGCGAGCTCGACGAACTCGCCTGGCGCCAGGCGCTCAGCGCGCACGTCCGCGGGATGGCCGAGCTCGACCAGTGCATCGCGGATGTCCTCGCGGGAGCGCTGTACCCCAGAGAGCACCAACGATCTCGCAAGCGTCTTGCGGCGGTGCGCGAACGCCCCGCCCACCAGTGCTCGCACACCCGCGCTCGGCGCCGGTCCTCGACGGCGCATGCCCACGAGCACAGAGTCGACGTTCGGCACTGGATGGAACACACTACGCGGAATTGCCCTGAGCACACGCACTTCGCAGGCGAGCTGGGCGATCGCCGACGGCACACCGTATGCGGCGTCGCCAGCGCCCGCCGCAAGACGCTCTCCCACCTCGCGTTGCACCATCGCCACCCACAGCCCTACTTGCGGCAGCTCCTCGATCGTGCGTAGCAAGGCTCCCGCCGCCACGCCGTATGGGAGGTTCGCCACCACCTTGGTTGGCGCGGGAGAGAACGCCGTGAGATCGAGCGTCATCACGTCTCCCCAATGCACGCTCACGTTGGCATGCCCATCGGTGGCGTCGAGCAGCGCCGCACGCAAGCGCTCATCTATCTCAACCACATGCACGTGCTTGGCGCGCACCGCTAGGTGCTCTGAGAGCACGCCCAATCCTCCGCCGATCTCGAGCACCACATCCTCGAGCTGGTGTGCTTGGCCCTCGCTGTCGGGAGTCCCCACAGGGGGAAGCTCCGCCGCGCGCTCGATCACGCCAAGGATGTTCGAGTCGATCAGAAAGTTCTGACCGAGGTCACGATCGGGACGGATCGCAAACTGGCGCATGCGCCGCAAACTCGGCTGAACTGGCTCGCCGTCTCTGCTTGCCGCGGGTACGTGCTCGCGTGAGGCGAGCTGCTGCTCGCGAGATGGGGACGGTCGCATGCCACGGCCGGACGGTTGCATATCAGGGTCGGGCTCTTGCCCTGACCCAATCGATCTGCCGCTCACCATCCGAACACAAGCTCGGCATTGCGCTCCACGGTTGCCCCGAGCTCAGCCAGGCACACTCCACGCAGCTCCGCCACGAAGGCTGCGGTATGCATTACGAACGCGGGCTGGTTGCGATGCTTGCGTACCGCTTGCGGTGTGAGGTATGGCGCATCGGTCTCCAAGAGCAGCCGCTCCGCCGGCACCGACGTGGCCGCTTCGGCAAGGTCGGCGGCGCTTTTGTATGTGACGTTGCCGGCGAAGGAGATCATGTAGCCGCGCTCCAGGCACTCCGTCAACCTGTGTGGCATCGAGAAGCAGTGCATCACCACTCGCACCCCATCGGCCTCCGCGGCGAGCTTTGCAAGCGTGTCCTCTTCGGCGGCCCTCGTATGGATGACAAGCGGCTTGCCGGTGTCACGCGCGAGCGCTATATGCGCTGAGAACGCCCGCTCTTGATCTGCGCGAGGTGGGCCGGGTGAGCCATCTCGAACAAAGAAGTCAAACCCGGTCTCGCCGATCGCCACACAGCGCTCGTGTTCAGCGAGCGCTCGCAGCTCCGCCACATCGACGCCGTTGAAGCCGTGAGCCTCGTTGGGATGGCGTCCCACCGCCGCGAGCACCTGTGGGAATGCCTCCGCGGCGGCGAGTGCAGCGCGAGAAGAGGCGCTGTCGGTACCCACTGTGAGCATCCGCTTCACACCGGCTGCCACCGCTAGCTCCACCAACTCCGCATCGGATTGCTCGCATAGGTGCAGGTGGGTGTGGCTGTCAATCACTTCGCGCTCTCCAGCGTCCACAAGGGCCGAAATGGCGTCCATGCGGCTTCATTCCGGCCCTCACCGACGACATGTCCACGCAGCTTCATTCCGGCCCTCACCGACGACATGTCCACGCAGCTTCATTCCGGCCCTCACCGACGACATGTCCACGCAGCTTCATTCCGGCCCTCACCGACGACATGTCCACGCAGCTTCATTCCGGCCCTCACCGACGACATGTCCACGCAGCTTCATTCCGGCCCTCACCGACGACATGTCCACGCGGCTCACTCCGGTTCTCACCGGCGACATGTCCTCCCACGTGGAGCGCATCACGGAGCCTCCACGCAGCATCACGCCGACGCCGGCTGGGCAGCCGGGTCACCCGCTTCCTTCTTGGGGAACAGCGGCTCGATTGCCTGCACCTGCCGTATAGAGCCTTCGCCGAAGTCAGCTTCAGCGAATGAGAGATCGGGGGCGCCCAGCGCCGCGAGCAGCCGCTCGGTGCTCTCCGGCAGGTAGGGGTGCAACAGCACCGATACCACCCGTAGCCCCTCGGCGAGCGTACGCAGCACGCGGTCGAGATCCTCACTTCGCTCCGGGTCCTTGGCAAGCTGCCAGGGGGTCTGCTCCTCTACGTAGCGGTTCAGGCGACGCACGCGTCTCCAGACCTCATCGAGCGCGTTCGTCAGCTCCACTCGATCGAGCAAGCCCGCCACCCGACGCGAGAGACCGTTGAAATCCTGCTGGAGCAGTCCGTCGGGGTCTCCCTCGCTCACCGCCCCTTCGCGATAGCGCACGATCATCGCGATCGAGCGACTCGCGAGGTTGCCATAGTCGTTGGCCAGCTCGCTCTCGTAGCGTTGCTCGAACGACGCTGTGGATACCGAGCCGTCCTGGCCGAAGGGCACGTCTCGCAACAGATAGAAGCGCAGGGCGTCGGAGCCGAAGCGATCGATCACCGCGAACGGGTCGAGCACATTGCCAAGCGACTTGCTCATCTTCTCCCCGTCCATCAACAGGTAGCCGTGCACGAACAGTCGCTTGGGCAGCTCGATGGCGGCGGCCATCAGCAGCGCCGGCCAGTACACCGCGTGGAAGCGCAATATGTCCTTGGCGATCAGGTGAACGTCGGGTGGCCAGAACGTCCCGGTGAGGGTATCTCCACCGGCCTGCCCCCCATTTGCGCGTGAGGAGAGCCGATCCGCAGGCACAACCCTCGCCGGGGGAGTGCCATAGGAGAGCGCCGAGTAGTAGTTGAGCAACGCGTCGAACCACACGTAGAACACGTGCTCCTCATCCCACGGCACCGGCACCCCCCACGTCAACTTGTGCCTTGTCAGGGGTATGTCTCGCAGGCCCGAGCGGATGAACGACAGCGCCTCGTTGTAGCGAGTCTTCGGCGCCACGAAGTCCTCATGCTCGGCATAGAGACGTTCAAGTGGCTCCTGAAAGGCAGACAGCGCGAAGAAGTAGTTGTCCTCCTGCTCACGTGTCAGCTGCACATGGTGGATCGGGCAGAGCTCGCCGTCGTCGACTTCGTTCTCCGCCTTGAAGTCGGCGCACTTCGGGCAATACCAGCCCTCGTAGGTGCCCATGTAAACGTGCCCGTTATCGCGCACCCGCGAGAGGATCTCTTGCACCACCGCCATGTGCTGCGGATCGGTGGTGCGGATGAAGAAGTCGTTTGTTGCCCCGATCTTTGGCGCAAGCGCCCTGAAGCGCTCGGAGTTGCGGTCGGCCAGCTCCTGTGGCTCCACGCCAAGCGCGTGTGCCGCATCGGCCACGGGCTCGCCGTGCTCATCGGTGCCGGTCAGGAAGTACACCTCCTCCCCGCGCTGACGATGGTGGCGCGCCAGCACGTCGGCAGCGATCGTGGTGTACGCGTGGCCGAGGTGTGGCGCCGCGTTGACGTAGTAGATCGGGGTGGTTACATAGAAGGACATCGTCATCCCAGGCTACTGGGCGGTTGGCACGAGCGCCCATCCGGCGATCGTCCACCCAAGGCGCCGGCAATGAGCCTGCCGCTCAACCAGCCAAAGTGCCACGTTCAGCCCACACAACCAGGTTTTCAATTGTGCACTAGGACCCTGTGAGTGCCCTGTACAGCTCATTGGCACTGACTCCCGTGAGCTTGGCCACAACCCCGGCGGCCGGCCGCACTCGCGCGCCCGCGTCTACGAGCGTTTCAAGCGCCGCAAGCGCCTCATCACGATCCCCACGCCCGTGCTCAGAAGCCCCGACGACAAGCACGATCTCTCCACGTGGCGGATGCTCGCGATAGTGAACAGCAACCGCACCGGCTGACCCGCGGCGGATCTCCTCATGCAGCTTGGTCAGCTCCCGACACACCGCCACGGGACGCTCGGCGTCGACCTCCGCGAGCAGCTCGAGCGTGGCAGCCAGACGCGCGGGCGACTCGAACGCCACTAGCGTGGCTGAGTCGCCGATCAGCACCCGCTCCAGCTCGGCCCGCTTGCGCGGCAGAAAGCCCACGAAACGCCAGCGCTCCGACGGCAGGCCAGAAGCAACGACCGCGGTCACGACACTGCTCGCGCCCGGCAACACTTCTACCGGCAGTCCGGCGGCGATGCACGCCTGCACAAGCTTGTAACCGGGGTCCGACACGAGTGGTGTGCCGGCGTCGGATACAAGCGCCAGCACGGCTCCCGCTTCGATGCGCCCCACCAGCTCGGCGGCGCGCTCGCGCTCGTTGTGCTCGTGATAGCTGACGAGCGACCCTTCGATCTCGTAACGATCGAGCAGCACCCGCGTGCGGCGCGTGTCCTCACAGGCGATCGCCTCCGCGTTGCGTAGCGCATCGAGCACGCGTAGGGTCACATCCCCCAGGTTGCCAATCGGGGTGGGACACACCACCAGCCGCCCTACTGCGCCATCCGGGGTGGTCATCCGAGGAATATAGGGTCCCACTCATCGATCCGGTGGGCTGGGCTTCATCACAACCGGCGGCCCAAGACAGAGCTTCCACCCAAGCCTCGCGATCGCGAGGCTCTAGTTCAGCAACAACAGCTCAGTGACCCCCGACCCAAACGACAAACCGCGATACACCCGCTACCGCGCCGTCCCACGACTGCCTGGACGGCACGAGGACGACGCCTGGGAGAAAGGACTTTCGCTGAAGTCCCCGCGCGACGGGCGCAAGGCGAGAAAGGAGAACGGCGCAACGCGACGCGATTGGCGGGAACGAATTACCCCCAAGCGCATACTGGTGGGTCTGCTGGCAATCGTGCTTGGCTGGCTAGGGCTCTCGCTAGTGCTGTTCCTTCTCAGCGCACACTTCGAGCGCACCTCGCTGCCCTCGGACGTCGCGAGTGTGCTCAAGCATGCCGGCTACCCACTGACTTCAGCCAACAATATCCTCGTACTCGGCTCCGATCGGCGACCGAAGAACAGCAGGGAACCTGGAGCCGAAACTTCCGGCTTTGGCCGCTCAGACACGATCATGTTGATCCGCACCGGCGGCGGTCACTCCGCGCGCCTGTCGATCCCACGCGACACCGTTGTCGAGATCCCCGGCCACGGCCTACAGAAGATCAACGCCGCCCACGAGTTCGGCGGTCCCGCGCTCTCGATCACGGTGATCGAAAATCTTCTGCACATACCCATCAACCATGTGGTCGAAGTCAACTTCGAAAACTTCCCGCAGCTGATCGACGCGATGGGCGGGGTCTACTACACCGGGGGATGCATCGTGTCGAATCTCGACGGCGGCACCCGCAATGGTGGCTATACCTTGCGCCTAACACCTGGCACCCACCTTCTCAACGGCAAGCAGGCACTCGCGCTGTCTCGCACCCGCGAGAACCTGTGTGCACCCCAGGAGACCGACATCCAGCGCGAGGAGCACCAACAGGCATTGTTCACCGACATGAAGTCGCGCCTCGAGTCCTTCTCGAGCTTCGTACGGCTGCCACTGATCGCTTGGAACGCCCCGCCGGCGATCATCTCAGACATGAGCGGCCCGACCCTGCTCGGCCTATTCGGGGCGCTCGCCATAGGCGGCACGCCGCCGACGCGAGTGCTCGAGCCATCGGGGAACATCACATTGCCCGATGGCGAAGAAGGTCTCGCCGTGTCAGAAAATGAGCGTCGCGCCGCCGCCGCGCGCTTTCTTGCAGGCTGATCTCACGCGTAGCCCTAAACGATCTGACCGTCCAAGCCGCGTGCGCAGCTCGCCAACTATCCGCGGGACGTGCATGAAGGGGTGTCCACATCGGTCCAACACGTGGCTATGACACCTACGACGACCCGCCGGCGGTCGCTTACTTAGCGGCCGCGACCGGCTTGGCCTCGCCGGATTTCTTCTCCGGCTTGGCGTTCGACTCGCTCTTTTTCGTCTCGCTCTTGCCAGCGGAATCGCCCTTCGAGGAAGAGTCGGAGGAGGAGCCCTCGCCCGAGGATGAGTCTCCCGAGGATCTAGAGGAGCTAGTAGAAGAGCTGTCGGAAGAGGCGGCGTTCTCGCGCTGGCGCTTGCGCGTGCCGTAGTCGGTGTTGTAGAAGCCTTTGCCCTTGAAATGCACGGCAGGCGCGTGCAACACGCGCGCGACAGGCACCCCCGTATCGGGATCCTCGGTGAGCGGATCCTCGCTGAACGCCTGCTGGATGTCGAAGGTGCTGCCGTCGGGCCGTCTGTACTCGTAGATGGGCATGCCAGCCGATTATAAGAGCGCGGCTTGAGTTGTCAGTCGGCCACGAGCGAGCGGGCGCACTCGATGCCCGCTTGGATCGACGCCGTGAAGTCACGATCGGGCTCGGCGATCAAGCGCAGCGCGAAGCCGTCGCCGAGCGAGAAGAGGATGTCCGCAACCGCCTCCGGGTCGGCGTGAAGACGCAGCACTCCATCCTCCTGAGCTGCCGCCAGCATGCTGGCCAGGCGCTCCCGCGTACGACTCACGAGCCGCGCGTACTCCACCGCTATCTCCGCATTGCGCCGCGATAGGGTGAAGAGCTCGAACACGAGCGTCACGAAGTCCGGATCCTCGCGGGCTGTCTCCTGCAGGTTCTGCGCCAACAGGGCGATGAAATCGTCGGCCGTCTGCGCGCCTGCCAGGCGTTGCTCGAGCGCCTCGATGCGCAACTCGCAGTCGCGCCGCGCCGCCTCCACAAGTAGCTGCTCCTTGGTGCCAAAGTAATAGTGCAGCAACCCACGCGATACGCCGGCCTCACGCGAGACATGGTCGAAGGTCGAGCCGGCGGCACCTCTGCGCGCCACACTGTGGCGCATCGCCTCGACGATGCGCTGGGCCTTCTCGCCGGAGAGCGAGCGCGTGGGTGCATCCGTCAACTCACGAGCCTCGCGCTGTGGCACCGCGTCGTCGGCCAGCGACCCGTTGGTATCGGCGGTCGCAGTATGCGTCATGTCTGAGGGTCCGAAAGCGAGGGTGTATGTACGTAGTTAAGCCGCCGGCATATCCGCCGCGGCAGGAGCGTCCTGCGCTGGCATCGTGGTGGAGCTGTAGTCGAACTCCTCCTCGGCGCCAAATAGCAGATCGAGGACCTTCGAGCGCAGATCCTCGCTGAGAGCCAGCGCCAAGACCGCACCGACCATCAGCAACAGCAGCGCACGACCGAGACCGCCTTTGCGCTTCGGCTTAGCGGCCGGCTGGCGGATCGCGAATGACGCGTCCCTAAGCGCGCTCGCGGCTTCGGATAGCTGGCGCTGGAGCTTGCGATCCTCTAGTAGCGCCTTACCTGCCGGCTTGCCGTTGCTCATGCGTCCGTAGGCACTACGTCCCGCCGCATACGCCGCAAGCAGGTTCTCGCGCAATTGCTCGTCTTCGACGAGGTGTTTGAGGTAGTCGCTACCGCGCAACGCTTCGCTTGCTTTGCCGATTCTGTCTTTTGCTGCCATTTGGCCACCGCCTCCGCTGAGAGCTTTGAGAGAGAGCTTTTGAAGATCACGTCCAATATACCCTTGATGATCGAGGCCATACCCTCGATGTTTGGCGCACCGGACGCATGAGAAGCTAAGCGGGTGCCTACCTTTCCGGCCACCGCCGCGTTCCTCGGCACACTTTTGATCGTCGGAGCGCTCGCCTCGGGGCTCGCACAGCGCTCGTTCCTGTCGCTCGCGGCCATGTTCGTGCTCGCCGGGTTCCTCGTCGGCGACGGCGGTCTGCAGTTGGTCAGCTTCCGCGCGAACTCGGGGTTCGTCGAGGACCTCGCATTCGTGGCACTGATCGTGATCCTCTTTCGAGACGGCTTGGAGGTAGAGGGCGAGATGCTCCAACGAGCGTGGCATCTACCGCTGCGCAAGCTCGCGATCGCAATGCCCATCACCGCGGGCATCGTGGCGGTGGCGGCGCATCTGCTTGTAGAACTGTCCTGGACTGAGGCGCTGCTACTCGGCGCGCTGCTCTCACCGACCGACCCGGTGCTCACCTCGAGCATCGTCACCAACCCACGCGTCCCTCGACTCGTTCGCCATTCGCTCAATCTCGAGTCCGGCTTGAACGACGGTTTGGCGTTGCCCGCGGTACTCACCTTCCTTGCGGCTCTATCCAGCCAATCGCAGCATTTCGTCTGGTGGCGCTTCGTGCTGCAGGACGTCGGTCTCGGCTTCGTTTACGGGCTGGCGTGCGGCTACCTCGCTTCGCTGCTGATGCCGCGCGAGAGCAGCCGTCCGCTCGAGCATCCAATCCCCTCTCATCAGAAGTCGCTGTACGCGCTCGGCGTGGCGTTTGCCACCTATGGAGTTACGGTGCTTTCGCCACGCGGCAATGGCTTCATCGCGGTCTTCGTCGCGGCGATCGTGCTTGGCCTTCGCCGTCCCGATCTGCGCCTGCACTTCGAGCGCCGCGCCGATGAGATCGTCGAGATCGTCAAGCTTGGCATCTTCGTTGTCTTCGGCTCGCTGCTCACACTGAACGCGCTGGAGAGCAGCGGCTGGGCCGCACTCGGCCTTGTGGCAGCCACATTCCTGATCGCGCGACCGCTCGCGGTATGGATCGCGCTGATCGGCACGAGCACCGATGCTCAGACACGCCTCTTTATGGGTTGGTTCGGCCCGAAGGGGATTGCAACCATGACCTTCTCGCTGCTGGTGCTCGACCAACACATAGCCAACGGCCAACGCATCTTCGACCTTGCCGCGCTTGTCGTGTTCTGCTCGATTGTGGCGCACGGGCTCAGCGACACTCCCGGAGCGAACTGGATCGCTAGTCACACGGAGCGGACCGAGAAGCGTCGTCGCGGCCTTTCGACTGCCGGCCCAGCACCAGCCGAGGCGCCCGCAAAGGGGACTCCCAGGTAGTCCGACCCCATAGCCCAACTCCAGCGTGGCCGCGACTCCAGCGTGGCCGCGACTACAGCGTGGCCGCGACTACAGCGTGGCCGCGACTACAGCGTGGCCGCGACTACAGCGTGGCCGCGACTACAGCGTGGCTGCAGACTCCAGGGAGCCACTTAGAGGCGGTAAAGCCCTAAACGCGGTGAAGGGCCGCTTGTTCTTGCGCGGAGGGAAACGCCCATGCGGCGCGTGAGCGGCGCTCCTGGCGGAACACGAAACGCAGTTGCTGCGGCGGCGCAAGCTTGGCCTCGGCGGGCCGGAAGGTGGCACAGGGCTCGGCGAGCTCCAGCGCACACAACAGGTTGCACCGGAAGTAACAATCGTCACAGGTGACCTTGCGGGTGGCTCGCTTGCTCTGTGTTCTCGGCACTGACTCCCCTTTGACTCGCGACTCGATTGGACGAGTGAGGATCAAAGCACCCGCTGCACCCTCCCTCAAGGGCAAGCGAAAGCCTTCTCCGCAAATCGCAGGGAAAACCGCTCCTATCCGCAAATTGCCATGATCGACACCCGATCATGTGACGATCCTCTCGTTCATCACGCAATTTGCGTGAGTTTTCCTGGTTTCCTGCAGAGAACGTCATCATGGTGGGGTGCGCGTACTTCTCACCGGTGTCAGCGGCTTTGTCGGCATGGCGCTGCTTCCGACCCTGCTCGAGCAGGGTCATGAGGTGCGCGCCCTCGCTCGCGACCGCGGTCGCGTCGAGAGCGCACTCGCGTCGAGCGGCGAGGCTGGTATCGCGGATATCGAGCTGGCGATCGGTGACACGCTCAACGGAGCCGGGGTGCCTGGGGCGATGCGCGATGTCGAGGTGGCTTATTACCTGATCCACTCGATGGAGCCCTCTTCAGGCGTGGCGGGTGGGACATCGTTTCGTGCGCGCGAGCGCGCATCGGCGGAGGCATTCGCCGAGGCGGCGCAAGCAGCCGGAGTGAGGCGCATCGTGTACCTCGGTGGTCCGCTCCCCGCCCCACAGGACACCTCAGCCGATGCATTGGCGGGAGCCTCGGGAGGGCCCCGCGTGTCCACCCACCTATCGAGCAGGTATGCGGTTGAGCGCATCCTGCTGGATGCCGTTGCCGACTCGGTTGCACTACGTGCATCGATCGTGATTGGCGCGCGCTCCCGCTCGTTTCGCTTCCTCGTGCGCCTCGTAGAGCGCCTACCCGTGCTCACACTCCCAGCCTGGCGACGCTTTCGCACACAGCCGATCGACGAGCGCGACATAGTGGAGATGCTCGCCGCCTGTGCCTCGAGCACATCGGTGGCGGGACGCTCGCTCGATGTCGGCGGCCCCGAGGTGCTCACTTATGGCGATGTGGTGGAGCGCATCGCCGAGCTGATGATGCTCGCCCGCCCCAGTATCGGGCTCGGCGTGACTGTCACACCAATAGCCGCACGGCTGGCGGCTGTCTTCGCCGATGAGCAACCCGAGCTGGTGCTCCCCCTGATGGAAGGCCTCAACTGCGACCTACTGGCGGCTAACGAGGATGCGGCTGAGCTATTGAACGTGGAACTGCACTCATTCGACTCAGCCGTCGAACATGCGCTCTACGAGTGGGAAAAGATCGAACCGCTTGCCGCGCGCTGAGCTTCGCGATGAGCACAGTCACCGCATCGATCGAGATCGGCGCTCCGCAAGCGCTTGTTTGGGACACCGTGATGGACCCCGCGCGACTGGAGGATTGGGTCACCATTCACCGCAAGCTGCGCTACGCGGACGTTGGGGCCCCTCAGGTTGGCTGCCATATGGATCAGCAGATCCACCTGAGAGGAGTCAGCGTGGACGTTCATTGGACGCTAGTGGAGTGTGTGCCGGGAGAGCGTGCAGTGTGGCAAGGGCGCGGACCCGCCCGCTCGCGCGCTCGCACGGAGTATGTACTGCACCCCATTTCAAATGCTTGCACCCGCTTTGAATACCGCAACGAGTTCCACCCACCGCTCGGGCCACTGGGCGCGCTTGCGAGCCGTGCGCTCGTTGGGGGAATGCCCGAACGCGAGGCCACACGCACACTCGAGCGTTTGCGCACATTGCTAGAGAACTGACCATCTCCACACCAACCTCTTGAGCCCCTCGACCCCTGGTGGCAAACCACGAAAACATCGTTTCCAATGGCGATCGGCAATGATAATTGGCGTGCAAGTCGATGACATGTGCACGAGTAGGGGGTCATCTTGTGTAGAGTTAAGCTCAATAGACCGTGCAACCCGACCTTCGGGTGGCATTCACTCCAGTGAACAGGACAAATCGTGACTGACTTCCTTGACGAGAAGCGCCGAGAGATAAACGACCGACTGGCGGAGCTAAAGCCGCTGATCGACGAGTACACCCGCCTCCAGGATGCCGCATCGGCACTCGCTGGCGTTGGCGGATCGGCTCCCCGCGCGGCTGCCAGCGCTCCGGCTGCTTCCGCCGCCACGCCGGTCCGTCGCGGCCCCGGTCGCCCGCGCGGCTCCAAGAGCCGTACCACAGGCGCACGCCGTGGACGTCCGCCCAAGGCCAAGGTTGCCGAGGAGACAGCCAGCACAACTGCCACTACCGCAACCCCCCGTCGCCGTGCGGGTCGTCGTAAGGGCAGTGGCACGCGTGCCGCGCAGGCCCTGTCGTTCGTTACAGGACAGCCCGGCATTACGATCCCCGAGCTGGCGGCAAAGATGGACATCAAGCAGAACTACCTGTATCGCGTCCTGCCGGGTCTCGAGCAGGAAAAGAAGATCAAGAAGCAGGGTAGAGGCTGGTATCCAGCCGGCTGATCTGACCACTTGATTTACGAAACGGCCGGGGTCGCGTTGCGACACCCGGCCGTTATTCGTTAAGGGACGCGTTCTTCTCGTCCTCGTTCTTCTCGTTCTGGACGCTTTCTTCAGCTGAGGGACGCCCTCAGCTGAGAGGTATCAGCTAGGAGGCAAAGGACTTCGGTCTAGATGAGGCCTTGGCCCTGAACGGTGCTGCGCTCGTCGCTGAGCTCCGCAACCGAGGCGTCGACCTTCGAGCGGGAGAACTCGTCGATGTCAAGATCCTGCACGATCGACCATTTGCCGCCTGAGCAGGTACACGGGAAGCCGCTGATGAGACCCTCCGGTACGCCGTAGGAACCGTCTGAGGCGACACCCATCGACACCCAGTCACCGCTGCCGCTCACCCAGTCACGCATATGGTCGATTGCGGCGCTGGCCGCGGATGCGGCGCTAGAGGCACCGCGGGCCTCGATTATCGCGGCGCCACGCTTGCCGACGTTCGGCAGGAAGTTGTCCTCTATCCAGGCCTGGTCGTCGACGACCTTCGCCGCCTGCTCGCCCTTGACCTCGGCGTGGAAGAGATCGGGGTACATGGTCGGCGAGTGATTGCCCCACACACCCATCTTGCTCACATCGCTGACCGCCACACCCACCTTGTTCGCTAGCTGCGCCACCGCACGGTTGTGATCGAGGCGCATCATCGAGGTGAAGCGTTCGGGAGGGACGTCGGGAGCGTTGTTCATGGCGATCAGACAGTTCGTGTTAGCCGGATTGCCCACGACGAGCACCTTCACGTCGCTAGCTGCATGCTCGTTCAGTGCTTTGCCCTGCCCGGTGAAGATCTTGCCGTTCTCTGAGAGCAGCTCGGCGCGCTCCATGCCCTTGGTGCGTGGGCGTGAGCCAACGAGCAGCGCGATGTTCACACCGTCGAAGGCATCCTGCGGATTGTCGTGCAGATCGAGATCCGCAAGCAGCGGGAAGGCGCAATCGACGATCTCCATCGCCACACCCTCGAGCGCTCCCATCGCCGGCGGGATCTCCAGCAGGCGCAGGTCAATCGGCTGATCGGGGCCAAGCAGCTGACCGCTGGCTATGCGAAACACAAGGCTGTAGCCGATCTGGCCGGCTGCGCCTGTGACGGTGACTCGTACTGGATTGCTCACTGGATTTCAGCTCCTGGATAGGGGTCTATTGCAATGGTGGCGGTGCGGTGAAGGGTCGGTCGCGCTCAAAGGCAACGGCATACCGATCATGCCATCGCACGCTCGAGGTTTTCGTCGATCGATGCAAGGAACTCCTGCGTGGTTTGCCACGGCTGCTCTGGGCCCACCAGCAGCGCGAGGTCCTTGGTCATGTTGCCGGCCTCCACGGTCTGTATGCACACTTGCTCGAGCGTATCGGCGAACTCACTCACCTCAGGCGTGTCGTCCATGCGTCCGCGCGCGGACAGCGCGCGCGTCCAAGCGAAGATGGAGGCGATTGGATTGGTGGAGGTGGGCTTGCCCTGCTGATGCATGCGGTAATGGCGAGTGACGGTGCCGTGTGCCGCCTCGGCCTCGACGGTGTTGCCGTCGGCGCTCATCAGAACGCTGGTCATCAGCCCAAGCGAGCCGAAGCCCTGAGCGACGGTGTCGGACTGCACATCGCCATCGTAGTTCTTGCAGGCCCACACATAGCCGCCTTCCCACTTCAACGCCGCCGCCACCATATCGTCGATCAGGCGGTGTTCGTAAGTGATCCCAGCGGCCTCGAAGTCAGCCTTGAATTCGCTCTCATAGACCTCCGCGAAGATGTCCTTGAAGCGGCCGTCATAGCGCTTGAGGATCGTGTTCTTGGTCGACAGGTACACGGGATAGCCGCGATCCAGTCCATAGCGCAGCGATGCCTGGGCGAAGTCGCGGATCGACTCGTCGAGGTTGTACATCGCCACCGCGATGCCCGGGCCAGGAAAGTCGTACACGTCGAGTTCGATCGGCTCGCTGTCGTCCTTTGGCGTGAAGGTGAGTGTTAGCTTGCCCTCGCCGGGCACCACCAGGTCGGTGGCGCGATATTGATCGCCGAAGGCGTGACGACCGATCACGATCGGCTTGGTCCAACCGGGCACCAGACGCGGGATGTTGGAGATGACGATCGGCTCGCGGAAGATCACCCCGCCGAGGATGTTGCGAACCGTGCCGTTAGGCGAGCGGTACATCTCCTTCAGACCGAACTCCTTTACACGTGCCTCGTCGGGAGTGATCGTGGCGCACTTCACACCAACGCCGTATTGCTTGATCGCGTTAGCCGCTTCAACTGTGATCGCATCCTCGCTCGCGTCGCGGCTCTCGATACTGAGGTCGTAGTACTTCAGGTCGACATCCAGGTAGGGCAGGATCAGCTGCTCCTTGATGAACGACCAGATGATCCGCGTCATCTCGTCGCCGTCGAGCTCAACGACGGGGTTGTGCACCTTGATCTTGGCCATGTGTTGGTCCTCGGGTTTGACGCGTTGGGCGGGGCGGGCGATGCTATCGCGCAGGGGTATAACGGAGGGGCATCGCCAACGGGGCATCGCCGAAGATATGCGACCGAGGGGTATCGCGAAGGGCTCTGGCGGAGGCTGTGTCGGAGGCTCTGGCGGAGGCTGTGTCGGAGGCTGTGACTGAGGCAGTGTCGGAGAGGTAACCTGTGAGGCGATGGCCACCGCCTCACAGTCAGCGCACGCAAACGCGCAGTGGCAGACCCACACGGTTGCCAACCAGGTTCCGCCGCTCGAGGGGGTTGACGTCTTCTCTAGCAACATCCCATTGGTGGAGGCCACGAAGCGCG
Source organism: uncultured Solirubrobacterales bacterium (assembly GCA_963713015.1). Lineage (GTDB taxonomy): Bacteria > Actinomycetota > Thermoleophilia > Solirubrobacterales > Solirubrobacteraceae > Palsa-744. The sequence goes on along the minus strand of CAVQKC010000008.1, from coordinate 1,262,726 downwards.
AGGGAGCCGGCTGGGTGAGCAACCGCGCGGCAGAGCTGGGCACGCTCGTCGGCGGGGAGCCGCAACAGGTGTGGGGGCGCCTGGCGAACGAGAACAAGCCGGTACTGCGCACACACGACCGCTACGGCCACCGCATCGACGAGGTGGAGTTCCATCCCGCCTGGCACAAGCTGATGAAGATGGGCGTCGAGCACGAGCTGCACTCGCTCCCGTGGACCAGTTCAGAACCCTCGGTGCACGCCGCGCGAGCCGCCCTCTACATGACAGCTATGCAAGCTGAGGCGGGTTTCTGCTGCCCGATCACGATGACCTTCGCGGTGCTGCCGGCGTTGCGCGCCCAACCGGAGCTACTGGCTGAGTGGGGACCGCTCGTGACCGCCACGAGCTATGACCCGCGGCTGATCCCCGCCAGCGAGAAGGGCTCGGCGATCGCGGGCATGGCGATGACAGAGAAGCAGGGCGGCTCGGACGTGAAAGCCAACACCACCTTTGCCCAACCGGTGAACGGCGGCGGCGCGGGAGCCGAGTATGAGATCACTGGCCACAAGTGGTTCTGCTCGGCGCCGATGTCCGACCTGTTTCTCGTGCTGGCTCAAACCGACGAGGGCCTTTCCTGCTTTTTGATGCCACGTGTCCTGCCCGACGGCACGCGCAACGCCTTTCACATCCAGCGCCTCAAGGACAAGCTCGGCAATCATTCCAACGCCTCCAGCGAGGTGGAATTCCACAATGCCTGGGCGCGGATGGTGGGCGAGCCGGGACGCGGCGTGCCGACGATCATCGAGATGGTGGGTCACACGCGCCTCGATTGCGTGATCGGCGGCGCCGCCGGTATGCGTGCGGGCGTGGTCAACGCCACCCACCACACTGCCCATCGCTCGGCGTTCGGCAAGCTCTTGATCGACCAGCCGCTGATGCGCAACGTGCTCGCCGATCTGTGCGTCGAGTCCGAGGCAGCCACCGCGCTTGCGATGCGCCTCGCGCGCGCCTATGACGAGGCTGGCGCCGAGAGCCCGGCCTCCGGTGAGGGCGAGCTCTCAGACGCACATCTGTTCAAGCGCCTGGCAACCGCCGTCGGTAAGTACTGGGTGTGCAAGCGTGCCCCCAACCACGCCTTCGAGTCGCTGGAGTGCCTTGGCGGCAACGGGTATGTCGAGGAGTCGGGTATGCCCCGCCTGTACCGCGAGGCGCCGCTTGCCTCGATCTGGGAGGGCTCGGGCAACGTGATGAGCCTCGACGTGTTGCGCGCGCTCGTGCGCACGCCGCGCTCACTAGAGGTGTTCATGCACGAGCTGCGCGAGGCCGAGGGCGCCGACGCGCGCCTAGACGAGCACGTGAAGAAGCTGGAGCGGCAGTTCAACGACCCCGCCACATTGGAGTCGCGTGCGCGGCGAGTCGTGGAGGGCATGGCCTTGGCGCTGCAGGGCTCACTACTTGTGCGCCACGGCGCACCGGCCGTCGCCGACGCTTTCTGCGCTTCGCGCCTCGGCGGCGACGGGGGTCTCGAGTACGGGACGCTGCCGGCTGGCACGGACTTCGAGACGATCATCGAGCGGGGTCACGTGCGGGCCTGAGGGGTCCGGGACCTTCGGCACACCGGTAGAGGGTGCGGTTCGGCACGCTGGGAGGGGCCGGGTGTTGGTATGCAAATTTTGAAATTTTGCGATAGTGGCTACATCGCGTATATACCATCGCAAAATTTCAAAATCGAACACACACAACTCACCCTCAACCACCCTTCATTCACATCCGTCGCGAGAGTTGCATCTCCTTGCACCCGCTCTGCCCCGTCCACCAGCCGTCCCACGCCGGCCTTCCCGCGCCCCACCACAGCCTAAGATCAATACATGGCCATGAGAGCACCACGGCGCATGCCCGGCAACATCCAGGTGGCGCGTATCTTCGGCATCAGGGTGGGCGTCAGTATCAGCTGGTTCTTCGTCCTCTTCTTCCTGATCCTGTATCTCTCTCAATACTTCCATGAAGTGCTGGGCGGATCGACGAGCACCGCCTACACGGTTGCGGTGGGCGGCGCGCTCGGCTACTTCGCCTCGCTGATCGTGCATGAGCTGGGACACGCGCTCGTATCGCGGCGTTTGGGAATCGCGATCCTCGGCATCGACTTGTGGTTCTTCGGCGGTATGGCGCGTCCCGCGCGCGAACCGGAGACCGCGGGCGAGGAATTCAAGATCTCCGCGGCGGGCCCGGCGGGCACACTGCTGACGTTGCTCGTGTGCGCGGTGGCGACGCTCGCGCTCGCTCCGGGCGGGCACTTCTTCGACGCGCTGCTGCTGAGAGAAGGCTTCACCATCACTCCAGCACTGGCGCTGCTGGCGTGGCTTGTGTTCATAAACGCGGCGCTTTTGCTCTTCAACCTGGTCCCCGCCTTCCCGCTCGACGGCGGGCGGATCGCGCGGGCAGCGATCTGGTGGCGTACCGGCGATCGTCACCGGGGCACGCGCATCACCGGCCGGGCGGGCCAAGGGTTCGCGCTGGTGCTCGGCCTCCTCGGCCTGCTCGGCTTGCTCTCGGGCAACAGTTTTGGGCTGTTCACGCTGGTGCTTGGCTTGATCCTCTACCAGGCTTCAGGCGGCGCGGTGATGCAGGGCGCGCTCGGCCAGCGTATCCAGAGCGTGACGGTGGCGGACATCATGGACCGCGAGCCCCCCACGATGCCCGCTGAGCTGAAGCTGCTCGACGCTCAGGAGCAGTTCTTCGCACGCCACCGCCGGCCGTGGTTTGCGGTGGTGGACCAGGCACGGCACTTCCTCGGTGTGGTGCGCTCGGAGCGAATCGACGCGGAGATCGCGGCGGGACGCCCGGCGCTAGAGGTTGGGGACGTGCTCGAGCAGGATTTGCAGGTTCGCATCGACGAGCGAGAGCCGCTGGAGTCGCTGTTGCGCAGCGAGGGACTCGGCAGGCTCGGCGGAATGGTGGCGGTGGATGCCGACGGAGTGTTGCAGGGCATCGTGACGGTCGCCCAAATCCGTCGTGCGCTCAACCCGGCTGGCGGGTCCTAGCATGTTTCAACGACCAGACAAATCCGTCGTGCGCTCAACCCGGCTGGGGGTCCTAGCGTGTGGCAACGACCAGACAGATCCGTCGTGTGCTCAACCCGGCTGGCGGGTCCTAGCATGTTTCAACGACCAGACAAATCCGTCGTGCGCTCAACCCGGCTGGCGGGTCCTAGCGTGTTACAACAGCTAGACAGACCCCCAGACAAACCCAGATATGGGCGACTGGGCACACCTGACAGGATTCCCGTGGCGGGCGCGGGTCGACGAGCGCGGTAGCGCTCGTTATAGAGTCTCGCCCGACACACCGCCCTTTCTCCTCCGACGATTCCCAGGGAGCTCATGCCGGCACACGACGTATTGATCATCGGCGCAGGTCTCGCGGGCCAGCGCGCCGCGCTTGCCGCCGCCCAAGCCGGCTCCAGCGTGGCGATCGTGAGCAAGGTCCACCCCGTGCGCTCCCATTCGGTGGCTGCTGCCGGCGGTATAAACGCGGCGATCAGCGTGGATGACGATTGGCATTCCCACGCCTATGACACCGTCAAGGGCTCGGACTTCCTCGGCGACCAGGACGCCATCGAGATCATGTGCTCGGAGGCACCCAAGGAGGTCATGCACCTCGAGCACATCGGGGTGACCTTCCACCGCAACGACACGGGCGAGCTTGACCTGCGTGCCTTCGGCGGCGCCTCGATGAAGCGCACCGCCTATGTGGCTGACATCACAGGCCAGGCGATCCTGCACGTGTTGTATGAGCAGTTGATGAAGCACCACGAACAGGTGGAGCGCTATGAGGAGTGGTTCGTGACCTCGCTACTACAAGACGACAGCGGTCGCTGCTGCGGGGTTGTGGCGCGCGACGTGCGCTCGGGGCGCATGGAGGTACTCAAAGCAAAGAACGTGATCCTCGCGTGCGGAGGGGCCGGGCAGGTGTACAGCCCAACCACCAATGCCCTGATCGTGACAGGCGACGGGATCGCCCAGGCCTACCGCATCGGGGCGCCGCTGATGGACATGGAGATGGTGCAGTATCACCCCACCACGCTCGTGGAGAACGGCCTGCTCATAACAGAGGGCGCCCGGGGCGAGGGTGCGGTGCTGCTCAACTCCGAGGGTGAGCGCTTCATGGAGAAGTACGCCCCCAACAAGATGGAGCTGGCCTCGCGCGACGTGGTGTCCCGCGCCGAGCAGACCGAGATCCTCGAGGGGCGCGGGGTTGGGGCCAACAAAGATGGGATCTACCTCGACATCACCAAGGTGCCGCGCAAGCGCACCCTGGAGGCGCTGCGCGAGATCGTGAACATCGGCAAGGACTTCGCCGGCGTTGACATCACCCGCGAGCCGATCATGATCCGCCCCGGCCAGCACTACATCATGGGTGGGGTGAAGACCGACGTCAACGGGGCCACCTCGATCGAGGGCCTGTACGCCGCCGGCGAGGTGGCGTGTGTGTCGGTGCACGGCGGCAACCGCCTGGGCGCCAACTCGCTGCTTGACACGCTGATCTTCGGCCGCCGCGCCGGCGAGCACGCGGCGGCGCGGTCGGCAACCATGGCGATGCCTGACACCACCGATGCCAAGTTGCGCGAGGACGTGAAGATGATCGACGCAATCATCGCCCGGGGTGGGCGAGACACGAAAAAACGGCGGGTGTCAGAGATCAAGCAAGAGCTCGGCGAGACGATGAACCAGTACGTCGCCGTATACCGCGACCAAGAGGGCCTGGACAAGGCTTATGAGATCGTCAAGCGCTTGAAGGACGATGCCAAGGACGCCTACATCGACGATCGCGGCACCGTCTTCAATCAGGACGTGCTCGGGGCGATCGAGCTCGGCTACATGATCGACTGCGCCGAGGCAACCGTGGTGGCGGCAATCGAGCGCAAGGAGTCCCGTGGGGCCCAGTTCCGCACCGACTTCCCGGAGCGCAACGACGAGGAGTGGCTCAAGCACATCAACATCACCGACACGACGGACGGCCCACAGGTGAGCTACTCGCCAGTCACCTTCACCCAGTGGGAGCCAGAGGAACGGAAATACTGATGTCTGACCGCCGTCGCCCGATGCCTACACAAAGAGCACCATCCGAGAGAGAAGGAGCTCGCTTTGATGGCCCGCGCGAGCATCGCCCAACCGATAAGGAGCGCGCTTTGATGGCCCGCGAGCATCGCCCAACCGATAAGGAGCGCGCCTGATGGCCGAAACGCATAAGCCACCGGAGCAGTTCACGCTGCGTATGCGTCGCTATGACCCGGAGTCGGGCGAGGCCCCCTACTGGGACGAGCACACCATCGAGCTCGAGCCCCACCGCTCGGTGCTCGAGGGCATTTTGCAAGCCAAGGCCAAGTTCGACGGCTCGATCGGCATCCGCTGCTCCTGTCGTGCGGCCATCTGTGGGTCGTGCGGGGTGCGCATCAACGGCGAACCGGGGCTTGCCTGCCACACCCATCTTGACCATGCGCGGGCATCGAGCAAGGACGGTGTGATCGAGGTCGAGCCGATGGGCAACATGCCGGTGATCAAGGACATGATCGTGGACATGGACGCGGTGCACTGGAAGAAGGTGCAGCGTGTAACCCCGTGGTTGATCAACAAGCAGCCGGTACCCGAGCGCGAGTACATCGTGGACCGCGAGAGCATGGTGGACATCACTCAGTCGATGGCATGCATTCAGTGCGGGGCGTGTGTGTCGGACTGCCTGGCGATGGAGGTGGACCCCGGTTTCATCGGGCCCGCCGCGCTCGCCAAGGCCTACCGCTTCGTGGGTGACCCGCGCGATGACGAGCAGCGCGAGCGCTTGATCGACCTCTCGCAAGACCCACAAGGGATCTACGACTGCACGCATTGCTTCAAGTGCGTAGAGGCCTGCCCCAAGGGTGTCAACCCGATGGGGCAGATCATGCGGTTGCGACGGATCGCGGGAAGCGACCAGCACATCGTCGACCAGAACAACGGCCATCGCCACGAGGAAACGATCACGACGCTGATCAAGGATTACGGCTTGTTGCACGAGGCGGAGATGCTGCCGCGCTCCTACGGCGGGAACTCCTGGTTTGGCAAGTTTCATCCCGCCGCCGGCAAGGAGCTCTTGAGCTCGCTGCCGGTTGTCATACGTGGGGTGATGAAACGCAAGGTGAGCATCAAGATCGCGATGTTTGGCCACAGCATTCCCAAGCAGGACCTAAAGGCGGTCAAGAAAATCTACGAAAAGGTCGAGGGCAAGCCCGAGCGCTACGAGTTGAACCTATATGTGAGCGGCGAGGACGAAGATGTGGAGACGCCGGTTGCGGTCGGCGCCGCCGAGGCCGCCGCCACGGCACCCGAGGCAAACGCATGATCGAGGACGCCCGCACGGCCCGAGCACCTGAAGGGAGCATCAGATGAAGGTCGCCTACTGGCCCGGCTGCGTGAGCAGGGGCTTCACTCCCGAGCTGCACGGCTCGATGGCGAAGGTGGCGCCGCTGCTGGACATCGAGCTGGTGGAACTCGAGCGCGCCAACTGCACCGGTTGTGGGGTCATCGCCGAGCACAACCAGGAGCTGGCCGACACTTTGAACGCGCGCACGTTCGCGCTTGCCCAGCAGGTGGAGGGAGCGGAGTTGATGATGAACATCTGCTCCACCTGCCAGGGTGCCCAGGGCGAGTGCCAGGAGCGTTTGGATGCCAACGCCGAATACCGGGCGCACGTCAACTCGACGCTCGCCGACGAGGGCCTCACCTATGAGAAGGGACTGACGAACAAGAACTTCCTGTGGCTGCTGGTCGAGGAGATCGGTCTGGAGAAGCTGCGTTCGCTCGTAACGCGCCCACTGACGAACCTGAAGGTGGGCCCCTTCTACGGCTGTTACATCGTGCGCCCCCGCAGTCGCTTGGGCATCGATGAGGAGCATCCGCGCGACCACTACCTGGAGCAGCTGATCGACGTGCTCGGAGGCACCGTCATCGAGTACGCCGGGATGCGCAAGTGCTGTGGCTTTCCGATCATCACGATGAACAAGCAGGTCTCGCTCAAGCAAGCGGGCCGCCACCTCGGCGACGCGGTGGACGCGGAGGCCGACTGTCTTGTGACCCCATGTCCGCTGTGTCATCTGAACCTCGACATGCAACAGCCGCTGGCTGAAACAGCGGTTGGGCGTACGCTCGAGATGCCAGTGCTGCACTTGCCCCAGCTCGTCGGGCTCGCGCTCGGCCTCGAGCCAAAGGAGCTCGGTCTCAGCCGCCACGTGGTACGGCCTACTTCGGTGATCGACTGGTCTACCTCGGTGGTTGGCGCTGCGGCGTAGCCACACCGCGCCAGCCACGCCAGCAACCTACGGTCGATTGTCGGCCGCCGCGGTGCGTAGGCTGCGCTCGTGAAGATCCTCACCGTCGTAGGCAACCGGCCACAGTTCATCAAGGCGGCGGCAGTGTCGGGGCTTTTGCGGGCCGCGCACGAGGAGATCCTCGTGCACACCGGCCAGCACTATGACGACGTGCTGTCGAGCATTTTCTTCTCAGAGCTGGGCCTGTCCTCGCCTGAGCACCAGCTCGGGATCGGAGGCGGTTCGAACACCTCCCAGACAGCCCGTATGCTCGGTGAGCTGGAGCCATTGCTCGCAGAGAGCACCCCCGATGCGGTACTCGTGTATGGCGATACCAACTCAACGCTCGCGGGCGCCCTCGCGGCGGCTCAACGGGGCGTGCCGGTGGTGCACGTGGAGGCAGGCATGCGCTCGTTTGACCGCTCGATGCCCGAGGAGCTGAACCGCGTGTTGTGCGACCACATGAGCGAGCTATTGCTGTGTGCCTCCGAGACAGCAGCCGAGAACTTGAGGAACGAGTCCGCCCACGGAAGCATCGAGGTGGTGGGAGATGTGATGATAGATGTGGCGTTCAAGTGGCAATCGGCGGCTCCCGCCAACCGCGAAGCTCTCGCCGCCTATGACCTCCAGGTCGGCAACTACCTGCTGCTGACTGCCCACCGCGCCGGCAATGTCGACGATCCCGAGCGCTTGCGGGCGCTCGTAGATGTCGTTGCCGAGTTGCCCGGACGCGTCATTTTCCCGGTGCACCCGCGCACCCGTGCACGCCTGCGCGAGACGGGTTTGATGGGGCGACTGGAGGCGCTGGAGGATGTAACCCTCTGCGAACCGCTTGGCTATGTGCCCTTCAGCGCGCTCGTGCAGAGCGCACGAGCCGTGCTCACCGATTCTGGAGGCGTCCAGAAGGAGGCGTACTTTGCGGGGGTGCCTTGTATCACGCTGAGGTCCACCACCGAGTGGGTGGAGACGGTGCAGAGCGGTTGGAACACGCTCGTCGATCTGGATGGCGAACGCGTACTGACGGCGCTTGACCGACCCATTCCCCAAAACCATCCACAGCTCTATGGGGACGGCAAAGCGGCCGAGCGCTGCGTGGCCGCGATCGGGAGGCTTGCCCGATGAGCCCACCGGTGAAAGTTGGCGTCGTGGGTCTCGGCTATTGGGGGCCCAATCTGGCACGCAACTTCGCCGCCATCGATGGCTGCGAGCTCCAGTGGCTGTGCGATGACTCCGAGCAGGTGCGTATGAAGCTCGCGGGAGCCTTTCCGGGGGTGCGAGCCACAGGTGAGATCGAGGAGCTGCTGGGCGACCCCGAGCTCGACGCGGTGGTGCTCGCCACCCCCGTTCCCACCCACGCGGAGCTGGCGACACGGGTGCTGGGGGCCGGTAAGCACTGCTTTGTAGAGAAGCCGCTCGCCACCACAGTTGCCGACGCTCAGCGGGCGGTGGACGCCGCCGATGCAGCTGGGCGCATCTTGATGGTGGGCCACCTGCTCGAGTATCACCCCGCGGTGACCCGTCTGAAGGAGCTGGTGGACGAGGGGGAGCTGGGCTCGCTCTACTACGTGTACGGCAACCGCGTGAACCTCGGCAAGCTGCGCGCCGAGGAGAACGCTTTGTGGAGCCTTGGCGCACACGACGTGTCGGTGGTGCTCCACCTGATCGGCGAGGAGCCCGAGGAGTGCTCCGCCCACGGCGAGTCATATGTGCGCGGCGGGGTACAAGACGTGGTGTTCTGCTATCTGCGCTTCCCCTCCGGACGGGTTGCCCACTTGCACCTCTCCTGGCTCGATCCCCACAAGGAGCGGCGCATCACGGTGGTGGGGTCCAAGCGCATGGCCACTTTCGATGACATGCTCATCGAGGGCAAGCTCACCGTGTATGACAAGGGCTTTGACCAGGATGCTTCCTCGTGGGGCGAGTACATCGCTCGCGCCGGCGAGTCCTTCTCTCCGCGCATCGCCAACGCCGAGCCCCTGCGTTTGGAGTGCGAGCACTTCGTGCGTTGCATCCGCACCGGTGAGCCCCCCCGCTCAGACGGCCGCAACGGTTTGCGGGTGGTACGAGTGCTCGAGGCTCTCCAGCGCTCGCTGGAGGCGTAGCGCCCGCTGGAGGACGTAGCACTCGCTGGAGGACGTAGCACTCGCTGGACTAGCGCCCCCGCTGGACGTAGCGCCCGCTGGCGGACGTAGCGCCCAGACCTCGCTACGCCGCGCTCATGCGACGGCGCTCGGCGCCCACATATCCCGAGCCACGCCTGCTACGACGATCTACGCGTAGCACCGGGCCGGTGTACCTGCCGATCCCACGCAACACGTATGCGTCACGGGTGGAGCTGAAGCGGAATACCGGTTTGAGCGCCAAGAGCCAGTGTCGTGCTAGATAGTGACGTGGACGGTGCTGCGTGCGCATCGATCGTTCATCTCCTGCGTCTCGAGTCTAAAAGGACTTCCCTCGCGATCCAAGCGCCTGCCTGGGCTCGCGTGATCGCGTGAGCCTCTCATATCTCAATACGTTGGAGTGGGCTGGCTTCCTACATTTCTGGCCACATTCTCATGTTGAGCTTGCGGTTCCGCGCGGGTTAGGTCGTCAGTCGAGCGTCGGCGTCTTTACGCAACAGCCGTCGATCCTCCCGGTGCCAGTGCCGCTGTAGTAGCCGTTTGGCTGAACCTGAACCCGGTAGTGGGCGCGTGTGCCGGAGCGATAGCGGATGTTGCACGACCACGGGTTACGCAGCGGACCGCCGCCACCGGGCCGACAGCGCACCCGCACGACCGGGGTGCGCCTGCCAGCCAACACCGGCTCGGGAGCCTGTGCCACCACAGACTCCACGCTTGCCGCGCTCAACACAGTCGCGCTCCTCACGGCAAGTGAGCGCGACTGCTCGATCGGAACAGTTCCTCGCCGTCCCGATTGCGCAGCACGACGGCTGTGGCGGCGATCCCCACGAGGATCGCCATCCACACGACAGCCGCCGTCACGCTTGCGCATCAATCGGATCCTAGCGATGACCGTGGCCCTTTGACCGTCTTTGCCACCGCCGCCTTTGTCGCCTTGGCCGCCGCCTTTATCGCCGCCGCTCTGGCCACCGCCTTTGAGCCTTGGCCGCCGCCTTTGCCACCGCCGCCCTGGCCACCTTGTCGCCACCTTGGCCGCCCTGGCCGCCACCTTTTTGCGCCACCTTGGCCGCCTTTTTCGCCGCCGCCTTTATCGCCGCCACCGCTTTCGTGGCCTACGAAATGGCAGCTGCCTTTTCGAACACAAAGCCCTTCTGGCACCGTGGGACCGGAATCGGATCGCAATTACGGCCTTTCAGTTCATAGCCAGGCGGGCACGTGGGAGGTGGAGTGGGAACGCATTTGCCGCCACTCACTTCATAGTCCCGTGGGCATCGTGGCGGAGGAATCAGGCAGTGCAGTTTCCGGCCGACACATAGCCAGCCGGGCATTCGGGACGGTACTGGTGGAAGCTTGCGCTGCCGCCCCCGTCTTTGCCGTCGCCGCCGCCGGCCAAGGCCATTGTGCCGCCCATGCCGAGCACCAGAAACCCGGCCGTGAACAGTGTTGTGAGGCGTTGCTTCATGAAAGATCCCTTGTGTCGTGAGGTGGACCTGCGGGCCGCCTCATCGCCCGCAGCTTCACTCGATCGAGTGCAAGCGGGTCGAGCGTGGGGCGCCCGTCGCGAAGCACGTCAGCGACGTGCCGCAGGTCATCGGAGAGGTGTTCGTCTTCATGTGAATGGCTCATGGGGCCTGATACGAACGAGCGTCCAGATTCCTGGCTGAAGCTTGCCCGCCTGGACGAAAGGACGATAGGAGGGCTGTGCGCGGGATACGTGACGACGGATTCGAGCGGCTCTACGCCGAGCACGCCCAAGGTCTGTTTGCCTTCCTGCGGTATCGAACGGGCGACACGGTCGCTCGCCGAAGACCTGCTTGGCCGACACCTGCGAGCGGGCCCTGCGCTCACGCAGGCGCTTCGACCCGCGCAAGGGCAGCGCCAAGACCTGGCTGTATGCGATCGCGCTCAACTGCCTGCCGACCACCCCCGCCGCCGTGCCGGCGAGAGCAGGGCCTCGAAGCAGTGGCCGCCGGCCCAGCTTTGGATTGGCCGGCGAGATCGAGGAGATCGACGAGCTTGCCGAACCGCGAGCTCGACGAGCTCGCCGACCGCGACCAGCTCGAGCACAGCCTCGCCACCCTCAGCGGCCCCGAGCGCGAGGCCATCTCGCTGCGCTACGGCGCCGAGCTGACTGTCCCGAGATCGCCAAGCTCACCGGCGAGCCGCTCACCACGGTCGAGAGTCGCGTCTACCGGGCGTTCGACAAGCTGCGCGAAGCTATGGCCTGAGCGCAGCTCAGGAGGGAAGATCGAGAGGTCGTTGCTCTCCAAGGCTGTGGCCCGCACCACTGCGGCGCGCACCACCCATTCGGTGGGGCTCGAGCCGCGCAGCTCCTTGGCCGCCTCGCGGGTGAGCGGCTCGAGCGGATTCATGTGCAGCGCTCGCTCCACATTCGCCCGCGGATCCACCCCGGCTGAAGCTTGTGCGATCGCAAGCGCGTAGTAGGTCTCCCAGCTGCTCGGATCGTGGCTCACGGCCTCTCGCATCGCGGCGATCGCCAAGCCTGGGCAGACCGTGTTGCAGGTCGCAGAAGCCAACGATCTCATACGGTTCGGGACGCACGTCCAGCCAGCCGATCGAAGACAGGGCGTCCGGTCGCGGCTGAGGCACAGTTAGACGCATATAGCGCGTGCTCGGCTTGGCCAAGCCTGCTCTGAGAGCCCACGATGGACACCGGCAGAGCGATTGTGGCGAGGCACAACAGCGCGAGCACCATACGCGTGTTGTGGCTGGGCACCCAGCCAGTCCCCAGCCCTCCCGCCCGCGCTCAAGGCAAGGCCGGCGGCGGCAAAGAAGCCCACCGTCACCACCGGCATCTCCCAGTCCCAATCCACACCGGCGTGCAGCGCCCACATCAACAGCCGCCGCGAGCAGCGCTCCGTAGAGCGAGCGCTGACTGCCATGCGCACGCCTCGCCAAGCCAACGATCGCAACTCCTACGAAACACCAGTACAGCAGCAATCCCGGTATTCCGAGCTCCGCCATCGCCTGCAGGTAGAGGCTGTGGGCGTTGATCGTGTAGGCGAAATGAGGACGGTTGCGGTCCCACAGCGTCTGGTACATGCCGGCGCCCGCGCCATGTACCGGCGAGGCCGCGAAGCCATTCAAGGCCACCCGCCATAGGTCGGTGCGTCCGTTGTTGGACGGGGTCGGTCAGGCGGCCGCGCAGATCGCCGTTGGCGACAGTGGGGGTGCGCCGCCGATGAAGCGATTCCAATCGTGGGCGATCGCATGAGGCGCCCCGAGCGCAAAGAACGCCACAATCGCGAGCACCGTGGCGCCCACCATCGTGGCGCGCTTGACGCGAGGCGCTATGTGCCCCCTGCCCGCCCACCGCCTGAGCCTCGGGTCCAACGCGATCGCCAGCAACAACCGGACGGCCGCACACACGAGCACGCATATGCCCGCCACCAGCGCCACATGGTGACCCTGGGCCACCGCCGCGGGCGTGGTCGGATCGAGTGTGTCGAGCAGATTGGCGTGGTAGGCCACCACGATCGGCACCGCCGTCATAGGAAGGGTCGCGAGCGTGCCGCTGAGCAGCCCACGGGGGCGAGCCACCAGTACGTACACCGCCATGCCCACAGCGCCCGCGAGAATCGCTCCGCGTGAGAACGTGAAGAACAGGGTGGCGGCCAGCAACGGCAGCACGCCGGCGGCGAGCACCCGTACGAGCCGCCGCTCGGCGAGGCTGCAAGTGAGGTGAAACGCCAAGCACGATCCCCAGCGCGGCGAGCAGCCCAAGCGTGTTCCAGTAAGTGACCGGGTAGCTCAGCCGCTCGTTGGACACGCCGGGCGCGGTATGCCACACGTTTGGCAGCACCCTCGTGATGAGCCCCGCCACGCACACGATCGAGACGCCGAGAACAGACCTCTTATGAGCCAGCGTATGTTGGCGGCGCTCGCCCGCACGGTGCCGAACAGCACGAGCACAAGCAGGTAGCACCACGCCTGATCGAACTCGATCAGCGCCCTGCCCATCGAATGAGACCAGATGCCCGAAGCCAATGTCAGCGCCGCATATAGCCCGAGCGCGGCGATCGCCACGAGCGTGACCGGGCGCGAGCCCTTCGAAGGGGTGGCGCGCCTGCAGGATCCTCACGAGCAGGATCTGGGTGAGCACGAGCGCCGCCACCGCCGGCGTGCCAGGGAAGTATCCGCCCGCGTTGAAGCCGAGGAAGACGATCAGAGCGCCAGGCAGCAGCATCAACCCCACGAGCCCAAGCTCGCTCAGCGATGTCACAGCCACCTCGTCCTTGACCCGCGGCTCGATTCCTATCGCAATGCCATCGATCACCGGCGCATGGTAGCCGCGGGTTGAGAGCCTCTGGACGAGTGTTCGAGCGCCGGTCGTGGGCGCCTGCGCGGCTGGGCAAAGCCACAAGCACGTAAGGATTCGAATCCATCGGCTCGCCCCACTGTCATGGCCCTAGCAAATAAATCCCGAGAAACAGAACCTTTCCGCAAGCCAGCAAAGCCGGAGGGGCGCCATTCGCAGCTGTATCGGCGCTGCCCAGGCGAGACTGATTAGCCGTATAGCTACCACTACTGGAATGTATGCTGTACCCTTGTACTCAGCGAGATCCGGTTTCAGGGATCCGGATCTCACTGAAAAAGAATCTTGAATGGGCATCGAGGCTAGTCAGAAACATCTAGGCCAAACCGGTCTAGTTCTGCTTGCCTAGCAACAATTTTGTGATAGGGGAGGAGGACAAATGAGGGATAGCCTGGGGTCATCCAGGGCGTGGCTGCTCGTCTCCAGCTGCGCCACGGTGCTTGCCACAACCGCGATTGGACTGCCCACGCAAGCATCTGGCACAACTAGTGGTGCCGTCGCCAAAGAGGCCAGGAAGGTAGATCTCGTCGAGAACGGGGCACTCAAATTCACCGGCGAAGAAGGCGCCGCGCTTGACGAGCGCGGCCATGCCACCGGCACCTACAACGCGCCGGTGACCGCCGCTTTGACGATTCACCCGACGTATGTAACGGCCACCGTAACCGTCTATCCCCGAGGGGGCTCTATCACCGGTAGTGCCCAAGCAAACTACATCGTAAAGGGCTCCACCGGCTACTTCGGTGGGACGTTCACGATCACACGTGGCACAGGCACATTCAGCCATGCTTCTGGAAAAGCTCTCGGGATCAGTGGAACCATCAACCGCTACACGTTCGCCACAACCGTAAAAGCCCACGGCGAGGTCAGTCTGTAGCTCAAGGGGGATGGACAGGGCACCCAGATGAGCCTCGCTCGAGCCCTCGCGCTCGTACTACTCGCCGGTTGCGCCTGCTTTGCAAGCGGTGCCGGGGCACATCCGAGTGTCAAGCTGCGTGTCGGCTTCGACCCCGACCGGGCCGGCGCCCGCACAACGATCGAGCTTTCGCTGCGGATCAGCGGTCCGAGGGGCACCACCCCGGTCCCGGTAACGAGCCTCGACCTGCGCCTACCCGCCAACATGGGTATCGCAACGACAACGCTGGGGCAAGCCAATTGCGATCCCATCGACCTGGTCGACGGAGGCTTGAACGGCTGCTCGGCCAATGCCCGCATCGGCTTCGGCGACGCCACCGCCGGCGTGCCGGTGGGCTCGCAGACGGTCCATGAGAAGGCATCGCTGAATGCCCTGATGGGACCACCCATAGAAGACCATCTCGAAGTCCTGTTCTACGTGGAAGCCCTGGAACCGGTCTTCGCCCAGCTGGTGCTTCCCAGCACCGTGCAGGAAGGCAGCCCACCATACGGGGAACAGCTCGACACATCCATTCCCTTGATCCAAGCATGGCCGGAAGGCCCTGACCTGGCGTTGGAGACCTTCAACTCAACCATCGGTCCCTTGCATCTCACCTATTTTCGTGAGGTCAACGGCAAGGTGGTGCCCTACTACCCCCACGGGATCAGGGTTCCCGGGAACTGCCCGGCGGGCGGCTACCCGTTCGCGGCTTTGCTGAGCTTTCAGGACGGCACGCACACCACCGCCGTCTACCACGTCCCCTGCCCCTCGCCCTGAGCAGGCCAATGACGGGGCCTACACGCAAGAGGCGGGATGAGCGGATGCTTGCCGGCTCGCCAATTGCGAGGCGGCCGAGCGGAGCCGCACAGGCAACGGCCGGGGCTATGACTGGCCTTGGGCGAGCACTAACGATAGGGCGAGCGCTACTGATGGGCATAGCGATGCTGGTTTGCCTGTCAGTCGCGCCCGCTGGCGCGGCCAGTGTGGAAGCAAAGCCATTTGGAATCGCCGGGTTCACGATGCAAACCACCCAAACCAGAGAAGTGCCTCATGGCCCCGGCATCCCCGGGTACGGGTTCGTCAACGAACCGTACTCGTTCACTCGAGCCGGCGGTCATCCCTATGCGCTGACGAGCACGCTCCAGTTCGCAACTGAGGAGATCGGGGAAGCTCATTCGGTTGTGCCCACGCGCGACGTGAAGGACATGATCATCGATCTGCCCCCGGGACTCTCGGCGGATCCGCTAGCGGTGTCGCGTTGCCCAATAGCGCGGGCTACCTCGGGTAGATCGTGCTCTGCCGATTCGCAAGTGGGCGTGTTCGTGCTCCACTTATCCGGCAAGGCCGTACTCGGCCCAATCGTCGATTTGACCCCCGAAGCCGGACAGTCAGCGGAGCTCGGCCTTGAAACCTCGTTTCATGTGACGTTCCCGCTGGCTGGACGCATCACGCGCACGCCAGCTGGCTACGGCCTGACACTCGTCGGCGACGGACTTCCAGAGATCGGCGTGGAAAGCGTGGAAACAACCCTTTGGGGCGTCCCAGCGGCTGGCACCCACGATCCGCTGCGCGGACTCTCATGCATGGGAGATGTAGCTCAGCAGTGGAGCTGTCAAGGGGGCAACACCTCGAGCGACGAAATACCTGTGCCGTTCTTGACGATGCCCACCGACTGCTCAGCGGGGCCCCAAGCGACAAGCGTGTGGGCGGACTCCTGGGAGGAACCGGAACGCTACGTGAAAGCACAATCGACACTGCCAGGAATGACCGGCTGCAATGTGTTGCCATTTGACCCAGAAATCGAAGTGAGGCCAGACACGCTGCTCGCCGATGAACCCGTGGGCTTGGAAGCAACCATCGGCATACGCCAGAACGAAGGCGCCCAGACGGCTGCAACACCGCAATTGAACGATGCAACCGTAACCTTGCCCCAGGGAGTGTCCATCAGCCCAGGGGTCGCCGATGGTGTGCAAGCCTGCAAGCGCACTGGCCCAGAAGGCATCGACATGCCGACGGGCCTGAACGCTAGCGACGAACCGCTCGAGCCAGGAGAAGTGGGCGAAGGCGAAGAGCTCGGCTCAGACGGCGAGCCGCAACTGGCGCCAGGCGATTGTCCGCGGGCCTCGACCGTTGGAAGCGCCGAAGCTCTTACACCGCTGTTGCCTAACCCGATCAAAGGCCGCGTATATCTAGCGACACCGGGGTGCGGCGGACCCAATCAGGCCGCATGCACTGAACAAGATGCAGTAGACGGGAACCTCTACCGACTCTACGTGGAACTCGGCGAGGGCGGCCCTGGCGCCGAAGGCGTGAACATCAAGGTGGAAGGGCAAGTCCAGGCAAACCCAGCCACAGGCCAGCTCACCCTGAAGCTGATGGACACCCCGCAGTTGCCGCTCAGCCACTTGAACATCGACTTGAACGGCGGGCCACGAGCCCTGCTGGACAATCCGCCGACGTGCGGGCCGGCGAAGACCACATCCGATCTCACTCCATGGAGCGCGCCGGGTAGGACGCCCGCACCGGAAAGCTTGCTCGTGTCGGGAACAAGCGACGCCTTCCCGTCCTCGTTCTATGACGTCACCGGCTGTGCCAGCCCAGCGGGCCTCGCTCCTTCGGTGAGCACGGGGACGGTCACCTCACGAGCCGGCGCGTTCAGCGCGTTCACGTTCACAGTTACCCGCCACGATCGCGAACAGTACCTCGCCGGGATACGGCTGCATACCCCGCCGGGACTCTCGGCGATGCTCTCGAGCGTCGCACCGTGCGCGGAAACGCTCGCGAATACGGGTACGTGCCCGGAAGCATCGCGTATCGGCAGCACCCTGGTGGCCTCAGGCGCGGGATCGCACCCCTATGAAATGCCGGGACGCATCTACCTGACCGCCGGATATGAGGGCGCTCCCTTCGGCTTGAGCATCGTCACCGACGCCATCGCCGGACCTCTGAACCTCGGGCGAGTGGTGATCCGCGCACGGATCGACATCGACCCGCGAACCACCGCTCTGACGATCGCAAGCGATCCGCTGCCACAGATCGTGCTCGGCGTGCCCTTGCGCCTGCAGCGGGTGACCCTCGATATCGACAGGGCGGGCTTCATGTTCAACCCAACCAACTGCCGCTCCCAACAGGTAGCCACGACGATCGCGGGGGCAGAAGGCGCGAGCACGAACCTATCCACGCCTTTCGCGGCGGGCGGATGCGGGAGCCTTGCGTTCAAACCCACCGTGAAGGCCTTCACAGGCGCCCACACAAGCTATTCGGGCGGGGCGAGCCTCGACGTGCGGCTGACGTTCCCCCACGAACCGCAAGGCGCCGAGGCAAACCTCGCGCAGGTCAAGATCTCGTTGCCCAAACAGTTGCCCTCGAGGCTCACCTCGCTACAGAGCGCCTGCCCGCAGAACACGTTCAACCTCAACCCGGCGGCCTGTCCAAGTGCGTCGATCGTAGGGATAGCCAGAGCGCGAACCCCGGTGCTTGCCAGCGAATTGGCGGGACCGGTGCTGTTTGTCTCCCACGGCCGCAACGCCCTCCCATCGCCAGTGGTGCTGCTGCAGGGCGACGGCGTGAGCTTCGATCTGATGGGCTCCACCATCATCGACAAGGGTGGCGTAGCGAGTATCGCGTTCGCCGCGCTGCCCGATGTGCCGATTGCCAGCTTGGAGCTCTACCTTCCGCAAGGGCCGCACTCGGTACTGAGCGCCAACACCAATCTGTGCGCGCTGACGAAGACCGTCGTGCTCAAGCGCAAAGTCATCCAGCAAGTCCACGGACAGACCGTGCGCCGTACGGTGCAGGTGCCCGAGCGCGAGCCCGCCAGCCTAGCGATGCCAACCGAACTCGTCGCTCAGAACGGCGCCGTGATCCACCGGAGCACAAAGATCGAAGTGTCCGGATGCGAGAGCAAAGCCAAGACGGCAAAGCTCTCTCAGTGGATGCGTATGGGCTCGCTGTAAGCAGATACGTGGGAGCCGTCGGATACCTGGACGAGCGCCTCGTAAACACCGCGGTGGCGGATGCGCACGACTGTGCTGAAGCGAGAGACCGCTGAGGTGCCAGACGTTACGAAGGTGCCACCCTGGTTGAGCGAGGGCGCTCCAGCACGCAACAGCTGAAAGCCCACACGCGCGCCTACCTCA
Source organism: uncultured Solirubrobacterales bacterium (assembly GCA_963713015.1). Lineage (GTDB taxonomy): Bacteria > Actinomycetota > Thermoleophilia > Solirubrobacterales > Solirubrobacteraceae > Palsa-744. The sequence goes on along the minus strand of CAVQKC010000008.1, from coordinate 1,243,924 downwards.
GCCGGGGTCACCGTGCCGTACATGCGCAGGAACAGGCCGCGACGGCGGCGATGGACGCGATGTACGTGGAATGTCACGCGCACAGCCACACCCTCCACAAGCACGGGGCTCGAGATGAAGGGAGCGCTGGTGGTGATGACTCGCAGCTGGGTGTTCGTGAGCAGGCCCACAACCGGGAAGGAGAAGCTGCCCGTGGAGCTCGTCAGCTCGGGATTGCCAAGCGTTTTGAAGCCGGCAAGGTAGGGGAAGGGGTTGAACTGCAACGCCACCGCACGTCCAGGCGCGGCGGTTCCAAAGAGCGTGCCCTGCACCGCGAACGGTTCGCCAAAGGGCACCGGGTTGGGAGCGGCGGCGATTTGCAGCGACAGGGGGATCTTGGGCGTGGTGAAGCTGCGGTCCCCTCCAAGGGTGGCTCCCGTGGCGTTGCTTGCCAGGATCCGGTAGTGGTAGGTGGTGTTCGCCTGCAATCCACCAACCGCCTGGCTTACCGGGATGGTGATCGTCCCGCTGCCCGCCGCCGTCAGCGCTGTCTGGGAGCCATAGGCCCTGGTAGTTCCGTACTGGAAGACATAATTGGTGGCTTGAGTATGGGCGTCGACCCATCCGTGGAGGACCACAGAGGAGGGAGTCAGACTCGATATGTAGGCGGTGGCCACGGTGGGGGCGCGCATTACGGGGGCGGCCGTAGCGCCCACAGGAGCCACGATGGCCGTCGACGTGGCGGCAAGCATAAGGATTGCCATGACGCTGCGTCGCAGGATCGATGAAGTCAACCTGGCCCCCTCTCGTGTGCCATTTGTCTGCATGCCGCTTATGTTCCCCCTCATGTTGGGTAATAACCCCCTATCGGTGCAAGAGTCGCGGAACGCGACGCTATTGGATGCCGATCGGCGAGGCGGCGGGGGGACCCCGGTGCCTGCCTAAACGATCAAGCATTCCTTACTTAGTAAAGTTGATAGACTAAGTGAGGAATGATGTTGAGCCACCCCTCAAAGCTCGTGCGCGGATGATCGTCCTGATCGCCATCGCCGCTTGGGCCTTCCTGATCGTGCTGGTGATCAGCCTGTGCGCCTGTGCTCGAAGCGGGGACGTCAACCAGGAAGCGAACAGCTTGCGGTGGGCAGGGCGATCGCAGGCTGCTCCATCGCAGACTGCCGCTAGCCCCAACGGGATTCGCGAGAGAACGGCGCCGATGCCGAGCGCTTCGCGAGAGCCTCAGCGCACGGCGGCAGCGTGAGACGGGTCGTGGACGCCAAGCACGTGCATTACCCGCTCGACGGCTGCCTCCACGGTCTCGCTACCCGAGCTCAGGACCAGATCTGGGTGCTCGGGGATCTCGTAAGGAGCGTCGACTCCCGTGAGGCCAGCCAGCTCGCCCGAGCGGGCGCGGGCGTAGAGACCCTTGGGGTCGCGACGCTCACAGAGTTCGAGCGGGGCGTCGACGAACACCTCGATGAACGGCAGGTCGACGGCGGCGTGTATGGCAATCGCCTCTTCTCGGTCACGCGCGTAGGGACTGACGAGGCTCACCAATGCGATGGTGCCGGACTCGGCAAGCAACCGAGCCACATGCGCGGTGCGACGCACGTTCTCACAGCGAGCGGCCTCGTCGAATCCAAGGTCACCGTTGAGCCCGTGGCGCAGGTTGTCGCCGTCGAGCATGAACGCCGACCGGCCAATACCGACGAGATGGGCCTCAACCGCACTTGCGATCGTGGACTTGCCGGCCGCCGGCAGCCCGGTGAACCAGATCGTGGCACCGGCGCTCCCGAGCGAGGCCCACCGCCGCTCTCGCGTGAGCGCTGAGCGCTGCCAGCGCACGTTGGGGCTGTGGGCAGTATCGGCGTGCCCCACGGACCCCCTGTCAAGGAGCCCTGGTTCGGGAATCGCGCCAACCGTGGCGATCTCGTTCATGGCGAGTACATGGTTGTCTGGTGCACCTAACCAGGTGCCAGTGGAGCGTCCTTGCTCGGATTCATATACGAGCATATACGAACGGGGAGGACCTTTTCCGACTCGATGATCCCAATCGCGTATTTGGGGCGCATCAGCGCAGGCTTAGGAAACTCAAAGCCGTGAGCTGGGGGTGTCCTGCACCGCGTCTGGGCAGGCTTGGCAACGGTAGGCCGAGACAGTCTGGTCACCCGAGCATCAGGCGCTGCTCCGAGCCACGTTAACTCAAGAGCAAAGCTACGCCTGGCCCTCAAGCATTGCCTGTCGGCACGGGCTCCCCGGCCGAGACGGTGCCATCTGGCGACACGGCGGGGGAGCCAGAGCTAGGCTCGGACCCGGCCGGCCCAGAGGGCCGTCCTGGCTTGGTTGGAGTGTAGTCATAGCCGTAGCCATAGCCGTAAGAGCCCCGCCGGCCAGTCTTGAAGCCGTTGGCGATCACACCCAAGAGCGGTGCACCCGCACCGGCGAGGGTCTCGTGCAGCCGTTCGGCGACATCGCGGCGGTTGCGCCCCACGCGACCGACGATGACCACGCCGTCGACCTTCTTCAACAGGGGAAAGGCGTCAGAGACCGCGGTGAGCGGCGGCGTGTCGATGACAATGAGGTCGTACATCGACTTTGGCCTGATCGAGCAATACCTCCATAGCGTGGCTCTCGATCAACTCGCCCGGATTGGGTGGCAAGGCCGCACCGGCCACCAGAACATCGAGGACATGTGCCTTCGAGCTGTCGCTGGACGACGAGTCCAGGTCCAGCGTCCGGGTCGCCTCGGTCAACGATACGGCGCCGATCAGCACATCTGACACACCCCGCCCCGCGGTGATGCCGAGCTGCTGAGCGAGCGTGGGGCGACGCAGATCGGCCTCGAGAATCAGTACGCGCGAGCCCATCTTGGCGGCCGCAACGGCGAGATGACGGGCGATCGTCGTCTTGCCGTCGCCGGGGCCGGCGGACACGACCATCAGCGTACGCAGCTCCCGATCGACATTGAAATAGCGCATGTGGGCGCGAATCAGGTGGAAGGCCTCGGCCTCGCCAGAGGACAATGCCGACGCGCCCTTGCCTCCACCGTTCGTTGTACGCGAGAAGGTCTTGCTCTCGGGGACGACACCGAGGAGCGGCAGACCGTAAAGCTTCTCCAAGTCATTGGGCTCTCGGATCCGGCGGTCCAAACGCTCTAGTAGGAATGCAAGCCCTACGCCGAGAAGCAACCCAAACAGAGCACCGAGGACCGTGTTGCGCGATGTCTGGGGTGAGGATGGGCTTGTCGGGACCGTCGCCGCCTGTGCAACTTCGACGTTACCATTACGCAGTTCGGACAGCACTCCCAAGGATTGCGCCCGATTCTCAAGAGCAACCCCAGCAGGGCTGAGCTTCTGCTGCGAGGTGAGGGCTCCCAACTGCTTGTTCACGAGAGCGAGTGCGGATGAGTAGTAGGTGTGGTTGCTGCTCTGCTGCTCCTCGACGAACTGGCTGGTGTACGTATTGGCAATCGCAGCAGCTAGCGTCGGAGAGACTGCAGTTGCGCTGACGTTGACGATGTTCGATTCTCCCTGGGCACTGATGCTGAGAGCTTCTTTGATCTTCTCCTTCTTCAGGCCCTGGCCAAGCCGCGTGGCCGTCTTTTCCGCCATGTTGCCGAGCTGGACCAGCTTGAGGTTGGTCTGTTGTTGAGGCACCTGGCTACCGCTGCCCACTACCTGCAGCCCCGCAACCTGCTGGCTTAGTTGATTATCGTTGAATACAAGCGAAGCTGTCGCGGTGTACTTCTTCGTCTGGTGCTTGGAGGAGCCATAGGCAGCACCAGCCGCAAAGATCAAACAGAGGAGAATCAAGAGCGTGCGACGTCGCAACACCCCGAGCAATTGCTTCAGCTCGAAACTGCCCTGCTCAGTCCCCACCGGATCGACTCCTTTCGTGCATCCGATGGCTCACGAGCGCAAGTCGCTTGCGCATCGCCTGCCAAAGCTCGATGTCTGGATCGAAGTCGGAATAGTAGCCCAACCGCAGACCTAGGCGCGGTCCTGTATGCATCCGGCATGACCTCCAGAGGCACAGTCTGCCCTTGCCTCCGCTGAGGATAGCTGATGTCGCTGCGGTGCGAGTAGCCCACTTCGGCCGAACGTCCGATGGCCTTGACATCCACGCTCTCTGCACTGGAACGTTGCTCGCCACCGGACCTCATACCGATCGGCGTGGGGCCCGCGCCTTGCTGGCGACCGACGATCCCCTTACCCGCGCCTCGCCTAACGCGGCGTCGCTTGAGCAGTGCCCAGCGCCTTGTCCAGGCACTTCCGGCTTACAAATCCCCTCTCGAGATCAGCTTCGCGCAGTCCGCGAATAGGCTCAATGCCCTGCACCTCGCCATAGACGAGGCGACCGAGTTTATCCTTCAGCGCCAACCACCACGACTGCCTCTGAGACCATCAGATCGGGCAACATACGCTGAGTCGCAGGCACCAATGCGCAGGCGCAACGCATTCGAGGTCGCACCACTGACCAGAAGCATCGCTCTCAAGCAACGCCTTCCTGGTCCACATCGCACGGTAAGCCACTTCTCGCTCACTAGTTCGCTTAGCCGAACAACCAGGTTGCGTGCACAAGTGCTCCATAGCATCTTCGCCGCTGTCGCGGCCAGAGTGCTTGCACAATACCTCCCAGCGTGTTGGTAGCGTCAAAACGCTACCCACCGCGTCTCGGCTAATCTACGGTACGTGGCTACCTAGCCTGCACACGGTCTCTACATCACGGATGGAGCCTCATGAGGATTCTCGTTGTCGCAAGCCAATGGTTCCCAGATTATGCTGGCGGGACAGCTCGGGTGGTACGCGCAACCGCCGAGGCTCTCGCCGAGAATGGCCATGATGTGGTTGTGATCGTCCCGCAGATGACGGGCGAGCCTTCGCATTCGTATACCGAGCGACTTGAGGTGAGACGAGTCCTGCGCAGGACCTTCCTTCCAATGACGGTTACCGATCCTTTGGAGATGCGTCGCGCGATTCACGACATCGATCTCAATGACATCGACGTAATCATGTGTCATGGTGAGGCGGCGGTCGTGGCAACATTTGCCCTGAGCAGGCGCACAGACATTGGCTATGTGTTCCACGCGTCTCCATTTCGCGAGGCACTTCATAGACGTTCGCTTGGCGTAGGCACGGTTGAGCGCTGGCGGTCGCTCGCCGTTGAGCCGTTTCTTTACATTTGGGAGCGGTATGCTCTCCGACGCGCGGACCAGATACTCGTTTTGAGTGACTTCAGCCGTAAACTTGTGCTGGATTTCGAACCCCGCGCGGAGTCACGTATATCAATTGTCGGCGGTGGCGTGGATATTGATGTGTTCTGTCCAGATTCTGACAGAGACTCTCTTCGTGACCGATTGGGCATATCTCATGACCAGCTGATACTCATGACCGCCCGCAGGTTGGTGAACCGCATGGGTCTTGACATCCTTCTTGATGCCTTCCACGATCTACGCGCACAACATCACAATCTCAGGCTTGTCGTTATCGGTGACGGCGAGATGCGCTCCTCCCTTGAAGCATGTGGTAAGAGACTTGGACTTGGCGACTCAGTCGATTTCCGCGGACGCGTTTCAGATAGCCAGCTCCTTGACTGGTACCGTGCGTCCGATTTGTTTATCTTGCCCACGGTCGCCTACGAGGGCTTCGGGATGGTCACAGCTGAGGCGCTAGCATGTGGCACTCCAGTAGTTGGTACGCCCGTTGGTGCGACCGGCGACCTGCTAAGACCACTGGACGACGCCTTGCTCGCTGCACATGCCAATGCGTCATCTTTGGCTTCTGCCATCGAGCGTACGCTGACACAGGCAACTGGCTCTTACCGCACACTGTGCCGTGACTACGCCTCTACGAATTTTAATTGGCGCACCGTGATCTCCCAATGGGAAGAGGCATTGGGGATATCTGCGCCTACCGTGCACCAACATCTTGTTCAAAGCTAGGCTCATCGTGGGCGAGACTCTTACACCACATCACGGTGACCACCCCCCGGACATCGAAACAGCGTCGCTAGCGGCACAACCGACAACGTCAAGCGCCGAGAGAGACAATGACCTTGCCACGGTCACGGCAAACGGACGCCCTGCCACAAGGCGAATGCTTATGACCGCCTCCGCTACCGTTGGCCTTCAGGGTGCGTCCGTCCTTATGGGCTTTGCCTTGGCAATTCTATTGGCCCGGCTTCTCGGCAGCACGGGCTACGGTCGCTATGCGCTTGCGTTTGCGTGGTCCGGTCTTCTGGTTGTACCGGGAATCCTCGGGCTTGACCGCTTCTTGGTGCGCGGCGTCGCAGTTTATGAGGTAGAGGGCAATTGGGGACTAATGCGTGGTCTCCTGCGCCGCACCGCCGAGCTAGTGTTGCTCATGTCGATCGCAATTGCGGTTGTCGGTACGATTGTTGCCATCTTGTGGCTTTCTCCGTCATTTCGCGGTCCGTTCTGTATCGCAATGATAATCGTGCCACTAACCACATTGACCCTCCTTCGGCAAGGAGCAATGCAGGCATTTGGTCGAGTAGTAAGTGGCCAGTTGCCAGAGTATCTCATTAGACCGATAATTATCCTCATCGGCATCCTGTGCCTTGATCTCGCGGGACATCAAGCTCTAACGCCAACGACTGCTCTCGCCGCGAATGTTATAGGCGTTGCTGTTGCCGCACTGGTTGGGGCTGTGCTACTCCGAAAAGTGCTGCCGACTGCCGTGCGATCAGTTCGTCCTCTGTTTAATACTAGCGCCTGGCTACGCGCCTCTCTTCCCATGATGTTGATTAGTGGCGTATGGCTGGCCAACAACTACATAGCCACACTTGCCGTCGGCGCACTTGACGGTTCAAGGTCAGCCGGCATATACAACGTCGTTCAAAAGGGCGCAGAACTAATAGTGATACTCCTTTACGCCACAAATATGCCTCTTGCGCCTGCGGTCGCACGACTGTATGCGTGCGGTGACAAACGCGGCCTGGAGCATATTACTGAACGTATGGCGCGAGCAACCCTCGTCGTCTCCATACCGATCGCGGGCGCATTCATCGCATTCCCTGGTATATATCTGGGCATCTTTGGGTCTGGTTTTCAGAGCGGTGCGATGGCACTCACAGTGGTCGCACTGGGCCAACTTGCCAACGCAGCCGCTGGTCCTTCTGGCAATGTATTGATCATGACAGGTCACGAGAATATGGCAGTCCGAGGTGTCGCAGCAGGCCTGGTGGCCAACATAGTTCTTGCCGTTGTTCTGGTTCCACCGCTAGGTGTAACTGGAGGTGCAATCGCGTTTGCATCAAGCATAGTCGTGTGGAACGTGGCGCTCGTAATCCTGGCGCGTCGTCTTATCGCCGTAAATGTTACCGCGTTTGGTTTTCTTTCCATGCAGCGTGCAACACAAGCCGATAGTGCACTGCGAGACGACATTCCTTCTAGCCCATGAGTCCAGACATGATCGATTTTTTGGTGATCGGCGCCCAGAAGACAGGGACAACATCTCTCTTTGAGTACATGAGACAGCATCCCCAAGTTTACATGCCCCCCGAGAAGGAGGTGTCATTTTTTGATCGCAGGTTTTCTCGCGGTCCTGACTGGTACTTTAGAACTGTACTGCGAGACGCACCCGTTGATGCTACGATCGGCGAGGCGTCAGTAGGCTATATGGGTGGAGCGCCGTTTGGCGAGATGCAAGTTCAAGCTGCTTCGAACGAGACCGTCACTGTCCGCTATGATTCCCCCCTAGAGCAGGTCATACCCGAGCGTATCCAGGATCTCCTACCACATGCTCGGTTGGTGTGTACGCTTCGCGAACCGGTCGCTCGCGCCTATTCTCATTACCGTATGGCCGTGCTCCGTGGAGAAGAGGAGGGTTCATTCGACGACGTTGTACGTAAGCTTCTTTGTCCCGATGAATTGGAACGATCGCGCCATCTGCTATCAGAAACCAATAGCTATATTGTATATGGCGAGTACGGTCGTATTCTAAAAGGGTTCACAGCCGTCTTTCCTCGTAGACAGTTGCTTGTTATCTTTTCCGAGGACCTCGTACAGCGACCAGCCCATACCCTAGCAACCATATTTCGTTTTATCGGTGTTACTGACGATGTGGTACCCGATAATCTCAATGAACGTTATCGGACCGCGGCGATAGAGCCACGGATTAGGTATCTCAATCTTTATAGGTGGCAGCAATCGATTGCACGGCTCGACGCAGCTCGCACGCTTTGGCACAAGACGCCAGCAGCCATACGCGAGAGGATCGACGCAGCGTACAACGTCGCAGGTTTCCGTGTCAGTGTTTGGAACGCGAGGCGCGGGCAGGAGCCCGAACAAATAACAGAGGCAACCAGACAGCTTCTTATTAAACACTACAAGGCAGACAGCGAAGAACTCTGTGAGACCCTTGGTCTCGAGGTTCCGTGGCTATCAAAGTGGCAGCTAGGTAGTTCGGTGGTGACGTCGTGATTAGCAGCTCTCATACTAATAGGCGACGGGTGGAATCAGTCAATACCTCATTGATGTCGACTACATTCACCATCAGTGCGGCGGCGGCGGCCGTCCTGCTTGGTTTTGTCGTCTCGTACGCCGCCTCACACCATGGCCTCGTATATATGGCTGCTGCCGTGGCTACGGCTGCGGTGATCACCGTATTTTCGGTTATACCGGTGACCATGCTGCCACCAATTGCACTGCTTATGAGTTTGCTTATACCAGCAGAAGCGTCCTTTCTGCCAAAGTTGCTGGAAGGAGCTGCTCTAGGTATTGTTCCCATGGTCATCTGGACGATTCGTGCCGGTCCTTCGGCTCGGTCGTCACATCTGCTTAAGGGACTTGCGGCTGCCTTTGGAGCTTGGATCATACTGTCTGAGTTCTTTGCCCCGATTCGGACGAACCGTGGCCTCGAATGGCTCGTCGTTGCCGAGATAGCGATCGTTTTCGCCGTGCTATGGCCGCCCGCAAGATTTGACTGGCGCCTTGTGCGATCGCTATTTTTGGCGATCGCGACGATCGTCGGCATATACGCCCTCATAGAAGGCTTTGTTTTGCACAGCAACCCGTTGTTTGCAAGTCTCTTTGAACATACTACTTGGTGGCACAATCAGCGCTTTTCTGCTTCTTATCGCGCGACCACGCTCTTTGGACATCCGCTAGACAACGGACTGATTTTCTCCTCTGCAGCAGTCCTCGCGGCGAGTGACATCATTGAGAGGCGAGACCGCATTGGCTTTCGCCTAGCGCGACTGGGCGTGTTGATTGGGGCGGTGGCCGCAACTCACGCCCGTGGCTCCGCTATCGGATTCGCTGTTGGACTGGTGGCCGTAATCATCTTTAGTCGCGCGCCCGTTTGGTACCACATACATTCGTACAGTTTGCGACGAGTCGTGCTGACTATGGGCGCCGTCGCTGCTGCGGTTGCACTCGCCGCCGCACTTCAGGCGCGAAACGAATCTAGTCAAGGTCGTGGCTCCGCCGCCGTGCGCACAAGTGTAGTCGCACGTTCTATGGAAGCTCTGCGCGGACATGAGCCATTCGGAGTCGGGCCGGGCGAGGTAGATAGCTACCGTCAGAGAACGGGCTTGAGCGAAGCGAATCTTCCATTGGAGAATAGCTACGCGGAAATGGCGGTCAGCCTCGGACCTATCGGGGCCTTGCTTGGAGTGATGTTGTTGTTGACAATCGTAGGCGTCGGTCTTCGCCACGCTGCGGTTGTGGGTGAGGCAGCCGCGCTACTCACGATATTGGTCGATCTCGGTGGTTATAATGGGCTACAGGCGGTGCGTCCTGTGCTAGTTCTTATTAGTCTGCTAACAATTGCTATCTTTTCGGGAAGGCGTGCATCTGAAGGACAATCGGGTGCGACAGAAGACGATGACCCTCATATGCCTCCTTCCGATAGACACAAATCAGCTATCCCAGCATAAGCACTTGGCTACCTACCGGATCCAAGCTAGGCCCCAAGGCACCTGGACTCTGAGGACCAGGCCGACTCTCTCTGGGAGTAGGTCAGAATGGCGATGGCTGTGACCATGGACGTCGGTACTCTTGTCTTGTTGTTGTGCTTGTTGGTGCAAGGCATAGACGCAAGGACCTCGGCGTTCGACACCTATTCTGGGATAGTCCCTGCTGCTTGCTATGGTCGTACGAGTAAATGGTCGGACCGTCATGCTGCCTAAGGTTTGCCTTTTTCTATATTACGGCGCTGCCTACTTTCTCCCAGATTGGAATTTTCCAGGTGGCGCCATTTACCGGCGAATACGCGGGAGCCTTTGCCGCCGCTTCTTTGCCGCCGCAGGCTCCAATATCAATATTGAGTCTCATGTGTTTGTGGCTGATGGACGTTACGTCTATATTGGCTCGCACTCTGGATTTGGAACTGGCTCACGCGTCTACGGGGTCCAAATGGGGGAAAATGTGATTGTGGGTCCGCATGTAGTCTTCCTTAAGGACAATCATCGATACGGCGACATTCATCGGCCCATAGGGGAGCAGGGAAATACAGCGGCCTCGCTACCCATTATCGAGGACTGGGCATGGATAGGTGAGCGTGCGATCATCCTTCCTGGACGCCGCGTCGGAAGAGGAGCCATTGTCGGTGCCGGAGCAGTCGTGACCCGCGACGTCGAGCCATTTGTGATTGTCGCCGGGAATCCTGCGCGACCAATTGGTCACCGGCAAAAAGAGTAAGGTCAGATATCTCCCATAGGAGCCCAAAGATGCGACTCTGATTCTCTAAGTCGCTGATGTGTCTTGTCCTATTGTGCTGATGCTGAACTGTGCTGGCCTCGACGCTGTCTACCTGGTATCGGTACTCTGATCTTGCGAGTGCAGTCCTACACGCATAGAGAGCAAGTGCCAATACCGCGACAGATCACGTGAATATGAAGCGATGTCGAGCCGTTCTTCCCATGTGCGTCGTGCGTTCTCGGCAAGTTTCAGCCGTAGAGGCTCATCTCGCATCAGTGTCAAGATAGCGTTAGCTAGCTGCGCACTGTTTCCCGGTTCTACCAATAAGCCATTAACGTAGCTTTCAACGATATCGGGAATTGAACCCACTGGCGTAGTCACGACAGGAACGCTGTGTGCAAATGCCTCGATAAGCGACATCGGCAAACCCTCGGCATGGGACGGGAGCACAAGCAGGTGACTATCGATCAACATTTGGCGCGTCTCGCCAGCATCAACCCATCCTGAAAATGTCACGCGATCAGCTATTCCGAGCCCATCTGCTTCTGTTCGATAGCTTTCGACATCACCGTCACCTGCAAGTGTAACGGTCCACGACTCGCCGCGAAAGCGTGGATCAGCAAGAGCCCTAAGGAGATCAGGTACACCCTTACGCGCTCCTAGTCGTCCCAGAAACAGGATCCTCAAAGGATGTAGGCCACGTGGCTGTAGTGGTTCACGTGACATGGGACCTGGTGCCGCATTTAGAAGAACCCTTACCTTTTGAGCCGGAACTTGTAGCTCAGCGCAAACGTAATCGCGCCATGCAAAACCCAACACTAGGACGACATCAGCGCTGGAGAATGTATGACGCAGAAATCGCTTTGCAATATGCGGTAGCGGCGTAAAGAACTCAGGGTACTCGCTAGCGTGTAGGTGCAAGATTGTCGGTATACGGAACAGTCTGCACGTCCACAGCATCACTGGCTTACGAATACTACTCCCATGAGAGGAAACGTTGATATGAGCGATATCGACGCGACCACTCAATGCCATCAGAAGCAGTTCTATCCAAGCGCGAATAAGCGCGAAGACAGATAGAATTGGGCGCTTGCTATGTCCTCGCGGATCAAGCACTCTGATAACGATGTCGTCCGCTGACATACTTGTAACTACGTAAGTCATCAGACGCCCGATGCCGCCGCTTGAGTCCAGGGGCGGCGTGATCAGTGCGACACGCGTAGGCATATTCCGCGGCGACTACTAGAGAATATGTTCTTTTCGAGACGCCGAATTCGTCCTTTTTGCCAAACTGAATCAGCGAGCAAGAAGAAGCTCCTCAAGTTGATCTGCTGTGGTAGGTCTACCCTCGCAGTCGGCATACCAGCTCAGAGTCCTCTCCACCCCTTCTGATAGCGGAGTCTGGGGCTCCCAATCAAAGAGACTGCGGATGAGATCATTATTACTTGCTCTACTAGCAACCCCCACAGGACGCCAGGTCTGCCGTTCAATCTCGCTTGGTTTCCAGCCGAGCTGGCTGAACACAGCCTCGATAAAATCATTGACAGTATGATGCTGACTAGAGCCGACATTTACAGAGCGGAAAGGCTCTTCTTCGTCACGTGTTCCTAGCAAAAGGAGACCCCTGACCGTATCTGCAACATAGGTGAAGTTACGCGTCTGTGTACCATCCCCCCATATTGGATAGGGATCCACCTGCAGAAGCGCCTTTGCGATGAGAGCGATCGCCGCATGACTCTCATTCTCGCGCTCACCATATGCGGTGAAAATACGCGCCGAGCTCGCACGAAATCGTGACTGCAGGGCGAATTGCCATGCTTGATACTCGCCCATCAGCTTTGCCCAGCCGTATGCTCCGTCAGGGAACGCTTGCCCAGGGACGAGAAACCCCGCTTCCGACTCGGCTAGCAAGTGACGACTTGAGGCATCCGCTTGAAGCGTCGTTGGGTAAACACACGCGGAGCTAGCGTGGATCACGTGGCGACTACTTACGCGTGCAGCCGCAGCGTAGACATTATTGTCGATTGCGAGATTGACGAGAACTTGATCCGGAAACGTGTCAATAAATCCGCGGCCACCGTGCACCGCCGCGAGATGAAATACGTACTCGCACTCCGGAAAGCGTTCCAGGGTAACCTCGCGATTGGCCAGGTCGACCTCCACTATCCTCTCGTCTGGAAGAGTTTGGATATGCTCCCGCCGGCCGCTGCTAAAGTCATCTATTACGTAGACGTCAGCATCCGCTTCGAGGAGACGATCGACGAGATGCGAACCAATAAAGCTCGCGCCTCCCGTCACAAGTACCGTGCGATTTTTGTAGGACTTTTCAATGCGATCCATCCCGCTCATGCGATTGCTCCTCGTGCGTTGGAAATTGCGTAAGGCGAACGCTGCGTTACGGTTATAATTGGTTTTACGATCTTTGCTACCGGCGCCGAATACCGTCGATGAGCACACCCGTGACAAACTGGACATTCCCGAGTAGATAACGGCGCCACAAACGACGGGGCTCGAGCATTACGCGGTATAGCCACTCTAGACCGACGCTGCGGAGCAGTGTCGGGGCTCGAGACTTGGTTCCTGCGACAAAGTCGAATGTCGCACCGATCGTAACGATTGCGGGAGCAGAGTGCACCGCGCGTAGGCGATGTGAAAGCACCTCCTGCTTGGGCGCACCGAGGCCGACCCACACAACGTCCGCATCGCTGGCCTTGATCGATGAGACTAGATCGTCAAACTCCTCATTCTCGTAAGGCCGGAATGGGGGAACCTCAAACCCCACGATCTCTATACCGGGGAAGGATGCGTGGAGTTTTCTGCGGATCGCCTCAGCAACAGTCTCATCGGCGCCTCCAACGAAGTAGTGTCGTAGACCACACGAGAGGCCATCTGAACAAACCCGAAGGAACCCATCCGTAGAGGTCACGCGACGCGCGTTACGCGCCTTGATACGCATAGTAATGGCGATAGGCGTTCCGTCCGAGACTACGAGATCGCCCCTTCCGAGAAGATCCCTGTACGCCGGCACTTGGCGCGCGACTACTGTGGGATGAGCCGCGAGGAAGTGCACGACGTGGGAGCTGCCGCAGTCCTTGAACTGCATGATCGCCGCGGAGAAGGCGTCCTCCGTGAGGACGTCGAAGGGGACCGTATTGACCGTGACGAGATTTCTCTTAGTCATACAGCGGTCGCAGGGATCCGTCCACGGCACACCAACGAGCTGCTCAGGAAGGGCAGGCTCAAGCATCAGCTGACCTCGTCTCAGCTTGACTCTGCCTCATCAGAATGCCATCCATGTGCCGTCCTGCTCCATTGCCGCGCCCAGTATATGGCTTGGCCTACCGTGATTGACTCTACATCTTCTGGCGTTTCACACGCTCCGAGCGAGCAGTCTCGAATGTTATCGCCGCACAGACAGCGATGCGTTGTCGTTCGACGTCTATCTTGGGGCAGGGGTCGTTGGGCGCATCTGGCCCCCCATGAGACTACCGCGGCGGGCAGAAGCTTCCTTCTTAAGCCGACCATACTAGAGCATATCTAGCCGGCCATCAGCTCACCGCCATTCGAGGAGGGCTTCGAACGGAATCAGCTTTGTAAGCTATGGGGTGCGTCGATGGAAAGTGACGATCACTGCGCTGGCGGGACGTACGATGATCCGGAGCGATCGGCCCCCGTCTCGCAATGCCGCGAGCCTAGGCCGCCACCCGCCGGTGACGGTGACCGAAGTCGCCCCAAGAGCGATCCCGTCTCTTGCGCTGGCGGAGAGGTCGATCAAAGTCTCATCATCAACGGCCGCATAGCTGGGAGTGTCGAAAGACACCGGCTGGGCCAGGCCCTTCGTGGCGAAGTTGTCAATCGCGATCTTGAGCGTACCTCCAGGAGTAAGCGTCGCCCAAGTCGTAAGGTCCGGCTGCGGACCACGGACGATGAGTTGGGTCTTCACGAATCGACCACCCTCGAGCTGACGTGCGGCGAGCAGCCCATAGTACGTCGGTTGCGCTGTCACATCTCCATCATCGGCCAGCTCTTCGTTGCCGAGCGCGCAAATAGGGCTCTCGCTGTAGGAACCACAGCTCCCGAATGTGCCGTGGAAATTGAGGCCCCTCACACCGCTGCTCACGGCACGCAGAACCCAATCCAGCGACCACAAGCCGCCAGCGAAGGCTGGATTGGCATCATAACTGCTACCGCAGGCAACACTGTTGGTCTCCCCCATCCGCGTAGGCCGACCCGCCTCGGCTCCGACGAGGGTAAGCAATTTGAGCGTTTCATCCTCCTCGCGACGCACGGCGGGCGAGAGCAGTTCATTGGCAGTAGGCTGCGGAACTAAGGGCGGGCTATCCGAACACGTATTGATCGGGTAGGCATGTTGAGTGAGTTCGGTAAACATACGGGTAGCAGCCCCTATCTCGGTCAGCCATGTGGTCTTCTGGGTCAGAGCCGGCCCATCCACGGCCACACCCGGTGCAGCCTTGCTCAGCGCCAAGCGATAGGCTTCCGCTTCGCCCAGGTATTCACTGACGCTGTATTTGGGCAGGCGTAGATCCTGCGTTGCTCCACCGAAATCGTTGGGCTCGTTGCCAATCTCGATACCTAAGAGACCCGCACCAAGGATCTTCTGTGCGAAACGAGCCTCGTCGGCCACTCGCGCCGGTTCAAAGTGGCCAAGATCGACTCCTAGCAGCACCCGCCACCCTGTAGCACTCAAAAGTCCCTGCAAAACCCGCAGGTCGGCTGGCGTAACCGTATTGGTCGCCCACGGCGGAGGCGGTTCGCCGTTGCTAGTCCACCATGATAGGTCCACGCTGTTGCCGCCGATACGCAAGACTGATGGCCCCAGCAACCGCATGAGACGTACGAGGCGATGATGGGCGGCACTGAGGTGATCTGTCCCCAGTTCGGTGGCCTCGGTCGACAACCCCACGGCGCCAACTTCAAAGTCATTCCCGGGCCGATGCGTGTCAACCCTCAACACCGCGGTGGGCGCCAGTGACACAGTGGCAACCGATCGAGCCAATGCCCACGTAGAGGCTGTCGCCAGCATGAGGACCAGCACAGCCAGCATGCGAAAGCTATGCGGAACCCTCCTCCCAACCATCCCGATCAACTCCAACTGGGCACCTTTCCATCGATTGCCCACCCTCAAGCAGCAGGCGCATTGCGGGGGGACAGCTTGGGCAATCGCCCGCTCGCTAGACACCAACTCACGCCACCGATAGCAGTTGCGGACCGAGTCGCCGTCGCAAGCCGATGGTATCGGCCGCGCCAAGCGGTGTAACGACCTTGTGCATCGCGACAGGCTCCTGTGCGTAGAGGACAACACGGGCCGCTTACGCTATCCAGCCAGCCAGTTCGACGAACACGGCCGCCCCTTCGCCTCGCGCAAGATCGAAGCGATCGAGGCCGGTGACTCCTACGCCCACCGGTGAGCGGCTACGCCGGCGCTGCGAGTGCCGACGACGTTTCAAGGTGATGCTGCCAGGCTGTCCTTCGAGCTTGACGTGGACGCGGCGGTCGGTCAGGCGGACTCGAGGCGACCTTGCCGAGGAGATGCGTGAGGTGCTCAGCGCCGTCGGTCGGGCAGCCGCGAGACCGGCGGCGGCTTTGCGCTCATCCTCAAGAAGGCGCAAAGTGTCCGCCCGCCGTCCGCGAACTGAGCACTATATGCCAGTCTTTGCGGTCGATTTGTGACCCCTCCACCTGCTACCCATACATGGCCTGCTCTCGCTCATCACGCATAGCGGCAGTCACGATCAGTAGCCCTCGACCACGATCCAGCCTGTCACAGGTGACCCCATACTTGTCGGCAACGTCAAGGTCGTGGCGGAGACCGATGCACCAAAACTGCCTGGCTGCTCTGCGATGTATGGTGCATGCGAAAAGGCGACCGGGAACGCGATAGTCTGCGCCACTCCACTCGTGTTCTCATAGCCGTTGAGATATACGATGAACTTCTTGTAAGACGATCCCACCTCGGGTTGCGAGGATACGGCCGCCCCTGCCGTCGTACCGTTCAGCGTGGCTTGGGCGTTCGAGCGTGCAAGTCGCCCCGCCGAGTCAATAGCGAATAGCTTGGACGCTTGCCCCGTACTATAGATCTGAAACCCCTGATTGGCTGCACTGCTGTCTATCTGGATGACAAGCGGTTGGCCTCCAGACCCAGTGGTGCCCGATATGAAATTGACACCCAGACTGACGGACACGACGTTCTGCCATGAAGCGCCAAGCCAGTTAGTCGCTGTGCGATCGCCGGTGTAATCGTGCGCTATACGGTGTTCCGCCGTCGCACCCTTAAGCAACGGCGCGGTGAAGGTGTTCTCCTGCCCTGAACCAAGGTTGTGGACGGCGATGACCGTATTGTCCACACCGTAGATGCTGTTCACCTCGATGAACAGGCCGTGGTATGTGCCGTAGTTCTGCGACAACCCGAGCAGCAGTCCGTAGGTGGTGGGCGTGTCGGCGATGGGCGTGGTCCACTTGTTGTTCAGCCCGTTGTCGTAGAAGCATGTTTCCATGCCTTCAGACCACGCGTGCGGGGTGTCGAACGTCCAGTCCCCCCCATCACATTGGATGCCAGTCTTTTGGCCCTTCAGGACGCTCTTGGTCAGCGTCCCGTCGCTGCAAGCCGATGTCACCCACAGGCAGCGATAGCCGGACGGCATGGAGCCAGCGGTACGATCAACGAAGAACTGCGGCAGCAAGGTGGCTCCATAACTGTTCGATACCGCCGCCGAGTCGCCAAGAATCACATCGTTCTGAAGACTGTTGCGTGCCGTGCACCCAATGTCGATTCCTGCAAAGTAATGATGTAGAGGGCGTTTTGGGCGATGTTGTTCGAGTCAAGGGTGATGCCGGCACCTATGACGCCTTCGTAGGTTCGCGCGCTCACAGCACCACCTGTTGAAACAACACCCCCGGTGCCTCCCGCGAGCATGCAGCCTGTAAAGCTCGTTCCCGTGGTGCCGGTGTAGTTGATGACCGCCGTGCCGCTCGCGTTCACTACCCGTACCTGACCCTGAGATGGGTAGCCGGTCGTGGATGCAACCTTTAGTACGCCAGCCGACGGGGTCGCCCATGTTTCGATGTTGGTTATGTTGCCGCCGTTTGATTCTGCTGCGACGGTGGTTGGCGGCGCGTCTTGCAGAAGCACTGATCCTGCGGGGAAGCCGCTGACGGCCTTGAAGACCGCATTGCCCTCGACGTTGACGTTCCACGGCTTGTACAGCGGCGCATTGATCTGGAACGGGGTAGGCGAGTTGAATAGCGCCGTTGCCACATTCACCGACCCTGCGGCCACCGATAGGGCATTGATCGCGGCCTGCACGGCCGCCGTATCAGTAGAGGCCACGCCACTCGGAACGGCACTGCTACTTACCACCGAACTCGGCAGCTGTGCTCCGGGAAGCACTCCGCTGCCATCAAGCGTCGCGACGCCACCAGGCTGTCCCTCAGCTGTTGTGGGAACCGCTTCGACCTCAGCCGCGGTGAGAACTACAGCCCCGGTCATGCCATTGACGCTGGTAACTTCGTTCATGCTCTACCCCCTTCATTGGGCTCCCCACAGGTCTCGTGCGCCCGACCCGATATCGATGGCCGCAACGATACTTAGGAGGCTGTGCCGCGACAATCGTGCAGATGCCTCCGGTCCCGATCGATAAACGCTGTGCCACAGGCTCCACTGCACGCGTTTGGCGTCGTGCCGAGGCGAGCTATGGCTACCTCGGTGCCTGCCGACGGTAGGTAGTATTCGCGCGATCAGTAGCTGTTGCCAGGCGAATCGGATAGACCTCCCGCCCGATCTGAGCCCATGTCCCTAGACCGCAGGCGCATATGACAACTGTTGGCATCGTCGGCTTGGGTTATGTCGGTCTGCCGCTCGCCGTCGCCTTCGCACAGGAGGGCTGCGATGTGATCGCGGTGGACGTCGACTCGCGCAAGATCGAAGCGATTGAGGCCGGCCGCTCATACATCGAGGACGTCCCCTCCGAAGATCTACGGGCACTCTCCAACCGCATCCACGCCACCAACCGCTACGCGCGACTGGCCAAGGCCAACGCGATCATCGTATGCGTGCCTACGCCGCTCACCCCCAACCGCGAGCCGGACCTGGGCCCGCTGATCGACTCCACGCGCGCCCTCGCAGAGGTCCTGCAGAGCGACCAACTGGTGGTGCTCGAGTCCACCACCTACCCGGGCACTACCCGCGAGCGAGTCGTGCCGCTACTCGAGGAGTCAGGTCTCGCCGCCGGCCGCGACTTCCATATCGCCTTCTCTCCAGAGCGGGTGGACCCCGGGCGCACTGACTTCACGCTACGCAACACCCCCAAGGTGCTCGGCGGCCTGACCGACGCCTGTGCCGAGCGTGCCGAGGCGATCTACGGACTGGTGTGCGAGAACCTCGTGCGGGTCTCAACGCTGGAGGCTGCAGAGCTCACAAAGCTGCTCGAGAACATCTTCCGCTCGGTCAACATCGCGCTCGTCAACGAACTGGCGATGCTCACCGACCGTATGGGCATCGACATCTGGGAGGTCGTCGAGGCCGCCTCCACCAAGCCCTACGGGTTCATGCGCTTCGAGCCCGGGCCAGGCATGGGCGGACACTGCCTGCCCGTCGACCCCTTCTATCTCTCCTGGCGCGCCCGCGAGTTCGACATGACCACCGAGTTCATCGAGCTCGCAGGCAAGATCAACCAGCAAATGCCCTACCACTGCGTCGCCAAGGTCGAGCGCGCCCTCAACGACGCAGGACGCCCCGTCAAGGGCTCACGCATCGCGATCCTCGGCGTCAGTTACAAGCCCGGCGTAGGCGACATCCGCGAGTCACCCGCCCTGAAGATCCTCACTCTGCTCGGGGCGCTCGGCGCCGACCTGCGCTACCACGACCCACATGTCCCCACGCTCCCCGACTACGGCTTGGCGAGCATCCCGCTGGAGGAGGCCCTGCAGGACGCCGACCTCGCGCTGATCGTCACCGCCCACCCCACCGTCGACCACAAGCTCGTCCTCAAACGCGCCCGTCTCACCGTCGACCTACGCGGCATCACCCGCGGAATGCACATCGAGAACGTCATACGGCTATAACGCCGACCCGTTCACCGTGCACCCCGCTTTGCAAGTAACCTGCGCCCGTGTCGGTGGGAGCGCTTGACAGCACAACCGCGGCGCTAGATGCGCCTATCAGTGCCAGAAGCGTGTGGCAACGTCTTCGACCTTGTCAACGGTAGCGTAGCATCCATGCGATCAGTAGCGTTGATCGCCTGCGATTGGTAGCGTATGCCCATGGACATGAGTAGGCCACAACGGAATCGGGCCGAACGCCCATACCTGCACCGCGTCCTAGATGATGAGCTCGACGAACGATCAATCGAGTTCGCCGCCATCGCCATAGAGGGGCCCAAGGCGGTCGGCAAGACGGAGACGGCACAGCGCCGAACCAAGACCGACTACCGTCTCGACGGTCCTGCCGGCCAAGTGGTTGCCGCCAACCCACAGGTCGTGCTCAGCGGCGAGCCGCCAATCCTCATCGACGAGTGGCAGCGTGTTCCTGCCACATGGGACGTGATCCGCCGTGCGGTGGACGACGGAGCACCGCCAGGTAGCTATCTGCTTGCCGGCTCAGCAAGTGAGCACGGAGCCCACACCGGAGCAGGGCGCATCCTCACGTTGAGGATGCGCCCTCTGACTCTGTCTGAGAGAGGCATCGAGCTCCCAATAATAAGCCTGAGCAAGCTACTTGATGGCGAGCGATTGGCTATCGCGGGACAAACGAACATCGGGCTCGAGGACTACGCACAGGAGATCGTCGGCTCAGGGTTTCCCGCTACACGCGGCCTATCGGAGACCGCATGCGCTGACTTCCTCGACAGCTATCTCCAGCGCATCGTGGAGCGCGATTTTGAAGAGATGGGCCACGTGGTCCGCCGTCCCGCAACGCTACTGCGGTGGATGAATGCCTACGCGGCCGCCACAGCCTCAACAGCCTCGTTCGAGACAATCCGCAACGCTGCCACCAGTGGCGAAGGGCACAAGCCCGCGAAGACAACGACCCAGCCCTACCGAGAGATTCTGCAACGGCTGTTCATCCTCGACCCCCTGCCTGCATGGGCACCGACGCGCAATCGCATCTCCCGACTCGCGATGCCGCCAAAGCACCATCTCACCGATCCCGCGCTCGTCGCCAGTCTGCTCGGAGCTGGCGTCGGCGCCCTACTGTCCGCCGAACCAGTGGGACCACTCTCGCTGCGGGACGGTCCATTGCTCGGCACACTGTTCGAGTCGCTTCTGACCCTCTCGGTCCGGGTCTACGCACAGGCCGCACGTGCGCGAGTCAGCCACATGAGGACGCAAAACGGCGATCACGAGGTGGATCTGATCGTCGAACGTCGCGACGGGCGCATCCTCGCAGTGGAGACAAAGCTCGCCGCCGTACCAGACGATCACGATGTCCGGCATCTCCACTGGCTCGCTCAACGCATCGGAAGCGACCTTCTCGACGCCGTTGTGATCACGACCGGACAGTACGCCTACCGCCGCCCCGACGGGATCGCCGTCGTGCCAGCGGCGCTGCTCGGTCCTTGAGCACTCAAGTAACCTCCGCCAGTGTCGGTGGGAGCGCTCGACAGCACAACCGCGGCGCTAGATGCGCCTCTGAGTGACACGGCTACGCGCTCGCCCATCCGAACGGGCCGGCTGGATCGCGCTGATCGCGCTCGCGCCCGCGACGCTCATCTACCTGTAGTTCAAAGCTGGCGGCTACTTCCCGAGCGCCACCGGGCTCGTGGCGATCGTGCTCGCCGTGGCGCTCGTGCTGCGCACCACCCTGGCCGATCGCCCGTTCGAGGGCTTCGACCGCTCGCTGGCGATCCCGCTCGCGGGCCTCGTCTCTGTACGCCGGCCTTCCAGCTGGTTTCGGCGCTCTGGTCGCAGGCCACCGCCCACACGCTTGGACAGCTTACTCGCGCGCGCTGCTCTATGTGCTGGCCTTCATGCTGTTCGGCTCGGTCCGCTACACGCGCGCAGCGCGCGCGCCTGGCTGGTGCGCGCGGTGGCGGCCGGCCTGGCGGCGGTCTGCCTGGTCGGGCTCGTCTCGCGCGTGCTGCCGCACACCTGGCCGACCGCGAGCAGCTTCTATGCCGACCGGCTCGAACTATCCCCTGACCTACTGGAACGCCGAGGGCATGGTCGCGGCGATCGTGCTGATCCTCGGCTTCCACCTCACCGCCGATCGGGCCGAGCACCCGGCGCGTGCGGGTGATCGCGGCCGCCGTGCTGCCGGGCGATGGCGGCCACGCTGCTGCTCACCTTCTCGCGTGGGGCGATGGGCGTGACAGCTATCGGACTGCTCGCCTACTGCCTGCTGACCCGGTTCAGCACCCTGCCCACCGCGCTGCTGGCGGTGGCTGCCCGGCCGTCGGCGATCGCGCTGCGCTCGGCCTGGGATGCGACCGCGCTCGCCACCAAGCATCCCACCGACGCCACTGGCGGTCTCCCAAGGCCACCACGTGGCGGTGGTGGTGGGCGCGTGCATGCTGGGCGCCGGGCTGCTGCGCGCCGTGCTGCTGCTCGCCGACCGTCAGATCGCCGCGCTTGCCGCTCGTGCGCACGCCCCCCCGTCAGGCGGTCCGCGCCGGCGTGGGCGTGGCGGGCTGCGTGGTCGCTCTGGTCGTCGCGCTCGCATTCGGCGGCGGGGGCTTCGCCCACAGCGAGTACGACAAATTCATGAAAGGCACCCACGAAGCCCACAAGAGTCCAGACCCGAGACCGGCTCACCGACCCAGCCAACGACGGCCGCTTGCCGCTGTGGAGAGTGGCTTTGGACATCTACGAAACCCAGAAGCTGCGCGGCACCGGCGCGGGCACCTACCAGCAGTACTACCCTCGCTACCGCACCGAAAAGCCGTATGTCGTCGACGCCCACTCGCTCTACCTGCAGAGCCTCGCGGAGCTGGGCATCGTGGGCTTCGTGCTGATTCTGCTCGTCGTGCTCGGGCATGCTCGTGCGGCTTGGCCGCGCGCATCCGCGGCCCCGACCGCGCGCTCTACGCGGCCCTGTTCGCCGCCGCGCTTGGCTTGGGCGGTGCACCAGGCCTTCGACTGGGACTGGCAGATGCCGGCCGTCACGCTCGGCGTGTTCATGCTCGCGGGGCTCGGCCCTCGCGCGTGCCGCGAAGACGGCAAAGTCGGCCTCGCGGGCCTGCCCGCGGGACGCACGCTCGTGGCGCTGGGCTGGCTGGTGCTCGCCGTACGCCCGCTGCTCGTGAGCACCTCCTACGCCCGCCTGCAGCGCGGCGGCGAGGAGCTGATGCACGGCGAATGCGCAAGCGCCAAGGAAGAGGCGCTCTCCTCGCTGTCGCTATCGGCCAAGCGCCCCCAGGCATATGCGATCGTCGGCATCTGCGACCTCAAGCAGGGCTATGCCCAGGCGGCCGTGCCCGCCATGAGCCAGGCGGCAAGCCTTGAACCGCAGAGCTGGGAACAGCTGTTCTGGCTGGCGGTCGCACAGGCCGGCGCGGGCGTCGACCCACACAGCGGCAATCCGACCGCGCGATCGCGCTCAACCCGCTCGAGCGCGGCCTCAGGAACGCGGCTGCGCCTAGCTGAGCTCAACGACCCGCGCGCGTGGGAACGTGCCGCTCCGCGGCTGCGCGTCGAAGCGCTGACCTCCGGGCAAGTTCGCGATCACCAACCTCTGAGACCCGCGCGCACGCACGGGTACCCCTGACCCACATACCCACCCCGCGGGGAGGGCACGCAAACATTTTGTTGCGGCTGTCGGAAAAGCCGAGGCCCGTTCGTATAGGGCCATCAGAGAGACTTTTCTCAGCAAACCCACTCAGGAGGCCAGGAGACCGATATGCCGCGCAAATACGACGCACACAAGGATGAGTTGGAGGGCGTCGCCCAGCGCCTGCGCGACGAGCGCCCCCAGGCCAGCCCGCTCGAGCTTGACCGCATCAAGACCACGGCCATGGCCCGCGCCAAGGCCGGCACCCGGGTGGCACGCGCCGGCGCCCGCCGGCTCGCCGTGGCCGGCCTGACCGTCGGCCTGCTGGCCGCCACCACCGGCGGCGTGCTCGCCGGCGAGGCAGCGACCAGCAACAGGCAACGCCAGGTTCAAGTACGGCAGCAACTGCGGCCAACGCCCAGTACGGCGGGAATGAACATACAGACACCGGCAGCGGCAACAGGCAACGACAACGGCACACAGCTCCGAAAACAACGCCTGCAACGAAAACAGCTTCATCACACCACCATCAACGAAACCAACACGACGACAACAACAACGTCACCAACAACTACAACTCGTCCACGGTCACGGTCGCCGGCTTCCCGCCAACGGCCAGCGGCGCCGTTCTGGCAGCGACGACGACCAAGAAAGCGACGACCAGCAGCAAGCGCGTGAAAATCCACATCAACATGCTCGAACAAATCGAAGCTCAGAAGGTCACGCTCAAGGTCAACGGCAAAATCGTGTCGGTGCTCAAGGGCAAAAAGGCCTCGAGCGAACATCAGCTCGCCAACCTGCCCTGCTCCGCCAACGGCACCACGGTCACCATCACCGCGGTCACGGCCAGCGGCAAAACGGTCACGCAGACCCACACCTACAACCTCTGCTCGTAGGGGCATAGCAATCGAGAAGCACCAGGTGAGCGCAACGCTCACATGAGCCAGAGCAAAGGCCCCGGGACGATCTCCCGGGGCCCTTGGCATAAGCAATCGAAGAACCAGTAGTAAGCCGTCAACAGCTCCAACGACAGCCGCTCGCCTCGCTGTCGGCGCCAGTGCTCACGGAAGGAAGCCAATGGCCCACGAACTGACACCCAGGACACCCGCTCGTCTCGCCGGCGCCAACCCGCCAGAATGTCGTTGCGCATGAAAGCTGACAACTTCGAGCGACTGTTCGAGGAGCACTCAGAGCGGCTCTACTCGTTCCTCGCCTACCACACCGGCAACCGGGCGCTGGCCGAGGACCTGCTCTCGGAGACCTTCGAGCGCGTGCTGCGCTCACGCCAGCGCTTCGACCCGAGCAAGGGCAGCGAGCGGCGCTGGCTCTACACGATCGCCCTGAACCTGCTGCGCGACAACGCTCGACGCCGGACCCACGAAGATCGGGCGCTGCAGCACGTGGGCGCGGGCACGGTCCAGAAGAATCCGACCCGGCATTGAGCGCCGTGGAGCGCCGCGACGAGCTGCAGCGAGCGCTTACGCGGCTCAACGAGGACGAGCGCGAGGCGCTCGCGCTGCGCTTCGGCGCCGATCTCAAGCTGCGCGAGGTCGCGCAGCGTGCTCGGCGAGGGCGAGAGCGCCATCGAGGGCCGCATCTACAGAGCCCTGGGCAAGCTACGCACAGAGCTCGACTGAGCTCCTGCCGGCCCTCAGGGGCCAGCAGCCACACAACAGCCCCGGACGGTAAGCACGCCCCGCAACGGTCGGCCTTCGGGCTGTCCTGACCCAAAGATCGAGCGGTCGGCGTAGACGGTCACGCGGTAGCGCACGTCAGGAGAACGCGGATAGCGCACCGTACAGCTCCAAGGATTGCCCAGAGCACTGTGTCTGCTCGAGACACACCGGGCAGCACGCGCACGAGCGGAGAGGCCGCCGTATCCGGGGCGGGGATCGCTTGTCGTGAGAATCAGCCGCTCCAACTGAGCATTCCCCACTGGGGTCAGCGACTGCTGCTCAGAGACGAACTGGGCGTTGTCTTCGCGGCTATGCAGCGCCAGCACGGCACCGGCGAACCCAATGGCCAAGACCGACGCCACGAGTAGCCCGCCAAACCTCATGCGCAGTCCTCGGCCATCCCCATCAGCATAAACGCGCGCTAGGGCCTGGGGCTAGCCCTCGACCTCGTCCAAGTGCCCAAGCAGCGCTCATATAGAGCCGCGAGGCAGCCGATAGCGGAATATGAGCAACCCGCGGGCACTTCTCACCGCCATATTCCTGGGTGGCGCATGCTGGCCGATCCCCGCAAGCGCCGCGCTCGCGGCCCCAGACGCAAACCACAAGCCCACTGCTCTGGCGGAGGCCATCGCTACAGACGCCCACATTGGAGCAGCCAGGCACCGCTCCAAGCACGCTCGCTCTAGGCACGCCCACACCAGCTGCCAGGTCTCGCGCAAGCACCACCGCAAGCACCGCCAGCGCTGCCACAAGCCTAACCGCGCCCGCCTACGGACACGCTCTCGACTCCATGCCAAGGGTGTCGGTCACACAGCCAAGCCGAGCACGATCGTGACGATCAGCCTGCCGCCGCCGGCGGCCACGATCGCAAGCGTGCTCGCCACGCCCTGCCAAAACACCGAGCTAATGCCCGAACCAGGCAACCTCGAAGCGGTCCGCGAAGCCACCGTGTGCCTCATCAACCAGGAGCGCGCTCGCAATAACGAGCTGCCGCTACAGCCAAACGCGCAGCTGGGGCAGGTAGCCCAGCAGCACAGCGAAGACATGATCGGCAAGGATTATTTCGCCCACACCACGCCCAGCGGCGAAACCCAGCAAGATCGCGTGCTGGCGAGCGGCTACATCCCCAACGCACAGGTGGGGTACACGATCGGCGAGAACATCGCCTGGGGCACCCTCTATCTGGCCACCCCGAGCTCGATCGTGGCCGCCTGGATCGCCTCACCGGAGCACCTGGCGAACATCCTCAACCCCGAATATCGCGAAACTGGGGTCGGCGTCGATCCAGCGGCGCCGCCGTCGCTTGCCGAAGGACAGCCCGGGGCGATCTACACGCAGGAGTTCGGCGTCATACAGGGCTGACGTCAATACGATTGAGTCGTGTAACTCAAATCTTTGGAAACCGTTTGGGTAGGGCTATTACAAATTGGACACGTGTTGGAGACAGCTTGGACATATGTTCGGTCTCCTCCATCGTGTATCACGTAGACGACATAAATGTCCGACTTAACGGGCAGTTGTATGTAGTCCCTAACGGGCAGCCGATGTCAGACCTACCGGGCAACGCCCAGGAATCGACGTAAAACGCGCGAATAGGACCCCAATGACCATCATCCTGATCTCACTCGTCTGGCTTGCGGTGTTGGTGGCGCTCGTCTACCGACTTGCCACCCGTCCCGAGCGCATGACGCCGGCGGAGCGGGAGAGATCTCCCAGCCTGCTCCACGATGGGCGCGCCTCATTCGAGCAGGTCGTCGGCGAGGTCTTACGCAGAACCCCCGCCGAGCCTAGCTCAAAGCCCGCGACGGCAAAGCACGTGGGGGACCGTTCGCAGCAGGATCTTTACGTCCGTCCATAGCGACCAGTTGGCGATGTAGAGGTAGTCGATCGCCACCATCTCCCGCAAGGACACCTTGGCTGGGCCGAGAATCTGCCAGTGGCCGGTTATCCCTGGATGCAAAGCCAAACGACGGCGAGACCAGCCCTCGATGCGCCGATCCTCATCGTCGATCAACGGACGCGGCCCCACAAGGCTCATCTCGCCGCGCAGCACGTTGAATAGCTGCGGCAGCTCATCCAGGGAGGTTTTGCGCAGGAAGCTCCCGACGCGCGTCACACGTGGATCTTCGGCGATCTTGAACAGGCCCTCCTGAGCTTCGTTGAGATCGGTCAGCGTGTGCTTGAGCTGCTCCGCGTCGGGCACCATCGTGCGGAACTTGAACAGCCTGAAGCGACGCTCGTCTCGGCCAACCCTCGACTGACGAAAGAACACGGGCCCTCTGCTATCGAGCTTGATGGCGATGGCGATGGCGATCATCAGCGGGGAGACCGCCAGCAGGCCAAGCGACGTCCCGATGAGATCGAAGGAGCGCTTGACAAGTTCCGAGGAGCGCGTGAGGTCGAAGCGACGCACGCCCATCAACGTCACCCCGTGTAGGTCGTCGAACTCGACCGAGGAGCCAATGACCTGCAGGAGCATGGGCACCACGCTGACACGGATGCCGACGGCTTTTAGCGTCCTGACGAGATCGAGCATCTCACCCGCTTCGGCACTGCTGGGGGCGACGATCGCGCGGTGCACGTCGAGGCTTCTAGCGAGATCGCGTATCTGCTTGAGCTTGTCGTGGGAGAACGCATCGGCAGACCACGGGGCTATCTCGTGCAGATCGACATGAGCCACCACCTCCGCTCTGACGCCACCGTGGTTGGCCATTCTCGAGCGGATCGCCTGTTCGGAGGCGGCGCTGCCGATGAACAGACATCGCTCCACCGGAGCCACTCGCAGGGCGAGCACCCGCGCGCCACAGCGCGCGATCAGCAGCAGAGCGGCAAGCGCCAGCCATAGGAAGAGAACGTCATCGCGGGTGAGCGTTCCATAGCCGAGGGAACTCCCCGCCAGCCATGCCACGAGCGCGCAAAGGGTGGCCAGCTGAAAGAGCTTGGGTGCCTCATCCAGCGTGGTCTTGCGTATGACCGCCTCGTCACGGTCATACAGGCCGAAGAGCTTCGCGCCAATCACGATCAAGGGCAGACCGACTAGGCAGACCCGCAGAAGATGCAGCCGTCCACCCGAGAGCTCGATCGCGAGCACGAACGCGCCCACGAGCGCGAGCAGGTCGGCGACGAACAGCAGCCTGCGAAAGAGCGAGTCGCGCAGCATGCTCGCCGCGGGACCCCCCGTCTCGAGAATAGGAACAACCCCCCCTACACGCCGCCCCAATCCCCAAGGGCGCGGCGAGCCGGTGGAGAGTGAGCTGTCGAAGTCCGCTGGGGTAGCGGACTGCTCCTCCACCTGACTGCTAACCGACTCCAACGTTGTCTCCCTTGACGCGTGTTGAAAAAAAAAGAATCAGCACGATGCCCGTATCCGTCCGAGTCATCAACGACTCGTGCTGAGGTGCTCGCCTACCTATACATCCCTCACCGTATGTGCCCAGTTTGCGTCAACTTGACGGGGCGGACGCTAGTCGCGCTCAGCCCGAATGTCAAGAGTCATTTTTACTATTCGGATGAGTGGTTTTCAGCCCCGGGAACCGTCAAGCAATATGAGCCTTGAAAGGCTCCTCTTTGCCAATCGTGCCAGGCCCAGAGAGCTCGAAGGCGCCATGCAACGCCCCCACCGCCCGCTCGACGCGATCGCGAGCGATGACGCAGGAGATCTTGATGGGAGAGGTGGAGATCATCAAGATGTTTATGCCCTCGTCGTTGAGCACCCTGAACACCTTCGCGGCCACTCCCGGGTGCGAGCGCATGCCGGCCCCCACGATTGACACCTTGCCCATCTCGCGCTGGATGGCGATACGTTCGAATACGCCGCCCGTCAACCTCTCGAGCGCGCCGGTGGCTAGCTTCAGGTCTTCATGGGGAACTGTGAAGGAGATCTCGGCCTTGCCTCCCGCCGAGGTGGGAACGTTCTGATCGATCATGTCCACATTCACGTTGGCCTCCGCTAGCGCCTCGAAGATGCGAGCGGCTGTACCGGGAACATGGTCGACACCGATCAACGTGATCATCGAATCCGATGTCGAATGGGTGACGGCGGTAATGAGGGGTCTCTCGGGGTGATCCATGCTCTCTCCTTCCGACACCACCACGGTACCGGGGCTGTTGTCAAATGAGGATCGGCAGTGGATGCGAACCGCGTGATTGCGGGCATACTCCACCGAACGCAGCTGCAACACGCCCGCCCCCGAGGCTGCCATCTCGAGCATCTCCTCAAAAGACACAACCGAGAGCTTGCGGGCATCGGGGACGATACGTGGGTCGGCGCTGAACACGCCGGCGACATCGGTGTAGATCTCGCATTCGCGGGCTCCGAGCGCGGCGGCGACAGCAACAGCGGTGGTGTCAGAGCCGCCACGTCCGAGTGTCGTGACGTCATCCGCGGTGGAGACTCCCTGGAAACCGGCGACCAGCACGATGTGATCTCGCTCGAGAGCTCCACGCACACGATCGGCGCGTACCTCGAGGATGCGAGCCTTGGTGTGCGAATCGTCGGTGACGATGCCCGCCTGCGATCCCGTCAACGAGATGGCGCGATGGCCGAGATCGTTGATTGCCATGGCACACAACGCGCAGGAAATGCGCTCGCCGCTGGAGAGCAGCATGTCCATCTCGCGCGGATCGGGAGCGCCGGAGACTTCCTCGGCCATGGCAATCAGCTCATCGGTGGTCTTGCCACGTGCGGAGAGCACCGCCACGACGCCATAGCCAGCGTCGCGCTTCTCAACGATCCGCTTGGCCGCCCGCTTGATGTGCTCGGCATCGGCCACGGAGGTGCCGCCGAACTTCATGACCACGATCTCAGACACACCAGCAGGCTACCGACGGGGCGTCGGAGCGGGCCTCGAGATCGAGTGAGACAACGAGTGAGACGAGCGTCTCAGGTCAGAGCTCGCGACGGCAGCGAGGACCTTGCCGAGAGTCAGAGCTCGCGACGGCAACGAGGACCTTGCCGAGAGTCAGAGCTCGCGACGGCCAGCGAGGGCCTTGCCGAGAGTGACCTCATCGGCGTACTCCAGGTCAGAGCCAACAGGCAGGCCAGAGGCAAGACGGGTGATTGTCAGCCGTGGGGCGCGATGACGCAGCTCCTCGGCGATGTGAAGTGCGGTGGCTTCCCCCGTTGTGGTGGGGTTGGTGGCAAGCACCACCTCGCGCACCGCCGGGGCATCGACGGTCCCCACCAAGACACCGGCCTCACCGCCCCCGGTAACGCGGGCGTAGAGCTCCTCGATCTTCAAATCCTCCGGCTCGACACCGTCAATTGGAGACAAAGCGCCCCCAAGCACGTGGTAGAGGCCTTGGAATTCATGGGTGCGCTCCATCGGGATCACGTCGGAGGGCTCCTCCACGACACAGATGACGCTCGCGTCGCGACGGGTGTCCTGGCAGATGCGACAGCGTGGTTCATCGGCGAGGTTGAAGCACACCTCACACAAACCCACCTTCTCCTTGACCTCCTTGATGGCCTCCGCCAGACCAAGCGCGTCCTCGGGGGAAGCACGCAGGATGTGAAAGGCCAGCCGCTGGGCCGTGCGAGATCCGACACCGGGCAGCTTGGAGAGCTCGGTGACAAGCCGTTGGATGGGTGGGGCAAACGAGTTCAAACGCGGACTACAGACCGGGTAGACCGAGACCGCCGAGCGAGCCGGGATCGAGGCCGCCGGTGACGGCGCCCATCTTGCTCGCCGCCAGCTCTTGCGCTGAGCGCAACGCCTCGTTGGTAGCGGCAAGCACTAGGTCACAGAGCATGTCTACATCCTCGGGGTCCACAGCGTCGGGAGCGATCTTCACCGAGCGAATCTCCAGGGCCCCGGAGACGACTACGGTGACCATGCCCCCGCCGGCTGAGGCCTCGACAGTCTCCTCGGCAAGCTGCTGCTGAGCGAGCTCCATGTCGTGCTGCATCTTCTGTACCTGCTTGAGCATCTGTTGCATGTTGGGGCGTTGCTGCTTTGGTTGGGGCACTTGGCTAGTCGCCGCCTTTCTGCTGTTGGAGCCAATCCTCGGGGAGCTCCTCCGCATCGAGCTCCGCCATCAAACGCGCCATGACCTCGTCCTCGCTCGGGGGAGCGCCGTTGCCACCTCCGTCGGCGGGGAGATCCTCACGCAGCTCGAAGGCGAGGCGATAATGGCGCCCTGTGAGCCGGCGTAGCGTCTCGATCAAAGTGGAGCGATTGGCTGGATCCTCGGCCTTGCGCTTGTGAAAGGCGGCGGTGGTGGGGAACACCAGCGTGAGCTCATCCTCGGTGAGGATGGCAGGCGTGGCCTCGTTGAGAACCGCCCCAAGCAGGCTGTGCTCGGCGCGAACCGACTCGTGCACAGATGGCCACAACGAGTCGAGATCGCTCGGGGAGGGCAGCGTGGCAACCGCTACGGGTACCGCGACCGACTGCTCTTCTTCAGGTACCGCGACCGACTGCTCCTCTTCAGGTGCCTCCACCGCAGGCTCCTGGCGAGCCGCGAGGGCCTGCTCTGGGGCGGACTGCTTGGACGGTATCGCCGGCGGTGTCGGTGGCTGGGTAGGAGCCGCCGACGGTGTCAGTGACTGGGTAGGAACTGCCGGCGGTGTCGGTGGCTGGATTGGAGCGGCTACCGGCGATATCGGTTGGGAGACAGGAGGAGCTGGCGCGGCTGAGACTGGCACGGCTGACGGGGATGGCGCATCGCCTGCCAACATCTGCTCGAGCCGCTCGATGCGCGCGAGCAGCGCTCGCGGGGAGCCATCGGCGCGGGGTGTAGCGGCCTTCACGAGCGCGAGCTCCAGCTGAGTACGGGGATCGGCGCCGGCGCGCACGCCCTCGAGGGCAGCTCCCAAGAGATCGAGCATCCTCACCACCTCCGCGGGCCCGATGCGCTGGGCCTGCAAGTGAAGGCGCTCGTCGATCTCAGGGGTAAGCGATAGCTCGGCGGGCACCTCTCCGAGCGTTTGCACGACGAGTAGCTCACGCGCGCGCGTCTCCAGGTCACGAATGAACGAGCCGGCGTCGCGACCGCCCTGGGCACAACGGGCCACAGCGAGAAGGGCCCCGCGGGCATCTCCCCCCTGCACGGCGTCGAAGGCATCGAGCAGCAGTTGCTCGTCGGCGACGCCCAGCACGGCGAGCACGTCTGTGAGCTCGATGCTGGAGCCGCTGTAGGTGACGAGCTGCTCGAGCGTGCCGAGCGCGTCACGGAAGCTGCCGGTGGCGGAGCGCGCGATCGCAGCCACCGCCTCAGGCGGAATCTCGATGGACTCGGCGGTGGCTGTCCTCAGAACCACGCTTGCGAGCTGCTCGACGGTGGGACGTTGGAAGTCAAAGCGATGACAGCGATCTACAACGGTGGCTGGCACCTTGCTGGCCTCGGTGGTGGCAAGTACGAACACGGTGTTCGGGGGTGGCTCCTCGAGCGTCTTCAGGAACGCGTTCCAGGCGGCCTGAGAGAGCATGTGAGCCTCATCGAGGATGTACACCTTGTGGCGCCCAGACACCGGCGCGAACACCACGGACTCGCGTAGTTCGCGGATGTCATCCACCGAGTTGTTGGAGGCGGCGTCCATCTCGATCACATCGAGCGAAGTAGCACCGGCGATGGAGCGACACGAGTCGCATTCCCCGCACGGCGCGATAGTGGGACCACGCTCGCAGTTCAAGCATGAGGCAAGGATCTTCGCCATCGAGGTCTTGCCGGTGCCGCGCGAGCCTACGAACAGATAGGCGTGGTGGACGTTGCCGCGTTCCACCGCGTGGCGCAGCGTGCGCACCACCGGCTCCTGGCCGACGACATCGGCGAAGGAGCGTGGACGGTGCGCGCGATAGAGAGATTGAGCGGGGGCAGCCACCGAGGCCAGTCTACCCTCGGTTGCGGCCCGCTCAGGTAGCGTGCGCCACTATGGCGAGCATTCGCAAACGACCCATGAGGCGCGTGTCGGCAAAGGCCCCTCCCGAACCATCGGCCACGCGGGACGACGAGGCAGAGACGGTTTCTCTACGCGTGCGAGTAGGGGCATCGATCCGGAGGGACGCCCCCCGCTGGGGGCCGGCGACGCTGGCGATCGTGGTGGGCGCGCTGGCGCTGTGGCTGATCGCGGGAGTGGGGTTCGTCAACTACGACACGCTGTATGGACTCGTGTGGGGACAGCAGCTCACGCGTGGGGAAGTGCCCGAATACGGCCTGCCGATCGCCCCCACCCCACACCCGCTCGTGGAGCTGCTGGGGATACCGCTCGCGCCACTGGGGGCGAGCGCCACCACCGCGATCGCCGTGGCGCTCGCCTTCCTGGCGCTGTCGGCGTGTGGCTGGGTGATCTATCGCCTGGGTAGCGAGTGGTTTGGGCGCGGCGCGGGAGCCGTTGCGGCGCTGATCCTGCTCACGCGCGGGGAAGTGCTCTCCTACGGGGTACGCGCGTATGTGGACGTCCCCTACTTGCTGCTCGTGCTGTGGGCGCTGCTCGTGGAGACCCGCAGACCTCGTGCGGGAGCGCCTGTGCTCGTACTGCTCGGATTGGCAGGGCTGCTGCGGCCAGAGGCGTGGGCCTTTTCTGGGATGTATTGGGTCTATCTGGTCGTCTCATCCGCTCGTTCGTCCGTTTCCAAGCGCACGCGCAGGCAGCTCGCTGAGCTTGCGCTACTCGCGGTTAGTGCGCCCTTGGTGTGGGTGTTGAGCGACCTACTCGTGACGGGCAACGCGATGTGGTCGCTTCAGAACACCAAACACACAGCGGAAGTGTTGGGACGCGAGACCGGCATCGCCAAGGTGCCCGAGTACATACCGAGACGGGTTGGGGAGATCCTGCGCCCCGCGGTGCTGGCGGGCGCGGCGCTTGGCGGCGTGCTCTCGCTGCTGTGGCTGCGCGATCGCATCCGTCTCGGCGCCCTCGCCGGGGTGCTCGCGGTCGCTGTGTTCGCCGCGATGGCCTCCGTCGGCCTACCGATCGATACCCGCTATGCGTTCCTGATCGCGGCGATCCTATGCGTGTTCTGCGGCGCGGGGGTCTTCGGCTGGGTAGCGCTCCCCAAGGGAGACAGGCGTCGCACCGCGTGGATGGCGGCCGGCGGCGTGGTAGCGCTCGCGCTGCTCGCGACGCTCCCGGGACAGGTGCGCTCAGCCCACCACCAACTGCGGAAGCTGGCCCAGCAGGAAAGCATCCAGGACGATTTGCTCGCGATGGTGCACAACGGCGCGATCGCACCGAAGTGCGGGCCCGTAGGGGTGCCAAACCACGCGCCGATACCGCTGCTGGCGCTATACCTGAAAGAGCGCCCTGGATTGATCGTGAGCGCCGAAGCCGCAGGCACCGAATCCAGGCAGCAGAGAGACGGCACTTACGTCGATCCGGCGAGTATCGAAGTGGAAAAAGAATATGTGCTCGACCCGAAAGATCCCCACCTACCCGTGTCCATTCCACCGGGTTTCCTGGAGAGGCAGAGCAACCGCTCGTGGCTCCTCTTTGAGCACTGCGGCTGAGGCGGTCGAGCGCGGCGTCGCACTCACCCAAGGCACGTGAGCAACGTTGGGGGAGGCGGGTGTATATACCGACCCGAACGACCCCATATCCAAAAAAATGGACCGTGCACCCTTCGTCGAGGCTCTGCACCCGATCGCCTATCGCCGCCTGGAACTCCGGATCGGGTGCTCCCGCTGCGCCTGCCGGGGATCGCTTAAGGCTGCTTCCTTCCGGACCTGACCTGGTTCACAAGCCGACACCGCGCGGGACCCGAGCCATCGACGCTCCAAAGCGGCGGAGCGACCGGAGCGAAACCCCTCGGAAGGGAGTTCAGCCCCGCTAGAGCGGATTGCGGATTCAGGGCGCCGCTACATCCCCGCCTAGCACGGTCCACGAGCGATCGTAGCGCGAACCTACCCAGATGCGTTAGGCTGCCCGCCGTTATGAACTTCAAATACTCTCACTCCCCCAGATGGTCTGGTGCGCGCCTCGGCCTAATACTGGCGACGCTCGGCACAGCAGTGCTGATCGCAGGCTGCGGATCCAGTGGATCGAGCAGCATCACCGTAGGCAACGAGTCCGACACCAGCTCCGTTCCTCACGTCTCTGGCGAAAAGACGCCTACGACGAGCACAAGCACCACGCCCACTACAGCAACCGCATCCGTCAAAACCCCCACCAGCGGCCCGCTCGCCACACAGCCAACTGTGACGGTGCCCAGCGGCTCCGCGCCGACAAAGCTCGTAACCAAGGAAATCATCGCGGGCACCGGCGCCGAAGCGAAGTCGGGCGACTCCGTGACGGTGAACTACGTCGGCGTGCTCTACAACGGTGGCAAGGAGTTCGACGCTTCGTGGAAGCGCAACGAACCGTTCACGTTCACGCTCGGCAAGGGCCAAGTGATTCCGGGTTGGGACCAGGGAGTGGCTGGCATGAAGGTGGGCGGACGACGTGAGCTCATCATCCCCTCCGAACTCGCCTACGGCAAGCGCGGGTCGCCTCCCACCATCCCACCGAACGCGCCACTCGTGTTCGTGGTGGACCTGCTCGGCGCCTAGATTCGCTCTGCTGGGCCCCTACGTCTGAGAGCTACCTTCGTCATCCTCGTGCTCGCCGCAGCCTGGCTTCTAGCCGGCTGCGGCTCGGGTGCGTCTTCGCACACGCCGAGCAACCGCGAACTCGCACTCGAGCGCTCCCAGTTCGAGCAGGTGAGTAGAGCTCTACGCACCGCCGAGCCAGCGGTGCAACGCGAGGTGATGGCATCGCGCAACGCCTGGCCACTAATCGCCGGAGGCCTGCCCCAAGCGCTGCCGAGCACACTGCAAGCAGCCGTGAGTGCGGCAAGCGCACGTGCCAAAGCGCTTCCCAAACCGTCATTCGTGGCGAACGCCCGCACGCTCACCGGGCCCGCCGCTGGGATCGGTGGGATCTATGAAAACTACGAACGGCTCGCCGGGCAAGGATGGCAACTCACCCAAGCAGCCATCGGCTCGATCCTCAGCGCCCCTCCCACTGTGGCGAGCTTCGAGCGAGCTAACTCCCCGCTCTACATCGACGCCATCTACGACAGCCACTTCGATCTCTCCCTACTCGGCAAGAGCCTCATCGGTGGCTATGAAAAGCTCGTAGGACCCCAGGCATTCGGCACCGCCCTCACCCAGAGCGAAATAGCGGCGCTTGCCGGGGCGTATTCGATTCCCGCGGTCAGGCTCGAGCCACATCCTTTCGGGGCCGCCAAGGAAGGGTAGGCAACGATCCCCGCGTAAAGCCACCGGACGGCAGGCCGGCGCTTCGCACGATGGGCCAGCACCCTCAGCCCCCTACCCCGGACAGTCGATCCATCGCCAAACCAGTCCGTCACGTACCTCGTGGTAGGACGGTGGCGCTGGTGGCGGATCGCCGGATAGGCACCGAACCACAGCATCGGCGCCGTACAATTCGTCTTCGGCCGCAGTCGTCCAGTGCACTTCTGGATGCAGTAGTCGCGCAAGGCGATCCCAGTTCCGCGCCTCGATGGTGGCGAGCACATCGCACACAACGGGTACCTGCTCAGCCATCCGCTCAGTATCCTCGCTTCGCGGGCCATCGCTCTGGTCACGACCGTCCCTTCACAAACATTTCGGTGACACCGGAAGATAACTCACACTCGAACGAGACGATCGCCGAGTCGGACGGCATGAACGGGAATCTACGCGACCAAAGTCACACGCCGCCCTACCACGCGCCGGGGGATGCCACTAGTCCTGCGGGTAGGCGCGAGTCGCGGAAATCGTCCAAGATTGCGCCCGCTATGCCGGTCGACGCCAGGACTTCCGTGTTGTTTGACCTCGACGGCGTGTTGATCGACTCGCGCGCCGCGATCAGTAGTTGCATCAACCATGCGCTCAATGCTCAGGGTCTGTCGGAACGGCCGCGTAGCTCGCTTGAGCGGTTCATCGGGCCACCGCTGAGGCTCGCGTTCGCTGAGCTCACCGGACGGCCCCAGGATTCCCCACTCGTCCTGGCTTGCCTGGCCAGCTACCGTGCCCGATACGCCGAGGCATCGCTTCACGAAACGACCGTGATTCCCCGAATACCTGATGTCCTTACCGCGCTGTCTCCGTGCTACCGGCTGGCGGTGGCCACCTCAAAGCCCCGAGCGTTCGCGGAGCCGCTGCTCACCTCGCTCGATTTGCACCACCGCTTCGAGCTGATCGCGGCGCCCAATCTGGATGAAGAGGACAAGGCCGCCACAATCCGCGGCGCGCTGTCGACGCTCCGCACAGACCAAGCGGTGATGATCGGCGACCGATCATTCGACATCATCGGCGCACAAGCCTGCGCTATCCCGGCCATCGGCGTGACCTGGGGCATCGGCAGCAGACAGGAGCTTGCCGCCGCAGGCGCTGATGCAATCATCGACACGCCCGCTGAGCTGGTGCAAGCGGTCGGTCATCTGCTTCCGTAGCAGTTTCGCTGTTGCGGGTTTGGGAGGATGGCCTCTATACGCTGACAATAGATCGTTCCAGCACGCAGCCAAGCAGCTTCGAGCCCAATAGACTTAGGGCTCTAGGGCGCGTAGCTCAGTGGGAGAGCGCTCGCTTCACACGCGAGAGGTCGCAGGTTCGAAACCCGCCGCGCCCATTGGGTTTTTGTCTCGGGAAGCCGCCTTTTGGAGTTCTTTGGAAGCATTTTGGAAGCGGCCTGCTATAGCTGGGCGGCAGCAGCAAGCGCATCGACCCCTGCTGATCCCGTGGCACGGAACCCTGATAGCCGCCACCAAAGGGGTACGATTGTGCTACAGCTCAAGCGATGATCGACCGATGCTGAGTAATGACTGAGACTTCCGATATGAGCCGCCCAACCTATGATGCGGAGACGCTCACCAGAGCGATGCGCGAGCTGGAGAGCCACTACGGGATGACCTCAGACGAGTTCTACGCGGCGCATCTCGCGGACGATGGCCTGCCACCGAACATCAAGCAGTTCGACCGCCATGTTTGGGCAAGCTTCTGCGAGGATGTACAGCGCCTGCGGAAGTCCGAGCCCAGCGGCGTGCTCGGTCGCGTAGAGCGCGCGTTTGCAACCGCATCGTAGTCCGTGGACGTTTGGACGTACCTTGAGCAGCGGCGCAGGGAATGCCAGGAAGTCTCGGTCGCCGAGGACCCTCAGCAACCACTCGTGATTGCGGCTGAGGCTGATAGCGACGGACAACGCGGCCGACTACTGGGCCACGTCCACCTCGCCGACGATGCCTACGTCCAGATACACGAGGCAGTCGCCGTCGAAGGCGACAATATCCATCGAGAGAAGTACGCCTACTTCCTCAGCGTCGCAGGCGAGGAGATCGGCGGCTATGAGCGCGACCCCACACACAACCCGGCGGAGCACCGCCACTGTTCTACGCGCGCCCACCACGAGCGACTACCGGCAACATCGATCAGCTTCAAGGCGGCGATTACCGAGGCATGGAAGTACGTGAGCCGAGGGCATAAACCTGCCCCGTCCTAAGTGCCCTACGGCCGGATGGGCGAAACACTGCCCGTGCGACGCCACTCATCCAGCTCCGACCGTTTGAACCAGCATTTGCAGCCTGGTCCTTCTTGCTCGAATGGAATCGCCCGTTCAGCGGTTAGCTTGTGCAGGGCAGTCACCGACAGGCCAACGTAGGCGGCAGCGCGCTTCGCATCGAGCCATCCGTCCTCGATCACCACTGGCTTCAGGCGCTGCTCTAATTTGGGCGCCAGCAGGTCTGCCAGCGCGTCGAGAGCTTGATCATCGAGCGACGCGACGATCGCTCCCGCAAGGTCAGGCGGGCGGATCATTTCCGCTCTCTACCTGCATAGAACATGATTTATATATCTCCGCATGTTCTTTCCCGATAACAGACAATCCCTTTCCTTCCGCCCAACATATTCAAATACCGACGGTGTGGGATTGGATAACGTTGTTGCCTGATCTTGCCCTAAGTAGTCGATCAATGTATGTTTTTTTGATCATGTTCACTCATAGATCATCGGTCTCTTTTGATTTGGCCTACGTGCGACATGCGCAACCCAGCCCAGCTCCGCACGTCACCAGTCGAAGCTACACAATACCAGGCCGGGATTACCCGATCAACTTTTTAACCCTTTGCTGAGCGCGCAGGGGCTGGCATCTAATCGCG
Source organism: uncultured Solirubrobacterales bacterium (assembly GCA_963713015.1). GTDB lineage: Bacteria > Actinomycetota > Thermoleophilia > Solirubrobacterales > Solirubrobacteraceae > Palsa-744. Next base: position 1,204,813 of record CAVQKC010000008.1, on the reverse strand, counting down.
CAAAAGGAGAGGCCCCGGCGGCAAAGCGTAAACGCCGAGGCCCCACAAATCCTTCACCCCTACGGCAGCGAAGTGGTACGATATCTAGACGCTGATTTCTAGGAGACGCACTTTAGCAGAGAAAAAGCGACGCGGGATAGCTCTCGCCGACATTACGAACTGGGTTCCTTCAGGCGTTGGGTCTACGGCGATTCAACAAGCCAATGTGAAGCAGATCATCTCGTGTTGAAGGGCTTATCGGGGCCGCTAAAGGAGATTGGACACTCCGTCAAGTTGTGGGGCCGTCCCGTATGGGGGTTGGAGCTTCAGTTCAAGTTCTAGATCATCGTTCGGGCTTGATTCCTCACGTGAGGGCAGATCACTTGATGCTCAAACAGCTATATGGAGTAGGAATGACTTATCGAGACAGACAGCAACTAAGAAAAGCAAAGATAGTAAGTAGTAAAAGAAAAAGAGATGTCGCAAGTGCGGAAATATATTGGCTCACTCTTGTACGAAAGAACACCACCTGCTGTAAATGCGCCGGAGTCCTAATAAAGAATAGGAAAATGGTGTATTGCGCTAAACGAAAGGAATGTATATGTCTGTTCTGTTCCGAAAAAGAATCACTGAAATACGAGCTCTCCTTCTCTTATGAGATGAACATCCGCAAGGAAAGAAGCAGGAGACACTAAAAGCAAAGACCGATTGGCCGCATTTTCGTCCACACCAAAAAAGGACACGAACTCGTGATACTACGCCAACCCACTACCGGCAGTCCGACCGTATGCGCGGTCAACGGATGTTCTACAGAGCATGATCCCTCTCTCGGAATCGACTATCGGAGGGAGTACAAATTATATATCTGTTCTACGTGCTATTTGGAGTTCGAAGAAGGCCCGGCCCCTACCAAAGGCGATGTGGAACAACTCCATGAAAGGCTTTACTACAAGCACCTTGAACGAGAATCAGAAAACAATCCGGACTTTGGTCGCGAAAGGCGAGCATTGGCCGATATACCTCTACTTCTACGGGAGTCCCAGGATGACGACACGGAGCATGAGTCATAATATGATTGAACAATCCTGAGACGCTGTAGCACAAAACTTGTGGCACACTCACTGTCGTCGATGGCCTACAGTGACTGGCCATCGGAAGGGCCTGGATGTAGCACAACCCACCACGCCTTCTCGCATTGCTCCCGCTGCACCACGGCGGTCATCTTGCTCAGCGGGATAGAGCGTAAGTCAATCTACGAAAACCTATTGACTATCCATAGATAAGGTCACTACCAAGTCATCAGATCATCTATAGATTTGTCTTAGGTTTATACATTACAAGGCTCCCGTAGCTCTGTTCAGACATACTTTTGGGGAGAATCGGCCGAGAAGATACAAAAGACCAGGGATTCAATACATGCTTTCCCCGGCGAGGAAGCGAAGCTTCCGATATGCTATCTCTTTTGGTCGATCTTTTGTCACTGTCCGCGAACTGTGGATTCGCTCACAATGATCGTTTCCGGGCCATGTGTTCTAGTCTCGGAGATATGGCACGGTGTATATCTGTGACCGGCAACTGTTTTGGTAACACCGGCACCGCCCCCCAAGACCTTTTCGCAGTATTCATCCTCGGCCTGTTCGATCTTATATTCGGGTGAGTTTTCTTTGCGCTTTTGTTCTTCGTCTTCCCGATGCTGTTCTTCCGACCGTCGTCGTTCAGCGCTCTTCAACGCCGCGCACTTTGCCGAGCTGATCGCTTTAAAGCTGCCGGAGCGGTAAAGCGGAGGGCCGGAACCGCCAACGGCCGTTATCCTGTATTGGTACGTCAGGCCCGGTTGGCTGCACGACCATCCTTGTTCGACTTCAAACAGAGCCGGTTCGCTACCGGAGGCTTGATAATGGTGCGGTCGGGCGTGGGGGCTGAAGGTCACGGTGACGTGGACAAGCGGGCTCGTGGTGATGATGAGCGTTGTATGACCCGGATGGCTGCTGCTCCGGCCGTTGTGAGGCACACCCTTGACCCGAAGGAGCGTGGCTGGACCTTCTTCAATATGCCGTTCTCTAACTTCTTGAGCGCGTAGTGCTTCCGCTTCGGCCGCTTGCTTGGCTTGGGATTCGTCCCGAGCTTTTGCTTCGGCGGCCTGCCTGGCTTGAGATTCGGCAGCTTGTCTCGCTTGGGATTCGGCCTGAGCTTTTGCTTCGGCCGCACTTTTCGCCTGGGCTTCGGCTAGAGCTGGCGCTTCGGCCGCGTCTTTGGCTTGGGCTTCGATGGCGGCCTCGGAGATATTGACGGTCATCTCAGCAGACGCATTAACGATGGAGTCAAAATAGTTTTCTAGATAGCCACACAACAGGTATGTACCCGTATGCGCGATGTAAAGGCCGGTGGTAACGCTAAATGGGCCTGCCGACTCTACTAGGGGGCCGTCAAACACCGTCGGCGATGCTGGGCATGTCGAGGCGTTGGGTTCTGCGTAGGCCGCCAGGAAGGCGAACCCTGAAGGACTCAAGGTTTCGATGTTACCGGCCAGCGCTACAGTGACTGTCGTTTCGGCTATCGGGGTGGCTGGAGGCGTGATCGTGAGCGTTTCTGCCGCCGAGGCCGTTGCAGGAGCCGCTAGAGCAACAAAGACGAAGATTGCGAGTAATCGGCTCACGACAGAGATCACTGGCCTTTTGATTTTGTGCGCGGCGAAAGACGGGCTGAGACCCGCTGCTTATAGTTCTTGACGCGCTGCTCCTTCGGCACGCTGTACGTCTTATAAGCCGAGACCACTAGAACGCCTACGAGCCATAGAAGCAACCCAGCAAGCACAACGGCGATCACAGCAACGAACAACATTGCCGCCATGCTGTAAACGACGAGATCGATTAGACCGAAGGAGCCCCGGCGTGATGGGTAGACTCGCACGCCGGTCCGGCCGACAGACGTGCGCACTGGCCCGAGTCCGACTGAGGTTCGGATACGGCCGCGTGGCGTGAGATAGACGCGAGGCATATCGGGGATCCTTTCGATAGCCGATTGCTGTCGGCGCAGCATACAGAAATAGAACGCTATTGGTTCTGGACGTTATTGGCTTTCAAGCGGAGCATCCGTGCCGTGGAGCCAAAGGAGCTTGTAGGCCAGAACATACGTTCTAATCGCGATCGGCTTGGGATCACTCAGGAAGCTCTCGCTCATAGGTGCGAGATGCATCCTGTGGAGCTGGGGCGTGCGGAGCGGGGAACGCGTGATCTACGAGTCTCGACAATCGTCAAGATCGCAAGAGGGCTGGAGATCCCGCCAGCGAAGCTGCTGGAAGGCATCCCATAACACAAGCGTCTTCGATCCTGCCCAGGGGGAAGCGCCCGGTCCGGTCCATCCCAGCTAGCTCTGCCGTCCACGGAGAGACCCCAATAGCAATTGCTGACGAGATTCGATGGGTGTCCTGCTAGATCCATCGTCCGAGCATCCGTGGAATTGCAAAGCGGCTTATTCGGCCCGAATCCCGCCCGAAGACTCCCGAGATGATGTAGCACAAGCCTGAGCGCTGACGTGGGCTCTCCACCATCGCTGGGAACGCCAAGGCGCTACGGATCGAGATGAAGACCCCCTGGGGGGAGTGGTGGCGTGGTCTGAATAGGCGCTTCCATGCTGCTTCCAGACCATCGAAAACATGCTCATTTGCAGTATCTTTTATATGTACTCTTGCTATCTGAGTGAGAGGTCATATATATTTGATCGACCTTAATCAAGTTGCCCCCGCATCTGTTTCCGCAGACCGGGGGCGTGACGATCGACCCGTAGGAGGTCAACCGCATGAGCAACGATATTCCCCGCCGGACTCGCGTCGAGCCCGGTATCTACAAGCGCCCGGATGATCGGCTGGAGATCGGCTGGCGCGACACGCAGGGCAAGCAACGCTGGCGCGTGGTGGAGGGCGGGATCAAAGCTGCCCGTGCTGCGCTGGCACAAGAGCACGCCAAGCGCGCCAGTGGTGAGCGCGTGGCCGACAATCCACGCCTGACCTTCAACACTGCCGCCGATGCGTGGTGGGATGCCCGCGTAGTCAAGCTCCGACCTGGAACGCAGAGCGCCTATGGCGCTGCCCTCAAACATCTGCGCGCCTACTTCGGCAGACAGCGCGTGACGCACATATCGGCAACCGACGTGGCGAAGTACGTCAGCAGAAAGCAGGCCGAGAACTTGAAGGGTTGGACGATCAAGGGCCACATGACCGTGCTCTCATCGGTCTTCACGTACGCGGCACGACACCTTGGCCTGACCGCACAGAATCCCGTCTCCCTGCTCGATCGCGTCGAGCGTCCAAACAACGACGACGAGAAGCAGAAGCGCATCATGCACTCAGACGAACTGGACAAGCTGCTCGATGCTGTGGACCCAAAGTATCGCCTGATCTTCGACACGGCAGCCGAGACGGGATGCCGACTCGCCGAGACGCTTGGGCTTGCCTGGGAGGACGTCAACTTCGATGATCAGACCGTCGAGTTCACGCACCAGCTCGACCGGAAGGGCAAGCGAGTACCGCTCAAGACCAGACGCTCCCGGCGCGTCCTTGAGGTCACGCCCGGACTCATCGGCAGACTTCGTGAGCACAAGATCGCCACGTCGCACAGCGCCCCACATGAGCTTGTGTTCACGACCCGCACCGGCTCAGGACACGATCACCGCAACATCGGCGGACGGGTGCTTGCTCGCGCAGTCAAGCGCGCCGACCTGGGAGCGGTCGAAGATCGTCACGGAGCCATCGTCCAGCCTGCGCCGACCTTTCATGATCTGCGCCATTCCCACGCAAGCGCTCTAATCGCGCAGGGCTGGGACATTGAGGAGGTGTCAGCGCGGCTGGGCCATGCAAGCGTCGCAACCACGCAGCGGATCTATGTCCACGCCTTCGACGCCGCACGGCGTAGCTCTAGCAGGCGCGACCGCCTCTCGCGGCTCTATGGAGGGGTCGATGAAGCCCGTCTTGTCCGTAACCCCAAAGGATCCACCCCAGACCTCGCATCTCTTCACCAAAAGGCCAACACATCACCGCCCTCCATCGGCTAGCCTGCATCGTATGGTGGAGGCTAGCTTCGAGAAAGAGATGCGGGCGGCGATCAGTGCCCTCGCTAAGAGACTGACCTTGGATGAGCCCAGAGCGTTCATCGTCTGGTACGCAATCGAGGCATTTCGTCTTGATGACGACGAAGCCCTAGAAGCTGTCTCCTACGGTGGAGGGAACGATCGCGGGATTGATCTTTTCTTTATCGATGACGAGGCGGAACGCATCGTCATTGGACAAGCCAAGTATCAAAAAGACGTGGCGCGCCACCCCAAGCCTGCCGAGCTAACGCTGCTCTTGAATACGATTAACGAGCTGGCAGAGCCACAGGAGCTCCGCGACGCGGGACGCTCCGATCTCGCGGATGCCGCAGACGATATCACGACGCGCTAGCAAAGGGTTATGCAGTAGAGCTCCAGTTTCTATATCCGGGAGCTAAGAGCGAAGAACTCGCGCGACTTGTACGGACCTTCAATCGAGACCATCTCCGAGACTCGATCTCCGTATCGATCATTCGGCTAAGCGATCTAGAGCTCATCCACGAGGATTACCGAGGCGCCGCAGGTCGAGTACACGCAGGCTCTCTTAGCCTCCAGAACGGACATTTCCAACAGGACGGCACATTCGGCACATCGCTGGTTGCCTCCATCCCTGGAAGCTCCCTAAAGAAGCTATACGCTGAGCACGGGAATCGGCTCTTCGACCAGAACGTGCGTCTGTTTCTCGGTACTCGTAAGGGCAGTGTCAACGCTGGTATCCGGGAGACCCTTCAAGACACAACTGAGCGAACAAATTTCTGGGCCTACAACAATGGCATTACCATCGTCGCGCGAACTTTTAAACTAAGCGCCGACAGCAAATCAGTTGAAATGTCTGACTTCAGCATTGTAAACGGCTGCCAAACTACCGTTTCGATCTCAGAGGAGAGTGATGCCGCCGCCGCAAAGGTCTCCGTGCTTAGTCGAGTGGTCGCCGCAAAGCCCGATCTCGTGGATAGCATCATTCGCTACACCAATTCGCAGACACCTATCAAGCTCTGGGATCTGAGCGCACGAGATAAGCTACAGAAGCGTCTCCAGAAGGAACTCGCCGAACTCAAACGGCCTTGGTTCTACGCGCTACGCAGAGGCGAGCTGGAGACGATCCCCAACAAGGCGGACTTTGGGGCCTATGGCCAACGAAGACTGCTTGAGTTCCCGCTTACCGCTCAATTTCTAGCAGCACTACGGGGACTCCCCGTTGAGGCTTATAAGGATAAGGCTCGGCTATTTACTGTCCACAAGGACAAGGTATTCCCTAACGATACCTCCTCGGCCGACCTTCTCTGGGCTTGGAGCATCGGACAAGCCTCGGAGAGGGCTATCAGCAAGTATAAGGACGACTTGGATCTCGACGATACCGCTATAGCGATTCTTCGCCGAGGGGCTCGTTTCTTTGTTCTTGCGATTGCGGCACACTTGCTGAGACTGAGGAATGGCGCGGACGTTTTTGCGAAGGTCGAAGCCGAACGTGTCCTCGACAAGGCGATGATCAAACGCTTGGACAACTATGCGCTTCTAGCTGTCTCCTACTACGTGAGCATCATGCGCAGCTTGGTTGACGGCGGGACTGAGCTGAGCACGCTTCTCAAGAATACCGAGACATCTGTATTGATTGAGCGGCGCGTCAAGGAGCGGCTGTTCGAGCAGGAACTAGCTCCAAAGGCCCTTGACGAGGCTCTGCCGAAGCTCCCGGGGATCCAGGCGTAGATTTCATCAAGCGCCTCTGCCTGGAAGCGAAATGGAAGCAACAAGCGGCAGGAGGCGGCAGGAGACGTGGCTATACAGAAGCACGAACTCCGGTATTTGCAGTGCAAGGAGGCAGAGCGCAACCCTCGGCAGCAGCCTCGGCAGACTTCACACGCGAGAGGTCGCAGGTTCGAAACCCGCCGCGCCCATCACCAGTTTCGCCTGTATCCAAGCCAATCTCCCACGACCGGGGAATGGCCGCTGAGGGACACAAGGTCGCTTGGTGGGCCAAATAGTGGGCTAAAATCGCCCTTTTGCGCGCCGTAGAGTCGTCTCTTTCGAATAGGTGCGTGAAAATGCGGTTTCACGATGGGTCGGCAGCTCAGCTCCAAGCCTCTATTGGCAAGCTGAAAATTGGCTCCAGCGTTGAGTTCTTGGCGCTCAAGGCAACAAGTATTCCTGGTTGACCCCGGCAGTTTTGAATGGGCGAGTCCTCGTCCCGGCAACGACAAGTCGCCGACTCGATGCCAGCGCGCTATATCATTGCTATGGAGTGGCTGCTAACTAGTGTTAGTTGGACTATAATGTGGCCTTTCCAGGATTTGCGCTATACTTAGTAGAGCATGATATCCGATGCTATAGCGCAAGCTTCTCTAATCACGCTCCGCTCAGACGTGGATCGACAGGTAGCGGATGCGTTTAGCCGCCTACCCGGTGTGGATGTGATCCGTGACGCGCCGGAGTCCGCCGTGGTAGTCGCCGGACAAGCCTTTCCCGTGGAGCCCGGGGTCATCGAGATCAGAGAGCTGGCTGGATTGCTTGATCGTGAGAGGAGCGACGGTAGACGCATCCTGATGATCAAGGCCGTACTGGACGACGCTACGGCCGCGCGTCTAGAGGACGCCGATATCGGCTTCGTGGATGCCGCGGGTCGCGCTTGGCTTCCCGGCCAGACGCTGACCAAGCGCGTGCGTGACCGGCTGCCGGCTCGCCGGCGTGCCCTGCGCGCGGGCAGTCTGCGACCTGCGCAACTGATCGCCGACCACCCCGAAGAACCCTGGACGATCCGACGACTCGCCGAGCGAGGCGCGAGCAGCGAGGTGACCGCCCACCGTCTGCTCACAACCCTGGAGGAGGCAAGTCTGATCGAGCGCCACGGGCGCGGGCGCGGAATGGAGCGGCGTGTAGCCGATGTCGAGGGCGTGCGACGTTGGCTTGCCGAGCATGGCCGCCCCCCCTCCGCACAGCGACTCTCATGCTTCGTCCGAGACCCGGACGCGGTGCCGGCATCAGTCGCTGGCCGGCAGATGGTTCTTACCGGCGCCCTCGCAGCCGAACGGATGGGACTGCCGGTCCTGACCGGGACACAGCGACCTCTGTACAGGGTCCGGGCGTCCGGCGAGGACCTAGAGAAGATCCCTCAGGCGCTCGGTGGATTCCGCACGGAGCGGGGGGCGAACCTCACGCTGATCGCCGACCCGGAGCACCTGGCCAGCGGTGACGCGCGTACCGATGGAGATGGACGCGTGACAGCTCCGCCTAGCCGAGTCATGCTGGACCTGTACCTCGAGCCCAGGGGAGAGGCCGCGGTCGGCGTTTTCCTCGACCTGTGGGGATCGAAAGGCACAACGTGACCGACGAGATCAAACATCCACCGAGCGCATTGATAGGTGAGGCGGCAAGCCTCTTCCATCTCCTCGGGGGCATGGCCGCGAAACATCTGGTCATCGTCGGTGGCCTTGTTCCCCCGCTGCTTGTCCCGGAAGCCGCCGACGCGCACATCGGAAGCGCGGACATCGATCTGTGCTTGTCGCTCGCCATCACTACGGGTGCAACCCATGAGTACTACCAATCGATCGAGGGACTCCTCGATCCGTACTTCGAACTGGAGCGCGCAAGCGGATTTCGCTGGCGCAAGAAGGAGAGTGCGCCCGGCCTGCCTCTCATCCTCGATTTCCTCGCGCCAGCCACAGAGGACGACAGCCTGCTCGCCGACGGCACACGCGCGCTCGATGAGGACACTGCTGCTCATAACGCAGGGCCACGCCTGCGTCCGTTCCCCATCCGCTCTGGCGGACTCGTCGACGAAGACGCCCTGTCGAGCGCTCTCGAAGGCGTACGGCTCGTATATCGTTCCGGAGCCCGAGCCGACGTGAGAATCCGCTATGCCGGTCCGGTGGGATTCCTTGCTGCCAAGGCCGACGCGCTCGCCGGTCGCGATGACTCCAAGGATGGCTATGACGTGTCCTGGTGGTGTCTGAACGCCAAGCCCTCCGGCGCGGAGGTGGCCGCCTTGATTACCGAACGGCCCGCCTTCAACCAGGATCCCTTTCAAGAGAGCGTGGCGCAACTACACGCTGCGTTTCGCGCTCCCGACTACCCGGGACCGGACGGTTACGCACGTGAAAAGCACCCCGACCTTCAGCCTGGCGACGAGGAGTATGAGCAGGCTCGTAACGCCTCGTACACGGTTGCTACCGAGGTCATCGAGATTCTCAAGAAAAACCTCTGGTAGCACCGCCGCTTGCCAGAGCCACGCACCGGATAGAGATGGCTGTCGAGTTCAGTGTCCTCGGCGCTCACGCTTACTTCTCGGTAGCGAAGCGTGTAGCGCGCCTCGCCTTGCGTCCAATGCCTGAATCTCGTCCCAGGCGGTCGTCTCCCGCCGCCCTCGTGAGAGTGCTGCTCCTCGGGTAGAGCAGCGGCACGCCGCGAGGTGTCCATCTTTCGCTTCGGTGCCGTCGCTTCGCTTGCCGACGGTGTCTGCGGCGGGCACTGCGGTTTCGACGTTAGCCCGAAGGTGTGATGCGTCGCCTGATTCGGCGGCCCGCCGTGAGAATCAGGGCCCCGATGAGACCGACGATCCCACCAACGACACCAGCAGGAACGCCGAGCTCGAATACGGCAAACCAAGCAGTCGGTGCGTAGGCGGAAAGGCCAACAACGAGCCCAACAATCCCCCCGATTACGCTAGCTGAGGCTGCTCCGACGGTCACCCACCGTGCGATCAGCGGCATGCTACGCAGTTCGACTGCGATCGCGTTCATAACCCTCTTGAGCGCGTTCATAGCCCAATCGGCGCAATCGGAACGCGCTCGGTAAACGAGCGCGTTTGGGTGAATCCAAGACGCGCCCGACAGGCGCGCACCGGACATGCGGAGGGATTGCGCCCAGCGAACCTCATTGCGCCGCCGCCGGGATGGCGAAATGGCGTTGCAGCTCATTGGCGTAGGATCTGCCGATTGAGCTGCTGCGCTCGGCAAGCCACTCGCTGAACGCGATCCGGCCGAGGGGCGGGTCGTGGGAGATGAGCAGGTCGGCGGTCAGGCCGCCGATCTCCTCGGGCGTGAGCACGATGTCGTGAACGAGCAGGCCCAGCGCGCGCGAGGCCGTCGAGATGACCGTGGGCGACAGGTGCAGGATCGGCGAGCGTGCTCCGACTGCGCCGCGAATCGCCCGCACAAGCTCATCGAAGCTCATCGTCTCCGGCCCGGCCCCATCGATGATGGTGTCGCCGCCGATGTGCGTGGATTGCTCGCAGATCCGCGCCAGATCATCGACGTGTACCGGCTGCACCTGGTAGCCGCCGCTCCCTGGGAGCGCAAAGATCGGCATACGTCTCAGAATCCAGGCGATGTTGTTCACGAGCACATCGCGATCGCCGCCAAATACCAGGGTGGGGCGGACGATCGAGTATGGAACGCCTACCTCGGCCAGCGCAAGCTCAACCAGCGCCTTGCCTCTGTAGTAGGGCAGCGTCGACTCAAGCGAGGGGTTGGCGATGCTGACGTGAACGATGCGCGCCACGCCGGCCCGTCTGGCTGCGCAGAAGAGCGCCCGCGAGTTGGCGATGGCGTTGGCGAACGACGCGCGGCCGTGGTCGAAGCGAACCCAATAGGTGTTGTAGAGGGTGCTCACCCCCTCCAGGCTCTGGGCGAGAGCCACCTGGTCGTCGAACTTGTAGGAGAGCGTCTGGACTCGTCCTTGCAGCGGGTGCTGGCGATCCGGGTGAAACGTGAGAGTTCTCACTTCGCGCCCGGAGTCGAGCAGCCGCGCCGCGATGCGCGACCCCGTGTAGCTGAAGGCGCCTGTGACGAGGTCCAGTCCTGTATCGGCGCTCATTGTGATTCTCCTTCCGGCTGGGAAGGCAGCAGCGCGCCGAGCAGCGGCGCGTAGCGCTCGCCGAGGTCGAGCAGCGACTCCGCGCGGGCGTGTCCGCCTTCCAGGTGGCTGAGCATGTCAACGCCCAGGTACAGAGCGACGATCGCGAACGCCATGTCCCCCGCTGGGAGCATCGGCGCAAATGGCGATCCCTCGAGCAGCTCCCGCAGCTTGTCCGCGACCATGTCGATCCACGGCTGCAAACGGGCGGCCACTTCGCCGCCCAGCTCCACGTCGCAGACGCCGCCTGCGACCATCTCGCCGAGCACGGTCACATATCCGTTCTCGAGATCCTCGGCGTAGATCGTGCGGGCCACGCTTGCCAGTTCGGGCATCGTCCGCGCCCGCTCAAACGCCGGGCGGTAGGCGTCCATCCGGCGAGCGCTGACGAGATCGAGCGCCGCCAGCAGCGCCTTCTGGACGCTGCCGTAGTGGTAGAAGATCAACGCCTGATTGAAGCCGCCAACGCCAGCTATCTCGCGCGCGCTCGCACCGGCGAACCCCCTCCGCTTCAAGGTCTCAAGCGCCGCCTCCGCAATCTTGAGCTTCGTGGTGGCGGGCGTCGCCGCAACACCTTCCTTCGATGTCTTTCGACGTTTGGCCTGGCTGGGCGACTCCATGACCAGGAGTTTAGCAGTCGCTCAAAGCGATCGCTCAATTTTGTGTTGTACCCGCGCCACCGCTCCGAGGGCGCCTGCGCGGCTGAACACCGGCGAGCTTCTGCTTGCAGCCGATGCAGGTGCGCACGTTGGCCTCGGCTGGGCGGCACTCCTGCTGCAGACGACGAGCAATATCCCGAGGCAACGGCGACTCGGTGCCTGCTTTTCACGCGAAGCAGTCGCCAATGGGCTGCTCGGACGCCGCTCGACTTTGGCCCACCGGGGCCGTTTGGTGGGCTAAATCCACCGCGAACCTCCGGTATCCGCGGGTATCGAGTCACGAGAGACATGAATCCCATTTGGTTTGTTAGAGCCGTTTCTTGCGCTTCCTCGAGCCTTTCCCGAACCGCTTCACACGCGAGAGGTCGCAGGTTCGAAACCCGCCGCGCCCATGGCTGGATCGTCTTTATTGGAGCCATTTCCGATGGCGGCCAGTGGAGTCGTCATGGGCACCGTAGAAGGCAATAGGTCCACAGGCCCATTCATTGGCCTGAGCGAGTCCGCGAGGATCGGTGGGCTTTGCGCTGCGGCTGCGTATCGAAGACGTGGCGAAGCGGATGCACGTTGCGCGTTTGGTGGCCTGGGGTGTGATTTGGCAGAGCGGGGGCGTGAACCCGGCCAGACGTGGTGAGGATACGGTTCGCTACCTGTAGCGCGTCAGGACATCACAAATGCGGTCAGTGCCCCAACCGATCTCCTGCGCTGGCACGCGCTCGTCCGCCGCGTGAATGAGGCTTGTGAACTTCATCTCCGCCGGAAGGCGCATCGGCAGAAAGCCGTAGGTCTGGATTCCAAGCCGGGCAAAGAACCGACCGTCGGTGAGACCTGGCATGAGCATCGGCAACGGCACGGCGTGGGGATCGGCGGCGGTGAGTACGTCGCTCAGCAGCGGCATTAGGGACAGGTCCACTCGATCGGATACCAGCTCATAGCTCATTGCCTCCAGCTCGAGGTCCTCGTCGCCGGCAAGCTCACGCAGCTCGCGGAAGAGATCGTCCGGGGTCTGCCCAGGAAGCAGACGCCCGTCGAGCTCGAGCCGCAACTCACTCGGGATCACGTTGACCTTCGCGCCGCCTCGCACGACAGTTGCGTTGACCGTGTTGTGGAACATCGGATCGAGCGTCTGTCCCGCCTCGCCGAGCATGTCGAGTGTCGCGTCGGTGCGCTCAGGGTCAAGCAGCCCATCGGCAAGCTCTCGCCCGCCGGCGGGTAGTGCAGCGGCCACCGTCTCGATCATCGACCGTGGAATCTCGGTGACGTGCACCGGAAGTCGCCGTGAGTCCAGTGCGTTCAGCAACCGGGCGAGCTTTGCCATCGCACCGCCACGCATCGGGATCGAGCCGTGGCCGCCGGGCCCACGGATGGTTGCGCGCGACCAGCACACCTGCTTCTCACCCACCTGAATCGGGTAAGTGGCCAGACCCGCCATCTCGGTGCGCGCCCCACCGAACTCACCGATCGCATGCTTGACGCCCTTGAGGAGCTCGGGGTACTCCTCAACTACAAAGCGCGCGCCGTACGGCCCCAGATTCTCCTCATCCGCGAGCACGCACAACAGCACGTCGCCCGGTGGAGGCTCAGCGGCCTCGGCGAGCCGCAGGATCGCCCCGAGCATCATCGCCACGCCGCCCTTCATGTCCAAAGCTCCCCGGCCCCAAATCTCGCCTTCGATCAGCTCGGCGCCGAATGGATCGTGGCGCCAGCTCTGACCGTCTGTCGTGACCACGTCGACGTGACCCTGGAGCAGGAGCGGCGGCGCGACACCCCGCCCGGGCAGCCGCGCCAGCAGGTTCGGCCGTGCCGCGTCCTTGGCCAAGATCCTCGTCAGCAGGCCAGCCCCGTCGCAGAGATCCTTGATCCACCCAATGCACTGAGCCTCGTTGCCGGGTGGATTGGTCGTGTCGAACCGGATCAGCTGGCGCAGCAGCTCGACAGGATCGTACGGCACGGCACCGACCATACCGAACTGAAAGCAAACCCAGCTAGTGGGTGTATCTGCACGCGTCAGCGTGCTTGTACGCCCGCCCTTGTGTCGGGTCGCGTGGTATAACTGCGACCGTTCGGCTTCTAATCCGGATTCTCCCTGATCTTATTCCGGATTTTCCGGACTTCTAATTCGGTTCGTCCACCCCGCCATCGCAAATGGGTCACATGTCACGGGCTGTGAGCGCGCTGATGTTCGACTGCTATGGAACGTTGGTTCAGTGGCCCGAGCGACTGGAAGACTTGCTTGAGAGAATTACTCTCCGCCACGCGGCCGTTGCGAATCCGAACGAACTCCGCCAGAGTTTCCGTCGCCACCAACACCGACTTGCGGCTGGACCCTACCAGCGATACATCGCGATCCTCGCCGAGGCACTGCAGTCCACACTTGCAGAGATAGGTGTGACAGTCAACGAGGCCGACCACGCTCAGTTCATTGATGGCCTGCGCGATGTTCCACCCTACCCTGATGTACCCGAGGCGCTCCGAGAGCTGGGACCCAACCGGCGCCTGGTGATCATCTCCAATTCTGACGACGATCTCATCGCCGCAACAGTGCGTGGCTTGGGGGCAACAGTGGATGCTGTCATCACCGCAGAGCAGGCTCGTGCCTACAAGCCGGATCACGCCATATTCAAGCTTGCATTGGAGCGAGCGGGGGTGACGCCGTTGCAGGTAGTTCAGGTTGGCGCGAGCGGAACGCTCGACATGGTCCCAGCCCGCGATCTCGGTCTTCGGCGCGTGTGGGTCGACCGCCGCAACGACGGACAGGTCGAAGGAGAGCCAGACTATACGATCGCCAGTCTCGCCCAGCTTGGAGCAGTTGTAACTTCATTGGAAGGCCAGGCCTGAGCGGCCTAACAGACCAATCTGTGGAGCCGGCTGACCTATCGGATTGATAACGACGGTCGATGGCGAGATCGACAACTTCCGCAGGATCAGAAACGTTGCCTCCTGCATCGCACGCATACCCATAGAGACAGTATATATCGACCAACTACTGGTTATCAAGCCACCCAGCTTCCGTGACCGGCGCGCCAGTCGGGATGAGGGGTCCCGATAGGGGTACCGGCGGGAATGATCTGCGCCGCAGTTGAGAAGAACGTAGTATCAGGTGTAGGACCGGACAGCGCGAGAATGGCCGCAAACCTATAGTTCGATCATCGGATCGTGGGCTAGCGAAAGGGCCTTAGGTGGGCAGGAGAAGAACGCGATGGACGAGGCGAGGCATCCAAATCGCTTCGGTCGTGACCACCGTCATCGCGAGTGCCCTTTGCTCTGTGTCGCAGGCAGCTGCTATGACGGCCTGCGAAGCGATCGAGCCCACGATCGAACGCGTGGGGTTGACGGAAGTGACCCCGGCAGGCGTCGTGCTAGAAGCGCAGATCAATCCGCAGAACAGCGCAACGACCTATGAATTCGTGATTGTCGCGCAGGTGCGCAATCCATCGGAAAGCGGCGAACGGACGCCCGAAGGTCCTCGGGCGCTGGGCGGACCGATCCCCGCGGGTGCTGGCGACGTAACAGTGAGCGGCCTGGTGACTGGCCTCCAGAGTGGCTATACGTATTGGTATGAAGTCGTCGCGTCAAATCTCGCCGGCGAGACGAGATCTGGCGGTGACAACGCGTTCAGCTACTACTACACGGGCGGATACCCTGATGGAACCGGTGGGGCGCCATACGAAGCTACGCCGCCGTCCGCGTGCTCAGTCGAATTCGCCCAGCGAGAAGCCGAGCGCATCACCGCCAGAACCGAAGCGGAACGTCGCCAGCAAGCGCGTGAATACGAAGAACAAGTAGCCAAAGAAGACGCCGTCAGGTACGCCTCAGAAGCAGCCGCGCTCAAACAGCGTGAGGAAAAAGAGACGAATGCTGAAGTTGCATCACATGTCCAATCCTGCATCGTCCCGGCCCTGAAAGGGGACACGTTGAGCGCCGCACGACGGTCGATCAAGGAGGCTCACTGCCGACTAGGAGAAGTCCTCGAGCCTCATCACCATCGAGGAGTGCTCATGGTTGTCGGCCAGAGCCACCGGCATGGTGAGAAGCTTGCGAGTGGGACAGCCATCGCCGTGACAATGGGAACAGCTCGGTCTAGGTATCGCCGACCAAGCTAAGCACGCGGTCGTCGTGAGCAACGCGGCCACAATGGCATCTCCAGTGGGCGCACCGCTGCGAGACGTCAAGCTCTGGCGCGACGAACGCCGTGGGGTTTGCGCGACGTGGGGTCATCTCCAGCGAGCAGACTTCGAACTCGGCAGCGCCGACTATGAGACGACCAGGCCGATACCGTCCACGATCCAACCGCACTATTCGGGTCTGCTCACCCAGACCTGCTTAAGCCAGACAGCTCTTGACCGACAAGTCCAACACTGATCGACAGAGCAGCCCCTTCGACCTCGGCATCGATGTCGCGGGCTCGCATAGGGCCGACGGCGCACGAAGGTCCTCCTCTGAGGCGGCTCGACTCGGGATCGTCCGCGCTATCGCGACCGCGCCCGGTGCCAAGATCATCGCACGAGCCCGACCAGAAGGCGACCTCGAAATCGACGTGAACCTCCGGGCGTCGGAACCCTATCTGGTACCTCGTGATGATGTAAGTCAGCCTGCCGGATGAGGCGGTCTGCGGAGAAGTTGGTCCTCTGGGCTGATTGATATCCAGCGCGCCCCAGTTATCGTAAAAGCAGTGATCGAGTCGGGGGATCTGAGCAAGCGTGATGCCGAGCTTCCGCTGATCGGTCGTTTCCTTCCCGCGCCGGCCGCGGCGAAGGTCCCGGAGGTCATCCTCCTCTTCTGGGCGGTGAAGATCCTGACGACTGCTGGCGGGGAGGCCACGTCGGATTACCTGAAGACGTACGGCAACTTCGGAGGCGGCGGCCTCGAGGTGCTCGTGATCGTCGTGGGGCTCCTGCTGCAGTTCGCCACCCGTCGCTACCGCGCCTTTGCTTACTGGTCCCTGGCCTTTGCGATCGCGATCACCGGGACCGGCGTCTCGGATTTCCTGCATCTCGATGTCCATATCCCCTATGCAGGGACGACTCTGCTGTGGGCGGTTGTTCTGGCCGCGATTTTCTGGCTGTGGCAGCGCAACGAGGGCACGCTATCGATCCACAGCATCACAACCCAGCGACGTGAGGCCTACTACTGGGCGACGGTGTTCGCGACCTTTGCCCTCGGGACCGCGCTTGGAGACTTCACCGCAACCTCGCTGAACCTCGGCTACCTGGACTCGGGCATCCTCTTCACGGTCATCATCCTGATCCCCGCTCTGGCGCACTGGCGATTTGGCTTGAACGGCATCGCCGCATTTTGGATGTCCTACGTCGTCACGCGTCCGCTGGGTGCGTCCTTCGCCGATTACATCAGCAAGCCCAAGAACCTCAGTGGGATCAACTTCGGCGACGGCCCCACGGCGATCGTGTTCGCCGTTGCCGTCTTCGTCCTGGTTTCCTACCTCGCGCTGGTCCGTCTGGACATCCAGAAGCCACTCGAAGCCGCGACCGCACCGACACAATCGACGCCTACGCTGCCCAATCTCCCCCACACAGGCGAGCCCGAGCTCGAGATGGACTAGCGAAAGCCCCACGGCACAGGCGCGATCGCACGCGGCACCTCACGCGGAGGATGAACATAACCGTGGTTCGGTGCCCAGGCCAAGGTCCGGCGTGGGCGGGTCAACTGCGTGAGGGCCTGATCAGTCCTGTCTCGTAGGCGAAGACGACGATCTGTACACGGTCGCGCAATTCGAGCTTTGCGAGGATGCGACCGACGTGGGACTTGACTGTGGCCTCGGAGAGGACGAGCCGCTGCGCGATCTCCGCGTTGGAGAGGCTGGCGGCGACCAGTAGCAAGACCTCACGCTCCCTGCTGGTCAATAGCTCCAGCCGCCCGTCCTCCTCGCCATCGGATCGACCGGCGATGGGAAGGCGGTGGGCATAGTTTGCGAGTAGGCGGCGCGTGACGCTGGGTGCGACGACCGCGTCACCGCTTGCGACGGCGCGGATGCCGGAGAGCAGGTTGGCCGGGGGGGTGTCCTTCAGCAGGAAGCCGCTTGCTCCGGCGCGCAGCGCCGCGTAGACGTACTCGTCCAAGTCGAAGGTAGTGAGGATGATGATCCGCGCGCTGCTGCCTGCTTCGACGATCAATCGGGTCGCTTGGACGCCGTCCATCTTGGGCATCCGCACGTCCATCAGCACGACGTCCGGGTTCAGTCTGCGCGTGGCATCGACGGCCTCCAAGCCATTTGCGACCTCGCCGACGATCGTGAGGTCATCCTGGGTGTCCATGACCATGCGAAACCCCATCCGCATCAGCTCTTGGTCGTCGGCCAAAAGCAAGCTTGTGGTCATCGTGGGACCGTCTCGGCGTCTGGCCGCAGGGATAGGTGAACCCGCCAGCCTCCATCCGGGCGAGGGCCGGCATCGAGCCTGCCGCCGTAGGCCGCGGCGCGCTCTCGCATACCGTTGAGTCCTCGGCCGCTCCCGGCGAGCGAGGGTCGTGGGCCGATCCGGACGGCGTCTTGTCCGGTGTCTGTGACCTCTAGCTCGACGGTTCGTGCCTCACAGCGCAGAGTCAGATGTGCGCTCGTAGGTCGCGCCGCGTGCTTGAGCGTGTTGGTCAGGGCCTCTTGCGCGACACGGAACACGGTGAGCTGGACGCCCTCCGGCAAATTGTGCGGGTCGCCGTCGAGATCCATCGTGACCGGGATCCCGGCCGCATGGACTTGTGCCAACAGGTCATCGAGGCGGTCCAGGCCCGGCTGAGGTGCGAGCGGCTGCTCGAGTGCGTCCTCACGCAGCACGCCGAGGAGCCTGCGCATTTCTAGAAGCGCCTGGCGGCCGGTCGCCGAGACCCTGTCGATCGCCTCGCTCGCGCGCTGCGGCGAGGACGTCATCGCGTAGCCGGCACCGTCAGCCAGCGAGATGATCACGCTGAGGTTATGCGCGATGATGTCATGCATCTCGCGGGCGATACGGGCACGCTCGGCAGCGGCGGCAAGGCGCCACTCGTGATCGCGCTCGACTTCCAGACGCGCAGCCCGTTCATGGAGTGAGATCAGCAGCGCGCGTCGTTGGCGGATCGTGACGCCGAGGACTCCGGCGGCTGTCCCCAAGCCGGTCAGCCCGACCCAAATCTTCAGCGGCTCGGACGGCGACCAGCGCAACGCGGCCATGATCGCGCCCGTCTCGACTACCACGGCTGCAACCGCGACCTCGGCGAGTTCGCTTTCGAGCGCGACCCAGTAGAGAGCGATCAACACCGCGGCGTCGGCGAGCTGGGGCGCCGAGAGTAGCCACTGGGCGAACGCCACGAGCGCGACGAGCGCGAAACAGACGCGGGGATCGCGCCGATGTAGGAGCAGAGGCAAACAGAGCAGTACGCAGAAGACCGCAGCGACAACGTCAAGCCGATGCTGAGTCGACAAGGCGAAGACGCTGAGCATCGCCAAACCCGCCGCGGTGGCCAGGTCCACGGCGAAGGGATGAGCCGCGACACGACGAGCGCCGAGGTTCACGCGGTCCAGCAACCTCGACGGCAGTTGATCTGCCTCGCGCTTCATATGTCCATGGTGACGACTCACAACGTGATTGCGGGAGCCGGCTGCGGGCTGTGTTGCTGGGCTGGCCGGTTGCTGTCACGCGTCGCGGCGCACGAGCATGTACGCGGCCATCGCGAGCAGCACCAGCGTGTAGCCGCAGTAAAGCGCGAACCCACCCCACGGCGAGAGCGTGTGCGCGTCCGGGACGGCCGCGGCGATCGCCCCTCCCGCGCTGGAGGGCAGGTAGGGGCTGATCGAGTTCCCGATTTCGCTCGGGAGAATGTCGACGATGCCCGGCAGCACGAACAGCAGCCCGGCGAACGTCGCGATCGCACCGGCGGTGCTGCGGATGATCGTGCCCAGCGCCGTGCACAACACGCCCGTGACGGTCATGAACAGCACCACCCCGACCAGGTACGAAGCGCGTGCGGGTGGCTGAGCGTCACGTTCACGTGA
Organism: uncultured Solirubrobacterales bacterium; assembly: GCA_963713015.1. GTDB lineage: Bacteria > Actinomycetota > Thermoleophilia > Solirubrobacterales > Solirubrobacteraceae > Palsa-744. The sequence goes on along the minus strand of CAVQKC010000008.1, from coordinate 1,185,265 downwards.
TGCTCAATGAGGATCGCCTGGGCGGCGAAGAACGCGACGAGGGCGCTCACGAGCATCAATACGAACGTCACCGAAGCGAACACGGCGATCTTGGCCCACAGCACGGGCAGCCGTCGCGGGACCGCCATCAAGCTCGAGCGGATCATGCCGGTCGAGTACTCGCCGCTGATCACGAGCACCCCGAGCACCCCGATCGCGAGCTGGGCGAGGTGATAGCCGCCGAGGCTGCGGTCGATCGCGTTGAACGTTCGCCGGTCGTGCGGGCTGAGCTGGGACCAGCGACCCATCGAGACCGCCGCGATCAGCACGCCGAGCCCCGCCATCGAGATCACGGCGAACAGCAGCGACCAGCGCGTCGAGCGCAGCGACCACAGCTTCGTCCACTCCGAGCGCACGACCTGAGCCTGAGTCACCTCGCCACCCACGACGGGCCGCACGGCGACAGCGGGGGCGGCGGCGTTCATGCCGATACCCCCGCAAGGAGATCCGGACGCTCGGACTCGGAGACGGCGTGATACTCGACCGCGTCCTGGGTGATGTGCATGAAGGCATCCTCCAGTGAGGCTTGCAGAGGTGTGAGCTCGTGCAGAACGAGCCCGTTGGCGGCGGCGATCTCACCGATCCGCTCGCTGGAGATGCCACGGACTTCCAGCACCCCTTGCTCGGGACTCACGATCTGCACCTGCTCGCCGACCAGCGCATCGTTGAGCGCGTGGGCTGCGGGCAGCGCACCCGCACCGGAGCATCCGCGGAGGCACGAGCGACGAACTCCTGCACGCTCGTATCCGCGATCAGGCGTCCGCGGCCGATCACGATCAGGTGCTCCGCGGTCTGGGACATCTCGCTCATCAGATGCGAGGAAAGGAACACAGTCTTTCCTTCTGAGGCCAAGCGCTTCAACAGATTGCGGATCCAACGGATGCCCTCCGGGTCAAGACCGTTGGCGGGCTCGTCGAGGATCACCGTCGCCGGGTCACCGAGCAGCGCCGCCGCGACTCCCAGTCGCTGACCCATGCCGAGCGAGAAGCCACCCACCCGCTTGTGAGCGACGTCTCGCAGGCCCGACGATGTCGATCACCTCATCTACACGCGCGCTCGGGATGGCATGAGTCTGGGCGAGCGCCAACAAGTGCTTATAGCCCGAGCGCCCGGTATGAATCGCACGCGCCTCCAGCATCGCGCCAACCTCACGCAACGGCGCCTTCAGGTCACGGTAGGGCTTGCCGTTGACCGTCGCCGAGCCCTCCGAAGGCGCATCGAGCCCAAGGATCAGCCGCATCGTGGTCGACTTGCCAGCCCCGTTGGGCCCCAGGAAGCCGGTCACGACGCCTGGGCGAGACAGAAAAGCTGAGATCGTCCACGGCGACCTTCTCGCCATACCGCTTAGTTACGCCTTGAACGTCGATCACGCCGAGCACACTACGGTGCCAAGCACCTCCGCACAATGACCCGAAGGACCATCTTTCACCTCAGTCGCGTACGACTAAAGTCGCACGCGACTGCTACCAAGGCCGCACGCGAACCGATCGCAGACCCGGGAGTCGCCCCGTCTAGCCGGGGCGGGTGACGATGGCGTCGGGGTATTCGTCCTTGCGGAAGCTGCGTGGCTCCTCGGGCTGGGGCTTGGGCGTGCGGTCGAGCAGGAAGTTGAAGTATGGCGCGACGAACGGATCGGGCGCCCTCACGGTGTAGGTGTGGTAGACGGTCCCGTTCTCGCGCGCGAAGGCGATCCAGGTGGGGCCCTCGCGCAGCCCGTCCTTCAGCTCGGCCCCGATCTGGTGCGACCACTCGACCAGCCAATCGGGCGGATCCTCGACCATCTCCTTGATCTCGGGGATCTGCTGCGCCTGCTCCTCGCTCAGCGCGAGCCCGAAGTCGAACGGGAACTCGGTGTTGTAGGTGGACACGTAGGGAAACTCCCAGCCCATCCGCTGCTTGTAGGCCGTAAGCCGCTCGATCGGCGCCCGCGAGAAGCACATCAGCGTCACGTCGCGGTGGTTCAGGTGGACGAGCGACCCGTCGAGGCCGTCGCCGAGGTGACGTGCACCCGGGACACGCGCCCTTGGCGTAGTCGGGGCCGAACATGATGTTGTAGGCCAGCAGCTGGGAGCGGCCGTCGAAGAGCTCGGCGAGCGTCTTCTTTCCGTCCTCGGTGTCGAACTCGTACTCCTTCTCCACCGGGACCCACGGGCAGCGCCGCGCCGCTTCTCCTTGATCTTCTTGTTTCGGCTCTGCCTGCTCGGCCTCGAGCTTCGCGAGCTCGTCCCGGGCCGCCTGCCATTCCTCCCGCGTTCCGATCGTGTGCTCAGCCATTTTGTTCCCTTATCTGTTTTGTTCTAGTACTCGTCGTGTCGGCGGATCCACAACGGCTCCGAGGCGCTCTCGTCGCGACCCTTCGGCGTCCGGTCCAGCAGGCCGTAGTAGGCCATCGCGGGCTCCAGTCCGCGGGCGGTGCTCACGTAGGTCCGGTAGACGATCCCGTCCGAGAGCGCGTACACGCTCAGGCCCGGTCCCTCGGACACGTACCCCAGCGCGTCTGTCCCGCACATGCGCGCGTTCTGCTCGACCGTGAGCGGGATCTTGCCTTCCAGGAACGGCTTCAGCTCCTCCTCCGTGTGCAGGAAGCCGAGGTCGCGGTTGAAGTCGCTGACGCCGCTCGAGACCCAGTCGATGCCCCAGCCCATCCGCTCCCGAAGGCGAGGAGCTTCTGCAGCGGCGCGCGGGAGGCGAGCAGCAGCGTGGCGTCCCGGGCCTTCAGGTGGACTACCTGCGGATCGAGCGTATCCGCGATCGAAGAGCAGACCGGGCAGCCCGCCTCGTACGGCGGCCCGAACATGAAGTGATAGACGAGCAGCTGGGAGCGGCCGTCGAAGAGATCGGCGAGGGTCTTCGTGCCGTCCTCGGTCTCGAAGCTGTACTCCTTCTCGACCGGAACCCACGGCAGCTCGCGCCTCTTCCTGGCCAGCTCGTCGCTGCGCCGCGTCAGCTCCTTCTCCTCCCTCAGCAGCTCGTCCCGCGCGGCGTCGTACTCCTCGCGCGTCCCGATCCTGTGTTCGGCCATGACTCCCATGATGTCTCGTTTCTCCCTGAGAAAGCTATACCCGGCCCGACCATACCTCAGACGCGCACCTCGTCATAAGCGGCTTCACTTCCCCTTCATCGGCGCCATTCCACGGCTCGGCATGGCTCCGCCGCCGGGGTGCATCCCCGACATCGTGTGCATTGCCGCTTTGGCTTGCGAGGAGTCGGGCAGCGTAAGACCCGGGACGTGCTGTGGCACGAGCGATACCCCCAACGCGAGCGCGAGGAGCGTAACGGCCACCAAGCGGTTGGCGAGCTCCCTCGCAGGGCAGCAGCTTCTCGATTGCGATCAAGCCGGCAATCGCGAGCATCCACGTCAGGCTCATCACCCCGAGGGCGAACAGCGCGGCCATCAACCCCCAGCAGCAGCCGACGCACCACGCTCCGTGCACGACACCCAGGCGCAGCGCTCCCACGGGCCCGTCACGCCAGTGGGCGAGCACGAAGTCAAGCGGCGAACGGCAACGGCGCAGGCAGGCATCCTTTGTCGGCGTGAGCTGATAGATCGCGGCCGCGAGCAGCACCCCGCCCGCGAGATAGGGCCCGCCGCGATGCCACGACAGCGCCGGGATCGAGAGCGAGCGCACGCCCACGTAGAGGCCGTATGCCAGGAGCCCGAACGCTGTCCATGTCAGGAGATATCCGCCGAGGAACATCCACGAGGAGACGGCGCGATTCACCGAGCCGCGGTCTTCCCTGCGACGCTGGACCACCTCGAACGCGACCGCCATCGGCACGATCGAGGGAAACATCATCGCGCCCATCATCACGACCCACGACACCACGTAGAAGCCGAGACCCCCAGGGTCGGTCCCGGGACCGGCATCCATGCCGACCATCCGTTCGCGCGTCAACAGCCAGGCGAGCGCGGCAAGCCCCAGCAACGACGCGAAGACGCCAGCCCCAGACCGCACGGGCCGCACCGGACGCTGTTGCGCACTAGACGCCATTGCGCCTCGACCGTAACGCAACAGCCCCGAACTCCGGTGCCCCTTCGAAGCCAGGAGGCAAGACCGTATGCCTCGCGCGGTGCAGACTCCGCGGACGCGCTACGGCGAACGTGTTCGGCGAGGGCGTATGGGTGAGGGGTTTCGCTTACGCCAGCCGCGTGGTGGCGGACAGCCGGTCTAGCTCTGCGGCAGTCAGCTTCAGCCTGGCGGCGGGCAGGATCTGCTCGAGCTGCTCTGTCGTGCGCGCGCTGGCGATCGGGGCGGCGACCTGCGGCTGGGCCAGCAACCAGGCGAGCGAGACAGCGGCCACCGTCGTCTCGTGGGCCGCCGCGATCTCGTCGAGCGCCTCCAGGACTGCCGTGCCCACCTCGTCGAGGTAGGCACGGGCGGCCTCGGCGCGCTCGGATTCCACGGTCTCCCCGCCAGGCCGATACTTGCCGGTCAGAAAGCCCTTGGCCAGCGCGAAGTAAGGCAACACGGCAAGGTCCCAGGCCTCGGCGAGGGGCAGCAGCGTGCGCTCAAAACCACGCTCGACGAGGTTGTAGTGCGGTTGCAGGACCGTGAACTCTGCAAGCCCATGCTTGCGCTGGAAATCGAGTGCCGCGGAAAGCCGCTCAGCCGTGTAGTTGGAGGCGCCGAGGTAGCGAACCGTGCCTGCCTTGACAAGCGCATCGAAGGCGCGCAGCGACTCCTCCAGTGCCGTCTCCTTGTCGTCGAAGTGTGCGTAATAAAGGTCGATGCAGTCAGTCTGCAGGCGCTCGAGCGAGGCGTGCGCCTCGCGCTCGATCGTGTCCGCCCGTAGGTTGCGCACCGCTCCGTGGCCACCGCCAACCTTCGTGGCAAGGGCGATTTGGTCGCGGTTGCCGCGACTGGCGATCCAGCGACCAATGATCGTCTCCGAGCGGCCGTGCTCGACCAGGTAGGAGTTCGCGGTGTCGATGAAGTTGCCGCCCGCGCCAGCGTACGCGTCAAGGATGGCGTAAGACTGCGGCTCATCGGCGGTCCAGCCGAACACATTCCCGCCGAGGCAGATGCGGAAAACGTCGAGGTCGGTGCGTCCGAGAGCGGTCATCCGAGAGCGCTCATCCTACCTACGCTAGCCGTTGCCGCAGTGAAGCGAGAGCAACCCCCACGAAGTGTGGTGCACGAGCTTGCGAGGCCGAGCCCTCCGTTGCGAACAGTTCAGCCTGTGGAGCCGACGATCCACCAGCGGCCGGCTTCCTCTTCGAAGACAAGGCTGGTCCGTAGCGGGGCGCGGCCGGAAGCATCCACCAAGACCGGCTGGAACCACGTCGGGTTGCTATCCAGCGGCCAGTCTAGGTTTCCTTTACCCGTGGTGGCGACGTGTGTGATGTGAACGCCCTTAGCGGCCATCTCATTCGCCAGGGCCTGGACGCTTAGGCCGCCGCGTAGATCAGGGGCGATCAAGCTCGTCAGGCTCAGAAGCTTGTTGGCGGACAGGTCTAGGACCACGGAGGAGCTGATTGCTTTGGCCGCAGCCACATTGGCGCCCGCGGTTGCTAGCTCCGTCTCGATCTTGGGATGGGCGCTACGGATTCTGATGCGGGCGTAATGGGTCGCGGGCGAGATCACGCCCCGCAGGCGAAGGGACACCTTGCGCCCTGCGGATATAGCGCTCCGTGCGGGGACTGTGACGTTTAGCGTGATGGTATGACTCCGCAGGAGACGGGCAGGCAGCACTCCGAAATACGCCGAGCGGCTCTTTAGTAGCAGGGTGAACCGACCGCGCAGCGCTCCGCTCGTGTAGAGCGCGAGTTGCGCGCGGTGCGCACGGTCGTAGAACTCGATCGGTGCGCCAGCACCTGTCACGGTTTGCTCGCTCCCTCGGGCCATTGCGACGCTGGCGCATGTCGCACAGAGATCGGGCCGGGCCGCCCGCTCCTCAACTTCTGTGGAATCTCCGCGTAGCAGGGAGCCAGACTCCGGTTTGGCGGTCGCAAGCGGATCGCCGCACGCGTTGAAGGGGTCCTCAAACACGCGGGTTACCTCGGCCACCACCGACACAGCGGCCGTGCCGCGCGAGGCGTCACAGGGATTCACCATTAGGTGTCCGATGTTGTGGCCGAAGTTGAAATGGCTGTAGGGATTCTTCAGCACCGCTCCGGCCGCCTGCGCCACCCACAGCGCCCTGGATGCAGAGCCGCCGAGGTAAGCCACTCCCTGCGCCGACACTTCGGACCTCTGTTTCATCACATACTGATGCTGGTCCGGCGCGGCACCAAAGGGCAAGAACTCTGAGCCGCCGTCGGGGGGCAGTGTCTTGTAGCTCTCGCTTCCGAGCTCCATGAGGCCGTCTCCTGGGATTGCCTTGGGGCCGATCGTTAGCAGCCCACCCCACAGCACGAATTTGACGTGGTAGATAACTTCGAGATCTGTCGAGTAAGTGAAGTAGTGAAGGCGTGGCGGCGCCAGTGCGTGCGGGCCGGAAATCGCCCGGTTCCACGCCGACCCGGCGGCGAGATCCTCAATCCCGGCGCGCTTGACGTCCAGACAACCGATAAGCCCGGGGTTTGCGCCATGACAGCTCCCCTCCGCCGACCCGGAGGCGAGCGCCGCCAGAGTCCTCAGTGCATCCCCGTCAACGCCATCCAGCAACGTGCCCTCCGCGGCGCCGGCGAGCCACGAGCCGTCCACTGCGCCCTGCAGAAAGTCCACGGTGGTCACTCCTTCGAGGGCCTGATCGTGGGTTGCGGACTCCGCGCGGGCGCTCGCCAGGCGCAGCCAGCCGCGGGTTATGGCACCTCCCATCGAGTTACCGATTACCGCGATCGGCAGTGCATGCCCGTACGTCGCCTTGTCCCAACTCACAAGCGAGGATAGGCAGTCGTCGAGCTTAGCCGCATCGTAAACCAAGGGCCCGTCCCCATCGTTCGGTTCAGAGGACGAGCTGCCTCCCGCATTGCGGGTCACGGGCAGCGGTCCGTTCCATCCTTGCGCTGAGGTCTCTTGGCCGCGGGTCACCACGAACGGCGTAACTGGACTGCTCGCACGGCTCGAGTCCGAAAAACACCGGCCGGGACTCAATTGCGAGGAGGAATGGTCGCCGAAAGCCAAGTCGTGGTCGTAGCAAAAAGTGTAGACCGACATTCCGGCGTCCTGGAGACCGCCGTACAGTTCCGAATAGTCTTCCCCGTGGTTTCCGACATCGGCGCAGTTGGCTCGAATTCCATGCACAAATACAACTTGCTGGATCGGTTGATCCACGATAGGCAAGGACCCATTCCCACCTCCCCCGCCCGGGCTCGAGCCGCCGCCCGTGGGGCCGATGCCGGTGTTGTACAACTGGACATCTTGGATCTTGCCCTGATAGAACCCCGCGAGCCCGCCATAAAATTGTTCTCCCGCGCCGATGCGCAACGGGGTGGCGCTCACACACAGTGACGGTACGGTCGCGCCTTCCGTCAACTTGGTGGAAACGGGGGAGCCATTTACGAGAATTTGAAGCGTCTGGGTGGAGGGTTCAAATGTCGCGGCAACGTGGGTCCATGTGTCTAGTGTCAGTACAGGCGAGGTCGTTTCGATCGTGCGGGCGTCGCCACGCAAGGAGTCGCATCCAGACCCGACCACCTCCCACTGGAGCGTCCCACCGGCCTGCACACTCAGGCTAAACGTAGTCGAGGTATCGTGGGTGTCGTACTGCGAGAAGATCTCTTCGCCGGGTGAGACGCGTTCCGGGTATATGTCGGCCGCTACGCTAATCGGCCCGGTAACGGTTTGCATCGCGGCCGCTGGAATTTCGACGTAGCTCGTCCCTCCGTCCAGCTCGAATGCTTGCTGGCCACCGTCACCCGGCGCGTACGCGCCACCAAGAAGTGAGCCGTTATTGGCACCGACACTATCGTTGGCGTTGCCGTTACCCTGCCATTCCCCCACAAGGCCACTTGGACATCCAGACACCTGGACCCCAGACATCAGTTCGACGTCGTCCCAATAGAAGTGGCTTTCAGATGAAGGCCCTGAACCGTCGCCGATGAGAATAGTCGACGGGCTCCCGCCGGGAACGGGCTGGCCTGCCGAAGAGATACCCTGGCAGGAACCGTCGACATACAGTTCGCTCGTTAGCGTGGCGGAGTTAACCACGAGCTGGATGTGATGCCACGCGTTGTATGTCAGTGCCGGCGCCGGACGGCCGTTTTGCTGCCAAGCCGAGAATTCGGTCGCCGTGGGCGTAATGTCGATCCCGCTCCCGCCAGTGGTCCGGCCGGCGGAACCGCGATCCCAACCAAACTCGAGACTGAAACCCTGTTCGCCGGCGACTGGATATACCCACCCGGAAAAAGTGTAAGTCGAGTTCGGATCGAACGACTGGATATCCTGGACAAATAGCGCCGATCCGACGCTCGCCGGATTGACGATCTCGCCGCTAGCACTGCCACCATGAACCGGGCTCGGCGCATGTACCTCGGAAGGCAGCGGAATCGAGTGGCGAAAGCTATACGCGATCCAGTTCCCGAAATTGGGACTGATGGTTCCTTCATATTGCGTGCCGGCGAGCGGAGACTCGAATCCCGGATTGCCCACGAGATTGGTGCTAGCACGCACGACGGTTGCAGGCACAAGACCGAGCACCACTACCACCGCAACGATCAAGGTAACCCGACTGAGTCTGACCACGTTGCGACGGCGACATGCATGTTCCATAGCGAGACTCCTCATGACCCAGTGATCTACGCAGGCGCGGGACGGTAGCAGAGCTGAGCATCGTGGCCCTGGGTCGCAAATGTCAAGGACGCTACGGAGAGCTAAGCGCTCAGGGGTTGAAATGGGGCCATGCGCACTGCCGCAGTAGAAAAGCTCGACAGTGAGCCGCCAACGAGCGGGCAGCGCTAACTCTCGACGCGGTGCCTCAGGCTGCGGTACGCGAAGTAGAAATGGGCTGCTGCTGATGGGACCAGCAGCAGTCCCCACCAGCCTCCAACGCCGTAGCCGTACAGGATGACGGTAAGGGTCACCAACCAGATCCCTATGACAACGCGCACAGGGACCATGACACGCCGGTGCCTGTACTCCCATGCCCATGATTTTTGAAGCCTGGTTTGCAGCCGCATGTAGATTGCGCTTCTCAGCAGATCGGCGGCCTCCGCAAGTCGCGGATGCCGCTGTCCCTCCTCGGCGCCGGCCATCAGCACCGAGAGGATCTCTTGCTCGTGCTCTTGGCGGAACGCGGCCGGGTAGCAGACGAGCAGACGCCGGTAGCGGCGCTCCAGATCCGCGGCATCGGTCATCGCAATACTCCGACCGCGTCCAGCCGGGACATCGCGATAAGGGCATTCGCTTGCAGGCGAGTTGCCTCGGCGGCGAGGCGCTCCTCGCCTACGGCCGTGAGGCGGTAGTAACGACGCAACCGGCCATCCACTACCTCCTCGCGGTCCACCTCAACAAGTTTGTCCGCGCGAAGACGCTCCAGAGCCGTATACAAGGTCCCGGCGCGCAATCGGACCCGCTGGTCCGAGATCCGCTCGACATCGGTGATGATCCCGTAACCGTGCTGGGTGCCTCCAGCCAACGCGGTCAAGATCAGGAACGTCGCCTCCTGCATCGCCCGCTTCCTCATAGAGACAGTATATATCGCTCAACTGGCGATAGTCAAGGGCATCGGATAGCCCCGCCCAGCCCTGGCGCGCCATTTTACTGATACCTGTTATCAGATGTGATAACATAGGCTATGGAGCCTTCGCTGGAGGACGTATTGGAGAAGGCCGCCCAACTCCAGGAATTGGTCCCCGCGCAGTGCTGGTCGGTGGATCCGCGCCAGCTGCTTCGCAGTCGGCCGCTGGAGAGCACCGATCTCGCGGAAGGGATGGCGCGATGACAATGCGATTTCGCAACCTCGACCTCAACACCTCCGAGCCGATGGACCTGTGGCCAGCCGAGGCAATCGAGACAGTCATCGACCGTGGCTCTTTGTCAGACTGGCGCCAGCTTGCCGATGCAATCCGGCGCAACCCCTGGGGACCTGCTGCACGTACGGCTGAGACCGTCGCCAGTTGGGGTGAGCACTACGGCGTCGATGCGCTCATGAGCCGCCTGATTCACCACGCACGCGAGGAAGTCACCCGACGAGGACGGGCCCAGTACGCTGCACAAATTCGCTCCTGGCGCACCCACAGCGGAATGACGCTGCGCCAGTTCGCTCGGGCAGCTGGTACTTCGGCGTCGCGGCTATCGGACTATGAGAACGCGAAGGTCTCCCCCACCACCGACGTCCTAAGCCGGCTCAGCCATGTCGCGGACACACACGCGCGTGACCTAGTGCAACCGCTTTGAGGCCGAACTGTTACTAGCGACATCCCCACCAACGCACGCCCACTACAACAGCCACGCTGCCGGCTTACAGCAAGAAAGGGACAATCGCACGGACGCGTGCCTTGTACTCGGCATAGGCCGCCGGAAAGTGACCGCTCATGATTCGCTCCTCCTGCCGGGCCTTCCACCACAGCCCACCGCATAGAGAAAAAAACAGCGCAAAGCCGATAGCTCGCCCGTAGTTGATCGCCGTACCGAGAGCCATGACGATTATGCCTGTATAGATCGGATGCCGTGCTAGTGCGTACGGTCCAGACTCGATCAGCTCATGGTCTTGCTTGAACGTCACCTCCGCGCTCCAGTTACGACCCAGCGTGATCCGCGCCCAAACCGTAAATGCGGCTCCCACGAGAACGATGCAGTCGCTCACGACTCCCAACGCAAAGGTTGTCTGCCAAAGTTGCGATTGTGAGGACACGTGCAAGAGCCCCCCGACGGTAACCCAACCAGCGACGAGGATGAGGGTCACCAGGCGATACCCAATGAAACCTCTTCGCTCGACCGTACGCTTAGTCGCAAAGGCCATGATCACCCAATAAACCAACCAAGCTATCCAACAGCCCTGGATGAATAGCCATGTCGAGTGGGTCATCTCTTTGTTACCCGGTGCGAACTCGCCTGTAGAAGCTCATCATCATGTCAAAGCCACGGCCGCTCAACCCCCGACAACCAGACGCGCAGGCCAACCACGCTAGGACAACAAGCGCTCATATACGCGGTAGCGGCGCTTGATCTCGCCGCCCATTCCTTCCATCGCGCGATTCATAGGCTCGTTGACCTCGAGCGTCCAACCCATCTCGCCACCCTTCTGCGGCGTGCGCTCGGCGGCGTCGAAGTGCATCTGGTAGAAGCGTGCCGCGACGCCTGTGTGCCTATAGGCGGGCTTTACGCCCAGTACGATCACGCGTATCGCATCGATCTTCCGACGCTCACGCAGGGCTGTCAACCAGCCGAACGGCAGCAAACGACCGTTCAGCTTGGCGAGCACCTGGTTGTAGTCGGGCAGCGTCAGTGCCGCTCCCACCACCTCACCGGTGTCCTTGCGTTCGGCCACCATCGCCCAGTTCTCATCGAGAATCGGTTTCAGGTCCTTGGCGTAGTGGCGGACCTCATCCTCGGTCAACGGCACGAAGCCCCAGTTGCGCTCCCAGGCGGAGTTGTAGATCTCCACGAAACGCTCAACCTCCGCCTCTAGGTCCTGCTTGCGGAAATTGCGACACACGATCCCGTGCTCGGACTCGAGCTTCTCGGCCACTTCCCAGATCGCTGGGTGGACCTTCTCGCGTCCCTCCACGTTCAGGCTCCACATGTACAGGTCCATCGCCTTCTTCAGACTCAGATCCTGCTCGAAAAGACGCTGATAGTAGGAGTGATGCCAGGGGCAAAGGATGATCGGAGGATGCTCGTGGCCCTCGATCAGCAGACCGCACTCATCATTGGTAGTGAAGTCCATCGGACCAACCATGCGATCGCGGCCCCGCTCCCGCAACCATGCCTCCGCGGCGCTCAGCAATGCGTGGGCGGCCTCCGGGTCATCCTCACACTCGAACCACCCGAACAGGCCCCAAGCGTTGTTTTGGAACTCGTTGAAGTTCTCATCGACATGCGCGCTTATGCGACCAACACAGCACCCATCGCGCCAGGCCAGGAAATACTCAGCCTCGGCATGCTTGAAGAACGGGTTCTTCTTGCGATCCAATCGCTTCTTCACATCCATCAGCAGCGGCGCCACCCAGTTGAGCTCCTCACGGTAGAGCCGCCACGGCAGCTTGATGAACGTGCTCAGCTCGCGCCGCGAGGCGACGGGTTTGACCGTGACTGCCATTGAGGCCTACCATATATCCCTGCCTCAGCAGGCGAGGTCTGACGTACCCCGTCAGGCCGTGCCCAGCCGTCGGCGGCGAGCTAGATGCGTTCGACTGCTGCCAATACGTGTGGCCAAGCTTGGCTGTCATTCTCGCGACGGACATGCTCTGGGAGGGAACAGTCACGCTGACTGCCATCGGTCTGGAGCGGCCTGGTTGGGTGATCGGTCGCCGCGAGGGACGCCGTTCGCCGCTATTAGAGGATGTTTCGCGGGGCTTGACTGCAGGCAGATCCGCAGAAAGAGACCTCAATCATGGCGGGATAGGGCATACCCATGTTCGAGCGTTGGCCCCGAGCCTCGCCGAGTCCCTGGTCCGCCCCTCGACGGCCACCGCGATCACAAGCGAGCCTTAGATCGCGTAACGGCGGCCTATGGGCGGACGGCAAGCTTCACTCAGGTGAGCTTGTGGTAGGCCCGATAAGCCGCTCGGGCGTGCCGATACGGCGCAGAAACTCCGCCTCGGCCGGGTGGCGAGGCTTCTGCCTGCGGGCAGGCTTGAATCGTTCCAGCGCCTTCTCGCTCTTGGCGCGCAGTTCGGGCGCTTCTCGACGCCACTGCTCGATTGTCATTTTCTCGATCGTCATGTCTACTCTGAAGGGTACTCGGACTCGAGGGCGGCTCGGGCGATTTCGTGCAGTTCACCGCTGTCTGGCGGCTCGCCGCCGTCCGCGAGATCGGTGGCTATCTCGCGGACTGCCTGAAGGATCTTCGTGACTTCTCGTTCGGGTGCGCGACGGTTCAGCTCTTGCGATTTGCTCCTCCGAGAGCCCCGCAATCATGAAGATCGCCTGTTGGGCTGGCATTTCGTGGCCGGTTGCTTGGAACTCGTCCAAGCGGTCTAGGAGGATGTCGACGCGCGAGAGCACCCACGCGGTTCGGCCCGACGTTAGCTCGATCTCCGTCCCGGCGGCCTTAGCGTCTAGGTGTGAACTGGGTGCCTCCAGGTAGATACCGGCGGCATGGATAGCTAGAAGCTCCTCTGCCGGGTATCCCTTCTTTGTAATCGTGTTCGGCCCGCGAGACTTGAGCTCGAGCTCGGCAATCGCCTCACGCCAGTCGGGAGCACTGAGACTCGCCAGCAGGGCCTTGCCGATCGCGGTGCAATACGCAGGCACAAAAGCGCCGGCGCCGATCCCAAGGTCGGCGTGTATTGGCCGGCGCCATGCGCGAACAAGCGGTGGAGGTAAAGCACACGCATCCCATCGAGCACTCCCATGCTGACTGTGTAGCCCGTCTGCTCGCGTAGATCTTCGAGGACCTCCTAGCCGCAGGCGTCTCCAAGCGAAGCGTGTCGATGAATACCGCCCCAACATTGGTGAGTCCGCGCGCGAGACGGTAGCGACGCTTGCGATCCTGTTCGAGACAACCAAGCTCTACGAGCGTCATCGCGTAGCGGTGAGTCGTGGAGCGACTCACTTTGATCCTCTCGGCAATCTCACTGATGCCTAGTACCGACACCTCGACGGTGAAGCATCCAATTATCGCCAAACCGAATTCCATCGAACGAGAATATTTCGCTCCGCCGACGGCCTGATATCAAGCGACGGGTCGGCGAGGGATCAGACATGCACGTACCGAGTCCTCGGATGCGCGAGGCCCTCGCCGAAGGTTAGCGACGGGACGTGCCTTTGGGAGAAGCACAATAAAACACCACAGACCCAACGATGCCTAGTCTGACACCGCAAAAATAGAGCAGAGTCGAATGTTCTAACTTTGACTATTTGACCTTGACCGAAGGAAGCGGCTACGTCCTTCCGTGAAGCGTCTTGCACTATGCTTGGCGCGTAGTACGAACATAGCCAGGGTTGCATGTTCTCCCAATGCGGCGAGCACTGCTTCGGCCGCCGGCTTTACGCGAGGATCGCTCCGATGGGGGCCGGCGAGATAGAAGCTGGCCATAGCAGCGAGCATCATCGTGTGATACTCCCCATCGGGAAGCGTCTGCGTGTACTCGCGCGCCCGCATGGCAAGTGTTTGCAGCCGGCCAGCAGCCTCCTCACGCGACGCGTAAAGAGCAGTAAGACAGTGCTGGCCCGTGATCACGTCTTCGGGCTCGTCAATGAGGCTGTCGAGGAGAGTGTGGAGCGAGCCGATCCAAGGGAAATATGCGACGTCCAAGGCCGCTACGTGCGTCATTTGAAGCGTTGGCCTCGCGGAGGCTGAGATCAATGCGAATACGGCGAGCGATGAGCCCGCTGCAGCGCCGGTCTCCCACCACCTCAGATCGCTCCGTGGACTGGTTTGCCTACGTGCCCAGTACGCAAATGCTCGATAGGAACTACCAGGGCGCTGGTGGTTGAGACACTGATACGCAACGATGCGGCTCGCCGCTTGCTGTATTTGGAGCGCTGCAATAGGAAACGACGGCAACGAACTTACGGCTGAGCGGCATCGGTCGACAAGTCGATCGAGATAGCCACCATCCTCTCGTCGATTCTGGTGTTCGTAATAATCTAGGTGCGATACGCCGGGCTCGAGCGCGACAAGTAGGGCTTGATGGAGCCGACGTATTCCCGCACGCTCACAATCCGGCTGCTCCGAAAGCGCGTCGACGTAGTCATAGACAGCTTGAAATGCGATGACTGCATGTGCGACATCGGTCCGGTATTGACGCGGCGTGATCGCTGCGTAGGCCGCCGCGCCCTCGAGGTTGCCGCGCTCCTCATGCAGGGCCTTCAGCGCAAGTGTTCGTAGCAGCGGATCTGGGATTTTTCGAGCGGCCCGCTCCCATACGCGTATCTCACGGCAGGCAACGGGGAATACGTCGACCCAGTAGCGCACCGCGGTGGCCATGAACATCCTGTTGGTGACGGCTCGATCCGCAGCGAAGATATCCACGGATACAGCATCGCGCGAGCAGCTCTCTCTGAGGACTCATTCTTGGAGGGCCACTCGCGAGGAGACACGCGCGGCTAGAAATCCGGGAAGCGCGACCACGATCAGTCCGACTCCCGCCACGAGCGCGATGTCGAGTAGCACCCGCGGGACGCCCAGCGAAAAGGGGGCTGAGAAGCCCGTTGTAAGCGTTAGCCATCGACTAGCAAGCACATGTCCGTACACCCCTAGTATGGCGCCCACAGCACAGCCAAAACCCAGCACGATCATGCTCTCCAAAAGTAGTGCACGCCATAGTTGATGGCGGTCATAGCCTTGGATCTTCAGGGACGCAAGAAGTGCGCGACGCTGCCAAATCGTCGCGCTCAGGGCCGACGCGACCGCTAGTGCCGCCGCGATCAACAAGAGGGTCGATATCTCGCCGAGAGACTGTAGAGCTTCACGCGAGTTGGATGCGTAGCGCGCTTCGCGTGCTTGACGTGTTTGCGCCGCAAGACCCGGGTAGCCGGCAAGAGCCCTGTCGACCGCGCGCTTACCCGCAACCGAGCTTACCCCGGGCTTGAGATTGACCTCGAGAGCCGATGGTTCGGATGTCTGCCAGTAGTGACTGTAGTCGGCTGTGCTGATAATTAGCGCCCCCGGTGGCCAACCGACGTTGGTGGTGATCGCGGCGACGCTGAACGATGTCCTCCCCGATGGGGTCGGTAGCTCGAAGGCGTCTCCGACTCGCAAATGGTGTTCGGCGGCAAAGCTGGTCGAGACTGCCGCCCAACCACTGCCACGTAGAAACTCATTGCCACGCGCTAGCTCGCCGTCTAGGAGTTGGCTAGCGGGGATGATCGTGTCATCGCCTGGTGGGCGTGCGATCACCCACATACGGCGCGTACCTACATCCATCAGCTCCCCTTGGTAGGCGCGCACCGAGCCGACCCCGGCGGTCCGTGCGAGCTTTGCCTGCAAACCGGGTGCTTGGAAACTGTTGGTGGTCAGGTCGTTGCCGCCGGTGGTAACCCAAACGTCTGCTGTGCCGAGATATTCACGGAAGTTTGTGTCGAGGCCCGTGAGCAGATCGTGTCTCGCACCGCCGATGGCCACGCTGCCGTAGATCGCGAGTGCACCGACACCGGCAAGCGCGACCAGTGGCATGCTCGTAGTGCGGAGTTCTCTGACGGCAAGAACAAGCGCACTGCTGCGTATGCGCTCGCTGATTCCTTGAAGAACCCGTGCGGCGCCTGTGAACGTAACGGGAATCAGACAGAGCGTTGCGAGCGCGAGCACGGCACCACCGATCAGCGTGAGACTGGGGTCGGTCAGAACCAGAACGCTCGCAAGCGCAATCAGGAGCAGCCCAGCTATCCCGAACACGACTGTGGTTCGTCGGCCGATACCCTCCCCGGCGCCTCCGGCCTGCCGCAGGACGGCATCGCGCGTGCGTCCCGGTCGCAGATCGGATATCGGCACCAGCGACGCGAGCAGTGTCGCGAGCACGCCACAACCGAAGGCCAGCAGTATGAGCGACATCTGAATGACTTGTTGGTCGCCTACTGGAAACGCGAAGGCCAGATAGACAGGGACCCGGTGAAACAAAGTGTGCGACAGCACATAGCCGAGAGCGATACCCGCGATCGATGCGACAACACCGAGCGCGAGCGCCTCGAATCCGATTATCAGCAGCGCTTGGCGCCAGTCATAGCCCTGCATACGCAGATCGGCGATGTAGCGGCGGCGCTCGGGCACGGTCAACAGCATCGCGTTGAACGTCAACAAGAAGCCAACCATCGCACCAATCAAGGCGAACATGGTCGTGGCTTGATTGTTGGGCTGTGCAATCGCGCGAAGCAAGCGCAATTCGTTATCCGCCGGCACAACATCCAGACGCCCGGCCGCCAAAGTGCGCAACTCACGATCTACCTCTTGATCTGCTCCCCGTCGGGGCTCGACGAAGACTTGCGTGACACGACCAGGTCTAGCCGCCAACCGCTGCGCGTAGCCGAGCAACGCCAAAGCCAGCGGACTTTCGGCGACCGATCCAATCGTTTCCGCACCAACTACCGCGCGTACCTTCACGAGATGGGCATGCCCATCAGCCAATAGCGTAGCTGTGTGTTCGGGTCGACCGCCAATCGCACGAGCGACGCCCGATGGCAGCCCTATGCCCTCTCCGATTAGAGACGGTCCCGCGTTTATGTTCTGAGTGAGCGCCCCGCCGAGGGTCATCAACGTTGGAGTTACACCGATCAGGCGTACCGAAACTCGACCTTTGGGACCGATGACGGTAGCGCTCTCTTGCAACACCGCAGCGGCTGCTTGAACCCCCGGCAAGAGTCGCACGCGGTTGGCCAGCCGTTCGTCAAACCCGTCGTTCGACCTTGCTGCCAGCTCGAGCCGGGCCGAACCGATGACTCCATACACGGTCTGTTCGGTCGAGCCAAGCAGACTCGCGTTCGCCAACAGCACACCCAATACAAGCGCTACCCCGACCGCGATCCCGCTGCCAGCCAACAGCTCCTGCACGGTATGAGCGCGCAACCGGCGCAAATACAGATGAAACAAGACGCTTATGCGGATACCGAAGATCGCCGGTCGCATCCTGCTGCTCATAGGGAAGCCACTACCAACTCGCTATCCAGACCATCGCTGAGACGGCCGTCGCGCAACGTATAAACACGGTCGACGAACGCGGCCGCCTCAGCATCGTGTGTCACCAACAATCCTGGGATGCACTGGGCATGACAGACATCACGAAGCAAGGCAAGCGTTTCGCGCGTGCGCTTTGAATCCAGATTACCGGTGGGCTCATCCGCCAACAACAGCGCGGGGTTATTAGCGAGGGCGCGAGCTATCGCTACTCGCTGACGCTCCCCCATCGAAAGCTCATCAGGCATGTGTTTCGCTCGGTCGCTCAAACCAACACGCTCGAGCCACGGCCGCGCTCGCTCCCGCGCGGCCCGCAAACTCAAGCCTTCCCCGACCAGCTTGGTCGTTGCGTTGTCAAGCGCGGTTGCTCCATGAGCCAGATGAAACGATTGGAAGATGAAGCCAACCTCCTTTAGTCGGTAGCGCGCACCATCCCGCTCAGAGAGCTGCCCTATGTCCTTGCCCCCGAAGCAAACGGTCCCGCTGTCGGGAACCAGCAGACCGACCGCCAACATCAACAGCGTCGTCTTGCCGGAACCGCTGGGGCCATAAAGAGCCACGAACTCCCCAGACGCGATAGTCATGGATACGCCGTCTACGGCACGAACAGGCTCTCGTCCAGTCCGATAGTGCTTTACGACCTCGCGCAGCTCTAGCGCGCTCACGACTCAGAATGAGGAGCCGGCGTGGCGCCCGGGAAATGAACGACTGTGCCGCGCTCATCGGTCGAGCACAGCTCGCCGTCGCCAACCGACATGACGACCTCTGCACCGTGCAACGGCGCCATCTCTTCAGAGGCGATTACAAGAGTCGTACCCGTCGCCCTCGTGACCTCGCGAAGCAGCCCATACAAAGCATCACGCTCAGAGAGGCTCGGCACCGACGCCGGCTCGTCCACCAACAACAAACGCGGCTCGCGCACCAAAGCCCTCGCGAGCATCACTCGCATCCTCTCAGTCAAAGACAACGACCCCGCCAGATCGTCGGCATGACCAGCCATGCCTACACGGTCCAGTACCCGCCGTGCCCTACGCCTGGCCTCAGACATCGATGACATGCTGCTCCCCAACGACAACGCAACGTGCTCGACAACCGTCTCTCGCGCCATGGGATACCAGTCGCCCACACTCATCAAAGCGATCTCGCCACGCAGCAGTCGTTCGCGCTCGAGAAGAGACATTCCAGCCATATCGCGACCCTCAAAACGAACCCGTCCGCTGTCCGGCGACTCGACCCCAGCCATCAATCTCAGCAACGTCGACTTGCCCGCCCGCCGAGCACCCCACACACCAGCGAATACACCCCCACCGATCTCAAAGCAGGCACCATCCAGGACCACGATCTCGCGCGAACCATCGGGATATCGCTTGCCTACATTCTCAAAGGACAACAGAGGTGTCACCGAAAGGCCTCTATCCTCGTCGCGCGAGGTATTCCTCGACCCGTCGCCGCGTGCGCCTCGCCCATTCCACTTCGAAACGCAGTTGCGCGTCCACCGCATCACGCGTGCAATCGACGAGCAACCCCCTCCACGACGGCACACTCGCCACCGCGGGAGCAAGCTTCAACAACCCCAGACACTCCTGCTCATAGGCTCGCAACGCAAGCAACAACGAAAGCGCATCCTGCTCCCGTGCCACTGCCACCTTCGCCCGGATACCAACTCGCATCGGCTCCTTGGGGATCAGCGTCTCCATCCAGTCACTCACCGCCGACGCTGTCAAATCTGTCGGGTAGTAGACCAAACGGGCACGCTTTCGACCCGGCTCCCGCTCCTCGCTCAGCGAAAGCAACCCGTCCTCCTCCAAACCCTCCAGCAGCCGGTAGACGTCCTTGAGCACAATCTGCCAAGCCTCGCCAAGTCTGTCGGCCAATCGATTCGCCAGCTCATACCCATGCCCCGGACGCTCCAACACCAAAGCAAGCAATCCACCACGCAACGACGTCGAGGACCCACGCATCCACCCGTCATTCTCTAACGCCTCACTACCCCTAGACCCAGTCACGACCATCTACCCCAACAACCACGAATATCGGCCTACCCAGCCGATAGAGCATCTTGTCGTGTACTTTCCAATGGATTGATCTATCCGACTCACAGACAGCATCAACCGTAGCCTACCCCATCCCACCCCACACGCCGCCCGCCCGGCCAGCCGTCGGCTCAGAATGTCCTAGGCTGCCCCACTCGATTGGCATGGTCGTGCCCGCCTTGAAGGTGCCCCAGGCTTAGCGCAGGATGCCACCGGTCACACCGAATTGCTTGCCGAACGGGCTGGCATTGCGATCCCGCGCTCGGATGGCACCCTGTCGTCGATCAAACGAATCGTCTGCCATGAGCCCGACCTCGCGCGCTCGAGCTACCGCGCAGCCTGCCAGCTACCTAGAGCCTCCTAGCCGACGACAACAGCAGCCTGTCGTACTGGGATCAGCATAAGCTGATCTGGGCTTAGCCAGCGTAGCCCCGCTTCGCTGAGTGCGCCCGCCCGGCCACAACCGGCGACCGCGACGGCGGAAGCGCTCGGATTCGAGCACCGTGGCCAAAACCCCGTCTAAAAACCGCAAATACGGCTACAGTTGGCGCCAAGATCAGCGGTCTCAGCCCTCTTGGATGGGACCGAAAACCCAAGGAGATTTGCGTTAAGTCCGATGACATAGACTGTCAATACCGTGAGACATGTCATTAGCACGGTAAGTCGAATTCTTCGATAACCCCACCAAGGTAGTCGCTCAGCAGGCGGGGTCGGCATCAAGTTTCACGACCGGAGCAGCGCACGTCCTGCCTCCCGCGGCACTCAGTCGGCCTTGGTGGGCGTCAAGACGATCACCGGGATCACGCGCTCGGTCTGCTGCTCGTAATCGGCGAACTGCGGGACGCGCTCTGCTTGCGTGCGGTACAGGCGCTCGCGCTCCTCGCCGGTCGCCTCGCTGGCAACGACCTCGATCGTATCGGTCCCAACCTCGATCGTGACGTTCGGCTGAGCCTTGAGATTGTGGTACCAGTCAGGGTTCGTCGGGGCTCCCGCCTTCGAGGCGAACACGACGTAGCGCCCATCGTCGCTCTGGTAGGCCAGAGGGTTGATGCGGCTCTTGCCGGACTTCGCGCCGATGTGATGCAACAACAGCAGCGGCATGCCCTCGAACATGCGGCCGACGCGTCCTTCATTGGCACGGAACTCCTCGATGATCTGGGCGTTGAAATCCGCGGGCGGCGTAGACATTGTGCTCCTCAGGTCATATAGACAGGACGCGCAGGTATTCCAGCAATGGTATCTCGAACCGTGCCGGTAGCCCACACGACGCACAACCGTCTGGTCAGAAGTCGATCATCGCTGGACCTAGCCCAACAACAGCCGCTCTTCGCTCACGGACTAGCCGGCTCATCTCAGGCGGTCTGCTTCATCCGTCGGGGCGCTTATCCGCTCAGCAGCATTCACTAGGTGCGATCGGAATTCAGCCAATAGCTCATCCGTGGTGTCTGTGTGGGCCGGAGCGGTGACGCTAATGGCCATTGGCCTTGGCCCTCGAGTACGCACCGTCTTTGCTATCGATCGGATGTGTGGTGCTTGCTCCTCGTCACAGATGGCGAAGCCTTCGAGACGGACGCGTGCCAGCTCCTTTACCAACTTTCGCTTACTCATGAGCGTTTTAGGGCCCTGTCGTGTGAGCTTCAATTTCGCGAGGATGTGAGCCTGTTCCCGCTCGCTGAGGCTGGCGAGCAGCGCCTTGCCGATCGCGGTGCAATACAGCGGGATATCCGCACCCACACCGAGATCCAGGTCCGCCACATACTGACCTGCTTTGTGGCCGTAAAGGCGGTGTATGTAGATAACGCGGTCCTCGTCGAGCACGCCCATGCTGACGGTCGCACCGGTCTTCTCGCGCAACACTTCGAGAATAGTGTGAGCGGGAGTCGTCAAGCGCAGCGTATTGATGACAGTGATGCCCGATCGTGCAGCGTCACGAGTCAAGCGGTACCTGCGCCGACCATCCTGCTCGAGATACCCGAGCTGCACAAGACTGATTGCGTAGCGGTGGGTTGTCGAGCGGCTCAGCTCGAGCATGTCCGCTAGCTCACTAATGCCCAATACTGAACGGACGGACGTAAAGCATTCGAGCATCGCCACACCGTATTCCAGTGATCGCGAGAGCCGCTGCTCCGGTAGCGGCCTGACACGCCGCCCGCCGTTCTCGGGCTTACTGGCGCCCATTTTTCCCTTTACGCCGGCATGGCGGTCCATCGTGTACGCCTGGGACCTCTCCAACGGCGCCGCCGCGATGTTCTCGTCGATTCCTGTAGCGCACTGTCATCGCTGGTAAACCATGACGACTGATTTGCCTCTTGAATAGCGACGCGTCGCTATTCAAGAGCCAAGGCTAGATAGATGCCCCCGAGCCAGAGCTTCTGTGGGCAGCGCCAACATAATGCCTGTCCGCCGCCAAGGCGCCCGTCAGCCGCACATGCCGTCGGCGAGTTATCTGACGGCCACCAAAGTCGCTTGTCTTCTACCTGCCGCAATGTCTGCAATCGTCTGCCCACGTGAATCGTTCGACAGATGGAACTCTGCTCGAATACAATCAAGCGCATATGGGACGTACGGCTACGGCATCGGACGGATTCGGACGGGAGATTCTCCTAGGCCTATTGGTCGAGGAGCCCTCGCACTGCTATGAGCTGGATCGACGCCTAGCGAAGCGCTTTGGCTCGGCCGACTACGCACACGGGATGGCCGCCAAAACGATCAAGCGCCTTCTGAACGACGGGCTGGTGCGCCCGGTCGATGACGAGCGGCGGCTTGTCGCGGACACTGTCAGCCGTGCCGGCGTCGTCATCTATGAGGCCACTCCTGCTGGCGTCAAGCGCTTCCGGGCGTGGATGTGGGCATCGGTCGCGGCCCCGCCGGTGCGGGAGGAGCTTCACGCCAAGATCGTACTCTGCCGTCCAAACGATATGCCGCGCATGATCGCTCTCGTTCGTGAGGCTGAGACTATCTGTGTCGGCAAGCTCCAAGACTTGAACCGAGAGGTGCAGGCCCGCCGGTGTGATACCGATCCTGAGCACTGGTCTACGCGTATGGACGTTGTAGTCAGTACTGGCGATCAGGTCTGGTGGGAGAGCCGGATCAAATGGCTGCAAGAGGTGCATTTATATCTCGAAGAGGAGTGGCAGAGTTACCGGTCGAAGCTGCCCACTCGACCAGCCGTCCGGCAGCTGACGTAAATGGACGCCCTGCTCTCGTTGCGAAATGTCTCTCTGAGCTTTCCTCGTGGGCGTCGTCACAGTGTGTCGGTGCTCTCCGACGTATCGCTCGACGTCCATGTCGGGGAGTTGGTGGCCGTTCTTGCACAGCGCGCCCATGGCAAGACGACGCTTCTGCGTGTCGCGGCCGGTCTTGATCAGCCAGGTCGCGGCGAAGTTCTCTTTAAGGGCAAAGACCTGTGCCGGGCGACTGACAAACAGCGGTCGGAGGTACTTCGTTATCACATCGGTCTTGCTGAACCAGCCGGTCCTGATCTCGAACTGCCTGTGTTGACGTACGTTGCGTTGTCGATGTTCTCCACGCTGGGCAAGCGTGCCGCCTACAAGCAGGCCCGCACCACGCTCGCCCGCGTTGATGCCACCGATCTCGGGGATCAACTGTGGACGAGCTTGTCGGACTCTGAGCGTGCCCTGGTAGCGCTCTCCCAAGGCATCGTTCGCAAACCTGAGCTGCTGCTCGTGGATGACCTGACGGCCACGCTCGGGATCGATGCGAAGGAGCGTCTTGGTCGTCTGCTGCGATCAATCGCTCACGAGGACGGGCTGGCGGTATTGATGAGCGTCTCGAACGCCGATGCCACTACTTGGTGCGATCGCGTCGCCACGCTCTCGAGTAACGAACTACTCTTGCCGCCCGAAGCCCCTGAGTCGGGAGAGAAAGTGATCGACTTCCCGGGTGACCAGCCGAGACGTGTCCGTTCGTGATGCTTGAGGTACGTGACCTCGTAAAGCACTATCGGGTTGGCGATAGCGAGCCGGTACGCGCCATCGATGGAGTGTCGCTGTCGATTGCCGCGGGGGAACTTGTGGCGTTGTACGGGCCGAGCGGTTCGGGCAAGACAACCCTGCTTACGCTGATAGCGGCACTCGCCCGTCCTGACAGTGGCCGCGTGATCGTGGACGAAACCGACGTCGGCTCGCTCTCAGATGCAGAGCAATCCCGATACCGGCTACGCGATCTCGGTTTTGTCGATCAGACGTTCGATCTTTTGCCCGGTGGCAATGTCGTTCAGAACGCAGCTATGAAGCTGTGGCTACTCGAACACTCACGCGAGGCCGAGCAGCGCATCCGCCCGTTGCTTGTGCGCCTTGGCTTGGGGGAGCGCCTCGACCATCGCGCCGACCAGATATCGATGGGTGAGCGCCAACGCGTGATGATTGCGCGGGCGCTCTCGACCGAACCCAAGTTGCTGCTCGCCGACGAGCCAACCGGAAATCTCGATACCCATCGCAGCCGCGAAGTCTTGAGTCTGCTCGCCTCGGTATGCAAAGAGTGCGGAACCGCTGCGTTGCTTGCGACGCACGACCCGCAGGCAACGATGTTTGCCCACCGGGTCCATGCGCTGCGCGATGGCCAACTGGTCGATTATGAGCCTGACGGGTTGTTCCCGTTGCATCTTGATCGCGAGACCATCGGCTAACGATGCCTCTATCGAATATCGCTCATCTCTACATGGTGCGGCTCAAAGCACGAGTCGTCCTCGTACAGGAGGCATTCGTCGTCCTAGGGATTGCCGTAGGAGTGGCGCTGCTGTTCGCCTCGCAGATCGCAAATACCAGCCTCAACGGCTCCGTAGCGCGACTGACTAATGGTGTGATCGGACAGTCCAAGTACCAGCTCACTGCCCGTAGCTCCGCTGGATTCAGCGAAAAACTGCTGGACGAGGTACGCCGACTACCTGGTGTCTATGGCGCCCTCCCCATCCTCGAACAACAGATGAGCATCAGCGGCCCGCACGGCACTCGATCAGTCGATCTCATCGCGACGGATCCGCACTTGGTCAAGCTCGTTGGACCGCTCCTGCACCACTTCACCGCCACACAACTCGCTCGTCAGCAAGCGCTCGCGCTACCTGAACCTGTCGCCCGCGCAATCGGCGTGGGCCCGCTGGAACGAGTCAACCTACAGATAGGCGGTAGGCGCGTGCCGGCAGTGGTAGCGCTCGAACTTACCTCGCACAATATCGGTGAGTTGGTCGATAGCCCGGTAGTGATCGCTCCGCTTGCCTACGCCCAACAACTCTTGGACACACCCGGTCGGATCAGTCGCGTATTCGTACAGCCACAGCCGGGGCGCGACCAAGAGGTGCAAGCCGGCTTGGAGCGACTCGCCGCCGATCGCCTAAACGTGGAGCCTGCAACCTTCGATGTCACTCTATTCGACCAGGCCGCCGCGCCCATCAACCAGTCGACCGACACCTTCGCCGCGATCTGCGCGTTGGTGGGATTCATGTTCGCATACTGCTCGATCTTGCTCACAATCGATCTACGGCGCGCGTTGATCAAAGAACTGCGTCGTGGCGGCGCAACTCGCTGGGAGACCTGCAAGGTGCTGCTCTTCGACGCCCTCGTCCTGGGTCTGGTCGCCTCGATCCTCGGGCTCACCATCGGAGATGCACTATCACTGTTGGTCTTTCCATCGAGCGCGGGCTACATCGCATTTGCCTTCCCCGTCGGCACACAGCGGATCATCACCGCACAGAGTGTCGCCATTAGCGCCGCCATTGGAATGCTCGCCGCGACCGTTGGTGTCCTCAGCCCAGCGCGAGACCTGTGGAAACGGCCAGCGAAAACACGCCGCGTGGCTGGCGACCAGCGTGCATTTGACCGTCGCTCGCTGGCCTGTCTGGCCGCAGCACTCCTATGCGTAGGTGTGACAACCGTGATTCTCCTGGCAGCGCCTCAGTCGGCGGTGCTCGGCATAGTTGCTCTGCTCGCCGGACTGCTCTTGCTCTTGCCGGCGCTGGTCGATGCCGCGACCAGCGTCTTTGATCGCGTCCAGGATCTCGCAGGAAGCGCGGCAACCAAGATTGCCATACACGAAATACGCTCGCCCAAGACACGCGTTCGCTCTACCACTATCGCCGCTACCGCCGCCATCGCAGTATTCGCGAGCGTGACCATCCAAGGCTCGCACGTCAATCTCCAGAGTGGCCTAAACAGGTTGGTAAATCAGCTATCGACCGTCGCCAACTTGTGGGTACTTCCGTCCGGCCAGCAGGATCTACTGGCGACCACACCTCTAACAGGCATGCACCGCTTTGACTTTGCGCGGCTCCCAGGAGTGAAGAGCGTTGGGCTGTATCGAGCAAGCTTTCTCGACTATGGCAGACGCCGCACTTGGGTATTGGCGCCACCGTCAGCCGCCAGGTGGCCGGTGCCACCGAGTCAACTAATCCATGGCAACCAACTAAACATCGCGACCGCTCGCATCAAGGCCAGCGGTTGGGCGGTCGTCTCCGAAGTCATTGCCAATGAACAGCATCTGCACGTCGGCCAGTTCTTCACACTGCCGACGCCCCGCCCGCTAACCCTTCGGTTGGCTGCCACGGCCACAAACCTTGGATGGCCACCCGGAGCGGTCATACTCAGCCCCAGCGACTACGTACGCGCGTGGGGCGACACCACTCCTAGCGCCTATAACATCACCCTGAAGCCTGGCGTTTCTATCTCGGGCGTCGCCGCTGAGATACGAAAGGCAATAGGTCCGGGTACCGCCCTGACCGTCCAGACTGCCAGCCAACGCGAACTCACACAGGATGCTGCAAGTCACGAAGGGCTGGCACGCTTGACACAGATCGCCTTCCTTGTCTTGCTGGCCGGCGTGCTCGCAACGGCAACCTCGATGACGGCCGCAATCTGGCAGCGGCGGCGGCGATACGCCCGAATGAAGGTTCATGGCTACGATACAAAGACGCTTTGGTTCGCGCTCCTATGGGAGAGCATCATCCTGTTCGGTGGAGGCTGCGTGCTCGGGGCCACACTCGGGATTTACGGGCAGCTTCTGCTAAGTCATGCGCTACTCACGGTCACGGGTTTCCCGGTCATGCTCTCACCCGAGATACTCCTAGCCATCGGGGGATTCCTAGTCGTCACCCTCGTTGGCGCAACCATTGTCGGCATACCCGGATACCGCGCGGCGCGTATAGCGCCATATCCATACCGGCGCGCGTAGACGATCGCGCGGTCGACATGGCCCAGGCTGTACTCTATGACAATACAGTCACCGTAATGACACCCGCGTTACCTCGCTATCCTCGAGACATCTCGGAGGTTTGGTCTTTGTCGCCTCACGACACCTCATCTGGGGACTTCGTGCAGTCAGTCAGGAGGTAAAGCGCTGGCGACAGCGCGCGTTACGTATTCCCAACGAGATAATTCGCCAAGATGCGCTTGCGGCGCTGAGTTGTAAGCGGCCCCATCTCGACGGCGCGGCGCTGTTTTGGACGCTGCCAAAGCGGCGTAATTTATCGCTACTACGAGCGCTCGTACTCTATGAGCTCATTCTTGAGTTCCTCGATAATCTAAACGAGCGCGATGGGTCCGTTGGCCTGCAAAACGGATGCCAACTGCATCTGGCACTTGTCGAGGCGGTAGACCTTACCTGCCCTATATCTGACTACTACCGCTATCACCCATGGCAAGACGATGGTGGTTTTCTTCGAGCCCTAGTGGAAGCCTGTCGCACGTCGTGTATGGCGTTGGTTGGCTATGGCGGCGTGCGTGGGCTTGTTGTGCGTGAAGCGAGACGAGCTGGGATCCTAGCGCTGAATCATCATTCTGATGCCGGCGCTCGCGATGCATCGCTGCGCCTGTGGGTATCTCATCATTTTTTCGCGGAAAACCAGTACAGATGGTTTGAGTTGGCGGGTGCTGCGACATCGTCGCTGACAGTCCACATGCTGCTATCGCTGGCAGCCGAGCCGATAGAAAATGACAGAGAGGTGCGACACAGCCACGCGGTTTACTTCCCGGGCGTAGCGATGCTTTCGACCATGCTTGATAGCTACGTTGACAAGATCGAGGATGTAGCTACAAACCATCATAGTTATATCAGTCACTATGAACATGACCAACATGCCATTCAGCGGCTGTGCTACATTATCCACGACACGCTTGTGAAAGCTCGTACGCTGCGACGCGGATATCGCCATGTCGTCATAGTGTCAGCAATGATCGCGTTGTACCTATCTGATGACAGCGCACGGAAAATCGATCAACAGCACCACACCATGCAGCTAGCGGGGGCTGGTGGATCGTTGACTAGACTTCTGATCCCGATCCTGCGACTATGGCGTGTCGTGTACGATCTGCGCAGAGCATAGGGCCGTAGTCGACGATGGTTCGCAACCGTACTTCGGGATTGCCAGGCAGTTCACCGCTTCCTCAGGTTATCCAAACATCGCTGATGTGGTTTCGACCGTTTGAGTACTTGGCGCACCGCAGTGGGCGGTGCGAAGCTCCGTTTACCGTACGTGCTACAAACCGACCGCCGCTAATATTTGTGAAGGAGCCGCAAGAAGTCGCGTCGGTGCTGACGGCACCAGAGGATACCTTGCGTCCAGGTGAAGGCGTGTCTACCGTCTCTCCAATTGTTGGCGAGCGGTCGTTCATGCTTTCCGACGGTGAGTCGCACCGAGCCGGACGTAAAGCGGCGATCGCTGCCTTTCGAGCAGAAGCCACAGAACCACACGCGGAAATGATCGCTCACTGTGCGCTACGGATGCTGGCCGACTGGCCGGAAGACATCGCCGTAGCCGCGCATGATCGTCTACGAATGCTGAGCCTCGAGGTCATACTGCGGACTCTCACCGGAAACGTCGACGGCGCCTTTGACGCTCGGACTGCCTTGTTGCATCACCGCATGCTCGAAATGCTCGCGATCACTACTAGCCCGACCTTCGTGGAACCGCGCTTGCGTCACGGCCCTGGCAAGGCGATATGGGACCGATTCCTGCGCCGCCGAGATCAGGTCAACGATCTGCTAGCGGAACTCATCACAAGTAATAGGCTCGTGTCTCGACCGGGTGACGACCCGCTGGGTCTGCTCGGAAAGCCTACGGACAAAGACGGCGCTCACCTTGCCGTCGCACGGGATAACGCGATGTCCTTGATACTCGCTGGTCATGAGACAACTGCCGCGCAGTTGGCGTGGGCTTTCCAGTTGCTTGCCCACCACCCGGTGGTGCGCGACCGGCTCATCCGTGAGATCGTCGCCGATGTCAGCGACGACTACCTGACAGCGACGATCCAAGAGGTGCTGCGCCATCGCTGCGTATTCGTCTTCGCGATCCCGCGCGCCGTCGCAAAGCCGGTGGAGATCGGGGGCTGGACATACATGCCGCCCGCTCAACTCTTGGCATCTATATATCTACTACATCACGATAAGGCGATCTATAGAGATCCATATGCGTTCCGTCCCGAGCGTTTTCTGGAATCCCGCCCGGACCCTCGGACGTGGATACCTTGGGGCGGTGGCAGCAGGCGCTGCCCCGGCTTGCATCTAGCGATGATGGAGATGAAGGTAGTCCTACGCACCGTGCTCGCCGAGCGGACGCCATATCCAGCTGGGCGACTAATGGAGCGTCCGAGGTGGCGCAGTGTGATCGTCACACCGCACGCGGGGTCGCGCATCGTTCTCAGCCAGCGCCGCTAGTTGCCTGTGGCCTAGTCGACGGCTCAGCCACCCACAACGGGGTAGTACTTCCCGGTGCAGCCGTCGATGTACTGACGTGGGTTGAAACGTTGGCCATGCGCAGGGAAGTACCACTCGATCGCGTCATAGGCACGCCGACCGTGGCAGCGCCCCAGCTGGAAGGCCACGACCCGTGCGCTCTCCTGCGTTCCTTCGGCGACCGATTGGGTAGGAGACACATACTCGGCGATGCCCGTCCCGACCGCTTGCGTACCGCCCCAGGACTGCCAGTGGATGTGCTCGATCAGCCCCGTGGGATCTCCGCCGTTGTAGATGGTTACGGGCCTGACATGCCCGTAGCCCTTCTGGTGGGGAGCGTAGGGACCGGCCAGGATTGGCTGCACCCCGGCGACAGCGCTCGCCATGAAGATCCCACCGACACCACTCGCAAGCGTGAGCCAGAGCAAGCATCGCCGGATTCGCCGCCGAGAAGGATCGGATGGATGCCAGTCAAGCAGCAACATCTAGGACTCCTGGGGGGCCTCTTGGGATGCTTCAGGGGCCCCGACCTCGGAGGCTTCGGCGACCCCAGGAGCCCGGGGGGCCTCGGGGGGTCCGGGAGACCCGGCAACCCCGGAGGCCTCGACGATCTCGGAGGCCTGGGAGGCCTCCCCCACGGGCTCAATGGGAAGCGCATCGGCATCCGCTGCGGCGGCAGCCCGGTTCTCCTCCTTGACCGCAAGCCAGATCTCCTCGCGAAAGATCGAGACTCCCTGCGGCGCGGCGATCCCCAAACGGACGGTGTTGCCGCTGACCTCCATGACGGTGACCAAGATCTCGTCGCCGATGACGACGCGCTCTCCGGGACGTCGCGCCAGTATCAGCATCGATTGTGATTATGAACCTATCTGGGGCGGATGGGCCGGCCGCCAGCTAAGGACCTGTTTCAAATAGGCGGTGCCACCGGGGCGTGCTAAGCCGCGCCGGCCGCGCGGGACGGCTCGGCGGCCGGTTGCTCGGCCAACGTGAACAGTGGCGCCCGCAGAAGCGCATCGGGGTTGGCGTTGATCACCTGGTATCCCCGACCATCGTGGATCACCAGAGGGGCGCGTAGGTTGGCGGTGATATCGAGTGGGTTGGGCGTGGCGCGCACCGTCACGTAGAGCTTCGCCGTCGAGGGGTCCTCGATGCCTATCGCCTCCTGATCCTCGGAGGTCATGTGCAGCGAGAACTCGGGGAAGAACTGGGTTGGGCTCACCACCGGGAGCGCGAGTGCTGGATCGTCGATGGAGTGCAGCCACAAAAAGCCGGTGCCGGGGTTGCGGTCGATGAGCGTGTAGCGCAAACCGCCAAGGCCGACCAGCCCGTGGGAAAACTCGATCACGTCCTCCTCAGGAACCTCCACGGTGCCGAAGCGCATGCTTTGGAATGCCACAGACATGTTGCTCTCTCTTCGACCGTCTACTGCAAGAACTGGAGCAGGGATTCTTGGACGATGCTCGCACCGGCGCGCAACGCGGCGTCATAAGCGGCCTGCTCGTTGGAGTAGGCGATCGAGGTTTCCGCGATGTTCGCGTCCTGGGTATTCGAAAGCGTGGCGCTGATCGAGGCCTGTAGACCTTCGATGCGGCTCGCCGCCGTTTGCAGCTGGTCGGTGACGCTTCCCGCTGTTGCTTGCAGCTGAGTGAGCTCTTCGATGCTGCCTTCGAGGTTCTTCAGGTCGCTCGAGCCAAGCGCGTTTACGTCTTCGCCGGTGCCGCCCTTCAGGTGTTCTGAAATGATGCGAAGCGTGTCGAGCAACTTGCCGTCGCCCGAGGCCTTGCCGTTGCCAAGTAGCGAGGAGATTTCGGTGCTGACGCTCACCGATACACCGGGACCGATCGCGCGCGTCACCTGGCCGTTATCGCCCTGATAGGCATCTTCGGCTCCCTGCAGGTAGGGGGCGGTTGTGGTCTTCGTGCCGGAGAAAACGTACTGTCCCGCATACTGCGCATTCGCGTCTTGCTTGACCGCTTCGGTGAGCTGTTCGACCTGCGTGGCGATGCTTTCGCGATCGCCTTGGTTGTAGGTTCCGCTGGAGGACTGCACCAAGAGCTCACGTACGCTCTGTAGCACGTTGCCCATGTTCGACATGGCGCTCGAGGCGGTGTTCTCCCAGCCGATCCCTTCCTGAGTGTTGGTGGCATATGAGCTCAGTCCGTCGAGCTGGCTCTGCAAATCGATGACACGGCTGGCGCCATATGGGTTATCGGAAGGCTCGAGGATCGTCTTGCCGGAGGAGAGTTCGTTGGTGGTGCGCTCGAGCGCCGCCAGCGAGGAGTTGATGTTGTTGAGCGTCGAGCCCGTGATCATCTCGGGGGTGATGCGGTTGCTCATCTCTATAGACCCGCCACGCCGGTGTGCTCGATCAGCGTTTCAAGCATGCTGTCCATAGCCGTGAGGGTGCGTGCCGAGGCCTGATAGCCGCGTTGGAAGCTGATGAGGTTGGTCATTTCTTCATCCAGTGAAACACCCGAGACGCTCTGACGTTGGTTGTTGATGGCGGTGACCGTAGTTTGCAGATTGGTCTGATCGTCTTGGGCCACTTGCAAGCCGGCCCCCACCTGCTCGACAAGCGCTGAGTAGCTTTGTTCGGCGGTGCCGCCACGCAACGATGCGATCGCCTGGGCGACATCGTTGCCCCCAATATCTTTAGTAGAGGCGGTTTGGACCTGAGCAGCCCTCACGGCAACCGTGAGGTTCGCGGCGGTGGTACCGGTGAAGAACGGCGTCGAGGTATGTAGCGCATTGACTGTGCTCGCAAGCGTGCTAGCCACGTTGTCGAGTTCAGCCTGGTAGGAACCCAGAGCTCCGGTTGGGCTTGTGAGGCTAAGCAGCGCGCCGAGCCGACCACCGGCGGATTCGGTGAGGGTTTGAGGCCAGTTGACGGTTGTACCTTCCACCAGCGGCTTGGCGGCGTCGCCGAAATTCACGGTGTCCGTGCCGTCTGGCTGCTCGCTCACGGTGACCTGCGCGAGGTTTGCGAGTTTGTCGAGCAACAGGTCGCGGCGGTCGAGCATTTCGTTTGGTTGCTGGCCGCCTTCTTCGGCAAGCTTGATCTGGCCGTTGAGCTGGGCGAGCTGGTTGGCGTCGTCCTGCACTTCCCCCGAGGGGCCCGTCAGCGTTTTGTACTGTTCGTCGGCTTGAGTGGAGATCGCCGAGAGTTGGGCGTTCACTTCATGGAGCACATTGGTGAGCCGGGTCCCGGCGGCCACGACACCCTGCTTGGCGGCTTCGCTTGTGGGCGCGTTGGCAAGGCTGTTCCAGGCACTCCAGAACGCCGACATCTGGGTTGCGATGCCTGAGCTCGACGGTTCGTTGAACGCCGCTTGTGCCTGGGTGAGCTCTTCAGACTGCGTGCTGGCGCCACTGAGGGCGGTGCTCTGCGTGCGAAACTGAGTGTCCAGGTACTGGTTGCGCACACGCGTGATGGTGGCGACGCTTACGCCTGTACCAAGTTGGGCGCCCCTGCCCGTCAGCGGCGAGATCGCGGGGATGACGATCGGCTGGTTGGTTTGCATGACCGCCGTCTCGCGCGTATAGCCTTCGGTGTTGGAGTTGGCGATGTTGTTGCCGGTGACGTCGAGCGCCTCCTGCTGGGCCATCAAGCCACTGAGCGCGGTTTGCAGGCCTTGTAGGGTGGGGATCGACATTGGCTCTGCCTCAGGCGTGCAGGTCGAGGACGTGTAGCCCGCCGTGAGGGCGAGACCGCGTGATCGGCGCTGAGGAGCCGTGGGTGTCATAGCCGGTGACACCGTCGAGCGCGAGGATCCCCATCAGATGGTCGAGGAAGCCCAACTCGATTTGCATGAGCACACGGTTACACGAGTGCTCGCGTTGTAGCTCACGCAATAGCCCCTTGAGCTCGGCGCTGCGAGCGCTCGCCAGCTGCGCCCCGGCGCGATCCATGAGTGTGCCGAGTCGATCCAGGGTAACCGCCTCGGCTCCGATCCCCAGTCGCTCGCCGCTGCGAACGAGCAGGCGCGAGCGCTCCTCCTCGAGCAGCTGACGACGGCCCATCTCCCCACGCAGGATGCCCGCTTGGCGCACCACCGCGTGCACGTCGCGGGCGCGAATCGCCACTCCCTGCTCGAGCACCACCGCAAGCAGCGAGCGGGCGGAGTGGATTTGTGCGTCCAAGTGCACGAGCACTTCAGCAGCTAGGGCGCGATCCTCCGCGACATCCTCATCGACCATTAGCGCGGTGGAGCTCACGCGCTCGTACCTCCGGTCTCGGCTGCTTTGGCCCCGCCCAAGGCACCCGCTTTCGCCCCGCCCGAGGCGCCTGATTCGGCCCCGCCAGAGGCGCCTTCGAGCTGATGGGTCATCTGGACAGCGAGGCCGAGCCCACCAGCGTTCATCACGCTGCTTGTGAGCGCCTGCGGCAGCATCGAGGAGAAGGGGCTGCTCGAGGCGCCCATCCCCGCGGAGCCGCCTTGCGCCGAGGATTCGCCTTCCTGGCCGGATTCGCCTTCGACGCCACTTGTGGCGGTGAGCGACTTCGAAAGCTGTTCGACGAGCATCTCTTCGAAAGCAAGCGCCGTTTGGTAGGCCTTCTGAGTGGACGGGGAGCCCTTGCGCACCCACGCCGGCTCGAGCGCCTGATTGACGACGGGCAGACCGCTCGCGGGCAGCGCCGAGCCGGAAGCGCCAGCCACATTCATGACGGGCCCACACTCATGACGGGCGCAACTGGTTGGCGATCGACATCATTTGGCTCTCGGTTTGGATCGCGCTGCTGCTCATCTGATAGGCGCGTTGGGTACTCACCATCAGCGCCATCTCCTTGGAGATGTCAACGTTTGAGCCCTCGAGCGCCCCCTGATGGATCTTGCCGGCGCTCGTGGCTTGCGGGGCGCCGCTAGCCGCGGTGGGGGTGAGCACGCCATCGCCATTGGCGAGCAGATGGTCGGGGGAGGCAACGGTGACGAGCTTGATTTGGCCGAGTGTGCTCTTGCCCGCAGTGACGGTCCCATCGGAGGCGATTTTCACCTCCGCGGGCGAGACTCCTGCCGGCAGCTTGATCGGAGGCACGAGCTGGCTGCCTTCGGAGCTCACGATATTGCCGTTCGCGTCCACGCCAAAGTCCCCGTTACGGGTGAGGCCTACCTGACCTTCAGCGCTCTTGAGCTGAAAGTAGCCTTCGCCTTCGATCGCCAGATCCAGGGGGTCGCCCGTTTCCTGGATAGACCCCTGCGATTGACTGCGTCCGATCACTCGAGCGCTAGCGCCCGCGCCCGCGCTCGTTTCGGTGCCTGCCACGTCAACCGCGTTGTAAAGCAGGTCGCTGAAGGCAACACGCTCGGATCGGTATCCGGTAGTTGAGGCGTTGGCGAGGTCGTTGCCAATCGCATCGAGCTGTTCCTGCTGCGCCGACATGCCGGCCGCCGCGGAGTAGAGACCTTCGAGCATCAGCCGCCGCCGGCGTTCAGCGAGCCAACCTGCGAGGCCGCCTCCTGCAGGGTCTGGCCGATCGATTGAATCGCCTGTTGACCGGACTGGAAACTGCGCAGAGAGGTGATCATCTCGACCATTACCTTGGCGGCGTCGATGCCGGAGCCCTCGAGCGCTCCCTGGCGCACCGTGCCGCTCGGCTTGCCCGAGGGGGTGCCCGCGTACAGGTTTTCGCCCTGCTTGGCGGCACCTGGCACTTCGAAGAGTCCCAGCGCGCTTGGCGCTACCTGCCCATTCGCGCCAACCTTTATTTCGGCGCCACTCTGGCCGAGCACGGGATCGCCATTGGTGTCGGTGAGCGTTCCCTGTGCTGAGGTAGTGAACTGCCCGTCGCGGGTATAGCGCACACCCTGGGCTGTCTTCACCGCGAAAAAGCCGCCACCTGAAACCGCGAAGTCGAGCGGTTCGCCGGTTTCTTGCATCGTACCGGGAGCCATATCGGTATAGGTCTTGCCGAGCGCCACACCAGTATCGATCGATCCGATCGCCGGACCACCTGAGGTATTGGCCAACAACACGTCGCCGAAACTGTGTTGGGGGGATTCATCGGGCTTGTACCCCGGGGTGGAGGCGTTGGCGAGATCGTTGGAGAGCTGGTCCTGGCGAACCTGCTCGGCAACCATCCCCGACGCCGCGAGATATAGGCCAAGGTCCATGTCGCCCAGGTGTTCGGCCGCAACCGGCGATTCTTTAGAGGGAAGGCCATGCCGCATGCGGCATGGCCCCGGACGGTGCATGCACCGTCCGGCCTACCGGCACATGTGCCGGTAGGAACAGCAAACAATCACACCAAAGCTCAGCCCACGGCGCTGAACAACGCCAGCTCGTCGGAGAGCTGGTCATACAAGCGCCGGCGCAACTGGGTATGGATTTGGGAAACCCGACTCTCAGACACGCCGAGTCGCGCACCGATGTCGCGTAGCGTCCAATGCTCCACGTAGAGCAACACCGCCACTTCGCGCTCCTGTGTGGGCAGCAGCGCGAATGCCTCGCGAAAGCGCGCCTTTGCTTCACGACGCTCGGCGCTCGCGATTGGGTCGCAGTCGGTGTCGGAGCTCTCCAAAGTGTCGATCCGCTCGATTCTCGCGTTCTCGTCAGAGCGCACGGTCCTGTTCAGCGAACCCACCTCCGCGAGCGCCACGTCGTCGAGGCGCCCCACGAGCTCCGCCGAGTCCATGCCGACCATCGCCGCCAGCTCCTCACGAGTTGGCGGGCGATCGTTTGCCGCAAGGAACACCTCGCGCGCATGGTTGATCGCGCGCTCGTCGCGACGCAGCGAGCGCGGCGCCCAGTCATGGCGGCGCAGCTCGTCGAGCACAGCCCCGTGGATGCGCGTCCACGCATACTGCTCGAGCGTCGCCCCCTTGTCCGGGTCATAACGCTCGATCGAGCGAATCAGCGCCTCGAGCCCACAGGAGAGGAAGTCCTCGACATCGCACTGCGCCGGCACCTCACGAACCTTGCGATAGACGATGTAGCGCACCATCGGCGTGAACGTGAAGATCAGCTGGTCGCGCAACCTGAGATCGCCGGTGCGGCGGTACTCACGCCACGTCCTAAGGGCCTCCGCCGCGGAAATCCTCACGGCCCCTCTTGCGATCGTTTCCATTTGCTGCGCTCCGATTTCGAGGGAACTGGTTGGGGTACCCCCGCGTGCGACCAAACTGCCCGCGCGGTCTGAGATTCGCTATTTGCGAAGATTTAGGGCGCGGACCGTATCGACTGCTCCGGTCGTGATCGTTGCTCAGATATCAGCTGCGGGTGGCGGTCGATGACCATGCGTGTAGATGCTCACCCACCTCTCAGAACGCCACCCTGACGAGAGCGCCGCTCTTGCATTCGAGCTCTCCGTGCAAGCCCAGCACGCACTCACGACAGGTGACCTGGTCGGCTACAGCGAGCTGTTCGGGCAGCTCGAGCAGATCGGTGACCCCCACCGCCGCTATTGGGCTGGCAGAAATCTGATCGAGGGCGCGCTTGCGAGCACAAGCGCCGCCAAGACGAGCGCCAAGCCCTCCGGCGGGCGCATGGGGGGACTGTTCGCATCGATCGCCACCGGTGCCTTGGGAATGCTCGAGGCAGAGCCCAGGGAGCCCAAGCTGCTCAACTACGCCGGTGTAGCCCTCTACGAGCTATGGAGCCTCGACGCCGCTCAGGCGCTGTTCGAGGCCGCCAAGCGCCTCGACCCGCGATTGGAGCAGGTCGCTGGCAACCTGCTCGCGCTCGCCCACAGACGGCGACAGCTGCGCGGCGCGGGTCGCGGCACAGCGGTCCACCCCAAGGTCGCCGCGCTCGCCAGCCGAGCACTGGAGGTCGCACAGCGCGCCCAACCGGCTGAGGACATGCGGCTCAGCCTGTGCATGATCGTGCGCGACGAGCAGGAAATGCTCCCGCGCTCGCTGGCCTCCGTCGCCGAGGCGGTCGACGAGATGGTGATCGTCGACACCGGCTCAACCGACGCCACGGTGGAGATCGCGCGCTCGTTTGGGGCACAAGTGATCTTCCACGAGTGGACGGGTTCGTTCGCCCATGCACGCAACGTTTCCCTCCAGGCCGCCAGCGGCGACTGGCTGCTCTGCCTGGACGCCGACGAGGTGCTCGTCGAGGAGGACGCTCCCCTATTGCGAGCGCTCACCGGGCATACATGGCGCGAGGCCTTCTACCTCTCGGAGACCAACTACACCGGCGATCTCGAGGACGGCACCGCCGTCACGCACAACGCGCTGCGTGTCTTTCGCAATCGCAGCGAGTATCGCTTCGAGGGACGCCTGCACGAGCAGATCGCTCAATGCCTGCCGGGGTACCTGCCGGAGCGCTTGGAGGCAAGCGGCGTGCGCATCGAGCACTACGGCTATCTCGGCGTCGTGCGCGACACCCGCGAGAAGTCCCGACGCAACATAGAGCTGCTGCGCCTGCAGCAAGCCGAAAGCCCACCGAGCGCCTTCCTGCACTACAACCTCGGCTCCGAGTACGCCGCCGCCGGGGACTCCGCGGCCGCCCTCGCCGAGCTGGAGCGCTCCTGGGAGCTGCTGGAGGCCCTGCCCGATCGCGAGAGCTACGAGTTCGCCCCCGCCCTGATGAGCCGGCTCGTAAAGGCCCTACGCGCCTGCGGGCGCCCCGCCGAGGCAATCGCTCGAGCCGATCAAGGGTTGGAGCGCTTCCCGGGATTCACTGACCTGGTGCTCGAGCAGGCCCTCGCCGCGCACGCGCTCGACCAGCCAGAGCGCGCGATCGAACTGCTCGAGCGCTGCATCGAGATGGGCGATGCGCCCTCCCGCTACACCGCCACGCTCGGCAGCGGCACCTACCTGCCGAGCATCCAGCTCGCCGAGCTTCGCCACGCGCGCGGCGAACAGCAGGCGGCGGTGCAGTTGCTCGAGCGCTGCCTGCGCGAGCATCCGCGCTTCATCGGCTCGGTGCTGCCCTACACGAGCGCGCTCCTGGCCGGCGGCGCCGAGCCCAGCAGTGTCGTGGCCACGCTCGAGCGCCACATGCCCAACCCGTCTCCGGCCGCTCGCTTCATGCTCGCCACGGCGCTGTACGAGGCCGGCGCGACGGCCGTCGCCGAGACACAGTTCAGGGCGGTGCTCGCCCGCCAGCCGCACTCCAGCCGCGCGCGCGTTGCGCTCGGCGAGGCGCTGCTGGCACAACGGCGCTACGGCGAGGCCGCAGACGTCGCCTCAGGACTGGACGGCAGCGACCCGCTCGCGGTGATCGCCCGCCGCAGCGAGCTGTTCGCGCGTCTGGCCGGCGGCGACGCGGACGGCGCCCAGGGGGCGCTCGAGAGCGCCCGCGCGGCCGGCATGCCCGCGACCGAGCTCGACCTGTTCGCGACCTGGCGCCAGCTCGCGTCCTCGGGACCGGGCGCTACGGCGCTTGCCGAGCAGATCGTGCCGTCCCGGTCTGAGGAGGGTTTGCCGTCCCGGGCCGAGCAGGAGGTGCCCCCCCTCTCAGAGGAGGCCGTGCCGCCACTCGAGACCATGCTCGAGGCACTGCTTCGAGTACACGACTTCGAGAGCTTCGAAGTGCTCCTCGGCGCGCTGGAGCTCACACCGCTGCAACCGCGCGCGCGTCGCGAGCTGCTGGCCGAGATGTACCTGCGGCGCGGCTTCGCGGCATCGGCGGCGCAGGAGTGGATGGCCGTGTGCGAGCAGGAGCCCGACGTCCCGCGCGCTGCTCGGGCTGGCCCGGGTCGCCGCCGCCCGGGGCATGCCCCGCGAGACCGGAGAGTTCGCGACCGCCGTGCTCGCCCGCGATCCCGACAACGCGCTCGCCGCCAGCCTGCTCGCCCAGGCACAGGCCGTGACCGCCTAGACGCCCGATCGTGCGCGCGAGACATCCTCGCCGGGCGTTGTGTCACGGAAACGATTACGCGCGGCGCCGCCGGGTAGGAGTCCAAGCACGTCCGTGCGCAGGACACGAGGGGGGCGAGGCGCGCAAACCTGCGCTTCGACTCCAGGGCGCATTGCCCTCGCGGCGGCCATTGAGTCAAGTTTTCGCGAAAGACGCCGATCACCTTGAAGGAAACCAATCGCGAGGCGGCCCAGGGATTGGGACGCGCCACACGTTTTCAGGGAGAAAACGCCATATGAGCTCGCCGATCATGCCTATAAAGGACCCTCTGGGTCCTGCAGCGTCCGATGACGCCCGCAAGGGACGTCAAGCGTCGATCAAGGCGCGTTTCAGTCCGAGCTGGCGGGAGCCAAGCGCTTGCCCACGAACCACCACTCGAGGCAGGCCCGCCACCCGATGTGCTCGACCAGATCGAGGCCGCCGGCAGGATAAGCCGCCAGCTGCGCGAAAGCGGTCAGGAGATGCGCTTCTCCGTGGAGCAGGGGGGACGCGTCAAAATCGAGCTTCAAGACCGCGAGGGAAAAACCGTGAGATCGCTGTCTGGCCACCGAGGCGCTTGACATAGCAGCCGGAAAGCCCCTGGGCTAGACCGACATGTCCACAGCTCTCAGTCGGCTCCGCCGCAGGATCGCCGATCACCATCTCCGGGCTTGCCTCCGGCCTGGACACCAGCTCGATCATCTCGGCGCTGATGGCGGTCGAACGCGAGCCGGTCACGCGGCTGACCGGCGAGCAGGAAAAGCTGGAGGGCGAGCAGCAGCAGCTGCAAAGCGTCCAGAGCAGCCTCCAGCAGCTCGCCTTCAGCGCCTCGGAATTCAGCCTGCCCTCGCTGTTTGAAACCTCG
This sequence comes from uncultured Solirubrobacterales bacterium, assembly GCA_963713015.1. Classification (GTDB taxonomy): domain Bacteria; phylum Actinomycetota; class Thermoleophilia; order Solirubrobacterales; family Solirubrobacteraceae; genus Palsa-744. The sequence continues at coordinate 1,145,203 of CAVQKC010000008.1, read as the reverse complement.
CAGACGGTCACCTCCAGCGAACCGACACGGGTCAGCGCCGCCACGCAGCTCCGGCGCGGGAATCGGCGGGCACGAGGTCGAAGTCACCCAGCTTGCCAACTCGGCGCAGCGGACCTTCACCTTCACGAGCCCCACCGCCGAAGACACGCTCACGATCGACGGCCACAGCTACACCGTCAAGGCCGGTGAGAGCGCCAAGGAACTGGCGAGCACAATCAACTCCGACAGCACCGCCACCGTCTACGCGGCGGTGCTCGAAGGCGGCACCCTGGTGCTGTCCAACCGCGCCACCGGGAACACCGGCGCCGAATTCATCAAAGTGAGCGACCCCGGCGGGACGCCTCACCGAAAAGGCGGGCACCGCCAAGGAAGGCAAGAACGCCGAATACACGGTTGACGGCGTGGCGGGCACTCGGCCTCCAACATCGTCACCGAAGCCATCGCCGGCGTGACGCTGACCCTCAACGGGCTGACGACCACGGGCCCGGTGACGATCGATGTGCAGCCGCCCGGGCGCGAGCGTGAGCGCGATGGAAACGCAGGTGCAGTCGTTCATCAAGCTCTACAACTCGACGGTCGAAGCGATCCAGAAGCAGCTCACCACCAAGCCGGTCGCCAAACCGAAAACCGTCGCGCGAATTCGCGCACGGGATCGCTGTTCGGCGACTTCGAACTGGGGAGCCTGCTCGCCAAGCATGCGCCAGAGCGATGTACGAACCGATCGCGGGACTCCCCGCCGAAATGTCAAACCCGGCGGACATCGGCATCGGCACGGGCGCGGCCTCGGGCGGAGGAGCCCTCCCAGGCCTCGATCGAAGGCCAGCTGACGCTCAACGCACAAAGCTCACGGAAGCGATCGAGAGCGAACCCGGCGGGCGTGCAGGAGATGCTCGCAGAAGTGGTCGCAGGGCCTGCAGAGCACCCTCAACGCGGTCGCCGAACCGGGCGGCTCGCTCGAAGCGAGAGATCACCGGGGACACCAGCCAGATCACTCAGCTGAATTCCAAGATCAACACCATGAACGAAATGCTCTTGGCCTGCGCGAAAAGGCGCTACAGGCCACCTACTCCGAGCTGGAAGCCGTGCTGTCGCAGAACAGCTCGCAGGCCGCGTGGCTGACCAGCCAGACCGAATCGCTCAACGACTCAGGCATCTAGAGCGAGCCGTCCCTTGTCCACTTAGCACCAGACCTCAACCCCGGAGCCGATGAGCAACCTCGCGCCGCCTCACCCGACGCCTACCGCCAGGGCGCCGTGCTCGCGGCCACGCCGGGAGAGCTGATCGTGATGCTCTACGACGGCGCCCGGCGCTTCCTGCGCCAGGCCAGCATCGCGATGCGCGAGGGCGAGATCGAGCGCGCCCACAACACCCTGCGCCGGGCCGAGCTGATCATCGCCCACCTCGACGGCGATCGCTCGACTTCGAGCAGGGCCAGCTCGCCGAGCGCCTGCACGCGATCTACCAGTTCTGCCTGGCGCACCTCAACAGCGCGCGCCTGCACAGGACCCGGCCAAGCTGGAAGAGGTCAGCGAGCTGCTGGGCGAGCTGCGCGAGGCTTGGGCCCAGGTCGCGGAGGAGGTCGCCCGCGCGTGAGCGGTCGGCGAGGGCGACTTCGCTGCGCCCCTATGAAGCGATCCACGAGCACGCCGAGCTCGAACTGGAGCTGGCCGGACGCGGAGAGATCGATCGGATCGCCTGGCGACTTGGGAGCGCGCTGGGAGGAGCTGACGCGCGACCTGCCAGCACGCCCCCCCGCCGCGGCCCTGCCGCTGCTGCAGCGCGCACGGCTGATCCACGAGCGCACCCGCATCGAGCTGTTCCGCGTGCGCGAGGGGCTGCTGAGCCGAGATCTCGACCGGCACACGCGCGCACGACGGGCGGCCGACGGCTACGCGGGGCAGCCCACGCGCCGCCTGCGCCTGGATCGCAGCGCTTAGCGTCGCAACCGCGGCCGTCTCAGCGATCCGCTAAAGATTTGCGCCTCGCGGCCGATCACCGGGGACGGCCGCTCTGATGGCCACAGCCAGCGACCTCATGGAGAGCGTCGATTTCAGCCCAGGGAGGGCGGAAAGGCAAATCTCTTCACCATGGCTCTCGTCGATTCGACCCAGCAGCTGCTCGAGGCCGCGATGCGCGGCTCCTGGCAGCGCGAGACGGCGCTGACCAACAACATCGCCAACGCCGACACGCCCGGCTACGAGCGCCAGGAAGTCAACTTCGAGTCCGAGCTGCAGAGCGCGATGAACGGCGGCGAACCAGCTCGACCAGTCCAGTTCCAGACCGAAGTGCAGCCCGAGCGAGGTCGGGTCCCAACGGCACCGCGTCAGCGTCGATCAGGAATCGGCCAAGCTCGCCGAAAACGGCCTGGACTATCAGGCCCTCACGCAGGTGGCGGGCGCGCGCAACAGCATCCTGAGCGCCGCCGATCGGGGCTCGCCTGATGGGACTCTTCGAAGCGATCGGGATCGCCGGCAGCGGGCTCACCGCGGAGCGCATCCGCATGGACGTGACCGCCGAGAACCTCGCCAACGCCGACACCACGCGAGCAGCCAACGGCCAGCCCTACCAACGCCAGGAGGTGGTCCTCGCCAAGCAGACCGGGTCAGGGGGCTTCAGCGGCGCGCTGTCGGGCGCGCTGCAGCAGAACGAGCCAGGGCTCGCCGCCTCCCGGCGGCGTGCAGGTCGACGGGGATCGTCAGCGACAGCACGCCCGACCAGCAGGTCTATGACCCGGGCAACCCCGAAGCCGACGCGAAGGGCTACGTGAAGATGCCGAACATCAGCACGGTCACCGAAATGACCGACCTGATCTCCGAGTCGCAGTCCTACCAGTCCGATGTGACCGCGATGCAGACCGCCAAGTCGATGTTCACGGCGACCCTGGGGCTGCTCAAATGATCGTCCCGCCGGTCGGCGGATTGGCGGGAAACTCTCCGAAGGCTTGACCAACGTGCCGCGGCCCCGCAGACGAAGGGTCTCAGCCGAACGGCAGCCTCCGCGAGCGCTTCAAGCATGGGCTCGAAGGGCACTGGACCGCAAGCGAGCAGTGGCGTCACCGGCATCGAAGGCACCGGCGGCATCGAAGGGCCGGCGGGCCGGCGGGCGAATCGAGCAGCTTCGGCAGCGAGCTGACCGGCGCGATCTCCTCGCTCGAAGAGCACCCAGACAGAGCGCCGCCGGCGCCGCGCAATCGCTGGCCACCGGCACCGCCAAGGACCCGGAGAGCGCGGTGGTCGACCGTCGAGGACGCCCAGATGGCGATGGACCTGGCGGCCCAGATCCGCACCAAGGCCACCGAAGCGGCCCAGAGCATCTTCCAGACGCAGGTCTGATCGATGCCGCCTCTGCCAGCTCGCCTCGAGGCTCACAACCCGCGGATGGCTGATCGCGGGCGGCTCCGCGGTCGGCGCGATCCTGTTCGTCTACCTCTTCCTGCACCTGGTCTCGCAGCCGAGCTACACGACGCTCGTGAGCGGCGTGGACCCCTCGCAGACCGGCAAGATGACGAGCACGCTCAGCGAGCACGGCGTCAGCTACGAGCTGCAGAACAACGGCACGGCGCTCGCGGTCCAGTCCAACCAGACCGCCGAAGCGCGGGTGGCGCTGGCGGGCGCGGACCTGCTCGGCAACACCCAGCCGGACTTCTCGCTGTTTGAAAAACAGAACCTCGGCGAAAGCAACTTCCAGCAGCAGGTCACCTACCAGCGCGCTCTGCAGGGTCAGCTGGCGGAGACGATCGACTCCGTCCAGGGCGTCTCCGGGGCCGCAGGTCGAGCTGGTGCTGCCCAGCTCCCAGAACCAGGTGTTCGGCGAAAGCCAGGGCGTCTCCTCGGCCGCGGTGCTGCTGTCGGGACCACCTCGCTGCCGCCCAGCTCGGTGCAGGGGATCGCCCAGCTAGTCGCCTCGAGCGTGCCCGGGCTGCAGCTGAGCAAGGTCACGATCACCGACGGCCTCCGGGGCAGCTGCTGTGGCCACAGGCCGCGGGCAGCGCGGGCGGCTCGGGCAACAGCGTGCAGGAAACCGAGCAGCGCTATGACCAGAGCATGGCCGCGAGCCTCGACGCGATGCTCGCCCAGACGCTCGGGCCGGGCAAGGCGCAGGTGCTGGTCTACGCCAACATGAACGTCAACCAGACCACCCAGGAACAGCTCACCTACGGCAAGGCCGGCGTTCCGCTTGCAGCAGAGCAAGGACATCGAGACGCTCACCGGCAACGGCGCGGGCACGGGCGCGGCGACGGGCACCGCCAACCTGCCCGCCGCGGCCGCAAGCTCGGCGGGAAGTCCAACTACAAGCACGAAACGACCAGCTCCTCGCTCGGCGTGAGCAAGACCGTGACCCACTCCACGATCGCGCCCGGGCGCGGTCGAAAGCCAGCACGTCTCGGTGCTGCTCGACCACTCGGTTCCCGCCGCCTCGCTGCCGGCGATCCGCGAAGCGATCACCAACGCCGCCGGCATCCAGACCAAGCGCGGAGACACGATCTCGATCGGGCAGGTCGCGTTCGCCAAGCCGACCACGGCGCGGCGCAGCTCCACGAGCAGCATGCTCGGCTATGCCAAGTACGCGCTGCTCGGCATCGGGGCCGCTGCTCTTCCTGTTCTTCACCACGCGCTCCCTGCGCCGCCGCGAAAGCGAGCCGATCGACGAGCCGGTCTGGCTGCGCGAGCTGGAGACTCCGATGCGCCTCTCCGAGCTCGAGCGCGAAAGCTCGCCCAGGCCGGTCGCCGGCGATGGCGGGCGTGGCGCCCCCAACGGGAACGGAAGCGGCAATGGCAACGGCAACGGGAACGGAAACGGCAATCAGCTGCGCCGGCAGGTCGAGCAGCTCGCCGACAGCGATCCCGACCAGGTCGCCCAGCAGCTGCGCACCTGGATGCAGGAGGACTAGCGACGTGGCCGGCGAGTCGCTCCCAGATACCGTCCCGGCGCTGCCCGGCTGCCCCGCCGAGCGTCTGCCGGGAGCGCGCAAGGCGGCGGTGTTGATGGCCGCGCTCGGCTCCGAGCGCGCGGCGAACGTGATGCAGCGCATGGACGAGGAAGAGATCGAGAGCCTCTCGCATGGAGATGGCCCGGCTGAGCTCGGTCGGAGCGGAGACGACCGACTCGATCTTCAGCGAACTGGCGGCCGTCGCCGGCGATGGCGCCAGCGAGCGTCAGCGGCGGCGTGGACTTCGCGCGCGAGGTGATCGAGCGCGCGCTCGGGCCCGAGCGCGCGGCGGATCTGCTCGGGCGGCTCACGAGCGCCAGCGAGACGCGGCCCTTCGAGTTCCTGCGGCGAGTCCCGCCCGAGCGGATCGCGGCGCTGCTGCGCGGCGAGTCGCCCAGACGGTGGCGCTGGTGCTCGCCAGCCTGCACACGACTCTCGCGGCCGGAGTGCTCGCGCGCCTGCCCGAAGTCGAGCAGCCGGACATCGCGCTGCGGATCGCGCGCATGGGCCACGCCAGCACACGAGTCATCCAGCAGGTCGAGGCAGGTCATCCGCCAGAAGCTGGGCGCGGCGGTCGAGCGCAAGTACTCAGCCAGCGGAGGCGCCAAGGCGCTCGCGGGGATCCTCAACCACGCCGACCGCACCACCGAGCGCAACGTGCTCGAGAGCCTGCCAGCGCCGACAAGGATCTCGCCGAGGAGGTGCGCGGCATGCTGTTCGTGTTCGAGGACATCGTCAAGCTCGACGAGCGCGCCATCCAACAGGTGCTGCGCGAGGTCGACCAGAAGGACCTCGTGCTGGCCCTGCGCGGCGCCCCCGAGAACGTGATGGATGTGGTGCTCGACGAACATGTCCGAGCGTGGCGCCGCGATGCTCAAGGAGGAGATGGAGATCCAGCAGCCCCAGCGCCAGCGCGATGTCGACGAGGCCCAGAGCCGGGTGGTGACGGTCGTGCGCAAGCTCGACGAGGCCGGCACGATCGTGATCGCCGGTGGCGAGGAGCAGGAGGGCGAGGCGGTTGTCTGAGGTGGTCCAGTGCGCATCTCAGCGACGATGGCGCGGCCCTTGTCTGAGACGGCCGTGAGCTACGCCTTCGAGCAGCTCGAGCCCTCCGACCCTCCGCCCGCGACGCCCCGGCGCAGCTGATCGCCCAGGCCTCAGCTCGAAGCCGAGCGCTGCGCGAGCAGGCCCGCGCGGAGGGCTACGCCGAGGGACGCGCAGCCGGCCACGAGCAGGGCGCAGCCGAGATCTCCGCGCGGCGCGCGCGCTCAGCGAGGCGCTGCAGGGCATCGAGTCGCTGCGCGGCGAGGTTGTGCGGGCGATCGAACAAGACGCCATCGAGCTTGCGCTGGAGCTGGCCGAGAAGATCGTCGGCGGGCGCCCCACAGTTGCGCGGGCGAGCTGATCTCGAGGCGGTGCGGGGGGCGCTGCGACGGTCGAGCGACCGTCGCAGGATCGCCGTCCTGGTCAACCCAGCCGACCTCGAGCCGGTCAGGCGAGCGATCGGCGAGCTGGCGGAGCGGGGAGTGGCGTCGAGCTCTGCGACGTGCAGCTCCGACGAGCGTGTCGAGCTCGGCGGCGCGATCGTGCGCACCGCCGAGGGCGAGGTCGACGCGAGCGTGCTAGACCCAGCTGGAGCGCGCTCGCGAGGTGGTCGAAGCATCTCTGGCGAGCCGAGCGGGCGGCGTGAGACTGCCATTTGGCCCTCCCCGCGCGTGCGCGTGGGTAACCCATCGGAGGCTCCCCACGGCCTCCCCAGGACGCTGCTCGCCAGCGCCACCCAGGCGATGCGCGAGGCCGACCTCGCCAGACGCCACGGCTTCGTGATGCAACCTGATCGGCCTGATCATCGAGGCGACCGGCCTGCGAGGCCGAGGTCGGCGAGGTGTGCCTGATCGGCACCGATGATCCCGACGCGTGGTCGGATTCCCGCCGAGGTCGTCGGCTTCAGCGACGGGCGCACCCTGCTGATGCCGCTCGGCGAGCTGCACGGCATCGGCCCCGGCACGCGCGTGCTCGCCACCGGAGCGCCGTTTCGCGTGGCGGTCGGCCCCGGTCTGCTCGGGCGCGTCGTCGACGGGCTGGGCGCCCGCTCGACGAGCAGCCCGCGCCGGGCGGTGTCGAGCGCTCCACCATCGCCCCGCCCCCGGGAGCGCTCTCACGGCCACGTATCAGCGAGCGGGTCGGGCTCGGCGTGCGCGCGCTCGACGGGCTGGTCCCCTGCGGGCGTGGGCAGCGACTCGGGCATCTTCGCCGGCTCGGGCGTCGGCAAGTCCTCGTTGCTCGGCATGATCGCCAGGTCCACCAGCGCGCAGGTCAACGTGATCGCGCTCGTCGGCGAGCGCGGACGCGAGGTGCGCGAGTTCATCGAGCGCGACCTCGGCGACGCGCTCGAGCGCTCGGTGGTGGTGGTCGCCACCTCCGACCAGCCGGCGCTGGTGCGCATCAAGGCCGCCTTCACCGCGACCACGATCGCCGAGCACTTCCGCGACCAGGGCCACGACGTGATGCTGATGATGGACTCGGTCACGCGCTTTGCCATGGCCCAGCGAGAGGTGGGCCTGGCGATCGGCGAGCCACCCGCCACGCGCGGCTACACCCCGAGCGTGTTCGCCCTGCTGCCCACGCCTGCTCGAGCGCGCCGGCACCAGCACCAGCGGGTCGATCACCGGCCTCTACACGGTCCTGGTCGACGGCGACGACATGAACGAGCCGATCGCCGACGCGGTGCGCTCGATCCTCGACGGGCACGTCGTGCTCACCCGCTCGCTCGCCCACGCCGGCCACTACCCCGCGATCGACGTGCTGCAGAGCGTCTCGCGCCTGGTCGGCGAGATCGTCTCGCCCGCAGGTTCGAAGCGCCGGTCAGCGCCTGCGCGCGGCGCTGGCCGTGCTGCGCGAGAAGGAAGACCTCGTCGCGATCGGGGCCTACCAGCCGGGCAGCGACCCGCGCTCGATACCGCGCTTGCGCACCGCGCGCGCATCGAGGGCTTTCTGCGCCAGCCCGTCGACGAGCCAGAGCCTGCCCGCGGACGCCGACGCACGACTGCTCGAGCTCGCGGCCTCGCTTGCCGGCCAGGACCGAGCCGACGAGGACCTCGCCGAAGCGGGACATGCGCCGACGCTGAGGAGGTGTCATCCAGCGCGAGCTCGACGACCGTGCGTCCGCTTCCGGCGCTCGGTGATACCGAGCCGCCCGCCATACCGGCGCTCGGCTGAGCATCTGAGCGAGCAGCGCGCCAGCGGCACTAAAGAAAGAGACCCACCGTCCGATAACCAGGCCGTGAACGGATCCGTTTTTCGCTTCCGGCTCGAGCGCGTCCGTGCTGTACGCGAGCGCAACGAGCAGCTCGCCCAGCAGGAGCTCGCACGAGGCGATCTCGCTGCGCTCGGGCACGGAGGCCGATTTGCGTGCCACCGAAGCCCATCTGGAGCAAGCTCACGTCGAACACCGCGCCCACACCAGCGACGCCCACACGCTGGACGCCACCGAGCTGCTCGCGCGCCAGGCGTTCCTCGAGCGCGTCGAGGCCCAGCGAGGAGCCCACATCCAAGAGCTCCAGCAACGCGAGGCACGAGGTCGCCGAGCGCGACGCCAAGCTCACCACCGCAGCCACGCGAGCACGAGATGCTCAATCGCCTCAGAGAGCGTCACCGCGGCGAGCACGAGCGCGAGGCTCGCAAGCCGTGAGCGCGCCGCGCTCGACGAGATCGCCGCCGCCCGCTTCGGCAGGAGCGCCACATGAGCACGATGGCGATCGCCTCCACAGCGGGCATGCCCGAAGATGAGCTGGCGATCGCCCAGCGCGTGCATCAGCTGCAGGCGCTGATCGAACAGACGCGCCAGGTAAGCGTCTCTGGCGTCGCTAGCCGAGCCGGCGACCAGCACCGTCTTCGACCAGCGCCTCACAGGCGCCCGCGGGAGACTTCGCCGCCGCGCTGCAGGCGGCCACGGCGAGCGACTCATCCTCACTCGACGCGCCGAGCCAGACGCCGCGGGCATCGGGCGCGAAGGCGCCGCGACTAGCGGAGCGGGCTCCAGCGAATACGACCCGCTGATCGAACAGGCCGCCGCGCGCTACGGCCTGGAACCAGCTGTCCTGCATGGGCTGATCCAGCAGGAGTCCGGCTTCGACCCCAGCGCGCAGAGCAGCGCGGGGGCGAGCGGCCTGACGCAACTGATGCCCGGCACCGCCGCCTCGTTGGGTGTCGCCAATCCGCTCAACCCAGCCGAATCGATCGAAGGCGGGGCGCGCTACCTCAGCCAGCTCATGGGCCAGTTCGGCGGCAACACCGCCGACGCCCTAGCCGCCTACAACGCGGGCCCGGGAGCCGTCCAGCAGTACGGGGGCATACCTCCATACGCCGAAACCCAAAGCTACGTCTCCAAAGTGCTCGGCTACGCCGAAGCCTATCGGCAGGCCCACGGCGCAACCAGCTTGCTGGGGAGCCCAGCATGAGCCCCCCAGCCGCGCTCGGTGCCACACCCCCCGCGCCCCCATCGCCGAGCGTGCTGCCCGCTGGAACGCGCACATCGGGCGCGCCACCCGGCGCCATGCGAGGCGCCCCGCCAGGGGCTCCACCGGGCGCGCCACCCTTCAAGAGCGCACTCGCCGAACACTGGGCCCGGACCGCCCCCGCGGAAGGCCAATACAAGAACAGCTCCCACGCGAGTCGCGGCGCGGGCTCTCGCGAACATAGCGAGGGCAAGAGACCCGCGTCCCAGCACGGCTCGGCCTTTGCCAGCCAGCCCGCGGGCGCACCCAACAGCGCGTCCATCGACAAGGGCGGCACGCCCCCGCTGAAGGAAGTCTCAACGCTCAGCTCGGCAAGTGCGAAGACGAACGTCCTAGACGGGCGAGGCCGTCCCGGCAACGTCCGGCTACGGCCACATCCACGATGCCGGCACGACCCGGCTATGGGGCCGCCTCCGTGGCTACACCCGCCTCCACCTCCACTCCCGGGTCAAACACCGGCTTCGCTCCCGGGTCGGGGGCCGACCCAGCTCCCGGGCCTGTCACAACCTCTACTCCCGCGTCCGGTGCTGCTGGCGCGGCTGCTCCTGTACCGGCGCCGGCGTCTAGCTCGGTGCTCGCCTCCGCGTCCCCACCTGAGCCGGCGTCGGCTCCTATCCCGCTTCTCACACCCGTTTCTTCCTCCGCGTTGGCATCCGCCGATGCCTCCGCGCCGGCGCCTCCGTCCATACCTCTTTCGACGCCCACGCCGACACCCACACCGGCACCCCCGCCTGCCGCCGGAGCGAGCTCTCTTCCCGCCCCCACCCTCTCAACACCAACGCCCCCGTCTGCCACCACAACTGCGCCGGTGACCGCTCCCACTCCCGCGAACACGCCTGCTCCAGCATCCCCGCTGCAGCTCGCCTCCGCTTCCACTGTCACAACCACGACCGGCCCCACGCCTAGCTCCACCGTCACACCGCCGCCAACACCCGCGCCCGTGCCCGCTCCTACGACCGCACTCGCACCGGCTTCCTCAACCATCTCCGCGCCGGCATCTGGGCTTGCTCCCAGCACCACACCGGTCCCTGAGTCCCCAGTGACGTCCGCGGCTTCCTCCCCTCGAGGCTCCAGCCAGCCAGCCGACTCGACTCCGCTCAATCAGAACAACGCGACAACCGAGCTTTCCACCAAGCAAGCGTGGGCCGCCCAAGAGGTCCGCGCCTCCACTACGACACCCACATCGGTAACCCTCGCTCAGGCTCAGCGAGCAGACTCCCAGCCACCCCGAGGTGGATCGGCTCCGACAAGCGCGACAGGCGAGCAGCACACCGCCGACGTGCTCGGCTCGATACCGACGAATGAAACAGACGCGACTGTGCAAGCGGCTGTAGATCCAGCGCTGTCCACGGCAACGATCTCACCCGCTGGCCCCGAAGCGCTGCCAAGCTCGAGCGTGCCCATGCAGGAGATGATCGACGCGATCGGAGCCACCATCGAGGTCGCGACCCGGCAAGGAATCGCACGGGCGCGCATCGACCTGCAGCCAGAAGAGCTCGGTCACATAAGCATCCGGCTCACCCAAACCAGCGAAGGACTGCGCGCGCGAGTGAGCGCCGACACCCCCGCCGGAGCCCAGGCGCTTGCGCAGGGCCGCTCGGAATTGCGCCAGTCGCTCAACTCGATGGGCCTCTCGCTGCTACGGCTTGACATCGGCTCCTTCAGTCACTCCCAAGCCCAGGGGCGCGAGGAGCGCTCCGCCAAGCAAGCAGGAACATCGAGTGCCCCCACCGCAACCACCGCCTCCGAGGAGAGCGGAGCGCTCGACGGGCCTCGGCGAAACCAGTCGGCCGGCCGGCGCCCCCCTGGGCGAGATCGTCGACGTGCTGGCGTGAACCAACGAAAGGATCGACCGCTATGACCACAACACCCACCGCACAGGCCGCCGCCGCGACAAGCCCCACCGGATCGACCTCGGCGACCCCCGAAAACCCGAACGGCGTTCTCGGCCAGAACGACTTCCTGAAGCTGATGATCGCCCAGCTGCAGGCCCAGAACCCATTGGAACCGAGCAACGGCAACGAATACGTGACCGAGCTTGCCCAGTTCACCCAGCTGGAGCAGACGACCAACCTTGCAACCGCGAGCGAGCTCTCGAGCGCTGTGCAGCTGATCGGACACAACGTCACCTACAACGATCCCTCAACCGGTGCCAGCGCGACCGGCAAGGTCGAAAGCGTCCAGTCCGCCACCTCTGGGCCGACCCTCACAGTCGAAGGCGTCCCGGGCGTGAAGGTCTCGAGCGTCACCCAAGTCAATTGAGCCCAAATCTCAAACCCAGCGCTTATCCCCCCGGGAGGATTGGGCACCCCGCCCCCCGCGAGCGCCCCTGCCAGCGGCGACCGATGCGGGCCGCCCGGCCGACGGCGCGTCACGCAGGCCTGCCTCGGAGGCTCCCGGGCAGTCTTTTGCCGACGCACTCAAGCAAGCCGGCGGCGGCCGAGCCGCTGCAGTTCTCCCGTCACGCGCTCGCTCGTGTACAGCGTCGCGGAATCGAGCTCGACGCGACGACGCTCGGACGCCTCTCCGAGGGCGTGGGACGCGCCGCGAGCAAGGGCTCGCGCGACTCCCTGGTTCTTGTCGACGGCACCGCCTTCGTGGTGTCCGTCAGCAACCGCACCGTCATAACGGCTGTGGGATCCGAGCACATGAAAGACAACGTGTTCACCAACATCGACAGTGCGGTGATCGCATGAGCACGGCGGCTGGACAGGAGAAATTGACAGTGCGCTGAAGCTATAAGCGAAACCTATTTGACAGAACAAGTCGAACCCACTGACCGCTTAGGTGGGCCGTCAACACACAACAACGGCTGGACCTCACAGAGGAGGCCGCGAAAGGAAGGGCAGTCACGATGATGACTGGAATGTATGCCGCGATCAGCGGCCTGGACGCGAACCAGGCACTGCTGAACGAGACAGCGAACGACCTGGCGAACGTCAACACCGTGGGCTATAAGGCCTCGAGTGTCACTTTTGCCGAATCGCTCACGCAGGTGATGCGTGGGGCCTCGGGCCCCACGGCCACCAACGGCGGCTCCAACCCGGTGCAGATCGGACTGGGTGTGCAGGTCAGCGCAACCCGCAACGAAATGACAGAGGGCTCCTTTCAAACCACCAACAATCCACTGGACATCGCAATCGAGGGCAGCGGATTCCTGCGCGTTGGGGCAGGCACTCCCCCTGCCAAGGAACCGTATACAACGGGTCTGCCGGCAAAACTCAACTACACCCGCGCAGGGGATCTCACAACCAACTCCCAGGGTTTCTTGACCACCGAAGCAGGCGAATATGTGATCGGTCGCAACGCCGTGGCCAACGAAGCCGAAGCCGGCACGACCTACACGGCGGGCAAGGAAGAAAGCTACATCAGAATCCCCCCAGGCTCCAGCAACGTCTCGATCGGACCGGACGGATCGGTTGCTTACACCGATGAGAATCCGGAATCGAAAACCTACCAGCAGCGGGTCACCGCCGGCTACGTTTCACTGGCGACGTTCCCCAACGAAGCTGGCTTGGAACGCATCGGAGGCTCATTGTGGGGCGAGACCGCCAACTCGGGTACTCCGATCGTCGGCACCCCAGACACCCCAGGCTTCGGCTCCACGATCGGCGGCGAGCTCGAGATGTCAAACGTCGATCTGGCAACCGAGATGACCAACATGATCACCGCTGAGCGCGGCTACCAGGCCAACTCGCGTGTGATCTCCACAGCGAACGAAATGCTGGGGACCCTGGTCACGATGATCCAGTAATTCGCTTTCACAGCGCGAGCAAGGAGGTCGCGGTAGAGAGGACAACTCCGAGGAGCACGGGATGGGATGGCGCAAACACCGCGCCGTTCCATCCCGTAGCTATTTTGGCCCCTTATTCAGTCCCGTCTGAGATGGCCGTAAGCTGGCCCCTCATTTGGCCCCGTTTGAAGTGGCCGTAAGCTTGAACGCAAGGAGTGTGGCGATGATCACGCTGAACCGGCTCGGACATAGCGACGAGCCCTTCCAACTGAATCCCGACATGGTGGTGACCGTCGAGTCGACGCCCGACACCGTCATTACGCTCGCAACCGGGGCGAAGGTAGTGGTGGCTGAGACGCCACAAGAGGTGGCAGCGGCTCTGCACGCCTACCGCGCCGACGTGCTCAGCGAGGCGCTTCGCAAGCGTCGACGCGCCCCGTCAGCCCGGGCCGGCGACAGGCAATCGCGACTCCGGCCGGCTCTCAGCCGTGGAGGACGATCCGGCTTAGCCCATCCCAGCTGTCAAGGATTTTTCGCCAGCGCCGATGAGGTGAGCAATGAAAGCTTCAACGGCCATTGGGATTGGCGCGGCTTTTGGCGCGCTCTTGTTGAGCTCGATGATGGACGGGACGAGTCCCGCTTCCTTCATAAACATCCCCGCGCTGATGATCATCATCGGCGGCACCTTCGGTGTCACGCTCGCCAGCACCGGCATGGAGGCGATGAAGCGCATACCGAGCCTCTACAAACTGGTGATCTCAGCCGAACCCCCCGACATGCGCGGACGGCTCGATCAGCTCGTGGGCCTGGCAGACCAGGCCCGCCGCGAAGGTCTGCTCGCCCTCGACGCCCAGCTCTCGGAGATCGATGACCTGTTCACCCGCAATGCCCTGCAACTAGTCGTCGATGGCACCGACCCGGAGATGGTGCACACGATCTTCGAGGCCGAGGTCGATGGCATGGCGGCTCGCCACGCCGTCGGAGCTTCGCCGTTTGAGAAGGCCGGTGGCTTCGCGCCGACGATGGGGATCATCGGCACGGTCCTGGGCTTGGTGCACGTCCTTCAGAACCTCGCCGCCCCCTCCACGCTCGGGCCGTCGATCTCCGCGGCCTTCATCGCCACGTTGATGGGGGTGGGCTCGGCCAACGTGATCTTCCTACCGATCGCCAACCGCCTAAAGGCCATCTCCGCCGAAGAGGTCGAGCTGCGCATGATGACCGCTCGAGGGGATCCTCTCGATCCAAGCGGGCGACAACCCCCGTCTGGTCTCCGAAAAGTTGATGTCCTACGTGCCCCCCGCCGAGCGCTCCGACGAGGACGAGCAGTCGGTCGCGCCAGCTGGGCGTCGAGTCCAAGGCGGCCTGAAGATGGCTCGCGGGCGCGGGCGCCATCGAGGTGGGGCTCATGGCGAGGAGAGCGAGGAGCGCTGGCTGTTGACCTATGCGGACATGATCACGCTGCTGATGGCGCTATTCATGGTGCTGTTCTCGATCTCCTCGGTCAACATCTCCAAGTACCAGACGCTGCAGCAATCGCTGAAGGCAGCCTTCTCGGGCAATATTCTCCCGGGCGGCAAGGCAATCGCTCAGCAGGGCTCGACGGCAAACGCGAGTCAGGTCCCCGCCACATTTGAACTGCAGGCGATCGAGCCGGTTGTCAGCCAAGGATCGAGCAGCCTCCAGAACAGCAGCGCACACGGCGCGCAGGGTGCTGCGGTGGGTCAACAGGCAAGCGCCGCCCAACGCGAGGCCAGCGAGTTCTCACAGATCAAGCACGAGCTCGACGCATATGCCAAGTCACACGGTTTCAGTTCGAGCGTGCAAACCTCGATCGAACAGCGCGGCTTGGTCATCAAGGTGCTCACGGACGATCTCCTGTTCCCCTCCGGCCAGGCGACGCTGAACAGCCGGGCGTATGCGCTCTTGGGAGAGATCGGCCAGCTACTCAATATCGACGAAACCCATCCGACTCAGCGTCGAAGGCAACACCGACAACGTCCCGATCCACACGAGCCAATTCGCTAGCAACTGGCAGCTATCCACCGCGCGCGCCAGCGCCGTCGTGGAATTCTTGGTCGAACATGGGGTCGCCGCACACAGACTGACCGCGAGCGGCAACGCCGACCAACAGCCGGTGGACAGCAATGCCACTGCCGCGGGCCGCACGCGCAACCGTCGCGTAGAGATCGTCATGCGCCGCATCTACGGCGGAGAAGGCGAAAGCTAGTCCTTTAGCGAACCTAGGAACGACCATGCTCAAAAACAAGAAGATCCTCATCGCCGCGATCGTTCCGATCCTGTTGTTCGGCGGCTACACGATGACCAAGGCCAAGCCGGTGGTCAAGGAGAAGATCAAGGGGACGATCTATGTGATGCCTCAACCGTTCCTGCTGAACTTGAGCGACGGCCGTTACGCCAAGATCAACGTAGCGCTCGAGCTGGCGCCCGGGCAGAGCGACGGCGCCAGCGCCGACGCCAGCTCCTCCGGTTCCGAAAGTGGGCCCGGTACTCTCCCCGAGGAAGCGATCGTGCGCGAAATAGTGTCCAACACCATTACCGGCCAGAGCGGGGAAACGCTCATAAGCTCCCACGGTCGCCAAGCGGTGAAGCGTCAGATTCTGCACACGATCCAGCAGAAGACAGACGTCAAGGTCGAAGAAGTGATCTTTCCGGATTTCACCGTTCAATAGGAGGAAACGTGGCTGAGGCAATCGAGTACGAGCAGTTCGATCAGGCTGCTGGAGTGAACGGTGGTTCTCAGTCCGATCCCGACCTCAGCCGCCTCAGCGACATCCCGATGGAGCTGAGCGTCGAGATCGGCCGCACGCATATGACCGTGGGAGAGACGCTCGACCTACGCGTTGGCTCGGTCGTTGCGCTCGAGCGCCAGGCCGGCGAGGCCGCGGATCTGCTCGTCAACGGCACGGCGATCGCTCGTGGCGAGGTGATCGTCATGGACGAGCGATACGGTCTGCGCGTCACCGAGATCCTCGAGGGCAATCAGATCGCCTGCTCTCCGGGGCCGGGCGAGCCTGCGGATGAGGCAGAGGCCGTCGTGAGCAATAGCTGACAGAGGAGGACCGTTGAGCCCGAAGAGTCGCGCCGGGGCCTCCAAAGAGGAGCCATCGAGCTCAAAGAAGCAGGCGTCCTCCAAGGAGGAGTCCTCGAGCTCCAAGCGTCCATCTGCCGCCAAGGCACAGTCGGCAAGCACGAAGGGTCGGGGCGGGGCCACCAAGGCGGAGACCATCTCTGAGATCGATCCCGCCAGCCCGGTTGCCGGGGGCATACGCACGCTCGACTTCTCCCAACCCACCAAGTTCACGACCGAGATCAGGCGCCGGATCACTGGCGCGATCGAGCAGTTCTGCGAGGCGCTTTCCGGCCGTCTCGCGAACGAGCTGTCGATCGACGTCGAGGTCAGCGTGGCGGAGGTTGACCAGCACACGTGGGCAGCGGCGAAGGCACGCTTGGCGGCGGACGCGGTGGCGATCGCGGTCGAGGCGAAGGCGATCGAACGTCACATGCTGCTCAGCGTCGAGCAGCCGCTACTGCTGCAATCCCTCGAATGCCTGCTCGGCGGCCAGGCGGCACAAGCACCGGCCGAGCGTCATCTGACAGACATCGACTGGGTGCTCGCACGCGGTCTGTTCGAGGGGATCGTCGCGGAGCTATCGACGGCGTGGGGCGAGCTCGGCGGCCCGGAGCTCACGTGCGGCGAGGTCGATCTGGAGGCCGACGCGGGCGTCTTCGTCCCTGTCGGCGAGCCCACCTTCTCGGTCACACTCACAAGCCGGATCGACGGTCAGACCTCGGCAATGTCGCTGCTGATTCCCTGGGCGGCGGTTGAGCCCGTCGCCGAGAGCATCCGTGGGGGAGCCGGGCCACCGCTCACGGGCGACGTGCGCGACCCCAACTCGCTACGGCGCGGACTCGGGGCAGCCCAGGTGCTATTGCGCGCCGAGGTGGGCTCGGCGCAGATGCCGATCGAGCGGATGCTCGAGCTCGTCCCGGGCACGCTCGCGCAACTGCAAGGGCGTGCCGAGGACGGCGTGTGGCTGTTCGCCGAGGGTGTGCTGCTCGGGCGCGGGCGCCCCGGGCGCTCTGGGATACGTCGGGCGATCAAGCTGCAATCGATGAGCGAGAACCCCACCCGAGCCGACACCTACGCAAAGTTAGGCCGCGCGGAGCTCGACCGTGCGCGTGCACATGTAGACGGTACGCGCGACAACCCCGAGGGCAGGGCAATCCTGCGCAGTATCTTCGTGCGTGTATGGGCGGAGCTGGGGCGCACACACATACAGCTACGAGACGCCGTGGAGCTAGCGCCTGGCGCCGTGGTTGAGCTCGATCAGTCGGCTGAGGCGCCCGTAGAGCTGTTTGTCAACGGCCTGTGCTTCGCCAACGGCACCCTTGTCGTCACAGCCGATGGCGGCTGGGGCGTGCAGGTGGCCGAGCTCGTCTGAGCCAGCCACTCTCGCTTGGCTAAGCCAGCGTCCTCTCTCGCTTGGCTGAGCCAGCGTCCTCAAGACCTGCCTCTGTAGGCCGATAACCGGGGGCGACTCTTCCTCGGAGTCGTCCCTCGATGACTAAGTTGATCCCTTCCCGTGCGGCCACGCAGGTGGCCGCGTTGCTGTGTGGCTGCCTGCTCGCGTGGGCTAGTCCCGCCTCGGCCTTCACTCCGTCGAACACCAAGAAGGGCAGCGGCGAAAATACGCCGCTGAACCTCAGGCTCCCCCACTACCAGCTCGCATACGAGCTCCGGAGGGGCGAGCATCGTGCGCACGATCGTCGGCCTGGCGATCGTGATCGCGGTCATCTGGGGGCTCTCGTGGGTCCTGCGCCAGGTCAAGAACGGACGCGATCCACGGGTGGCTGCCACAGGCCTGACGAGTGTCGCCGCGCTCACGCTCACCTCTGGGCGCTCGGTGCACCTGGTGAGAGCGGGCAATGATTACCTGCTGCTGGGTAGCGCCGAGCACGGCGTGATGCCGATCCATCGCTACACCGAGCAGCAGGCCTACGAAGCTGGGTTGCTCTCTGCCGAGGAGCCACTGGTGCGCCCCCGACGCCGCTTGGGACTGCTCGCCCCCCCCGAAGTCGCCGAGTGCTCCTCCACCGATGACGCCGGATACCACGCTACCGCCGACTACGCCTGACGCCGCCCGTCCCTCGCTGACGCTCGAATCTGGAGAGCGTCAGACGGATCCGATGCACATGCCCTCGGTGTCCTCCAACGTGATCGAGCGCCTACGCGAATTGACGGTGCGTCGTTGAACCTCAACTCGAGCAACGCCGTCCAGATACTGCTGCTCGTCGGCGGCTTGACGCTGGTGCCGGCCGTGCTCTTCACCGTAACTGGCTTCAGCCGCATCCTGATCGTGCTCGGCTTCATCCGCTCCGCCGTGGGCACCACCACAGAGCCGCCCAACCAGGTGTTGGTTGGGATCGCGCTGTTCCTGACGATCTTCGTGATGGCGCCCACCGTGAGCGCGATCAAGACCGACTCGGTCGCGCCGCTGATAGCCCACAAGATCAGCGCCACCACGGCGCTACAGCGCGCCGAGGAACCGATGCGCGAATTCATGTTCCGCCAAACCCGCGTGGAGGACATCTCGCTGTTCGTGAATCTTGCCCACGCAAAGCAGCCCCACACCCGCGCGGAAGTTCCCACCGAGGTGCTGATCCCGGCGTTCATCGTTTCCGAGCTCAAGACCGCCTTTCAGATCGGCTTCTTGATCTTCCTGCCGTTCTTGATCATCGACCTGATCGTCTCCGCGACGTTGATGAGCATGGGGATGATCATGCTGCCGCCGACCTTCATTTCGCTGCCTTTCAAGATCCTGCTGTTCGTGCTGGTGGACGGCTGGGATCTGGTCATCAAAGCGCTCGTCCAGAGCTTCCATTAGGAGCGGCCCCGCTATGAACCAGGACACCGTCGTCAACCTTGCCTCTCAGGCAATGAGCCTCTCTTTGAAGATCGCCGGCCCGTTGCTGCTCGTGGGGCTCGTAGCCGGCTTGGCAGTGAGCATCTTCCAAGCGGTCACCCAGATCCAGGAGCAGAGCCTCACGCTGATCCCGAAGATCATTGGCGTGGCCGCCGTGATCATCCTGCTCGGGCCGTGGATGCTCGGCCAGCTGGTGTCCTATACGGCTGCGCTCTACACGGCGATCCCCACGATGGTGGGCTCGTGAATCGGCTTCTGAGCGAGCTCGCGGGCAACCAGCTCGCCGGCTTCATCTTGGTGCTCGCACGGGTGACGCCGCTGTTCTTCCTCGCGCCGCTGTTCTCCTCCGTCGCTGATCCCGGCGCGGGTGCGCGGGATCATCGCGGTGGGCATCTCAATCGGGCTGACGCCGATCGCGTTGCATGGCCAGCATGTGCCGAGCGAACCACTCGCCCTGGCTGAGCTTGTGATCGAGGGCATGCTGGTGGGGTTCGGCTTTGCCTTCACGCTCTCGATCCTGATGGCGGCGATCGAATCGGCCGGGGCGATCATCGATGTCGTCTCCGGCTTCTCCTACGGAGAGCTCATCAACCCCATGAACGGTCAAAGCGGCGCCGTCATCTCCCGCTTCTACTCGCTGGTGGGCACGCTCATCTTCCTGATGATCGGCGGCGACGCGTGGACGCATACGCGGTCTCGGACGCACCTTCGAACTCGTTCCCCTCACCAGCGGACCGCAGCTCAACTCGCTGGTGGGCGGCGCCGAGCAGGTATTCAGCGGCGTGTTCGCGGCGGCGCTCGAGGTAGCGGGCCGGTGTTGGTAGCGCTGCTCATAACCGACGTGGCCTTCGGCGTGGTCTCGCGTGTGGTGCCTCAGCTGAACGTATTCGCGGTTGGCTTCCCCGTGAAGGTGGCGGTGGCGCTGCTGGTGGTGGGGGCCTCGCTTCCCTTTATGGCCAACTGGATCTCCGAGCAGATGTCGGTGAGCGTGGGCGCCGCCCTCGGCGCGCTGCACGTGGCGTGAGACATGGCACGCGAGGAACGCACAGAGAAGGCCACGCCCAAGCACCGCAAGCGTGCGAGGGAGAAGGGACAGGTAGCACGCAGCCCCGACTTGGGCGGCTCGCTGGTGCTGATCGCCGGCCTGCTGGCGCTTAGCGTGATGGGTCCGAGAATCGTCGACTCCGGCGCCGCGACCTTTCGCGAAATGCTCGGCGATATCGCTCATCCCACGCACGCCACGAGCGCCGCCGGCCTCAACGACGCTGATGCACTCGGCGCTCTCGACGATCGCCCTCGCGGTGGCGCCCGTCGCCGCCACGTGCATGCTCGCCGGCGTGCTAGGGGGGGTGGCTCAGGTCGGCTTCAGACCCAGCGCCCACTCGCTCAAGCCCGACTTCCGTCGCATCAATCCAGTATCGGGTCTTCGCAACCTGGTGGGCCCCAACGCGATCTTCGAAGCGATCAAGGCGATCGCCAAGGTCGCCGTGGTGGTGTCGTGGCGGGCCTGGCGCTGCTTCCGGGGCTGACCACACTGGCGGCCAAGGTCGGCATGTCACCCGGCGCACTCGGCGTCCTGTTGGGAGGGCAGGCCCTCTCGATCGCCCAGCACGCAGCCTTTGCCTACCTGGCGATCGGGGTGCTCGACTACGCCTGGAGGCGCCACCGCCACGAGCAGCAGCTGAAGATGACCAAGCAGCAGGTCAAGGACGAGACCCGTCAGTACGGGGTGTCCTCGGACGAGATCAAAGCGGCGCAGCGGCGCCGGCGCATGCAGGCCGCACGTGCGCGCATGATGGCCGCAGTTCCCAAAGCCGACGTGGTCGTGACCAATCCCGACCCACTTCGCTGTGGCGCTGCTCTACGACGGCTCGCATACGGCGCCGTTGGTCCTCGCCAAGGGCCAGGACCTGATCGCCGCGCAGATCAAGCGGGTGGCCGAAGAGAACGATGTGCCGGTCGTCGCCGATCCACCGCTTGCCCGTGCGCTGCACTCCTCGACCGAGATCGGCCAGATGATCCCCCAGGAACTGTATGCGGCGGTAGCCCAGGTGCTCGCCTTCGTCTACCGGCTCGCCGGGCGCAGGAAGCTCGCGTCATGAACGGCTCGAGCGTCAAGCGCCCGCCCACACGCGGCCCGCCCGCCGAACCGGAGAAAGCTCGCGTCGTGAACAGCTCTGGCGTCAAGCGGCTCCTGAGCCACACCGACCTGCTCGCCGCGGTGGCGGTGGTGTGTGTCGTGACGATGCTCGTCGTGCCGCTGCCCTCGGCGCTGCTGGATCTGCTGATCACGCTCAACATCTCCGCGGCACTCACGATCGTGGTGGCCACGATGTACCTGGGCAAGGCGCTCGACTTCGCCTCGTTCCCCAGCCTGCTGCTGCTGACCACGATGTTCCGCCTGGCGATCAACGTGTCGGTGACACGCCTGATCCTCACGACAGGCGACGCCGGCAGCGTCGTCAAGGCGTTCGGCTCGTTTGTCGTGGGCGGCAACGTGGTCGTGGGGCTCGTCATCTTCCTGATCCTCGTGGTGATCCAGTTCGTGGTCGTCACCAACGGCGCCGGTCGGGTGGCTGAGGTCGGCGCTCGCTTCACGCTGGACGCGATGCCGGGCAAGCAGATGGCGATCGACGCCGACCTCAACGCTGGGCTGATCTCAGACGACCAGGCGCGCGCTCGGCGCTCGGAGATCTCCCGCGAGGCCGACTTCTACGGGGCGATGGACGGCGCTTCGAAGTTCGTCAAGGGCGACGCCATGGCGGCCCTCATCATCACCGCGATCAATCTCGTCGGCGGGATCGTCGTGGGCATGCTCCAACATGGCCTCGGCTTCAGCGAAGCAACCCACCAGTACTCGCTGCTCACCGTCGGAGACGGGCTTGCGGCACAGATCCCGGCGCTACTGATCTCGGTTGCCACCGGCATCATTGTCACCCGCGCCGCCTCCGACCGGGACCTCGGCAGCGACATCGCCAACCAGATCCTCAGCCAGCGCAGGGCGCCGATGGTGGCAGCGTGTGCGATCGGGTTGTTCGCGCTGATCCCAGGATTGCCGAAGCTGCCCTTCCTGCTGATCGCCGCGATCTTCGGCTCGGTCGGATGGGCTGTGCGCAACGGTATGCCCGAGGCTCGCGACGCCGCACGAGGCGGCGGCCACCGCCAAGGCCGCGGAGCTGGCCGCACCCGCCGGAAGTCAGGAGCCGCTCTCGGAGGTGGGAGTGGATGCGCTCGAGCTCGCGATCGGCTTCGGCCTCGTGCCACTCGTGAATAGCGGATCGCTGCTGCGCCGGGTGAGCATGATCCGCCGCCAGATCGCCGGGGATCTGGGACTCGTGATCCCGCCGGTGCGCATCCACGACGAGCTCGGCATGGAATCGCACGAGTACGTGTTGAAGGTGCGCGGCTCGGAGGTGACACGTGGACGGATCATGCCGGGGCACCTACTGGCGATGGATCCCGGCGACGCGAGCGCGACGCTACAGGGCATCCCAACGCGCGAGCCCGCCTTCGGGCTGGCTGCGATGTGGGTGCACGACTCCGGACGCGCAGAGGCCGAGGCGCTTGGCTACACGGTGGTCGATGCCGAGTCGGTGATCGTCACCCACCTCACCGAGACGATCCGCTCACACGCGGCTGAGCTGCTCACGCGCCAGGACGTGCGGGCGCTGCTCGACAAGCTCAAGGAGACCAACGCGGCGGTCGTCGAGGAGGTCGTGCCCGACACGCTCTCGCTCGGGGAGATCCAAAGGGTGCTGCAGCTGCTGCTTGCCGAGGGCGTGCCGATCCGCGATCTGGGCACGATCGTGGAGGCGATCGGCGACAAGGCGCGAATAACGCGAGACACGAACCTACTATCCGAGTATGCGCGCCAGGCACTTGGTCGGGCGATCACGGCTCCCCATCTGGACGAGGAGCTGCGCTTGCGAGCGATAACCCTTGATCCCGCAATCGAGCAGGAGGTTGCGACCTCGATAACCCAGACAGCAGACGGAGAGTACCTAGCCATGGATCCCCCACGAGCACAGGCGATCGTGGGAGCACTGCGTGCTCAGGTGGAGCATGCCACCGGGCGTGGGGCGCGACCGGTTCTGCTGTGCTCGGCGCGCATCCGCCGCCACCTGCGTAGGCTGATCGCCCAAGCTCAGCCTCACCTTCCCGTCTGCTCCTATAACGAGATCGCACCGGGAATCAACGTTGAGACCATCGGAGTCATCCACGCGTGAGCAAGGCGGCCCGGTCCGCACCTACCACGGACGCACCGTCGAGGAGCTCCTTCCCAGAATTCAGGAGGAGCTCGGCGCGGACGCGATCATCGTGCGCAGGCGCGAAGGCCTTACAGGCGGCGTAGCCGGATTTTTCCAACGCCCCTTCGTAGAGCTCGACGCGACGGCGGGTGGACCGCGCCTTGATGTCTATGACGAAGAGCTCGTGGCTGAGGCAGCCGCTCCGCAGCGGACCACCCGCTCGCCGAGCATCCCCACATGACTGACTCGCCCGAGCACTAGTTCGGAGCCGGACGGGGCTATTTGTCGCCCGGATACCAATTCCCCCCGAGCGTTTCTCGCCGCCCGAGCATCCGCGCCGCTAGAGCATCTTCATCGCACGAGCAACAAGCCACCCGCACTCCCTTCTACGCACGCGAGCCACTCCGTCTCAGCCGGGATCGCCGCTATGTGACTGAGGATCTTGCCGCGCTCGCACGAGCCGGTGGGCTGCGGCCAAGGCCTCAATCGGCGCTCGAGCAGACCGTAGCGCTGCATCGCACGAGCTGAGAGCGACAGAGTCCTCCGATCCGTTTGCCCGCATGCTCGAGCGGGCGGCATCGGCAGAGCATGCTCCACGTCCCCGCGAGCTCGATCTCGCCCGCCGGCCCGGAACCTCTCCGCTACCCGCTCTCCCCGCCAGCGGCTGCTCCGCGAATGCGCGCGCAAGCCAAGATCCAAAGCGGACTTCTCGCCCTCGGAATGAGTGAGCGATTCGCCGACGAGCTATTGGATTCAGCAGCGGTGCATGTTCGCCCGCTGGCACCGCGAGCAGGCCTCAGTCAAACGGTTCGATTCGCCTTGGCTCAGCGGATACCCGTCGCGCCAGCGCTTCCCACCCAAGGTGGGGTGATCGTCCTTGTGGGACCTGGAGGAGCGGGCAAGACAAGTTGTTGTGCGGCTCTGCTCGGCGCCTACCGCAAGAGCTCGACGCTTCCCGCCAGCTGCGCGACTCTCACCAGCGGACGTGGCAGGGGAGAGCTGCAGATGCTGCTGAGCCCGCAGATACGCAAGCCCATCTCTGTAGACACTTCGCGCGCCGCTCGAGCGCTGAGCAAGGCCCGCGGCGAAGGCCTGCTCGTGATCGACACGCCCCCGCTCTCCGCGGGCGACCGCTCGGCAATTCGCAAGCTCGGAAGCCTGTTGAGCGAACTGGCACCCGAGCGGGTGGTGATTGTGCTGCCCACCACACTGGGCGCCGTAGCAACCGCGCAGCTGCTGCAAGCACTTCGTCCACTTGGCGCCAACGCTCTGGCGCTGACCCACTCCGAGGAGACCGATCAGATGGGCGTGGCGGTGGAGGCCGCTTGCAAGTTCGGCCTCGCCCCCGAATACATGCTCAAGCGCGCCCGCCCAGGAGGTTGGACCATCGGTCGAGGCGATCCGACTGGGCTCGCGGCGAAGCTGGTGCAGTGACTCAGCAACGGGAATTCGTCCGCCTCAAGGCCAGTCGGCCGGTACTCGTCTACGTGGGCAAGGATCGCAAGCCCATTCAAACCTACGCCGTCGAGCTGGCCGGGGGAGGGTTGCTACTCGCCGGACCAGACGTGCTCGAGATTGGCGAGGAGGTCGAGTTTCGACTAAAGCTCACTCCCGACAGTGAGCCGATTATGGGGATGGGTAGGGTCGTGCGTAGCGATGTCCAGGGACGACGCGCCATCACATTCACCGAGATGAGCGACCTGAATCGCAGACGTGTGGTTCGCTTCATATTCGCAAGTGAACGCGCCGAGCGGCGCCGTATGCTGGAGACCAATGAGCGCGACGGTAACTGAGGTAGAGGCTCCCGCCGAAGCCCCATCGGCCCGTGTAAGCGCCGATCCCGGACCAGCCGCGCCAGCAGCGCCTACGGGGAGCGCCACGGCCGCGGACAGGTCGAGCGGTGAGGCGGGCAAGAAGGCCAAGAGCAAGGAGTCGAAGGGTAAGAAGGCCAGCTCTAAATCCACCAAGGACGCCAGCGAGTCCTCGGGTTCTCCGAGCGTGGCCGCTCACCCACGCGCCGCCCGCTCGGTGGCGCAAGCGAAGAGCTGGGGCGCTCTAGCTGGCTTCTTCATCGCCGGCTACCTGTCACTGCCCACCGACACGCTCGCCGAGACCGGGCTGCGTGCGCTGTTGGCGGGCAGCGTGTGTTACGTAGCCGCGTGGGCCGGCGCCGTGTTCGTGTGGCGTCGCCTGGTGATCATCGAGATGAAGGGCCGCGAGCAGCAGCTTCTGAGTGCCACCCAGCTGTTGCCCTCGCAGAGCGAGTCCCCCACGCCGACCGTGGAGCGATCGGGCGTGAGGGCGGCCCCTAAGCCCGGGAAGACAACGGTGGACCCGATCCATCCAATCGCCCCCGGACTTCCGGCGATCGCACGAACCGGCCGCTTGCCGGTGGAGCGAGTCGAGCGCATCGCCCGCGAGCGCGAGCGCGCCGCCAAGGAACGCCAAGAGCGCAGGCGCCGCGAGGAGAACGACTCCGCCCAAAACCAGCAGGAATCGGCAGACGACGGGCGCCCCCACATCGACATTCGCGTATGAGCGCGGGAGTGCAGAAAATCTTGCGTCTAGAGGGAATCGGCCAAGCGATAGGGAATGCCGCTCAAGTTTCGCCGCTTATGGGCGATAACCCGACAGAGCCGACATGGAGTCGGCTCGGGACCGATCAACACACCGTCATCAAGGAGATGAACGCATGTCCCTAGCGATCAACACAAACCTGGAGGCAATGGACGCCAACAGGAACCTCAACAGCACCGAGAGCATGCTCTCGCAGTCGATGCAGCGACTGTCCTCGGGTCTGCGTATCAACTCGGCAGCCGACGACGTCGCCGGTTACGCCATCAGCCAGAAGCTCGAGGGCCAGGTCAACGGCCTCAATCAGGCCACGCAGAACAGTCAGGACGCAGTCTCGCTCGCGCAGACGGCTCAGGGCTCGTTGAACGACGTTTCGCAGATGCTTCAGCGCGTCCGCGAGCTCGCGGTGCAGTACGCCAACGGCACTACGTCCACATCCGACAAGGAAGCGATCACCTCCGAGGTCACGCAGTTGACATCAGAGATCGAACGAGTCGGTGAAACGACCCAGTTCAACGGCATCAATCTGCTGAGTGAAGCGGCAACGATCTCTTTCCAGGTCGGCGCCAACGACAAAGAAGTGATTGGTGTCAAAACAGCCGACCTGAAGACTTCGATCGAAAAAAAGATCGAACTCAAAGGCGCGGAACCGATCAAGGGCATCGACGAAGCAATCGACACGGTCTCAGCGCTCGCCGGCGAATTCGGCGCGGTGCAGGATCGCATCCAGTACACCGAGGCGAACCTGGAAACTTACAGCCAGAACCTCGCCTCAGCCCAGAGTGGCATCGTCGATGTGAACATGGCAGCGGAAATGACGAACTTCACCAAGCTGCAGGTTCTCGAGCAGGCCGGTATATCGGTCCTGGCGCAAGCCAACGCACAGCCCCAGGCTGTCCTGAAGCTGCTCCAGTAGTCACACATCTTCCTCAGCGGTGGCGCCTAGAGGACGCCACCGCTGCAGCGAAGCTCATCTGATCGGCGTGCGTTCGCGCGTACTTTGGGTCAGACGGGTCATAACGCTTCGGCGGTCATGCAATGGACCGACGCGGCCACAGACCGCCGCTTCATCGAGGGAACGGTGGTGGAAACGGGCGGCTTCGGCTGCCCGTTTCCCGTTGTGCTCAACAGCTGCGCTTAGCTGCCGACTACTCGGATGATGTCCATCGAATCGACGCTCGCGCAAGTTAGTGCGATCAGGCAGGCGCTCACCGATCCCGCTGTCCTCATCGGCTCTAGGACGGTGCTCAACGGGGGTACCGAAGCGCCTTCCGCGGGCGGCACATCAGCCGCGGGGGGCGAACCTTCCTTTGCGCAAGCGTTGCAGTTGGCAAGTTCAAGTCAGGCTGCTCCAGTCTCGCTCTCCGCGTCCGGCGAAGGGTTCGGCAATCGCATCGTGGCGATCGCCGAAAGCCAGCTCGGCCAGACCGAGCAGCCGCCTGGCTCCAACGAATCGCCGGCGATCGCCCAGTACCGCGGCGCAACCGAAGGGTCGATTCCCGGGGCGCCGTGGTGCGCATACTTCGCATCTTGGGTCGCGCGGCAGGCCGGCGAGCCCCTCGGTCAGCAGGGCCAGGGCATCGGAGACGTCTCGGATATCTGGTCGTGGGCGCAGAGCACGGGCCGTGCCATGCCCAACGGGCCCGGCGTCGTGCCCAAGCCAGGGGACCTGATTGTCTTCGGAGATGAGCATGTGGGAATCGTTAGGGGCGTCCTGCCAAACGGCCAAATCGCGACGATCGAGGGTAACTACGAAAATAAGGTGGCCGCCAACGTACGGAGCCCTAGCGAAGCAACCGGCTATGTGAGCATGAGCTGAGACCGGCAAATGCCTGTGGTTCGGGAGCCTGTTAGGCGACGTCGGCCACAGCCTGAGGAGCCGCAAGCTCAATGGCTTTCTCGAGCTGTTCGGTGGTGAATGGCTTGACTAGCACCACAGCGAAGTCGACGAGTTCGGCAAGCTCTGGCGGCGGAGCGATGACGCTCTCGCAAACAATCCCAAGCGACGGGTTCGCCGCGCGCGCGAACTGGGCGAGCATCGCACCCTTCGGGGCCGCTGGCTCAACCAACAGCACATCGAGGCTTCTCAAGCGTGCGGGTGTAGGCGTGTCCTCAACCATCGGCCGGTCACCGAAACCGGTAACCATTCGCTCGAGCAGTCGCCTGACATCCGGACGAGGCTCGCTAATCATGATTCGTCTCATCGCGACAAGATCGATGCCCACAGGAGGACGGGAAGATGCGGATGGTATGAATCGAGTTTGAAAGCCCGTGATCGGCGGCCCCTGTGGTTGCGAATGGTCGGGCTTCCTCGTAGGCTGTCTACCGCAGACGGTAACCAACAATGCGAACAGTTCCCAACTCCCTCGTGAGCCCCGCCGGAAGACGCTACCCGACGGTGAGCTCCGCGCTCTCAGAAGACGACGGTCGCGACGACATCTGGGGCGGATCGTTTGTCGGCGCAAGCTTGCAAGCAAGCCTCGTTGCCAAGGTGCTCGCCGTGTTGTTTGCCGCTGGAGCAAGCCTGGCGGCGCTCACCGTGGCACTGCCCCACCCCACACGCACGAACGAGCTAGGGCTGCTCGTGATCGTCGCCAATGCCTACCTAGTTGCCGGGATCCTGTACACCCAAGCCGCAAAGCTCCCTGCGTGGACGTTGCAACCAACGCTCGCCTGGGGCAGCACTCTCATCACCGGAGTGGCTTACTTCTCCGGTGAGTCGCCAAGCCCATTGGTGTTCTTCTACCTATGGGTATTCCTTTACGCCTCCTATTTCTTTACCAGTGGGCAAGCCGCAATACAGATTGTCTATGTCGGTGTGGCCTACGGCGCGCTCTTGGCCGCTAGACCACCAGTGGGTGGGCTTCCCGTGTGGTGGCTCGTCGGTATGGGCACCCTGCTCGTGGGGGCGATGGTGATCATCGCGATGCGCGCCCGCGTCGAGCTCCTGATCGCCCGTCTCTACGACGCCGCCCGCACCGACCCCTTGACGAAGCTCTCCAACCGACGTGGGTTTCGCGAGATGCTCGACCTCGAGCTGGAACGAGCCCGCCGTAGTGGCAGCGCGATGGGAGTGCTCGTCGGCGACCTCGATGATTTCAAGGACGTCAACGACCACTCCGGCCACCAGGTCGGCGACCTCGCGCTTCAGCGAGTGGCCAGGCTGCTGTGTGAGGGCAAGCGTCAAGTCGACGCTGCTGCCCGCGTCGGGGGCGAGGAGTTTGCCCTGATCGTGCCCGACACCGGGCGCGATAACGCCTTCGCCCTGGCCGAGCGCCTACGCCGTGCGCTGCACGACGAGTTCGCAAGCGACCCCACTCCGCTGACCATCAGCTTCGGCCTGTCGGTATACCCCGAGCACGGAGAGACCGCCGCATCGCTGCTACACGCCGCCGATCAAGCGCTCTATGCAGCCAAGGAGAGCGGGCGCAATCGAACGGTGCGTCACAGTCCCGCACTACGAAATGAGCTCCGCACGCCAAGCGATATGCGCGACATCCAGGGTGAGCGCTTCGTGATGGCAGTGCTCAACTTGGCCGAAGCTGTCGATCTGCGCTTCAGCGGCAGCTCCCGCCACTCAGAGACGGTAGGACGCTACGCAGAGATGATGGCCCGCGAGCTGGGCCTCCCCGAGCGTCGCGTGAGTCGCATCCGGCTCGCCGGGATCCTGCACGACATCGGCAAGGCGGGGGTCCCAAACAGCATCTTGCACAAGCCTGGCCCACTCACCGAGGAGGAGTTCGCCCAGATCAAGCGCCACCCCGAACTCGGCGCCCAGATCATCGAGCACGTCAGTCTCTCCGACGTACGTGAATGGGTGGCAGCCCACCACGAGCGCCCCGACGGTCTCGGCTATCCACTTGGCCTCTCCCGAGGCGCCATCGCACTGGAGGCAGGCATCGTCGCGGTGGCCGACGCCTACGAGGCAATGACCAGCAACCGGCCCTACCGCGACTCGATCGGCTACGACGCTGCGCTGGCCGAGCTACAACGCTGCGCCGGCACCCAATTCGATGCACAGGTCGTCGAAGCCTTTCTCGCCGCGCTCTCGCGCGAGGCAACGCATTCCGAGCCGAGCCTCGCCGCCAGCGCTTGAGGGCGATCGCGCCCTCGCCAACCACACTTTCACAAGGCCCTACTCGCAAGGCCCTATTCACAAGGCTCTAGATACCGGCGTGCGAGGAGCCCGCCACACCCAGCCATGCGAATAGCTCAAGCGTCGAGGCATCGGTTTGGAGCATGTTCGGCTGGGCCTGGTGCTCGGTGATGGGGGTGCCGTCCCAAGCACGCAGATAGAGACCTCGAGCGTTGCGTGCATGTTCTTGGGCGTCTTGCGCCATCTCTTCAGCGAGTGCCAGCCAGCGTGTTTCACCTGAGCCGGAGCCATATACGAGCATCCAGTGCAAGTAGATCGTGTCGAACTGGGGACCCATGTTCAGCCGGTTGGAGAAGCGTTCAGCCGAGGCATTCGCAAGCTGGGCGGCGCGTTCACAAGCTTCAGAGATGCCTACTTCGCAGAGCACCTGGTGAGCCTCCACGAGCGTGCCCTCGATGTAGGGGGTTGGAGTTGGATCGGAGTCGGTACGCCTGTAGAGATGCAGTTCGGTGAGGAAGTTCGTTTCAGCCCAATCCAAGAACTTGAGCACCTGTGTGCGGTAGTACGGCTTGCCTGTGAGCTTCAGCAGCAGCGAGCCGAGCAATGAGCCTGCCGCGAGCGGCTCACCGGCGATGTACGGATGGGAGGTGTTCCACCACAGCCCACCCCCACCCTGGTTCCAGCCGGCATGGGCGATGAATGCAAAAGCGCGCTCTGCTTCACGCAGGTAGCGCGGAGAACCCGTGGCGCGATAGGCGTCGAGGAAAGCAAGGCCCCACCAGCCATTGTCGTCGAACCACGTGAGCGTGTTCCCGCGATCCTCGGGGTAAGGCGCAAAGCCAGGGTCGGGCTTCAGCGTTGCATCCCAGTAGCGCTCAGCACCTGCCGCGAACGCCTCCACCGCCGCCCTGTGCAGAGGGGATGGCGCGGCGATATCAATCGCGTCGAGCGCCTCGAACAGCGGCGTGGCGTCCCAGATGGTAGCAAGCGGATAGCGTTCGTGGTCCTGAAGACGACTGTCATACCAGCCGAGGTGCCGGTTTCTCCACAAGCGCTCCGCACGCGCCACACCTTCTTCGGCGAGCTTCAGGTAGGAAGAGCCCGACCCGCTCGAGCCCGCAGACACGCCATGCTCGGCAGGCAAGAACACGCCGTGTCCAGTGGGTTGCGACACGCCGCGCCCAACGGGCTGCAACACGCCATGCCCAACTGACAGCGACACGCCATGCCCACCTGACAGCGACACGCCATGCCCAACTGACAGCGACACGCCATGCCCACCTGACAGCGACACGCCATGCCCAACTGACAGCGACACGCCATGCCCAACTGACAGCGACAGATCAGCCCGCGCCGGTCGGCAGGCAAGCGCCAGTATGCAAACGAAGATCGCAAGCAGCCCCACCCCAAAAACGCGTCGCAAGACTGACTGTGCTGGTCGATCTTCGATCGGTGGCGCGTTCATGGACCAAGCTGGGCGTAAGGCTCACTCCGTATGCAACTCATCGTCTCAGTCCCTATCGGCGAACACGCCACTAGGCTCAAACGTCGGCGTCCCCCTCAGTCGAATGGTCTCATGTAGTGCCACCAAACGACCGATAACTTGAAGATGACGGCAGTTTCGGGCGAGGATGAGCCTGAGGGGGCGCTCGGCGACTTCGTCGCGGGCGTGAGCTTCCAAACAAGCCTCGTGGCGAAGGTGCTCGCGGGCCTGTACGCCGCGGGCGCCACACTCGCGGCACTCACTGTGGTGCTTCCGCATCCCTCCTACCAAAGCGATCTTGGGCTGCTCGCTATCGTCGCGAACGCCTACGCGATCGCGGGCCTGCTGCAATGGCGCGCCGACAAGCTACCCGCCTGGACGCTTGCTCTAGCTCTTGGCTGGGGCAGCACGCTGATTACCGGCGTCGCCTACTTCTCGGGCGAGAGTCCAAGTCCGCTCGTGTTCTTCTACCTATGGATCTTCCTCTACGCCTCCTACTTCCTCTCGAGAAGAGAAGCTGCGCTACAGATCGCTTACGTCGGGCTCGCCTACGGGGCGCTGCTTGCGTTGCGACCACCAACGAGCGGGGCACCAGCCTGGTGGATCGTGGGCATGGGCACGCTGCTGGTGGGAGCCATCGTGATCATGACGATGCGCGTACGAGTGGAGCTGCTGATCTCGAGGCTCTACGACTCCGCCCGCACCGACCCACTCACGGGACTGTCCAACAGACGCGGTTTTCGCGAGCTGCTCGATCTAGAGCTGGAGCGTGCACGTCGCGGCAACACCGAGACGACTGTGCTCGTCGGCGACCTCGATCGCTTCAAGGAAGTCAACGACCGCTCCGGCCACCAGGTCGGCGACAGCGTCCTGCGGCGGGTTGCGCGACTGCTTAAGCGAGGGCAAGCGCCAGATCGACTCCGCGGCGCGCGTCGGGGGCGAGGAGTTCGCGTTGATCCTGTCCGACACCGGACAGGACGGCGCCTTCGTGCTCGCCGAGCGCTTGCGCTGCGCGTTGCAGGATGAGTTTGCCGAAGACTCCGTGCCGATCACCATCAGCTTCGGTCTCGCCACCTACCGCCTGCATGGCGAGACCGCCGCTTCGCTGCTGCGAGCAGCCGACGAGGCACTGTATGCCGCCAAGGACAGCGGTCGCAACCGTACAGTGCGCCACAGTCCCCTATTGCGTGAGCTGGTGAGCACGAATTCTGGCGCCGGAGACATCGAAGGCGAGCGCTTCCTCGCCGTGATGCTCGACCTCGCCGAGGCTGTGGACCTGCGCTTCAGCGGCAGCGCCAGGCACTCTGAAACGGTGGGGCGCTACGCCGAGATGATGGCCCGCGAGCTCGGCCTGTCCGAGCGGCTTGTCAGTCGCGTGCGGCTTGCCGGCATGTTGCACGACATCGGCAAGGTGGGTGTCCCCGACCGCATCCTGCGCAAGCCCAGCCGCCTCACCGACGAGGAGCTCGCGGTCATCCGGCGCCATCCCGAACTCGGCGTGCAGATTCTCGAACACCCCAGCCTCGCCGACGTACTTGCCTGGGTTGGCTCCCACCACGAGCGCCCCGACGGCCTCGGCTACCCGCTCGGCATCTCAGGCGACGCACTCCCCCTAGAGGCCCGCATCGTTGCGGTCGCCGACGCCTATGAGGCAATGACCAGTGACCGCTCCTACCGCGATTCCATCGGCCATGCGCGTGCACGCGCCGAGCTACGCCGCTGTGCCGGCAGCCAGTTCGACCGCGCGGGTTGTCGAGGCCTTCCTTGCGACCCTGCAACGAGAGGCCGCCCGAGACCGAGCGAGCCCGGGCGATCAGCTCACCGGTCGCAGCGTGCACGATAGTCTCGGCAGCGTCAGATCGGCCGGCTCAAGCTTTGGTGGAGTACGACGATTTCCCGCTGCAACTGGGAAAACCAACGTAGGTTGTCGTGAGCACTCCCTGCTCGCTGCCGCCTTTGAGGAACTTGCCGGTGATCTTCAGCTTCGAGCCAGACCTGGCCCTTCTTAGGGCCTTCCAGGATTACATATCGCCCGGTGCTTGCAAACGTGCCTTTGCTGGAGATCGATGCGTTCTTGAAGTGGACCGGGGTCGGCCGGCCGCCACCGCTGCAGTAGAGCGGCACGTTGCTGGTCCTTAGCGCCGTCACCTGCTTGCCGTTGGCGGACACCTTGAAGCTGAGGACCACTCCATCCCGCGACGGTATGAGGCTGCCCTTGTAGGAGCCACCCTTGATTGACTGGCCGCCAGCGCTCCGCTCACCGCAACCAGCGCAACCAGCGCAACAGATGTCGCGGATAGGGACTTCCACTTCTTCGCCATCTGCGCTGCCTCCTGTCGGTGGTCCGCTCCGCCACCGGGGGAGCCCAGGTCAAAGATAGCCAACGACACCGATAGTCGGCTATTTCAGGCCCAAATCCAGACCTGCACCCGCCAACGCCAGAAAGCCCCAGCCGGCGCAGGTCAGGTGGCACCACAGCTCCGGCGGTCGACTTTGGGAGGGGGTCGCGCCGCGCGCCGCCGCGCGTTCGTGAAAGATGCCTTTGGATGGAGCTGGAGTACGAGCTGCAAACGCACCGCGCCGAGGACCGCCACTGGTGGTACCAAGGCCGCCGTCGCGTCCTCGAGCGAGCGATCGCGCGCCTTGGGCTGCCCGCGCACGCGCGCATCCTCGACGCCGGCTGCGGCAGTGGACGCAACATGGTGGAGCTCGCCCACCACGGCGATCGTCACCGGCGTGGAGCTATCCAACACCAGCGTCGAGCTGGCGCGCGAGCGCCAGGCCGGCGAGGTGCTCGCAGGCTCTGTGATGGACATGCCCTTCGACGACGCCTCTTTCGATCTGACGGTCAGCCTCGACGTGATCGAGCACCTGGAGGACGACATCGGGGCGTTGCGCGAGCTGCACCGCGTCACCAAGCCGGACGGAGCTTTGCTCGTAACCGTGCCCGCCTACCAATGGCTATGGAGCGGGCATGACGAGATCAACCACCATCACCGCCGCTACAACCGGCGCACGCTGCTCGCCGCCGCTCAGAATGCTGGCTGGCGCCTCGAGAGCTCGAGCCATTTCAACTCACTGCTGCTGCCCGCTCGCCATCCTGCTGCGCGGGCTTGAGCGCTTCAAGCCCTCCACCACCAAGTCGAGCCTAGACCTGTGGGTACCTCCGCCACCGCTCAACTGGGCACTACGCCAGCCGTTGAGCCTGGAGGCATCGCGTCATCGGACGCGGAGGCTCGATCCCCGCCGGACTGTCGCTGCTGGCCGTCTTCCGCTAGACGGGCTCGTGTAGCGCCGCCCCGCCGGCTAGGAGTCTGCGGCCGTCTCCGCGAATGCCGTCCGGGCATGACCCGCTGAACGTCCACGCCCGGTTGATGAAGAACGTGAGTACCGTCACGATCACGGTCGTCACTGCCTGGCCCACCAGCTTGTCGAGCCCCGCGCCGTCAACGAACAGGTACACGAGACCAAGGTCCACGAGCAGGCCGCACGCTCTGCACTACGAACCAGCGCACTGGCGTCAACGCATCGCCAACATGGCCCCTGAATGTCCATGCGCGATTCCACAGAAAGCCATTGATCGCCCCCACCGCGAAGCCGATGCCAGACGCCGCCACGTACCACACCCCGAACACCTTCAACAGCAGCGTGTATATGGCGAAGGAGATCAGCGTGTTCGATACGCCAACGATCCCGAACTTCACGAACTGCACCACCAAGGGCATTCTCATGATTCGCGCGGCGCCGTCCCCTACTCTTCTCATGGTCACTACTTAACCAGCTTCGTCGCTTCGGAAGGAAACATGCCGGACTCACTACACCCACGCGCGCGCCCCAGCTCCACCCTGCTAAGCGTCGTCGCACCCGTCTACAACGAGCAGGAGCTCATTGAGGCGTTCGTCAAGCGTGCCTGTGCCGCCGTCGCCGACTACACGTTCGAGCTCATCCTCGTCAACGACGGCAGCTCCGATTCCACCCCCGAGCTGCTCGACCGCCTCGCAGCGGCCGACTCCCGCGTGCGCGTCATCCATCTCTCGCGCAATTTCGGCCATCAGGCCGCCCTCACGGCCGGCCTCGAGCACGCCGGCGGCGATGTAGTGGCGATGATCGACGCCGACCTACAGGATCCCCCCGAGCTGATCCCGCGCATGATCGAGCAGTGGGAGCACGGCTCCGACGTCGTTTACGCCGTACGCAAGCAGCGCGAAGGCGAGACCGCCTTCAAGCTCACCACTGCCTCCTGGTTCTACAAGCTCTTCGACAAGCTCGCCCAGGTCGACCTGGAGCCCAACTCAGGCGATTTCCGCCTGCTCGACCGTCGCGCCCTCGACGCTTTGCTCTCGATGACCGAGCGCTCCCGCTTCCTACGCGGCATGACCGTGTGGGTTGGCTTCACCCAAACCGCCGTCCCCTATGAGCGCGACGCCCGAACAGCGGGAGAGACGAAGTACACGCTGCGCAAGATGCTGCGCTTCTCGCTCGACGCCATCGCCTCCTTCTCGCACCTACCGCTACAGCTCGCCACCTACGCCGGCCTGCTTTCCGCGAGCGTCGCTTTCGTCGCGATCCCAATCGTCATCGCCCTTCACTTCACCGGCTCCTACCTCCCCGGCTTCAGCACCCTCACGATCGCCATCCTGCTACTGGGCGGCATCCAGCTGATCGCGCTCGGGGTCATCGGCGAGTACGTAGGACGCATCTACGACGAGGTCAAGCACCGTCCGCTCTACATCGTGCGCGAGGAGCGCAACCGGCCTGACGGAACGCTCGAATCTATCGCCTCGGTACGCGCCGGGCTGGCCGCACGTACGCCCGAGCGCATCGCCTGAACCGCACACCGCTCCTTCGGAGCATCCCAACGGTTATGTGCACTACAGCCGTCGCAACACTCTTGGAAACCTCGAATGGGAGGCCCTAAACCCATGCGCCACCGCACCCTGACACTGCTCGCCACCCCCGCCGTGCTCGGCGCTATGACAATCGCCGTGCCAGCGCTCGCTGGGGTGGACAGTAGCCCTACCGCCCACAGCTCATCCTCGAGATGCTTCATCGCTCGCATCGCCAAACGCAACGTGCGCGAGTGCCTCGTGCGCGGTGCACGCGGGCCTCGAGGGCTCCCAGGACCACCCGGGCCGCGCGGGTTCACTGGAGCTACAGGGAAAACCGGGCTCACCGGCAAAACGGGGGCCACAGGCAAACAGGGAGTCGCCGGGGCAGCCGGACCGGCCGGCCCAGCGGGAACCGCTCGCGGCTACGCGGTAGTTGCCACCAACCTCGTATCCACCGCGCCGTCCGCCGCCGGTCTGGTAAGCACTCAAACATCGCACATCGCCAGCGTCTCAAAACCGGCGACAGGAATCTACTGCCTCGTTCCAGACGCCCCGCTCGACCCCGACGCAGACAGCGCAGTCGTATCGCCCGAGGTCAGTTATGGCTCAAAAACCCCCGGCATAGTCGCTATCAACGCACGACACACCAACTGTCCCCCCGGGAACTTCGAGGTCGACACCTATACGACCTCAGCCGCGCCCTCAAATGAATACGCCTTCACGATCATCGTTCCCTGAGAGCACGATCTCGGCCGGCGACACCTCCGCCGCCGGCCGGCCACACATACGCACAGGCGAGCTGCTTACGCATCAAGGCCGCGCAGAAGTGGGCGAGGCACGATAATGACTAGATGAGCCCAACCTCCGCCAACGAACCAGCCTTCGAGGACAATCCCAGCGGCACTGAGGAGCGTCGCGAGCGGATCCGCCTCGAGACTCCCCGCCACCGCATCGAGGGCTCCCTGATGCTCGCCCGCGACGGCTACCGCAGCCGCGTCTCGGACATGCTCAACGCCTCTGAGCGCGACTTCCTTACCCTCACCGACGTCACGCTGCAACCGCTCGACGGTGCACCGGCCGAGCAGCATACGTTCATGGCGATTGCCCGTGCCCACATTGTGTATGTGGTGGCGCCAGAGGCCGAGGAAACCTCCTAGCGGGGCACCGGACTCAGGGCCGGAGTATTTTTGTCGGCCCAATCCCGAAGAAAAGTCTCGGTGGCGTCTGTGTCGAGCGGGCGCGCAAAGAGAAAGCCCTGACCGGTGTCGCAGTTCTCATCCCGGAGCAGCGAGAGCTCTCGTTGCTGTTCGATGCCCTCGGCGAACGTCTCGATCGAAAGCGCCTTGCCAAGTTGCACGAGCGTGCGAATGAGCGTTTCGCCCTCCTGGTTGTGCTTCAGCCCCGAGATGAAAGACCGGTCGATCTTCAGGGCATCGACCGGGAACCGTTGGAGATGGGCCAGCGATGAGTATCCGGTACCGAAATCGTCGATCGCTATCCGCACTCCGAGCTCCTTGATCGCGGTGAGCCGGCGAGCGGTCTCCTCGGCATTGCGCATGAGCGTGGTCTCGGTGATCTCGATCGTCAAGGCCGTCGGCTCCAGCCCACTTGTGGCGAGGGCGCCTTCAATGTCGCCGATGAGCTCATCGGTGTCGAGCTGGCGCCCGGAGACATTCACCGCCATACCGATCGTATGCCCAGCAGCCCTCCAGGCCGCGCCCTGGGAGCATGCCTCCTCCAGAACCCACTTGCCGATCTCGGTGATCAACCCCGTCTCCTCTAGCAACGGGATGAAATCGTCGGGTTGAACCACTCCGCGCACCGGATGCCTCCAGCGGATCAGGGCCTCAACTCCGGTGGGACTCATGTCCCTCAAGTCGATCGTTGGTTGATAAACGAGGAAGAACTCGTCGTTCTCTAAAGCTTCGCGCAGGTCCATCTCGAGCTCCATGCGGTTCTGCATGGTGTCCTGCATGCCTGTCTCGAACACCACGTAGCGATTCCTGCCATCCCACTTAGCGCGGTACATCGCGATGTCCGCGTCACGCAGGAGATCCTCAGCGGAAATCCGCTCTCCCGCCGCGATTCCGATGCTTGCGGTCACAGTCACACGGGTCGCCTTGTCTGCTCCTAGATTGAATGGGTGCTTGAGCGCGTCGAGCAGACGCTCAGCGATGAGCTCGGGGCCCACCGACATTGAGAGCTCTTCGGAGATCACCACGAACTCATCACCCCCAAGGCGCCCGAGCGCGTCGGCGTCGCGTATGACGCCGTCGAGCCTCGCGGTAACAGCTTGCAGCAGTTCATCCCCGACGGCGTGACCGAGCGTGTCGTTGATCGTCTTGAAGTTGTCGAGATCAACGAACAGCGCCGCCACTGGCGTTTGGCTGCGAGCCGAGCGCGCGAGCATCTGCTCCACACGGTCAAGGATCAACGTCCGGTTGGGCAAGCCGGTCAACGCATCGTGGGTCGCCAAGAAGCCAAGCTCTTCCTCACGCCGGGTGAGCTCTTCATCGGTTCGCCGGCGCTCGGCCTCAAAGCACTCGCACATCCGCAGAAGGCTGAACTCGAGGCTCAGCTGCAGTATGTTCAGAGCCTGGGAGAGCACCTCGGGCGAAACAGCCAATTGGGCCGCACCCTCATGCAAGATCTCGGCCATCACGTTGCGCCACCAGAAGCAGCGCCAGGTCACCTCGTTCAGCGAAGCCGCGCGGTGCGCTGCCAGCTCGCCAAAGATCTCCCACGTCTCACGACCCGCCTCGATGGCCACCTCCATACCCTCGCCCGCTATCCACCGAGCCACCGCGATCGTCGAGCTCTTGCTGATCCGTTCGAAGCTCTCCTGAACCAACGCGTCGACTTCGTGCTCGGGTCCCGCGGTTCGCGTCACCGTCAAGCTGAGCACATCCTCTGTTCGCGTCTTGAGCATCTCCCCAAGGCGACAGAGCTCCTCCCCACACTGCTCTACCGAAGCATCTGGCGGGGCCGGCACTCGCATCTCATCGTCTCCCGATTGTGAGCGCTGTCCGAACATCTCGACTCACAGATCGGCGTCTTTGCCCTACACCTTTAAGATTGCCACGCTCCCGGTAGAACATGTCCGCGCACTGATCCTCTACACAAGACAGGGGGTGTGGTGCCCGCCACATATTATTTTTAGATCTATGGATTGATTTCGCTCTTCTGAAAGTGCATACTTCGTCGCGACCAACGACTGGGCGGTCCGAAGTCAACCAACCTGACCTGATCGACCTGACCTGAAGGGAGCGCCATGTCAACCAACCCGCCTTACAAAGATCTACTGGTACGCAGCTCTGTCAAAGACACCGGGGAAGTCCCTTTCGTAGGCACCGCCTCATCCTCGCCGGACATCGTTCCCGCGGGGACCACACCCGTCAACCCCCAGACCTTCCTCGCGAACCTGGAAAAGGACTACGGCCAGAACGTCTACGAAGCCGAGGACAACTACATCTACTCGCGAGGAATCAATCTCGCTCCAGAACAACGCTCAGGCAAGCTGCACCTCTACTACTCGCGCGCCTCGCTGCTGCAGTACCCGTCGCAGTGGTCAAACCAGGAGATCCCGCTCAACGACAACACCTACGGCTCAACGATCGAAGCCGCGCCAGGCGCCTACTTTGTCACCGCCGCGCCGTTCTTCTGGCGCAACGTGCCCACCCCGCCAAGCGGCGATCACTACTGCCTGGTCGGCCGCACGGTCACCAGCGCCGACCCCAATCCAATCCCTACGATCGTGGAGATCGAAAACTTCGCCGCCTGGATCTCCGCCACTCGCGGGATGTCATGGCGGAACATCGCCGTGATCAAGGACCCTGGGGCCCCGACCTTATCGACAGATGTCTTCTACGAACAGGGCGGAACAGCCCGTACCGTATACATGCAGATCATCTGCAAGAACGTGCCGACGGGCTGCGACGTGGCTTTCAGCTGCGGAACGCCCGGGCCTAACCCGATTATCAACTTGACGCGAACGAAAGTCACGGCAAGTGGGGAGACCCTCGGCATTCAGACGGCGATCCCCAAGGAATTCAAGTCGAACATCACATACTCCTACTGGAGCAACGGAATCAAACTCCCTGAAGGCGCGGAATTCAGCCTCAGGGCTTTCTATGTGCCCGGGGAAAACTCACCGCTCAGGGCGATCGCGACCGACCTGCGGGAGTTTGGAGCACGACCGGAGAACCTCGAGCAAGTTGGCTTCGGCCCGACCTTAGGCATCCACATCGGATCGTTCACCTTAATGACGCCAGCTCGGTAGGCGCAATCCGGAAGCGCGGACTGAGGGCATCGGCGGACCAGCATGACTCACATTGTGCTCGACGAGAGCCACGCGGGACAGGAGATCGACGTACCCGCGGGCGCAGACGTGGAGATCCTGCTCAAGGAGAACCCAACAACTGGCTTTCGTTGGAGCTGGGATGCCCCAAGCGCGCTCGAGATCGAGAGCGAGCGTCTACCCGGCGGGCCCGCGCTTGGGGCGAGCGGCACGCGCCGACTGCTGATTCGACCACGACAGGCAGGAGCACACGAGCTGTGGCTGCGATTGACGCGCCGCTGGAACGACGAGGTCGCGCGTGAGCTGCGGTTCACGCTCCTCGTCGGCGACCAAGCAAATACGAAAACTGAGGAGACCCAATGACCGATGAGCTTTCATCTCTACAGCAGACCCTGCGTCTAACGGGCGCCAGATGGCACGCCGGACCAACTTCGCTACTGGAGCTCTCAGCCGCCGAGCGCAAGAGACGACTGGGATACATACCCCAGGGCGACGAACTCTCCCTAACCGAGCGCGAGGCACGCTCCCTCAGCGCGCGCGCGGAGCCGGTACAAACCTCAACCACCCCCACGATGGTGGACCTGCGCAACGTGCAAGGCCGCAGCTTCGTGACATCCATCAAGGATCAGGGTAGATGCGGATCGTGTGTCGCCTTCGGAACCACCGCGGCCGTCGAGACGGCGGCGCGCGTGCTAATGAACATCGCCGTGGGGGACCCCGGAGCGGGCACGCTGCCGAACGTCTCCGAGGCCCAGCTGTTCTACTGCGGCGCCGGCGAAATGTGCGACTCCGGCTGGTATATAGAAGTCGCCCTGCAGTACTGCCAAGCCACTGGACTGGTCCCGCAGAGCTGCTTTCCCTACAGTGACCACAACCAACCGTGCAAACTGTGCACCGGTTGGGAACAACAAGTCACCAAGCTCTCCGGCTCGCACACGATTTTCTCCGCCGCCGAAATGAAGAGCTGGCTGGCAACGCGCGGGCCACTGGTCACGGGCTTTACCGTATACAGCGACTTCGATAGCTACAGTGGCGGTGTCTATCACCACGTATCCGGAGGCGAAGAAGG
The DNA here is from genome assembly GCA_963713015.1 of uncultured Solirubrobacterales bacterium. Lineage (GTDB taxonomy): Bacteria > Actinomycetota > Thermoleophilia > Solirubrobacterales > Solirubrobacteraceae > Palsa-744. The sequence goes on along the minus strand of CAVQKC010000008.1, from coordinate 1,103,483 downwards.
CGGCCACGCGGTCGCGTGCATCGGCTACGACGACGGACGTCAGGCCTGGCTGTGCAAGAACAGCTGGGGCACGAGCTGGGGCGAAAAAGGCTACTTCTGGATCGCCTATGGCGAATGCGGTATCGACGCCTCTATGTATGCAATCGACGGTTTTTCCGTCATCTATCCGCTCTACGACGACCTCTATATGCGAGACAACCTGTCAAACGCCGGTGGCCTGCCCCAGAGTGGCTCGCCCTCCCAGTCCCCCGACATCGTCTCGGTCGGGACCCTGCCGCTGAGCAATCCGCAAGCGACACTAGTGGAAGGCTGGCGCAGCGATCCCGGTAAGAGCGTGATAGCCGAGCAGCTCAACTACCTATACGTGCGAGCCAAGAACTTCGCTCTTGGAGCGTCCCCTGGACAGACCTCGCTCTACTGGGCACCCGCCTCGCTAATCCTATGGCCGGAGCAGTGGATAGCCAATCGTCTGACCACCGAGACCGGCGCGAATACGGTAGCGCTCGACGCGAGCGCCCCCGCCGAGGTGGTTTACGGCGAAAACCCGTTCACCTGGACGCCAACGCCGCCCTCGAGCGGGGATCACTACTGCCTAGTGGCCCACACAGCGACGCCTACACATCCCTCAACGCTTCCCTCGAGCTTCGCAACGATGGACGAACTGGCCAACTTCATCCACTCAAACCCAGGCATTGGCTGGCGCAACGTCGCCACCGTCGTCAGCGACACACCCGATATAGAGGTATCGGTCAAGCTCGAAGTGCGCGACGCCGTCCAACTATACGTCCTGCTGATCGCCTCTCAGCTCCCACCCGGAAGCGAGGTCCAGTTTACCTGTGGCGCGGTTGGTCCCGAGCCACCGCTAGTACTCGCGCGTACGGCTTTGACCAACCCAAGCCAAACCATCGGAATCCTCTCCTCGGTGCCCGCCAACTTCGCGGCCGACGTCACCGTCGCCTTTTGGAAAGAGGGTCATGCGGTTCCCCGGGGAGCCACGCTAACGCTTCAGGCCCTCTACGTTGTCGACGACGATCACCCCTTGGCAGCCGATGCCTACATTCACGACGACCCCAAGTTCGGGCCCGTGACGGGCATCTCCGTCGGCTCCTACACCGTACGTTTTCAGTAGGCCCGCGCCACTGATACTGGCCCAGTACCGCGCGTACGCCTCAAGCCAGCGCAAATCCGCCTGCAGCCTGAGCACCACACCCTCCAGGTAACCCGTTAGGTATCACCGCCCCTGCCCGTTAGGCGTAGCGTCCACCCTTGGGGAACCTGACCTCGACCCCCAAGGCTGCGCGTGAACAGTCAGCTTCGCCCCGTGGGCCGGTTGCGGTGCCCGAGCGCCGGTGAAGCGCCCGCACCCGCGCGACGAGCTCGGCGAAGGCGAACGGCTTGGGCAGGTAGTCGTCGGCTCCTAGGCTGAGAGCGTCAACCCGGTCTTCGATGGGACGGCGGCGGTGAGCATCAGGATCCGGCCCTCGTGCCCCTCAGCGACGAGCGAGCGGCAGATCTGATCGCCGGGCACACCGGGTAGGTCGCGGTCGAGCACGAGTACGTCGTAGTCGGTGAGTGCGAGGTGCGCGAGCGCGTCGTTTCCGTCGAGCGCGACGTCGACTGCCATGCCCTCGCGGCGCAGACCCGTGGCGACCGTATCGGCCAGCTCAACGTGATCCTTGACCAGCAGTACGCTCATCGGCCACTCAGCGTGGCGCATCTGCGGTTACAGCGCGGTTACAGCTTCCGTCACCGTGGTGTGTAACCGGCCGTTTCGTACAACACCCTCGCACGCAGCATCCAGCCAGCGCGAGGAGATGAAGAGATGAAGGCGATAGGACTGATTGCGGGGCTTGCGGGGCTCTGCTCACCGGTGGGTGTGACGGCGGCTCGAAAAGCCCGAGCGTGGCGCACCTGGGTCGAGCACGACGTCCAGCACTTCCTCGAGCAGTTCTTCGGCCGGCTCTGGCAGTGCGTCATCGAGCGCCGGGTCACCGGGCAGTGCCTCTCGGGCTGCCCACACATATGGCGGTTTCTCTGGCGGTCCGGGCGGAGCCGGCGGTCCCGCCGCCGGGTAGCAGCGCACAATTTCGATGTGTGCTTATATTACGTTATGCGATATACCAGTGAGCGATCTACAGATCCGGGGCTGCTCGTGCTGACCAGCCTCGCCGAGGGCCCGAAGCACGGTTATGCCATCACCCAGGATGTCGAGCAACTCGCCGGCGTGCGGCTTGGCCCCGGAACGCTCTACGGGGCGCTCGCGCGGCTCGAGGGTAATGGCCTAATCGAGTCGCTGCCGGCCGAGGATCGCCGGCGGCCGTATCGATTGACTGGGGCCGGTAGTGCCGCTCTTTCAGAGCAGTTGCGAGCGCTTCAGCGCGTAGCTCGCAGCGGTCTAGATCGACTGCAGCTGGCGGAGGTGTCGCGGTGACCCGGCGCTTGGCCGGGCTGGCGCTGCTGCTCTACCCGCTGGCGTTCCGGCGCCGTTACGGCCAGGAGATGGGTGCGCTGCTGGATGAGACACCGACGCGAGTTCTGACGGTGCTCGACCTGTTGCGCGGGGGGATAGCTGCTCACCTGCACCCGCCGACTGGTCCGGCTGGTCTTGTCAATCGAGACGATCGCTTGCGCGCGAGCACGAGTGGTGTGCTGGCATGTTGGGTGATATTCGCAGCGGCCGGCTTTGGTTTCTACAAGACGACCGAGGATCACGGAGCGCTCGCCAAGGCCCATCCGTTGCTCGGTGACGCTCACCTCACCGTGCAGGTTCTGGCAATTCTCGGCTGTGTCGGCGTGCTAGTCGGAGCGCTGCCATTGGTCCTGTTGGCGCTGGGCCACGCGCGGCACGAGCGGAGCTTGCGGATTCCAGTGAGCGAGGCGGTGCTGGCGGTGATCGTATTCGCTGCTCTCACCGGGCTCTTGGTCGGGCTGGCCCACACCCACCCCTCCCGGCAGCCGGCCACAATCGATGGGGTCGCGTTTATCGCCTGGGGGTTGGCCGGGCTCGCCTGTGGCGCGGTCTGCGTGTTGGCCGCGCGGAAGGTACTTTTTGCCGTGACCCTGGCGCGAGGCTGGCTGGTATCGGCACTTGCCTGCGCAACGCTCGTGAGCGCGACGATGGCTGCGATGGCGCTCGCCACAGTTCTATATGCGATCGCTCTGCCATTCGACGCCTCCGCTGTGGCGGGCGAACCGAACGGCCCGCTGGGTGCCATCAGCACGAGCGCATCGCTGATCGTGCAACTGATCGTGATGGTGATCGCCGTAGCGCTCGCGGCCATCACTACGCGCCGCGGATGGCATGCAGTGAGTCAACCGGGCACATCAGAGCCAGCGTAGACGCTATCTCGGAAACCCTTTACGTCTTCTTATCGTCAGATGAATGATCCTAGATCATCGCTAGCTGGCTGCGAGGAGATCCTTATGCTCTATAAAATCTTGACTGGATTTGCCCTGCGAGGGTGTTCTTGCTCACGGTGCTTGTGGGTGTGATCGTTGGTGGATCGTTCGCGAGCGTAACGCCTGCTCTGACATCGTCTCCGGTGATCGCCACCGACTGGGCACACGCGACCAGCGAGTCGTCGGCCATTATCAGCGGGAATGGCGATCTGGGCGCTTGAAACAGAGATTAACCCCGAGGGGCAGCTCGTCCTCGTCGACACCAGACGAATACTGTCTCAACCGACTCCCTGAGTCGTCTAAGGGGCTTCTCATCGGCGGCTGATCCATGCTTTAGCTGTGCGGCTGATGCTGGCGGTATGTTCTTTGCCACGATGGCGCGGGCGTGACGGACGCACGCCGGGATGAGACAACGCGCCGGCGGGTGGTGGCGGTGATCGTGACGGTTGCCTCCTTGGCCGCTCTGCTCGTGCTGGTACAGGGCCTCGGAAGTCCCTCGCGCGGAGATCTCGTCGTTCACGCCAGTAGCTCGCCGTCGGCACAGCACGGAGCGTCCGCGCTTGCGCGCAGTCAACGGTCGGGTGGCGATCTGCGTGCGGGTTCTGACCCGAGTGTTCTGCCTGGTCCGGTGTTGATCGCTGATCGTGACAACAACCGACTGTTGGAGGTCAGTCCCACGGGTCACATACTGTGGCGTTTCCCGGAACGGGGGGATCTCGCGCCCGGCCAATCGTTTGTGTTGCCCGATGACGCTTTCTACTCACCGAACGGGCGTGAAGTGGTCGTAACCCAGGAGGACGATTTCGTGATCAGCGTCGTTGACGTGACACATCCGAGGATCGTCTTTCGCTATGGGCACCCGGGGGTCCCCGGCTCAGAACCCGATTATCTGCATAACCCTGACGACGCCATGCTCACGCCTGGAGGCGCGATCCTTGGGGCTGACATCAAGAACTGCCGTCTGATCGTCATTCGTCCACCGGCTCATCACCTGACCCAACAGTTGGGCGGAACAGGCAACTGCACGCACGAACTCGGCGTGTCTTATGGCAGTCCCAACGGAGCTTTTCCCATGAGTAATGGTGACACCGTGGCCACTGAGATCAACGGGGACTGGATCGACATACTTGGCCGCGAAGGACGACCTGTCACCGATACCAATCCGCCGGGCTTTAGCTACCCCTCGGACACCAATGAGGTACGCCCCGGCGTGTTCCTCTCGGTGGACTACACCAGGCCGGGGGCGATCGAGACTTTCACGAGCACCGGCCGGCTGCTGTGGCGCTACGAACCCACCGGCACAGCCGCGCTCGATCACCCCTCGCTCGCGCTGCCGCTACCCAACGGGGATATGCTGGCCAACGACGATCGCAACGATCGCGTGATCGTGATCGACCCTCACACCAACCGTATCGTCTGGCAGTACGGCCACACTCACCAGCCAGGTTCGCAGCCGGGCTATCTGGCGAACCCCGATGGTGTGGATCTCGCGCCACCGTACTCGTTGACGATGCGCTTTGCCCACTCGATGCAGGCTCCCTGAGCTACCCGGGCAGAGGCGTCAGTTCGATGATCGAGGACTGCGTGCCGCTGGCGCTCTGCCCGCCCGCGAGGATGATGTGCCCGTCTACGGTCGCGCTTGCCGCGTCGGACAGGGCGCGAGCGCAGAGCTCCCGCGGGGAGCACACGTCCACTGTCGGGGTCGATGGCGAGGATCGCCGAGGTCTGGGAGTCCGGTGCCAGGCCTCGGCCTCCGATCACATAGACCGTGTCGCCGAGGCTCGCTGCCGACGCGTGAGTAAGAGGGTGAGGCAGGTTCCCGATCTGTGTAACGCTGGCCCGTGGAGGGGTCGAAGCTGAGGATCGCGCGACTGGCACCTGTTTCTGTCGAGCCGCCGGCGATGATCATCTTCGAGCCGGTTGCTGCGACGGCCGCATAGCGAAGCCCTGTCGGGCAGACGACCGACGACCGTCGGGTTTCCCCCGGGCCGCCAGGCGAGGATCGTGTCGAGTGCCTGTTCGCCGTTATAGCCGCCGACGATGTAAGCGGTGTTCCCGAGCGTGGTCACCGCGACGTCTGAGGCGGGCTGTGGCAACTGTCCCACGAGGGAAACGCGACCTTTGCCGGGTTCGTAGCGCAGGATGTGATCGTAGGAGCTGAACTGCCCGCCGCCGAAGACGTAGACCTCTCCGTCGAGGCTCGCGCCCTGAGCGTCGTGCTGAGCTTCGGGCAGCTGTCCGGCGCTCTCGGCTTGTCCCGCCACGATGACGCGTGATGGCGGATATGGAGGTATCGCTGCTGTCAAGGCCGCCCAGCAGCACCAGACGCCCCGCGCCCAGTGACACCGCGGCGGCGTCCTGCAGCGGAGCCGCGAGCGTGCCTATCGGTCTCTGACGCAGCCTGGGGGGACCTCGCAAGGTGGCCGGAGAGTCGAGCGGCATGTGCGCTGCTTACAGGGCGGCGACCTTTGCGGGGAGATGTGCTTCCAGCGCTTGCGATGAGAATGGCAACGATCGCGATGCAGAGCAGCGCGGCGGGCGCGATCAGACGAAACCGGCGGTGGCGGCAAGTCGGTCGGCTCGTCCATCGTGGTAGCGGCCGGCCCGGTGAGGGCGTCCGGGTGGCTGGCTGGCTCATCGCTTGTCTCTGTGGGTGTGAGCAGCGAATGGGACTGGCTGGTACCCAGGCGAGCTCGGGTCCGACATGTCTATCTCGCCAGTGCGCCCGTCGACTTCGGGCCCTTTGGTCCTCTCGCGGGTGTGGACAGTGAAGTGCGGGAGCTCGAGCTCGATCCTCGTGCCCTGTTCGGGTGGCTGTCCCACAACGACCCGTCCTTCGTGAGCCTCGGCGATCGCACGCACGATCGCGAGCCCAAGCCCCGAGCCACCCGAGGCGCGGTCCCGGGCCGCGTCGGTTCGATGGAAGCGGTCGAAGACACGCTCGCGCTGGTCGACGGGGATGCCCGGCCCGTCGTCTTCGATCAAGAACTTCAGGCGATCTGCGCCTTCGCGCTGGACTTCGAGCCGCACCAGTCCCTCCCCGGGAGTGGTGTGCGCGATCGCGTTGCTGAGTAGGTTGCGCAGCGCCTGGGTGAGGCGATCGGGGTCTGCTCTGAGGGTTCCAGCCGGGACGGGGCCGAGCTCGAAGTGGCGGTCGGCCAGCAGGCTCATCCCGTCCCACAGTTCACGCACGTAGGGCTGGAGGTCGATCGGCTCTATCGCGCAGGAACTGCGTCTGCTCGGCCTTGGCGAGCAGCAGCAAGTCGTCGACCAAGCGGCTCATCCGGGTGATCTCGGCTCGCACGAGACGCTCCACGCGACGCACCTCCTCGCCCGGCGGGTTCGGCTGGGCGGCTAGCACCTCGAGCTGGCCACCGATCACCGTCAGGGGCGTGCGCAACTCGTGCGATGCGTCGGCGACGAACGCGCGCTGTCCCGCGAAGGCATCGGTGAGCCGGTCGAGCATGTGGTTGAAGGCCTCAGCCAGCACTCGCACCTCGCCCCCCTGGTTCTCCAGGTCGTGAATGCGCGGATGCAGATCGCCGGCGTCCACCTGGGCGGCCACGGTGGCTATGCGACGCAACGGACGCGACACGCGGGTGCCGATCAGGAACGCGGCGAGCAGCGCGCCGGCGAGCGTGAGGATGCCGGCGAGGATGAACGCGCGCGCCACCCCCCTCTGAGCATGGGCGACTGGGAGCAGGGGCTCGCCTACGCCCACGGTTACCCGCGGCCCGCCGGGGATACGCACCGTGTGCTTGAGCAGGCGCAGATCGCCGACGTCGGGAAAGGGCAGGGTGGAGTACCCGTCGTGCACGCTCAACAGGCCGTAGGCCAGCCGGTTCTCCTGGTCCTGCTCGGCTGGCGTCTCGCCATTGTCTGGAGTGGCTAAGGCCAAGGAGCTCGGGGCGGTTGGTGCTCGTTCCCGCCCCTGGGACGGTCACGAACAGCAACGTCGAGCTCGCACTGAACGGCTGAGCGCGCACGTAGCGACTAGCCACCTGGGCGACCCTACGGGGGGAGCGCGCCCCCGATGAGACGAGGGTGTGCGACAGCTCACTCGAGTCGCCCGCGATCTCCTGATCTATCTGGTGACGCAGCTGGGTTCCGGTGCCTCGATAGACAGCCACGAAGGTGATCCCGGTACAGATCAGCATGACCACCGCGACCCACGCTGCCAGGCGCCAGCGCAGTCCGATCCCAGCCAGACGCCGGCGCATGCTTGCAGGAGTGACCTCCCCGGCGGCGGCGTGGGAGCCGGGCGGCTAACCGGCATCGCCCAGGCGGTAGCCGACCGTGCGCACCGTGAAGATCGGAGCCGGACTGTCCGGGAGGCTCAGCTTGCGCCTGAGATAGCCGACATAGACATCGACGATGTTGGTGTTGGGGTCGTGTTCGTAGCCCCACACCGCGCTTAGGATCTGCTCGCGTGAGAGCACGCGTCCGCGGTGGCGCAACAGATACACCAGCAGCTCGAACTCGGTGCTTGACAGCCGTGCCTCCTTGCCGCCGCGGCGTACCTGACGGGTGAGCAGGTTCACCTCGATGTCACCGGCGAGAAGCGTCCCTGTTGTGGTCTGGGCTGCCAGGCGCAATTGAACCCTGACCCTGGCTGCGAGCTCAGCCAACGAGAACGGCTTGACCAGATAGTCGACCGCGCCCGCGTCCAGCCCCACGACGCGATCCTCGATCTCACCGTTGGCGGTCAGCACGATCACCGGCACGTGCGGCTTGACCTGGCGCAGAGAGGCGAGGATTTCAAGGCCGTCTCTGCCGGGGAGCATCAGGTCCAATACGATCAAGTCGAAGTTCTCGTGCAGGGCTCGCCGTTCGCCCTCTGCCCCGTCCAGCTCGGCTTCGACGGCAAAGCCCTCGCTCTGAAGGCCGCGTCGCACGAAATCGACGATCCCCGGCTCGTCCTCGACCAGCAGGATTGCTGGTGAGAGCGCCTGCTGCTCGGCACGGTCAACGGAGCGCTGCATCACGCCAAGCATAGACCCATAAAACAGGGCTTTTCTGACCGATGGCAATTTCCATGAAATCTCTCATCATTTGATCCCATGAAATCTCTCATCATTTGGTTACCCGTTCCTTGGCAAACGCCCACAGAATCATTCGCGATGGCAGCCGATGACCAGGCAACAGTTCGGCAACGAGACCGCCACGAACGGCATACCGCGAGGCCAAGAGTCCCTGTATTCCAGCCGCCCTCATCCTCGCCACGCACGTTGCGCAGACGCCTGACCGCTGGCGGTACGATAGGCAACGAGCAACTCACCGCAGCGACCGGGATAGTCCTCCTCGTCCTTCTCGGGGCCCTGGGTGTAACGATCCTCAGGATCAGACCGCTCCTCAGCGAGCATATGTTCCTCGGGATATTGCTGATCCCGCCCGTCGCCCTGAAGATGGCGAGCACAGGCTACCGATTCCTCCGCTACTACACGTCCAACCCGGCCTATCGTCGCAAGGGCCCACCCGCAACAACAGTGCGCCTACTCGCTCCATTGGTTGTGATCTCAACCGTGGTCGTATTCGCCAGCGGTGTCGCTCTGCTGTTGCTGGGACCGAGCTCCCGCGGGTCGCTGCTGCTGATCCACAAGGCGAGCTTTTTCGTGTGGATAGCCGTCACCGCGATCCACGTACTCGCTCATCTACCCGACCTGCCGCGAGCACTACAGACCAAGCACGAAATCCAACCGGAGCTAGACCGATACGGAACCGGCCGCGCCGGACGAGTCCTGTCTCTCTCCGGTGCGCTCGTCATCGGACTGGTCCTCGCCATCCTCTACATTCCCCAGTTCGCCCCCTGGCTGCACGCGCATCATTAACCTCGGGGGAGAGGGGGGCCAGCTCATGTGTAGCTGCTGACACATGCCCACCTTGAGGTCCGCTACTCAGCACTGGGTCTGTTGGCGTTGAGGAGTAGAGCAAGAGTTGGGCATGCAGCCGCGGCCCGCTGTGCGTGTTCGAGCAGCTCGGGTGCGACGGGGTTTCCGTCGATGATGGGGTAGCCCCAGTCATCGAGGGTGATCATCTCAGGCAGCAGTTCGGCGCACAGGCCATGAGCGTCGCAGGTGATCGGATTGACACGCAAATGGGTGCTCATCGGTTCACACGGCCGCAGCCACGCGTGGGTGTACCGACAGTGGCAGCTCGGAGGGTCGCGCGCACGCCGGGCACGGTCCGTGACGGTCGTGCTCAACAAACTCCTCAGCGAATACGTTCAGCGCACTTGAAACGAAGCGGACCGCGCCGTCGGGGTGCGCGCAGGCACCGCGCCGGTCCACCATCGCGGCCCAGCGAGCGATGCGCTGCTCGGTCCCAGTGGCAGCGGTTCCAGCTGCGAGCTCCTCGACGGCGCTCGCGATTGCGTTCAGCCCGTGCACGCACGGCCCGCATTGCCCGGCCGTCTGCGCAGAGAGCCATCGGATGACCCGTGCGCTCTCGGCAACGCCACACGCATCATCAGACAACACCACGACTATGCCGGGGCCAAGCCCTGCACCGTAGGGCGCGAGCTGCTCCGCGGAAAGTGAGAGCGTGTACGCGAGCAAACCGGGTAGCCATGTACCGGAGTAGCCGCCCAGCAACAGTGCCTTGATTTCGCTCGTCGGCCCACCGGCTGCCTCGAGCAGATCTCCCAGGGACGTGCCGTGCTCGATCTCATAGACACCCGGAGATTCGATGGCGCCCGAGAGCGTCAGGAGTGTCGAGCCGGGCTGGTCGAGAGTTCCCAGCTCACGAAACCATTCAGACCCATAGCGGGCTATCAGCGCGATATGCGCGAGCGTCTCGACGTTGTTGATCAGCGTCGGACGTCGCTGGGCGCCGCGCTCGAAAGGCATCGGAGGTGTCAACGTTGGCAGGGCGGGACCACCATTGAGGTGACTTACAAGCGCCGACTCCTGTCCGGCGAGGTAGCGGTCCGGCACGAGCTCAAGGCGCATCGCCACCGAGTCATAGCGCTCTCTCGCACGTTCCCGCAGAGCGTTGGTGAGACTCCGGCGCGCAATGCTCGCCGACCGTGGTAGACAGACGATGAGCTCGCCCGCGCCTACCGCCGCCGCCGCCAGCGACCCGCCATCCAGCACGAGATGCGGCAACGCCTCCAGCAGCAACCGGTCCTTGAGGCTCGCGGGCTCGCCCTCGGCCCCGTTTGCAACGACGATTCCTCGACGTCGTTGTGCGGCGACCGCGCGCATCTTCGTTGCGGTAGGGAACGCGGCGCCTCCGCGACCGCAAAGGCCCGCCCGCCCGACACTCTCGACCAACTCAGCGGCAACGCGCCGTTCGCGCCGTCTACCACGGCCCGCCGGTATCTCGCCGTGGATCGCCAGATGCTCACCCAGACTCATCTGGCCCTGATCGATGCTGCCACTGAGCAACCGAGGCAGGCCAGCGGGATCGGTTTCTACGCTCATTTCTTGGAGGACCCGTCCAACAGCGAGCTGGGTGTGCCCGAGCGGCGCGCCCAACCATGTTCCAACGGCCCGCTGGGCAGCCAAAGCAAAAGGAACAACGAGAAGACGCCGGTGGCGCCGAGCGCCGCGGTACGGATCCGCGCATTCTCTGGCCAACCGGCGATCGCACGCACACACACCGCGATCGCCACCGCGACGACACAGATCGCGGTTAGCGCCAGCAACCATGTGCTTTTGACGTCACTGCCCGTGCCGAGACCGTGCAGAAGCGCGATCGGCCAGCACGCGTACGCCAGCCAGTGGACGATCCGCCAGGCGCGATGCCCCAGACGCTCGCGCACCAGGCTGGTGATCGCGACCGCGAGCAGCAGATCGAAAGCGACCGCTCCCAGTCCCAGCCAGAACGGCCGGTAGCTTCCGATGAACGGCACCACCGCGTCCAGGAGCGCTATCGGCGCGAAGCTGTCGAGCGCCGCGGTGATGATGTGCAGGCACAGGAAGACGAGCACCAGCATCGAGGCGTTGCGATGCAGCGAGTCCAGTACGAAGCGCGGCCAGCGCGGGCTGCTCCAGCGACTCACGTCAACCACCCCAAGGACCACGGTCGCTGTGAGCAGGAGAAGCGACACCACGCCGGTGGAGCGCGTCAAATACCAGTCGACACTCGGACCGACAGTGCCCAGCACGAGCGTCATCGCGTCCATACCTGCGGTTGACGCTCAGACTCGGCGGGCCAGCCGCCGATCCTCAGTACGCGTCCGTCGTGGGCCACCAGTCGAGCAGGCAGCCCGCTCTCGGCGAGCCACGCCGCGCACGAGTCCCCGCGCACGAGCGCGGCGGTGCTCGCAATGTTGGCGTCCACACACGTCGCCGCGGCCACACTGACCGTCCTCCATGTCGAGTCGACAGGTGCGTGTGTGCCAGGGTCGATGATGTGGTGCATCCTCTTCCCGTCATGGATCCAGCGTCGCGTGGTCGTACTGGAACTCGCCAGGCCACCGGAGCAGATCGAGATCATCTGGCCCTCGGAGTCGATGCTGCCGCGGTGATCGTCGGTCACGAACACGCGCCAACCACCGGCCGGTCCCGGACCGGCGAGCGCGATATCGCCGCCCAAGCTGACCAGAACCCCGGAGCCCGTCTCCTCATGAACGGCGTGCGCGGCGCGGTCCGCGGCCAATGCCTTGGCCGTCGCACCGAGATCGAGGCGCACACCACGGCCGATACGAATCGTCGAGTGCTCGCGATCGACGGCGATGGTGCGCCAGCCGGCGGTACGCCGCGCCAGCACTCGTGGTGCTTCTCTGCGAAGTTCAAGCGACCGGCCATCAACAGATACCTCACGCCCGCGGCACTCCTGTACAGCGCCCTCTCGCTCAGCAACTGGACACTCGAGCAACTGATAGTCGCGGTCATAACCAGCGATCACGAGCGCTTCGCCGAGGGTGGGGTCGACGTCCCCATCCGTTAGCCGCGCGGCGCGCAGCGCCACCTCCACGGCCTCGATCAGCAGGGCGCCGACACGCACGGGAGCACCAGCGCCGGCGTTGACGAGCTCGAGTTCGGAGTCGGCGCGGAAGCGGCTGCACGCCCGATCGATCTCCCGCAAGTGCTCTTCGACGATCATGCGCGCCAGTGCCAGCGCACACGGGTCGGTCAGCTTCAGCACCACGCTCGTGCCGAGTGCCCGCCAGCTTGCCAACGCGGGCTTGCGGGTACCCGTGAGCATCACTCAACGTTCCTATCAGGATCCACCCGAGACCACTGGCGTTTCTGGCGCCGGCTGGGCCGGTTCGCTGTGTTCGACGGGCGCGGGTATAGACGCAGGCGCTGATTCTTTAGCTGGCGCCGATTCCTGCGCTGGCGCCGATTCCCGCGTTGGCGCTGGTTGCTGGGATGGAGCGGATTCCTGGACTGGCGCCGATTCTTGAGCTGGGGCTGGTTCCTGGGCTCTCGTGGATTCCTGTGTTGTCGATTGCGGCGCTTGCGCTGGCGGCTTCAACGAACTGGACGAGCTTTGCGCGTTTTGGGTGTCGTGATGTTGGTGGTGTGCAGCGGCTTTGCTCGAATGTCCCGCGTTTGCCGCTCGGGTACCGGACGAGTTGATTGTCTTGCCAGGAAAGGCATGGGCTGCAACCGCCGTGAGCACTCCCGTCAAGCTCACACTGCCGGCGAGCAGCCAACGTTTGGTGAGGGCGAGCTTGCGCAATCCGGCATCTCTGGCGTGCGATGAATCCCGTGGGATCATGGAGTCATGTTCCATCTCCGAACAAAATCCCAGCTAAGACGCGGGTGAGATATCTCTCACGGTGAGAAATCTAGCCCCTGAGCACTGGGGTTCGTCACGAAATAGATAACGAGCCTAAGCGGTTTCTCACGGCCGGCTGACCCACGATTTACATACGCGGTTGATGCTGGCCGGGTGTTTTCTGCGGGAATCACGCAAACCCGCGCTGGTTCAGAACCGGCGATTAGTCCAGTAGAGACACCCTCGCGGTTTCCCACAAGTGGTCGTTGGGTGGGGTGGTTAGCACTGAGTCTGATGCTCGTGCTAGCTACCGCGCTTCGCTTGTGGACGATCGGCAATGTACCGGGCAATGTCTTCTACGACGCGGCTGTGCGCAGCATGGGGACCTCCTGGCATGACTTCTTCTTCGGTGCACTTGAGCCCAGCGGGACCGTCTCGATCGATAAGCCGCCGGTGGACCTGTGGCTGCAAGTGGTTTCCACCCGTGTATTGGGGTTCGATCTGGTCGGGCTGCACATGCCCGAGGCGTTGGGTGGCGTGGCTGCCTGTGGGTTGCTGTTTGGTGCCTTGCGGCGCCCATTCGGCTTCGCGACGGCGCTGATAGCGGCGCTCGCGCTCACGGTACTGCCGGTTTCGGTGCTGACCGCACGCAGCGACACGATGGACTCGGTACTTGCGGCCTTGGAGGTCGCTGCGCTGTGGCTCTCCTGGCGCGCGCTTGTGAGCGGGCGTATGCGCTGGTCGGTGCTTGCGAGCGCGGTGATGGGGGTCGCTTTCAACGTCAAGCTCTCCGAGATGCTGATCGCCCTACCCGCGCTGGTGTTGCTGTGGCTGTGGGCCGCCGCGCCGGGGATACGCGTGCGCGTGGCGTTGAGCACCACCGCTACGTTCCTCGCGGTGGCGCTGTTGTGGACGGCGGTCGCATCGCTGACTCCAACCAGCCAGCGGCCGTTTCCGATCGGTTCGGCCGACGGGAGTATCTGGCATGTGACGATCGTCTACGACGGCCTGGACCGCCTCATCGGTCACAACGTAGCGGGAACGGGCGAAGGACCCGGTCCATTGCGACTGCTGAGCGCCGGCCCAACGCAGTACTGGACTCTGATCGGCATCGCACTGCTCGCTACCGCACTACTTGGACTGCTGGCGCTTGGTGTCGTGTTCGCACGGGGCCGTGAGCCGCTGCGCATGGCCCTGCGCAGCCCGCCTGGGCGGTTTGCGGTGGGTATCGGCGTGTGGTTTGTCACCGGACTGATCGCTTTCAGCTCGATGCAACGCTTGCAGGTGCGCTATCTGGAGGCGTTCGCGCCAGCGGTGTGCGCCATGTTCGCGCTCTCGCTGAGCGAGCTCTGGCGCGGCGGCCGGGAACGTCGCGCAGACTCGGGTGGGTTGGAGCGCCGCGCGGGCCGGTGCAGCCGCCACATCGTCGGGTTGCGCGTGCTGCTCGCGTGCGTAGCGCTCGGACTGCTGGCGGCGTCACTGAGCAAGGACGCGTATGTGATCCACCGCGATCGCACAGACTCGCTGCTGAGCGACTTCAGCACGCCCGCGCTGACTCGCTATCTGCACGCCCAGCGCGGTGACGCGTTCTACGAGGTCGCGAGTGCCAATGTCAACGATGTCGTCGGGCTTGTGGCGCGTGACGGCCTGCCGGTGCTCGTGCTCAACAGCGTGGACGGATCGCTCACACGAACGAACAGCCTACGAGTACAGGTGGCTCGGGGCCGAGTGCGCTTCTACTTTGACCCGCACGACTGTCACACCAATCCGCACTGTCCCGCCAACGATCGGTGGGCCTATACATACAGTAGGCCTGTCGCCGACTATCCCGGACTGCGGCGCTTTCGCTTCACACCCAGACGAAGCGCCTTCTACCTCGGTCGCTAGTCGATCGCGGTCCCGCGCGTATCAAGAGGATGCGTTGGCGCATTTTGAGTCAGCTGCGTGAGGGCGTGATCAGCTCTGTCTCATAGGCGAAGACGACTATCTACACGCGGTCGCGTGAGAGGATTCGACCGAGGTGGGACTTTACGGTGGCCTCGGAGAGCACAAGATGCTCGGCAATCTCGGCGTTTGAGAGGCTGGCGGCTACCTGTAGGGGCGCCTCGTGCTCGCGCGCGGTCAGCAGCGCTAGGCGCTCGTGCTGAGCGTGATCGGGGCGACCGGGAATCGGCAGACGATGGGCGTAGGTGGACAGTAGCCGGGGGGTGACACTTGGCGCTACCACGGCATCTCCGCTGGCGACCGCGCGTATGCCTGAGAGCAAGTCGGCTGCCGGGGTGTCCTTCAACAGGAATCCGCTTTGTTCCGGCCGCAGCGCCGCGTAGACGTACTCGTCTAGGTCGAAGGTGGTGAGGATGATGATCCGTGTGCGATGCCCAAACTGTCGCGACTGAGTGGATTCTCATGAATTGGGACGCAACCTGCCCCGGTCTCGTGGTGTCATAGACGGGATGAGCGCGCGCCGGATAACGCGCAGGTCGCTGCTGGCCGCCTCCGTCGGCGCGATAGGCAGCGGGTTGCTACGGCCGCGGGCGGCGCTCGCGCTACTCGGCGGGCCGCCTTCTCCTACTCTCGAGCAGCACTGGCTTGGAGCGCTCACACCGAAGGGTGCGACCATCGAGCTTGGACACGCTGCGGATCTTGTGGGTCTGGAATGGCAGGGGCCCGCCCAAGCGGGTGTCTGGTTGCGCTTCCGCGGCCAAGACGGCAGGTGGAGCGGCTGGGTCTCAGCGGGGACGCATGGTCACGGACCGGAAGTGCGCCCACCGCCAGACCGGCACGTGGGGGAGCCCATATGGACCGGAGGAACCACATCGGTACAGATTCGCGCCACGCGCACGCTGAACGGCGCGCAGTTGCACCTCGTCAACGTCAACGGTGGCGCGAGAGCTACCGGACGCCTGAATCCCGCCACACCACTCGCATTGACAGCCAGCCTGCCACTGGCCACACCAACCTTGTCGGCCGGACCGGGCCAGCCACCGATCATCGGCCGCCGGGGGTGGGCCCAGGGAATCGCGGCGCCCAATGTGGCACCCGAATACGGAGCGGTACGGATGGCCTTCGTCCATCACACCGAGAATCCCAACGGCTACGCAGCCAGCGAAGTACCGGCGATGCTGCGAGCGATCTACGTGTTTCACCGCTATGTCAACGGCTGGAACGACATCGGCTACAACTTTGTCGTCGACCTGTACGGACGGATCTTCGAGGCGCGCGCCGGAGGCATCGACGAGCCGGTCGTCGGAGCGCAGGCAGGCGGCTACAACATGGTCTCCACAGGCATCGCCATGTTGGGCACGTTCACGGCCGTGCCCATCTCAAAAGCGGCCCGCAGCGCACTGGAAGCACTGCTTGGATGGAAGCTCTCGCTGCACGGAGTTCCCGCGCAGGGCAACGTGACCGTGAGAGTGAACCCTGCCGGGGCCTCTTATAGCCGCTTCCCGGCAAATGCCCGCGTGTCCCTGCCGCGAATCGTCGGTCACCGCGATGGTGACGCGACCGAATGTCCCGGCAACGTGCTCTACGGCGAGCTGCCCGCGATCCGCACTGGCGTACGACGATTGGCACCAAATCCAACGAGGGCGACGCTCGCGCTCACCGCGCCACCAGTCACGCAAGGCGGGCAGACCACCCCGGAACCTAGCGCCGCCGCCGAAACAGGGAGTTCCGCGACCGCCCCGATGCAGGCGCTCTCGGGTGTCCTGGAACTCCTCGACGGCACCCCACTCACCGGTGCGCCCGTCCAGATTCAGGTACGGACGGTGAGCCGGAAGGGAGAAATCGTGAGCGAGCGAACCCTCGCAGAAACTACAACCGATTCGGCGGGGAAGTGGGAGCTTTACGCGACACCGACCAGTCCGGCCGGCGGCGGCGGGATGTGGCTGCGGGCTCTTTGCCCCGGCGGGCCCGGGTTCGGCGCGGGCCTCTCGCAACCGCTGCACATCCCAGCCAGCGTCTCGCTCACCGCACCTACAGCGAACCCACCCGCCTAACCGACTCCGCACCCCCGGCCAGGTGAGCCGCGGATCAGTCACCGAACAGCCGCGAACACGAGTAACTGGCCTTGATGCCATGTTAAAATAAGTCGATGCCGACTCGCAGGACGCCGACTCAGCGCGCGTCGACCTCGGTCTAACCACCCGGCGCCGGACCCACAGAGCCCGAACCATGTTGCAACGTCCAGTAGGCGGTGAAGTGCACCCGCACCGTGAAGTCTCCCGGGACGCGGGGTGCGCAGCGTGAAGCTTTCCGGTCCCACGCTGGTCAGCGTCGCGGGTGGCTGTGCCAGCGGAGTGGCACCGCGGACCGCGAACAGGCGCCAATGCGTCGAGTGCCACACCTCGAGCAGGTATGGCAGCCCGTCCGCGATCAGTCGACCCTCCTGCTCGCCGGTGGAATCCAGAGGCACGTCGGGCAGCGCCACGTAGGAGACGGCGTTCTGGTCCAACCACGCCCTGTAGGCCGACGTGCTGAGCTTGGGACCGTAGAACAGCGCGTCGTAGCGGAGGCTGGCGTTAACGCGAGTAGACCGCGAAGAAGTCCCGGTCGTCGGGTTCGAGGTAGCGCGTGTCGGGCCGTTCCATTGTGGGCAGCAGGTTCTTCGGATCTTCGGCGCTGGGAGCACCATAAGTGATGAAACTGACCCAGTAGGAGTTGATGTCGAGCTCCATGGCGCGAACGGCACCGGCCCGGATGAGGGCCCCTGCAATGCTGCTGACCGTCTGGTCTTCGCCGGCGGCATAGATCAAGTTGCCGTGCCGGTCCACGCCGATGGCCGAGCGCCACACGAGGATCGCGTTGCCGACCGTCGCGCCCCATTCGGCGTCGTTTGAGAGGTTGGGATTGGGTTTTCCTTCGTCGACGATCAGAGGCAGGTTCTGGCGGGCGAAGGATACAGAGGATGGGGCGGTCGATCCGTAGCTCCAGTCGATCACGTTGACACTTCCGTCGGTGTATCCGACGAGCGTCCCCTGACCGTTATGCATAGGCGCGTAGGTGTGCCCGTGCAGAACGAATCCGCCGTTGTCGTCGGCGAGCTTGAAGGCGCTATTGAAGGTCGCAAGCAGCTTCGGGCGGTTTGTCTGTGGCACGTCCATCGGGCCGCGCGGGATCGGCACGGAGGGCTCTAGGCGGCCGGGATTCAGGGCGAGCTGGATGCGTTTGGTATCGAGCCAGGCAAGTCCGGCTACCACGCGCGGATATTCCGGCTGATCGCGCAACGTAGTCAGCAGCACCGGTGGGTCAGCTTGCAAGCTCGGGCGGGTTGCATGCCACACGCCCTCGCCGGGCAACACGGGGTGTAGCAGCGCTGGAACACGCGCGGGCCGGTATATGGTGCCCGCCAGCGACCCTCCGGCGCCAGAGACTCGCGTCTGGCGAGAACCTGTGCTGTAGCCGACCGCCGGAAGCACACGCAACGTCGATCCTCCCTTTGCGGGAGCGGTCAGGGAGTAGTAGATGGACTCGATCCGCGACACAAGCCCGGCGGCACCGTGTTCACGCAGCCACTCTACCGAGCGGATTCCCAGGCTTGAGTTAGACGGTTCGGTCATCGTGCCCACGTAGGAGAACGCGGCGGGCACGAGGGCGACAAGCGCGGCGACAAGCGCGATCCGACGGATCCGACGCAGACCTTCTCGACCGCTGCGCTCTGGACGGTCCTTCTTCGAGGCCGGAGGGAGTTGTGTGGCGCTAGCGAGCTCCATTCCCAGACTGTAAGCGCCGCAACGTCCACTCACAGGTTCACAGACCGTCAAATTAGAGGACTCTCACATATGAGAAGTCTCACCTTTAAAACGGTGAAATCGAGCCGGAGATGCAGTAGTCATGTGGAACCGTATTTGGGGTCGCGCAGTCGTGCGTTACCCCCACCACCGTGCTCCTTACTCGGCGATTTCACATTAATTCACTTCAAGCGATAGTAAGCGGCGAGGAGACTCAAACGCCGTTCATTGCAAGCGAACCGGACGTCCACAAGCGGACGCCTATCGAGCTACCGGGTTCGGCTCGGCCCTCCGCCGGACTGGTGCTGCGCGCCTGCCGTCCTCGTCAGTGGAGCAAGAACCTGCTCGCATTCGCTGCACCTTGCGCGGCCGGTTGGATCGACCGCCCGGCGATCGTAGCGCAGGCCGCAGGTGCGTTCCTGATGCTGTGCCTGGTCTCAAGCGCGACGTACCTGGTCAACGACGTGCGCGACCGTGAGCAGGATCGCCACCATCCACACAAGCGCCTACGACCCGTCGCGGCGGGCGAACTTTCCCCGCGCGCTGCCCTGTACATCGCCGCGACCCTCGCGGCCTTGGGAATCTGTCTGGCGAGTGCGATCACGCCAGGGCTCGGCCTGGTGGCATGCGGCTATCTGATCCTGACGGCGAGCTACTCGCTGTGGCTTCGCCGGGTGGTCGTACTCGACGTCCTCGTGGTCGCGACAGGGTTTGTGCTGCGCGCTATCGCGGGGGGCGTCGCGACCGACATCTACCTGTCGCGCTGGTTTGTCATCGTGACGGCGTGCTGTGCCATCTATCTGGTTGCCGGGAAGCGCTACGCCGAGCTTCGCGAGCATGCGGGGTCCGGTCCTGTGCGGGCGACATTGCGACGCTACTCGCTCGGGAGTCTGCGTCTGACGCTTGGGACGGCTGGCACCGCGGCTGCAGTCGCCTACACCGGATGGGCGTTCACACGACCATCCCATCTCGTGTGGTACGGGCTTTCGATAGCTCCATTCCTGCTCTGGATGAGTCGCTACGCGATCCTGATCAGCGCCGGTGCCGGTCAAGCCCCAGAGGAGTTGATCCTGCGCGATCGAACGCTGCTGGCGCTCAGTATGACTTGGGGCTTCCTCTTCCTCGGTGGCATCTATGTCGGCAGCTGAGCTGACGGCGCGCTCGCGGCGAGCGGTCGTCGAGCGATCGCTGTGCGGTTGGGGTCGAACGGTCCACAGCCGCTGCCGGGTTCTCCAACCGCGCGGAGTCGAAGACGTGCTCGAAGCGCTTGCATCGCACCCGCCGCACAGCGGCATGATCGCTCGCGGCGCTGGGCGCAGCTACGGGGATGCCGCGCAAAACGACGGTGGCGAGGTGCTCGACATGACCGGCCTTGACCGGATCCTCTCGATCGACAACGAGCGTAGGCTCATAACCGCGCAAGCCGGTGTCACGGTGGCCCAGCTGATGGCCCGCCTGGCCTCACACAAGCTGACGCTGCCCGTGGTCCCCGGGACACGACACGTCACGCTCGCGGGTGCCATCGCGAGCGACATTCACGGCAAGAATCACCACCGCGATGGCACCCTGGCCAGCCATGTGGCAGCGCTCTCGCTGTGCACGCCCGCGGGCGGACTGACAGAGGTCTCGCCCGAGATCGATCCTGAGTTGTTCTACGCGACGCTCGGAGGGATGGGCCTCACCGGCGTGATTGTCCAGGCGACGCTCCGCGCGGAGACGCTCTCATCCCCGTGGGTGGCAGCCGACGTCGATCGCACCGACGGCCTGGCGCAGACACTCGAGCTGATGAGCGGCGCGGAGAGCCACCGCTACTCCGTGGCATGGCTCGACCTGCTCGCGGACGGGTCGAAGATGGGACGCGCGATCATTAGCCGGGCAGAGCCCCTTGGGAGCGACGCAGCCCGGGAACCGCGAGCGGCTCGCAGTACATATCCCGAAGCGCTCTCGCGGCGGGCGACATTTGAGGTTCCCCGAGGCTTTCCCGCCGTTCTGATGCGCCCGGCGAGCATGCGCGCCTTTAACGCGCTTCGCTGGCGCGCCACCCCACGTAGCGAGCGCGAGCGCCCGCTGGCGATGGCGCCGTACTTCTTTCCCCTGGACGCGCTCGGGCAGTGGAACCGGCTGTATGGCCCCGCTGGGCTGATCCAGTACCAGTTTGTGATCCCCTGCGGCCAAGAGGGCGCGCTCGAGCACTGCTTCGAGCTCATGCGTGCGCGCCGGCTGCCCGTGTATCTCGCCGTGTTCAAGCGTTTCGGCGCGGCGTTTGGCGGTCCACTTTCGTTCCCACTCGAGGGCTGGACGCTCGCGGTTGATCTACCGGCGGGGGCGCCCGGGTTGCGGGCGGCACTGGACGAGCTCGACGAGGTGGTAGCCGGTTGTGGCGGTCGCGTCTACCTGACCAAGGACGTCAGGCTGCGACGCGATGTAATGAACGCCATGTACCCGCAGCTCGACCGGTTTCACGCCCAGCGCGCCCGCGTGGACCCTAACGGTGTGCTGCGCTCGGATCTCGCACGGCGCGTGGGACTGTGCGAGGTGGCACGGTGAACGGCGCTGGCCACAGCGGCGGGCGTGTCGTGGTGCTGGGAGGCACCTCGGAGATCGCTCTGGCAATCGTGCGAGAGCTGCAGGGCCGTGCTCCGCGCGCGGTCGCGCTGGTGGGCCGCGACCCTGGCGCCCTGGCCCGGGCGGCTGAGGATCTCACCGGCTCCGAGCACCCGAGGGCACTGACCTTCGAGCTCGATGCCCAGGATCTCGACCGTCACGAGCAGATCCTCGGCGAGGCATTTGACGAGCTGGGTGGCGCCGACATCGTCATCCTCGCTGTCGGCGTCCTCGGCGAGCGCGGTGGCCTGCCCGACGATACCTCCGGTGCCTTGGAGGTGCTCCAGGTCAACCTCGTGGGAGCGAGCTCGCTGCTGATCCACAGTGTCCGGCGCTTGCGCGTGCAGGGCTCGGGGACACTCGTTGTGCTCTCCTCAGTCGCGGCCGAACGGCCGCGACGCGCGAACGCCGTCTACGGAGCGTCAAAGGCCGGCCTAGACGCCCTCGCGCAGGGTCTCGGCGACGCGCTATACGACGAGGGTGTGCGGGTCCTCGTGGTGCGCCCAGGCTTCGTGCATACTCGCATGACGCGGGGTCTAGCGCCCGCGCCGCTGTCTACCACTCCGCAGGCGCTCGCCCGCGTCGTCGTGGACGGACTGGACCACGGTGCTCACACGGTGTGGGCGCCGCCCGCTCTACGCTGGCTGATGATCGCGGTGCGTGTGCTCCCTCGCCCCCTCTTCCGCCGTCTGAGACAGTGAACACCACCAAGCCGCTGAAGGACATTCCAGATCTGCGCGCCCGCCGCCGCCAGGCGCGCAGACGCCGTTACCTCATTCGGGTAGACATCGGTCTTGGACTGCTGATCGCGGTCTTGGGGCTTCTGCTCGCGCCCGGTCTGGCGATCGTTGCTGCCTGTGCGTTGATGATACTCGCCATCTGCGTCGTCTCGATCCCGATTGAGCGATTGCGATCGAGACAACGGTAACCGAATAAGACTTCACACTCATCCGCGGTTCACGCTCCTCCGCGGCCGTTAGCATCTATACGCCTGACGCTCCGAGACGGCGCCGTGATCCGCGCGTGTCACCTGGCGAGAATCGTGAAGAAGTCGCGATCGTAGGGTGTGAGCAGCCGACCAGGGATTCCAGACTGGCTCGGCACCCCCGGCACGGCACTCAGCCCATCCCGATGATGTAGGTAGAGGTACCCAGCGACCCACTCCGGGTTGATGTCGAGCTCGACCGCGCGCACGACACCCGCATCGATAAGCGCCTGCGCGATCATCGCTGGCGACAGGCTCTCCCCAGCGGCCCACACGAGCTGACCTTCACCGGTGATCCCCAACGCCGAGCGAGCCACATCCGGTCCGCCTCCGAGCGTCGCCCCCCAACAGCTAAGGACGCAGTTCTCTATCGTGGGCGCCGCCACACCACGATTCACCAGCAGATGCAGGTTCTGCAACACCGAAGCGACCTTCATTCCGGGAACCGGGACGCCCTCCTGCCAAGCCCCGATTTCAGTCGTGCCGTTTCGGTACGTAACGATCGAGCCCAATCCCACCCCAAGAGGGACGGCGACGCGACCGTCCGCCATGAACCCAACGGAGCCATAGCTCAACTTGAAGCCCCCGTTGAAGGCGGCCACGATCTGGTGAATCTCACCCGCACCGATGCGGTCCCCATAAAGCCAGCCCTGACCTTCAGGTTCACCCAACCCCGCGTGCAGAGCCAAACGCACCAGCCGCTGATCGAAACGCAGCAGCGTCACACCCGACCGCCGGGCAATCCAAGCAGCGGACTGACCGCCGACACTCGCAACGGGTTTCCACACGGCTCCCTGCCGGCCAGGTCCCGCAACGATCGGAGCGCTCGAAACGAGCCCGGCCCGTGCGACAATCGACGCAGTCTGAGCAGCGTTCGACTGGCCTCCGCAGCCGCCCACCACCACTGCCATCAGCATCGCGACCATGCTCACCGGCACCAGCCTCATCTTTGAGCGGATCGTCTCATAGTTTGAGCACCGTTTGCTCCCCACGAGCGCGGATCGCTGGCAGAGCAGACGCCAGCTGGCGTGGCTGTGGTTTGCCATACGGCAAATCTCGCTCGTGAGAGTAAATACCGTCTAATATGGGGGTGAGAACACTCTCACTCCCAAAAATAGAGCGCACGAAGCCCAACAGGCAGCGTAGTTCGTAGCCGTTCTTGTTACCTACGCTCGCCCGGTTTCCGCTTGGAATTGTCGGACTCCCCGACTGTGCGTGTATCACACGTTGAGCTCAACCTGTGGGTGTAAGGAAGTAGATCCGAGCCGGCGGGTGTGCGTCCCACGAGAAGACGGCCCATGTCCGCCCGTGATACTTGAAGATGCCGCGATGCGAAACACGCGCTGGACCCGCGCCCGCCAAACGCGCCTGTCCGGAGCGCACGAAGACCAACCCACCAGATACGCCCTGGAGAGTGTGGAGAAAGTCTTCGTAGTGAGCTGAAAGTGGCGTGAAGCGAGCGGCGACGTGAGTTGCGACACTGCCCCACGCCGCGACACGCACAGACGCGCAACTGCGTGCGGTGGCGGTACTCGCGAGACTGGGTATGAACAGCACAACCTTCAGAACACCCGTCGGAAATGCCGTCATATCGAGGACCTTGGCCTGATAGCCACGGTGGCCAACGGTTACAGTTTCTCCGTCGTTCACCGACGGTGGCGGCTTCAGCGTCCCCATCACAAACGAGCCGGCTCGGTAGAGGTCGATCGGGATGCCAATGAAACGGCTGACGAGCTTGACGTAGCCGAGATCATCCTGCACCGACATCACAAAGTGGCCAATCGTCCGGTCTTTGTAGCGCAGTTCGCCCGATATCGGAGCAATGATGTCCGGGCCACCGACATCGGCCAAGACGCGCCCGTTCTGCACTACGCGCAGCCGCACGATGTGCCAGTGCGGCGTGTAAACGATCGCGTGTACCGCCGCATATATCGCCGGTTGGTAGGAGCTGGCCAGCGCCGTGAGCAGTTCACTGGAACTGGTGATGTGAGCGATGTCAGCTCTCACCTCGTAGCCGCGTAGCTCTGCGACGTATATGCGTCGCGCCACGGATTCATCGACGCCCGCGATCGTCGTGGATGTCGCGGACCCGCACCGACCGCCGATCCTCCGGACGACAACCGCCTCTCCAGCGCCTCGTCCGCTTGCCGGGAGGTCGACGTCGAACGTCGTGGCGAGGAGTGCGCCGATCACGCCCACGCTCAGCAATACCGACACCAGCCCTCGGCGCGCGCGCCAGTGTAATGCACCGAACATGAACCAATTCTGGACGGCAGGCCTTAGCGTCACATGAGCGACCCGTGAGAGACATCACACGTTCGTGTCCCGCTGGGTTCTCCTCGGAGCGCGCCGTAACGCACGAAGACGTTGACGTGACGACCGTGGCAGCGCACGCTAGAGCCAGCAGCCCTCCAAGCGTGGCGATCGACAGCAGTGCTAACCGCTGGAAGCGGCGACCCGGTAGTTCGAGAGTGTCCTCGGAGCGCGCCCTTGGGGAGCTTAACGCGGCGCGTGAGGATTTCCAGGCCAGAGGACAAGCGTAGGGATCGCCCCGAGCTGGCTAAGCAGGGCGATCGAGTCGCTGTGTCCTTGGTCTTCGAGGGTTCTGCCGTCCTCGCCGAAGTGGCTGATCGTGATGCCTCGCAGAACGACGGCGCGGCCGTGGTAGGTGCCGTTAAGGACCTACCTAGAAAGCGCGTCCGGGTGAACCCGACAACAGCTTGGCTCGACGGATCAGCCGCAAGCGTGTCGCCGCCAGCCTGGAGAACGGGCAGCACCGTGGCTTGCGAACTCACGCTCCCACCCCCGCCAGGATGACCTCGAGCAGCGCGTGGCCGCGATCAGTGAGCGCGCACATCACCATCTTGCCGTTCTCGCGGGCGAGAGCAAGCATCTCGTCGGCCATGTCCAGGCCGTGTGCTTTGCCGGGCGGCCCGACGCGCTTCGCGCAGAGAAGCACGTCGATCCCGCCGCCGGAGCCGAGGTCGAGGACTGTCTCGCCCTCGTGCAGTTCGGCGACGGCAGTGGGGTTGCCGCAGCCGAGGGAGGCGAGCTTGGCGGTGTCGGGTAGCTGTTCGTGATCGCCGAGCCCGTAGAGCGCGGCGCCGAATACCTCGCTGCCGCCGTCGAATGTCTCGTTCGGGGCGCAGCAGCCCGATGCGCCCATCCCAGGCCGTCCCCTGCAACCAGCCATTGGCGCGGCCGGACAGCGCGCCACGCCGCGACAGGGCCCCCAGTGGCGTCGCTGGCGCCGGTGACGGTTCCGGGCCCGTCCATGCGCCTAAGCGGGCCCACGCATCGCGTAGCCGCAGGGGCATGCGACGGGCACCGGGCGGGCAACAATGCCCGCGTGGCGGGGCTGCGTCGTTACGCCGAGCGCGTCCTCGCGCCCAACGACGATCGACTAGCCTTCGGGGGCGTCGCCCGGAGGGGTGGCAGAGCGGATGAATGCACTGGTCTCGAAAACCAGCAGACGGGGCAATCTCGTCTCGGGGGTTCGAATCCCCCCCCCTCCGTTTCGCCCTTGCTCCTGCCTGGGCCGTTCCTACGCTCGGTATTGTTGGGTTGTGCCCGAGCGGCTTCCCACCCATCGCCCGATGCGCGTGGCCTTGGGCGTTAACGGGGAGATGTCAGCGATCATGGCACAAGGGACGTGAGGTTCGTGCCAAATCGCCTGTACTTCACCGAGTCCGACGCAGCCAACTCGCTGATCGCCTCCGATCCGTTGGCTCTGTTGGTGGGGTTCGTCTTGGATCAACAGGTCACAGTGCAACAGGCGTTCATCGGACCGCACACGTTGAGGCAGCGTCTCGGAGCGTTCGACCCGGCAACGCTCGCGAACGCGGACCTGGAGCCGGTGTTTCGCGAGAAGCCGGCGATTCACCGCTACCCAGGATCTATGGCCAAACGCGTTCACGATCTAGCCGTCCATATCGAGGATCGCTACGACGGCGACGCGGCCCGTGTCTGGACCGATGCGGCTGATTCCGACGAGCTGCGCGCCAACCTGGAGGCGCTTCCCGGCTTCGGGGAGATGAAGGTCAAGTCGATGGCCGCCGTGCTCGCTAAGCGCTATGGCGTCAAGGCGGCCAAGGCGCTGGTGCCGCCGCACCCCACGCTCGGAGACGTGGACTCTCCGCAGGCGCTAATCGACTACCAGGCCGCCAAGAAGGTGCACAAGAAGGAGTGGAGCGGCAAGCGCTGATCGGGCGGGGAAGCTTCCCGCCCGATCATCAACCTAAGCGGTAATGATGGTTGGAGCGAAGCGCATCCGTGGCCTTCCGTCGAGCTAGCCGCCCGACCGGCTCCATGAGATGCTCAAGAAGACGATCCAGGGCCGACGCAGGCGCGTCGTGGTGTTGCCGAGCTGCGCAGTTACGAGCTCCTTACGATGCAGACGATATGGAGGACAACCTTGCGTTCGCCGTATCGGACTGGGTCGATATCGACCCAGTCCGATACGAATGCCTTCCGATCCGGATATACAAGGCGTACTCAGGCACGCCTCGTATTGTGCTGTCTGGCAGCCTGCTAAAAGACTCCCCAGCTGTCGCTGCTAACCAGTGTGAGTTCGCTTTCGCCTGCGAAGGTCGCCCGCGCTCCACTGCATTTAAGGCCGACGCTTTCCTTGTTGCCGTTCGATTTCTGGACTTCTGTGATTTCTTCGGTACCTGTCTTTGCGATTAGGGCTCCGACTAGCTGTTCCGCTTTTTCAGGACTATCTAGCATGGCTATCGGACCTGTGAATTCAATTTTGGCTTCCCCACATTTGACCGTCGCAAACGTGCCCGACGGACTGAACTTGGTCGCAAGCTCCCCGGCCCTGGATGCGGGCAAAACGACAGTGACTATTTCGCCCGCGAGATGGCCGCCTTCAACCGCGACTTTTTCGCATTTCGCACCGCCTATGTTTGCTTCGCACCCTGAGAATTCGAACTTGTTCCGAGCGGACGTCCCGGGTACACCACCCTTGATGACTGGTTCTTCGGCAGCGTCTAGTTTGACGCTTTTGCAGACAGCTTCGAATTTGATGCCGAGGACCTTGCTCGACATGGTCTGGCTGGTCTTAGCTTTGAGTGCCTCGACCTGGTCCTGCCCAGTCCCGAGCATCGTTTTGTTGACCTTGTATATGTATTCCGCTCCAAGGGCCGATCCTGTCGCAATCAAACCAAATGCACAGGGGATCGCGATCAGTCCTAGCACCAACATGCGTTTCGTCGTCATCTCGTGCTCCCTGTCAGTAGGATCGAGGTTCGTTGCCCGCACCAAATCTGCACCGGCGTAAGCGCATCACGCCTGCTGCTAGTGCGGCTTACCTCTTGACATCGTCGCCTCCGTCGTCATCCCCTCCATCGTCGCTAGACGCTCGTAGGTACGTGCATAAGAGGTGGCTGGATACGAAAAGATTCAGCGGAGCGCCGGGGGTGAGCGGTGCGGCTGGCAAACAGGCCTAAAGTCGCTCAACGGAGCGACATCTGCGACAGACTCGATATGGCCTGCGGTGATTTCGAGGCCGCCGCATTCAACCAATCTGCCACCCTTCCAAAATAGGCCGCTCGAGGCTAGAGGATCTGCGTCACGGCGGACGCTTCAGCGTCGCGAAGCGAAGAACTCGCTGAGTAGAGCTCCACATTCGCCGGCGAGCAGACCGACGGCGACCTCCGGGCGATGGTTGAGGCGCTGCTCGCCAAGCACGTCGAGCACGCTTCCGCATGCCCCAGCCTTGGGGTCGCTCGCTCCGAACACCACGCGTGGGAGGCGGGCAAGAACGATCGCTCCAGCACACATGGCGCATGGCTCGAGCGTTACATACAGCACCGCGTCGAGTACACGCCAGCTTCCAAGTGCACGGGCGGCCTCGCGCAAAGCGATGATCTCGGCATGAGCGGTGGGATCTTGGCGCAGCTCACGCTCGTTGCGAGCGGCGGCGATCAGCTCGCCGCCATGAGCCACCACGGCTCCGATCGGCACATCCCCGTGCTCTACGGCACGCTGGGCCTCGCGCAGCGCCAAACGCATGAAGTACTCGTCGCGCGGAAAGAAGTGCTCGCTCATCGTCTCCTCGTGGCCAGATTGTGGGGGGAGCGCAACCTCTGAGGTCTCCAACACATCATGATTACTAGGGAGCCAACTTGCCGCCGACCGCTCGAACCCGATATCCACGTTTGTCCGGCCGCCGGCTAAACGCCCTCGCCGTGTGCGCGTCCGTGCTCGCCATGGCAACGCTAGCCGGGCTTCCGGGTGGGCCATCGCCAAGGCCTGCCGCGGCAGCGCCGCTCCTAGCGCCGCTCGGTGGCGAGCCTCAGCCGAGCGGGTTGGCTCTCGGCTCCTATGACCCAGGTCGGATAGTCGTCAAGTACGCCTCGCCTGGCGCTCCGGCGGCGCGCACATCCAGAGCATCGGCAAGCGAGCAAGGCGAATCCACCGATGGATCCTCCACCACGCGCCTGCTAAGACTGCCCGCGGGCGCGAGTCTCAACGCGACCCTTGCAACCTTGCGCAGCGAGAAGAACGTGGTGTGGGCTGTGCCGGACTACATCGCCCACTCCACCTCGGTGTCGATCCCCAACGACCCCGGCACAACGGGTAGCAATCCAGGTGGGTGGCAGCAGATACAGTGGAACTTCGACGGGACTTTTGGCATCGATGCGCCGCAGGCGTGGGCAAACGTCGCGGCGGATGGAGCGCCAGGGGGATCGAAAGTAGTCGTGGCCGTGCTCGATACGGGCGTGGCTTACGCCAACCGCGGTAGATACCGGCGCTCCCCGGATTTCAGCAAGTACTCGTTCGTGCAGGGCTATGACTTCATCGACCGCACCCCCTACGCCAATGACCACAATGGTCATGGCACGTTCGTGGCGGGCACCATCGCTGAGGCCACCAACAACCACTATGGCCTGACCGGCCTCGCCTACGCGGCCCGCATCATGCCGGTACGAGTGCTCGACAGTGCAGGCGAAGGCGAAGCTTCGGTTATCGCCGAAGGCGTGCGCTTCGCGGTAAATCACGGCGCTCGCATCATCAACATGAGCCTCGAGTTCTCAAGCGACGTGGGCGCCTCAGACATCCCTGAGCTGATCGAAGCGCTGCGCTACGCCTATCGCCATAACGTGCTCGTGGTAGCCGCGGCCGGCAACGAGGGCAGCACCACCATCCCTTTTCCAGCTCGCGGCGCCCACGTGGTGGCTGTAGGTGCCACCACCGAACACGGCTGCCTAGCCAGCTACTCCAACGACGGCCGAGGCATAACGCTCGTGGCGCCTGGAGGGGGCCCGGACGCGAGCCTCCCCGGAGACCCGAACTGCACCCCCGAACTTCCCTCGGGTGGTGACATCTTCCAGATGACCTTCACCGGCTCCTCGCCACGCGTGTTCGGCTTTCCAAACGGTTATGAAGGCACATCGATGGCCACTCCTCATGTCGCCGCCACCGCGGCTTTGATCATCGCCGCAGGCATTCTCGGGCGCAAACCGACGCCCACCCAAATCACCGCGCGGTTGAAGGCCACCGCGCGCAAGCTCGGCGATCCGCAGGACCAATCGCTCTACGGCGCCGGGCTGCTCGACGCGGCAGCCGCCACCGCTCCGGGGGGTCCGGGAGCGGTGCGCTAACCATTGTTGCGCCAGGCCTTCCACCAGAAGTAAGGAATGGCTATCGGCCACTCCTTCTAGGGAGGTAGAGATATATCGAAATGCATATACTCGCACTGTGGAGGTCGCGCGGCTCATAAGGATCGCCCGCCGGGCGTCAGGCATCACTCAGCTTGAAGTGGCACATCGTGCGGGCACTGCCCAGCCCGCCGTGGCCGCATACGAGTCGGGGGCTCGGATGCCCACTCTCCCGACGCTGGAGCGATTGTTGAAGGCCTGTGAGCACGAGCTCGAGATACACGCGCTACCTCGCATGCGACGCGGGGCCCTCTCCCTTGAGCGACTCGCACCAATGATCGCTGAGGATCTTGGACGCGATCGGGAGCGAGACGCCTTGCGACTGCTGTTTGGATTCGCAGACGACTTCAGGGGATCCTCGCGACCCGGGAAGATCGTGCTACTGCAAGAGGAGCCGGCCAAGACGGACGACCCGCGCTTTGACGCCGCGCTGGCTGGCACCGCCGAGTTCTTCGCGCGCGAGGGCAATATCCCAACCCCAGGGTGGGTTGAGGAGCCCAGCCGTTTCGTCGAGCCCTGGTGGTTTGTGACGAGCAAACCGGCATTCGACGCATATACGCTCGCCCACACCCCAGCCGTGTTCGCGCGCCATGGAGTGTTCATCGCCCGCGAGGTCTTCGACCGTGCCTAAAGGGCCCTCGCAGCGCTTTTCGCGTGTCGAGATCCTCGAGGCGCTACAAGCGCTCGGGAATGAGCTGTCCAGTCAAGGTATCCACGGGCAGATCTTCATCTTCGGAGGGGCAGCGATGGCGCTCGCTTACTCCACGAGGCGAGTAACGAAGGACATCGACGCGGTGTTCGAGCCCAAGTCCTCGATTTACGAGGCCGCCGCGAAAGTGGCCGAGGAGCTTGGCCTACCCGAGGACTGGCTTAACGACGCGGCGAAGGGCTTCATGCCCGGAAAGGACGAGGATCCTCGCCCCGTGCCCGACATCCAGGGAATCGAAATCACGACGGCCTCGCCCCGATACCTGCTTGCGATGAAGCTGATGGCAATGCGTTTCGGCGAGGACGATGAGGACATTGAAGTGCTCATTCGCGAGTGTGAATTGGGAAGCGTCCAGGAGACGCTCGAGCTGCTCGGGCAAATGTATCCGGCAGTCGAGCCTCTCCCAAAGACGCGGCTCTTTCTAGAAGAGATCTTCGACCCAGCCGCCAGACAGCCACCCCGGGCTTGAGGGAGCCGGGGGCCCGTCAGATAGCCTGGGCGCGTGTCCAGCACCTCCACAAAGCCCACCCAAGCGCCCACGAGCTGCGATTTCGCCGTCGTGGGCGGTGGAATCGTCGGGCTGGCTGTTGCACGCGAGCTGATCCGGCGCAATCCACGCGCCTCGGTTTGTGTGATCGAGCGCGAGGCTCGGGTGGGAGAACATCAAACCGGGCACAACTCCGGCGTCATCCACGCAGGCGTCTACTACCAGCCGGGATCGCTGAAGGCACGTCTGTGCGTTGAGGGTGCGCGAGAGATGTACGAGTACTGCGAAGCCCGCGGCATCGCAAACGAGCGATGCGGGAAGCTGATCGTGGCAACCGACCGCTCCGAGCTCGAACGGCTCGACGAGCTCGAGCGAAGGGGTAAAGCCAATGGCGTACACGGCCTTCGTCGGATCGACGCGGCGGGGATCCAGGAGCTAGAGCCCCACGCCCAGGGCATCGCGGGACTGCACTCTCCCAACACAGGCATCGCCAACTTCTCAGCCGTGGCCCACGCATACGCGGATGACGTGTTGGAGGGGGATGGCACTGTGGCTACCGCGTGCGAACTCACACAGGTCACAACCGCAACGAGATCGGTACGTCTCACCCATTCCCAAGGGACGACTGAAGCCAGCCATGCCATCTTCTGCGCGGGCGCTTGGGCCGACCGGCTGGCGGTCCTGGCGGGAGCCGACCCCGACCCGCGGATCGTGCCCTTCCGTGGGGCATA
This sequence comes from uncultured Solirubrobacterales bacterium, assembly GCA_963713015.1. Taxonomy (GTDB): domain Bacteria; phylum Actinomycetota; class Thermoleophilia; order Solirubrobacterales; family Solirubrobacteraceae; genus Palsa-744. The sequence goes on along the minus strand of CAVQKC010000008.1, from coordinate 1,071,503 downwards.
TCTGCGACTCGTGCCCGAGCGCCGACATCTAGTGCGCTCGCTAATCTACCCTGTCCCGGACCCCGCTCTACCCTTTCTCGGCGTTCATCTGACCAAGCACATCGACGGTGACGTGCTAATCGGCCCAACAGCGCTAATGGTGGGAGCCCGCGATGCCTATAACCTCGCCACCGTTCGCGGCCGTGACATGCTCGACACTCTGCGCTGGCCGGGCACATGGCGGATGCTTGCCAACTGGTGGAGAACCGGGGTGACCGAGCTACGCCACGCCGCACAGCGCTCAGCCTTCGTCCATGCCGCCGCGCGCTATGTGCCCGAGCTGCGCGTGGCCGACGTAAAGCCAGCATTCGCCGGTGTGCGTGCCCAAGCGCTTGGACGCGACGGTCGGCTCGTGGATGACTTCGTGTTCTCCGCAACTGAGCGGGCGCTGCACGTCCGCAATGCTCCCTCGCCGGCAGCCACCTCTTCGTTGGCCATCGCCCGCCATGTCGTCGACGAGGCTGACCGAGCGTTCAGCCTCTAGCCCTACCGCACCTCAGCCTTCCAACTCGATCGCCACACCGCTAGGAGCGCGAGGGCGCGGCGGCGGTGATCGCTCGCGCCTGCTCCGCGCGGGCGATCACCGCCGCCATCTCCGCACGAAAGCGACCCTCACCGAAGCCTCTAGCGTTCTCACGCAGCTCATGCTCGTCGAGCTCGAGTCCCTCGAAGCGCTCGATGGCCTGGGCGAGCGCTGGTGCGCTCTGCTCATCGAAGAGCACTCCGGTGCGCCCATCCAGTACAGACTCAGAGGCACCACCGACGCGATAGGCGATTACCGGCACGCCCGCGGCCTGTGCCTCCACCGGCACGATCCCAAAGTCCTCCTCGCCAGGGAAGAGCAGCGCACGGGCACCGCTCAGCAACTCGTCGCGCTCAGCCTCAGAGACCTTGCCGAGGAAGCTCGTGCCTTTTCCCGCCGCGGCACGCACACTCTGAAGGGCTCTGCCATCACCAGCAACCGCGAGCTCTCGACCCAGGCGCGTGCAGGCGTCCACTGCCAGATCTACACGCTTGTAGGGGACCACACGGCCGAACGCCAGATAGAAGTCCCGCGGCGCGCGGCTCAACCCGAGAAAGTGCTCGACATCGACCGGCGGATGGACGACCTCGGCACTACGTCCGTAGTAGCGCTCGATGCGCTCGGCCACATGATTGGAGTTCGCCACGAACACATCGGGCCCCCCAGCACCCACCAGATCTTGCCTTCGCAGCCGCTCGAGCAACGGCGGCAGCATCAGCCGCGTCACACGTCCCACCTCCTCACCCTCCAGGAAGCCCTCCTCCCACGCGTAGCGCATCGGCGTGTGGCAGTAGCACACGTGTAGAGCCCCAGCCGGAGTGCGCACATTCTTCGCGCAGGCGTGGTTGCTCGAAAGCACGAGGTCGAAGCCGCTGAGATCGAACGAGCGAAAAGCGCGGTTCATCAGCGGCAGCAGCTTCGGATAGTGGCGCACAGCGCCGGGGATGCGATTGAGGAAAGAGGCGTGAACTGGGCGCTCTGTGATCAGCGCGGGCCAGGGCGTGGGGTCGTACACCGTGGTGAACAACTCGGCCTGCGGGAACATCTCCAGCAGTTGCATCACCACCTGCTCCGATCCGCCCGGGATGGTCAGCCACTCATGGGCGATCGCGACGCGCTTGAAGCGCGAGCGCAACTCCTCGAGCGCTGTGGCGCTGGCCGTTTGGCTATCTGATGAGTGCACCCGCGCGAGACTACACGCCCCGGCGCCTGGGATCATGGCGCCGATGGGCGAGCATCCGCATCTCGAGGACCACGACATCGTGTGCGTCGGATTCGCCGACTGGGACACGGAGCTGTGGACTAATCAACACCATCTGATGTCGCGCCTAGCGCGCGATAACCGCGTACTGTTCGTCGAGTCGCTAGGCCTGCGCCGACCCCAGCTCGCCGGACGCGACCTGAAGCGGATCGCCAGACGACTGCGACGCGGACTCGCGGGACCGCGCGCAATGGACGGACTGTATGTGCTCTCGCCACTGGTGCTACCGCTGCACGGCTCACGGGTGGTAAGGGCAGTCAACTCCCGCCTGCTGCCAGCGCTCGTGCGCCGAGCCGCCCGAAAACTCGGGTTGAGACGGCCCATCCTGTGGGCCTATGTCCCCCAGGCGGAGGTCCTGGTCGATGCGCTGCACCCAGAGCTCGTTGTGTACCACTGCGTGGATGACATCGCGGCGCACGAGCGCATCGACGCGGCGAGCTTTCGTGAGGCCGAGCAGCGCTTTGTCGCCCGCGCCGACCTCGTATTGGCCAGCGCACCAGCACTTGCCAAACGGCTGAGGACGATCTCGCACAACGTGATGGACGCCCCCAACGTTGCCGATACCGAGCTCTTCTCACGCGCGCTCACCTCCGGACCGGTAGATCGCGATCTGGATGCTCTTCCCCGTCCCCGGATCGTGTTCACGGGCGCGATCGTGTCGATCAAGCTGGACCTGGCGCTACTCGCGGAGCTCGCGCGTCTACGTCCAGCCTGGTCGTTTGCACTGGTTGGACCAGTCGGGCCCGGGGATCCGCTCACCGACGTCTCCGGGCTCGCCGCCGAGCCCAACATCCACCTACTCGGGGCTCGCTCCTACCAACAGCTCCCCGAGGTCCTGCGTGCCGCCGATGCCGGTCTCATCCCCTACGCTCGCAACGAGCTCACTGAGAGCATCTTCCCCATGAAGGTCTACGAGTACTTGGCGGCGGGCCTGCCGGTGGTGGCAACACCGCTGCCCGCCCTAGCTGAGGTAACCGAGATCGCCACAGCCCCCGATGCTCTGGGGATCGCGGAGCTGCTCGACAAGGCACTTGCCAAGGACTGCCCAGAGCGCCGCGCTGAGCGGTCGCGTGGCGCCGCCGCTCACTCCTGGGACCGGCGCCTGGAAGAGATAGCAACCGCCATCGAGGCACTGTGAGCCACCTGCTCTCAGCCACCTCGCCTCGCACGAGCTATCGGCCATGAGAGACCTACTAGTCACAACGCACACACCGGTATTGCGGCCATGAGAGACCTACTGGTCACAACGCACACACCGGTGTTGCGTTCCGGGCGTGCACTACGCACCTACGGTGTGGCCCGGGCGCTTGCGGCGAACGGCGGCCTGGATCTGCTGTACACCCGTTTCGAAGGCACCGAGCCGGATGCTGCGTTCCGCGCCATCCCCGGCATCGAGTTGCATGAAGTGGTCGCCTCGCGCGGGCTCCGGCGCATGCTCAGCTATACCAACGCCCGTCTGGCCCGAGTTCCCGTAACGGTCGCCCGCGGCATCTCCCCCGACCTAGCAACCCAAGCCGCACGCCTAGCGGCGCTCCCGGACCGAGGTCGCGTTGTAGCCGACGGACCTCTTGCGGCCACAACGCTCGCACACCTCGCGCGCAAGCGCGCGGTCATCTACAACGCTCACAACTTCGAGTCGGGCTTTCGTCATGAACTCGGCATCCCCCGCACCGGCTCACCGCGTACGTTGATGGCCTTCGAGCGAGGCCTGCTAACCCGTGCCGCTGAATCCTGGATGGTGAGCGAGGCCGATCTCGCGGCCGCCCACAAGCTGTGTCCCACGGCGCAACTGCGCTACGTGCCGAACGTGGTCGATGTCGCCGCCATCGAGCCTGTAACTCCGCTCATTGAGGAGCGACGGGCGCTGTTTGTGGCGAACTTCGACTACAAGCCCAACCAAACCGGCTTGTGCTTCCTGCTGGATGAAGTCTTCCCGCGGGTCTGGGCGGAGCTACCCGACGCAAAGCTGACGCTGATCGGGGCTGGCCTGGAACAGCCACCCTCGAGCGACCCGCGCGTGGAGACGCTTGGTTTCGTTGATGACTTGCACGCCGCCTACGCCCGCTCCTCCTGCGCGGTGGTGCCCCTGCTACAGGGCGGTGGCACGCCGCTGAAGCTGATCGAGGCGCTGGCTTATGGCCTACCCGCAATCGCCACACCGCGTGCGGTAGCGGGTCTTAGCCTGCGTCACCGCCAGCATTGCCTGGTGGCCGACGGCTGCCAGGCGTTCGCCGACGCGCTCGTGCAGGTGCTGCGCGACGGCGCTCCAGAGATCGCGCGTACCGGTCGGACGCTGGCCGAGCAGCGCTACTCGATCGACGCGCTGCAGGCCCTTCTACAAACCTGAGTCGCGGTCGCACCGCTGTCGGTGGCGATGAGCTAATTCAAGGACGCCAACGCCCAACCGGCAAGCTCGTATATGACGCACACCGACAGGCAAACCCCGGAGCGTAAAACACGCACCAATATGCAATCGGCCTTGCATATCTCCCAAGCGTCCAGAATGCCTCTGGCCATCTAAAGAGACGCACGCTTAGCGCCGAAAGCTTTGTTGCAGCACTTTAGAAGGCAACGGCGCCTGACAATTACTGAAGAGCGCCCACGCAAATCCCGATAAAGGCACCCCCGTCGCGAGGCGGGCTCGCAAAGCCAGGGGTCTCTCAGAGACAGCCCGGCTCCCGAAGGAGATGTGACGCATGTTTACGTCCCACCCCCGTCCCCGCTGGAACAGGGTTGAGCAGGTAGTCACGCTGCTCCTGGCGACATGCTTGGCCCTCTTGACGATCGTCGCCAGCGCGGCAGCGAGCACAAACCAGCCGATCGCCACGATCAGCAGCACAGCGCGGCACAGCGCAAAAACGACCTCTCTAAGAGCCGCCGCAACGCGCGCGCGGAAGGCCGACCGCAAACTGGTAGCCGACGCCAAATCCTTGAAGACTTGCCTGAACGAGCATCCCACGCACTGCAAGGACGCGCGTCGCGCGCTTCAGCGAGCCGGCACCAAACTGGCGGTAGCGCAGCGCACGCTTACGAAGATCGCACGTGCCACAGGTAGAGCCAATAGCCGTGGGATCACAGCTTCGCGGCGATTTCGGCAGTCTGCGCGCCAGGCTCCCCAGATCACTGTTTCCGGCGAAACCCTGACCTGGAAGCCAACCGCCAATGTCGGCTACGTGTTTGTGCGCAAGGTGCCAGGTCAAGGCGAACAGTACTCAGTCATCAGCGGCACCTCGATCACGCCCCCACCCGTGCCCGGCACCACCGTGCACTACAGCGTCAGAACGGACGTCGAAGGCAGCGTGTGGGCACACGAAGTGTCGATCGCCTACCCGGCGATCACCGAAACACCAACCGCCAACGCACCCGACCCACAAGCCGCCCCAACGATCACCGCTTCCGGACAAACCCTCAAGTGGGATGAGGTCGCCAATGTCAGCACTTACGTGCTCGTTACAAAGGTGCCCGGTCAAGCCGAACAGTACTCGGTCGTCAGCGGCACCTCGATCACGCCCCCAGCCGTTCCAGGCGCCACCGTGCGCTACAGCGTCAGAACAGATGTCGAAGGCAGCGCGTGGGCGCTGGAAGTACCAATCACCTACCCGGCACAGCCGGCTAGTGGCGGCTCTTCTCCCAGCCAATCGCCCCCCATCTCGCCCGAATCGCCAGTCACTCTTCCCGAATCGCCTATCTCACAAGAATCCCCCACCGGCACTCCAGAATCGCCGGCTAGTTCCTCAGAAACCTTCGGTCTGCCCTTTGTAAAGGGCATCAACGCCAGCCTGCAGGGATGGGGAGTCAACAACATGCCGTCAATCGCCTCAGAGATGAGCTCCCTCGGCGTGAACTGGGAGCGCGAGGACCTGGCCTGGTCGGAAATCGAGCCGGAAAAGGGCGTCTTCAAGTGGACGGGCTTCGACAAGACTGTCACCGCGGCCAAGGCCGATGGGATCACCATTCTGCCCATTGTGGGGTACGCACCGTCCTGGACCAGCCCCACCAATGCCGCCGCCTACGCGGAATTCGTAGCGGCGGCGGTCGCCCGCTACGGGCCGGGCACCTCAGCCAACCTGCAGTGGTGGGAGTTGTGGAACGAGCCCTACTTCGCCTACGCCTGGTCTGAACACACCCCCGAACCAGAGGCCTATGGCCGAGACGCGCTAGCGGCGGCTGAAGCAGCCAAGAAGGTAGCGCCGTCAGTCAAGCTGCTGCTCGCCGCTGACTACCAGGAGTCAGCCCAGACGGGAGGCTCCAGCCCAGAACAGAAGACCTGGATCGACGACATGTTCACCGCCGCGCCAACGCTCGGCAAATGGATCGACGGTGTGTCGGTTCATCCCTACGGCGGCGACCCCGCCCTACCGCTGAAGCAAAAGGGCGGGTATCTGGACACAAGCGGCCTGTGGGGCTTTCAGCGAATCGACACGATCCGGGAAAAGTTCCTGGCCCATGGTGTGAATGTCCCATTTTGGATCACCGAGGAGGGCTGGTCGACTTGGGAAGTGAGCGAAGCTACTCAGACCCATTACTACGCCGACCTCATCCAGCAGATCAAGCTACGTCCTTGGATACGGGCGCTATTTCCCTTCGGCCTACGCGAAGGTACCGCTCACCCGACAAACAACCAGGCAGGATTTGCCCTCCTGAAGTACGGCACATGGGAACCAAAGGAAGCCTGGGCTGTGCTCCAAGCGGGCTTTAAGGAACTCAGCTGAACAGCAGTACCGCCAATCGCCAACGGTACAGTCGACTTCCCCGGCTTCCACCAAGCCGGGGAGTCCATTTAACGAGCCCTGAGCCGGCGGAGATGCGCAAGCCAGTCGAAGGCGTCGCCTAGCGTACGCTGTAGCCCATGGATGTCTTGAGCCGCCGGCCGTTTGCCGTTACCGCGGGGATTCTGCTGGGTCTTGCCAGCGCTGTCCTAGTCGAGCGGCACGCAAGTATCGTGGTCTTGCTGTGCATCGTCCTGCTGGGGATCGTGGGGCTCGCGATGCTGGGAGACCGAGCTTTTCCCTGGGCAATCGTGATCGTGGCCGCCGCTCCATGGTTTCCCGTGTACGCCCGGGAAACCAGCTCGCCAGTGGTGGAACGCAAGGAGTTTGCCGCGGCGATCGCGGCAGCGGTGTTGGTGCCATGGTTGTGGTCCCTGGCGGCTGGCATCCGCGGGACACGACCCAGTCGCGCCAGCCTCCTGATAGCCCTTCTGTTCGCGGGGCTGACAGCAGTCATCTACGTGACGCTGGGGGGTGTCTCCCAGATGACAAACGGCTCGGTCGTCGGCTTTCCGTTCCTCGGCGTGGCATTCCTATGCGCGAGGCGCTTCGATGCCGCTCGTGGTTGGCCGGCAGCGGCTTTTGCCGGGCTGCTGATACTCGTGCTCTTCGGCAGTGAGGCATACCTCTCAGCGCCGAACGAGCGACTGGGCTACTTCGTCGGGTACCCGATCACATACGGCGCGCTCATCGTTGGGCTTCTACCGCTTGCTCTGCTGTTCGCGTTCCGCCATTCACGTCTGCTGGCCGGGATCGTGACGGCCGTCGGCATAGCATTCATCATCTTCAGCGAATCGCGGAGCTCTTGGATCGCGGCGATCGTGATGTTGGTGGTCCTCGTAGCCCTGCTCGCCAGAGGTGGTAATTTCCGTCCCCTCGTCTTGGTAAGCCTGGCCACGGTGGTCGCCGCAGGAATCATTCTTGGCACGGGCTCGTTGCACAAGGTCATCGAACAGCGGCTCAACGCCAAGACGGCGAGCAGCATATCCGTGACGCATCGGACCTGGAGCTATGGCTATGCGCTCGAACAGGTTGAAAAGCACCCCGTGTTCGGAGCCGGAGTGCCCGGCTTCGCGGCCACCGAAGCCCAGAACCGCACAGACATCGGTGCGCTCGACAACGGCTACCTGTCCATAGCCGTTGACATGGGGCTGGTCGGCCTCGCTGCCGTGCTCATCCCGATCGTCATCGCGCTACGGGCATTGGCACGCTGGATGCGCCTCGGGACTGCCCCACCCGTCGATCTCGCCTTGGCCCTCGGTGTCCTGGGGATAGCCGTTGTGACCATCTTTTACGACAGCTTCTACTGGGCTCAGCTCGACCTGCTGCTTGGAGCGATGGGAGGCGTGCTCTCAGTGCGCCTGGGGCGCATTGGGCGGCCGCCTCAAACCCTATGACGCCCTAGGCCCCCATCGTGCTTGACCTTCGGGGTAGCACCCGCGACGTCGTTGCTTGTTGGCTTGTCGTCATCTTTGCGCGACGACTTGCCTTCATCCTTGGGTGATGAATCGTCGTAGTAGTGGTAGTAGTCGTTCGACGATCGGGCGACACCGGTAACTACGAGCCCAAACACACGCTGACCGCTCTGCTCCAGCACACGTCGCGCCGCCCGGGCTCGGTCGCGCCGACTGACTCCCGCACGGGCAACCACGATGACGCCGTCGACCTCGTGGCGCTGAAGCAGCACGCGTGTGTCCGCAACAGGCAACAACGGAGGAGAGTCGATGATGATGATGTCCGCCGCCTCGCGTGCCTGCGCGATGACATCGCCCATACGTGCGACGCTGAGCAGATCCGCGGAGTTGGGCGGTGTGGTACCGCCGGGTAGGACAACTAGATTGGACTCGCCAGGGGCCATAACCAGGTAGTCCTCGATGCGCACATTCGTCACCAGCAGATCCGAGAGGCCCGGAGCGCCACGCTGCGCGCCAAGCTCAGCGGCCGCCGTGGGGCGGCGCATGTCGGCCTCGAGCACCATTACGCGTTGGCCCACCGCGGCAACGACGGACGCGAGGTTCACCGCCACCGTGCTCTTGCCCTCACTCTCATCCGCGCTTGTAATCACAAAGCACTTTGCTAGGCCAGTGGGATCGAGAAAGCGCACGCTCTCCCGCAGCATGCGGTAGGCCTCTCCAGTCGGTCCCGCGAGCTGAGAGGGGTCAAGCGCACCACGTCCCGATCGCGGAATGCCGGCAATGATGGGATAGCCGCCGTAGGCACGCTCGACATCGTCAAGCGTCTTGAGCCTACGGTCCAGATAATCCACGAGCAAGGCCAGTCCACAACCGAGCAGCAGACCCACCACTAGACCAAGGAGAGCATCGCGCTTGGGCTTCGGCGAGACAGCCACGTCGTTTGGCACCGCGGAGGCGATGACCTCCCCATTACCAGTCTGAATCGCCTGGAGAACCCGCAGTTGGCGCAGACTGGATTCAAGCCGTGGCTTTTCGGCAGGCGTGGCAGTTACCAGCGACTTGCTTACCAGTTCCTCCGCCTGCCCAACCAGAGCGCGATCGGTTTCGCGCCCGTATGCGATGTAAGCATTGGCGAACGCGTTGGCAACGGCAGCGGCTTCCTCCGGATTGGAGCGCGTGGCCGTGATATTCGCGATGTTCGCGTTGGAGCTGGGCGACACTGAAATCGAGCCGAGCAGAGAGGTAACCGATTCCTTGGTATGAAGCAAACTCTGAGCCTGAGCAGCCACGTTGAGCGAAGTGACCACGTCGATGTTGGTCTGGGTCGTGCGCTGCGGTTCTTCGGAACCGGTCTGGAAAAGACTCGTGCCGAAGAGCGCCTGCGCGAATCCGGGTTCACGGAACAACAGCTCCGCCGAGGCGCTGTACTGCTTGGGCGAGCGCAGCGACAGCCCTACAGACGCCGCGACGCTGACAAGGAGGACGACGCCAACGATCAGCTTGCGCCGCCAGAGGATCGCCAGCAGCTCGAAGGGCGATATTGAGGGAGCCGTCTGGTTATCGAGCGTAGGGTCTTGATCGGCCATAGTCAGCCGGCCTTCGTGGTTGGGCTTTGCACTGCCTCCATGATACGTGGGTGCCGTCGCAAAGATGCCACGCTAGGCCTATCGGTAGGACAACGGTGGTCCTTGACCAGCCGTCGAAGTTGCACCCGACCCGCAAACGAGAGCGGCCGTCCATCGGTCATCGTGGGCAACCGGAGGCTGGATAACTGAGCTACGCGCAGGCGAGACGCTAACAACTGAGACAGGGGCGGCCGAGAGGAGGACAGCTGATAGGGGGACAGGCTGAGATAATGGCTCGATGGGCACGGTTGACGAGCCTAACATCGCCCACGCGGCCCCTACGAATGTGACCTTGCGCTCACGCGCCACAGCCGTCACGGGGGAATCGCGCCACCAGACCACGGCGATCGTCCTAGGTCTCACCGCATTGGCGGCGGTTCTGCGGTTCGGCACGCTGAACGTGCAGAGCATCTGGCTCGACGAGTCGGCCACCATCATCCTGGTGCACCGCGGATTCTGGGGAATGCTCTCCCATCTATCCTCCAGCGAGTCGGCGCCCCCCCTCTATTACATCCTTGTGTGGGGGTGGACGAAAGTTTTCGGCGCCGGGCCGCTTGGCTTCCGCTCACTCTCGGCGTTGATCGGCACGATCACTATTCCTGTGATGTATATGGCTGGACGTCGAATATCGCCGCGCGTAGGGGTGTGGGCGGCGGCGCTCGCGGTGGTCAACCCCGCCATGTACTACTACTCACAGGAGGCTCGGGCTTACGCGCTGCTGATCCTCTTCGGCGCGGCGGCCTTCGCGCTTTGGCAGCGAGCGCTTCAAGCGCCCGATCGACGTAATCTGGCGCTCTGGGCTGGCATCTCGAGCCTGGCCGTTCTAACGCACTACTTCGCGGCGTTCCTGTTCGTGCCGGAGGCATTTATCCTGGCGCGGCGGCTGGGATGGCGACGCGTGCGCGCCCCGGTCGGCGCCGTCGTACTCGTAGGCATCGCGCTCCTTCCGCTGGCCCTGGCCGAGCGCGCGGACGGAAAGGCCAGTTGGATCGAAGCGGAATCCCTGACCTCGCGGCTTGCCGAGGCGGTCAAGCAGTTCGCGGTCGGGCTCTACGCACCATTGGAGATCCTGGGAGGGGTGCTCATCGTGCTGCTGGCAACCGGCGCTGTGGCGCTGCTGTGGCGCCGCGGCCAGCCACGCGAGCTGCGAATCGCTCGCGATGTCGCGATCGTTGCCGGGAGCGGGCTCGCCCTGCCGCTGTTGCTGGCTGTCACACACCTGGTGGACGTCTTTGATGGGCGCAACGTGATCGCCACCTGGGTGCCGCTGGCTGTTCTTGTGGCGGGTGGCTTGGGCATGGCACGCGCGGGCCGCACCGGCCCTCTGTTGGGAGTGGGACTATGCACTGTGTCCCTGGCGGTGATCGTCGCGATCAACGTGATCCCGGTGTACCAGCGCGATGACTGGCGCGGCATCGCCCAAGCGCTCTCGACACCAGCCACCAGCCGCGTCGTCGTTGGCGAAGAGTTTGCCTCGCTGCCGCTATCCGTCTACCTAGGACCTTTCCAGGGCTCGAGCGGCGTGAACGTCACGACTCGCGAATTGGACTTCGTGGCGTTGCGCCAAAAGCGCGCCGCCCGCTCTCCCCTGCCTCCCGTAGTACCCATGAGCCCGCCCAGCGGCTTTCGCTTGGCGGGAGTGCGCAGGACCAAAACCTTTGCCGTCTCCCGATTCACCGCCCCACGGCCCACGGCAGTCAGGCTAAAGGCTCTGCGTCGCATGTACGGGGAACCCAAAGCGGAAGTTGTCATACAGCGCTGAGCCGCATCGGGCCACATGAGCCATCGCCCGTTCGCCAGGCGGGGGGCTCCCACACTCCCCGTAAGGTTCGCGAGGCACCCAAGGACGATGAGCTCACCCACCATCACAACCAAACCCGTCCGTCCTAGCACGAGCTGGGAGACGGGCGCACTCCTCGCGCTCACCACCCTTGCGCTGCTGCTGCGCGTGACGAGCCTATCTCGCAGCCTCTTCACCGATGAGGCGTACTCGCTCGCACTCGCCCAGCGCAGCTTCGGTCACATGCTCACCCTGTTTGGCTATGAAGCGAACGGCACTCCATATTCGATCGTCCTGTGGCCGGTGATCCGCATTTTTGGCTCGAGCGCAACGGTTCTGCGCCTGCCCGCGGTACTCGCCGGCACGGCAAGCGTCCCGGCGCTCTACTGGGCGACGCGGGGATTCGTGCGCCAGCGCACCGTAGCGCTGCTAGCTGCCGCACTACTGGCCATCAATCCGATGGCGGTCTGGTACAGCCAGGAGGCGCGCTCTTACGCATTTGTCGTGCTGGGCGCATGCCTCTCCTTCGGGGCGCTCGTGCGCGCCGTCTCAGGCGAGGACGAGAGCGAGGACGGACATCGACGTCGAGCCTGGGCGGCCTACGTCGCCGCGATGGCGTTGCTCGCCTACAGCGATCTGCTCGCGGCGCCGATCGCCATACCCGCCCAGGCGCTGATCGTGTGGCGAGCAGGGCGCAGCGAGGTGCGACGTTGGCTGTGGTCATTGCTCGCGCTGTTCCTGTGCTGCGTGCCGCTGCTCGTTGCCGCCACGATCTCGCGCAGCCGACGCAACCCGCTTTACTGGCTGCCGAAACTGGATCGCGAACTGGTGGAGCTGGCGCTACAGGAGTTCACCGGAGGCTTCTCGGGCGTGTCCGCCGTGCGCTGGGTGACGCTTGCGGCTGGTCTCGTCTTGGTTGTGGCAGCGCTGTCGCTCTTGCGCCGTAGCACCGCGGCACTGGAGCGCAGCTCGTTCGCTATCGCCGCCTGTTGGGGATTGGTCCCCGTTGGCTTGCTGCTCGCCGTATCGGCGGTGGAGCCTGTTTTCTGGCCACGCTACGCGATCATCGCGCTGCCAGGACTATGCCTATTGGGGGCCCTCGCGGCCGCCAAGCTATGGCAACACGGACGCGGCGCCGTACTCGCGGCTGGATGCCTCGCGATCATCGCGGGCGTGGGACTATTCGCCGACGCCCGCCAGGTGAAAACGCTGCAAGAGAACTGGCCACCGATAGCAGCCTGGCTGCGAGCCGAACGTGCTTCCGGTCAACCAACGCTCGTCGATAACGCGCTGGTGCTCCCCTCAATCGGCTACTACGACCCGGCTTTCCGCGCACGTAACGGCGAGCTCATCGTGCAGGAGTGGCGCGAACTTCCACTCCCCGCCGGGTTCGTCGGCTTCAAGGATCGCACCGGCTATGGAAGCGTGCCCAACGGGCCACCGAGCGTCGCTGTCGCCAAGCGCATGGCACGTATCGGAGGCGGCACCTTCTGGATGATCTTCGCCGAGGTCGACCCCTCCTTGCAAAGCGAACCGCTGGAGAGCCCTGCGGTCCTATGGGCGCGAAAGAACTGCCGCGTACAGGAACGCGAAAGCACCGGCGTCAAAGCGCTGCATGTAACCAACTGCACAGGGTTTTAGAACTCAATCGCCGCCGGGCGCCGAGACCGGCGCTGGTGTCAGGGGCTGGGACCAGGCATCGGTGTCAGGGCACTCGAGCCGACTCGAAGAAGTCGGGGACCCCGGCGTCCAGCGGGTAGAGCGCTCCGCAGCCCGAGCAGCGCAGCGTCCGCTCCCGCTCTTGCTCGTCGAGCTCGCCGCGACACGCCGGGCAACGCCACTGAGGCGGCCCATCGGCGATACCTTCCGCTGGGAAGCTGATCAGCCAGTCACGGTTGCGCAGTGGCTTGAATCGGTGCTCTGGCGCCCCCCAGTGCTGAGATACGAAATGATCGAGGCGGTAGAGACCATCTCGGATGCCGGCCGGCAGATGGCGACGGGTGCCGACGATCAGCGCAAGGGTCGCGTTGCAGCGGAAGCTTCCCAACTGTGCGTCAGGACCGAACAGGCGCCTGACGGCTGCCGCGTCGAAGTCGTTGACATGACCCTCGAGCTGGACCTCGTAGTCGGGCTCCTGCTCGACCTGGCTCACGGGAGCCATGACGAGGGCGGTGCCGCGCGCCACCCTTCGCATCTCGGCGATCATCTCCTCAGGGTCGAGCACGTACTCGATGGCCTCCGTAGAGAAGACAAGGTCGAAGCTCCCGTCGGCGAACGGCAGGCGCGTAACGTCGGCCGCGGCCACGTTGAGTCCGTACTTCTCGCAAGCCTTGGCAAGCGCCACCGTGGAGAGGTCGACACCCCACACTTCCACGCCGAAACGCTCACCGACGATCTTCATGAAATATCCCTCTGAGCACCCGACGTCGAGCACCGTCGCAAAGTCGAGCTTCTCGAGCGCCCCCAGCAGCGCATGCTCACGGATGTAGTGCCTGAAGGCCTCCGGCTTGTAGCCGTCGTGGGGATGATTGTCGTATGTGGACAGCGCGGTGTTCACCGTGCGGCGCCTGACACGAGCAAAATCCTCTCGCGACACCAAATCCCGATCCTTGGCCACGCCAGTCACCTAACCTGTCCGCAGCGGTTGGCCGGTCCCGCCCGCGGAGGCTCGCAAAGCGGCGGCGGCGTCGAGAACGAACCGCTCCTGATCGTCCAAGTAGGGACCGAGCCGGAACTCCTGAGCGCGTTCGTGAGCGCGCCCCACGCGCGCCTGAGTTTGATCGCGCTCACGCAGCGTGCGCGTCAAAGCCGTCGCGGCGGCGGCTGCGTCGCCGGGCGCGAACAGCAGCGCGTGCTCCTCCTCGCGCATTCCCTCGCCGATTCCTCCTATATCGGCCGCCACCAGCGGAACCCGCGCCAGGGCACCCTCGATCGTCACCAGCGGGAACGGCTCGAGCCAGAGCGAGGGAACGATCATGGCGTGCGCCCGCGCGAGCGCGGCCGCGGCCTGCTCGGCGGTGAGCTGTCCCTGCCAGCTCACCGCCTCGGCAACGCCAAGACGCTCAGCCAAGCCGCGCATCTCAGCGCCGTGATCGGGATCTTCGGGACCGATCACCACAAGGCGCGCCGAGAGATCGTGATCGGAGCGCAACAGCGCAAGCGCTTCGATCGCTACCGATAGGCCCTTGAACGGCGTGACCCGTCCGAGGAACACGATCTCGGGCTCTGGCGCCGGATCGCGCGTGACAGCCGCATAGAGGTCCCCGTAGCGTGGGACGGAGTGGCCGATGCGCTCGAGCACCGGCTCGACGAACGATGGCAGGCTCACAGCGTGGCGAATGAACTCCGAGTTCCACGAGATCGCCACGCGCAACGGCGCCTTGGGCTCCAGACGCAGAGACGGCAGACGGTTCAGCGCTCGGCAGCCGGCGCTCCACGCGGCCCGCGACGGACGCCTACGGCGCGGCAACAGCTCCCGCATGAACTGGTCGGCCACGAAGATCTCCCCGATACCGTGCGAGCACACGCGAAAGGCAATGGGGGCTCCGTTGTCGGCAAGCACCCGCAGCGCCGACTGGGAGACCCCTGAGTTGTTCCATGCGTAGACAAGGTCGGGCTGCCACTCGAGCGCTCGCCTGGCCACCTTTACCGCCCGCTGGGCTGCCGCTGGAGCACGAACGGCGCCATGCCAAGTATCCGCGAGCCAGGGAAGCTCGCGCCAGACGCCATCTTGGGCCTCCATGCGCTCGCGTTCGTGGTCGCCCGTCAGTACTAGCACCTCATGGTGCTCGCGCAGACGTTCAACGACGCCGGAGCACTCGACCTCGTAGCCTCCCCGCACGACGGGTGGGTAGAGATTGGAGATGACAAGCACGCGCACGGCCCGAACGGTATCGCCACCGCCTACGTAGGGAGTGGACCGTGGAAATACCAGAACACAGTCGCCACCCGCAACAGTCCGTCGAGTTGAGGGAGACGTTGCTCCAGAGTGCCGTGCAGAAGCTCGTTTATCCGCTCACGATCGACGACCTCCCATAGCGCTGAGCCGTCGTCGGCGCACAGCTCGCGCATGAGATCGAGGTGACGCTCGAACCACTCGAAGACGAAGGGCAAGCTGTCCGGTGCATGCGCGTTGCGCTTGGAGGTCCGCAATCCTGAGCGCTCGGCAAGAGTGCGCGTGAGCTTGCGCGTTGCGCGCCATCCAGCGCGGCGAGGGCGCGGGGGTCGCAGGGGAATCTCGAAGCGATGATCGCGCAACTCAGGCGATAGGCGTGACATCAGTCGGTGATAGGGGAGTTCCACGTAGCGCTGCGCCGGGGAGAGACCCAGGCAGTACTCGGCATAGCGCCGAGAGCAGTAGGGGCTGAAGAGATCGTCCGCTACCGCGGCGCGACGCGGTCCGGTCGATCCCCAACCAACCACGCGCTCGAATGCGTAGAACAGCTCGGCCATCTCCCGCACCTGCCATCCCTCAGTTTCGCGCTCCGCGCAGAACTCGTTGACACTGCTCTCCAGCATGGCTCGCGCCTCGGGAGTCATAAGGTTCGTAAAGGCATCTGTCTTCATCATCAATGCGCGGCGTTGGATGTTCGTGACCCTTCCAAGCAGCGGCACGTTCGCGATCGTTATCGACATGTCACCCGGGCCAGCGCGTCCGATCTCCGCGCCGATCCCACCGAGCTTGATCCCGAGCCGCCGCGGCGGCTGACTGAGATCCAGGTAATCGGTCAGCTGCGAAAGACTCGACAGGCCGTCCGTCTGCGCGACGAGGCGAGCCGCGATCCGCACCCAGTCGAGCTCTGGGTCATCTTCATTTGGGGTAAGTAGACGATGGGAGAGATCGAACTTCGCGGCCAGCTCCCGCGCGTAGTCGACGTCCCCTTCTCCAACTCGGCCGATCGTGTAGTAGTCGGCCGCTACGCCGCCAGCCCGCAGTAGCGCGAGCAGCAGGCGGCTGTCGCGCCCGGCGGTGAGTGCACAGCGAACCGGCTCGATCCCCGCGACGGCGCTCTCGGTGAGGGTTTGGAGGAACTCGCCGAGCTCCTCCGCGCCCGCTGCCGAGGAGGCTCCACGATCGATGCTGTGCGGCCCAAAATGAGTGCGCGTGGTGACGCGCCCGTTCTCCAATATGTGCACCGACCCGGCAGCCAGCGGCCGCACGTCGCTCAGTAGCGTGCGATCGCTCCACGCCCAGCCAAAGCCGATCATCGAGCTCACGCCTAGGGGGTCCGGCGTATCGAGCTCCAGCAATGCACGGATCACCTGGACGCTGTTGCTTGCGAGCGCGCCGTCACCTAGGCGTGCCAAGAACACCGGCGCATGCCCGAAAGAGTCGAGCAGCAGCTCCACTCGCTCGCTCTCCAAGTCGATGCGAGCAGCGCAGAACTGCCCCTCGAGATCGCGCGCCCATCCATCCCATCCATCGGCGATCTGCTTGGCGTCGTGGGCTATGTGCCGACCCTCCGGGTCGACGGGGAGACCGTCGAACAGAGTGATTGTGCGATCGCCACGCATCAGGTAGCGACGTGGCGTGGCGGCGTCGCCGTGGTGAATCCCGGCGGCGCTCAGCGAGCCGCCTTCAGAGCGAGCCTGCCACGCAGTCGACGGATCGAGCATGAACTGCCGCCCGACACCGTCCACCGCCTGACCCAGCCGCTCCGGTGAAAGGCTCGATATGCCGAGGGCTACAGCGAAGACGTGCAATGAAGTGGAACGTCAAACCCCGCGCGCCACAAGACAGCACCGAGGAATGCGAGATAGGGCTGACACGGCGCCTGAGCTTAGCCAATCGACTGCGCCCTCATCGACACGCGCACGTGCACCAAGCGCCCGAAAATCGATCCGCGCCGATCGAAACAACAGCTATCGGCGGGACGCACCGCTCATGACGTGCGTGGATCGAAACAAAACGGCCATCGGCGGAACGCACCGCTCATGACCTGCGTGGATCGCGTCGATAGGAGACCAAAGAGGGGCCGACACGTGTATCCGCGCCCCAACAGTTCGAATCGATGGAGCACAAATGCAATTGACCCTGCCGGTGGAAGAGGCTCCGGACCTGGCTAGCGCGATCGCTCGTGCACGGCGCCCAGTGGAGCCAACTCACGCCTCCGCTCACGGCCTCGTCGTTGGCATCAAGACAACGCCGGCACTGCGCGGGCTGGTGCCCGCGCGGATCGCCATGGCACAAGCGAGTCGACAGGGCAAGGCGATCTGGGAGCGCAATCCCCAGGAGCGCGCTCGCGCTGGTGCCGCGATGGTCGCGATAGTCGCCGGCACCGAGCGCGCCGTGGAAGCCGAGAAGCTCGCGATGGAGCATATCGTCGAGAATCAGGTGCGAGAGACGCTCTTTTGGCGACCGTGGAAGACGCCAAGCGTAGATCCCGCATCCAAGCAACGACTGCTAGAGGCTTTCGCCAGCGATCGCGCGGTGCTGCTGAGCAGTTGCCATCTAGGACCGTTCTTCCTGGGAGCAGAGGTCATCCAGTCTGTCGGTCGCACGCAATACTCGGTTGCGGCTCCCTGGCTCTTCCAGACACCCCCTCCAGGGCCGTGGGGCCGACGTCTCAGTCGCTGGTCGATGGCTATCAGTGCACGAGGCGAGCGGCTGATCTATTCCGTTGGGTCGTTTGAGGTGATCAAGGCGCTGCTCGAGCAACGAGAGATAGTCAAGCTGTATTTCGACATGCCCGGCAACCAGCAGACGCACTTCCTCGGCAAGCCCGTCATGCTCGCGAGCGGGAGCGCCCGAGTGGCCTTCCAGACTGGCGCGCTGGTCGTGCCGACACGCGTGCGGCGGATCGGTCATCGCATATGGCTCGACGCAGCGCCGGCATTGGACGCGCGCGACTACCCAAGCTTCAAGGAGCTGCACGACACGCTGGCGTCTATACACGAGCATTGGATCCTCGAGATGCCAGCCACCCTCGAGGATCCAAATCGTGACGGCGCTTGGGAGCGAGGGGCAACCGCTCACTCGTGGATCCGGCCGCGTGACGCCCATGCTTCATCGAGCACGCTGTCGCCCGCGCCTCTCGCTCAGCAATCGCCGCTTGCACAATCAAGCCAGCCTTTACCGCCACTGGCGGAAACCGGCTAGCTCCTCAGACTGAGACGGTAAGGGCCTCCTCTAGCGACGAAACCGCCTACTACCGGTCGCTGGCTGTACGGTGACGGCACGATGCGCCTGCTTTTCTTCAACGAGGGCAACCTGGGCACGCACATCATGGGGCAAGGGCAGCTCGAGGCGGCCCTGCGCGTCGGTTTGGCAGCCACCCCCGACGTGCAGGCACGCTTCGCCGGCCTTACGCCGATGGGACGCTGGGCAAGCGCGCTCGCCACACGCCCCGTTCCCTTGCTTACGCGCGCAAATCTCGACTTTCACACCTTGCGCTGGCATGTCGTGCAGTCGCGGCGTGCGCGGGCGGCCCTGAGCCGCGATCTGCGGGCGTGGCCCGCAGACGCCGTACACGTGCACAGCCAGTCGGTTGCGCTAGCGATGGGAGCAACGATGGGCAGGCTACCGATCGCACTATCGGTCGACACAACCATTGGCGACTGGTCGGGGATGCCGGCATGGCGCGCGCCCCAGAGCTACGCACCGGCTGTCATAGCCCCCAGCCGCATGCTCGAGCGACGAGCCATGAGCAGAGCGGCGCTAGTGCTTGCCTGGACCGCGTGGGCACGGGCGGCTGTCGAGCGCGATGCCCCGGGAGCACGCGTGATGGAGCATCACCCCGGTATCGATCTCCGCCACTACAAGCCAGCCGCCCGACGCGAGCGCACGCTCCCACGGGTGCTGTTCGTGGGTGGTCGTTTCGTAGAGAAGGGTGGCGAGGACCTGTTGAGGGCACTCGGAGAGCAGCTCGGTCGCACGGTGGAGCTAGACCTCGTAACGCCTGCCTCGGTGCCCGAGCGCCCCGGTGTGCGTGTCCACCGCCTCGGTCCGTCTGACCCAGAGCTGCTCGACCTCCAGCAGCAGGCCGACATCTTTTGCCTACCCAGCTACGGCGATGCGGCGCCCTGGGCGGTGTTGGAGGCAATGGCTTGTGGCACTCCCGTGCTGTCCACCCGCGTGGGCGGCATCCCCGACATGCTCGATGGGGGTCGCTGCGGCGTGCTCATCCCCCACGGCAACACACGAGCACTCGGCGAGGCCCTACGCGCATTGCTCGAGGACCTTCCCGGACGAGCCTCCTTGGCAGCCGCCGGGAGCGCGCGCTGCAAAGAGCGCTACGACGCACGGCGGCAGTTCGCGCGCCTGGGCGACCACCTAGATGACGCTGTCAGGGGCGCCGAATCCGCCGGCGGATAGATGGCTTCGTGAATCGCGATCCTGAGATCTCACCCACATGCATTCTCCACCCGTAGTGCGCGAAATGGTTTGTTACCGCAACCGCAACGCAGTCTTTAGGCAGGCTTTAGCAGTTGGCGAATATTCAGATGAATGGCCACGGAGCAGCCTGTCGAGCTGGCCACCGCCCTCCAGGAAGCAAGACGCCCGGTAGAGCCCTGCCAGCTGCCGCCCGCAGGATCACGGACACGCTTCGGAACCAGCCTGTGGGTGCGCCGCCTGCTCCCAACGGCGTTGGTGGTACGGCGTGCGGAGATCTGTGGACGGGCGCTGTGGGCTCATTCCTCCGAGGAGCGAGAGCGCGCGCGAGTGGCCATGGAGGCCGTCGTGGGAGGAACTGTGCGCTCCGGCGAGGTCGAAGCGCTCGCTCGGGAGCACGTAGTCGAGAATAAGGTCAGGGAGGCCCTCTTCTGGCAGCCGTGGGCTACACCCGCGCTTGAGCAGACCTCCGCCGAACGCCTGCGCGAGGTGCTGTCAGCCGATCGCGGAGTGCTCCTTAGCTCCTGCCATCTAGGGCCCTACCTGCTCGGCGTTTCTGTGATCGCTCCATTGGGTCGCACGTCATACTCGGTGGCCGGGACTTGGGCGTTTGATGTTCCTCGCCCAGGCTATTGGGGGCGGCGCATAGCCCGCCGTCGAGCGCAGGCCAGAGCGCGTGACGAGCGGCTGATCTGCGCCGTCGACTCATTCGCGGTCCTGAGAGCACTGCTCGCGGAGGGCGAGGTCGTAAGCGTGTTCTTCGCCATGCCCGGCGGCCGCGAGACGCGCTTCCTGGGCAAGTCGGTGATGCTGGCTTTCGGTAGCGCACGACTTGCCGTCGAGACGGACGCGCTTGTAGTTCCGATCCGCACACGACGCTCCGGCCACCGGGTGTGGGTGGATGTCAGCGCGCCACTGGACCCACGTGACTTCTCAGGACCGGAGGAGCTGCACGACGCGCTCGCCGCGATCCACGAGCGCTCGATTCTCGAGTTCCCGGCGACGCTAGAGGACCCGAATCGTGAGGGCGCTTGGGAGCAGAGCGCAAGCGCAAGCGCATGGCTTCGGCCAGGGCCGCGGAGAGAGTCTGCCTGATCACGCGATGCTGCCGCGCCGCAGCAGAATGCGCACGTCGCCCGGTTCTAGCGCACGCAGGGCGAAGAGCAGAGCCGGATAGAAGACACAGGCCGCTGGTACGAGCACCACCAGCGAGTCGCTTAGGAGCTTCAGCGCGCTCAACACACCGAACAGCAGCAGCGCCGCTCCCGCGGTGCGGCCCACCCGTCCGATCCCTGGACGATTGAGCTCGAGCTCTCCGCGGATCAACCGATAGCTCGCTCCACAGACGACCACCTCGGTCGCAAGTGTCATCCATGCTGCCCCCATGAAGCCCGCCAACGGAACGAAGATCAGGTTCCCAACGACGTTGACCACCAGGGCCAAGAGGCTGATGACGAGCAACTTTCGCTGGAGCCCCATCGCGGTCACCAGGGTGCCGTTGAGGTAGCCAAAGCAGATGAACACGAATGCCCCGAACAGCACGGGTACCGCCGGAGCGGCGGGGGTGAACTGCGCCCCGAAGACTAGGAGTATGAGCGGCGTGGCCGCGACACTCGCGAACGCGAGCGCCCCCAACGAGGTGACCGCCATCAGCTCGGCGGTGGTCCGCGCCGCCCGCAGCATTCGCTCGCGGTCGCTCGGCCACGCGGCGGCGATGATCGGCGTCATCGTCGTAAGCACGGCGATCGGGACGAAATGCGACTGTTCCAGGAGCCGATAGGCAGCCGCGTAGAAGCCCGCGGCCTTGCTACCCGCGAGCTTGAGAACGATCACCTGGTCGATATTCGCGTAGCCGATGATCAACATCCCCGAGATGCCAAGCGGGATCCCGGCGCGTATGAGCGGTCGCAGCCGCTTGCGAGAGGGACGAGGCCAGCGCCCGGCAAGACGCAGAGCCGCGACTGTCTGCACGATCGAGCCCAGCCCATTGGTTACCGCCATCGCTATTGCGAGCGCCACCATGCCGCCCCCCTGCCAGAAGATGACCACCACCGCCCCACCCCAGAGCACGCTCCGCAGCGTCAGCACGAGCATCGGCACCGTGTTCCTTACACGCAGCTGGAAGATCAACTGCATTGCTCCGACACCATCGAATGGCATCGCGAGGATGACGATCACGCCGGCCATGAGCATCTGTTGGCTCTCATTGAGCAGCACGATGGCCAGTAGCGAGAGCAGGATCACCGGCAGCAGCAGCACCAGCCTCAGCATCATTACCGCGCCGAGCCACTCGTGCTCATTGTCGGGGTCGCGCGCAGCTTCGCGCACGACCACGCGTTCCATGCCGAAGTTGGTGAAGTAGCCGGTCAGGCCGAGGATCGCGAAGATCGCCGACCACTGGCCGTACCCGGCACTGCCCAGTATGCGCGCAACGAGCGCGGTCACGACGACGCCGAGGGCGAGATTCAGAACGCGCACGACAACTTGCACGACGATGTCGCGGGCGGCACGCTGCTTGTTGACCTGGCTAGCGACTGTCGAGACTGACACGAGGGCTCCGTAAGAAAAGAAGCCAATGTATCCCCCAGCTGCCGAGACTACGAGCGTCACCGACAGATGCGCGCATCTCCATTACAGGACGAGCAACCCCTCAGCCAAGCTCAAGCGATCGGCCGGCCCGCCGCAACCCCTCAGCCAAGCTCAAGCGATCGGCCGGCCCCGCCGATAGCGGGGGTAACATGGCGTCGCCCATAAGCGGCGGCGATCGGCCGGCCCACCGAGCACCCCAGGGCCAGCGTTGTACCACAGCGCGTCAAGAGCGATCAAGAAGGGAACTCACGTGAGCAAGGCGACATTGGTCACCGGAGGCAGCGGCTATATAGGGGCGCTCCTCGTCCAGGAGCTACGCGAGGCTGGGCGCGAGGTTCGCGTGCTGGATTCCCTGCTTCATGGGCAGGAGGACATAGCGGCCGAGCAAGAGCAGGCCGGCGTCGAGGTGATCCGCGCCGACGTGCGCGACGCGGAGGCGCGCAAGCGCGCTCTGAGCGATGCCGAGGCGGTCGTACACCTTGCCGCGATCGTCGGCGATCCGGCTTGCGCGCTAGATCCCAAGGTCTCTGACGACGTTAATGTACAGGCGACTCGCGAGCTCGTCGCCGACGCCAACGAGGCGGGCGTGGAACGACTGGTATTTGCCTCCACCTGCTCCAACTATGGGCGCATGGCCGATCCCAACGTGCCGATCACAGAGGAGGGCGAGCTGCGCCCTGTGTCGCTCTATGCCGAGCAGAAGGTAGGGATGGAGCAGCTTATCTTGGGCGGCGGCACGGGCGCGACCAAGCCCACATGCTTGCGCTTCGCGACGGTTTACGGCGTTGGGCGGCGGATGCGCTTTGACCTGACCGTCAACGAGTTCACGCGTGAACTGTGGGCCGACCGCGAGCTGGAAGTCTTCGGTGAGCAGTTCTGGCGTCCCTACATCCACGTGCGTGACGCGGCCCGCGCCGTGCGGACGGTGCTGGAGACGCCCACCGAGAAGGTCGCCGGCATGGTCTTCAATGCGGGACGCTCAGGCGAGAACTACCGCAAGCTCGATCTCGTGCAGGAGATCGGCAAGCAGATCGAGCGAGGCAAAGTGTCCTACGTACACCGCGACGAGGACCCGCGCGACTACAAGGTGAGCTTCGACAAGATCCGCGCTCAGCTGGGATTCGAGACGCTCATGACGGTGCCCGATGGAATCGCTGAGATCATCGCGGCGCTGGACGCCAAGGCTTTTGGCGATCCCTTCGATGGCCGCTACCGCAACATTCCCTGAGCCTCATCGGCACCAAGGATCGATCGCCCGACTCGTGATGGCCGCAACCGAAGCCTTCCCTGAGCTGCCCCTGTTCGACCTGCGCCTGGAGGAGCAGGACTTTCAGGCGGTGGCAGAGACCCTTCGCTCGGGCTGGCTGACGCTCGGGCCACGTACGGCTGCATTTGAGGAGGCGTTTGCCAACCATCTCGGCGCGCGCCACGCGATTGCCGTCTCCAGCTGCACCGCGGCGCTGCACCTGGCCTACCTCGCGGCAGGCGTGGGACCGGGAGACGAGGTGATCGTGCCCTCTTTCACGTTCGCGGCGACCGCCAACGCTGTTCTCTACTGCGGCGCCACCCCGATCTTCGCCGAGATCGCCTCGCGCGAGAACCCGAGCCTCGATCCCGAGGATGTCGCGCGACGGATCACCCCACGCACCAAGGCGGTATGCGTAGTGCACTTTGCCGGCTACGCGGCCGCGGCCGACCGTTTGCGCGAGCTGTGCGACGCGCACGGGATCGCGCTGATCGAGGATGTAGCGCACGCGCCAAGCGCGACGCTCGGCGGGCGCAAGCTCGGCACGTGGGGTCTCGCCGGCGCCTTCAGCTTCTTCTCGAACAAGGTCCTCTCGGTGGGGGAGGGCGGGCTGCTGTGCACCGACAGCGACGAGGTCGCCGCGTTCGCGCGCTCGTGCCGCTCTCACGCGATGACAAGCGGCACCTGGGACCGCCACAACGGGCGCACCGACACCTACGACGTGACCGGGCTTGGCTTCAACTATCGCCTTGACGAGCCACGTTCGGCGTTGCTGCTCTCGCGTCTACAGCGCCTCGAGACGGACATAGCGCGCCGGCGTGAGCTGACGCTCCGCTATCGAGGTCTGCTTGAGCAGGTAGACGGGATCATCGTGCCATTCGACGACGCCGATGTGCCGAGCTCCTCCTGCTACGTGATCCCGATCATGCTGGAGCGCGACGGCACCCAGGCCGAGGTCTCGAGCCGCCTGCGTGAGCGCGGCATTCAGACAAGCATCTTCTACCCGTCGATCCATCGCTTCTCGGCCTATCGCGAGCGTTTCCCGGATCTCTCGCTGCCGATCACCGAGCTGGCCTCGCGGACCGAGTTGACACTGCCTTTCTATCCGCACATGACCAATGACGATCAGGACAGGGTCGCCACCGCACTCGCCGAGGCGATCGCCCGATGAGAGATCTCTCCGTCCAGCGCCCAGCGGCACGTGAATCCGAGGTATCGCGATGAACGATTGGCGCGTACCGCTCACCGACATCGCGATGGACGAGCAGGACGTGGAGGCCGTCCTCGACTGCCTGCGCTCAGGCTGGCTTACGATGGGTCCTCGCACGAAGGCGTTTGAGGAAGCGCTCGCTAGCTACGTCGGCACTCCCAACGCGGCAACCGTCTCGAGCGGCACCGCGGCGCTGCATCTCGCCTGCCTGGCGGCGGGAATCGGTGCCGGCGACGAGGTGATCGTGCCAGCCTTCACCTTCGTGGCGAGCGCAAGCGCCGCGCGCTACGTCGGAGCCGAGCCGGTCCTGTGCGACGTGCGCAACCCACAAGATTTCAACATCGACCCCGAGGATGTCGCGCGCAGGATCACCCCTCGTACCAAGGCGGTCATCGCCGTGCACTTCTGCGGCTACCCCGCCGAGGTGCTTGCGCTGCGAGAGCTCTGTGACGAGCGCGGCCTCATCCTAATCGAGGACTGTGCTCAGGCGATCGGTGCGTATGTGGACGACGCCGGACGCCAGGTCGGCACCGTCGGCGAGCTCGGTTGCTTCAGCTTCTTCTCCAAGAAGCAGCTATGTGTAGGCGAGGGCGGTATGGTCACCACCGCCGATGAGGCTCTCGACGCGCGTGTGCGTTTGTTTCGCTCCCATGCCATGACCAGCAGTACCTGGGATCGCCACCGCGGCCATGACCCTGCCTACGACATCGTTGACATTGGTTTCAACTTCCGCTTGGACGAGCCGCGGGCCGCACTCGGACTGAGCCGGCTGGGGCGCCTTGACGAGGGCATCGCCGCCCGCCGCGCGATCGTTCGCGCTTACCGCGAGCGTCTCGCGGAGGTTGCTGGAATCGAGCTCGCCTTCGACGAGCAGGCCGTCGAGCGCGCCTCGCACTTCGCCTTCCCGGTGTTGCTGAGAGACCGCGACACACGTGATCGCTTTCGCGACGATCTCAAGGCAAATGGCATCCAGACGACCTGGTATCCGGCATTGCACAGCTTCACCGAGTATCGCCGCTATGCGCCGGCCGATGGACTTCCGCGGGCGGCAGAGGTGGCGGATCGCCACTGCGCGCTGCCTCTGAGCTCCACGATGGATGAGACGGCGGTGGACACCGTCGTGGAGGTCGTCCGCGCGGCCCTCGAGTCTCGCGCCTGAGTCTCAGTCGGGTGGGATGAGCCGGTCGCGGACCGACTCGAACTCTTCTTGAGCCTGCTCGTAGTCGTCGTGGCGACCGATGTCGAGCCAGTAGTCCTCACTCGGCCAGGCCCGCACCGTCTCGCCGGCCGCGATTAGACGCAGAATCAGATCGGGAAAGTCCAGACGCTTGCCCGGATCTATATGAGAGAGGGCGCGTGGAGCGAAGCAGTACACACCCATGCTCGCGGTGTAATCGATCGATGGCTTCTCGTCATAGCCGGTAAGGAGCGTCGGATCGCCGTCTTCGCCAAAGCGCAAAACGCCGAGGGAAATCTGGATTTGACGCGTCTTGGTGGCGATCGTGGCAGCCGCTCCGCTGGTCCGATGCTGCTCCAGTAGCGCGCCGTAGTCGATGTCGGTGAGCACGTCGCCGTTCATAACGAGGACGTGATCGTCGACCAGCCCGTCGATCAGCGCCAGCGCGCCGACGGTGCCCAAAGGCTCGCGCTCGCGGTAGTAGTCGATCGGGATCCCATAGCTGTCGCCGTCGCGGAAGAACGCCTCGATCAGCTCGGCCAGGTAGCCCGTCGCCATCGTGATCCGCTCGAAGCCGTGCGCCTTGAGCTGACGCACGACGATGTCGAGCACCGGTCGATCGCCGATCGGCATCAACGGCTTCGGCAAGACGGTCGTGTAAGGACGCAAACGGGTGCCCTCTCCGCCCGCGAGGATTACCGCGCGCTTCACGATCCGACCGGTCGAGCAGGGGCGTAACGGGGCATGAGATCCGTGAGCATACGGGCTGATGCCTACGGCAAGCTTGGCACGGATCTGCCGTTGGCAACGATCGCGCCATCGAGCAGCCGCTCGATCGCCTCTGCCACCACCGGAGCGGCGTAAGTGCGCTCCGCGTGGGCACGGGCCGCGGCCCCCTCGCGCGCGGCGCGTTGTGGATCCTCCAGATAGCGCTCCAGCAGCGCCCTCAGTGCCGCCGAGTCGTTCTCCGGAGAGGCGATACCCCCAAACTCGGCGCTGATCATGTCGGATACTCCCTCGGCACCAGTGGACAGACAGGGGCGCGAAGCGAGCATGCCGAGGATCACAGCACGTGGCGCTCCCTCGGTAGGGCTAGGGCAGAACACCGAGACGTCAAAGGCCGAGAGCACGTCGGGAACCTCCGAACCGGGCGTTGAGATGAAGTGCGCGCGCGCGCCCAGCGGGGCCGCAAGCTCGCGCAGCTGCGCCTCGGTCTCCCCGTCGCCGGCGAGGATCAGATGGACACGAGGATCTTCTAGCTCGCACACCGCGCTGACGACCACATCGTTGCGCTTCTTGGGATGAAAGCGGGATATGCAACCGACCACGAATGCGTCGGAGGGGATTCCCAGCTCCTCGCGCACACGTGCCCGCCCCTGCTCGGTGTAGCGAATCTCATCTGTGCGCAGCACGTTCGGGACCACGACCAGCTTGGCCGAGTCGACCCCCACGTCCCTGACCGACTCGAGCGTCCCTTGAGAAACCGCCATCACCAATCGCGCATCCTCGGCAGCCCGGAGATAGGCGCGACGCGGAATACCCTTGCGCAGTGGAAACGGGACCGGTCCCCACTCCGCCCACACCACCGTGCTCCTGAGTCGCTTTGGGAGCATGCGCGCCAGCAGTTGCTCCTTCTTGTAATGGACAAGCAGCACGTCGTAGGGTGCCTCTGCCTTCAGCGCTCCCCGCAGGCTCCTGAGCAGCATCGGCCAACGGGTAGCAAGGCTCCTCCAGGTACCGGTCGAGAGCTTGGGGCCGATATCGATCTCGCGCACCCGCACTTGAGTGTCCCGGCCTATGCCAGGCATATCCGTGAGGATCACCGTCTCATGCCCGCGCGCTCGCAAAGCGTCGAGCATCTCCACCGCCGCGAACTCCGCCCCCCCGCTGGAGTGGGTAGTCATGACACTCACGATCTTCATCGGTCGGTGACCATTATCTCTATATTGGGCCGAGCTCGCGGACCGGTGGCGGCGTTTCAGCCGGCCACTAATCGCATCTCTTTGGAGGGGAGCGCCGCGGTCAGGGCGAACAAGATCCCATGAACGACAATTCGATCCCGCTGGTTGTGCAGTATCTCTATGTCCACGGACAGGACGAGGGCTTCTACTATCCAACCGCCCGCGCGGCTACCTCCGCCGCGGCCGTAGCCGCTCGCTATCTGGAGTGCGCTTTGGTGCAATCCGCCTCGCTGCGCTTTCGAGAGGTCGATTGCGAGCTGATGCTCGCCACCAACATCAGTGACCGCAGCGCGCTTGGACCGGCGGGAGAAGATCTGCTGAAGCAGATCGAATCGCTTGGCGTGAAGGTACTCCCCTGCGAGTATCGCCACCGGCCGGGCGACGACAGCAAGACCTACGTCTCCTCGCGCTATGTGCTCGATGCCATCCTGGCTGCGGTGCAGGGACAGCCGGCGGAGCGGCGCCTGTGGCTGACCGACCTCGACTGTGTATGGCCCAACGCCGAGCGAGTGTTCGCCGCGACCCCTCCAGAGGATGAGGTGGGCTGCGTGTATATCCCCTATCCGCCAGACTGGGATGTGGTGGGCTTCGGCGAGGTTGGCAGGACGCGTAGGACGATCGGCACGCTAGCGGCGGAGATGGGGCGCTCGGGAGACGATCTACCGCTGTGGGTTGGAGGAGAGTTGCTGAGCGGCACGCCGCAAACCCTGCAAGGGCTTGTTAGCGCCTGCGAGGAACTCGATGCACAGCTCGCGACCGAGGACCGGGTGTTGCCTACCGAGGAGCAGATCCTGAGCCTCGCCGGCACCCTTGGGCGAGTACGGTTCTGCGACCTCTCGCATGTGGCCTGGCGCATCCTCACGGGTCCCCGCCACGAAGCTCCCGCACCCGAGGACCCGCTTGCCTTCGGACTGTGGCACCTACCCTCGGAGAAGGGCTTGAGCCTACGACGGACCGCGCGCGAGATTCGTAGAGGACGTACCGCGCGCTTGCGCCGAGACCTCGCACAGCCGGCACGCACAGCCCGGCGCTTCAATGTTGCCGGCAACGGACTCGGACGCAGGATCCGCGACGACGGCTGGATCGCCGCTCAGCGTATCCAAAGCACCCTGCGCACGACCCTCGACCGCTCCTAGCCTCCAGTGAGCCAGAGTGAGCGCGTGGCCGCGTGCCTGATCGTGCAAGACGAGCAGGAGCGAGTGGGAGCGGCACTCGACAGCGTGGCGTTCTGCGACGAGGTGATCGTGGTAGACGGCGGGTCGAGCGACCGCACGGCGGAGATCGCACGCCTCAAGGGAGCCCATGTGATCGAGAATCCATGGCCGGGCTTCGCCGCCCAGCGCAATATCGCGATCGACGCCTCCAACAGCGACTGGATCCTCGAGGTCGACGCGGACGAGCGCGTGTCCCCCGCCCTTCGCGCAAGTATCGAGCGACTAGTTGCCGCGCCACCCGCACAGGTGAATATGGCTGTGTGTGCGTTGCGCAACCGTTTTCTCGGAGCTCCGCTCGGAGCCTCGGCGAAGTATCCGGGGTATCGCTCGCGGCTGTTCCGACGTGAGGCCTTTCGCCACGACGAGTCGCGCACGGTGCACGAGGGCCTCGATGTGCACGAGCGGCCACTGATACTCGAGGGCGATCTCGAGCACGAGCTGGCTGGGAACTTGCGTGAGGCACTCATCGACACATTGCGCTACGCACAGCTGGAGAGCCACCAGGTGGCGGGCCCATCGGCTGCTCGCCCCTACCTGGCGGCGATCGTGCTTCGACCTATCGCGAAGTTCCTCTATCGGACGATCGTGTTGGGTGGCTGGCGCGACGGCTGGCGAGGTGTTCTGAAGATCTCACTGGATGTGAGCTCCGACGCGCTCGTGTGGGTGCTAGTCCTGCGACGGGGCCGCGGAACGGCGGCCGATTCTCCCGAGAGTGGCGAGGCAGAGCACTTTGGACGTCAGCGGGTGGGTAAAGCCAAGGTCGTCGCCCTGGCCGCCGGCGGAGCTCCCAGCCGCGCGGCCGCGGCGTGGCTTGCGCAATTGCAAGCACGGGGGATCGACGTGGCGCTGATCTCAGTAGGCGATCCACTGGAGTGCGATGTCCCACTGGCACCGATGCGACGCCTGATGCCGCTAGCGGCTATGCGTGCGATCGATGCGGAGATGCACCTGCGTGTGATCGACGCGCTGGTTCCGGTGGGACGCCGCGCCCGGCTGGTGTGGCGGCTGCTGCCGAGCACCCTGCGACCGGAGATCGTGGGTGTCGACTCAGACGTGGCGCCCGCGCAGGCCGCCGCCACCGCGCAGGCTGCCGTCACCAAGCAGGCCGCCACCACCGCGCAGGCTGCCGTCACCTAGGAGGTTGCCGAGCCCCGGTAAGATAGCCGCTCGTGCGAGTGCTGATCGTCGATGAAGGTCGGGAGCGGTCCTCGGTCGCGGTGGCGCGCGCGCTCGGCGCCCGAGGCTGGACCGTAGGCGCCGGATCGACATCCCCCAACTTGGCTGCGCGCTCGCGTGCGACAAGCGCCTGGCATGAGGTGCGTCACACAGACGACGGAGAGGATGTGTTCGTCGACAGCGTCAACGAGGTAGTGGCGCGCCACGGCTACGACGCCGTATTCGTCTGCTGGGAGAGCGCGGTGGCGGCGTTGTCGGCAAACCGGGATCGACTGGGCTTTCCAGTTGGATATGGACCGCACGAGGGTGTCCTCCAAGCGATGGACAAGGAGCGCTTGGCGCGCACCGCGGAACGGGCGGGGCTCGCCGTGCCAACCACCGTGCACGCCACCCGCGAATCGCTGAGAAGCCTTTCAGGACCGGTAATCGTCAAGCCGGCCTCACCCGCTGAGGCAAAATTCGCGGCGGCTGCCTTCGACTCCGCAAGCGATGCCTTGGAGCACGCACAGCTGATAGAGCATTCTGGCGGCAGGGCAATCGCACAGCAGCAGCTACAAGGTTCATTGATCGCCGTGAGCCTGGTGGCTGGCGGGCAAGGGATCGTTTCGATCGCCCAGCAGGTAGCCGTGCATGATTGGCCGCGGCCGGTTGGAGTGACCGCACGCGGGCGAACGGTTGCAGTTGACCCAGCATTGCGCGCCCCCATCGAACGGCTGCTCGAGGAGTTGCGCTGGCAAGGACTCGCCCAGTTGCAATTTCTGGTGACCGCGAATGGAGAGCCGCACCTATTGGACTTCAATCCTCGCTACTACGGGTCGATAGCGCTTGCGATTCGCGCCGGCGCCAACCACCCCGATGTATGGGCACGACTGACCACCGGTTTACCGGTCACATCTGTAACAGGGAGACCAGGCGCCACCTTTCAATGGTTCTCGCGCGATTTGCGGGCGAGCCTTGCCTCACACAATCGTTCGCGCGAGGTGGCGCGCTGTCTCTATGCCGCGGCCACGGCCGCGCACAGCTTGTGGAGCTGGCAAGAGCCGTGGCTGGCACCCCGGTTTCTCCTCGACCAGACCGTGCGAGCCAGTGGCCGGACACTCCCTTTGCCCACCGCCGATGGCGATCGCGACGCGGCTCGCAGTGCGCGCCTGCATGGCATCGATCCGACGCCTGAGGTGTGTCGCGCGCTGCGCACACGTCGCATTCCCACAAAAGTGGAGCGCGTCGCCCAGCGCCTGTCGATGAAGGCGGGCAGACTGAGCTACGAGGACGCTTGGCTGTCACCGCTGGAAGTGGCACGACGACAGGCGCCGGGAGGGGAGAAGGACGGAGCACCCCGGTTTCTCGTGCGGGTGGACGAGTTTCCCTACTACTCCGGGCTCGACGACCCCAAGTACGGTCGCGAGGCTTCCCGGCGCTTTCACGCGGCGATGGCCGAGGAGGGCGTTCCTCACCTGATGTCGGTCCTACCGCAGTGGACGCATGAGCCGCTGAAGCCGGGCGGCGTGGGCGGACGGCCGCTCCAGGAGGAGGATCGAGTGCTGCTCGAGCAGATGGGCAGGGACGGCGTCACCTTTGCCCAACACGGCCATACGCACCGCACGCGCTTCGCGGACCCGCGGCGTCATTCTGAGCTGTGCGGACTTGACTCCAGCGACTTGACCGAGCTGCTCGAAGCAGGCAAGCGCAAGCTCGCCGAGGTGGGAATACATCCTCGCATCCTCGTCCCCCCCTTCAATCGTTTCGACGCCGTGCAATGGCCTGTGCTCGAGCGTCTATACGACGTGATCACAGGCGGACCGGAGAGTGTGATGCTGATGGGCTTCCACGGCGGTCCACAATGGCGGGGCTCGGCGATCTACCTACCTTGTTACGCACCGCTTTACGAGTCGGCCGTGGTCGCCCTGCCCGCGATCGAGAGTCTGATCGACAGCGGAGCCAGTGGCTGGATACCGATCGTGCTGCATATGGGTTGGGAGATAGATGACGACTACGCAGCCCTTCGTCGCCTGGCCAAACGTGTGGCTCCGTATGCCGCCTCCTGGGACGATCTGCTCGTCGCGGCAGATGCCAGTCGCAAAGAGTGAGATGCGCCTCGAGCGGGCATTGAGCGCGGGCGCGCGCCGCGCCGAACCGCTGGTCGGCCGTCTGCTTGGTTGGGAGCGCGTTCGTCGAGTGCTTCACGCGCGGGCGCGCCGTGCGTGGCGTGCGACGGACGCACCGTTGATCGTCTGTTACGGCAACATCAACCGTAGCCCGTTCGCCAAGCACCTGGCCCTACGACGACCGGGATCTATGGCCAGCTCGGCCGGGCTCTATCTCGAGGCCGGCAGACCCTCACCGCCGCTGACCGTGGCAGTAGCCGCGGCTCACGGCGTAGACCTGAGCGCACATCGGTCTGTCGCGATGGGCAAGGAGCTGCTAGATGACGCATCCGCCATCTTCATCTTCGATCTCGACAATTTCGTGCGCATCGCGGCTCGCCATCCGTCGGCGTTGAGAAAAACTTACTTCCTGGGGGCGCTCGCCAGCAGCGGAGACCCGTTGATCGCGGATCCACACGGGTGCGGCGAAGCTGTGCTCGAGGGTGTGTTGATGCGGATCGAGCGAGCGGTTGAGTGGGCGGAACAGGGCCGAGAAGAACAGGGCCGAGAAGAACAGGGCCGAGAAGAACAGGGCCGAGAAGAACAGGGCCGAGAAGAACGGGGCCAAGAGTAGCCCGCACGAGGCGACTCGCCCAATCGAGCCCGCTCCGCGAAGTCGGCGTTCGTGCTCAGGTGGTGCGAATGATCAACACCGAGCAGGGCGCGTGATGGGACACCTTGTTCGGCACCGACCCTAGGAGAAAGCGCTTGGCGCCCGTCATTCCCTTGTTACCGACGATGATCAGGTCTGCCTCGCGCTCCTCGGCCACGTCGAGGATCGAGTCGGCTGGATCGCCCTGGCGAGGATAGACATTCACCGGGACCCCAGCCTCGCGGGCGATATTGGCGGCCGCCTCCAACGTCGCGTCGACGTCCTCGCGCGGGTTGATCGCCCACTGCAGGTCCTCGGGGGCGTCGCGGCGCTCCTCGCGCAACCGTTGCGCTGGCACCGGCTCATAGGCACTGACGAGCTCGAGCGTCGCTCCCACGGACTTGGCGAGATCTACCGCTTGGCGTACGGCTTGACCGGCTGTGTCCGAGCCGTCTGTTCCAACCACAATCGATCTGAACATGACCCCTCCCTTGGTGCGATTCGAGCTGCGCGGTGCTGAGCTCGCCGATCATATCGCCTGACACCCCGACTGGCGGGTCTCGTGTCCGCGCGGTACCCACATCGAAAATGCTGGGCTCGCGTATCGTTCGCAACCAAGTGATCGACCTCCACTGCCATGTGCTACCAGGCATCGACGACGGCCCCAAGACGATCGAGGACTCGCTCGCTCTCGTGCGCGCCGCGGCTGCGACAGATGTGCGCACGATGGTGGCAACGCCGCACGTGAGCTGGCGCTACCCCAACGATGGCGTCACCATCGCGAGACTCACAGATGAGCTGAACGAGCGTTTGCGCCGCGAGGGGATTGCCGTGGAGATCCGCGCGGGCGCGGAGATCGCGATGACGCGCATGGAAGAGATCGAGCCGGATGAGTTGGAGCGCTTGTGCCTCGGCGAGGGCTCATGGGTATTGCTCGAGCCCCCCTTCACGCCAATCGTCACAGGCCTCGAGCGCGTCATAGCAGTCCTCCAGGGGGAGGGCCATCGGGTTGTGCTCGCCCACCCGGAGCGCTGTCCCGCATTTCACCGCGACCTGCCGATGGTGGAGTCGCTCGTTCGTGACGGAGTCCTTACATCGGTCACCGCGGGCTCGCTCGTGGGCCGCTTTGGCGGGGAGGTACGTCGCTTCGCCCGACGCCTGTTCGAGCAGGGCTTGGTTCACAACGTCGCCTCGGATGCCCACGACGCGGTGAAACGCCCGCCGGGCATTGCCGCCGAGCTCGCCGAGGCCGGCCTGGAGGCGCTCGGCGATTGGCTCACACGGGAAGTGCCGAGCGCAATCCTGATCGGTGGGGAGATACCGCCGTGCCCCGTCGTCTCGGTGCCGGCTGCGTCGAGGCTTCGGCGCATGCGGAGGCGACGCTGATGGCCAAATCGCCGCTACCTCGATCGGCGCCAAAGAGTTCTCGGCGGATGAGCCGCCGGATGAGCGCGATGGCTCGGCGGATTCCCTGGGCGACGGGAGCACTCACCCTAGCCTTGCTCTCGAGCTGTTGGAGCGGGGCCTTCGCGGCCGGTGCTCACAGGCCCGGTCCTCACAGGCCGCCTCGGGCCACTGTTCTGGAGGTGCAGCATCTCTTCCAGGATCTCGGCTACCCATTGGGCAACAGGCCGTTGGGAGGCTTCGGTGTACGCACAAAGGGAGCGCTCTCTTACTTTCAGCACAAGTACGGACTACCGGTCACCGGCTACCCCAACGCGCGTACGATCGCCAAGATGCAGGCCGTCGTGGCGTCGCTGCGGGGCAGCGCGGGCGTCCGAGAGCCGCCACCGCACGACCTCGTTGAACGCGTGTTCGGCAACCATCTGCCAATCCTCGGCATCGCGATCGCGCTTGCTGTCGTCCTCGCCCTTCTGGCGCTGAGCACCAGGAAGAGGCCCTCTCAGGAGTCGGCGACGGCGGAGACCACCATTCCCGTCGCCTCGGAGGACACTTGAGGGTTCAACGGGATCACACCCGTGGCGAGGTGCTCGGCACTGACGGCATTTGGGATTGCCCCTCCTCGCGGGCGCAACCTCCGGATCGAGGAGACAGCCGAGGCCCGCAACGCGGCCGGAATGTCCAACCCGTGCCAGCTCAGACGGACGAAGCCAAGTAGGAGCAGGCTATAGAGGCCGGCCCAGTAAGCGGAGCCCACATCGAAGCTACTGAGCAGACCGTGATGCGCCAGCGACCAGACCAGCGACCCAAGCAGCAGGGTTAGCAGCAGCACGTGCGGGACGACCTGGCGCCAGTGCAAGCCATGTTGGTTCTCCTTGCGCGTGACCACATAGCGCGGCTTGCCGTTGCGTCCGCCCGTTATCGCCATCACACAAGCTCGCGTATACGCAAAGCATAG
This sequence comes from uncultured Solirubrobacterales bacterium, assembly GCA_963713015.1. Lineage (GTDB taxonomy): Bacteria > Actinomycetota > Thermoleophilia > Solirubrobacterales > Solirubrobacteraceae > Palsa-744. The sequence goes on along the minus strand of CAVQKC010000008.1, from coordinate 1,036,091 downwards.
GCCTGCCCACACCAGGCGCGCGCGCCACAGCTTCTCGAGGGACATGGGTCTGTGCACAAGGGCTAGATGAAGCTCGAGAGCCACCGCGAACGGCCAGAAGTGCGCGACGAACGCGCCGGTGCTGGTTACAACCGGATACCAGTGCAACGCGAAGCCCAATATCGGTGTGAGAAGGAACACGAGCGTGGCAGGGCCCTGCATGTAGAAGAGGCCCAGCTCGTAGAACTGCAGGCGCTGACGCAAGTTCAGCCCGCGCTTGGGGGCCCACAGAGTGAGCCGGACTGTGTCCAGGGCCCATGTCCCGCGCTGCTTGAGGAAGTTGGGCAGGTCCTCGGGCGAGTGCTGCGCGTATGCGCCCAGAATCGGCAGATAGCAGCCGTCCCAACCGCGACGCAACGCCTCGAGCCCCGATTGGAGGTCCTCCACGAGGTTCCATGTAGGGAAGTCACCGATCTCGTGTAGAGCAGCGCGGCGCCACACGACCCCCGAGCCACAGGGGAAGACCGCGTTGGCGGCGAAGCGAGAGAGCATTGCGCATTGGAAGAAATGCGGCTGCTGATTGTCGAAGGGATCGCGGGGACAAACCTCTCCGGTCTTGGACGTTTGTACGAACGCAAACCGCTCATGAGCCACTAGCTGACCGACTGCCTCGCGCAGGAAGTGAGGGTCGCCGACCAAGTCGTCCGCGTCGCGGGTCTCGACGAAGTCGATGTCAACCGGCAACAGCGGTAGCGCCGAGTTGAGATTGCCTGCCTTTGCATCGCCGCGGCGGCGGGCATCGCCAGCGCTAGGCGGGACGTTGTAGCGCAGACTCGCGTTGGGGTAGGTTCGAGCGAGACGCCGCACCAGCTGACGCACGAGAGGGTCGCCTGCGTCGTCGCTGACGAGCACCCACAACTGCTCGTTTGGCCAGTCTTGGTCGAGCACCGAGCGCACAGTCCCCTCCAGCAGGGCCAACGGCTCACCGAGCGTGGGGATGATTACCGCTACCTTCGGCTCGCTTCCAATAGGCACGGGCGAGCGCACGGGCACGGCTCGTTGCCAGCGATTGAAGACGGACACGAGCGACGCCGCCGAGACGATCAGCGTGGCCAGCATGAATGGGATGCTCAGCCATAGCTTGGAGATGTCCATGTGGAGGATCAGCCATGGCAGAAACCAGGCCGTGCAGAGAACAAGCGCGATACCCGCGATACGGGCACGGAAGTTCGATTCGAGCGTCTTGCTCATCGTGCGATCACCATCCTTAGCTTTGAGTCGATCCGTGTCTCTGGCGCTGCTCGAGCTCCCTGGTTCTTCCAGATTTCGATGGGCGCTCGATAAGTGACGAAGCTGAGATTGCGGCCCAATCCGGTGACCGTGGCGCTCGAGGAATAGACCCGTCGAAAGCTCCCGCATCGGTGAATCGCCTGGCGGATCGACGCCGGCCACGGTTCTCCTCCCGGCACTTCGATGAACCACTGGAATTCGCACACGTCGACGGGACTCGCGAGGTGCTCGATCCTGGAGACGTCATAGAGGTCATAGGGGCTATCGATCCGACCATGGGAGTACAGGTAGGCGGCCTCGACCCACGCCGAGCTGGCAAGCAGCTTTTCGCCTGGACGCACGTCGTGGACGAGCACCGCGGAGGAGGCGCGCAGGTCGGGCCACCCCTCGTCGATGCGCACGACCTGGACGAGCGCGAAGGCCACTAGCCCGATCAGGGCTGGAATCGCCAGCAGCGAACGCCAGCTTCGAACGGCGTGGCTCAATGTCACGCCTATCAGCGGCAACGTGAAGATCAGGCCAAACACCACGTGCTTCTGATCGCCCGAGGGGTTGCCCGTGTACAGGTGGTAGATCGGAGCGCCGATGAAGCCCGTGAGCAGGGCAAGGGCGATACGCCTTCGCTGGAGCAGCATCGCCCCGACGACGGCGAGGATCAAGGGCACCGCGGTTAGGTACGCCTGCGAGTAGAGAATCTGGGTGCGAGTGACCTGGAAGCTCGGATTGTCGTTGACGCGAAAGGACTCGAACGCGGTCAGCTCCGAGCGATTGGTTAGGAAGTAGATGAGCAGCACGGCTCCGGCGATGAACGCGAATAGGCCAAGGTCCATGCTCGCGCGCCGTCCGCGCATTGCCACGATCAGCAGCGCCAACGGCGGTCCGATGAACATCAGCACCGGATACTTGGCCAGCCCTGCCAAGGCGTACAGCAGAGCCGCGGCGCACAGCCAGGAGCGATCGTCGCGGCGCAGGAACTCGGTGACCGTCCAGAACGCCCCACCCGCCGCGGCGACCGCGAGCGTGTCGTAGACCGCGAGGTGAGCGAGAGCGATGACAGGACCGCTCGTGACGGCGGCCACGGCGGTTGCAACCCTGACTCTGAGCCCGAACAGGTTGCTGCTTGCCTTGAGCATGCCGGCCAAGCCGATCGTGACGCAGATGGCGGCCGCGGCGCGGGCGCCTGCCAGCCCCCACAGTTTCCAGCCTACGGCCGCGACGATCGGCCACATCAGCGAGCCGGAGAACCAGGAGAGATAGTCGTCGCTGATCCCGTGGCCTTGGAGTGTGCGCAGGCCAGCCGCTACATATATGCCCTCGTCCATGAACGGCCCGCCGAACTGCATCGAGCAGACGATCAGCTCGGCGATGAGGAAGACACCGAGCAGCAGCCAGGGAGCCAACCGCAGCGTGCGTGAGGCCCCTCGGGACCGCTCGCCTACCAGCGTGATGCGCCGACGCGCGAGGGGGCGCCCGGGGGCTGGGACGGCGACGCTCACGTCTCCTCCTGGGGAGCGCGGGACGGCGGGAGAGCGAAGCGAGTCATCGATCAGCCGGTGGGGGCGCCCTGCGGTCCGACGTGCACCCACTGGGAGACGGACGGGACGCCCTTGGAGTTGACCAGGAACACCATGTAGTAGCCAGGGGGGGCGATGTTGGCGTTGGGAGTGAGGCTGACTGTGAGCTGGCCTGCTTCGTTCTTTTCGATTGGCAGCTCGACCTCGCGCTGGTTTGGGTCGGAGGAGTGGGTGACCGCCGCCGGGCGGATCAGCACGGCCGAGGCGATCGGTGAGGTTGAGCTGTAGCCAAGTGTGTGCTCGGTCCCGTATTCCCATTGCTTGGTCTTGGTGACACCGCCTTCCAGCGCGTTGGCTTCACCGTCGATGAGCTCGAGTGAGGGACGGGCGCCCTTGAACAGGTAGGGAGGTTCGTAGATCGAGACGCGGGTCTCGAAGCTTTCTTCTCCTGTGACCGGGTCCGCCGGGTTCGAGCCAAGCGCGATGACGCGGCCGTCGGGCAACAGCAGCGCCTCGGAGTGGTAATTACGGCCGACCGGGTCGGCGGCCACCGGCGTGAAGGCATTGGTGGTGGGGTCGAAGATCGAGGCCTCGCGTACGTTTTCGGTGCGCGGGTGTAGCGAACCACCTGTCTCGAGCACGTTGCCATCGGGCAGTGCGACGGCAGAGACGTACATCTTGCCGGCGCCTTCGGGCTCCATCGAGCCGTCTTCCATCGAACCGCTCGGCAGGTTGGGACCGGGGACCCAGTGCGGGCTCTTTTCTTCGAGGTCGATCTCATCGGTGAGATCGAGCGCGTTCCTGGTCGGTTCGTAAGTGTTGCCCCCGCCCATGATCATCACCTTCTGACTCTGTGCGGGCGGGAGCAGCAGCGAGGCCGACTGGTCGCGCATGTTCGGTTCGCGCAGACCGGGTGTATCGGTCACGCGCTTGAAGATGGCGCCGTTGGGGCCTTTGATTTCGGCGTTGGGATTGGTTTTTTCTTGTTCTTCTTTTTCTTGCGCGGGCGTCTTGCCGGGTATGCAGTTGTAGTCATAGAGCGAGGATCCGCTGGGTGCCTGGGGTTCACCCTCCAGGCCGTTGCCGAATACGTGGCTGCCGTCGTAGAACAGGCGTCCGTCGGCGGTGAGGATCATTGAGGGATACAGGCCCCAGAACCAGGGATAGGTCTGCTGGAGCTTGTTGGAGTCCCATCCGACCCACTGCCCGGGTTCATCGCCATTTGTGCCTTCGTTGGAAGGATCGGTGTAATAGTTGGTGTCTGTGGTGCCCTTGCCTTCCTCGTTGAGCCCACCGAAGGAAATGACATCGCCGTTACCCAGCTCGGTGGCACTCGGGTACCACGTGCCGCTGAGTAGCGGGCCCGGTTCCTTGGAGTTGCTCGATTTCGCTTCGTCGTAGGGAACCTGTTCGTATTCTTCGCTGCGGATATTGAAGATCCAGCTCGTGTTCTCGCCTTTGTAGACCGTGCTCGGGTATTCGCCGGGCTTGGGTTCTGGCGGGTAGCCGCCCGTGCCACCGAGGATCAGCACGTTGCCATCGGGGAGCTGTACGTGGCCTGAGCAGAAGACGTCCTTGGGTGTGTGCAGTTTCTTCCAGGTGTTGGCTACCGGGTCGTAGATGTAGGACTCGAAGGTGCCGCCCGCGAACTCCATCCGACTGTTGCCTGAGCCAGCCATGATCAGCAACTTGCCGTTCTGCAACAGGACCGCGTGGACTGAGCGGATCCCAATATCTTTTTCCTGATCGTCGACCGTTTCGAGGACCGTCCAGCGGCCGTTCTTGGCTAGTTCGCTGGAGCCTGCGGGTTCTTCGGTTTCTGACGGCGGGCTCGGAGAGCCCGTTTCGACCGGCGGGCTTATCAGGGTGCCTCCACCGCCCAGGATGCTCGACGTCGCCCCGCCGGCGGGCGTCCCAGGCGAAGCCTGAGTGTGGAGCGAGGCGTCGGACACCGAGAAGTCCTCGGCCCGTACCGTGCCGCGTGCGTGCAACAGCAGCCCGAAGGCCACCTTGTCTACTCCGCCCTGCACGGGACGCAACAGGACGGAGGTGTCTGTGAACGTCCTGGCGACTTTCAGCTTGCTCTCGGCTGTGTACCAGAGGCGCCAACCGTGATTGGAGTGGACGAGCACCTCGAGACTCACCGCGCTGGTGGTGCTGGTGTATCTCAGCGAGGCCTTATAGGCATGGCCGACGATCGCCTTCGGGGCACAGACCGGCGCTTGTGCGACCATCAGCGCCCGCCGGTAGCGACGGATCGTCAGCGACACGGAGCCGCCGGATATGCCAGGAGCTGCCGAGAATCGCGGTTGGTTGCCGGCGATTGCGACCTGGGCGTAGCAGCTTGCGGCAGAGGCCGCGGTTGGCCCACTCAACCCAAGAACCACGAGGAATGAGATCATCAAACCCCAAAGGCATCCAAACCTTAGCTTCCCATCCATAGGCGTGAAAAGCTAACAGGAAGTGGACTTTCCTGCCACAGCACATCTCTACTTACGACGCCATGCCTTCGCTGCGCGTTGCTTGAGGCATTCCTTGCTAAGGGGGGATTCCCGTTCATCTGTCTATTACGACGGGGAACGTATCGGCGAGGGTCCCCTCGCCGCCGATGGTCAGCAGACATGCGATTTGCCTGGACTCATCGGCGTTGCTCGCTGCTCGGCGGGCTTCGATCTACACACGCGCGCCGCCTGATGACCCCTCGGTCGTACGCCTACTATTTGACGGCCCTGTGCGCGTTGCTGGTTGTGAGCGCGATAGCCAGTGCCAGCCAACCTGTCAAGTCACACGGGCACAAAGCCGGCGCCACACGATCCAGGACACATGCCGGAGCACACCGCAAATCCGAGCATGGCCACGGCTCCGCCAAGCGCCCGCACCACCCCTCCGGGCATCGCAGCAGCAATGACACCGCAAGCGTATGTAGGCACAAGAAGCACTGTCACAAGGCCAGCGGGGCGCCTCCGGCGTCGCCCGCGTCACCGTCTCCGGCTTCAGGCGGCTCCTCGGGGAGCTCGGCATCGCCGAACCAAAGTCCCTCCTCCAGTCAGGGCCAATCCTCGTCGACGCAAGCCTTGTTCTCCGAAGAGCCCGGCGGCACGTCCACTCAAAAAACGCCTTCGTCCGAAGACCCTCCGGCAAAGACACCTCCGCCCAAAGACCCCGTCGAAGACCCCCCGGCGAAAACGCCTTCGCCTGAAGCTCCGCCGCCGGCTCCCTCCGGCAACTCCGAACCTCTCCGTCTCTTCTCCTCGACAAGCGTTTTCAATCAAGAACTACCCACGGCGCCCCCTCTCGCGAGCGACTCCGCGCAACTGGTGAGCGCGTTTGAGGACCAGGTCAGCCACTACCAGGGGCATGTGGTGGTCAACACAACTCAGTGGAGCTCGCCGGTATACGTCGTGGGGGCAAACGCTCCCACGGTCACCGTGGTGGGAACGAGCTCCATCTGTCCACGACCCGAAGGGGTCTTCGCCGGTTTCCAGTCCCAGATAGACGCGGTTCCGCTCCCAGCCAACGCGCAGCCGGCGTCGGGGACGGACAAAGAGGTGATCGTGTGGCAACCGTCCACGGGCCATCTGTGGGAGCTGTGGCGTGTGCTCGACGAATCCGGGCGCTGGACCGCTTGTTGGGGCGGTGAGATCGCAGATGCCTATACCAGCGACGGCATATTCCCGGCTCCGTTTGGCGCTGGCGCCTCGGGCCTGTCGATGCTCGGCGGCCAGATCCACTTGGAAGACCTGGAACACGGCGCGATCGATCACGCGCTTGAAGTTCTAATGCCTGACACCGCGGGTCCGGGGTTCGTGTGGCCAGCCAATCGCACCGACGGAGTGTCCAAAGACGCGGACGCGATCCCCGAGGGCACGCGCTTCCGCCTCAAGCCGAGTCTCAGCCTCAGCTCGCTTCACCTGAGCCGAGCCGCGCTCGAGATCGCCACGGCGATCCAGCGCTACGGGATGATCGTGGGTGACACGGGTGGGGCGGTGTCGCTCCAGGCGCAGGACCCCACGCCGTTGATTATGGAAGGCAAGGCAAATCCCTACAACACGCTGCTCCCAAACCCCTACGAAGCGCTGAACGCGATCCCTTGGAACCAGCTGGAAGTCGTAAGCCCCAGCTACCAGGGTAAAACGGAGGCGCGGTCAGCGAAGGCGACCGCCAAGCGAAAGCTCAGGCCAGCTTCGTGATCGCGATGATCATTCCGATTAGCACGAACACGACGATTGCCCCCTGAAGCCAGATCCAGGTTGGTGACATAGCGCCGTAGGTTAGCCACCTGACTATCGTGTGGGAATGACACGACGTACGCTCAGGCTGTTGGTGGCAGCGGCCATGACAGCCATTACATGTGCATGGCTCGTTCCCGCGGGTAACACGAGCGTGGGCAAGTCGACCATCTCGACGCCGCCCCTCGGGGGTGTGAACGCGACGGGGTTGAGCGTTGGAACATCGCTGAAGACCGTTAACCAGCGGGTCGCGATGGCGCAATCGCTCCACGCTCGTTTGATCCGGATCGAAATTCGGTGGTCTGAGCTTGAACCGAGCCAACAGGGCCAGCTCAACAGTCAAGCACTCGCGTTTACTGACTATCTCGTGAACCGAGCGGCTGCGGCCGGGATCAAGGTGCTGGCACTCGTCGAGGGCACCCCGTGCTGGGCCTCCTCGGCGCCGGCGGCGCTGCTGGCAAGTTGCAAGCCGGGGGGCGAAAACAGGGCGGCGGCTTGGCCACCGAGCGAACCGGGCGCGTTTGGATCGTTCGTAGCGTTTCTGGCATCCCGCTATGGCCCGAAGCTCGCGGCAATCGAAATATGGAACGAGCCTGACCAAGCCAATCAGAACTACCTTGCGGGCCCGGAAAAGGCCAAGCACTATGCGCAGATCCTGCGGGCGGCATATCCGGCGATCAAGCGCGTAGACCCCCAGATGACGATTCTGGGGGGCTCGCTCGTGGGCTCCAACGGAGCTTTTCTGCGTGCCCTGTACGCGGCAGGCATCAAGGGCTACTACGACGGGCTGTCGGTGCACTTCTACAACCTCGTGCTCGCCTCGTTGCGCTACACCCATGAAGTGCAGCTGCAAAACGGCGATCACACGCCCCTGTGGCTCAACGAGTTCGGCTGGAGCAGCTGCTGGCCACACCAGCGTGCTCAGCAAGAACAGGCGTGCGTTACAAAGCAGGAGCAGGCGGCCAACCTCGCGAACACCTTCCGCTCGCTCGCACACACTCCGTGGGTGGCGGCGGAGATCGCCTACGAGCTACAGGGCTCGCTCGGCGAAGACTTCGGCGTGCTGAGCGAAACAGGCGCGCGTAAGCCGTCCTTTGCGGCATTGCGTAGCGTGCTGCTCTCTCCGTTCGGGGCGCCGAGTCCAGTGACAGTCCAACTGAGCGCACGCAACGGGCACTTGGTGGCGAGCGGCTCAGGGCCGGTGGGCGACTACCTGCAACTGGAAGTGTTCAGCGGCAAGCTAGTGCGCTACAGGTCGCAGTTCACGCTAAACCGCTTCAATCGCTACTCGCTGGTGCTGCCGAAGGCGCTGGGCACGGGCAATCTGCAGGTGAGCGTCTTCCAATACTGGTCGGGCACCGCCAAGGCGGTAAGCGCCAGCATCTGATCGCAGGCTTCAGTCGGCGTTTGCGGAACAGCGTTTAGTCGGCGTTGCGGAACAGCGCGATGATCGTGAGTAGCGCAATCTTCAGGTCTAGCGCTAGCGACCAGTGGGCTATGTAGTAGTTGTCCCACTCAACGCGTTCGGCGAGCGAGGTTTGGCCGCGCAAGCCGTGTACCTGGGCCCATCCGGTGATGCCGGACTTGACGCGATGACGGTCGCCGTAGCGAGCGATGTCGCGCCCGAACAGCTCGACGAACTCCGGGCGCTCGGGACGTGGCCCGACGAGGCTCATGTCGCCGCGCAGCACATTGAAGAGCTGAGGGAGCTCGTCGATCGAGGTACGGCGCAGGATGCGCCCCACGAATGTGCGTCGATCGTTCCCCTCCACGCCGCCGGGCGCTGTGTCGACCCCAAGCATCGCCTCGAGCGCGCCGATGTCGGCGCCAGCCGGCTGCGGAGCGGACACTTGGTCGAGCCGCATCGAGCGGAACTTGTAAAGATCGAAAGCGGTGCCGTCGCGACCGACGCGGCGCTGACGGAAGAGCACGGGGCCAAACGAGCTGAGACGCACCGCGAGTGCCGCGATCGCGATCACGGGGGAGAGCGCTACCAGCAGCACGGCGGCGGACAGGCGGTCGATGACATGCTTGACGGCGAACTGCACGCCCTTCGGGTTCACGCCGGAGAATGACAGTAGGGGCAGTCCGCCGACGGTGTCGTAGCCGACACGATCGTTGATGGTGTCGAACATGCGTGGGACCACCGACACCTCGATACCGAGCTCCTGACAACGCTGGATCAGGCGGCTGATGCGGGCATCCGCCACTGAGGAGAACGCGACGATCAGGTTGCGCACGCCGCTGCGTTGCACGATTTGATCGAGATCCTCGGCGGTGCCGAGCACGGGCACATCGCGCCCCCCGACCTCGGCGATCGAGCGGGGGTCGTCATCGAGGAAGCCTATGGGGACAAGGCCATACTCAGGGTGACCGTCGAGGCGCCTCGCGACCTGTGAGCCGACGATCCCCGCACCCATGATCAGGACTGGCTTGCCGACCAGCCGGCGGCTTCGAGCGGTGCGTTGCGCAAAGGACATCGCGATGCGTCCCAAGCCGAGTCCGAGCAGGGCGAGGAGCCATCCCTTTATCCAGTCGCCTTGGCTGGGAACTTCGCCGTTGGCGAACATTCCGAGCATGGCCACCGCCATAGCGGCCACCGAAACAGCGCTGATGACCGGGACGACTCCATCGAGGATGAGCGCGCGCAAGCGCGTTCGATAGAGGCCGCGGAGGTAGAGCAGGAGCAGTGCGATCGGCGGCAGCGCGAGCAGGGGTGCGCGCACGGTGGTAACCCGGAGCGTCGCGGAGGCTCCGCCTATGGCGATGAACACACCGATGTACATCAGCACGAGATCGACGATTGGGCGCAAGATGTCCCAGCCAGCACCCTCGAGCAGCCACTGCAACGGTCCCCCAAAGATGCCGCTCCGAGCCCCATGGGGGACTGGCGCATCACGGCTGACCGGCAGTTGGCCTGTGAGCGGGAGCGTGGTTGATGTCTGTCGGAAGATGGGCATGAATTTGGGGAGTTGCGGGGGTTGCTGTCTCTATCGGTCGCTAGGGGCTAACCCTGTAACCCGGTGAGCCTCGTGGTAAGAGCGCTGACGAAACCGAGAACTGCCAGCGTGCCTACCAACAGGAACAGGTCGCCAAGTGAGACGCCCAGGACAGGCGAGCTCACGGAGGCCGATGGAAGCAAGTTCGAATAAACGTAGGCATTTGGATGTGCTAGTGGGGATGCCTGGCCTGCGTGGTGACGGGGAGCATTGGAGATACCAGCGCCTAGGGGTGCGCCACCACCGCGACTGTGCGCGCCTGCTGACGATTTAGTCGAAGGCTTACCGCCTTTACCCGTAAGCGATGTCGAACCAAGGCTTGCTGAAGGAGCTTCGCTTGGACCCAGGTTGTTGGTGCTTGACGACCCGCCCGAGCTCGACGAGCCACCCGATCCGGCTCCGCCTCGCGGCCCGTTGATCAGCGTGGAGCCGATGATCGCCTGTTCGCCGGTTCCGGGCCCTCCGTAGCCGCTGAGTAGAGGGCTCGTGGCAAATGTTACGGCGGGAAGTGAGACCGACAGAGCACCCGCGAGAATCAGTGCCGATGCCATCCTAGTTTTACGATTCATTTCCCTGCCTTGGGCTCTTTTCTCGGCTTGAGCAACATAGAAAATTGCTCTCCTTGCCGGTTAGGATCGGTGCTCTTCTATTACGGGCTCGGCGGTACTGCCTTGGTGGGTATCGCGAACCACGTACGAGAGGGCCGTAGGGACCTCCGAAACCAACCAGGCTACGGCTATACGCTAGCGAAACAGGACAGCGTTCTCAAAGAAAACAAGCCCGAAACCACCGAATGATTAAGCGAGTTGTCCAGCCTTGAGCAGGATTGAGCGGTTAAGGGCTTCCACGTTTAGACGCTTGCCGGCACGAACCGTTTGCAACGCTTCACGAGTGAGCAGGTCTCGCGGGTTCAACCGATGGGCGCGCTCGAGCAGTAGGAGGGCGCGCGTGCGGTGTCTGGATTCTGAGGCGATCGCGCCCAACTCGAGTGTGGCGTAGGCGTCGCCAGGAACCCGGCTGAGCGCCAGCGAGAAGTCGTGTTCGGCGCGAGCAAGGTCGCCGAAGCGCAAGGCGATGCTCCCCGCTACAAGATAGGCCCGATCGCTCAGCGGATTCAGCTTGGCGGCTTCGTCGAGGCGTGAGTAGGCGACAAGCGGTGCCTTGGGCCAGATGGCGGCTGCGTCCTGGATCTGACGTTCGCTGAGCCAAGGAGCTGCCAGCGAGAGCACTACCGCAAGGCATCCCACGACGCTGAGCGCAACCAATGACCATCTGCGCAGAGGACCTGAGCGTCGCACGAGCGCCGACCAGGCCAATGGAGTGCGTGGCGCAAGCGAGCAGGCAATGCCGAGCAGAGCGAACGCTGGAGCGCCCAATCCAGCGAACTCCCAGAACCAGTCGAACGACCCGTGAACCGCCCAGTACGCAAAGCCGACGAGCGTCGCCGCGGCCACCATCCGCCCGAGGGGATCGTTGCTCACGCGCATGGCGCGCCAGCCGGCGAGCAGTGCGGCTCCTAGACCGACAAGCGCAAGCAGACCGCCAATCGCTCCGGTTTGGCTGAGCGTGCGTAGCTCCACGCTGTGGGGGTAGCGAGGGGTCTCTTCGCTACGACCATGCACTAGATAGGACTGCTGAAAGTTGTCGACGCCGATCCCAACCAGAGGATTGCTCTTGAATTCGTCGAGTGCGACACGATAGAAGTCGTAGCGATTGCTGCCAAGCCCGCTGAGCAACCGGTCGCCGGGGGTGGAGGTGGTGGAGTAGCCGCCTTTGAAGCTTTCCCAGGCGTGGCGGGCACGTGTGACGGGATTGCCGGCCGCGACGAGACCGCCCGCGAGGATCGCGAGGAGCGTTGCGAGGGAGACCGCGGTGAGGCCCCGGCGCAGGCCCTTGGTAAACGCGGGCGAGAATGAGCGGCGGCTCTCGACCGCCGCGGCGGCGCCAACCACGAGCCCGACAAGCAAGGCGGCAGCGAACATCGCCAGGATGGCTGTGTGGGTGGCGGCGTAGGGGCTGTGACCGTGTTGGATGCGATTGCCGACGCGCAGCAGAAGCGGCGCTGTTATGCCGATGCCGAGCGCCACAGGCACGACCGTCGCGAACGTGCGAAGCCGCTGGGGAATGAGCGCGAAGACGAGCACGATCATCACCGGGGTGGCATAGAGGGAGCCTCTACTCTGACTGAGCAAAGCCACATCGACGAGCACCACCGCTCCGCCGGCAAGCACTCCGCGCAAACCCCAGGGGACGCGGGGGGCTCGAGCTAGCAACAGGGCTGGCCAGAAGGCCATCAACCACTGTGCGGCGGTGGCGTTGGGATAGCCGGCGGGATAGCCGAGGCGTTCACCTACGAACAGACCTTCGAAGCTTTTGCCGGTTGAGGTATCGAGGCGCACCGCCACATAGACGGCGAGCCCGGTGAGCGCGAGCGTCCACAGACCCACCAGCAGGGCGGCGCTCGCGCCACGGCCGCGCCAGAGCGCGAAGAGAGCGAACACCATCAGATAGAGCAGCGTGCGGTTGGCGCCTTCCCAAGCATCGCCTGGCACGGCGGCCCACAGGATCGAGAGGAAGCTCAGGGCGGTGTAGGCGGTGAGGCAGGCGAGCGCGAGCTTGACGGTAAGCGGGATCTCGACGAGTCTCAACGGCACGGCGAGCAAAGCGATGCCAAGCAGAGCGAGGACGATCAGGGCACCCGGGGTCCAGTGGGTGAGCGGGTAGCCGGCCTGGCTTGTAGCCCACAGGACGAACAGTGCGATTGCGGCAAGCGCCGGCACCGTCGCCGGGGCCTCGCGTAGAGACCCGGTGAGCGATCGCGTCATCGTGGTCAGGATATTTCCTCGCGGTGTCGGACTGTTCCTCGCGGTGTTGGACTCCACGGCGGCGCGGATCTCCGCTAGATTCCTACGACTGGCTGTCCAGCCAAATAAACGGCTAAGAGGAGCATGCACATGGCGAGCACAGCGACACCTGCGGCGATGGCGAACGCGACTCTGGAGAGCCTGCCGGTTGATGCCATCTCCTATGAGGACCTGTATGCACGCTGGGAGCGCGGCAACTGGAGCGCCATGGATCTCGACTTCAGCGAGGATGCCAAGCAATGGCGTGAGCAGTTCACCGAGTTCGAGCGTCAGGCGGCGCTGTGGAACTACTCGTTGTTCTTCTGGGGAGAGGATGCGGTGGCGGACAACCTCTCGCCCTACATCGACGCGGCGCCAAGGGAGGAGCAGAAGTACTTCCTGACCACCCAACAGGTAGACGAGGCCAGGCACGCGGTGTTCTTCAAGCGCTTCATGCAGGAGGTGTGCGGGATCGGCGACGGTTCGATGCAAAGTGGGTTGCAGGCGATCAAGCCACAGCTGACCCCTGGATTCCGCAAGATCTTCGACCGCTTGGACACGATGGCGGACGAGCTGCGAGCCGACCATTCGCCCGCCAAGCTGGCGGCGGCGGTGACGCTCTACCACGTTGTGATCGAGGCGTCGCTGGCACAGCCGGGGCAGCACTTCATTTGCAGTTATCTGGAAGAGCGCGACGTGCTGCCGGCGTTCAGGCAGGGAATGCAGAACATCGCGGCTGACGAGCAGCGGCACATCGGCTTCGGCGTGAAGCTGCTGGCGGACCTCAAGCGCGAAGACCCGGTAGGCGTGCCAAAGGCGGTGGCAAAACTGTTGCACGAAGTGACGCGTTACACCGCGCAGGTGCTGATGCCCCCGGGCTGGGATGAGAACTACATCACGGTGTTCGGGGCGACATACGACGAGGTGGGCGTCGAAGGCCTCACGTCGATGACCACCAAGCTGCGTTCCGCGGGTTTGTCTGCCGAGAGCCTGCCGGGACCGGCGTTGCTGCCTCCGGGACTGTCGCCGATCGAGGTGTCGCAGCGTGGGCGGGCTCTGGCGAAGGCGGGCATCATAGGCGTGCGAGAGGGGCCCAGCAAGCGCGATCCCGAGACGGTGGCGTTGCTGTTCGACACGATCCGTCGTCAGGTGAACCCGGAGCACGGGCTCAAGCGTCCGACGACTTTCCAGTGGGAGTTCACCGACCCGGACGTGCCGGCGTGGCACCTGCGGGTGGACAACGGGTCGAGTGTGGTGGAACAAGGGGCAGCGCCGAGACCGGACCTGCGCCTGCGCATCTCCTACCAGGACTTCGTGGACATCGTCGGCGAACGACTGGACCCGCTGAGGGCGGTGGCGACGCGCAAGTTGCGCCCGCGTGGCAACCCACTGGCCATGAAGCGCTTGACGCAAGTATTCCCGCGCGGCTGAGTCGCCTGGAGAGGTTTTTTGGGGCTAGAGGGCCAGCGCGACGGGACCGGGCATAGCTGGAGCTGAATCGCTCAGAGGACCGCGTCCGTGCTATTCGATCCCGAACTCGCGGATTGCGCGCGAGGAGCTTTCAGGCGAGGAGCTTTCAGGCGAGCTTTCGGGCAAGGAGCCGTCGGGCGAAGAGCTTTCGCGCGAGGAGCTGTTGGGCAAACCGGTCGGCTCGGTGTCGGACAAACGTGTTTGCTCCGGCGTCGCGACAGACGGCCTGGCGCCGATTTCACCTTGGGTGCGCTCGGGACTGAACTCTTGGCTGGCGGGCTCGCCCAAGAACCGTACTCGGCGGGCGGAATGCGTAGTTACCGGGGCGGATCGACGGGTAGAGCGAGGGCGGCGACTGGAAGCCCGAAGCGGCACAGGAAACGCTCGCGGGAGCACGTTGCTCGCGACCGCGGGCGAGGCAGCGGCGTGCAAAGCCACGGGATTGCGAGTGGGCGTGCTGCGACGGGCACGAGGGCCGAACAAGCTGTAGCCGACGCCGAGCATTGTCACCGCTGTTAGCGCGATCTTGGCGGTGAGCGATCCGGTGAGACCGCTCCAGCCGGTGGAGCTGACCTGCACTCCGGTACCAGTCTTAGCGTGCGCTCCAGTGCCAGCCCCATGCGCCCCGGTACCAGCCCTGGCGGTGCCGCCAGCGAGCGTGAGCAGCGGGAGCAGCGGCAGTGGCAGCACGGAGGCGAGGCCGCGTAGCGAGGCGACGTGGGCACGACAGGCGGGACACTCGCGGCAGTGAGCCACCGCCAAGGCGTGACGTTCGCCCTTGGGATCGAGCACGCCGAAGGCAAACGCCCGCATCAAAGAAGACTGTTGCTCACACCAACCTCCGGCGTTGATTGTGTCGAGCAGCTCGCCAAGCTTGCCCGCCACCCCGGGCTTGCCGGCCCCAGAGCCGTCCATCAACTTGCGCATGCGTGCCTCGCCGATACCCATACGCTCGGCGGCGTCTGCCCGCGAGAGGCCCTGTAGATAGCAGAGCGAGGCCGCTTCGCACTCACGCTCGGACAGGCTTGCGCGCATCGCCTCGAAGACGCGCCGCAGTCGATCGCGGTTGTCGAGCTCTGCGGCGAAGTCTGGGGCGAAAGCGAAGGCGGAATCGGCGGCCGCGATTGAGCCGGCGCCGTCTGCTCGCTCGACGAGCGCGATCGCACCAGAGCCCAGGCGGTTGCGGCTGGCGGAGCGGTGCTCGTCGATGGCGCGGCGGAAGGTCACGAGTACGAGCCATGCGGAGGGGCTCTCCACGACCTCGCCGTCGAGGACGGTCGCGTAGAGGCCATGCCAGGCCTGGGCATAACAGGCCTCCAGGTCCGAGGGGTCGAGCACGATGCCCTTGCCACGCAGCTGCGAGCGGACCACCGCGAGCACCTTCGAGCGCAGGCCTGCGAAGTCCTTGCGCAGCAAACGCTCAGCCCGGTAGCGACTCAGGCGAGACGGGGTCATCCGATGTGAAGATCGCGAACTGTGCGGATCATCCAACGAGATCCATCGGACAGCCGGGCGCGGGAGCACAGTCCGTGGATAGGCTCTCAACCAATCTCCGGGCCAGCCACATCCAAGCTACCCCCATCGCCTCCCGCATGCGCGGAGATCTTGGGCGTGCCGCTGGCGGTGTCTGACTACGACGAGGTAATCGAGTGGATGGACGCGATGGTTGCCGCCGATGCGCGCGGATGGTTGACTGCGGCGGCTGTCAACCTGATCATGTCCGCTCACGACGAGCCTGCCACGATGCGCGCCGTGGAAGCAGCCACGCTGGCGGTTCCCGACGGACAGCCACTTGTGTGGGCGCTGCATTTGCTTGGGCACGCGGGCGCAACGCGTGTGTACGGGCCGGACCTGATGGAGCGCTACTGCGCGCACGCGGCCACGAGCGGAACACCGATCTACCTCTATGGCGGACGCTCGGAGGACGCGCTGGCCGTACTCACGACGCATCTGTTAGAGCGCTTTGCTGGTTTGAGGATCGTGGGCGGCTTCTCACCCCCGTTCCGTGCGCTCACCGCCGAGGAGCAGACACGGGTGGTGGACGAGATCGACGGGTCGGGGGCGAAGGTGGTGTGGGTGGGCACGGGCCAGCCCAAGCAGGAGCTGTGGATGAGCGAGATGCGCCCACATCTAGCCGCCCCATTGCTGGTAGGGGTGGGCGCCGCCTTCGACTTCCACGCCGGCATCGTCTCTCAGGCGCCACACTGGATGCAGCGCAACGGGCTGGAGTGGACATACCGACTCTCGCGTGAGCCAAGACGGCTGTGGCGACGGTATGCCTCCCAAAACCCACGCTTCGTCGTGGGCTTCATGCGCCAGTATCTACGCGAGCGCCGATAACCTGCCCCGGATGAGCGACTCCCAGATCAGTGCCGACGTGGCCGTGATCGGCCTCGGACGCGTCGGGCTTCCGCTCGCGCTGTCGTTTGCCGACCGTGGTCTATCGGTGATCGGGATCGACAACGATTCGGCACGGCTGGGATCGGTACGGGATGGAAGGATGCCCTTCAGCGAGACCGGCGCCCAGGAGCTGCTCGACCGGGTCGTTGCAAGCGGGCGCCTTTCGCTCTCGGAGCGCGTGGTCGAGGCGGCGCATGCCGAGCACATCGTGATCACGCTCGGCACCCCTTCCTTCTCACACATTGAGATCGACATGCGCGACATTCGCTCGGCGCTCGACAGCCTGCTTGGGGCGCTGGAGCCCGGACATGCGCTCACGCTGCGCTCAACCGTGGCGCCCGGCACTACGGAGTTCGTGGCGGGCTACTTGGCAAAGCACCGTGGCTTTCAGATCGGCGAGGACGTATATGTGGCGCATGCCCCCGAGCGGATCGCCGCGGGGCGCTTCCTGGAGGAGATCGATTCGCTGCCATGCATAATCGGCGGCGTTGGCTCCCGCTCCGGGGAGGTGGTGGCGGAGCTGTTCGGCGCTTTCAGGGCGCCGATCGTGCAAACCACGCCCGTGCAGGCGGAGCTGGCGAAGATTTGGGCGAACATCCTGCGCTACACGCACTTCGCGCTACCCAACCTGCTGATGATGGACTGCGAGCGCTACGGCGCCAACGTGTTCGAGGTGATCGATCTCGTCAACCGCGACTACCCGCGTGGCGGCCTCGCCCAACCGGGACTGACAGCTGGGACGTGCTTGCGCAAGGATTTCGCCTTCTCGGAGGAGCGTTCCAACGCACCGGGAATGCTCTTGGCGGTCTCGCGCGTGAACGAGTCGGTGCCTCTGTTCTTGGTGGAAGGGATCAAACGCCGGCTAGGCCCACGCGACGACGAGCACACCCCTGACGCAACCCGCACGAGCCGGGGAACCGCGGGGACGAGTCTGGGCGCCTTGGCGGGACGAAAGGTGGCGGTACTCGGGCTGGCGTTCAAGGCCGACACAGATGACGAGCGCGACTCGCTCGCGCACAAGCTGATCAGACTGCTGGAGCGCGAGCTGGCGGACGTGGTTGTGCACGACCCATACGTGCCCACTCCCACCGTCTCGCTCGAGGAGGCTGTGCAAGATGCCGACGTGGTAGTTGTGGCGGCCAACCACAGCCTGTTCTGCGATCCGCATGCGCTCGCGACGATCGCCCAGCGAGCGAGCGCCGACTGCTTGGTGGTTGACCCATGGAATTGCTGGGGAGCCGGTCAAGTGTTTGCCTACGCCAACGAGTTGGCGGCGCTCGGAGCGGCGAGCGCGTGAGCCGCGTGCTTGTAACTGGCGGCGCCGGCACGATCGGCGCCGCGGTCGTCAGACGGCTGCTGGCAGACCCCGAGTATGAGGTGCGCGTCTCAGACGAACGTCCCGCGCCGCACTGGATGCGCGAGGGCTGTGAGGTTCACACCGGAGACTTGCGCGACTTCAAGCAGGCACACACGGCGATGGACGGCTGCCCGCTTGTGATCCACCTCGCCGCGATTGTCGGCGGGATAGGCAACTTCCACAAGCTTCCGCACACGCTCACGGAGGTCAACAACGGCCTCTACAACGCCGTCTACCGCGCCGCGCTCGACCACGAAGTGGAGCGCTTCACCTACGTGTCCTCATCCATGGTGTTCGAGCGCGCCACCGAGTTCCCCACCACAGAGGCTCACCTGCCTGACTGCCCTACGCCCCAGTCCGCCTACGGATTCTCAAAGCTCACCGGCGAGGTGTACGCACGCGCCGCCCACGCCGAGCATGGGCTCCCCTTCACCATCTGCCGCCCGTTCAACGCCTATGGCCCCGGCGAGCTGCCGGATCGCGAGCCGGGAATCGCACACATGGTGCCCGACCTGATCAAGAAGGTGCTCTCTGGCCAACAGCCGCTCGAGATATTCGGCTCCGGGGAGCAGACGCGAACGCTCACCCACATCGACGACATCGCCGACGGAGTGGTCACGGCGATGGCCTCTCCCGCCGGTTTGAACGAGGACTTCAACATATCCGCCTCGCGTGAGCTGACGGTTGCCGAGACCGCACGAATCATTTGGGAGGCATGCGGCGAGAATCCGGAGAAGTTCGCGCTCGAGCACTTGCCGACGTTCGAGGTGGACGTTCCCCGGCGCTGGCCATCGGTGGAGAAGGCCAAGGAGCTGCTCGGCTGGGAGGCAAGGATTGGGGTGGAGGACGGCATCGCCTCGACCGTGCGCTGGCTGCGCACCCTGAAGGGCACTCCTTCCGGCGCGGCGCTCTGACGGTGACGGTAGATAGGGTCTCGGTCATGAACGACAAACGCTCCGCGCTCGTCACTGGGATCACCGGTCAGGACGGGTCCTATCTCGCCGAGCTCCTGTTGGAGCACGGCTACGACGTGCACGGGATGGTGCGCCGCGCCTCCACCGAGAAGTTCGACCGCATCGAGCACATCCGCACCCGCATCACCCTGCACCAGGGCGATCTGCTCGACCAGCGCTCGCTCGTGGATGCCATGCGGGCCGCCAAACCGGATGAGATCTACAACCTCGCGGCGATGTCCTTCGTGGCGGTGTCCTGGATCCAGCCGACGCTCACCGCCGAGTTCACGGGCACCGGCGTCACGCGCATGCTGGAGGCGATGCGCGAAGTGTGCCCGCAGGCTCGCTTCTACCAAGCCTCCTCCAGCGAGATGTTCGGCAAGGTGCTCGAGATCCCCCAGACCGAGACCACCCCGTTCTATCCGCGCTCGCCCTATGGCGTCGCCAAGGCCTACGGCCACTTCATCACCGTCAACTATCGCGAGTCCTACAACCTGCACGCCACCTCGGGAATACTTTTCAACCACGAGAGCCCCCGCCGCGGGCTGGAGTTCGTGACGCGCAAGATCACCTGGCATGCCGCCGCGATCAAGCACGGGCTCGCCAAGGAGATACGGCTCGGCAACCTCGACGCTGAGCGCGACTGGGGCTACGCCAAGGACTATGTGGAGGCGATGTGGCTGATGCTGCAGCGCGACACCCCCGAGGATTACGTGATCGCCACCGGCGAGTCGCACTCGGTACGCGAGTGCTGTGAGGTGGCATTCGATGAGGCTGGCCTCCGCGACTTCGAGCAGTACGTAACTATCGACCCCGCGTTCGTGCGGCCCGCCGAGGTGGACCACTTGATAGGCAGCCCCGCGAAGGCCGAGCGCGATCTCGGCTGGAAGCCGCAGACGAGTTTCGAGCAGCTGATCCGTCTGATGACACGCTCCGACATAGAGTTGCTGGCGGGCTGAGTGACCGTCCCCCATTCGACAGCTGGCAGGCCGAGTGACCGTCCCCCTATTCGACAGCTGGCAGGCCGAGTGACCGTCCCCCTATTCGACACCTCCACGGTGCTTGCGCCGCTGCGCGAGGAGCTGCATGCCGCGGTTGCGCGGGTGCTCGACTCCGAGCGCTACATCCTCGGCCCGGAAGTGGAGGCGTTCGAGCAGGAGTTCGCCGCCTACTGCGGAGCGCGCCACGCAGTGGCTGTCGCCAATGGCACCGAGGCCATCACGATCGCTCTGCGCGCGATGGGGGTAGGTCCCGGGGACGAGGTGGTGGTGCCGTCGTTCACGTTCTATGCCTCCGCTGAGGCCATCCCGGCGACCGGCGCCACCCCAGTCTTCTGCGACATCGACCCGCAAACCTTTTGCATCAACGCGGAAACCGTCGCGGAGGCCCTCACCCCCCGTACGAAGGCGGTGATCGCGGTACACCTGTTCGGCAATGTGGCGCCCGTCGGGGAGATCGAAGCCCTGGGCGTGCCGGTGCTCGAGGACGCCGCACAGGCGGCTGGCTCGCGTGGCGCCCACGGTCGCCCGGGAGCGCTCGGGACCGCCGCCACGTTCTCGTTCTTCCCCTCCAAGAACCTCGGTTGCTTCGGCGACGGCGGCATGATTCTCACCCCAGACGAGCATATAGCCGAACAGGCGCGCATGCTGCGCTTCCACGGCTCCCACGACAAGGTCACCTACGAGCTCGTCGGCTACAACTCTCGCTTGGACGAGCTGCAAGCGGCGATCCTACGCGTGCAACTCCCGCACCTCGACGACTGGTCGGACGGGCGCCGCGGCGCCGCGGCCCACTACGCCGAGATCGGGCTCGGCGAGCTCGTGACGCTCCCGCGCCCCACGGTGGGCTCCTCACCGGCGTGGCATCTGTACGTGGTGCGCCACCGCGAAGCAGACCGTCTCGCCGCCGCACTCACCGAGGCTGGGGTGGGCTGCCGCGCGTACTACCGCACGCCACTGCACGAACAGCCCGCTATGCGCGCCTGGGGGCAGGACCTGACGCTCCCAGGCACCGAGGAGGCTGCCCGTACGCACCTGTCGATCCCGATCAGCCCAGTGCTCACAGCCGAGCGAGTGGAGCACGTGGCGAGCGCGATCCGCACCGCGCTCTGATCTCCGCTCAGGACGCCAAGGATGGCCTGGGGCCCACCTACTCCTAGGCATTGGGCGCGCGTTGCCTCCAGGTGATACCGAGCTCAGCGCCAGCACTCGAGTAGGTCCTGCTCACGAGCTCAGCGCCAGCACTCGAGTAGGTCCTGCTCACGAGCTCAGCACCAGCACTCGAGTAGGTCCTGCTCACCCACTTCGCGCACGACACGCGCGGGAACGCCCATCGCCACCGTCCGGGGGGGCACGTCACGAGTGACTACTGCGCCGGCAGCCACGAACCCCTCTTCGCCGATCTCCACACCCGGTGTTAGCACCACGCCGCCTCCCACACGGCACGCACGCCGCAGCGTCGCTCCCCGCAATGGGGTGTCAGAGCCGTGGCGAGCCATAGTGTCGTCGTTCGTGGTGATCGTCCCAGGTCCCACGAACACGTCGTCCTCGACCAGTGTGAACGCCGTCAGGTAGACGTTCGTCTGGACCTTCACGCGCGCCCCCACCATCACATCGTTGTCCACCACGCTGCCACGTCCAATCACAGAGCCTTGACCGATCCGCGTGCGCTCGCGCACGTAGGACTGGTCCCCTAGGATCGTCCCCGTCTCAACGCTCGCGCCGGCAAACACCACCGCGCCAGAGCACACCGTCACGCGCTCGCCGAGCTCGAGCTCGCCCACCTCACCTTGGGCGGAGGATCCGCGCGCGAGGCGCGGGCGCTTGCCCAGCACCGCGTGATCCTCGATCACACAGCCCGCGCCGATGACGGTTCCGGCGTGCACCACCACGTGCGTCCCGAGCGACACGCCATCTCCAATCGCGGCTTTGGCGTGCACCACCGTGTGCGCTCCAAGGGACACGCCATCCCCAATTGCAGCTCTAGCGTGCAGCACCACGTGGGCTCCAAGCTCGACATCCACGCCGACACGCACGTCCTCGGCGATGACAAGCCCCGGAGCACGAGGATCTTGCCTCAACACGACATTTCCCCCACGGGAACGACCCATCTCCCCCAATAAACGGGCACTTCGCGAAAACGTGCGGCAAAAGGACTCACCGCAAGCACTCTATGCCGGTCACGCGACAGCTTGCAGCTCGCGCATGTCAGCCTTCACCATGCGCTCCACCAACTGCTCGAAGCTCAGCTGTGGCTCCCACCCTAGCCGCTCACGAGCCTTACTCGAGTCACCCACGCTTGCGGTCTTCTCGGGCGCGCGTACGAGCGTCGCGTCCACCCGCACGTAGCGCTCGGCCTCTAGCCCCACGCACGCGAACGCCATCTCCGTGAGCTCCGCCACCGTGCGACCCACGCCGCCCGCGAATACGTAGTCATCTGGCTGGGGCTGCTGCAACGTCAACCACGCCCCAAGCATCACATCTCCGGCGAACGACCAATCGCGTACGGCGTCGAGCGCTCCAAGCGTCACCTCCTCGGCGAGCCCAAGCTTGATCTGAGCCGCCGCGCGCGTCACCGTGCGCGTCACGAACTGCAGCGGCCGGCGCTCGGACTCGTGGTTGAAAACGATTCCAGAACACGCATATAGGCCATCGTGTGCGCGCATAGCCCCCACAAGCTCGTGCGAGGCAAGCTTGGCGATCGCATACGGAGTGGTCGGCCGGCACGGCGTGCTCTCGCGCTGCGGGCTCTCAGGCGCGTCGCCAAAGATCGCGCCCGACGCCGCCACGAACACGCGGATTTGGGGATCTACGTCACGCACCGTCTCTAGCAGCACCGCCGTCGAGCCCGCGATCGCCCTCAGCGTCTCGGCTGGACGCTCCCAGGAAGCGGGTATGAACGACGGCGATGCCAGGTGGTAGAGCTCATGCGGGCGTGCCTGCTCCACCGCCGCCCGCAGGCTCTCGCCGTCGAGCAGATCGCCGGCGATCAAGTTCAACTGACCGCGCAGATGCTCAGAGCAGCCGAGCTTACGATCCTTTCCGCCGCGCACCAGGCCGCTCACCTCGTAGCCCTTCTCGAGCAATAGCTCTGCCAGGAACGACCCGTCCTGGCCGGTGACGCCGGTGATCAGCGCGCGTTTTGCCTGCGTGTTCACGCCCGCAGCTTATGTTCTCGCGCACGTTGACTGCTCACGCGAGCACTAAGCTGCTCTCGCGACACCGACGGTTTCCTGCGAGAGCGACTACTCACACGAGCTTCAAGTGCCTACGGGACGAAGTCACTCCGGGTCAGGCAGCTCCCGATTCTCAGACAACGAGACGCGTTGCGATCCTGCCTCGCGGGCACGCAGATCGAAGTACAGGATCGCCAGGGTCAGCGCCGAGAAGGAGGCGATGATCGTGTAAACCGCGATCCCGATCAGCACCGATACAGCACCCGTGCCGCCACCGGCGGTGAGAGCTCCAGCAACCGAGCCAACCACGAACGTCAGTGCTCCGATCGCCAGTAGCAGCCCAAAGATGTGCATGTAGTGGCCTGCCGCGAGCCGACCGCTGCGTCGTAGTGCTGGCAGCCATCCTTCGTTGTCGATGGCAGCCGTCTGTGCAACCACCGACCAGCGCAGGCTCAAGAGTATTCCCGGGATCACAAGCGCGATGAAGCCGAGCACGATCAGGAGTCCAGCGCTGATCTCGGCGGCCGCTACCACCGCCAGCACGCTCAGGCCCCGCACGGCGACAGACGCGAGCTTCGGCCTGCGTCCTTCGCCGATCTCCACCACCGCGTGCACGTGTAGCGCCGAGATGAGCGGGCCAACCAGCACGTAGTACACCATCTCGAACAGAAGCAGCGCTCCGGTATGCCCGGTGCCCCTGCTCACGAATGGCCCGTCGCCGGTAACCGCCAGCCGTGCCAGCTCGTACGGTGCGATGACGCACACAGCCAAAGTGGCGAACAGGAGCGGATAGCGCCGGTATATGTCGAGCGCGGCGCCCAACATCTGACCGACCGAGCGTTCGCGACCGAGATCGATTGCCTGCGATGACTCCACGATCGCGGAGCCTAATCTCTACACCCGATGGCCGACCGGCGGATCCGTCCCATATATGGCATTCAGGCGCGCTGCCACCGCCGCGGGCGCACACAGCTCGCGTATCCGTGAGCGCCCACGCTCGCCGGCAGCCGTGTCGCCCCAGTACCGTCCGATCGCCGCCGCCAAAGAGGCGTGATCGCCGGGCTCGGCAAGCGCCGAATCCTCCACTAGCTCGGGAAGCGCGCCGATGCGACTGGCTACAACTGGAACTCCGGCTGCCATCGCCTCGGCTGCTGCCATCCCAAACGTCTCCGCCGAGCGTGAGGGCACGATCGCAAGAGCCGCACCCGCGCGCAGGCGCGCGAGCGCGCCGTCGTCCACGTGGCCGACAAAGCTCACCTCGTGCTTCCCCACACGGGCGCGTAGGGCGTCGTGCTCGGGCCCGTCGCCTGCCACCAGGAGCGGTACGCCCACCAGCCGGCACGCGTCGATCGCCACATCGACTCCCTTCTCTTGCGCGAGTCGCGACACAACCAATGCATAGCCTCGCCCCTGGCGATCGGCGCTCTGGGGGTCGGCGCCTTCAAAGCCATCGCCGCTGGCGTCAGTGTGGGTGTCGGTGCCAGTGCCGGTCTCGGTGCCGGTCTCGGTGCCGGTGTCGGTATAGGTGCCAGTGCCGGTGCCAGTGCCAGTGCCGGTGTCGGTGCCGGTGCCGGTGTCGGCGGCGGCGGCGGCGCCGACGTCAGCGGCGGCGGCGGCGGCGGCGGCGGCGGCGTCCAGCATCCTCACCGGCGGGGCCAGCACGTGCACGCGCTCGAAGTCAAGCGGCGCACCGAGCTCGCGCAGGCGTTCGCGCGCGAACACGCTCGGCACGATCACAGCATCCGCCTGATCGACCAGGCGCCGTTGCCACATCGCAAGCGATGCGCCATACGCCAGCGCCTCCCCGCGGCTGCCACGGCAGTTGTGAACTATCCCTGGCAAGGTGTTTCGTCCGTGACAGCGGGTGCACTCTCGCCCGGCTGTGAAGCACACGCCGGTAGCGCACACGAGCCGGTACTGGTGCAAATGCAATACCACGCGCGCGCCCTCCGCACGGGCGGCCGCGAGCGCACGCCAGCCGAACAGTGGGTTCAAGTTGTGAGCGTGCACCGCCCGTGCTCTCGTCAGGCGCACAGCCTTCGCCACCTCACGCGGGGCTAGCCCGCCGCGCAACAGCCCCACCGCCGCACGCGCCTGTCCGAGCTCGGCGGAGTGGCGCTCCAACAACTCCGCTGGCTCTCCTAGGTACTCGCGCACGAGCCCCAACAGCTCGTCCACCACGCGCTCCTCACCACCGGTCGTGCGATAGCGGTTGTGCAAGAAGAGGACCATCCCCTACCCAAACCTAGACTGTTCCGATCATGACCTCGCATTCCAGCGCACCGTACGCGTCAATCGTCGTGCCCACACGCGCACGTCCGCGCTACCTGGAGGTGACACTGGCCTCGATCGCTCCGCAGGCCGCCGCTTGCCAAGCGGAGCTGATCGTCGTGGATGACGCCGGCTCCTCCGAGCGCGAACGGCTACTCGCGGAGCGTTTCGGCGCGCGCTATGAGCCCCACCCGCGGCCGCTCGGTTTGAACGTGGCGCGCAACACCGGAGTCGGGCGCTCGCGCGGGGAGCTAGTGGTGTTCGTCGACGACGACGTGGAGGTATGCGACGGCTGGCTTGACGCGCTGCTCGCTGCTGCCCGCGAGCACCCCGAGCTGGAGGTGTTCACGGGACCGATCTTGCCGCGATTGGAAGGCTCCCCACCTCACAGCTGCGGACGCGAGGGGGCGCCGATCACCGCACTCGACCTCGGCCCCGAGGACGGGCCTACCCGCTTTGCCTGGGGATCCAACATGGCCATCCGCCGAGATGCCCTCGTGCGCGTGGGGCCGTTCGATGTCTCGCTCGAGCACGGCGGCGACGAGCAGGAGTGGCAGGAACGCCTGCACGCCGAGCCACCCACAAACGGTCACGCTCGCAGCAAATCTGCCCTATACGTAGCCGGCGCAGCGCTCCATCACCGTCGCAGCGCCGCCGACGCGCGCCTGCGCCCTCTCTGTCGAGCGGCTTTCGCCCGAGGCAAGGCCGCCAAGCGCTTCGACGCCCGGCGCGACACCATGCCATCGCTCGCAAGCGAGCTCGTCGCGCTAGCGGGCTGCATCGGCCATGTCGTGCGCCGTCGCTGCCCCGCTGGGCTCGTGATGGTTGCCCACAGTCTCGGCAGAGTCACCGAAGCGTTGCGGGCCTTGGTATCCGCTTCCGCGAGCACTGGGGCTATCAATGAAGCGATCCCGGTGGCCGCCCCCGGGGGTCAAACGGAAGCCATTCCGATGACTTCCTCTCCGGCGAGAGCGGCACCGTCGGCGGACTCGACGGGGCGCCGGAGAGCGCTCCTTGATGTGGCAGAGGACACGGTCGAAGTGGCCTCTGGACGACGCCGACGCCTAGGGGTGGCGGCGCGCCGCTCGCCTCCCGCACGCCGCGTGCTGGTGCTCGGCATCGAGCGGCCAGAGCACCAAACGTTGGTGGACGCCACACGTGCCGAGCTCGCTCGTTCGCGCCACAACGTCGAGCTCTGCCTATCCTCACCCGGGGGTCGCGGCAAGTTCGAGAACCTCAACCTGCTGCTGCAAACCCACCCGCCGGGCGACCGCGATTGGCTGCTCGTGGTGGACGACGACATCGCTCTGCCGCATGGCTTTCTCGACCGCTTCCTGTTCCTTGCAGAGCGCTTCGCGCTCGATCTCGCCCAGCCGGCCCACCGTCGCGCCTCGCATGCCGCGTGGCGGGTGACACGTCGCCACCCAGGCAGCATTGTGCGGGAGACCAGTTTCGTGGAGATCGGCCCAGTGACTGCCTTCGCGCACTCCACGTTTCCCACGCTGCTGCCGTTCCCCGACCTGCGCATGGGCTGGGGCCTTGACCTGCACTGGGCGGCACTCGCCCGCCAGCGCCGCTGGCGCTGCGGTGTGATCGACGCCGTCGCCATCGGTCATCGGGCGGCGCCCGCTGCGAGCGCCTACTCGCGCGAGCAAGCGCTCGCCGAGGCGCGCTCATTTCTCGAGCGTCGCCCCTACCTGACCGCCAGCGAAGCCCAGCAAACCCTCCTGACCCATCGCCGCTGGTGAAGGTCGTCGTTGTCTCCGAGTTCTATCCGCGCCAGGGCGACCCGGTACTGGGCGTCTGGGCTCATCGCCAGGCACTTGCCACCCGCGAAGCGGGTGCGGAGGTGCGTGTGCTGGTGTTGCACCGGCTGGTGCCTCCACGAGCCTCGCTTGCTCACGGCCCTGGCGGCGCGGCGAGAGCCTTTAGGAACCTCGCCGGGGAGACGCGGCGGCAGGTCCACGATGGACTGGAGGTGACCTACGTGCGCTATGTCTCTCCGCCTCGCCCACGCGGCTACCCCACTTGGGGGGCGTGGGCGACGCCGGCGCTCGGCCTCGCGCTACGCCGCCTGCGTCGTTCGTTCGACTTCGAGCTGATTCACGCCCACAACGCCGTGCCCACGGCAGACGCGGTGCGCCGCGCTCGCATGCCTGTGCCGCTTGTGGTGTCGGTACACGGAGGCGACGTGCTCTACACCGGCCCACGCAGCGACGCCGGCCGCGAGGCAGTGGAGCATGGGCTGGGAGCAGCTACGACGGTACTCGCCAATAGCCGGGGCATCGCCGCGCTTGCACGCTCCTATGGCGCAGCCGACGTGCGCGTGGTGCACCTAGGGGCCGATCTCGCATCGCCCGGGAGTGGTGCCACGATCCGCCGCGAGTCGAGCCCCTCGTTGGTGACGGTGGGCCACCTAGTGGCGCGCAAGCGACACGCAGATGTGATGCGCGCCTTGGCGGTGCTCGCCAAGCGCCACCCCACGCTGCGCTACGTGATCATCGGCGATGGCCCAGAGCGGATTGCCCTGGAAGGACTCGCCGCGCGGCTTGGGGTTACACAGCGCGTTGAGTTTCGCGGCCAACTGGCGCCTGAGGAGGCGATCGAGCAGGCACGCGGTTGCACGCTGTTTGCGATGCCCTCCACCGAGGAGGCCTTCGGCGTTGCCTACATCGAGGCGATGGCTGGCGGTGTGCCCGCCATAGGCTGTCGTGGCGAGCCGGGACCCGAAGAGATAGCGGCGGCTGGCGACGGCTTCGTGCTCGTGCCACCCGGGGACATCGAGCGTCTCACACAGCGCATCGACGAGCTTCTCTCCGACCCTCAGCGATTGCGCGAGGCGAGCATTCGGGCGCGCGAGACGATAGCCGCCAACTTCAGCTGGTCCCGCTGCGGTGAGCAGACGCTCGCCGCCTACGAGCACGTCCTCGCGACAACGATTCCCACCACCGGACAGACCTACGGCGGATGACAGCAAACGTCGGAGCCACTCCAAAGGCAACCCGGATCAAGCCCGTCCTGTTCGTAACCGGCCATGCACCGGCTTACCGGATCGGCGCCTTTCAGCGCCTGAACGAGCTCGAGCAGGTGGAGTTCGCGCTCTTCGGCGGTCGCCTCAAGCACGGTGGCGGCGGGTCGGCAGCGCGGCTGCCATTCCCCCACCGCCATGTTCGCGAGCATGAGCTCTATGCGCTGGCCGCCAGCGGACGATTTCGCGCGGTTGTGTGCTCTACCGGCGGGCGTGTGGCCCCCCTTGCCACATGGGCCGGCACAAGGCGTGCGCGCGTGCCGTTGATCCTGTGGGCGTCGCTATGGGCACATCCGCGTAGCGCCGCCCACGCGTTCAGCTACCCCGCACTACGTCGTCTCTACCGCACAGCCGACGCGGTCGTCACCTACGGCCCACACGTCAGCGCCTATGTGCAAGCGCGCGGAGCGCAGCGTGTGCACGTCGCGCCGCAGGCGGTGGACAACTCGTTCTGGAGCTCCGCCGATGTGAATACACCAAAGGATCTCGCATGGCCAGTAGATGCTCATGTGAAGTTCCTGTTTGCGGGACGCCCTGCCCGGGAAAAGGGACTGGGGGTGCTCGTAGAGGCTTGGAGCATGTCGGGCCTACAGACACCTACCGCCGCGCTCGTCCTCGTCGGCACGGGATCCACCCCCCCTTGGGTCTCGGCCGGCGGCGCGGTGGGTGCAACCACCCCTTGGGCCTCCACCGGCGGGACCGACGGTGCAACCACCCCTTGGGCCTCCACCGGCGGGACCGACGGTGCATCTCAGGTAGGCGCATCGAACGTGGCTTCCCAGGTGATGAGCCTGGACGCGGTATCTCCGGTGCAATTGCGCAACTTTTATGCCGGTGCAGACGTTCTTGTGGTGCCATCGATCTCAACGCGTACCTTCCGCGAGCCATGGGGTCTCGTGGTGAATGAGGCCATGAATCGTGGACTTCCCGTTATCGCCAGCGATGCCGTAGGGGCCGCCGCCGGGGGCCTCCTCCGCGATGGACACAACGGCATCGTGGTACCGGCCGGCGACCCCATCGCTTTGGCTGGTGCGATCAGACGATTGGCTGGCGATGCTTCGCTACGGGCGCGCATGGGTGCCGCCGCGCGCGCTGACATAAGCGCCTATACCTACGACGCCTGGGCGCGGGGCTTCACGGACGCGCTCGCCGAGCTCGGCCTGTCGGGGGGACGGTGAGATAGCGTTGCATCCCTTGGAAGGGTCGCTGGTCAAACTGTGGAGGGGATTCGCGCCGGCACTTGTCGCGCTTGCGCTGCTTGCGCTCGCACCCTGCGCGGTGGCAAGCGATGCGCAGACGATCATCGAAAAGTGCGGCCACGGCAAGCCCGTCAGCGGCTACAGCGAAAACGCCTATCGGGAAGCGCTCAAACAGATGTCGACCACGCTGAGCGAGTACTCCGAATGCACCAACTTGATTCGCAAGGCCGAGCTCGCGGCCGCCGGTGGTGGCGCCGGCTCCGCCACCGGCGGTCCCTCCTCCAGCGTCGCCCTGCCGCTGACCCCCTCCGAGCAACGGGCCGTCCAGAGCGCCCATCGCAGTGGCTCCACACCGATCCAGGTGGGAGGTGAACCGGTCCGTCCTGGCGTGGTGCACGCCAACATCGCCTCAGCCGTGAACACGTTGCCCCACTCCTTGTTCGCCGTGCTCGCGTTCATGCTCGCCGGCGCCTTTGTGCTCATCGTCGGGGAGGTACGCAAGCATGTCCGCGCACGCCGTAACGGCTGAGCATCCGACGGTAGGGCCCTTGGACGAGCCGCTCGCAGCCCCATCGCCACCGCTACAGCAGACGCAACGACCCGGTAAGACTACGGTTGCCACGCTTGCGGTCGCCGGCGTACTGTGCTTCGCGACTTTCCTCGCCGGGGGCGGCCTGAACCTCGCCTCGATGACCACGCTCGAGCTGGCATTCACGCTTGCCGCGGGCGTGCTCGTGGCGGGCACCGTGGTGCTGGCGCCGCTGGGCATCCGCTTCTATGGACTGTGGCCTATCGGCCTGCTGCTGGCGTTCACCGCCCTCACCGGCCTGTCGGTCGTCTGGTCGGTGTCACCTGACGCTAGCTGGCAAGACGCCGGCAGGATGCTTGCCTATAGCGGCGTGTTTGCCGCCGCCGTCGCGCTTGCCTGGCTCGTGCCCGCCGGCTGGCGGGCACTGCTTGGCGGAATCGTGCTTGCGGCGGTGGCGGTTTGCGCCTACGCGCTGCTCACCAAGGCGCTCCCCAGCCAGTTCCACACAAGCGCCGAAGCGAACTTCTATGCACGCCTACAGGAACCGTACGGATATTGGAACGCGATTGGCCTAACCGCGGCGATGGGCGCCCTCGGATGCTTGTGGCTGGGCGCCAGGCGAGCAGGACATGCCCTGTTGAACGCGCTCTCCTTCCCCGCGATGGGGTTGATGATCCTCACCCTGATGCTTGCCTACTCGCGCGGCGCGCTGGCGGCGTTCGTGGTGGGCGTGATCGTTTGGATGTGCATCGTGCCATTGCGGTTGCGTGGTGCCCGCGTGCTGATCGTCGGCACGCTCGGTGCCGGCCCGGTGGTTGCTTGGGATTTCTCACGGCACGCGCTCTCGAGCGACGGAGTGACGCTCGCCACCCGCGCCACAGCCGGCCATCAGCTCGGAGTGCTCATCGGAGCGATGCTTGTGGTGTTGACGCTCGCGGGCATCGCGATCGGCTTCTTTGGCGACCGTCGTGCACCGTCGGGTGCCACACGCCGCGCCGTCGGCATCGCGCTGGCGGCCCTACTGGTGCTCGCGCTGCTGGCGGCCGCGGGTGGCCTCGCCGCCTCCAAGCGAGGGCTCACGGGCACGATCTCACACGATCTCTCCTCGCTCACGAACCCCAACGCACAGGTACCGAAGAACACTCCAGGACGCTTGACAGCGGTCGGCAGCGTACGCGCGCGCTACTGGAAGGAGGCTCTCGAGATATTCAAAGCCCATCCCGCCCTCGGCGCTGGGGCGGCTGGATATGAAACGGCGCGCCTGCGCTACCGCACCCAGCCGCTGGATGTTCGCCAAGCCCACGGCTATGTCGTGCAAACGCTTGCCGACCTAGGAATCGTCGGCTTGGTGCTTACGCTGGCTTTGCTGGTCGCGTGGATGGCCGCCGCCGGACGCTGCACTCACCCGTTCGACCGGCGTTGGAGCGCCCGTCGCTCGCCGCCTCAGCTCGCCTGGAGCAGCGCGCCGGCCCCCTACACCCCCGAGCGAATCGGGATGCTCGCGATGCTCAGCATCGTCGTCGTGTTCGGAGTGCACTCCTTTGCCGATTGGACCTGGTACGTGCCAGGCGACGCCTTCGTGGCGCTGCTTTGCGCGGGCTGGCTCGCCGGGCGCGGGCCGCTGGCTCCAGGCAACCTGGCGGCACCTGCCGGCACGGCGGCAGCGGCGCTCCCCCCGCTGGAAGCACTGGCGCCACCCGTCTCCACAATCAACGCACCCACAACAGGTCGAGAGGACTCACACCTCACCCCCGCACAGGCGCCGAAGCAACAAGAGGACCAACACGGCACACAGAGAGCTCTCGGCAGCATCCCTCGGACACGTCGGCGCCTGCCCTCCGCGCGCGAGCTCGGGCCCGTGCGAGTCGGCGTTGCGATTGCGGTCATAGCCGCGGCGTTGCTCGCCTCGTGGACCGAGTGGCAGCCACAGCGCTCAGTCGAAGCCTCCGAACAAGCCATCGTTCTGTTGAGACGCGACCCGGTGGGAGCGCTCGCCGCCGCACAGGCAGGCGTCAATCGCGACCCATTGTCCGCTCCCGCGCTATTCACCCTCTCGGCTATCCAGCACGCCACTGGCGAGCGAGCGCTCGCTCGGGCGACGCTCGAGAAGGCTGTTCAGATGCAGCCGTCCAACCCGCAGACATGGCTTACGCTCGGGGAGTACGACATGAGCAGCAATCCGCGTGCGGCGGTTGGCGAGTTGCGGGCGGCGGTGTACCTCGACCCCGAGTCGGTGGCTATCCAGAATGCCTACGTGCAGGCCCTACGGGCCGCCCCGTCGGCCGCCACCGCGAACCGCTCGAGTCCCGCTCAGAAGCGCCTGCGCCGGCCGTTCGCCAACAGGACGCGGCGAGCGCCCGGCAGCCCGCCTACGCCGGCAACAGTTACATCCTCGAAGCCGAAGTCGACGAGCAGGCCGGCGAGCACACGCCGGGTGTAGAAACGCACATGGTCTGAGCGTGGGTCGAAGCGTGCCTCGAACGCTTTGTGGCTGAACGCCATACGCAACCGCGAAAGCGGACCATGGTCGGGGGTGCTCAGCAGCACAACGCCACCCGAGCGCAGCACGCGCCGCAGCTCTGAGAGCCATAGGGCTGTGTTGGCGACGTGCTCGATCGTCTCTCCGGCCCACACCACGTCGAAGCTTGAATCCTCCAACGGCAATGGAGCTTCTGGCTCCACCAGCCGCAGGTCAAGAGCGGGATGACGCGCCCGGGCGCGACGTAGTGGCTCCGCGGCGACGTCGATCGCCACCACCTCAGCCCCCCCGCGCACAAGCGCCGCGGCGAAGTGACCCTCCCCACAGCCGACGTCGAGTACACGCGGCGGACGACCGATCCGCTCGCACATCGCCGCGACATGCCTCGACAGGAAGGCCTCACGAAGGCGCGCGTCGCTCGGGACAAGCCCCTCGGGCACCTCCTCCCACAGACTCTCGTGGTAGGCGCGCGAGGGCATCGCATCGCAAGGCTAGCGCGCACACAGAGCGCAAACATCGGAAACAGCGGACGCAATTCGTCGATAAGACGCACACAAGACGCTCCAAACCATTATGTTCCATGCCAGTGAGCGTTCTAGGGTCTGTGCCAGACGTGAAGACGTCTCGCGGTCTGAGCTCCTGTGCTGGGGTCACGGGTGCCATGAGGGTCGCCTTCGACAGTCGGCCCGCTGGCGAGGCACGCGGGGTGGGCCGCTACACGCTCTCACTGCTGACTGCCCTGCGCGAGATCGGCCCGACGAGCATCGAGATCGTCGAGGCGCATCGGCCCCGACGGGTCGACGTGTTCCACTCGCCGTGGATGGAGGGCGCGATCCTGCGCTGTCCCTGCCCGATGGTGGTGACGCTGCATGACCTCTCGGTGCTGAAGCGTGCAAGCGAGCACCTGCGCACTGGTGTGCGCTTGCGCTTGCGCCAGCTCGCAGTGCAACGCGCCGTGCGCGTGATCGTGCCAACCGAGGCGGTGGCCGAGGACGCGGTTGCGCGGCTCGGCTTGGATCGTGAGCGGATCTCGGTGATCCCAGAGGCACCTGACCCCACTATGTATGCACGCTCGGATGAGGAAGTCGCTCATGTACGCAAGCGCTTCTCTCTGCCCGATCGCTACCTGCTGTGGGTTGGCTCGCTGCGCCACCCCGACCCACGCAAGCACGTCGCCAAGCTCGCCGCCACTCCACGCGAGCTGCCACTTGTACTCGTCGGTCCCACGCGCCCGTGGGCGCATGAGCTGCAGGACGTGATTCTCACCGGCGAGGTCTCAGATGGGCAACTCGCGGCGATCTACACCGCCGCGCACGCGCTCGTGCTTGCCTCCGAGGACGAGGGTTTCGGCCTACCTGCCGTCGAGGCACTCGCGTGCGGTACGCCGGTTGCGGCATGCGAGGTGCCGGCATTGCGCGAGGTTCTCGGTGAGCGCGCGGCGTTCGTCGAGCCTGGCGATCTGAAATCGCTGATTGAGAGCGCCGAGCGCTCTCGACGCCCCGCGCCTGCGCCACCACAATGGACCTGGCACGACGCGGCACGCTCCACATTGCAGGTCTACCGGCAAGTCCTCAGCCACGTCGAGAACGAATCTCAGCCGGTCGGCTGGGGCATCGCCGAGCCTCGGACTGGCCTGGAACTGGAGTAGCGTTCAGTAAGCCCCGCGCTGCATGATCACAGCCGGGATGGTCTTCAGCAGGATCGCCAAGTCGAGCGCCAACGACCAGCGCTCCAGGTAGATGAAGTCGAGGTGCACGAGGTCGTCGAAGTCGAGTTCCGAGCGCCCCGACACCTGCCACAGCCCCGTGATGCCTGGCAGCACGAGATAGCGCTTGCGATGCCAGTCCTCGAGCAACTCGAAGTCGCGCTCGGGCAGCGGGCGTGGCCCGACGAGCGACATCTCTCCGCGCAACACGTTGACCAACTGGGGCAGCTCGTCGAACGAGAAGCGCCGCAGCAGCCGTCCGACCGGCGTGAGCCGCGGGTCGTCGCGGATCTTGAAGAGTGCGCCCGAGGCCTCGTTGAGTTGCTCGAGTGCGTCTTGCTGCTCGTGCGCGTCGCAGTACATCGTGCGGAACTTCAAACAGGCAAACGGGCGCTGGCCGATGCCGGGACGCATCGAGCGATAGAAGATGGGCCCGCGCGAGGAAACCCGCACGGCAAGCGTGATCGCGGCCAGCAACGGGCTGAGCAGGACAAGCAGGAAGGTTGCGCCGACCAAATCGAAAGTGCGCTTCAGGGCGAAGTCGATGCCCTCGAACACGGGTGGCCCGAGCTCGAACAGGGGAACCGACTGGCCGGGGACGAACTCGGCACGATGGATCAAGATCTCCATCGTGGAGGGAGCGATGCGCACGCGCACGCCGCGGCGGTGACACTGGTCGACCAGCTCCACGGCGCGCTCCTGGGGGAAGTCGGGATCGGCGATGATCACCTCGTCGACCCGCTCGGAGGCGATCACAGCCTGCAGCTGATCGAGCGTGCCAAGGCAGCGCACCCCGTTGGGCGGCAGCGGCTCGGGCGAGACGAAGCCAACCACTTCGATCGGCGAGCGCGGCGCGTCGGCGAGCGCGTGGGCGACGTCGTGGATGTGCTTGCCGGTGCCGACCAGCACCGCACGGCGCTGATAGCCAGCGGCGTGCAAAATCGCGCCGGTGGCGCGCTCGTAGAGATAACGCAGCGAGGAGATGTAGAACAAGGCGAAGACAAGCGAGCCGTAGAAGATGTAGTAGCTGGAGAAGTGTTCGCCGCTCACCACCGCGAATATCAGCGCCACGAACGCCACTTGGAAGAGCGATCCCACGATGCGCGAGAGGCCGGGGCGCTGCGAGCGCTCGGCGTACAAGCCAGAGCGCGCGAACAGCAGCGCCGTGAGCAGGTAGGCAAACGCGAGGATCGACCTTGTGCCGTTGTAGGCGCTGGTCACGTCAAAGCTCGAGAGCAGCGCCGCCTTCAGGGCGAGGGCGGTGAAGATGGCAAGCGACACCCCGAGCAGGTCGAGCACGAGCAGCGACAGCACTCGCAGAGCACGGCGCATCGTGTCCATGCGCAGCAGGAATGAGAGCGCAGGCGGACGCTTGCTGCGCACATCGCGGTCGGAGTGCGGCGGGGCGGCGTCCTCGGCCGCGAGCCCACTGGCCCCGCCCGCGCGGGCAATCAGCGGCGGCCTGGCGGGACGGCTGGTATGCGGCGCGTCCGGGGAACGAACTCCCATCTCGGACTTCACAACACCTTACATTCCCATATGGAGCGGTCAGAAACCCACTGGCAAGACAGACGCGCGCAAGGGCGCGCGTCTGTGCGGGGCGTCTCCCAGCATTCAGAAACCACCCGCGAGATCGCGTTCAACCAACCAGCTGCTCTACACCGGAGGCGTCGATGGTGCGGCGCAGACCGTCCAACAAAGACACCTCAGGTGACCAGCCGAGCAGCTCTTTCGCAAGTTTGATGTCTGGCTTGCGTTGCTTGG
The DNA here is from genome assembly GCA_963713015.1 of uncultured Solirubrobacterales bacterium. Classification (GTDB taxonomy): domain Bacteria; phylum Actinomycetota; class Thermoleophilia; order Solirubrobacterales; family Solirubrobacteraceae; genus Palsa-744. Next base: position 999,908 of record CAVQKC010000008.1, on the reverse strand, counting down.
GATCGTCGACTGGCAACGCCTCGAACAGGATGTCCGAGTCGGCTCCCGTGACCTGCTTGACGGCTTCGGCCAGTTCGAGCAAGGTGTACTCGTCGGGGTTGCCGATGTTCACGGGGTTGTGGTAGCCGGACTCGGCGAGTGCAATCAGACCGCGGATGAGGTCGCTCACGAAGCAGAACGAGCGCGTTTGCAAGCCGTCGCCGAACACCGTGAGCGGCCGATCGGCAAGCGCTTGACGCAGGAAGGTGGGGATGGCTCGCCCATCGTGGGGACGCATACGACTGCCGTAGGTATTGAAGATCCTTACGATCGCGGTATCGACTCCCTGCTGGCGGTGGTAGGCCATTGTCAGCGCCTCGGCATAGCGCTTGGCCTCGTCGTAGACCCCACGGGGACCGATTGGGTTGACGTGACCCCAGTAGGTCTCCGCCTGGGGATGTTCCAGTGGATCGCCGTATACCTCGCTGGTGGAGGCAATCAGGAAGCGGGCGCGCTTGGCCTTTGCCAGACCGAGCGTGTGATGGGTGCCGTAGGAGCCCACCTTCAGCGTGTGCAGCGGCAAGCGCAGATAGTCGATCGGAGAGGCGGGTGAGGCGAGGTGGTAGACGAAATCCACTGGCTCGTCGATCTCATACGGCTCGATGATGTCCACATTCACGTTGCGAAAGCGCTCGGGGTCGCGAATGTGCTCGATGTTGGCAAGCGACCCGGTCTCTAGGTTGTCGACGCAGATCACGCGGTGTCCACGGGCCAGCAGCTCGTCGCATAGATGCGAGCCGAGAAAGCCGGCGCCGCCGGTGACAAGACAGGTGGGCACGGCCCGGAGGATAACGTCTTCATATGATCCCGGAGTGGCGATGACAGACGACAGATCTCAGAGCGAACGCGAGGAGCGCCTTACGGTGGCTCCGATCGTGGGGCCCGATGACCCTCGCCACTTCACCGACTCGGGCATCGAGATCGAGGCGCTCTACACCGAGGCGGACCTGCCTGGGGATCTCGACCTGGGGACGCCGGGCGAGTTTCCGTATACCCGCGGGGTACACAGCGAGATGTACCGCAAACAAACGTGGACGATGCGCCAGTACGCGGGGTATGCGTCCGCGAAGGAGTCAAACGAGCGCTACCGCTACCTACTGTCGAAGGGCTCGACTGGGCTGTCGATGGCGTTTGACCTACCGACACAGCTGGGCTTGGACTCCGACAATCAACGCTGCTTGGGCGAGGTGGGCAGGACGGGGGTGGCGATCGACACGATCGACGACATGCGCACCGCCTTCGACGGGATCCCGCTCGACCAAGTGTCGACGTCGATGACCATCAACGCTCCGGCGGCGTGTTTGCTGCTGCTGTATGACCTCGTGGGAGAAGAGCAGGGGGTGCCATCGAAGGAGCTGAGGGGAACTACCCAGAACGACGTGCTCAAGGAGTACATCGCGCGCGGTAACTACATCTACCCGCCGGTGCCCACGATGAGACTCACAACCGACTTGTTTCAGTATTGCCATGAGAATGTGCCGAAGTGGAACACGATCTCGATCTCCGGCTATCACTTCCGCGAGAAGGGGTGCTCGGCGGTACAAGAGGTGGCGTTCACCCTCTCATCGGGTATCGCCTATGTGACGGCGGCGATCGAGAAGGGGCTTGACGTCGACGATTTCGCGCCGCGGCTGGCGTTCTTCTTCAACGGCCACAACAACGTCTTCCAAGAGGTAGCGAAGTTCAGGGCGGCACGGCGTATGTGGGCGCACATCATGCGCGAGCGCTTCGGCGCCACGAAGCCGAAGTCGACGATGTTGCGCTTCCATACGCAAACGGGCGGGGTAACGCTGACCGCGCAGCAGCCAGAGAACAACATCGTGCGCGTCGCCCTACAGGGGTTCGCGGCGGTGTGCGGGGGCACACAGTCGTTGCACACAAACGGCTTCGACGAGGCCTTGGCCCTGCCGACTGAGCGCGCGGCGAAGACAGCCCTGCGCACCCAGCAGATCCTTGCGTACGAGTCGGGCGCGGCCGACACCGTGGACCCGTTCGCCGGCTCCTACTTCGTGGAGTCGCTCACCGACGAGATCGAAACGCGCGCCAACGAGCTGATCGCGAAGGTCGACGCGCTGGGGGGATCGGTCAATGCGATCCAGTTCATCACCGGCGAGATCGACGAGTCCGCGTGGGGCTACCAGGAGCGCTACCGCATCGGCCAGGACATCGTGGTTGGCGTCAACAAGTTCGAGGAGGACGACATCGAGGTGCCCGACCTGCTGCGCGTCGATCCCGAGTCAGAGCGCGAACAGGTGGGGCGCTTGAAGGCGTTCAAGGCCAACCGCGATCAGCAGCTCGTCGAGCGGCGCCTAGAGGAGCTGCGCGAGACCGCGCGCGGCAGCGAGAACCTGCTGCCGTCGATCCGCCAAGCGTTGAAGGACCGTTGCTCGCTCGGCGAGGTGTGCGGGGCGATGCAAGACGTGTTCGGCAAGTACGCACCAACTTTTTGAGCTGATGCGTGGCCCATGCCGCAAGCGGCATGGGCGGGAGGGCCGCATGCGGCCCTCCCTTGGGGACGTACATGTACGTCCCCACCCATCGGCGCATGCGCCGATGGGCTGACGCGCCGCATGCGGCGCGTCACGAGACAGATCAAAGATCGGCCAGCATGCGCTGCCTCGCCTGACGGCACATGTGCCGTCAGGACCAACGTCACATGCGTTCAATAGGATCCCCTCCGTGATCGCGACGGTGCAGTTCTTCGAAGTCGTCCTCGCCGTGCACATCATTGCGGTGGTGTTTGCTTTCGGGGCCACCTTCGCCTACCCGGTGTTGCTCGGTACGGTGGGCAAGGCCGACTCGCGCGCCCTGCCTGCGCTCTACAAGGCGATCCACGCGATCAGCGTGAGAGTGATCATGCCGGGACTCGCCGTGGTGGTGATCTGCGGCATCTATCTCGCCTCCAAGCTGCACGTGTGGAGCGAGTTCTACGTCCAGTGGGGTATCGCCGTGGCGGTCGTCATCGGAGCAGTCGAGGGCATGTTCATAAGCCCCAAGGAGAAGCGCCTCATGGAGGTGGCAGAGCAAGACCTGGCCGCGGCCGGCGCGGGCGAAGTGAAGTTTGGCGCCGAGCACGACACGCTCGTGAAGCGCATCGGCGCCGTAGGCGCCACCATGGACCTGCTCGTGATTCTCACGATTTTGTTCATGGCCCTGAAAACCTGACGCGCTGTACCCTGGAGGCAGGATGAGCCAGGGTTATCGAATCGCTGTCGTGGGCGCCACCGGACAGGTGGGCATGTTGATGTTGCAGCTGTTGCGCGAACGGGAGTTCCCGGCGCGGGAGATCGTGCCGTTTGCCTCCGAGCGCTCGGCCGGCAAGGAGATCGAGGGCGTGGGCGTGGTGCAGCCACTCAACGACGAGACGATCCAAGGCTTCGACTTGGCTTTGTTCTCCGCCGGCGGCTCCACCTCCGGCGAGTGGGCTCCGCGCTTCGTGGAGGCTGGCGCCGTCGTGGTCGACAACAGCTCGAAGTGGCGCATGAGCGACGACGTGCCTCTGGTGGTGACCGAGGTCAATCCCGAGGCGCTTGCCGCGCACAACGGGATTATCGCCAATCCCAACTGCTCCACCATGCAAATGGTGGTGGCCTTGAAGCCAATCTACGACGCAGCCGGCATCGAGCGCCTTGTCATCTCCACCTATCAGGCCGTCTCAGGCACTGGCAAGCAAGCTGTGGACGAGCTACTCGACCAAGCCCATGCCTTGCTCCACGGGGTGGACATCGAGTCACCCAAGGCCTATGCCCACCAGATCGCGTTCAACGCGCTTCCCCACGCCGGTAGCTTCGCGCCCGGCGACGATCACACCGACGAGGAGCGCAAGCTGATCGACGAGACCCGCAAGATCCTCGGCGACCCTTCGATCCGGGTGAGCGCCACGTGCGTGCGCGTACCGGTAGTCAACGGCCACTCCGAGGCCGTCAACGTGCAAACACGCGACGAGCTGAGCCCCGAGAGAGCACGTGAGTTGCTGGGCGCGGCCCCTGGTATCACGGTCGCCGACGACCCCGACACAGCTCTGTATCCGCTTGCCACCAACGCAACCGGTCACGACGAGGTATTCGTCGGGCGCATCCGCCGCGATCCCGGCCACGAGCGGGCACTCGACATGTGGATCGTGGCCGACAATCTACGCAAGGGCGCCGCCACCAATGCGGTGCAACTAGCGGAGTTGTTGGATCAGCAGGGCTTGATCGCGCCGCGACGTGCGCACACCGCCGCGTAACAACCCACCACGCGGATGTAACGCCCATCACGCGCGTCGGTCGGACCCGACCAATGTTTATCGGGTGTACTGGAATGTAGTTTCGTCCTCGAAGTCGCCGACGACACACCGAGAAGGACTCTCGCGGCCACGCTCGAACCTGGGAGCGATGAGCGTCTCGACCGAGGTGCAACGCACCCTTGTGAAGTCACCGCCCGAGCTGTGGTCGGAGCTGAGCAATCCGGAGGCGCTTGCCCGCCACCTGTCCGAGCTGGGCGAGATCAGGATCACGAGCGTCGAGCCCGAGACGAAGGTCGAGTGGGAGGCCGAGGGCGCCAGCGGCATCGTGCACTTGAAGCAGTCCGGCTGGGGTACGAAGGTCACGCTGACAGTGACGCGAGCCGCACCGGTCAGCGAGGAAACGCCGTCCGAGTCTGAGGCGATCGCAGGGCCAGAGCCGACTGTAGAGACCAAGCCGGTCGCCACAGCTGGGCCGGAGTCTGAGTCCGAGCTTGCTACGCAGCCCACCGCAGCCGAGCCAGTGGGCGAAGTCGAGCCGGAGCAGGAGATTGCCGTGGAGCCCACCGCCGAGCCGCTGGGAGAGGTCGCGCTCGAGCCCGAGCCGGTCGTTGAGCCCGAGCCGGTCGCCGCGGTCGCAGGGCAAGATACGGTCGCAGAGCCGGATACTCGCCCCGGATTCTTCGCACGCCTATTCCGTCGAGGTCACGCAAGACGACGCGCGCTCGCCGAGGCGCTGGCGGAGTTCGACGCTGTCATGCAGCCCGAGCCAGAGATCGAGATCGTGGCCCTCGCGGCACCAGAGCCGATCTACCCCGATCCAATAGTCGAGCCGGAGCCCCAGGCCACCGAGCCGGCCAGCGACCTCGCCGCCGAACTGGCATCCGTGGAAGCGCAGATGACGCGGGAGACCACGGAGCTGCTCACCGGTTTGCTCGACCGATTGGGCGCCGCACACCACAGGCCCTTCTCGCGCGGATAAGATCCGCGCCGATGCGCGCGAAGGCCCCGGAGACATACGAAGAGAAGCTCGCCGAGCTACAAGAGCTTCGTGAAGCAGCCAGGCACTCCGCTCCCGAGGCCGAGCAGAAGCAGCACGCGCGTGGCAAGTACACAGCGCGAGAGCGGGTCGAGAAGCTGCTCGACCCAGGCTCCTTCCAAGAGCTCGACACGTTCGTGCGTCATAGGACCCACGACTTCGACATGCAGAAGAACCGGCCGTGGGGCGACGCCGTGGTGACCGGCCACGGGACGATCGAGGGCCGTCGGGTGTGCGTGTTCAGCCAGGACTTCACAGTGTTCGGCGGCTCGCTGAGCGAGGTAATGGGCGAGAAGATGTGCAAGATCATGGATCTCGCCGCCAAGATCGGCTGCCCCGTGATCGGCATCAACGACTCTGGCGGAGCACGTATCCAGGAGGGTGTGGTGTCCCTTGGCGCCTACGGCGATGTTTTCGTGCGCAACGTGCGCTGCTCCGGGGTGATCCCACAGATCAGCCTGATCATGGGCCCATGCGCGGGCGGGGCGGTGTACTCACCGGCGATCACCGACTTCGTGTTCATGGTGAAGGAGACCTCGCACATGTTCATCACAGGGCCCGACGTGATCAAGACGGTGACCGGCGAGGAAGTGGGTTTCGAGGAGTTGGGTGGGGCGATGTCCCACAACTCCAAGTCGGGTGTAGCCCACTTCGCCTCCGAGGACGAGGACGCCTGTCTCGAGGACTGCCGCTATCTGGTGAGCTTCCTGCCACAGAACAACATGCAAACAGCGCCACGAGTGCAACCCACGGATGACCCGAACCGAATGGACCCCGAGCTCGACCACGTGGTGCCGGACAATCCGAACAAGCCCTATGACATGCGCGACGTGGTGCGTTTTATCGTTGACGACGGCGAGTTCTTCGAGGTACACGAGCACCATGCGAAGAACATCATCTGCGGCTTTTCACGCCTGGACGGCCATGCAATCGGGATCGTCGGCAACCAGCCCAATCAGCTCGCGGGCGTGCTCGACATCGACGCCTCAGCTAAGGCCGCTCGATTCGTGCGAACCTGCGACGCCTTCAACATCCCGATAGTCACCTTATGCGACGTACCGGGTTTCCTACCTGGAACCGCCCAGGAGTGGGGCGGCATCATCAGGCATGGGGCGAAGCTGCTGTACGCGTTTGCCGAGGCAACCGTGCCGAAGATCACCGTGATCACACGCAAGGCCTATGGGGGAGCTTATGACGTGATGTCCTCCAAGCACCTCTTAGCCGACTTCAACTTCGCCTGGCCAACCGCGGAGGTAGCTGTGATGGGCCCGGAGGGGGCGGTGAACATCATCTACAAACGCGACATTGCTGGCAGTCCGACCCCACAGGAGCGTCGCCAGACGCTGATGGATGACTACAGGGCACGCTTTGCCAATCCATATACGGCAGCCGAACGTGGATATATCGACGACGTGATCATCCCCCACGAGACGCGCCCGAAGTTGATCGCGGCGCTCGACACGCTGCATACCAAGCGCGAACCGGGCCCCAAGCGCAAGCACGGCAATATCCCGCTGTGAGATGTGCGCCAAGCACGGCAATGTCCCGCAGTGGTATGCGTGCCCCGACGCCGTGAGATGCGTGACGTCGTGAGATGCGTGCCCCACAAACCGACGAGGCGCGGGGTCGGATGCTCTATTTTTGAAATTTTGCCATAGTATTTATTTGTGTAGCTACTATCGTAAAATTTCAAAAAAAAATATAGACATACACCCCTCCCCTTGAACCCCTTGAATCCAGAAGCGACGTCCAACCTTCCGGTGAGAAACGTCAAATGGTGAACCGCCGCCCCAAGCTGGAGTTGATCGCTCCGTCGGCCTCGCCTGCCGAGGCAGCGGCGATTGTTGCTGCGTTGGAGCGCTTCATGCGCGATACCGCGCCCCGTTTGGCACCACCAGCCGAGCATATGGACCCGTGGCTACGCGTGGCTATGCTCGAAGGCGTGGCACGGGAGGGTCGGAGCCACGAGCCCGATCCTTGGATAAATACCTAAAAGCCGCTAGGCTTTAGCACCAATCGCTCTCTGAAGGTCGCAAAGATCGATCCGGGAGTCACCCCACCCCGGGCCCGGACCAGGAGGTTTCGCTAGATGGAGTCAATTTCGATACCCGCAGAGCAAGCCCCCAAAAAGGGCTCTCTCGAGGACCCCGAGGTCCTGCAGAACGTCCCGGGACACGTGATCCCGATCTTGCAACGGGAGTACGACGACTTCAAGACCGAGGCAACTAAGTTCTTGGCGGGCGATACGCCCGAAGACGAATTCATCAAGTTCCGTCTCAAGCAGGGTGTCTATGGCCAGCGCCAGCCCGACGTGCAGATGATCCGCACGAAGCTCCCCTTCGGCGGGATCACACCCGAGCAAATGGACAAGTTCGCCGACGTCGTCGAAAAGTACGCCCCACTTGGCAAGGGCCACGTGACAACCAGGCAGAACATCCAGATGCACCACATCCCCCTGCCCGAGGCCGAGAAGGCGATCCGCGAGCTCGGCGAGGCCGGCCTCTCCAGCCGCGAGGGCTGCGGCAACACCGTGCGCAATGTCACCGGCGACCCCTGGGCCGGGGTGGCCAAGGACGAGCTGTTCGACCTCACCCCCTACGCCGGCGCGTACGTGCGCTATTTCGTCAGACACCCCACCACACAAGGGATGCCACGCAAGATCAAGACCTCCTTCGACGGCTCGCCGCGCGACAGGGCGATCAGCCAGATACACGACATCGCCTTCCGCGCACGCATCAAGGTGATCGATCATCCCACCCACCCCCAAGAAGTCCGCGGCGCGGAGATGCTCGTCGGCGGCGGCACCTCGATCATGCCGCGCGTAGCGCCGGCGCTGTATGACTTCGTGGAGCTCGACAACGGCGACTACCTGAAGATCTCAGAGGCCGTCTTCAGGATCTTCGACCGCCAGGAGTGGCTGCGCGTCAACCGCGCCCGCGCCCGCATCAAGGTGTTCGTCGACAAGTTCGGCATCGACGAGCTGCGCAACCAGGTCGAGGAGGAGCTGAAGGGCGACTGGGTCGCAGAACGCGACTTCTCGATCGAGCATCGCCTGTTCCTCGACGACGAGCGCGAGGCAGCCCCCGCGCCGCCGACCGGTTACGGCTCGCCCAACGGCGACATCTCCGAGTTCGAGCGCTTCCGCCAGGCCAACGTGGCTGCCCAGAAGCAGGAGGGCTTCGTCACCGTCGAGGTGAAGATCGTGCGCGGCGACCTCACTCCCGAGCAGTTCAGGGGCCTCAGCCAGATCATGCGTGATTTCTCCGGTGGGTACGCGCGCACAACCGTCCAGCAGAACCTGGTGCTGCGCTGGGTACGCGAGGAGAGCGTGTATGACGTGTGGCGCGCACTCTCCGCGCTGGACCTAGGCGGAGCCGGCTCGCGCGAGATAGGCGACGTCGTGTCCTGCCCAGGCACCGACTCCTGCAAGCTCGGGATCACCAGCTCGATGGGCCTGAACAAGGCGATCGAAGAGCGCATCGAGCAGATGAACATCACAGATCCCCTGGCACGCCAGATCCACATCAAGATGAGCGGCTGCCCGAACGGCTGCGGCCAACACCATCTCGGCGCGATCGGCTTCTATGGCGCATCGATCAAGGTTGGCGAGCACACGATCCCCGCCTACATCCCCCACGTCGGCGGTGTCTGGGAAGGCGGCGAGGTGAAGTTCGGCCAGCGCCTGAAGCTGCGTCTGCCCTCCAAGCGCGTGCCGGAGGCTGTCGAGCGCTGGATACGCCACTACGAAGCCAACCGCCAGGATGGCGAGGAGTGGGGCACGTTCGTCGATCGGGTCGGGGTGCCGGAGCTCGAAGGGCTCGTCAAGGAGCTCTCGCTGCCCGTCGACTTCAGCCTGGAGTCGATGAACACGTTCATAGACTGGAACCGCGATGTGCCCTTCCAGGTGATCCGCGGTGAGGGCGAGTGCGCGGTCTAGCCGACAACCCGACGGATGCCGTCCCGGGCAGGGACGATCTCGGATCCAGCCTGAGCGACACACTGCGCGCCGCAGTAGAGCGCCATGGCGAGCGGGTTGTGTTGCTGTGCTCCTTCCAAAAGGAGGAGTCGGTCTTGATCGACGAGCTCCTCCGCATCGGCGACGGGCACACGCCCGTGCGGATCGTCACGATCGACACAGGCGTGCTCTTCCCCGAGACGCTGCAGACGTGGAAGGCGTTCGAGGAGCGCTTTGGCATCCCCATCGAGGTTCACGACGCAAGTAATCCAAGCGCACCCTGGAGCGGGCCCGAGCACTGCTGCTCGGTTGCCAAGGTCGCCGCCTTGGAGCGCGCGCTCGAGGGCGCCGAGGGCTGGATCACCGGCATCAGACGTGAGCAGGGTCCAACACGCGCCGGCACGGAGCTGATCGAAGAGGACGCCAAGCGCGATCTGCGCAAGTACAACCCGCTCGCACTCTGGACCGAGAAGGATCTGTGGCAGCGAATCGTCGAGCGCGAGCTGCCCTACAACCAATTGCACGATCAGGGCTACTCCTCGATCGGCTGCGCGCCCTGCACCTTGCCTGGGACGGGCCGCGAGGGCCGCTGGGCAGGCACGGAGAAGACTGAGTGCGGCCTCCATGTGGGCTGATGGCTGCGCTGGATCTGCGTCCTACCGATCGGAGATCAACGGGATCTCCGATCGGCCAGCACATGTGCGAAGCACATTTCGCGGGGTGGGTGGGCCCTTCCGGTCTTGCCCAGCTTGCCCTGAGCCCACATGGAGGAGCCGGATATGAGTGTCGCTGAGCGACCCCAACTGAGCCATCTGCGGGCGCTCGAGTCCGAGGCGATCCACGTGATGCGCGAGGTGGCCGCCGAATTCGAGCGGCCTGTGCTGCTGTTCAGCGGCGGCAAGGACTCGATCGTGCTGTTGCGGCTCGCCGAGAAGGCCTTCCGCCCCGCCCCGTTTCCGTTTCCGTTGATGCATGTGGACACGGGCCACAACTTCCCCGAGGTGATCGAGTTCCGCGACCGCCGTGTGGCGGAACTCGGCGAGCGCTTGATCGTGGCGAGCGTGCAGGAGTCGATCGACGCGGGCAGGGCCACCGAGGAGCAGGGACCACGCGCCTCGCGCAACCAACTGCAGACAGTCACGCTGCTCGACGCCATCGCCGAGCACAAATTCGACGCGGCCTTCGGCGGCGCCCGACGCGACGAGGAGCGCGCACGGGCCAAGGAGCGCGTGTTCTCCTTCCGCGACGACTTCGGCGGCTGGGACCCCAAGAACCAGCGGCCAGAGCTATGGAACCTCTACAACGGGCGCATCAAGAAGGGTGAGAACGTAAGGGTGTTCCCGATCTCCAACTGGACCGAGCTCGACGTGTGGGAGTACATCGACCAGGAGCAGCTCGAGGTGCCCTCGATCTACTTCGCTCACGAGCGCGAGGTGTTCAGGCGCGACGGGATGCTCTACGCCTGGCGCGAGGGCACGGAGCTGATCGACGGCGAGAGCGTCGTCACCGAGACGGTGCGCTACCGCACCGTGGGCGACATGAGCTGCACCGGCGGCGTTCGCTCGGAGGCAGTAACGCTCCAAGAAGTGGTCACTGAGATCGCCGCCACCCGCATCACCGAGCGCGGCGAGACGCGTGCGGACGACCGCGTGTCGGAGGCGGCGATGGAGGATCGCAAGAAGGCCGGGTACTTCTAGTGACGCTCGACCTCTTGCGCTTCACCACCGCCGGCTCGGTTGACGACGGTAAGAGCACGCTGATCGGCAGGCTGCTGTACGACACCAAGCAGGTGTTCGAGGATCAGCTCGACCACGTAGCCCAGGCCAGCGAGCGGCGCGGCGGCGAGGGGGCGCTCGACCTTGCCCTGCTGACCGACGGTTTGCGTGCCGAGCGCGAGCAAGGCATCACGATCGACGTGGCCTACCGCTACTTTGCCACGCCCAAGCGCCGCTTCATCATCGCCGACTGCCCCGGGCATCAGCAGTACACGCGCAACATGGTCACCGGCGCCTCGACGGCCGACCTGTCGGTGATCCTGCTCGACGCGCGCAAAGGTGTGCTGGAGCAATCGAAGCGCCACGCGTTCATCAGCGCGTTGCTCGGCATTCCACATCTGGTGGTGGCGGTCAACAAGATGGACCTGGTCGACTACTCCCAGGAGCGCTTCGACGAGCTCGTGGCCGAGTTCGCCGGCTTTGCTCAGAAGCTGAACGGGATCGGCACAGGGACCGGTATGGGACGCGACATCGCCTACATCCCGATGTCTGCGCTCAACGGCGACAACGTCGTGGACCGCTCTCAGAGCATGCAGTGGTATTCCGGCCCGACGCTGCTCGAGCTGCTCGAGCTGGTAGAGGTGGCTTATGACCATCCCTACGACCGACCCGCGCGCTTTCCCGTGCAGTGGGTGATCCGACCGGCTGGGCCGGGCGGGAGCGACTACCGCGGCTACGCAGGACAGGTGGCCAGCGGCGCGTTTCGGGCGGGCGAGGAAGTCGTCGTGCTTCCCGCAGGACAGCACACGAGCATCGAAGCGATCGACACCTACGATGGCGAGCTTCCAGAGGCACTCGCGCCGATGTCGGTGACGTTGCGGCTGAGCGACGAGCTGGACATCTCTCGCGGTGAGACGATCTGCCGGGCCGAGCAGATGCCGACCGTCGCGCGCGAGCTGGAAGCCGACATCTGCTGGATGACCGACCAGCCATTGCGCCAAGGCGGGCGCTATCTCGTCAAGCACACCACGCGCGAGGTGACGGCGATCGTGGACGAGTTGTGCGACCACGTCGACGTGCACACGCTCGAGCGGGGCGGCGCCCCACAGGAGCTCGCCCTCAACGACATCGGCCGTGTTCGGCTGCGTACCAGCGCCCCACTCGTGTTCGATCCGTATGAGAGCAACCGCCGCACCGGCAGCTTCATCTTGATCGACGAGGCCTCCAACAACACCGTTGGGGCGGGCCTGGTCGTAGACCGTAACTGAGCCATATCGGCCGCAAAGCCCTACCTGACCGATCGCAGGACTATCTGCGACATCTGTCGAAAGGGATTGACAGCGGCAAGCTCGATCAGGAGACTGCCGCGTTCTCCGTGACTGGATGGCGGAGTCCCAAACCGATCGACAAAGGGTTGTGCATGCCGAGGCTTGGACGTGTGGTTCGTATCTGTGTGCTGGTGAGCATCCTCACGATGGCTATGGGCGCGAGCGCCGCGTCGGCATCGACATTTTTCGTAAACACCACTACGGGCATCGATACGAACCCCTGTACAAGCGCAGCCGTGCCGTGCAAGACGATCGGCGCCGCCGTGACGAAGTCTGAACTGGTAATCGGTAACGCGACAATCGAAGTCGCGGCCGGCATCTACAAAGAAAACCTTGACCTCACCAAGCCCGCTGACAACGGGATCGCGATCAATGGCGTCAGCGGCGAAGCCAGCGGTACGGTGATCGAAGGCTCCGGTAAAGAACCGACCTTTGAGTTCGGGTCGCCCGCAAATACCACTGCTGCGCTCTCCAACCTCCGCGTGGTCAGCTCTGCCAGCCAGGAAGCGACGGCCATCGTGAGCAGGGCCGAACTCGCACTCAACAATGTGACCCTGGACATTCGCAGCGCTGGCGACCACAACGGAATCGAAGCCGAGGAGTTTGGGTCGCTCACCGTCAATGGCGGCGGCGTCACGATGGAAACGGGTAACGAAGGCACCGCCATCATCGATGAGGCAGTGCCTCTCTCTCTCAACGGAGTTCAGCTCACGATCGCCAACGGGGCCAAGGGCGCGGCGCTCGAGGCTGGGCTTGCTCCAATCTCGCTGAGCAACATGGCAATCGACCTCGGCAACACGGCAGCCAATGTCGCCATCCAGACGGAGTCCCCCTCCCCGCTCTCCGTCGATGGCCTCAACGTCTCCATCGCAAATCCTTCCGACAGTGACGCCGCCATCGAGCAGGAGCTTGGCTCCGGGACCTACGACCACGTTCAGGTCGGCGGCACGTGGACAGGACCTGCACTAGAGACCGAGGGGGGCGCCACCACCATCCGTGACAGCCGGCTGACCGCCACAGGTAGCGAGCCGGCTGTCGCGTCCGTCGAATCGGGCGAAGGACAAGGACTGCTCTTGCAGCGAAGCCTCGTCAGCGCTGCCTCCACGGCCCCGTATGCGATCTATGTAGTCAACGGCAACGCAACGCTCGACTCTTCGGAGGTCGTGGGCGGTCACGATGCGCTCGTGCTAGCTCAAAGCGCGAGCAAGCAGCGCACGCTTACGATTGCGGGCTCGACAGTCGACGCCGGTGTGCCTGACGAACGCGACGGGCCCGGTATCCAGGGAGTAGCCGTCGAGTCGGCGGGCACAGCCAGTGTTGCGGACGTGAACATCGAGGGATCGATCGTGCTCGAGCCACAGATGGCGAATGTGGGCCCAGGCGATAGCGCAAACATCTCCTGCACATACTCCGACGTGCCAGACCAGACTCAAGCCGCCACAGGCAGCGAAGGCGCAATCGACTGCGCAGGCGGCGTGAACGGCAACACGACAACCAGTCCGCTGACGTCGCTGTTTAGCGCACCGATCACCGACTACAACCTGCTACCCAGCTCCTCGGCGGTCGACAGCGTGCCCGCTTCGGCGATCTCGCTGCCGTTCGGTATCGCTCCGTCAACCACCGATCTCGCGGGCAACCCGCGAGTCCTAGACGGCAACGGCGATTGTGCCGCCGTGCAGGACAAGGGCGCGCTCGAGCTGCAGGGACATGCGACCCCCTGCCCAGCTCCCATCTCTTCCTCAACCCCACCACCGCCGGCCAAACCTGTCGCAGGCACGATCGCCAACTTGACGATCTCCCCCAGCTCATTCTTCGCTGCACCCTCGGGAGCGACGATCTCAAAGTCGAAAAAAGCCAAGAAGACATACGGAGCAACCGTCGCCTACCGCGACTCCCAAATTGCTACGACGACGTTCACGGTGCTCAGCGTGACACAGGGCCGAACGCAAGGCAGATCGTGCAAGAAGCCGAGCAAGACAAACAAGCACGGCAAGCGCTGCACAATCTATACACCCCTCGGCAGCTTCACGCATGTCGATGTCGCCGGTGCGAACAGTCTGCGTTTCAGCGGGCGAATCAACGGCAAGACGCTGGCCAAGGGCAGCTACAAGCTCCAGGCCGTCGCACACGATGCAGCCGGCAATGGGACCGTGGTGAGCAAGGAATTCAAGATAAAGGGATAAACGCGGATTGCGATCGGGGGCGCCCGCTGGCGCCCCCAAGAGCCCCTGGCGTCTCTAGAACACAGCCCCGCCGGCTGGACCGTGAAGGCCACGCAAAACCGCGCTATTGACTAAGCTCTCGCCCCCATGTTCTCGAAGGTCCTAGTAGCCAATCGCGGCGAGATCGCCGTGCGCATCGTAAGAGCCCTAGAGGAGATGGGTATTTCCTCCGTCGCTGTTTATTCCGAGCTCGATCGCGGCGCGCTGCACGTAGCGCGCGCCGATGAGGCCTACAACCTCGGGGATGGGCCGGCGGTCGATAACTATCTGAACGTCGAGAAGATCCTCGATGCAGCAAAGCGCGCGGGCGCCGAGGCAATCCATCCCGGGTATGGCTTCCTCGCCGAGAACGCACCGTTCGCGCAAGCGTGCGAGGACGCCGGCATCGTGTTCATCGGACCGCCGCCAAGCGCGATCGAGGCGATGGGCTCAAAGACCCGGGCACGCGAGCTGATGAAGGCCGCTGGAGTGCCAATCGTGCCGGGCACCACCGAGGCGGTGGCCACAATGGCAGACGCGATGAAGATCGCCAAGCAGGAAATCGGCTTTCCGGTCGCGGTGAAGGCGGCCGGCGGCGGCGGCGGCAAGGGCTTCCGGGTGGCGCTCACCGAGGACGAGCTAGAGGGCGCGTTCGAGGGCGCCAGTCGCGAGGGCGAGAAGTTCTTCTCCGACGCCACCGTCTACTTGGAGCGCTACCTGCCGGATCCCCGCCATGTCGAGGTGCAGGTACTCGCCGACCGTCACGGCCACGTGATCCACCTGGGCGAGCGCGACTGCTCGATCCAGCGCCGCCACCAGAAGGTGATCGAGGAGTCCCCGGCACCCGCATGGGTTGTGGATGAGGCGCTGCGCGAGCGCATTGGCAAGATCGGCGTGGAGGCGGCGCGAGCGGTCAACTATGTCGGCGCCGGCACGATCGAGGGTCTGCTCGCTCCAAGAGAGGGCGACGGGGCGGGTGGGTCCGAATATTTCTTCCTGGAGATGAACACGCGCGTGCAGGTGGAGCACTGCGTGACCGAGATGACCACGGGCGTGGACATCGTCAAGGAAGGCATCCGCGCGGCGGCCGGCGAGGAGCTCGCTGTGCGCCAGGAGGACGTGGTGCTGCGCGGACACGCGATCGAGTGCCGCATCAACGCCGAGGACGCCTCCAAGAACTTCGCCCCAGCACCGGGCAAGATCGGCGCGTACTCCGAGCCGAAAGGCCCGGGCGTGAGGGTCGATTCAGGTGTCGGAGCCGGCGGCGAAGTCTCGCCTATGTACGACCCGATGGTGGCGAAGCTGATCGTGTGGGACGCCGACCGCGAGCAAGCAACCAGACGTATGTTGCGGGCGCTCGAGGAATACGAGATCGAGGGGCTGAAGACGCTGATCCCCTTCCACCAGGCGCTGCTACAAACCGAGCAGTGGGCCAAAGGCGAGACCTGCCGCGATCTGCTCGAGGACCGCGCTTGGTTGAAGACGCTTGCCTTTGAGAAGCCCACCAATACGGGCGACAACGGCGACCCCCCATCGCAGGGGACAGGCGAGCAGGCGACGGTCGAGCAAACCTACACCGTCGAGGTGTCAGGCCAGCGTTTCGACGTGAAGGTCGTCGGGCCTCCACTCAGCGGCAGCGTGGCCGTCAACGGAACCGCGCCATCCGGTCAGGGCGCCCCCAAGCGCACCGCCAGGGCGAAGTCGGCAAGCGCCGGCGGTCCGGACATGCTCGAGTCGCCACTGCAGGGAAACATGTGGAAGGTGCTCGTCAAACAGGGCGACACAGTGGTTGAGGGTCAGATCCTGTGCATCATCGAGGCGATGAAGATGGAGAACGAGATCACAGCGCACAAGGCGGGCACGATCGCGGAACTGCCTATCGCCGAGGGCGAGCCAATCAACGCCGGCGCGCCGATCGCCACAATCAAGAGCGAGGCACCCCAGGAGGGTTGAACATGTCAGCAGTGGACTACACAGCCGTAGCAGCCGGCCTCAGCCAAGCGATTCCGTTCAACGTGCATCTTGGACTGGACACGATTACCGTCGCCGAGGACTACGGCGTAGTGAAGCTGCCAGACGAGCAGCACTTGTACAACCATGTTGGCTCCCAGCACGCGGGCGGGTTGTTCTCCGCGGGCGAGGCTGCCTCCGGGGCTGCGTTCGTTGGCGCCTTCCTAGACATCATGGGCGAGATCACGCCACTGGCCGAGTCGGCCCAGATCGCTTACAAGAAGCTCGCCAAGGGCGAGATCACTGCCACCGCTCGCTTCGCCGAGGACCGCAGCGAGCTGAAGGCGAAGCTGAACGGCGAGGGTCGCGTGCGCTTCCCCGTCGAGGTGGAGATGACCAACGTCGACGGGACCGTGGTGGCCGAGATGACGGTCAACTGGTACGTGCGTCGTAACGACGCGGCACGCTGAGACCCGGAAACGGCACACTGAAAGACCCACGATGAGGCACGCTGAGGGACCCGCGCACCGCCCAGCCTGCCTGACCGATTCGGGCTAGATCACGACTCGGGCTGCTAGATCCGGCCTCGGGCTATATCCACGTTCTCGGCGTGAATGCGACGCTGAGCCTTGGTACGACGCCCGTCAGGCAAATCGGTAGCGCCGCCGTCGCGAAGAGCGCAGAGATAGGCAACGTCCTCCTCCAAAACGGTCAAGGCCCGCTCCGAGTCGAGCACGGGCCCGTGACCCGGAACGACATGGGCGGCACCCGAGACAAGCGGGCGTAGGCGCTCGAGCGTCGCCAGATAGGCATCGATCGAGCCACCCTCGCCCAACACGGGGATCTCTACGGTGGAGAGGTAGTCGCCCGCGACGAGCACACCCGCCCAGCCGATCCATACAGTCATCCCATCGGCGGTGTGCCCCTCGGCCGGATGCAAGGCCAGCTCCTGCTCGCCGATCTCGCAGCCGCCGGGCACGTCGAGCGCTTGCGTCGCCCCCAGCGCGAGCGGTGTCGAGCGCGACACGTAGTACCGCTCATCGAACGAACGCAGCTCGCGCTGGGGGGCGCCCGGGGTCGAGCGCATGCGCTCGGCGCTCGATACCGCGCAGCCGAGCGTGGCATCCGGGAAGGCGAGACGTGCCAACAGATGATCCCAGTCGGCGTGCGTCGCCAGCAGGCCGCTCGGCGCGGGGAAGCGCGCCTGGTCAAGCAAGGCAGGCAGGATCTCCAGCTCATCGGGGAGGATCGGGGAATCGATCACAAACGTCTCGGCACCCGGACTTATGCCCCCAGACATATGCACCGTGAGGGCCCCCGAGGTGGGCGCACCGCTGGGCACATCTGTACGAGCCACGGTGCCGCGCACGACCGTGCAGGTGGTCTGCCAGATGCGACTGGTTGCTACGAGGACATCGGAATGCAGGGAAACGACACGCACGATCGAGGTTCCCGGCCCTGGTCGTGGAGCCCGGCTTGGACCCTCAGGCGATACCGAGCAGCTTGGCGGCCTCGCGCAGGTTGGGCACCTCCGCGGTGGGCTTGCGCTGGGATGAGTCCAGCGTCTGCTTGTTGCGATTGATCCAAATGACGGGGATGCGCTGCTTGACGCACGGCGCCACGTCGGAATGGTGGGAGGCAGCGACGTGAACCCAGCCCTTCTTGGAGCCCAGGCGTCGAGCGCACTCGACGAAGTGGGCGGGATCGGGCTTGTAGGAGCGGACCTGCTGAGCGGTGACCACCAGGTCGAAGTCCATCGGCATGTGCCGGCGGGTTTGGCCGAGCAACTTATCGTCGATGTTGGAGATGAGCCCCAACCTGTGCTTCTTGGCGAGCTTGGTGAGTTGCGTGGGGGTTTCCTTGAACGGCTTCCAGCGCTGCACGGAGTCCGGCAGGAAACCCGAGCGGGATGGTTCGAGCTTCCACTCCAGACGCTTGGCGATCTCGATCGCGGTGCGGCGCAAGACCTCTGCGTAGAGCTCGTAGGAGCCGGCCTCGATTTCCTGGGAGATCTCGTGGAAGAGCGGGATCAGAACGTTGCGGTCGATCTCGAAGCCGTCGCGCTCAGCCTCCTTGGCGAACGCCTCGTAGATGCCTGTCTCCCAATCGATCAAGGTTCCGTAGACGTCAAAGGTGACGAAAGTGATGTTCTTCGGAATGGGCATTGGGCGGGCATTATGCCTTGCCAGTCGCTCACCGCGCGTTGCGGCCAGTTTCGGCTAGAGTCCCCCGCCGCATATGGACCTACTCGAGTACCAAGGCAAGCAGCTGTTCGCCCGACACGGGTTGGAGGTGTCCGCCGGCAAGGCGGTGACCGATGTCGAGGCCGCGGTGCAGGCCGCGAACGAGGTGGGATACCCCGTCGTTGTGAAGGCACAGGTGTTGATCGGCGGCCGCGGCAAGGCCGGCGGCGTGAAGCTTGCGGCCAACGAAAACGAGGCGCGCGAGCACGCCCAGAACATTCTTGGGCTAGATATCAAGGGCCACATAGTGCGCACGCTGTGGATCGAGCACGCGAGCGATATCGCAACCGAGTACTACGCCTCTGTCCTACTCGACCGATCGGCAAAGCAGCCGATGGTTATGTTCAGCGTGGAGGGGGGCGTCGAGATAGAGCAGGTGGCGGAGCAAAGCCCGGAGAAGCTGGTACGTCACCACGTGGACGCGTTGGAGGGCCTGAGCCGCGAGGAGGCGATCGAGATCGCGAGCAAGGGCGAAGCCGACGCGGATGTCGTGGAGGGCGTGGCCGATGCGTTGGTGGCGCTGTACGACGTGTGGTTGAAGGAGGACGCGACCCTCGCGGAGATCAACCCGCTGATCGTCACCCCCGAGCGCAAGGTCAAGGCGCTCGACGCGAAGGTGTCGCTCGACGGCAACGCGCTCTACCGCCATCCCGAGAACCAGGGACTGTCGGACAGCGAGAACGAAGACCCGATCGAGCGTAGAGCCAAGGAGCAGGGCGTGCAATACGTCGCGCTCGACGGCGACATCGGCATCCTCGGCAACGGCGCAGGGCTTGTGATGTCGACGCTCGATGTTGTAGCTCAAGCGGGCGGCGCCCCAGCGAACTTCCTCGACGCGGGCGGCGGCTCGGACGCCGCCAAGATCAAGCAGGCAGTGGAGCTGATCCTCGCCAACGACGCCGTGAAAGCGGTTCTCTTCAACATCTTCGGTGGGATCACCCGCTGCGACGAGGTGGCCAAGGGCTTGATCGCGGCGTTCGGCGAGATCAAACCGAGTGTTCCTTTCGTGGTACGCCTGGACGGCACGAACGACGTGCAGGGGCGTGAGCTGTTGCAGGAGGCGGCGCTCCCCAACGTGCACGCCGCCAGGACGATGAACGAGGCGGCCGAGAAGGTCGTACAGTTGGCGGCGTCATGAGCGTGCTCGTCGGCGAGAACACGCGCCTAGCTGTCGCCGGGATCACCGGCCGCGAGGGCTCCTTCCACACGCTCAACAACCGCAAGTACGGCACGAATGTAGTTGGCGGCGTCACCCCCGGCAAGGGCGGCCAGGACGTCGAGGGCATTCCGGTATTCGACAGCTGGGAGCAGGCCGCCAGCGAGGTACGACCGAACACGGCGATGATCTTCGTGCCGCCGCGCTTCGCCGCCGACTCTATCCTCGAGGCGGCCGCCGCCGGCGTGGAGCTGGTGATCGCGATCACCGAGGGAATCCCTGCGCACGACGAGCTACGCGTCTACAACACGTTGAAGCGCGACTTCACCGGAACACGCCTGATCGGCCCGAACTGCCCGGGAATCCTTTCCCCGGGCAAGGCCAACGTGGGGATCATTCCCGCATCGTTCTTCAAAGAGGGCAATGTGGGCGTGGTGTCGCGCTCGGGCACATTGACCTACCAGATCGGCAATGAGATCGCCCAAGCCGGCTTTGGCTGTAGCTCGATCGTGGGAATCGGCGGCGACCCGGTGCCGGGCTCGTCGTTCGTGGACATCATCGAGCTGTTCGAGGGCGACACTCAGACCGAGCTGATCGTGCTCTCCGGCGAGATCGGGGGAACCGCCGAGGAGGAGGCCGCCGAGTACATCGCCGAGCACGTGAGCAAGCCTGTGGTGGCTTATATCGCCGGCTTCACCGCTCCCGCCGGCAAGCAGATGGGCCACGCGGGAGCAATCGTGTCGGGATCGGCTGGCACCGCCGCCGCGAAGGCGCTGGCGCTCGAAGCAAAGGGCGTACGCGTCGGGCGGACCCCGACCGAAGTCGCGGAGATCGCGATTGAGATCCTTGGCGGCGTGACCGCCGACCGATGATTCGATCGCCGGTCGGCCAGCAACAGCTACGCTAAGGCACATGGACCAGGAGGTCGCAAAGACGCTGGGCGAGCTGGAGCTCAAGCTCCAGGAGCTCGAGCGCGAGCTGACCTCGATCGGCCACCGCGAGACCCCGCAGAGCCAGCCGCACGCTCCGGGCAAGCTGATCGATGAGGCCGTGGAGCGCAATAGCGAGGGCCGGGTTGGCATAGAGCAGGACGACGAGGATGAGCGGGCCGTCGACAATGCCTTCGGCGGGCCAGCAGTGTTCGGAGGCGAGGAAGTCCCGGCGCAAGGCGACTCGATCAAGCCCGATTCGGCGTTTCCGGTGAGCGAGACGGCTTATGGCGAGATAGCTACGGCGTCCTCTCCGCCCACGTCATCCTTCCCCTCGGGGGTATTCTCACCGGCGCCTTATACGCCACAGCCAGGGCAACCACTGACACCACCGGGCCCATCGCCACGGCCACCAGGGCCACCGCTGCCACCACCACTGCCCTCACCGGGTCCCACGCCACAGGACCCGGTGGGCCCACCGGGTCCGACGCCGCAGCCCCCGGTGAACCCACCGGCGCCACCCCCGCATCCATCCTCGACGCCGCCGGGTCCAACGCCCTCGTCAACCCCATCCGGTTTCTATCCCCACACATCACCCCCAGACCCGCCGCCCGGGCCTGCGTCAGCTGCGCAGCTGACGCCAAGCTCGCAACCGCTAGACGTGGGAGAGCTGATCCGCTTCAAGGAGAAGATGCGACAAACGCTCGAGGATCTGATCGACGAGTACAGCAGGCTGCTGTCGCCGAAGCCGCCAGCATAGGATGTCGTCCGTGATCTCCTTCGCGCGCGGCGCTCCGTCGCTTGACATCGTCGACGTCCAGGGCCTCAAGGACGCGGCTGTACGTGCGTTTGAGAGCGACCCGGCGGGAACCACCGCGTATGGCACCTCGATCGGCTATCCCCGCCTGCGTGCCTGGATAGCCGACCGCCATGGGGTCGAGCCCGAGCGTGTGCTCGTCACCAACGGCTCGATGCAGGCGGACGCGTTCCTGTTTGAGCAGCTAGTGCAAAGCGGCGATGACGTGGTTGTAGAGCGCCCTACGTATGACCGCACACTGCTGTCGCTGCGCGAGCGTGGAGCGAAGGTCCATGCGGTGGAGCTGCAAACGGATGGAATCGACACGGAGGCACTCACGACCCTCTTGACCGGCGGGCAATCCCCTGGGTCGTCGAGCAGCGGAGGCTCGATAGTGAAGCCGAGGCTGGCCCACATCATCCCGAACTTCCAGAATCCGGCGGGGTACACGCTTTCGCTCGCAAAGCGCGAGACACTTTTGAGTCTGGCCGCGGAACATGACTTCATAGTGTTCGAGGACGACCCATATGTGGAGTTGCGCTTCAGCGGCGAGAAGCTGCCGACGATGCTCTCGATGGACCCGGAACGCGTGGTATATGCCTCGTCGTTCTCAAAGACGGTGTGTCCTGGGATCAGAGTCGGCTATCTCGTGGGACCCACAGAGCTGATCGCGCAGATCTCCAAACTGGCGACAAACACGTATATCTCGCCAAATATGGTGTCGCAGTCGATTGTGTACGAGTTCTGCGCCTCAGGCTCGATCGACCGCTCGATCGAGACGGTGAGGACCGCCCTGGCAAAGCGCGCACGGACGCTCGAGACGGCGCTTGGCCGCGAGCTGCCAGAGGCGGAGTATGTGGCACCGGAGGGCGGCTACTTCATGTGGGTCACGCTGCCTGTGGGGACCGACGTGAGCGCTCTGCTCGAGGTCGCAGGCGAGCTGGGGGTGGCGTTTGTGAAGGGCACAGACTTCCTGCTCGAGGGCGGTGAGAACACGCTGCGACTCGCTTACTCGGGCGTAACGCCAGAGCAGATCGACGACGGCGTGGCACGCCTCGCCGAAGCGTTCAGATCGCTGTAACTACCTGCCGTAGCGCTGACCCAGCACCAGCTGCTCGGGGAGAGCGGTGCGCGGCGGCGGGGAAGGGTCGGCTGTGACGGAAACCGTCTCAGCCACGCTTGGCGTGAGGATGCAGCGCGAGCCGTCCGCGTTCTCGACGATGACCTGCTCGTCGTCGTGCGTCACGAGCGTGCCGGTGAGCCCTGGCTCGATGCCGGAAGCCTTTAGATAGCGCAAGAGATCCTCGGCCTCGTTCTCAAAGCGCAGGATGCGCACCGACGCCCCGACCTCCACGTCGGCTAGTGGCACGCCCGCGAGTCGCGCTCCCACGACGATAGGATGACCGTGGGGGCAAGTCTTTGCGTCTCCGATGGCGGCAAGCATGCGCTCCTCGAGCACCGGAGACATCGCGTGCTCCAAACGCTCGGCCTCCTCGTGTACCTCGTCCCATGGCACGCCAAGCACATCGGTGAGAAATCGCTCGATCAAGCGATGGCGACGCACGATGCCCTCGGCGTGCTCGGCCCCGGTGGGCGTGAAGGCGATCGTGCGCGAAGCGCTGCGGGTGATGTAGCCGTCGCGCTCCAGTCTCACCACCATCTCGTGGACCGTGGGCGCGGAGAGCTGCATGGCACGGGCGACGTTGGCGCCGGTCATCGGCAGACCGGCCTCGTGCAACCAGAAGAGGATCTGTAGGTACTCCTCCTCGGCAACCGTCGCTGTCGATGCGCCTTCCTCGCTCATTCTCTCAGCCTACCTAGTCGCGAGCTGGTCGACGGTGCACTCCCGAGCGGGCTTGTCCTCGCGCCAGCGCTTGAGCTTTGCGCCGTGGCGAATGCGTCCCGCGGAGACATGGTCGAAGTCGATCTCCACCACCAACTCGGGGCGCAGGGCAACCCACTCCAGATTGCGATCGGCGCTCCAGCGGCTGGGGTCTGAAGAGCCGCGCTCGCCCGTCTCATACGGCGCGAGCGTATCGACGAGCTCGCGCTTGACCGTGGCTGTGAGCCCAGAGCAATGACCGACGACGCGCAGCTCATCGCCGTCGTAGAGAGCAAGAATCAGCGCTCCCACAGTGTGCTCCTCCTTGCCGGGACGCCAACCCGCGACGACCGCGTCGATCGTACGGGTGCGCTTGACCTTGACCATCCCCTTGCGCTCCCCGGGTAGGTAGCTAGCGGCGCGCTCCTTGGCGATTACCCCCTCCGCCTCGTGCAGCCAGCGCTCGGCGGCCTGCGGTGTGTCGACCGAGGCCATCAGCTCGACCGAGGCGCCGACGAAGAGCTCGTCACCGAGCAGCCGTTCCAGGCCGGCGCGGCGTTGCACAAAGGGCTGCTCGAGCCACGAGTCATCCTCGTAGGCGAGCAGATCGAAAGCGATGTATACGGCGGGAGTCTCGACCGCGAGACGTTGCACGCGCGAAGCCGCGGGATGTACGCGCTGCCCGAGCGCGTCGAAGTCCTCGCGGCCGTCGGCGTCGCGCACGACGATCTCCCCGTCGAGCACGTAGCGACCAGGAGGGAAGATGAGCTCTGGGAAGTAGCGGCCGAGAGCCTTACCGTTGCGCGACTGCAGGAAGACATCGTCACCGTCAACGAAAGCGATACAGCGAAAGCCGTCGAGCTTGACCTCGTAGACGAAGTCCTCGCCGGTGGGCAAGACTTTGCGCGAGAGCGCCAGCTCGGGCTTGAGCGGCGGCGAGAGCGGGAGGCTCATCGCGGCTTTGCCCGGCTGGGTTGCACGCGGCTGGGCTCGCCGGTTTGCTTGCGAAAGTGCGGTGGCCAGGGAGCATCGCCCAGTCCCTCGCGCTCGTCGCGTGCCGCGAGCGCGAGCAGCGAGGCGAGCGAGCTGGCGTGCTCGTCGATCGCGGCGCTTGGATCGCCGCGTTCTCGCAGACGCGTGGGGACCGTATCGATACGCAACTCGGCGGGCTCGACGTCGGCGACCTCGTCCCATTCCAGTGGAGTGGAGACGCGTGCATCGGGCACCGCTCGTACGGAGTAGGCGGAGGCGACAGTACGATCGCGGGCATTCTGGTTGTAATCGATGAACACCCCCTCGCGCTCCTCCTTCCACCAGCGACTAGTGGCTTCGCGAGGCATACGCCGCTCGACCTCGCGAGCTAGTGCGAGCGCGGCGCGGCGCACCTCGGAGAAGTCGTGTTCGGGGAGCGTGCGTACGAACACATGCATACCGCGCGAACCCGATGTCTTGGGAAAGCCACGCAGACCGTGCTCCTCGAGCACATCGCGCACGGCGAGCGTGACGCGACGGACCATGGCGAAGTCCACGCCAGGACCGGGATCGAGATCGATGCGCAGCTCATCGGGGCGGTCCAGGTCAGAGCGGCGCACCGGCCAAGGGTTCCAGTCGATCACTCCGAGGTTCACCCCCCAGACGAGATGGGCGGCGTCGTTGGGCACCAGCTCACGGGCATGACGGCCGCTGGGGAAGGTGACCGTTGTCGTTTGCAACCACTCTGGAGCCCCACCGGGAACGCGCTTCTGAAAGAAGGGCTTGCCCTGGACCCCATCCACCCAGCGCTTGAGAACGGTCGGACGCTCGCTCAGGTGACGAACCACCGCCTGCTCGCACTCGATGTAATAAGCAACGAGGTCGAGCTTGGTGAAGCCTGGCTCAGGAAAGAAGAGCTTCTCCGGTTTGGAGACGCGCAACCGCTGTCCGGAGACCTCGAGCATGACGTGATCGTCATCAGCCATGACTGAAAGGATGCCAGCCGTGATCTCAAAGATCGTGCTCGTGCTCGCAGGACCGTTCGGGGAGCAACTCGACGCTGGGCGCGTGGCAGCTGCAATTGCCCGTGGACTGGCGGCGAAGGGCCCGCTCGATTGCGACCTCTGCCCGCTGCCCACCGACTTGGGAAAGCGGACCGAGCAGGCTTCCGAGCTCCTCGACGGAGTGAGTTTCAACCGGCGTATGCGTGCCGCCAGAGCGATTGCGATCGTGTGTGTCCGTCTGGATGACCGCACGCTGGCGGGCAGCGTGGCTTTCGAGGCGGCCACGCGCGCACGACAATCCGGGGTGCCGGCCTACGCCGTGGCGGGTGACGATGCGCTGGACCCGTTCGAGGCACGCATCGTCGATCTGCAGGTCATCCTCGAAGCTGCCACGCCACGGGCCCTGGCTGCCGCCGGAAGACAGCTCATGGGGCTCGTCTAATGACTCGCATGACTCGCCTATGACACCCGGTGCCCGCCTACGACACCCGTGCTCGCCTATGACGCCCGTAGCCCGCGTATGGCGCCCCGTACGCCTATGACACCCGTGGCCCGCCTATGACACCCGTGGCCCGCCTATGACACCCGTGGCCCGCCTATGACGCCTGTAGCCCGCGTATGACACCCGTAGCCCCCCGCGACATCCGTAGGCCGCCACGACACCCGGTGCGCAACCGGATATGTCATGGCAGCTCAGGCTCGCCCTGGGGTTCACCGTCGAGCTCGGCTAGTACACGTTGAGCGGCATCCATGGCATCTTGATAGCCGGACTCAATCGCGAGCTGGAGCAGTGGACGGGCGGACTCGGGATCGCCTTGTGCCGATAAGAGCGTCGCCAGGTCAACCTGGGCGATAGGCCTCCAGCGTGGGTGATTGGAGTCGATTGCGGTCTGGTAGGCCGCAATCGCGCCTTGAATGTCGTCGCACTCGACCAATAGGTCTCCGAGAATGTCCGAGGCGAATGGGGCGTACTCGGAACCACCTGACATAACCGCGGCTTCCAGCAACTCCTGTGCGCGCTCTAGCTCGTCACCCTTCATCAATAGCACGCCGAGGTTGATCTGTGCGACCGAAAGCACCTGGGGATCGCCAGACTCCACCACCGCCTCAAACAACTCGCGAGCACGATCCAACTCCCCCGAATTCACCAGCAACATGCCGAGATTGACTTGCGCCAAAGGGAGAACCTGAGGATCGCCAGACTCCACCGCCGCCCCGAGCAACTCGCGAGCACGATCCAACTCCCCCAAATTCATCAACAACCCACCAAGATTCGCCTGCGCCAAAGGGAGAACCTGATAATCGCCAGACTCCACCGCCGCCTCAAGCAACTCGCGAGCACGATCCAACTCCCCCAAATTCATCAACAACCCACCAAGATTCGCCTGCGCCAAAGGAACCGCCAGCGGGTCGCCAGACACGATTGCCGCCTCTAGCAACTCGCCAGCACGATCCAGCTCACCGCCTCTGAGCAGCACCGCGGCCAAGTTGACTTGAGCAATAGGGACTACACGTGGGTTATGCGACTCGACCGCCGCCTCCAGCAACTGCCGCCCGCGCTCTGGGTCGCCCGCGTTGATCAGCAAGCCGCCGAGATTGGCTTGCGTCAACGAAAGCACCTGGGGATCGCCAGACTCGATGGCCGCCTCGAGCAACTCGCGAGCACGATCCAACTCCCCCAAGTTGATCAACAGCCCACCAAGATTCGCCTGCGCCAGCGATACCGCCAGCGACCCGCCCGACTCGATCGCGGCTTCGAGCAACTCCCGGGCACGCACAAGCTCACCGGCACTCACTAGCAGCCCACCCAGGTTCGCCTGGGCAAGGGGAATGATCTGCGGATTTCCCGACTTGACCTCGGCCTCGAGCAACTCCCGGGCGCGTTTTAGCTCACCGAGGTTCATCAGCACCCCGCCGAGATTTACCCGGGCCAGCGAGACGGCCAGCGGACTACCGGAGTCGACCGCGGCTTCGAGCAACTCGCGACCGCGCTCGAGCTGACCTTGACCGGCAAGCACCGCCCCGAGACGAGCTTGCGCCACTGGAACAGCCTCAGGATTGCCAGACTCGATTACCGCTTCGAGCAGCTCGTCAGCTCGGGCGAGATCACCCTGATCGAGCAACAAGACCGCCAGACTTGTCTGCGCCTGTGGAACCACGTATGGGCTGCCTGACTCGATTGCCGCTTCGAGCAACTCGCGAGCGCGCTCGAGCTCGCCCGTATTGATGAGCAGTCCTCCGAGATTGGCCTGCGCGAGCGGGAGGATTTGCGGGTCGCGGGTTTCGACGATGGTAGCCTCGAGCAGCTCGCGAGCGCGCACGAGAGAGGCCGCGTTGCCGATGTTCATCAGCAGTCCCCCGAGGTTGGCCTGCGCAAGCGGTAGCGCCTGCGCGTTGCCCGACTCGATCGCGGCCTCCAACAACTCGCGAGCGCGCTCGAGCTCTCCCTTCTTGAACAGCAGTCCCCCGAGGTTGGCCTGGGCAAGCGGTAGCGCCTGCGTGTTGCCCGAATTGACCGCTGCCTCGAGCATCTCTTGGGCTCGTGCAAGCTCACCGACATTGATGAGCAGCCCACCAAGATTGGCCTGCCCGAGCGATACCACATAGGAATCGCTGGACTCGACCGCCGCCTCGAGCAACTCCCATGTGCGCCCCAGCTCGCCTTCGCTGGCGAGCACCGCGGCCAAGTTGATCTGTGCCACTGGGACAACGCTCGGATCGCCCGATGAAAGGGCGGCTTCGATCAGCTCTCGTGCCCGTGGAAGCTCACCCAGCTGCCTCAACAGCACACCCAGGTCCGATTGCGCGACCGGTACCACATCGACTACGCCCGAAGCGACGGCTTCCTCGAGGAGTGCGCGGGCATCCTCGAAGTTGCCTCCTTCGGCCTCGAGATCGCCGGCGGTCAATGTTGCCCAAGCCTTGGTCTCCCTGCTTGCGTCGGGACCGCGAGCGCGTAGGAGCGCTCGCTTGGCGATATCCCGCTCCTGTCGGGTGAGCGCGACGAAGCCGACTGTCATGACGTCCTCTGGCGAAAGCTGCTCGATCGCGTGGTCCCATGCGAACTGAGGGATCTCGACCGTCTCCGCATCGCCCTGGCCATCGGCGTAGGCCACGATGTAATCAAAGGGGCTGTAGAGACGGGTGCCGTTGGCTTGGGAGGAGTGGACCAGCGCGATGCTCCCCGCAACCGGTTGGAGCGCCCACTCGCGAGCGTGCTCCCACGTTGACTCGGTCGGCTCGATATCCGGTCTAGCGCGCGTCAGATAGAGCTCGAAGAGCTCGCGAAGGAATGGCTCCGGCAGCGGCTGCGCGAGCCCAACCCGACGCCAATCGATAGTCGCCTGGACCAATGCCCAGCCTTCTGGGTGGGTGTCCAGGGCATCGTCGTACTTCTCCTCCAAGAGTGGTGCCGCAACAAGCTGCTCGCCGATGCCACGAGCGCTGAAGTCCTCGTTTGGATAGAGGCGCTGTGCCTCCTTGCGCTCTTCCTGGCTGAGGTCTCCCTGCAGTTGGATGTCATGGGCGCGGTCGAGAACCATGCGAGCGGCACGCCCAGCGTCGCCCTCTGCGTTGCGCAGGTCTTGACGACGCTTCGATCGCATCGTCGCAACCACCGTCACACGCGGATGATGGCGTGCGAAATAGTCGAGCACCTTCACGTCAAGCCCGTGCGGCGTCAGATAGCGATCCAGATCGTCGAGCCACAGCACCGTCGGCTCTGACTCCACTGGCACCCCCAACGCAGCGATGTCGGTGGGAGCGCTTGGATCGCCCGTTGGGACGATGATTCGCGAACCCTTGCAGTTACGCTGAATCAGCTCGAACGCCGTGCGTGTCTTGCCAGCCTTCGAACCGCCGACGAGAAGGATGAACGGCTCCGAGGCGAATGCCTGATCGAGCCGTTGGTCGACGCGCCGAGTCACATAGGGCGCATCGTGCTCACGCGCGTATCTCGATTTCGACACCCCAGCGTCATACATGCTCACCGCCTCGACAAATGGCAGTCCTCCGTCTGGTAGGAGCGAGATGCCTAGCAGGCCTTGGAGCTTCTCCTGCCAGTCCTGAGCCTCGGGTCGCCGGTCGAGATACATCGCACGCCGAGCGGCGAGCACGCTCGCGTACTGGGGCCAGCGCGAGAGCGCATGGGAGATCGGCGTTGCATAGAAGCCGCCGCCGGTGGCCTTCTCAGGCGCGTCTTGGCGTGGGCGTTGCCAGCGCACCACCCCCACCGCCGCGTAGCGCGGGGTGCCGCCGTCTCCCACAATGTCCACCAGCACAGGTCCGCCGCTGAACTGGTGGGCATTCTCGCCCGCGATCAGCTGAGGGGAATTGAGCTGCAATGCCGGCGCCTTGTCAAACAGCGTTGTATCGGCTCGCACGACGCTTCCTGTCAGCGCGTGCGGCGTCGATCCCGGCGGACCCTCGACCCCGAAGCCTTCTACCACGATGCGGATGCCGTCCATCGCGCTGTTCGCTTCGACCCACAGAAGCGGATCGAAATCCGCGGGCAGCTCATCGTCGAGCTCGAGCAACGCAAGGTCTCCGTCTTCGTCTCCACACAGCGTTCGAGCACTAACTTTTAAGCCGCCCTCGAACGCGAGCTCGACAACAGCGCCCTCTCGACGACCAACGCAGTGGAATGCCGTCAATGCGCGTGTCGAGGTAATCGCGAACGCGCTTCCTGGCCGCGTGTCCTCGTCTACCGGTAGCAGCCGCGCCACCGCGCGGCGTAGGTTCAGCTCTGCCTCCATGTCAGCGCTACCTCAAAGCCGGCGGTCGTTTTCGCCTTCGCCACTACCACGCCCGCCTCGGCCTCGAGATCGACCGAGAAGGTCACCACCACCTCGCCCAGCGTCCAAGCTGAGGACTGATCGCGGGCGAGGTCGGCATCCAAACGGGACCGCAGCCTCAGTGCAATCTCGCCGATGCTGTCACCAAGTTCGTCGACGCGATTTGTGAATCGCTCGACGAGCGCGCCACCCGCCAGCTCTCCCGCTCGCTCCGGGGGAGGAACAACAGAGACCCGAATATCAGACACGATTTCATCGTATCGAAAAAGGCTACATTGCATCTTTCACAAAAAGCACCTGTCTTCGCCCCGATAGGTTGGTAGCTCTTCGACCACTCGCTCTCCTTCGATCAAGTACAGCCGCTCGAAGCGCTCGCAGAGCTCGCCGGCCTTGGCGTGGCGGAACCAGACGCGATCTCCCACCCCTAGCTCGCGGGCGGCGGCGCCGATGAGCGGAGTCTGCACCTCGCCGGCGCCCTCCTGTTTGTCGAGGGCGAGTCCCACAGGCAGATATGGAGTGGGCAGGCGCGCGCTGTCGGCGGGGCCTGAGGCGAGGTAGCCACCGCCGAGCACGGTGGCTAGCGCGGCACTCGGCTTGCGTACAACCGGTAGCGCAAACAGCGCAGCTGGCTGCGGCTGGAATGCGCGATAGGCGTCGAATAGCGTCGGCCCATAGAGCCCTGAGCCCGCCGCGATCTCGGTCACTACCTGCTCGGATCCAGTCAGCTCGAGACTGCCGGTGCCGCCACCGTTGACGAGCCGTAGCGGCTCGACCGAGGCGGCTCGGAGGACTTGCTGCACGGCCTCCACGATCTCGGCCCGCCGCACGGCAAGCTCACGTGCAGAGCGTCCTTGCATCGCACGAATCGCGGCTCCTCTTAGGCTGCGGCCCGGTGGGGCGTCACCGAGGCCAGCGATCTGCGACTCGTAGGCCATGAGACCGACGAGCCGCAACCGATCGCGACCGACGATCTCGCGGGTGAGCGCCGCCGCCTGCCCCGCCGTGTGGATGGGCGAGCGCTTCGCGCCGATGCGAATGCGACCGTCGAGCATCCACAGTCCGGCGTCTACGTCGATGCAAACATCGATCGACCGGCCAGCCCGCCCATCGCCAATAAGCAAGCCGGCGGCGGACTCGATCAAATCGAGCTGGGCCACGCTATCCACCATCACCGAGACGCTTGCATGGGGCCGGTACTCGCGGAGCCGTGCGAGCATGCCCAGCGCCTCGCGGTCGACAGTGGGGTAGGCCACAACGATGTCCTGGAAGCCGCACTCAGCCAACCAAAGCGCCTCGGGCAGCGTGAACGCAAGCGTTCCCTGAAAACCCGGCCGCGCAAGCACCTGTTCCTGAAGCCCACGGCAGCGCACCGACTTGCTCGCCAAGCGAATCGGCTTGCCCGCCGCACGGCGTTCCATGTCGGTGGCGTTGTGCCAGAAAGCGTCGAGATCGACGACCGCGAACGGCGCTTCGAGCTCGGCGGTAGCGCGTTCCAGGCGCCGCAGCCGATCGGTCATAGTCGCCGCCAGTCGATCGGTCATCGTTGTCGCCAGTCGATCGGTCGTAGGTGCCGCAGTCGATCGGTCATGGCCGCCCATCGCCGATCGGTCATAGTCGCAAGTGGGATGGTGCATCCGCTCGCCGTGAGTGTCGGGCGGTGTCGATCATGGCGTGAGGTGCGTTGCCTCCGCGACAGCCGCACCCACGGGGCCGAGCACGCGATCGATCCACGCATTGCCGAATCGTCCACTCGGATCCAGCCTCGCGCGCACGGCTTGAAAGCGATCCCACTCCGGATAGCGCGGTCGCAGTGTTGCGGCTGTCTGGAAGTGACGCTTGCCCCAGTGGGGCCGTCCATCGAGGTCGTTCATGATCTCCTCCACCGCCTCGAAGTACGGACGCCACTCCATGCCGCGGTACATGTGCACGGCGACATATCCGCTCTCGCGCCCCGCCGCGGTGCTGAGCAGCGCGTCGTCGGGGGCAACAGTGCGCACCTCGATCGGGAACGGAACGGCGAAACCACGCCGCTCGATCAGCTCCATGACGGCGCGCACGGCGTGTGTTGTGTGCTCGCGCGGGAGCGCGTACTCCATCTCGGTGAAGCGCACGAGTCGTGGGCTCGCGAAGATACGATCGGAGCGGTCGATCCGCTTCGAGCTTCCAGCCAAACGGGTCACAAGCTTGTTGATCTCTGGGATACGACTCGGCAGCCGCTTGCCGATGCGGCACATCAGATCGAAGGCGTGGTTGGTGAGGAGTACATCGTTGGCGTACTCCGCAACGCGCCCACGTGGACGTGGCGGCTGCTCGACGCGGTTGTTCGTGCGTGTGAGGGCGACATCGCAATGCGGGAACACGAAGAACTCGAAGTGCTCGTTGGCAAGGGCCAATTCCTCGAAGCGATCGAGCGTCCGATCCAGTGGCGCCGGAGAATCGACCCCAAGCAGCGTGAATGCGGGTACACAGCGCAGCGTTACCTCAGCCACCACGCCGAGCGAGCCGAGTCCCACACACGCCGCTCGAAACAGCTCGGGGTCGCGCTCCCGCGAGCATGCGAGCGTGGAGCCGTCGGCGAGCACAAGGGTCAGCTCCACCACCTGCGAGGGAATGTTGCGCAACCGTGCGCCCGTCCCATGTGTAGCTGTTGAGATCGCCCCCGCGATGCTTTGCACGTCGATGTCGCCGAGATTCTCAAGCGCCAGGCCATGCTCAGCCAGGCGTGCGCTCAATCGAGCGATCGTGATGCCACCCTGCACCCGTATGAGGCGCGACTCCGGGTCTACGTCGAGCACACGTTGAAAGCGGTCGAGCACAAGTAGCAGCCCGTCGGTGCAAGCGATATCGCTGAATGAGTGGCCCGCGCCCGCAACACGCACGCGCCATCCTTCGCGGGCCGCGAGCCCCAGCGCCACCACTATCTCTTCGACCGAGCCTGGGTGCACAACCGTCGCTGGCAGGCAGCGCTCGTCGCCGGCCCAGTTGCGCCACTCCACTTCGCTTCTCTCTGGGGCGTTAGGCTCGCGCATCAGATGACGACACCCGAGCCTACTCCGAGCCATGCACCATCGGCGGCTGATGCCTCGAGCTCCTCGGCCATGGATGGATCGTCTGCCCCGGAGGTCTCGGACTACTCGACTGGCGACATCGCAACACCCACGACGACGCCAACTGTACGCGCACAGCGCGGCCGCACGCTTCCCAGTCCAGTGGCGCGTCGCGCGACGGTGATCGGCGCCGGTTCGTTCGGCACGGCGCTCGCCGTGCTGCTGAGCCGAGCAGGCTTGCGTACGACGCTTCAGACGCGAAGTGGAGAGCAGGCAGACTCGCTGGGCGCCGAGCGCGAGAACAAGCTGTATCTGCCAGGTGTAGAGCTGCCGACACAACTGCGGGTAGAGGCGGTGTCCGAGGGCGTGGCGCGCGCCGACTACGTGTTCTTGGCAGTCCCTTCGCACGGGCTGAGTCAAGCAATCTCCGCGTTGCGAACGGGTGAGCTGGGGCGGCGCACGGCAATCGTGTCGGTGGCCAAGGGACTCGTGCCTCCCGATGGATCTCTGCCCACGACTGTGCTGAGTGCGATCTTCGGGGCACAGCGGGTGGCGTGCGTCGGTGGGCCAGCCCATGCTCAGGAGATGGTGCGCTCGGGCGCGGGCCTGGTGGTGGCGTGCGGCGACGAAGAGCTTGCGCGCACGCTCGCACAGATGTTTACGCGCGCGGGAGTGGTATGCGAGCAGTCAAATGACCCGATCGGCGTGGAGCTTGCAGGGGCGGCGAAGAACGCGGCGGCGCTCGCGGCGGGCGCCACCGAAGCACAGGGGGCGAACGCGGCGGGAGCAGCTGCTGGTCACATCTTCGCCGAGGTGTGGCGCTACGCGGAGGGACTCGGTGCAAAGCCCGAGTCGATGATCGGTCTCGCCGGCATCGGCGACCTGGTTGCTACGGCGCTGGCCCGCGAGAGTCGCAACCGTCGCGCGGGCGAATTGCTCGCCGAGGGCGTGCCGGCACTCGAGATCCCAGCACGCATTGGCCAGGCGGTCGAGGCGCTCGAGTGGGTGCCGCTGCTCGCCCAAACTCTCCAGGCGGCCGGCGTCGAGGCGCCCGTCACCGGCGCGCTGGGCCGGCTCATCTCCGCTGAGCTTCCGCTGGACGAGTGGGTTGCGCTGGTACGTACCACGGTACCCCCACCGGCGCGCTGGCGCCGCCGACCTGAGCCGGGCTTCTGGCGGCGGCTGTGGCGAGCGCTATCCCGCGAGGCTTGAGCCTATCCCGCGAGGCTGAGCCTTCCCGCGGGGCTGAGCCTGTCCCGTGAGGCTGAGCCTATCCCGCGAGGCTGAGCCTGTCCCGTGAGGCTGAGCCTATCCCGCGAGGCTGAGCCTGTCCCGTGAGGCTGAGCCTGTCCCGTGAGGCTGAGCCTGTCCCGCGCGGGGCTTGAGCGTTTCAGCACTAAATATCGTCGGTGGACCTTATCCCTGTGCGGCGCGGTGGATTATTGTCTCTGTGCGAAATTTTACTATCGTGACTACATCTAATTGCTATTGTATTTATACAAGTAGTCACTATGGCAAAATTTTAAAAAAGAGAACCATATGCCCGCCGACAAGAAGAAAAATCAAGAGAGCAGAGACGACCAGCGCCGGGGCGAAGAAGACCCGAGCAAGGACAGAGACGACCAGCACAAGGACGACCAGCACAAGGCCAACCAACACAAGGCCAAGGACAAGAGCAAGGGCGACAAAGGCAAGGGCGGCTTCCTCTCGCCCGAAACTGTCAAGAGAGCGACCGAACAATTCGAAGCGGAATTGGCCGCCGCCCACGAGCAGGAGGAGCGCCGACGCAAGATTCCCAAGGAGGCCCTCGCCAAAGGCCGTACCACGCCGATCGCGGTGCGCTTCGACGAATTTACGCTCAAGCGGCTTCGAGTGCTCGCGGCACGCCGCAACACGGGCTACCAGACGCTACTGAAGGAGTTCGTGGTGGAACGACTCTATGAGGAGGAGAAGCGCGACGGAATCATCGAGTGAGGAGCGTGCTGACGGTTGCTTCGTAGACGCCGGCGCCGTGACCTCGCTCGGCGATGCGTACGTTGCTGAGCGCATCAACCAGAGACAGCATCGATGGATCGCGCTCGACGGCATTAGCGACGAGCCAGAACGCACCGACGTGGTCGGCGCACGCGAGGTCCTCACGAGAGTCGCCCACGGCAAAAGTCTCCTCGCGTGTGTACCCGCGTACGCGCCGGTGGAAGGCGACGGCGGCCGCCTTCGAGGCGCCGCCCGGCACGAGGTGGTAGCCACGAACATGCGGCAGGCTCGCAAGCGCGGAGGAACGTCGATTGACGACTCCGTTGTCAACGAGGCGTAGATCGTTGTGGCCGTGCTCGGCCAGCAGCCCATCGACCTCAGCCGCGTCGACCAGACCACGGAACAGGTGTGACACTTCGCGGTCCAGGTGCCACGGCTCGTGGTACTCCAGACGCCCCGCATAACGATCTAGCAGCAACGACGGGGCGCCCGAGCGCTCGATCTGCTGGGCAATCGTCAGCTCCCCTGGCATCATCTCACCAGTGAGCCAGTGCTCCTCGCCACCCGCGGGGGCTCCGCTACCGCCGGATGGTTGGCGCAGGACATCGGCCCGGTTCTCATCGCCAACCCTGTCCTCATCGCCAACCCTGTCCTCATCGCCAACCCTGTCCTCATCGCCAACCCTGTCCTCATCGCCAACCCCGTCCTCATCGCCAACCCCGTCCTCATCACCAGCGCCAAGAGCGCGCGCTGCACCAAGCTGGCCGGCGCCCAACACAACGCAGGCTCCCGCCTCAAAGATGTAGGCGCTCTGGCCAAGCAGCCGCGCATCCTCGGCCACCTGGATACGACGGCGACCCGACATGAGCACGATCTCCACATCTGCTCGCAGACACGCCTGGATCGCGCGCACTCCCTCGAGCGAGACGCTGCCCTCCCCGTCGTGCACGAGCGACGCGCCACGTCCGAGCAGGGTGCCGTCGAGGTCGAGATAGAGGCAGCGGATGCTCATCCGCTGCCTGCACTATCCGGCCAATAGCGCAGCGAATGATGGAAGGTGCGCCCTTTCGCGCATGAGGTGGCCGCGAGGCTGAGCATCGGCTCTACTATCGCAAGCCATGGCGAAAACCCCTCCGCTGACCCCCCAAACGCGATCCGAAAAGAGATCGCGTTTGGAGGTGGAGAGCAGAGCAAAGGAGCGCACGATCGAGCCGTGGAGCTCAATGCTCGACGAGGCACGCGCGGACGGGCGGCTCGTGCGGGAGGCGCGCGAAGGACCCAGCACAGCCAGCCTCGTGGACATCCCTGAGGAGCTGCACCCCGATGTGGCTGGCGGTCTCGAACGCGTGGGCATCGAGCGGCTCTACTCCCACCAAGCGCAGGCGCTCATCTCGGCGTGGGAGCGCACGACGATCGTCACGACGGGCACGGCATCGGGTAAGTCGCTGTGCTTCAACCTGCCTACACTCGATGCGCTCTGCCGCGACGCGTTCTCACGGGCGCTCTATCTGTACCCGACGAAGGCACTAGCTCAGGATCAGGCGCGGGCGATAAACGCGTTTGGGCTCACAAAGCAGGTGCGTCCCGCGATCTATGACGGGGACACTCCCCGCGACGCACGCGGGGATATCCGCAGAAGCGCGAACGTGGTGCTCACCAACCCCGACATGCTGCACGTCGGCATCCTGCCCCACCACAGCTCGTGGGAGCGGCTGTTCAGCCACCTGCGCATCGTGGTGGTGGATGAGGCACATGTCTATCGAGGTGTGTTTGGCTCGCATGTCGCGAACGTCCTGCGCAGGCTGCTGCGAGTGGCGGCGGCTTACGGCAGCGATGTGCGTGTGCTGTTGGCCTCCGCCACGATCGCCAATCCGGTGGAGCTGGCGGAGCGCTTGACGGGCCTCGAGGATGTAGGTCTGATCGACCGCGACGGCGCCCCCACCCCGCGTCGGCAGATCGCGATGTGGAACCCGCCGCTCACCGACGAGGCGATCGGGGCGCGGCGATCGGCGATCGGGGAGGCGGCGGAGCTGCTTGCGCGGCTGGTAAGGGAGGGCGCGCGGGCGATCTGCTTCATGAAGTCGCGCAAGGGCGTGGAGCTACTGGCGCGCATGGTTACCGAAGACCTCGAGCGCAGCGATCCGGAGCTCGCTGAGCGTGTGGCTCCCTACCGCGCGGGCTATACCCCTCAACAGCGACGCGAACTGGAGGCACGCTTGACCAACGGCGAGCTGCGTGCGGTCATCACGACCGACGCGCTCGAGCTCGGGATTGACATCGGCGAGCTCGATGCGGCGGTGGTTGTGACGTTTCCAGGCACAGTTGCCTCCCTACGCCAGATGTGGGGTCGCGCCGGGCGGCGAGGCAAGGGCCTCGCTGTGTATGTGGCCGGCGAGGACGCGCTCGACCAGTTCTTCTGCCGCCACCCAGACGAGTTCCTCGAGCGATCCGTGGAGGCGGCGATTCTCGATCACGAGAGCGCCCAGATACATCAGGCCCATTTGCTGTGTGCCGCGTACGAGGGACCGCTCGGGCACGAGGACGGGGAGTTCTTCGGCCCGCGCTGGGAGGCCCACGCAGAGGCGCTCGTAAGTGCTGGGCTGCTGCGCAAGCGAACTGTGCGAGCCCCCACCGCGCGTCGGTCTTCGTCTGAGAACGAGCGTGCCACAGGCGAGGTGTATGTGCTGCGCCGCCCCGCCGATTACCCGGCGGCGAATGTATCCCTGCGCTCCGCCTCCCCCGACAGCTTCGCGATCGTGGACGTCTCCTCTGGAGAGCTAATCGGCCAGACCGAGGCAGCCCGTGCCCACTCGACGGTGCATGACGGTGCGATCTACCTGCACATGGGCCGCTCCTACGAGGTGCGGGAACTGGACCTCGAGCACCGCCGTGCGCTGGTAGCGCCGTTCGGCGGCGACTGGTACACACAACCCAAGCGCGAGACCGACACCAACATCGAGCGGCTACTCGACCGGCGCGAGACGCTCGGCGTGAGCCTCTCCTTCGGTGAGGTGTCGGTCACCGAGACCGTAATTGGCTACCAGCGCAAGCGTCTTGCCGACCATGCGCAGGTGGATCTTGTGATGCTGGACCTACCGCAGACGAGCTTCTCGACGCAGGCGCTGTGGTTCGAGCTCGACGCCGGCACCCTCACTGGACTCGACGGTAGCGGTGAGGGAACCGTGCCGATGGACGCCCTGCTCGGCTCGTTGCACGCAACCGAGCACGCCCAGATCGCGGTGCTCCCTCTGATCGCGATGTGCGACCGCTGGGACATTGGAGGTCTGTCCACCAACGTGCACCCTCAAACTGGCGGCCCCACGATCTTCATCTATGACGGTCATCCCGGCGGCATCGGCATCGCGCGCCTGGCCCACCAGCGCTTTGAGGAGCTCTGTCGCGACGCCCACCGTTTGATCGCCGAGTGCCCGTGCAAAAGCGGCTGCCCTTCGTGCGTCCAGTCACCCAAGTGTGGAAACCTGAACGAGCCGTTGTCGAAGGCAGGGGCTAGGGTGGTGTTGGAAGCGATGCTCGCGAGAAGTGTGGAGCCAATCGGCACCTGACCGCGACCGGGCAGGTGTACTTCCGCACCGATTGCTTGCCGATTGCCGGCGCCTGATGACCTACGCCTGATTGCCGGCGGCGATCTTCTTCAAGTCGACGGTGGCGTCATAGAGCTTTGCGTCGACGCCCTGCTCCAGCGCGACGTCGCGCAGCGGCCGCCCGGAGTCGGTGGCTACTTTGACGATGACGGTGGCCTTGTCGTAGCCGATGGCGCCGTTGAGGGCGGTGGCAACCGCCAGCGTGGCGCCCGCTGAGGCGGCGCAGCCGGCCTTGTTGACGGTGATGCCGTCGACGCACTTCTCGGCGAACACACGTGAAGTGTTGGCAAGCAGGTTCAAGGACTGAAGCAGGTTGCGGGCGATCAAGGGGATGCGCACGTTGAGCTCGAACTGGCCCTGCAGGCCGCCGACGGTGATGGCGGCGTCGTTGCCGATCACTTGGGCGGAGACCTGCAAGACGACCTCGGGGATCACCGGGTTGACCTTGCCGGGCATGATCGAGGAGCCCTTCTGCAGCTCTGGCAGGAAGAGCTCGCCGATGCCGGCGCGGGGGCCGGAGCCCATCAACGCTAGGTCGCCGGCGATCTTGGTCAAGGACACGGCAACCACCTTCAGCGCACCGGACAGCTCGACGAGCGCGTCGCGGTTGGCTTGCGCCTCGAAGTGGTCGAGCGGTGGGGCGATCTGCTTCAGGCCCGACTCGCGCTTCAGCCGGGCGCGTACCTTCTCGGCAAACCGAGGATGAGTGTTGAGGCCGGTGCCGGTGGCGGTGCCGCCGAGCGGGATCTGGCCGACGTGCACGAGCGCGGCCTGAACACGCTCCTGGGCAAGCGCCATCTGGGCGGCGTATCCGGCGAACTCCTGGCCGAGCGTGACGGGGACGGCGTCCATCAGGTGGGTGCGTCCCGACTTCACGACAGCGGAGAAGCTCTTGGCCTTCTTGGCGAAGGCGCGCTCCAGCTGCTTGAGTGCCGGGAGCAGCTCGTTCTGGGCGAGGTCGAGCGCGGCGAGGTGGACGGCGGAGGGAAACACGTCGTTGGAGGACTGGCCCATGTTGACGTGGTCGTTGGCGTGAACGCTCTCGCCCGCGAGCGTGGCGATGACCTCGTTGGCGTTCATGTTCGTCGAGGTGCCTGAGCCGGTTTGGAAGACGTCGATCGGGAATTGGGCGTCGTGCTTGCCGGCGGCGATCTCGGCGGCGGCTTTCTCGATGCGCCCGGCGCGACGCTTGTCGAGTAGGCCCAGCTCGCCGTTGATGGCGGCGGATGCGCCCTTGACTCGGGCTAGCCAGCGCACAACCGACACCGGCACGGTCTCGCCGGAGATCGGGAAGTTATCGACTGCCTTGGCGGTCTCCCCGCCCCAGAGTTGCTTGTCGGTCATCGAGTCTCCTTGTAGAGGTGAGGGCAAGCCGTAATCTAGTCGGCGCGACGCGGCGGCGGGCATGTGTGGCTTGCCCAAGCTATCCGCAAAACGCCACGGAAGCTATCCGCAGAACGCCACGAGCTCCCGTGCGACCCCCACTGGGTCGTCATAGGTCATGAGGAATCCGGTGCTGGAGAGGACACGCAACTGTCCGCGAGGGAGCGCGCGAAGTGTCTCTTCGGCGCCTGCCAGAGGGTGCACGGGATCGTGATCGGCCCACAGCAGGAGCACCGGCATCTCGAGCCGGGGGTAGAGCTCGAGCAAGTGAATTTGGGCTCCTCGCGGCCAGCGACGTGCGCACTTGGCCCACGAGCGTGCGAGGTTCGGGTTGCCAGGAACGTTGCCGAAGGCATGGCGCATCAAATCGCCAGCCTCGGGGGCGTGGCGCTCTGACATGCGCATTCCCAGCTCGGGGGTGAACACCAGTTTGGTGGCGTGGCTGAGGACGCGATCTATACCGGGCACCGAGCCGCCGAGCGTCGCCAGACGCCATGCTTCGCGCCTGCGTGGGTACTCGACAGGGCGATGCAAGCGATTGGGCATCAGCACGAGCCGACTGGGCTCCAGTCGGCCAGTCATGACGGCGTGCAGCAGGATCTCGGCGCCTGCCTCATGGCCGACCATCAACGGCTTGGGCCCGAGTACGTCGTTGGCGAAACCACTCATTACCTCGGCGAACCAGTCGATCGTGTAGGGATGGCGTGGGCGATCCTCGGAGTCGCCGTGTAGAGGCAGGTCGGGAATGACCAGCCGGTGACACTCGGCGAGGCGCTCGGCGATGGGGCCCCACTCACGGTGGGAGAGCAGCCCTGAGTGCAGTAGGGCAAGCGGAGGACCGGCACCGACCTCGCGATAGGCCACACGAGCACCATCGGGATGGTGGTAGAGGCGAAGCCTCATGGGAAGTGTCTCGCGGGTGGCCACGACTCTCATCGTATGTAGGTGCGGCGGGGGTCTTGTTAGGCGATGAAAAGCTCACTCTGTCGGTTACTCCGCCTCGGCGATAGCCGCGGTGCATGGCGCTCGTCGTGCCCAACGATGCGGTTCCTGCGCGTGCAAGCGCGATTCCAGCGTGCAGGGGGCGTTGCGCGGGTTGCGCGCGCGCCGGTCAAAGCTCAGCATTGCTCCACATGAGCACGATCCGCACGAACGCCGCGGCCGGCCTACTCGGCGTGAGCCCCAACACATTGCGTAGTTGGGAGCAACGCTACGGCTACCCCACCCCCGCTCGCACCGAGGGGGGACACCGCCAGTTCGACCTCGTCGAGATCGAGGCGTTGAGACAGGCATATGCGGAGACTCAGGACATCGCTTCAGCCATCTCGGTGGCACGCGAGCGCGGCGAAGGCCCCTCGACACCCGCTCGCTTGCGGGCGGCGTTCGTGGAGTTCAGCGAAGAGAAGGCCAATCGACTATTGGAGGAGAGCATGGCGGTGCGCTCGGTGGAACGCACCGTTGAGTCGGTGTTGTTGCCGGCTGTGGAGACGCTGGCGCCCGGCGCCGCGGAGGGACGCGGCGACATGCCCGCTGGTTCGCCCAACTACGCGCCGACTGGCTCGCCCAACGACACGCCGGTTGGCTCGCCCGAGTACTGCTTCGCCTGGCGCTATGCCACGGGCTGGCTGGCGGCGGCCCAGCGCGTGACACCGCCCTCAACCCGTGAGGAGGGGGTATTGATTTTCGACGCTAGCCGACCGTTGGACATGGATGGGTTGCATGTACAAGCGCTCGAGCTGTTTGCCAGGCGCGCGGGGTTGCGGGT
Source organism: uncultured Solirubrobacterales bacterium (assembly GCA_963713015.1). Lineage (GTDB taxonomy): Bacteria > Actinomycetota > Thermoleophilia > Solirubrobacterales > Solirubrobacteraceae > Palsa-744. The sequence goes on along the minus strand of CAVQKC010000008.1, from coordinate 957,970 downwards.
GCTGGCACTGGCGGTGGGGCTCGACAGCACGCGTATTGGAAACGCGTTGCGGGCACTGAACCCGCAGGCGGTGGTGCTCGGTGGACGTTGCTCTTCGCTCGAGGCGGTCGGGCGGGTGGTGTACGCGACGAGACAGAGCGCGGGAGAGCTTCAGGTGCTCGACTATCGCGGTGCGGTGCCCAACACCGGGGCAAGCACAGTCACACGTATCGGCCCAGGGCCGGCGGAGGCGGTAAGAATGTTGCGAGAGCGCCTTGCGAGTCCCGGCCCTGTCGGGCAGATCGTGTCAGCGTCGCGGGCAGTACCAGCGGCTGCCTCGTAAGCGCCACGAGCAAGAGTCTGTAGCGGCGACCGCCTCGTGAAGCGCCACACGAGCAGCGGCTGCGCTGCCTCGTAGCGCCAGGAGCAGCGCCTGCGGGCGGCAGCTGCTTCCTGGCGACGGCGACGCGCACCTACAATGGGCCGCCCGATGACGGCTGCACCCAGAAACCCACTGATACCCCCGCGCGAGGTGGACGCGCGCAAGGAGCTGCCTGAGCTCGAGCGGGAGGTGCTGGAGCGCTGGCGTGAGCGGGACGTGTTCGGCGAGTCGTTGAGGATGCGCGAGGGAGCGAAGCAGTGGGTGTTCTACGAGGGCCCGCCAACCGCCAACGGCAGGCCCGGCTCCCACCATGTGCTCTCGCGGGTGTTCAAGGACATCTATCCGCGTTACAAGACCATGCGCGGCTATCGGGTTGAGCGCAAGGGCGGTTGGGACTGCCACGGGCTGCCGGTGGAGATAGCTGTGGAACAGAAGCTCGGGATCTCCAGCAAGGCAGAGATCGAGGACCCCGAGCATGGCATCGGGATCGAGCGTTTCAACGAAGAGTGCCGCTCCTCGGTGTTCGAGTACCTCGAGGAGTGGAACCGGCTGACTGAGCGAATCGGCTTCTGGGTGGACCTCGAGCACGCCTATAGAACCCTCGATGAGAGCTACATCGAGTCGGTGTGGTGGGCGTTGAAGACGATTAGCGACAAGGGACTGCTGTATGAGGGTCACAAGGTGGTGCCTTACTGCCCGCGCTGCGGGACCGCGCTGTCCTCGCATGAGGTGGCGCTTGGGTACAAGGACGTAGTTGACCCGTCGGTGTATGTGCGACTGACGATCACGCTGTCGGGCATGCCCGAGGGCGACTCCGAGCGTCTTCCAATAAAGGAGGGCGACTCGTTGCTGATCTGGACAACCACACCGTGGACACTGCCGGGCAATGTGGCGGTGGCGGCGGCGGCGGATGTTGAGTATGTGCGGGCGAGCATCGACGGCGAGACGCTGATACTCGCCGCGGCGCTCGTCGAGAGGGTGCTCGGCGAGGAGGCGGAGATCCTCGATCGCTTCCCTGGGCGGACTCTCACCGGAAAGTGGCTCGATGGAAGCTGGGTTGGGCCCACATATCAAGGCCCGATCTTCGCCAACACATCGGCAATGGGAAGGCAGCCTACTTTGAAGATCATCGCGGGGGATTTCGTGACCACCGACGACGGAACCGGCCTTGTGCACATCGCCCCGGCGTTTGGTGAGGACGACTTCAACGTGGCAGCCAACGCGGGCCTGTTCGATCCGAGAGACCCGGCGACGCTCTTCAATCCTGTGAAGCTCGACGGAACCTATGACGAGACGGTTGAGCGATATGCGGGCCGCTTCGTCAAGGACCCCACGCTGACCGAGGAGCTGGTGGCTGACCTCGACGGGCGCGGAATGCTGTTCAGGCGCAGCGACTACGAGCATTCATATCCCCACTGCTGGCGTTGCGGTACGCCGCTCATCTATTACGCGAAGCCTTCTTGGTATATCGCCACTTCGAAGGTGCGCGATCGGATGATGGCGGGGAACGAGACGATCAATTGGCATCCCCCGCACATCAAGCATGGCCGCTTCGGCGACTGGCTGTCGAACAACGTGGATTGGGCGCTCTCGCGCGAGCGCTACTGGGGTACGCCCTTGCCTGTGTGGCGCTGCGAGGCGGGGCACACGCTCACAGTCGGATCCTTTACAGAGCTAGAGGAGCGCTCGGGAGCAACACTCACAGACCACCATCGGCCGTATGTGGATGGCGTGACGATCCCGTGTCCCCACTTGATCGACCCCCTCCCCATCCCATCCCCCTCCGGCGAGGGGTCCTCCGAAGGGCCTGGTTCGGCCGCGAGCGCGGTGTGTGCCAAGCCGATGAAGCGTGTGCCTGAGGTCATCGACGTGTGGTTTGACTCTGGCGCGATGCCGTTCGCTCAGCACCATTCGCCCTACGAGAACGAGCAACTGTTCCAAAAAAGCTTTCCCGCTGACTTCATCTGTGAGGCGCTCGATCAGACCAGGGGCTGGTTTTACTCGTTGCTGGCGGTTTCGACGCTGCTGTTCGACCAGGCGCCATACGAGAACGTTGTGTGCCTCGGCTTGATTCTCGACGGAGAGGGTCAGAAGATGAGCAAGTCGAAGGGCAACACGGTAGAGCCGTGGCCGGTGCTCGACAAGTACGGCGCGGACGCGTTTCGCTGGTACTTCTTTACCTCAAAGCAACCCTGGGATGGCTATCGCTTCTCCGAGGACGCCATCGGTGAGGGCGTGCGACTGTTCCTCAAGCAACTGTGGAGTACTTACTTCTTTTACACGCTGTACGCGAACGCCAACGCGCAGAGGTTGGACGATTCGCTTGGAGGAGGGGCTGAGCCGGCTGGGGCGACGGGACGCGAGCCTGGCTGGAGCGGCATCTCGCCCGAGTCCGTGACCGACTTGGATCGTTGGGCGCTATCGCGCACGGCGGCCACCGCCGCGATAGTGGCGGAGCGCTTGGATGCTTATGACGCAACGAGCGCTGGGCGGGCTATCGCGGAGCTCGTCGACGATCTGTCGAACTGGTATGTACGCCGTTCGCGTAGACGCTTCTGGGATGGCGACCCAGTTGCCTTCGCGACGCTACGCGAGTGCCTTCTGTGCATATCGAAGCTGCTCGCCCCGTTCTGTCCATTCGTGGCGGATGAGATCTACGACAACCTCGACGGCACACTCGCGAGCGTGCACCTGTGCGACTTCCCGGTGGACGATGCGCTACCCGCCCGAGACGCGGGGTTGGAGGAGGCGATGGCGATCGCGCGCGAGACGGTAAGGCTCGGCCTGGGAGCACGGGGACAGGCGAAGATCAAGGTGCGCCAGCCCTTGGCGGAGGCCGTAGTGGTTGCGGACGGGCGCGAGCGCGGTGCGATCGAACGCCTTGTGGAGATTGTGCGTGAGGAGCTGAACGTAAGGCGCGTGCGCTTCGTGACAGCAGCCGACGAGTTGGGCGAATACGAGCTGAAGGCCAACTACCGCACGCTGGGGCCGCTATTCGGCAAAGAGATGCCGCTTGTGGCGCAAGCAATCGCGGCGCTCGATCCGGCGAAGGTGGCGGCGGCGGTGCTGGCGGGCGACGGTGGCGAGGGCATCGGCATTTCCGTGGGCGGCCGCGAGCACACCCTCACCGCCCAGGATGTGCTCTTGAGCATGAAGGCCCCGGATGGCTATAGCGTCGAGCGCGAGGGCGCCCACGCTGTGGCGCTCGAGCTCACAATCGACGACAGCCTGCTACGCGAGGGCCGCTCCCGCGAGATAGTGCACGCCGTGCAGAACGCCCGCAAGAGCGCGGGTCTCGAGGTGGAGGATCGCATCGAGCTGATCCTCGGCGGCGACGAGGCGTTGCTGGATAGCGCCCGCGAGCACGAGGGGTACGTCCGCGGGGAGACCCTCGCCATCAGCCTCTCCCTCGGCGAGGGCAATTCCACCGCTATGGATTATCGCGAGCAGGGCGAGATCGAAGGTCTCGCCCTGGAGATCGCTCTACGCCGCTCTGAGCCCACCTGAGTCAGGGCTTACCCCTCGGCGGAGGCGCCTACGCCGCCGCTAGAACCGAATCCAACTCGGCCTCGATCTTCTTCTTGGGGTATGCCCCGACAACGGTCTTGACGGCCTGGCCGCCCTTGAACACGATCATCGTGGGGATCGAGAGGACTTGGAATGCAGCCGCCGTCTGCTGATTCTCGTCGACGTTGAGCTTGACGATGCGCAGGTCCTCGCGCTCGGAGGCGATCTCCTCGAGCACTGGGCCAACTACACGACACGGTCCGCACCAGGGAGCCCAGAAGTCGACGAGCACGGGCTTGTCCGACTCGACTACCTCAGCCTGGAAGTTGGCGTCGGTTACTTCATTGAGGGTGCCTGCCATTGGGGTCTCCTATCGGGTGACTACCGCCTCGTCACGCACGGCACGGCGCGGCGGACGCTCGAGCTCGCCGAACCGCACGAGCTATCTATCTAATTATCCAACCATCGCTCACTATACAAAGTGAAGCGCGATATTTCAGGTGGGCGCTCTAGTGGACGGTGACGGTCCAGCCTTCCCATGTTCCGACGATCGGCGGGTGGATGCCGGTGAGCACGGTGAACAGGTGCGGCGAGAGGTACACCTCGATGAACGCCGCCAACACGAGCATGGGCAGGGCAATGGCAACCGTTACGACGGTGGCGGCAAGCAGCTGATCCCACTGCCCTCTGCGACTCGCGATGATCCAGGCCGCCAGCGGCAGGAACAGGCCGATCAGCTCGAGGAGCGCGTGCGGGAGCACTCCCAACAGGAGCAGCGCTGGGGAGACTTTCATGAAGTGGGCAACCCCGGCGAGCGTGTGGCCGAGCACATAAGCCTGAGCGGACAACGAGAAAGTGGTGGCGCACACCACGAAGCCGATGGCGAGGCGCCCGCCATGCTCGTGCACCCAGCGCGAGACCCCGCTCTTGTTCTCCGCTTGGAGCGGGAGCGAGCTGCCGGCGATGAATCCCGCCACGCACGCCATCGCGTGCAGAGCCAGCACGAGCAGGTTGTGAAAGACCACCGTTGCCACATCGCCGAGGTCGCCCACCGCGAAGGGGGGGCGTAGTTCGACGGGCTGAACGTAGCCAGTGGAGAGCGCTGAGATGACCAGCACCCCCAGCAATAGCCCGACCGCCGCAAGCGTTGACCCGGCGACCCATGAGCCGAGCACCGGCAACGGCCGGCGCTGCCAAGTGCGTAGCGTCGTGCGGGTACGGCGAACACCGTGGTAGAACGCGTATGAGGAAGCGTCCACGCCTCTCTATCGACCGCTCAGCACGTCCACCTGAGCGAAGGCGCTTGTGTTCGAGGTCAGCTCAGCACGTCCACCTGACGGAAGGGCGCTTGTGCTCGAGGTCAGCTCGGCACGTCCACCCACCCGACGGAAGGGCGCTTGTGCTCGATGTCAGGTTCGAATTGAGTCGACTGACGGGGCTTGCGAGTCGGCGGTTGCGCCACCCTCGTTCGACAGCATCGGCGGCTGGCGCCCGTAGCGCAAACGAGGCACCAACCACATCGCCTCGGCGGCGATCCGCCACGACATCTTGCTCTGGCCCAACTCACGGTCTTTGAAGACAATCGGCACCTCCACCACCTCGAAGCCGGCGCGCACCGCCCTATAGGTGAGCTCCACCTGAAAGGCGTATCCCTGCGAACGCACGCTGTCGAAGTGGATTGCTTCGAGCACCTCGCGCTTGAAGCACTTGAAACCGCCGGTGAGGTCGCGCACGCGCAAACCGAGCACCCAACGCGCGTATGTGGAGCCGCCCTCGCTGATGAAGCGCCGCAACAGACCCCAGTCGACGACTCCTCCTCCGGGCACATAGCGCGAGCCGAGCACAAGGTCGGCGCCGGCGCCGGTCGATCCCCGACCGGTCGCCGCCAGCAGACGTGCCAGGTCGGCGGGGTTGTGAGAGAAGTCGGAGTCCATCTCCATCACATACGCCGCCCCGCGATCGAGCGCGTAGCGAAAGCCCGCCAGATACGCGGGTCCGATGCCATTCTTCTCGGTACGGTGCAACACCTCGACCTGCTCGCACTCGCCGGCGAGCCGATCGCCGATATCGCCGGTGCCATCGGGCGAACCATCGTCGACGATCAAGATCTTGTAGGCCCCGTTGTTGGCGGCCGCGAGCGTCTCGCCAGCCGCCGCCACGATCGCCTCGATGTTCTCCGCCTCGTTGTAGGTCGGCAGGATCAGCCAGGGAACCTCGGGCGTGGCGGGTGCGTCGGTGACGTTCATGGACGCGTAGCCTAAAGCGTGGCAGGGAGCAACGCGCCTGCCGCCGAACACTAAGCCAGGCGCAGGATGTCGCCGAGAGTCCATGATCCCAAGGCCCAAGGGGGAATCCCCACCGATAGAGAAGAATCTGCCGTGCCCGCTCGCTCACGCGCGTGGGGCGCACGGGCACGGGCATTTGCCTCCGGAGGGAGCGCTTTATCGCATGCGCACTCGACAAAGCATGCGCACCCAACAAAGCGCGCGCGCCCGACAAAGCATGCGCACCCGACAAACGGCGTGCCATCGCGCGGGTGTGCTCATGAGGGTGCTCATTCCGGTTGTAGCCTGCTCGCTCCTGTCAGCCTTGCTATGGGCAGGGGCGGCGGGGGGCCGTACTCCACAGCTGACGCTACGTACTCCACAGCCGACGCTGAGCGCCACCCAACTAGACGGCTATATCTCGGCAGTGGCACGCGCCTGGGAGCCCTACACCACCGAAGACGGACGGGTTGCCGATCCGCTGGATGCCGCCGACACCGGTGACAACTATGGCGTGATCATGCTCGCCGACGTGATGTTGAAGGTGGCGCAACGGACAGGCGACAGCGGACTGGAAAGCGCCGGCGAACGCATCCTCAGCTCGGCGCTGACCCTGCCGGTGCCCAGTGACCCGTTCAACCTACTTGCGATCGCAGCCGTGATCCATGACGGCCAAACGGGAGATCTTCCCGCTGGCGTGTGGGAACGACTCGAGGGACCGCTCATGTGGCGAGCTGGCCAAATAGGTCCCCCCACGGGAATCAACTGTCTGACCGAGCCCGACTGCTATGGCAATTGGCGCCTCGTATGGTCGGCCGGGGCTGCTCTGCTGTTGAGCGATGGAGTCGAAGGGGCACCCGGCTCGCTCGCTGCCGCGCCCACCGCTGTGAGGGATCAGATCGGGACCGATCTCGAAATGGCTCTCACCCATGCGGGTACACCGCTTCAGAGTCTCGCCGCCGGTGAAGTGCGGGGGCACGGAAAGCGCGGATCGCCCGAGGCCCTGACGAGCTCTCCCTCCGGTGGAGTTGCGCGCGAGCTCTCAGACCCCGGCTCCGAGCCCGCCGCCTATGAGCTCTTCTCGACGTTCATGCTCGAGCTGATAGCCGAACAGGATCCGCTGGCGATCACCCCGGCGGTCGAGAGGCTGCACAACCAGGCAGACCGCTATGCGCTCGAGATGATGGCGCCCGATGGTCAGCTCTCGCTTTCGGGGCGCTCGCTGGACCAGTCATGGGTGCAAGCCGCGGCCGCCGCGCTAGGCGTTAGGCGGGCGGCCCTGGAACCGGACCGCGCTGGCATATGGCGTGCGTACGCCGAGCGTGCCGTCTCCTATCTACAGGCTGCCTATCCGATCCAGACGAATGGTCTGCTACCGATCGTCCCGGGTCTTGACGCGGAATGGAACCCGTCGATCATGGACGGGTATGCGGCACTCAACCAATACGAGGGTTTGACGCTGTGGTTGCTCTCCGACGCGCTCGCCAAGTGGCCGCGGACGGAAGCCACCCAAGCGCCGCTACCGGCGGACAATCGGGAATTGCTCGTCGACGATCTCGCCTCCAGCGGACTCGTGTGGGGTCGGGCGGGCGGCGTGTGGTGGGAGATCAGTGGGCGCACCACCAGCCCCGATCCGCGTGCCTCTCAGGGACTCGTGGCCGTAAAGGTGGCTGGCGCATCCGGCTGGCACAACCTACTGGCGCTGCGCCCAATCCATGGTGAAGCGTCGAGCGCATGGACACTTCAAAGCCCCCGCGGAAGAGTTCTGACCCCAACCTTTTCGCACGTAGGAGGAAGCGGGCGGCGAGTGGTACTACTCGGTGGCTATAGAGGCGTCAAGGGTCACCTATTCGCGCGCGCTAGCTGGACGCTGAGCAGCACCGCCACAGGGGTGAGGTTGAGCATGAGCATGCCCGCTAAGACCACATTGCACACCACTGTGTGGCTCACCCGAGGTGGCTCGCAGTGGCTCGTCGCTCATGGTGCCACTACAACGCGCGGTGCGTGCATAGTGACCGCCTCAGGCGGTGCTTGCCCAGTGATGATCTACTGGCGCAACCGGCGGGCGGCGGTACTTGAAATCGGGTAGGCGCGCGGGCGTCTGGAATCGGTTCGCAATCAGCGCGGCATCTCGCTACAGCTGAACTCAGCGCTCCCTATCTGAGGGCTAGGTGGGCTCGGCGATAACCGACCCCGATGCTGAACTCAGAAGATCTTTGGGATCGATTTCTGGATGCTTCGGTGTAGTTCCCTTGCCACTACATACAGCGCCGGTCGAGCGGCGCCGTTGGCACGCACGAGCCCCGCGTCCCAGGTCGCCCTCCTGGCGACCCTTGCCGTCGGATTTCCCGGCGAACGCCAGTGGTAGTAGTAGATCCTGGTAATCCGTGAGCTCAGCTTTGCCAGCTGGAAGATGTTTTGGGCAGCTCGGGCGGCATAGGCTTCGCCGTGATCGATCAGCTTGCCTTTGAAGCGCCACCAAACCACTCCCCCGATCTCGCTGAACCACACCTGCCCGTGGACAGCCGCAAGGAAGTTTTCGATCAGAGTCGGACTGTCGGTGCTGACGCTGCTGTAGGGATTGAACGGCCAGATCTTTGGATAAGGGTGCGCTCGTTCGAGAAAGGAGCTGACCCATGCCTCGACGTTCCCGTCGGCGTCGAGGATGTCCGGCGCGGTGATCTCACAGCCACGGCAGTTGGCGGCAAGCACGTTGTAATACTCCGCCGCTAGCCAAGGATGATGGGCGGTTGGCTGCGTGGAGTGGGTGGCCTCATCCCAAGGAACGAACTCCGTGACCCACGGGAACAGCTTGCGGAAACGCTTGAACGCCCCCAAGAACTGACCCGGGCTCGGCGCGGCACCGTTGTTGTCGGCGTGCTGAAAGGTGATTAGCGGAGTGATGTGGTAGGCGTGCTTGACGGCATCCAACCAGGCCGTCACCTGCGCGAGGTCGCGCTTGTTCAAGGCGGCATTCCACGGCACCACGTCGCGGGCGAGGTGCACCCCCAGCTCGACCACCCGTGGGTCGGAGAACGTGCTCGGTTCGTAGTCGGAGAGCCCGAACCGGAACAAGGCGCTCGACGATGTGGTGGCCATCGGGGCGCTGCGCTTGGCGACGGTGCCAACCGCGGCGATGCCCGCGAGCGCGGCGGCGGCGAGGGTGAAACAGGCGAGCCACAACGCACGACCACGCACGGAGCGAGTAGTGGAATGCTTCCGACGGTATGGGTGCTTGCGCATGCGCATGGCGTGAGCTCTCCTATCGGCCTTCGGCAAAACTCGCCGCTTCCCTACCGGCTCCACCGCCCAAGCCCCGGTTATCGACCCCAGATATCATAGGCACCGATGAGCTGGTGGCGCGCCGCTCTGTCGGCGGGCCTACTCGTCATGGGGCTTCAAACTGTTGCGGGGGCGAAGCCTGCCGCCGCACCTGAGCTGGCTTCGCACCGCCACCTATCGTCCGCATTCGCGTCTTTCGCGTCGGCATCGCAGACGGACACGGCGCCCCAGCTAACCGCTCGATCCCTCCCACGCGACGCGCGCGCGTCGATCGTTAGCCGCTCGCCGTTTGGTCTCTCAATCGAGTATCCACTGATGGAGCGGGCGCTCGGCGACGGCCCGTGCCCCGGACCCGCACTGGTGGCTACATTGCGGGAGCTCGGCTCTCCCTCGCTTCGAATCGGCGGCGATTCACAGGACCTCGCCGGCCCTACAACCGCTTACCGCTATTTCATCCCTACCTCGTTCTGGAACACACTTGGCTGCCTGGCGCGCGAAACCGGCGTGCAGGTCACCGTCGGTTTGAACTTCGCCACGAGCCCACTTCCAGACGAGCTCACCACGATCGCCGACGCCGAGCAGACGATCCCGGCGTCGCAGCTGAGTTTCTCCTTGGGCAACGAGCCCGACCTATATGGGATCAGCCACATCTTTCCCGATGAACCGGGGGTCACCGTTCCGGCCTTTCGCCCCTTGCCGTGGACGGCTGAGCAGTATGCGAGCGAATGGGAGAGCCGCAGAGCGATGCTAGGTCAGATCCGAATCGAGGGTCCCGATCTCGCGGGGATCGGCTGGCGCGCACCGATCGGCCAACTGCTCACAAGCGACCCGCCCGATGTGATGGACGTACATGCCTATCCAACTTCCGCTTGCGGTCCGCCCGCTCTGCTGACCACAGCCACTCGCCTGCTCTCAGAGCACGCGAGTGTGGGCCTCGTCGAAAAGTACGACTGGTTGCTGGACGTCGCCCGTGCCGTGCATAGGCCGGCGATCATCTCCGAGAGCAACAGCGCCTCGTGTGGCGGTAAGCCGGGCGTCTCGAACACGCCGGTGGCGGGCGTGTGGGCAGCGCGTTACGTGCTGGCGGCACAGCTAGCCGGTTTCCAGCAGGTGCGCTTCCACTCCGCCGGTGGGAGCTATGACCCGCTCGTGTTCAACCAAAATGGCACCGTGGCGCTGCAACCGCTTGGGCACGCGCTGCTGTTCTTGCATCGCTGGCTCCCGATCGGAAGCCGCGTCCAGCCAAGTACAAGCGATCCGCGCGTGCTCGCGGCCACCATCTCCCAGAACGGACACTCCAGCGTGATCGTGAGCTCCTTCTCCTCGAAGCCGATCTCCTATGAGGTCGAGGTTCTAGGCACGGCAGGGCATGTGCACAGCGATAGCCTGACAACCGCGAGCTCGGTCGAAGCGGGGGCGACAGTTGCGGTTCGCGCGCATCGAGCGCGACTTGTGCTCGCCCCGAACACGATCGTCGCCGTCAGGACCGGTTGAGGCTGTGGCAGCCGAGCTGCCCAACTCCGCGATCGCAGGCGCGCTCGAAGAGCTCGGGGATCTCTATGAGCTCGACGGAGCGATCGTGCACCGGGTGCTCGCCTACCGTAGCGCCGCGCGTTCGGTGCGCGAGGCGCCCGTGTCGGTGGCGACGCTGGCACGAGCGGGGCGCGCTACCGAGCTGGCGGGCATCGGCGCCACGCTGGAGGAAAAGATCCTCGCACTGCTCGAAACAGGCACGATCCCCGCCGTGGAGAAGCTGCGCGCCAAGGTGCCCGCGGGCCTGATCGCGATCACCCGACTACCCGGTCTCGGGCCCAAGCGGGCGCGGCTACTTCACTCACAACTCGGGGTCGACTCGCTGGAGGCGTTGCGCGAGGCGGCGCTCGCGGGGCGTTTGCGCACAGTGAAGGGCCTCGGGGCCAAGTTCGAGGCAAGCGTCCTTGCTTCGCTGGAGAAAGGAATGGGCGAGCGCGTACTCCCGCGCATGCTGCTGCCGGAGGCGCTCGAGCTCGGGCGGGCGCTTGTTGACGGCTTGACTGAACACGGCGGCGAGGGAGACGATGTGCGGATGGCTGGGTCGGCAAGACGAATGGCCGACAGCGTCAAGGACATCGACCTGATCGCAGTGACACGCAAACCGGTGACTCTTGCCAAGAGCCTCGCCACCCTCCCGGAGATCGAGGACGTGGCCTCGGCCGGCAAGGCGGGCGCAAAGGCTCGTACCCACTCGGGCATTGGCGTTGACTTGCGGATCGCCAAGCCGAGCCAGCTCGGCAACCTACTCCAGCATTTCACCGGGTCGGGCAAGCACAACGCCACACTGCGCGAAGCGGCGGTGCGCAAGGGGCTGCACGTGTCCGAGTACGGCGTCTATGACGACGACACCGCCACCACCACGACGTGCGCGAGCGAGCAGGAGGTGTATGAGCTACTAGGCCTCGCTTATATCGAGCCTGAGCTGCGCGAGAATCGCGGGGAGCTCGCCGCCGCCTTGCTTGGATCGACGCTCGCCCTTCCCGAGCTGATCGAGCTCGAGGACATGAGGGGCGACTTGCACTGTCATACTGTGGCCTCGGACGGGCGCAACTCGATCGAGGAGATGGCGCTGGCCGCGCGTGGGCGCGGCTATGAGTATGTGGCCATCACCGATCACTCCGCCTCGCACGGCTTTGGCAACGACGTGTCCCCCGAGGCGCTGCGACTCCAGATCGAGCGCATACGGGAAGCCGATGCGAGCATCGAGGGCATCAGGATTTTGGCGGGCAGTGAGGTGAACATCATGCCCGACGGCTCGCTCGACTACGAGGACGACCTGCTAGCCGAGCTCGACTGGGTAATCGCAAGCGTCCACACCGCCTTTGGGATGAGCGAAGCGGCGATGACGGCGCGCATGACCGCCGCCGCCGAGCACCCCTTGGTGGATGCCATCGGGCATCCCACCGGGCGCCTGATCGAGCGACGCGAGCCGTACGCGCTCGACGTGCCCGCTTTGATCGACGCGGCCGTGCGAACCGGCACCATGCTCGAGATCAACGCCAATCCCAACCGTCGCGACCTCAACGACCTCCACGCGCGCGCCGCGGCACAGGCGGGAGCCACGATCGTGATCGACTCCGACGCCCATGGCGTCGAGCGCTTCGAGGTGATGCGCTGGGGGGTGGCCACAGCGCGGCGGGCTTGGCTCACCGCCACGGACGTCGCTAATACCCGTACGTGGGAGCACTTGGCCAAGCTGCGCAAGCCCGCCCGACGCGGTCGGCCCTAGAGTCCTCAGCTCGGCCTCTAACCTTCAGCTCGGCCCTAGTCCTCAGCTCGGCCCTAGTCCTCAGCCGTAGTAATCAGCCGTAGTACTGAGGCCGGCGAAGCGGGCAGTAGTAGCCAACCTGGCGAGATACAGGGTCGATACGTAACACCCATACGCCGGTCCCATCGCTCAACATCGTGCACGCAGGCGGCAAGCTCGGCAAAACAGGCTCGTGGATGACCGCCACCACCGCCGGTGAGGAGCTCACCAGTTCAGGTTCGATGGACGTTGACAAGCTGGCGATCGTTGCCAACGGGAAGAGGCCTTCACTGGAGAAATCAGCAGATGCGATCTCACTCGTGCCGAAGGCCACCACTTTGACGCCGTTGCTTCGCAGGGCTTTGAAGAGGCCGGGCACATCGCCGTCGCGTTGCGGCCCCGCCACGAGAAACCCGTGTGGGGAGTAGAGCACGATGCGGTCAGGAAACGCCTCGGTGTTGGGCGGAGAGCTCACGAGTTTTGCTTCCACCTGCCCTCCGATACCGAAAGTTGTGCTTAGGGTGTTGGCGAACACGGCGAGCACGAGCACCACGGCGGCGGCCAGGCGCGGCGTGCGTGGGAGGTGGACGATCCAACCGGTGCCGATCACGGCTAGGTAGGGCATCAATGGCATGTCGTAGCGGATGTCGTGATGGGGGGTGAGCGTGATCGCCAACCACGCCACGAAGCCCCCCGCCAAGAACTCCAACCTCGGACCTTTGACTTCCTCTCGACGTACAACCGCAAGGACTGTCCAGATGGTTCCGCCGAGGGTCAACAAGAACAGCAAGGCAAACAGCTGCGAGTTGAGAGTGCTCCAGAAGTACCAAAGGAGATTGGCAAGCGACAGGGTCGGCGGCTGGTTGCCAACGGCGGCGCCGGATTCGGTGCCGGCAAGCCTGGCGATGGCGCCGAACGTGGAGAGATGGTCGATATACCAAGACGCGCCAACTATTAGCGCCACTGCCGCAAACACGGCGAGGCCACGCCAGTGTCGCCATCCGCCGCGCGCGAGGGCCACAATGACTATGCCCGCAAGGAAGAACGGATATTGCACCTTGATGAGCAGGCCCGCACCGACGGCGAGACCGGCAAAGCCGGCCATATCGACACGAGCGAAGTTCTCACTGGCAAGCAACAGCCATATCGAGACAGCCACGAGCGCGGTCTCGGGGGCGTCGAGCATGAAGACGTGGAACTGTGCAATCAACAGCGGCGAGCCAAGCACGAAGATCACGACCAGCAAACCGGCGCGTGAGCCGAAGAGCAGTCGACCGGTCTTGTAACAGCCAAGCGTCAGCAATGAGACGAAGAGAAGATTCTCGGCAATGATCGGCGTGGCGACATTCACACCCCCGATGAACATGGCGAGTGCGCCAATGACATGTGCCAGCGGCGGATATTGCGAGGTGTTGTTGAACGGCTCGAGCAGATGACCCAGCTGGAGCTGCTTGTGAAAATAGATCGCCGTTCCCAGGTGATAACCGGCGTCGAAGATGGGGATGCTGCGATCCTGGGTAAGCCACCAACAGGTGATCCCGATGAAGGCAGCCGTTATGCCGATAGCGCCCCAAGCGGAACCGCTCCAGCGCGGGAGGTCCAGGCGTGGCTGCACCCGCGCTCGGGTGTAAGCCTGAGCCCGAGCGGTCGCTGACATGGGCCGAGTCTAACGACCATCAGTTCCAAATGCTAGCTAAATCGGAGGAAATGGGACTATCTTGGCACCCAAACGACCTGGCCGATCAGGCCTGGCGGTCGAGCAGCCGCGGCAATAGCTCCTCGGCCACGAGCCGATCGACAGCGGCGCGGCGCAGCGGAACCAGAGCTTGCAGTGCGCGCTCGGCATAGCGCGGCGCGGGGTATTCGAGCGCGGCGCGTAGCGCCGGCGCAAGGTCATCGTCGACGAGGCGGGGGTCGAGCTCCCGGGCGATCGGCAATGCCGCATAAGGCCCGGGAGAGGCGCTTGTCACCAACATGCAACCGTCCGCCAGTGCCTCCAGCTGAGCGATCCCGTAGTCCTCGCGACGGGCCGCGCATACATATACGCGCGCGCGGCGCAGCAGTGCACGGTAGTCCTCGGGGGAAAGCATGCCCGTGACGCGCACGCCCGCGGCGGGGAGCGCATAGCCGAGACGACGAAGCTCATCCTCGGGCACGCCCGCAACGAATAGCTCCTCGCCTGGCTTGCGCACCTCTCGCCACGCGTCGAGCACGACCTCGAGGCCCTTCTTGACGGGATTCGCCGCGTAGGTGATCGCTGCAATGTCGCGGGGTGCGGACAACTCGGATGGCCCGAGCCCGGAGGCCGTAGATGACCCCAGCCCAGATGCCACCGGTGGGCCAGATGGCTGGGACGCTGCAGATTGCCCGAATGACTCGGACGCCATGGAGTGCCCAAATGACTCCGACGCCGCTGGTGGGCCGGATGGCTCGACGGGCACGGGCAGCACTAGCGAGCTGTCGGGCGCCAGCGAGCGACGCACGCCGACGGGGATCTCGAGCAGGGCACCCTCGCTTTGCGGAAGCAGTAGCGGCGCTTCGCGCAGGCGACGGCGCTCCACGGGGCGCTGCCACAGGCCATGACGCCCCTCCCGATTGCCTGCGGCGGGAGCATCGAAACGGATGGCCCCCGGCCGCGGCCACAGTAGGGCGGCGGTGATCGTCGAGTAGATCAGCGCTCGTGCCTGGATACGGGCCAGCTCAGCACGGGCAGCGCGGCGAGCGGCACGCGCCCAGCGCAGGTCGGTGAGCATCAGCGTGCGCACGGGTGCCGGTGGCTCGGGGCGGACGATCGTGGCGCTTGCGCCCGCGCGGCGTAGCGACCCAAGCAGCTCCTCCTCGGCGACACGCAATCCGCCAGTGGCCCCGAGCGAAACGATCAAGACGTCAACAGCGTCGCCTGCCTTGCTCGCTCCGGCGTCACTCGCCGTCCGTGTAATCGCCGCCCCCCTCCTCACGTCAGGTAGTGGCGCCGGTGACTCGCTCTGGGCGCAACGTCTTGAAGCCCGGCGTGCGCGCCAGCGCAATCGAGCGCAGCGGAGAGGTGCGCAGCACGTGGAAGCGCACCCCGTCGCGCTCCTCGATGGCGGCCACCGCCGCGTCCTGACGACGCCACCACAAGGCCGCTGCGATCGCGAAGCCAGCGCCGATGCCGGGGATCTGGGGAGCCAGGAATGCGAGCCCACCGGCCACCACGGTGAACAGCAAGAGCGGCCATAGGCGGTTCAGGAGGGTTGCGCCCGGGCGGTACTCGGGCAGCGCGGTGCTCGTCTTGGCCTCGCCGAGCAGGCGCGCGATCGGCGGGTTGACATCGGCACGGCGCCCGAGGCGCAGTCCCACCGCGGCGGCGATCACCCACCATCCAACCGAGATCGGCACGATCGTCGCATCGGGGGAGCCCGCGGCTGAGAGAACGGTGACGATCACCAGAGCCGTGGCGGCGGCGGCACTGAGCAGGACGGTGGCCCTGAGAAAGTCGACGAAGTGCACGCCTCTTATCGCGTCAGCGCGCGTGCCGGAGGGGACAGGGGGATCCAGCGGGAAACGCTCATAGAAGCGCCTCGAGTAGGCCGCGCACTCCACTTTGGCCGTCGATGATCAGGTCGGCCTGCTCGGCCAGCGCGGGTGGCGTCTCCTCCGATCCAACCGCCACACGCATCGCCACCTCTAGCCTGCCGGCGTCCACGAGCTCGCGCAAAGCGCGAAACGCGTCGATGTCTGTGCTGTCGTCGCCCACGTAGAGGGCGCTCTTGATCGGCGACCCGTTGTCGCGATCGGTGGCGCTCTGCAGTAGCGCGCTCACACCGAGGCCCTTGTCGAGCGCTATCGGAGGACGCACCTCCAACACCATTCGACCCCAGTGAACCGCGAACCCCTCCTCCTCGGCACGATCTGCGATCGCGTGGACGAGCGCCGCGGCTGCCTGCTCGTCGGGGGCGCCGCGCCAGTGAAAGGCGGCGATCGCCTCCTTGTCCTCGCTGCGCACGCGGGCGCGCTCGTGCACGGGCGTGAAGACTCGCTTGGCGAACTCGCGCACACGCTCCCACCCAGGCAGTCAGGTCGGGGTCGAGCTCGGCGCGGGTTGCTCCCGGGCGTAGCAGCTCGCCACCGTGGTTGCCGATATAGGCGATGCTCCCAATCGCGACGATCTGCCGGGCGGTGGCTGCACGCCGCCCGCTGACACAGCCCACGAGTCCGTAGCGCTTGGATATCTCGATCAGCAACGTACGCGTCGCCTCGGGTACATGAGCGTCGGCGGCATGGCGAACGATCGGCGCCAGCGTGCCGTCGATATCGAGCAGCACGGCTGCGTGAGCGGGGTCGGAGCGGAGCGGCTCGAGCGCCTCCACAAGCGTGGCAGCCGGGGACACGACCTCTAGTATGGCGCTCTGTGACGGCGGACCGGTCACATCTTGCATATGACCACTGATCGGGAGCTCGAACCAAGCAGCCACCGAGCACTCAAGCTAGCTGTAATCGGGACCGCCGCCGGGGCCTTCAGTGGCCTCTTTGGCGTTGGTGGTGGGACGGTGATCGTGCCGCTGCTGGTGCTGTGGCTCGGTTACGGACCGCGCGAGGCCACCGGCACCTCACTCGCGGCGATTGTGTTCATCGCGGCCTTTGCGGCCGCCACACAGGGTGCATACGGGAACGTGCACGTGCTCGACGCGGTCCTGATGGGGATACCGGCGGTAGGGGGAGTGCTGATTGGCACGTGGTTGCAGCAACGCCTTGCAACTCGCTCGATCTCGCTGCTATTCGCGGCCGTGCTCGTGGCAAGCGCGGTGGAGCTGCTGACGCAATGAACGGCGCTTTCGGAATCGTTGCAAGCGCGGTGGAGCTGCCGACGCAATGAACGGCGCTTTCGGAAACCTGGCACGCCTAGCGGGGCGCTCGACACGATGATCGGGGCGATCGCGATCGGCCTGTGCGCGGGCATAGTGGCCGGCCTGCTGGGAGTCGGCGGCGGCGTACTGTTCGTGCCAGGCCTGGTGATCCTGCTCGGGCTAGGACAGCACCAAGCGGAGGCCACCTCGCTGCTTGCCATCGTCCCGGTGGCGATGGTTGGAACGTTCAAGCAGGACGGCTACGGCAACGTGCGCCGCAAAGACGCGCTGTTGATGGGTCTGCTTTCGATTGCGGGCGCGGCGGCGGGAGTGGCGCTCGCTAATGCGCTGTCGGGCACAGTGCTGCGCGTCGGCTTCGCGCTGCTGATGGTGCTCGTGGCGATCCAGCTCACGCGCAAGGCGATGGGCGAACCGGACAAGCACGATCCACAGGACAGCAGTGCCTCGAGCGGAAATCGCCCCATCTCCTCCGATAGCGCCTAGACTGAGTATTGATGGGACTCGACAATCCACTTCACATCGCGTTCCTGCTGATACTCCTGCTGTTGGTGTTCGGCGCCAAGCGGCTGCCCGAGATGGGCCGCTCGCTCGGTAGTGGGCTGCGTGAGTTCAAGCAGTCCATTAGCGGCGAAAGCCCGCCTGGGCAGAGCCACGAACAGCAGCCGAGTCAGCAGCAGCCGACCTTGCCGCCCGGAGCAGCGCAGACACCAGTTCAGACGCCCGTTCAGGCCGCGCCACCCGCGGCCGCCCAGGACGCCTTCGCGCAGCGGGATCCCGCTGCTACCGAGCAGCGCTGAGAAGCCCGCGAAAGTCTCGCCGCGATCGGCGATGCGATAGCCCCTGCCCAGTGCCAGCGACGATGCGGTAGCACCTGAATAGTGTGAACAGCGCTGCGGTAGTCGCCTTGCGCAGTGCGAACGGCAATTGCGGTAGCGCCTGAATGATGCGCTAGCACCCTGCGCAGTGCCAGCGTCCGAGCCTACCCGTGGAGCAGAATCGGGCCTGTGCTAACCGCTTCAAATGCTGAGCCTGGAACGCTCTCGAGCTGGTCGAGGTCTTCATTGTTCCAGCGCGGACTGGGGGCGCCGGTGATGTACCAAGGGCTGCCATTGTCGGCCACGATCAGGCCGTAGAGCTTTAGTGCCCGCAGTATCACGAGCGCCTCTCCGTGATACTGGCCGAGACTGAAGCTCGCCTTCAAGCGCAAGCGCAATCCCATCGGCGGGAGACTCGGATCGGAGCTGCTGGAGGCGAAGTGGGTGGCCGGATGGATGTAGCCGCGCTGTGTGCTCGGCACGGTTACGCGCAGGGCATGGTCGATCTGCCCCGCCCTCACCTCCGGATAGCGGACGAGCAGCGGGAAGATCGGCAGACCAGCGGCGTCCGCTGAGGTCCAGCCTTCGGGGCGCAACGCATTGCTGCGCAGGTTGAACACAGCGCCCGAGCCGGCGTCCCAGCCCGAGCCCTTGCGTTGTGCCGCATATAGCTCGTACAGCTTGCACGTGCCCTCCTGCAGCACGAGCACGTGACGGTCGCCTTCTTCGCCCGCACCCTCCACGGGGGCGCCCGGCGGTATCGGGTAGGGACCGGGATTAGATTCTTCGCTGTATTCGGTGAAGTGGATGGGCACCTTCGGCTGGTGGGGGCCCACCACGGTGTAGGGGATGCCGTAGCTAGGTGGCGTGCCGAAGTCGGCGTGCAGATGGACATTCGCCCCGATGCTTTCGATGTACTTCGCGGAGTTGGGGTCTACCGGGGCGCGGGAGATGTCCTGGTTGAGCGGATTGCTCGCGGGAAAGATCGGACAGGAGCCTTCGTGCGGGGCTGGGGGAGTTGACGCCGGCGGCTCACCGGAGGGTCCCTTCGCAAGGGCAGCCGCGCTTGCCGCCACCACGATGCTTGCAATAGCGAGAGTCAAGCTCGCGCGGCGTGCCCGCATGTCCTCGATCCTACAGGCGCGAGCTCAGGCCGAGGGCGTCTGTGCGGCGGCGTCCTGGGCGATCACCGCGGGACGTGCCTCCTGCAGCAGACCGGCGCCGCAGTGCCAGCAGTAGGCAGCACCGCGGCTGTGAACCGCGCCGCAGGAGCGGCATTGGCCGTGGACGCCTGCCTCGGCGGCGCCGAGCAGGCGTTCGACCTCGCCCAGCTCGGCGTCGGCCTGCTGTAGCTCGGCTGCGCGCCTGGAGAGCACCTCGAGGCGGTAGTGGTCACGAATCGCCATCTCATAAGTGAGACCGCCGAGGTCCCAGGTGAGACTGGCAACGCGTTCGGCAAGCCCCAAACGACGGCTGCGCAGCTCTGCCAGAGAGCCGCCGGGAACGAGCGTTTGCTCGGCCATCAACCGCCCGTTTCGATCGGTTTGTCGCCCGCGGTCAGCTTTTCGATTTCCTGCTGGTGGGCTTTGCCCTTGGAGCTGCTGAGTTTCTTCAGGGTTGCGGCGTTTGTCTTGACCGGAGCCTTCGGCTTGGCGGTAGCGGTTTCGGCTTCTTTCACTTCTTTGACTTCCTGAGCTTCGCTCGAGGGCGCGCTCTTGCTCGGGGCCGTCTTGGTGGAGGAGGTCGAGGCGGTCGAGGGTGTCGTCGTCGCAGGAGCCGCGGCGGCCGCGGCAGGCAGCACGCCACCCTCGATCTTGATGACCGATGCGGCGGGCGCCTTGGAGGGCGCCAGCCAATGCCCCACGAGTAGGCCGATCAGGCCAGCCATCAGCAACACGGCAATTAGTCCGAACAGCCCTGAATAACGGCGCAACCGGCCGATCGCGTCGTCGTCTGGAGGGAGCGATGGCAGATAGGCGGCGGCGGAAGGCGTCACCGTAACGGGCCGGCGCAGCTCGCTCTCGGCTTGCAGCACATCGAGGAACGCGAGCCGCACAGGCGAACAGGGCTGACCGCACGCCAGGCAGTAGCGCTGATCGGCAACCAGCCCTGTGCCGCAGTTCGAGCAATTAGCGCCCTCGCTCTCAGGTGGGGTTTGGATCGGGAAGACGTTCACTCGAAGCCCGCTATCCAAAAGCGCCGCGCACATAGTCGCGTGTGCGTTGGGCGCGTGGCTGCTCGAACACCTGCTCGGCCGTCCCGTACTCGATCAGATCGCCGAGATACATAAACGCCACCTTGTCAGCCACCCGCTGGGCTTGGGCGAGGTTGTGGGTGACGATCACAACGGCGAGGTCGCGGCGCAGCTCGTGAATGAGATCCTCGATCACGCTCGTTGAGATGGGGTCGAGCGCGCTACAAGGCTCGTCCATCAAAAGCACCTCGGGTCGCATGGCGATCGCTCGCGCAATGCACAGTCGCTGCTGCTGTCCTCCGGAGAGGCGCAGCGCGGGACGATCGAGATCGTCACCAACCTCGTCGTAGAGGCCGGCACGACGCAACGCATCGATCACCAGCGGTTCGAGCTCGCGCCTGCGCGGCTTCTTGCGCGATTGCTCGCGCAGCGCAAAGGCAACGTTGTCGAAGATCGACATTGGAAATGGGTTGGGCTGCTGGAAGACCATCGCTACACGTGAGCGCAGCGTCGTGTCCTGCAACGCGTGCACGTCCTGACCATCAAGTAGCACGCCACCCGAGCGCGCCGCGCTAGGTGTCAGCTCAGTGAGGCGGTTGAGAGTGCGCAGCAGACTCGTCTTGCCGCAGCCTGACGGCCCGATCAACGCGAGCACCTCGCCCTGGTGGATCGACAGCGACACCTCGTTGACGGCACGCTTGGCGCCGTAGTAGATGCTCACGTCCTGCAAGCGCAGCCGCTCGGGACCGGCCGTAGCCACAGCCGGACGGACAGCCTCACGCTCATGCGTAGGCGCTATCGGCACGGGCTGGCGATCGAGCACGATCGTACGCACCGGCGGGACCACATCCAACGGCTTAGCCGTCAGCGGCCAGGGATCGAGCAACGTTTCCTCTGTACTGATCGTCACGTTTTCCATTGAACTGATGAGGTTAGTTGGGAACTGCATCTTTGTCAAAGTCGCTCACCACCAGCCTCCACGCCACTCGAGCGGGCTTGGGCTCGACTGATCCGGCCAACAGCCGCGTTGAGGGCCAGGATGAACAGCAGCAGCAGGAAGGCGGCCGCATAGGCCTTCTGTGGGGCGTTGCCTTCGCCGGCCGGAGAGTTGTCGTATACGTAGCTGGTCAGCGACGAGCCCGTCCCGCGCAGAAATCCCAGAATGGGAACCGAATTGGCGGGTTCGTTGCGAGTGGTCTCGGCGAGCACGATGATCACGACCGCCGTGTCCCCGACGATGCGGCTGATCCCGAGTGTGGCTCCCGTGGCGATGTTGGAGCGCACGCTCGGCAACAGCACCCGGCGGATCGTGGCGATGCGCGTCTTGCCAAGCGCGAACGCAGCCTCGCGCATGTGCGCCGGCACGGCCTGTAGCCCGTCGCGAGTGGCCGCGTACAGGGGCGGCAGCGCGATCAGCGACATGGTGGCTCCGGCGGTAATAAACGAGCTACCCGTGACCACACCACTTTCAGAGCTGCTCGAGAGGGGACCGAAGATGCCGAGCTCGAAGATCGTCAAGCCGAAGATCGCGATCACGATGTCTGGGGTACCGGCGACGATCTCGATGCTCGACTCAACCAGGCGGGCAAACCAGGCGGGACGCCCGTACTCGACGATCCACGCGGCGCTACACACTCCCAGGGGCAATGCGATCGTAAGCCCGATCGCGGTGAGCACCGCCGTGCCGATCAGCGGATCGAGAAAGCCGCCCGAGCCGGCCTGGCTGGAGCTCACCTGCGGGCGGGCGAAGAGCAGCTCCGGGCGCAGATACTGCAGACCGCGTACAGCCATGTATATGACGATGGCTCCCGTCACGAGACACAGCCCAAGCCCGGCAACCCACGCGGCAACCATCACGATCTGGTCGCTCAAGCGCCACGTTCGCATCGAAGAGCCGCGCCCACGGGTCGGGCGCGGCACCCGCGAATCCCCAGAGGTGGATATGGGTGCGTAGGTGCTCGTCACTTGAGCTGGTACTTGCGCAGAGGAAGCTTGACAAGGTAGGCCCCGAGCGACAGCACGATCGCCGAGAACAAGAGCAGCAGGGCAAGTGCATACAGCGTCGAGTTGAGCGCTGGAGCGCCTCCGAAGCCTTCGTGATTGTCGATGATGGCGCTTGCGATCGTACGCAGCGGCTCATAGAAGAAAACCAACGGCCCGTGAGCCAGGCTCGGGCTGAAGGAACGCGAGCCCGACACCATCGAGATCATCACCGCCTCGCCGAGCGCCCGCGCGCAAGCCAGAGCGGTCGCGGCCACGATCGCGGGACGGATCGCCTTCAGACTGACCGCCCGGGTGGCACGTAGCCGGTGGGCGCCGAGCGCCATCGCCCCCTCGCGCCAGGCCGGCGGCACGCCGGCAAGCGCCTCGCTGATCAGTGCCACCATGATCGGAGTGATCATCACCGTGAGAATCACGGCCACCACACCGAGGCTCGCGCCGGTGAGCTCGACCGTGCTTTGCACCGATCGCCTCTCTCCCAAAGTGATCAGATGGTTGCCCACGAACGGCACCAGCACGAGGATCCCTACCAACCCGTAGATGACCGAAGGCACGGATGCCAGCAGGCGGATGACGCGGATCGTCACATGGCGCAACGGCGCCGGAGCGAACTCGACGATGAAGATCGAGGAGAGCAGGGCAATCGGCAATGCGAGCGCCACCGCGATCGCGGTGGTGAGAAGCGTGCCGTAGATGACCGGCCAGACCCGCACGTGGTAAGCCGACGCGGGCGCGTGAGCCCCCGTGTAAACCATGGCTTCCAGCTGCCTATCGACGTTGCCGCCGGGAAGAAGCCAACTCAGCCCGTTGTGCTCAAAAGTCGGCCAAGCGTGAACCGCTACGAGCACGACCATGGCGACCACAGCCACGCACACCAGCAACGACACCGCGCCGAGCGTGAGCTCGGCGCGGTGATCGGACCAAGGTTGGCGCAAGCGCGCCGCTGGTTTTCTTACTGGAGAGAGATCCACTGCGTTGAGATGATCTTTTGCGCCGCTGCGCTGTGCTCGATCCAGCCGATGAACGCAGAGGAGGCGCCCGTGGCTGGACCCTTGGTTACCTCGTAAAAATGCGCCACGGCCGCATACTGCCCGGCGGTGGCGTTAGCAAGCGTGCAACCGACACCGTTGAAGCCAACGTCATTGACGCCCTGGCTTGCGAAGTAGCCGGATAGGAAGCCGATCGAGTTGGGATCTTTTTCGATCGCCGCTCGCTGCAGTCCCTCCGATGCCTCTTCGCTGGCAAGCGATGAGACTTTCTTGCCGCCGATCAGGAGTGTGGAGAAGTTGCTGAGCGTGCCCGCGGTGGAGTTGCGGCTGATCAGATCGATCGGGCCGCTGGCGCTGGCACCAGGGACCTTGCTCCATTCGCGGGTCTTGCCGGTAAAGATCGATTCCACCTGCGCTTGGGTGAGGTTGGGCAGCTTGTTTGCGCTGTTGGTAACCACGCATAGGTAGTACTTAGCGACCGGATAGAAGGAGAGCCCGGTGGGGTCACTCGTCAGTGGGTCGCGCGAGACATCCGCGATCGAGTCGCGGCCGGCGGCGACATTGTTGATGCCGATCTGCGTGCCGCCCTGGGAGATTTTGAACTTGACCTTCTTGTTGAGCTTCTCGTACTTCTGGACGAGCAGCGAGACCAGCGGGAAGGACGCGGTGGCTCCGCTGATCGAGATCGTGCTCGTCGCGAGAGCGATCGAGGGGAGCGCTATCGAGAGCGTGAGCGTCGCCGCGAGTAGGGCGGCGACACGGCGAGATAGGTGCATTGAACTTGGGGCTCCGTTCGAATGGTTGACAGCTTGTGGTTCGGCAGCCTAGCATATTCTTCATAAATAAGATCAGGATTAGCTATTTTATGAAGAAGGTTCGCCGATCCCGCCGGGGAGCCGGCAAAAAAAGAGCGCGACACAGATCGCCGAAGCCAACCAATGACCGCCAAACGAAACCAGCCGACAAGCCCACCGACCCCCACGGGGCCCGCTATTGCCCACGAGCGATGCGCGGAGTGCACTGCCATGCTCGTCGAGGATCAGCGCTACTGCTTGCGATGCGGCCTCAGACGAGGCAAGCCGCGCATCGACTTCACCGCCTTCTGGGCGCCACTGTCTCCAACGGGGGGATCGCACGAACCGTCCATGCCGCGGAGCACCACAAGCAGCGGGAGTGACGGTGATGACGGCAGCGATGACGGGTCCTGGCTTATCGCCGGGGCGCCCTCACGGTGGACGACAGGCGTTCTCGCGGCCGGGGTGCTCGCCGCTGGGATTCTCGCGGGCTTCGCACTCGGGCCAGGGCCCACGAGCTCACCGGCGGACAGCTCAACGCTCGAGCAACGTGCCCTCGCCAGCCTCGTGGCCCGTGCGGACAGCGCCTCACGGACGAGCACTACTACAACCCCCGCGGCGACGCCCAGCAAAAGCGAAGCTACCACCACAACTATCGCGGCGAGCACCAGCCATCGAGCCAAGACGGCTCCGAAGTCGGCGTCGAGCGAAGCGAGCGTCCCGTCGTCCCCGGAAGGCTCCTCTTCGGGCGAACCCTCGACCGGCTCTTCCTCGGAAGGCTCCACTACCGGCTCCTCCTCAGGAGGCTCCACTAAATCCTCCAAAGAATCAGGCGAAGGCGAAAAAACGCCACCGGGGACGCCGATCAAACTGCCCCCGATCAAACATGTCTGGTTGATCGCGCTGTCGGGTGAGAGCTTCGCGAACGCCATTGCCCATTCGCACACCGATCCGTATCTAGCCAAGCGGCTCGTACCCGAGGGCACGCTCCTCAGCGGCTACACACTC
Organism: uncultured Solirubrobacterales bacterium; assembly: GCA_963713015.1. GTDB lineage: Bacteria > Actinomycetota > Thermoleophilia > Solirubrobacterales > Solirubrobacteraceae > Palsa-744. The sequence goes on along the minus strand of CAVQKC010000008.1, from coordinate 932,628 downwards.
ACCGCAAGCAGCGAGCTCGCCAACGGGATCGCGCTGCTCTCCGGTCAGGGCGTGAACCTCGACACAGAACAGAACTGCCCCACATACACAGAAGTAGAGCCTCCCACCGTCAGCACCACAACCGGACTCACGGAGGGAGTGGGCTGCGTATATCCACATGAAGTCCAAACGCTTGCCGACGAGCTGACAGCCGGAGGGCTCACCTGGAAGGCATATGTGCAGGACATGGAAGATGGTGTGAGCGGCACAAGTCTCAGCTCGACAAGTGCTGCCAGCGGCTCCCCCAGTCCTACTCCGAGCAACGGCGCTCCAAGTAGCACGAGCTCCGCGCCAAGCACCGCCACACAGGCGCCGGCCATCACCTGTCGGCACCCCGAACTGGGTGGTGCCGACACCAACCAGACGGCTGCCCCCGGTGACCCCTACCTCACCTACCGCAACCCATTTGTCTACTTCCACTCGCTGCTGGACGCCGGCGCATGCGCGAGTGACGACGTCGATCTCAGCCGTTTGCCAGGCGACCTCCAGACGCCCGCGAACACACCCAGCCTGAGCTGGATCGTGCCCTCCGCATGTAACGACGGCTCCAGCACCCCGTGCGGCCCCGGTGCACCGGCAGGGCTAGCACCCGCCGATGCCTTCCTCCGGGAAGTGATGCCACAGATCCTCGCCACGAGCGCCTACCGCAAGGAAGGGCTGATCGTGATCGTGCCCGACAGCGCACCCTCATCGACGAGCGCAGCCGCCAAACCGGTCGGGGCACTGTTGATCTCGCCGTTCGTGCACGCCGGCGCGAGCGTGGCGGAAAGTCTCAACGACTTCTCGCTCTCCAAGAGCCTCGCACGGCTCTTCGGAGTCCTCCCCTTGGGCCATGCCAACGATCCGAGCGCTGTGTCTTTCGGCGCGGGGATCTACAGCAAGAGTGGCAATGCGGCAAGTGCCGCCGCCACGGCCAAGAAGGCGGCCCAGGCCGCATCCATCGCACAACCGCGGCGCCGAGCGCTCTCAGATCTTCTGGATCGAGGAGCGGCGGCGGCGCACGCAGGCGGCTGAACCCCCGCCTTCACATCGTCAAACAACGAACGGAGACCCCCGTTGCACACACATCAACCCGTCCATCACCGAGCTTCCCTCTGGCTCGGCGCGGTCCTTGGCTCGATCGTCCTCTCGATGGCGATCGTCGCCTCGGCTCACGCCGAAGTGGGAATCGAAGGAAGCCCGAACAACCTCACCTGCTCAGGACACATATCTATTGGAACGCCCGAACTCGGAAGCGAAGAACAGCAAGTTCGCTACACGTTCTACTGCAACGGCCCGATCACGGGCTACCAGCTGGAGACGAACATTCCGGTGACCGGCTTCGAGGCGGCACCTGTCGTCACCAGCAATGCAACGAACGCACCGCTGTCGGACACGTTCTCCTGCGGCGGCGAACTGCCTGGTTGGGCGGACAACTGTGAGGGCTCCACCAAGACCGGTTGGGAGACGGTTACGGGACAGTTCTCTATCGGTACCCCCCTGTGCGCTGAACCACGTGTTGACCCGGTGCTGACGGTCACCGATATCTATCTGGAAAAGGCCGTCCCGACGCAGGCGATCTCAGGTCCGTTTGACCTCGGCCGCCCATTGCACTGCCCAGTGACCACCTACAACGGCGGTACGCGTCTCGATCCCATTACGCCGCCTCCATCGAAGGGCAAGACAAGCAAGCAGAAGAAATCCAAAGGAAAGGCAAAACAGGGCAAAGGCAAGAAGAAATAACACCGAGAACTGTGCCCGGGATGTCACCCACATTGGGTGTCCTCCTGGGCACAGCACCATCGGGGCGCACTCGATGGGCCTACTATCGACGAGCCCAGCACTATCGACGGTCTAGCACTCTGGATCGCTTAGCACCCGATAGGCCTAAGAAAGATCTAACCGACTAACCATGCCGGAGGCCTAGCCTGAGCCGATATGACCGCCGCGGCTTCCCCGGCCAAACGCTGCTCCAGTCGACGGGCTCGAAGACGTCGTCGAGCCGCGCTGTTAGTAGGCGTCGCTCTGGCAGTACTCGCCCTCACCAGCTGCGGCTCCAACACCAGCGCGGATGACACTTCGGCGACGATCTCACCAGCCCCGCCACAATGCGCGAACGCGGTAGCCAGAGCGCTGGGAACGATCGCCGAAAACGTCTACCACGAGCTCTCTGGAGGGCGTATCGCGCAACCCGCCGCCGAACGGGTGGCTAGCTCGCCGGCGCTGCTTGCCGCCGTGCAAGCCAAAAACCCAGCGGCAGCGAGGGCAGCCATCGCGCCGCTGCTACGCGGACAGCTCGTGCGAGTGCGCGTGACAGTGGCTGGGCGTACGCTCGTTGAATACGGCGACGCCAACGCGGTCGCCCCTGTGAGCGCTCCACTGAAGAACGCCGAAGGACGCACAATCGGCATCGTCACAGCCGCGGAGCAGGGGGTGTTTGGTTATGCGGACACCGTACACACCATTACCGAAGCGCTGGTCTTCGCCCGCTCGGGCCCGCACACCCTCGGCGGCTCGGCTACAACTGCACCGAACAGCATCCCAGACAAAGGCGAGGTTTCCTTTCGCGGGGCGCGTTACTCCGTCTACTCCTTCCCCGGCACCGGCTTCCCGGCGGTGAAGCTGCGCACGTTCGTGCTCGCTCCGGTTCCCGCCTCCTCCGCGTGCGCCCCCACCGCCGCGGAAACGGCAGCCAACACGATCGGACAGGCAGCCGTGCGGATCTATCGCGACGAGCAATCGGGCGCGCGTACACGGGCGGTAGTACGTGACTTCGAACGCTCGCGACCTTTCCAGGAAGCGGTCGCCAGCGATGACGCCGCCGCCACACACGCCGCGATCGTGACGTTCTTCAAATCCACTCTGCACGTGGTGCGCGTGCGTGCGACGTTGGGAGAAACCCTCGTTGCGGACGTCGGCGGACCACATGTGCTGGCGCCCATCCGGGGGGATGTGCGCAACGCGCGTGGGGGCATCGTGGGGCACTTCTTGCTGTCGGTCCAAGACGACCTGGGCTACGTCATCCTCGCCCAGCGCTTCGCCGGCGTGCAGTCGTTTCTGAGTCAGGGCAATCAGGTGCTCGTCGGCAGCGTGAGCCCTGCTCCGCTGAGCATCCCAAAGCGTGGCGAAGTGCTCTTCGACGGCGTTCGCTACCACGTCTATTCATTTACAGCTGAGGCGTTCCCCAAGGGAGCGCTACAAGTTTCGCTGCTGATACCGCCGGTGCCTGGAACCTGACCTTGGGGCGAACCCCCGGTGCCCGGAACCTGACCTGGGGCGAACCGCCGATGCCGAGAACCTGACGTGGGGATGTCAGAGCATGCTCGTGGTCATCCGCTCGATCTCAGCGATCGAGGTCTGACCGGCGCGCACCTTGGCGATCCCGTCGTCGCGCATGCGCCGCATCCCCTGTCGCATCGGCGGCGGCCGCGATCTCGTCAACCGAGGCGCGGCTCAAGAATGAGCGCGCGAACCTCCTCGGTGATCGACATCACCTCATAGATGCCCATCCGCCCGCGATAGCCGGTGGCGGCGCAGCGCGAGCAACCGACCGGCTCGAACGCCTCGGACTCATATAGCCCGTATTCGGCGAGCAGCGACTCGGGGGCTTTGCTCGGGCGCTTGCAGTGCGGGCAGAGCATGCGCACGAGCCGCTGCGCGACCACGCAGTCGATCGCCGAGGAGATCAGAAACGGCTCGATGCCCATGTCGATCAGCCGGCCGAGCGCGCTCGGAGCATCGCGGGTGTGCAGCGTCGAGAGCACGAGGTGGCCGGTGAGCGCCGCCTCGACCGCGATGTGGGCGGTTTCGCGGTCGCGGATCTCGCCCACCATGATCACGTCGGGGTCGGCCCGCAGCATCGCCCGCAGCCCGCCCGCGAACGTCATGCCGGCCTTGGGAGCGACCTGCATCTGCTTGACCCCCGCGATGCGCGACTCGACCGGGTCCTCGATCGTGAGGATCGAGCGGCTGCCGTCGTTGACCGCGCCGAGCGCCGCATACAGGGTCGTCGACTTGCCGCTGCCCGTCGGGCCCGGTCACGAGCACCGCACCGTTGGGTCGGCGCGATCGCGTAGGCGAAGCGGTCCTGCTCGGTGCGCTGCATGCCCAGCGACTCCAGGCCGCGCACCGCGACACCCTTGTCGAGGATGCGCATCAGGCGCCCTCGCCATACACGAGTGGCAGCGTCGTCACGCGGACGTCCACGCGCCGCCCGGTCGACGGTCAGCGCGAAGCGCCCGTCCTGGGGCACGCGCCGCTCGGAGATGTCCATCTCGGACATGATCTTCATGCGCGAGATGACGTTCGTCGCCATCGGCGCTTGAGGGTGGCCGTCGGAGAGAGCACGCCGTCGACGCGGAACAGCACGCGCATGTCGCCCTCGCCCGGGTCGATGTGGATGTCCGAGGCGCCCTGCTCGATCGCTTCGGCGATGATCGAGTGCACGAGCTTGATTACCGGCGCGTCCTTGTCGGCCTCGTCCATCACGAGCTCCGTCTCGGCCTTGCTTCGTCCTCCTCGACGATGTCTTCCACCGACTGCTCCACGCGCGCAGAGCGCGTGATCAGGATGTTCAGGTCCTCGACCGAGGCGACGCCGAGCGCACGCGCCGGCCGGTGAGCATCGCGATGTCGTCGATCGTGAGCACGTTCGTGGGGTCGGCCATCGCCAGCAGCAACGTGCCGTCCTCCAGTGAAGCCGACCGGCACCGCCTGGTAGCGCCGGATCGCCTCCATGTCGATCAGGTTCACCGCGCCCATGTCGAGCTCGTACACCGACAGGTCTATGTAGTCCAGGCCGAAGCGCTCGGCCACCACCCGCGCGAGCTGGTCGTGACGCAGGACGCCCTGCTCAACGAGGATCTGGCCCGTTGGCTTGCGCTGGGCACGCGCAAGCTCCACCGCCTCCTCCACCTTCTCGCGGGTGGCGAAGCCGAGGTCCACCACCACGTCGCCGATCAATCGTCCCGGGCGACCATCGGCGAGCGCCTGGCTGAGGGCATCGCGCTGGATCGAGCTGCCGTGGGCAGGCTCGCGCGGCCCGTCGGCGGGACGCAGCAGCGAGAGCTCGCTTACGGATGCGGCAGTTGAACTGGGTCGGTCCCCCACGCTTTCATGATCGGCATCGCCGAGCCCGTACTTGATCGGGTGACGGGGGTTTCTCAGCGCATGGTCAACGACCGCCTGGGCCCGAATGGGGGAGGCCCTGCTCGAACGCGCCCTTCACGCCCGCGTCGAGGGCGTTGAGCCGCTGCAAGGCAAGCGCCTCGGCCGAGGCGAAGCGGTGGGCGCCCGCACCCTCGGCGCCGTGATGACAGAGCACACAGTGCTCGAGCGCCATGCGCCGCTCGGGACTCAGCGTTGGCGGGATATGCACGGCGATCAGTCGTAGCCCCAACTCGATGTGACCCAACATGCGACCCTCCTCAGTGCGGGTGATCTCGGCGCCGTAGGCGTACTCGCGTGTCTTGCCAAGGTCGTGGACGAGTGCCGCGCACAGCAACAGGTCGCGGTCTAGGCGAGGGTGTACCGCGCACAGCTCCACCGCCATCGTTGCAACCGCCACCGTGTGCTCGAGCAAGCCGCCGAGGAAGGCGTGGTGGAGGGAGGATCGTGTCGGTCCAGCGGAGGGTAGAGAGCAAGGTGCGCGGCGTAGCTCCGCGCGCAGCTCACGGTCGCCGAGCAACCCTTGCAGCAGTGCTTTGAGGCCGGGGTCGTACACCTCGCGGGCGAGGTGCTCGAAGAAGCCCTCGAGCTCGTCGAGGTCGCGGCGGGAGACGGGCAGGAAGCGCACCGCGTCCTCGCCTGAGAGCTCTACCCGCGCGATTTGCTCGACCGCCAGCTGTAGCTGCTCGCGGAACATTTCAGCACGCCCGCGCACGCTCACTAGATCGCCTCGCTCAAAGCGCCCCGCTAGCAGGTCGGCGTCGCGAAACACCCTGCCGGTAACGCTGCCCGCCTGGTCGCGTAGCTCAACCGTGAGGTAGGGCTTCCCAGAACGCGCCATCAGCCGCTCCTTGCGCACGCACGCAAACACGGCGTCCACCGCGTCGCCCTCGCGCAGGGTGGCTATCGTCTGCACCTCAGTTGCCCCGTGGCTGTCTCCCGGTCCGGCGGACAGCATGGAAGCTGTGGATGCTGGAGCGTCGGCCATCCCGTGCTCACCACCGGGCATTGTGGTTGTTGGGCTCGTGGTGGACATCAGCTGTTCATGATGTACGGTGGGTCGGATGCAGCCACTCATATGGGATCGTCGCCCCGACGGCTTGCGAGCCCCGGCCATGGTGTGCTCGTTTTCCGGTTGGAATGACGCGGGTGATGCGGCTTCAACCGCCACCGCGTTCCTGGGGCAGGCGTTGGGAGCCGAGCGCTTCGCCAGGATCGATAGCGAGGAGTTCTACGACTTCCAGGCCAACCGTCCACACGTGCAAATCGACGAGACCCAGGCACGAGTGATCTCGTGGCCATCGGTAGAGATCTTCGAGGCCCGAGCGCCGCGTGCGCATCGCGATCTCGTGATAGTGCAAGGCGCCGAGCCATCGATGCGCTGGCGCTCGTTCAGCTCGCTGATCCTGGACCTCGCCGAAGCCCTCGACGTGCAGCTTGTGGTGACGCTCGGTGGGCTTCTGGCAGACGTCCCGCACTCCCACCCGGTGACCATGACGGGCTTCGCCTCAGACGCCTCCATGCTCGAGCGGTTGGGCTTGAAAGCAAGTAGCTACGAGGGCCCAACGGGGATCGTCGGCGTGCTACACGCCACTAGTGCACAAGCGGGACTGCCCTCGGCGAGCGTGTGGGCAAGCGTTCCCCACTATGTGGCAGCCGCCGCGAGCCCCAAGGCGGCACTCGCTTTGCTTCGCAAGCTAGAGCTGCTGGTAGGGATCTCGGTGGACGTGTCAGAGCTCGAGGAAGCCGCCGGCGAGTACGAACATCAGGTGGGGCTCGCGGTCCAATCGGACCCCGACATCCAGGCGTTCGTAGAGCGCTTGGAGCGCCGTGCGGCGGAGAGCGATCAGGCGAGCATCAGCCCACAGGATCTACCTTCAGGAGATCTCCTGGCGCGCGAATTCCAACGCTTCTTGCGCCAGCGCGGGATCGAGAGCTGACGGTCTGAGAGCCGAACAGTCCCCGACTCGCAGTGGGGACTAGCGCGGAGCAGGTCTAGCGCGAAGCGACCCCGTAGGTGACAGCGGCTTGACCGAGCAACAGTTTGCCGCCGCCGTACTCTGCCTCGGCGATATCTGGTTGGAAGCCCGTGGTGAGCGGGATCTTCTTGCTCAAGGCGTAGAGCACGAACTCGATCGTACTGGCCTTCCCATGCGGGGGACAGATGGCCCCGTAGCCGGTATGGCCCTGGGTGTCGGAGCCCACAATTCCCCCTTCGGGCGTCTTGCCGGCGGCGACCCCTTTGCTCGAGGGGTTGATGTCGCCAACGATCCAGCGGATGCCTCCGGCGGGACCAGCGGTGTTGTCGTCGATGACGAACAGCACGAGCGCCGCTGCCTTGGCGGGTACGTTCTTCCATTCAAGCGGTGGGCTGATACCCGCGCCATCGCATGTGTATTCGGTGGGGATCGCCCCGTTGAGCCCAAACGCGGAACTGGAGATCGACATGGCACCCGTAGGAGGAGGCGGAATCTCGCCGCTGGAATTAGAGGAGCTCGAGCTGGATGAACTGGAGCCCGAGGAGCTCGAGGAGGAGCCTGAGGAGCCCGAGCTGGAGCTTTGCGAGGAGGAGCTCGTGGCGGTGAGCTCTTCGGGCTTGCCCTTGTACTCCGAGCAATCTTCCATTACATAAGCCGGCTTGCAAGTGGTGTAGCTCTTCCAGTGGTGCTGGAATGCCGTCTCGAAGCTCGCGATGAGCGCCTTGCTCTGCGAGCCGCTCTTGCCAGCTGTGACCTTCGCCGCGATGCGCGACTCGAGCATTTCTACCTTCAGACGCGCGAGCAGATCGGCTTCGGTCTCACCCGATTTCGCCAGGAACTTCTGTAGCGCGCCGGCCTTCGGGAAGATCTGCTTCTCGGTCTGGGCGAGGCGCTGCTTGACTTCGGCTTCAGACACCGAGATCCCGCGAGCGGCAGCCTCACCGATAACCCACTCGGAGGTGATCAAAAAGCCGAGCGCCATATGGCTTGGGTTGCTCGTACCGCCCAGCGCCTTCTCGATCGCCATCCAGTGCGTATAGCTCGTCTTCGGAATCGGGGTGCTGGAAACCAGCGCAACCGCGTCGACATTCGAGGCAGAGCCCTGCGCCGATGTGGCGGGGGAGCTGGGGACAGCCGAGGAGGAGGTGGAGGCGGTGGACCCGCCGCCGCAGCCGGCAAGCAGCACGACTGTAAGCAGCGCGATTGCTGGCAAGCAAACCGCCGCTCGTGCCGACCCCGTTCCCTGCGAGAAACTTCCCTTCATCCTGGCGAGACTCTAGCCGCGCCGCCTAAAGCGCAGCATAATGCCGGCCTTACGGGCCGGGGTGGACTTCGATGCGACATAGCGTTGCGCTTTTGTCTCTGTTGAAAACAGATTCAAAGCTGCCGCAAGCTAAGTCAAGCCGCCACGGTTTGTTCTGCGATGGCGTTTTGTACTTGCCAGCCTTTGTCGGTGAGCGTCCAGGCGTTTGGTTCGCCGCGGGACACGCCGCCGCCGGTGTTCTGGATCAGGCCGAGGTGCTCCAAGCGGGCAAGTAGCTTGGACATCTGACCCTGGTCGCTGACCTCGGAGACCTCGGCGACCACTCTGTTCGATGAGCCAGGCTGCACGGCTACCGCCATCAGGACACGTACCGTCCTGTAAGTGAGGCGCATATCCAATTCTCCGAGCGGGTTGCGCTCAGGACGAGGAGCGCGTGACGGCCTCTTGGTAGCAGGCTTGGAGAGCTCCCTCATGGCCACAGCGCCTCCAAGGTAGGGCAGCACGATCATGCTCATCAACGGATTAACCAGCTCGACTAGGCAGTGAGAGCCTTGCTCGAGCATCCGGGCGTGCAAAACCGAGATGACTCCCCCGACTGTGCCCTCGGCAGTCAGCAGCGATAGCTCCCGTCCGGCTTTTGCTTGTGTGCGTCCTTCGTCTATGACCGCGGTGATCTGTGCGACCACACCCTGGCGACGCTCGAGCGCGCCTGCCCCCGCGCCAAGCGAGCCGACAAGCAAGAGCTGACCCGCACCGTGCTCAACATCGAGGAACTCCAAAAGCGCGGTGAGAGCGCTTCGGATTCGCTCAGACCACTTAGCGTCGGGATCGTATGCGTCAAGCACATAACGCGAAGCGCGCGCGATGGCGTCGTCAAATGCAGCCAAAAAGCACGCTTCGCGATCGACGAACAGCTCGTAGAACGTCCGACGCGAGACACCCGCACGCTCCACCACATGCGCGACAGTCACATTCCCGGCGCCGCGCTCCACACAAACCTCAGTCATCGCCGCAAGCATCCGCGCGCGTTGAATCCCCGTCACACGCTCGGAGCCCAAACCCTTACCAGGCACTCCGCGCGCACCCACCAACTCCCCACCGGACCCCACCAGGCCGACGTGGGTTGCTATCGGCTCGTCATCGGTTGCCGCCGGCTCGTGGTGGGGTCTTCTGAGTCTTGTAGGCGCCGTCTTCTCTGACGACGCCCTTCCCTTGGTAGGCATCTCATTTCTTCTTCTTGTGCTTGGTGTTCTTGGCTTTGCTTGCTTTCTTGGCCTTGTGCTTCGGGCACCCAGTCGCCGTGATCGACGTCGACTGTTTGATGCTCATCCCATTGGCACCAACGAACGTCGTTGGCATGACCAGCTTGCTCGTGCACAAGTTCCCATTTGCCGCCAATGCCGAGTAGGGACCCTGAGGGAGCTTCAGTTCAAACGTGCCGATCGGGACATCGGGGACAGTGCGGAACGTGCTGCTCGTGATCCCCGCGGAACTGATGAACGTTTCGCCATGCACATAAACCGTTACGCCCTCGCCCGATAGAGCGAAGATCAGTTCGGGGAACTTCTGATCGCCATGGGAGACGAAATACGCCGGGCCTTCCAAATGCACCGGTAGCACCGGGGTGGTAGCTGTAGCCGTACCCACCCTCGATGCTGCAGGACACGCCGCTGGGTTCGCGTCAAACGTGGTGTCAGGACACGCCTTCTGCAAGGTCGTCAATCTGGATGGGAGCTGCTTTGGTAGGTCGACCTTGAGCTTGCCGATGTTCGCCTGGGTCCCAAACGCCGCGTTGGGATAGGTGAGCTTCACGTTCAAGCTCGCGCCCTTAACCCTCGAGGTTTTCCCACTGGTGGAGACCGAGAAGATCGGTTTGAACTTCAACGTCGCACAGTTGGTGACCTGGAACGGCACATTCAACTTCGATACCGATCCTTGGCTGCTCGTCAGGCCTCCACCTATGCTCATCGGACTGCAGTTCGTTGGGTTGAACGTGAAGTCATGACGATCTATCGAGACATTTACGTGCTTGATCTCTAGTGGGATCCCGTCAAGGATCTGCGGGATCGCATACGGACCCGCACTATCGCTCGTGATCGTCAACGCCGCGGTCGTGGGATCCACTTCGATCTTCGCCCTCACGATCACCTTCCCCAGATCAAACGGTCCGGCCTTCGCGGGATTCACGATCGATAGTCCATACGGAGCACCCTCATACGGACCCGTGATGAACACTTCACCACCAGTCACCGTATAGGGATTGCCACCAAGGCCAACGCTGACGGTGGTATGACCGATCAGGCTTTCAGGACCACATGTACCAGCATTGCCTTCTGCTTCGCCACACAACTTGACATCAGACAGGGTGCCCAGGAGTCCTGGGGGCATCTTCAACTGGATCGCATCCAAGTTCTGATTCCCATCTTCCCTAGACATCGTCATGGTAAATGGCGTGAATGCACCAGCCTGGATGTTCAAGCTGCCTGTGGTAAGGGTTGGATCGAACGGCAACGGATTACTACACGGGCTTCCGCTCGGGCCGCTGGTGATCTTGAATTCAGAAGACGAATCCACTGCGGCATTACCAGACCACGGCGCGATCGACGCCTTCGTCGTATAGCCACCACACAACGCGGGAGTCCCCAACGGCGCCCTCGACCCACCAAAGAAATGCAGGCTCAATTCTTCAAACGGCAACTGGGGTGTTTCCTTGAACGTAGAGACCAGCTGACCCGTCACAGGATCAGGTTTGACTTCACCAGCCACCTTCACCCGCACACCCGATACCGGATCGTACGCCACCAAATACAAGGCCACGAGACTCCCAAACGGGTTGGCGTCCTGCTGGGCCAAATACGCGGCACCAACCAACGGATTAGGCAACAGCGGCGACTTGATTTCAACCGTCCCAACCTTCGAGGATTCAGGACATGTTTGTTCGCCCTGACTACCCAACGCAACCTGTTCTGTACTACAAGAGGACAAGCCATCCGCACCCGCCGGGTTCAACCCCACACCCGCGGGCAACGTCACCGTCGTATTCTTCACCGTAGAATCAGCGAGCCCCGTTGGATTCAGGCTTGATTCCTGAGGAACGTGCACACCAACGGTCAGACCGGTCGGCGTGCTTGCCTGCTGCCCGTCGGGTGCAACGCTGATCGACGGTTCAAAACTCAACCGGTTACAACCGTCAAGGCCGTATGTTTCGCCTGCGCCATTGGCGAACGTGTATTCCTTGCCCGTGAACTGCCCCACCTGAGCCCAGGAATCGGCTTCAACACTCGTACGGAGATCGCCGGGGCACGCCGTTGGCAAGATCAGGAACGGTTTGGATGTTTCCTTGACAGGACACGTTTCCCCTCCCAGTGTGCTTACATTCCCGAGGCACGAGCCACGCGCAATATCATGTCGTTCATCGGCGGGTACACCCCAGAAGGTAACTTGGTCGCCGACGAACTCCAGCAGCTCCGTAATATCGGGAACAGAGACAACAACACCGTAGTCGCCGCCAACCAGCACAGACGTATCCAGAACCACCGGACCTCCGCCCGGCGTTATAAAGCCAAATTTCGCGGGTTCGCCCGCAGAGGGCACCAGACTGTACAAAGGCTCGGCAAACGCCAGCGGTACATGGGTACTACGACTTATGGCGGTTACGATCGGCGTGGCGACTCCCACAACCGTATTTGATGAGCACCCGGAACCGTGACCTTCTGCCTCCAAAGTAAACACATAGTCACTGCACTTTGGCAGCGGTGTGGGGTTCCCAATCAGTCCCGGAGGCAGAGTGAAATGTAGATCCTTTGTATACGCCAGCGGCTGGATTTCGGGCAAAATTTCGTGCAAATAACTGTCCAAAGTCGGTACGGCGTGGGTATTCAACGTCAGCGACGTCGTCAACTGGAATGGGTGCGAACCCGCTTGAGTATCGGGCTCACCTCCTTCTTCTTCGGGGTCCAGTTCGTAATTTTCAACCCCGAACGATGGTAAACTTCCACTGAGCGCCAGCGCCCTGTGCGAGCTCACGGACGCCGCGCCTCCGCCGGATATGTCAATTTCGTTTTCTCCGTCTCCATCTCCTGTGGCGACTTTCACGGTGATAGCGATCATCAGACGTTCGTAGGCAAGCAGCGGACCACCATACGTGCATGTCGCCGTCTGCCCAGACAGCGAGCAGCCAAATCCGAGTGCGCCGATGAGTTCACGACCTATCTCCCCACCGCCACCTTCCGCGTAGATCTCAGTCGGCGTAACGCCCGCCGGCAGCTTATCGACGATCGTCACGGGGCTAGCACTCCCGTTGACCATCGCGTCCCCAAGGTTACTGGCTTCCACGACAATCCCAGCGTCCCCGCCGACTTCGCTCGGGGGTGCCGAGATCGTGTTCACATGCCACCATGGCATCGCTGCCGAGGCATTGCCAACGCCTGACGCCAGCACAGCGACAACCGCCAGCACAGATACAGAGAACACCTTATTCCTGATAGAGATCATGATGTTCACCCGTGGCCCTTACGGCTGGTATTGATCCTGCGCGTACTTCGCGCGGCATACAGTTTCCGTGCCTGCCTCTCGCACGCCGCTCGCTTGGCTTTATCCTTCTTTTTACGGCATGCAGCCAACGCGCGCGCAAGCTTCTGCGCCTGAGTCAAAGACTTTGGTTTGGTCGCCTTGGTAGATGGTTCGACCACGACATTGCCTGTGCCTGAAAATGTTGCACTAGGAGCCGGGCCAAAGATTTCCGGTTGAGGGGACGGAGCGGCCTTGCACGAGTCGCCTGAGGTGCACGGCGGCGCAGACACCGTCCCGGTCGAACAGGGTGCTTCTGCCGAGCACACGTGCGCGTCATATACGTCGTAGCCTGAATCGTAATCCGCCGACACCAATTTACTGGCGGTGATGAAGAACGTGTCGTCACCGTTTTCGCTTGCATCGAAAAACGCCGATTCCGAGCTTGATATGCCGGACGAGATCAAACCCACACAACCATCTGAATGTTCGCTGAACGTCACACTTGCACTCGTACAGCTGCCGTCGCCCACGGGCTCGTACTCATACACATTCTCAAGTCCGTTCGTGGCCTGAGGCACCAACCCGTCAGGACTTTCGAAGAACAACCGCCCGTCATTGGAAAGGTTGCGTGGCTGATATATCTCGGTTCCTCCCGCATCGCGCGATCCAGAAATGCTTCCAGCCAGCCAATGATCTTCCCAAATACTATTGCGGTCTACCAGCAACGATTCCTGGGAAAATTTATCGGGCACACCAATCGGTCGTCCGCCTGAGGGATCACACGAGACGCACCCAAGATGGTCCGAAGTGGCATCGTACAAATACACCTCCTCATCTGGGCGACCACTAAGCGCATCCACATTGTCATAACCAGTCAGCGATCTGTTAGACATAAACTCCAAGTACTGCCCACTGGACGAAACCCTCGAACTCACGACATCAGGATTAGGGGTGTAAGAGGATTTTTGTCCGGTCCAGTTTTTTTCGTCTTCACTCGACAGAGTTGCTACATACTCAGTCGTCCAATCTCCGTTATTTTCATGAAGCAAATAGAGATTGTCCACTCCGCCTACGGCGCCGTCAGCCAAATCTCCACTAGCCACGAAGTAGACATAAGATCCATTTTCACTCGCGCCCAACACGGTATCCTTTACACCGGCAGAGCGTTCGTTTGCACCATGATTTGCGGTCAGATCAATCTGTGCGCCGCTGGCAAAATCATACTCGTACAATTCCCCGTGTTCCAGGAAGAATATCTTCGAACCGTCGCTGCTCATCGTCTGAAACAGTGCTTCCGAACCGCCGACTTGCCCTGTCTTTTCTTCGACCATGTCACGAACATAGAGATTCTCCGTATTTCCTTCCGTCTGAGTCCATGCAATCCGCTCGCCATCACTGGAGACGGCGTGCGCGCCGTCTTCAGGACTACGACCAACCGTAGGATGATTTTCGACAGTCGTCGTATTGTTCGGAAGGATGTTAACGAGCCGCAGCTCACCGGCGCTCCACTCATACAGGTTGGAGGTGTTTTTGACTCCAACTCCACTCTGTGCGTTCTGCGTCAAAGCGATTGGGGTGCGAAACAGGATATGGCTCAGGTCGGGCGTTGCCGTCAGAAATTCCATAAACGTGTTAGATCCTACTTTTGACGCGGTTTCGCCTTCATCTCCTGCGCCGCCATATTTGGTTCCAGACGGTACATTCTCCGGCGTCACGAGTGGCACATAACCGTCGTTTTCGTTATTGCGTAAATAGAGTGTTCTTTCCGTGACTTCGGGCGAAAGGGTGAACCCGTGAAAATCGTGTGGTTGGAGAACAGCTGTTGACAGGTCAGGTGAGAACAGCCGGTACTCAAAATTGTATTCTGCCCCTTCCGTCGGCTGCTCTCCTTCACCTGGCGGTGAGTACGGAATCGAGATATCTTCAGAGCGCCATCCATCAGAGGCGCGGGTGGAGAGGATCTGTGAGAACTCATCTCTGCCTACCGCGTCTTCCCCCATAGGTTCGCTGGCTGGATAGGAGATCGCATCTCCGTCCACCGCAGCTTGTATCTCTCCACCAGCGGCGAACGCTTCGATCAGAGCACCTTTTTTTTCGCGGGCGAGACCAATTCCCACGCCCGTCCGTCTGGCAGCGTCAGCTCGCCGCCGACGGCCTGCGTGGTAAATGTCTGATCGCTGCCTTCGTATATTCCGAATTCGGTTTGCAGTATCAGCCGATAGTGGTAGGTCGTGTCGGGTTGCAGTTCCTGCTGGTCATAGCTGACCGGGACATAGCTCGAGCCTTCCCCGACATCTCCGGAAAACGTGTGCCCATAAGAGGTGCTCGTACCGTATTCCAAGCGGTATTCGGTGTTCGCGCCCAAGGGTTGATCTTGGCGGCAAGTGTGGCACTGGTCCCCGCAACGTTTGTCGCCCACGGACCTTCGACCAGCGCGGTTGTGAGCGTCTGGTCGGGGCCGGTTGCGGTACCCTGAGCGTTTTCTGCGACTACCCGGTAGCGATAGGTACCAGGAGCCATTTTTGTCAGGGTCGCGCTCGACGCCTTCGCTATTGAAATCCAACCCGGGCATGGTGGTGGTGGCGGTGCTCAACGCGTTCGCATAACCACTAGCCTGGAAATGTGCTTGATCTACGTATTCGAAGTGATACTCCGTTTCATCACCCTCGGGGTTGACGGTCGCTTCTAGCGTCGCGGTTCCTTTGGAACCCGGCGCTGATGCCTCACTTCCAGTTTCTATCAATGGGCCTGGTGGCGGCTGCGACAGAATCCAGATCTCGTTGAAATTACTGCATAAAGCTCATCGAGCGGGTCCGAATCGCTATTCCAGTCGCCCTCCCCGCTGTATCCGCACCGAAGCTCTCGAGCTCTTTACCCGAAGGCCCATACTCCAGAACATGAAACCCGCTATCTGATTCAGCAACAAACAGGTCGCTGGAACCATCAATCGCGAGGGCTTCGACGGTTTCGCCGCCCGGGTCGAGCCGCGTACTCTCTTCGATCCCATCTGGTTCGAACTCATGCACGCCAGGTACGCCTTCGTCCTTGACAAACACATCGCCGGCCGAATTGACCGCGAGCGCTGTGACCTTTCCAGTCAGCGACAAGCCCGCCAGCGAAATATTTTCCCGCCATGTACCGGTTGCGTTGAATACCTGGATACGCGCCTCGTCGCCAACGTACACAGCGCCGCCAGGGCCTGCAGCGATAATGCTGTCATCATAAGACCACGCAAATTCACCATCGCCGTTGCCCTCTGTTCCTCCTGTGCACCTTTCGCCAGCCAGACACAAATCTCCACCGGTGCTCGCGTTGACACGCCCACCGAACATGAGCAGGAATTCTCCGTACGGACTGAACTTCTGGACCCTGTGATTGCAGTAGTCCTCTACATAGACATCTTTATGGCCTGAGGGTGAATTGTCGACCGCCACACCGTTTGGGCCGCATGAGCTGGCGAACTCGCCGGCGCCCGCACCTGAGAGTCCCTGCTTACATCTGCCCGCCGTTATGCAAACCTGTGGTTCTTCAACTTCGTTGATTACGCCCCATCCCCACTCGAAAAGAAAACTTCCGGACCCGTTGAACTTGGAGACGCTCTGATTGAATGACTCGCCCACATACAGATCTCCCGATTCCTGATCGATCCCCACACCTACGGGACCGCCCAGCGACCCCACTTCGGTACCTACACCCCCGAATGGGGGCGTAGCCGTGGCAGATACTGTGCCGATCGCACACAGACAAGCCAGTCCGCATAGCAAAGCCACTACCGCCAACTTAAGCCTGTGAGCAATCATCGACCCATTTCCTCCTCAAGAGAACAGACAGAAGCTGACCCGTTGACGGGCAGCACAAAGCCGGCGCGGACCCGTAGCCCACGCCGGCAAGAGACCAAACAGCGGGATGCGCGCCTACAGAGCGCTTGCGAGGGCTGAGAGCGTGGTGGCGTCCACCACAACCGTGACAATCCCGCCCGCCCACCAGGGCGGGTGGACCGCGAAACCCTTCCGCGGCGGTTGAGCCTAGCCCTGCAGGGCCAGCTCGGCCAGAGAGAGAGAGAGAGAGAGAGAGAGAGACGCGTCAGCGACGCTGACGCGTCCTATTACGGACCCGTCAATGCGACACGGACTCTCAAAAACGTTATTCCCCAAAGAAATCACGCTGAATACAACTCCCTCTCAGAAACGACCCGGTCCCTCTCCCAAGGGCCCCGTCAAAACAAGTTGGTGTCGACCACGGGGACCGACCCAAAACCCGACCTTATGTACAGCCCGCACCCTTGACAGGAACGAACACGTAGCCACTATATACCCACGTGGTGCAAGTTGTCAAGCGGTCTTTGCGAAGCCCTTTGAAAGGACTGCCACAATAAGGCAGGTAGCTGACCGCCTATCGCTCCCAAGCTGGGCAGGCGATCCGGTAGTCACACAGCGCGCACACACTTGGTGAGGGTGTCGGCTCGAAGCGCTGGGCGATGATCGCCTCGCCCACCTCAGCCACCACCCTCGTGATCCAGTCGGTGTCCATCTCGGCGCTCGGCACGGGCACCTTGAGGTCGTCGAGCACGTAGTAATAAGAGAGACGCTCTGCTTGCACCTCCCACGACTCACGCGCCCCAACGGCATAAAGCGAAAGTTGCACATCGTCGTGAAGCTGCTCGGCGCTCTTCGGCCGCGAGGTCTTGTAATCGATCATCTCGTACGCCCCATCTGGGAGCCGATCGACACGATCGACCCGTCCGCGCAAGTGATGGGGCCCCAACTTGAACGAGAACGAGCGCTCAAACCACACCGGCTCTGCCTCATGGGCTTCCAGATGCCCGTGGTAGAGCACAAGTGCAGCGCGCGCCATTGCGTATAGCTCGCGCTCGCGGTCGCTGTTGCCAAAGCCGCCGCGGCGCCAGCAACCCTCGAACAGCTCCATCATCTGTTGCACCGTCGTGTGCTCGGAGGCGTGATAGCGCTCGAGCACCTGGTGCACCGCTATCCCAAAGCGTTGGTGCAAGGTTTGCGGGGATGGGATCTTAAGTACGCGGCCAAGCTTGTAGCGCAGCGGACAGCTCCTATACGTGTCGATATCAGAGGCCGACAGCACGAGCCCGTCTCCTCGCTTGGGCAGGAACGCCTGCAGCGAGGGCTCCTCACGCCGGGCGAAAGCGCCAAGCGCGGGGGCAGCCACCGCCGGTCTGGGTGCCGTTGGACCGCTCCCCGAGCTCGCCTTGCTCGGCTGCGCCAGACGAGAACCCAGCCTGGTTGGCCACACCTGGCTCGAGCGCACCTTGCTCACTCGCGAGCAAGGTCTCATCCAAGCTAGAGGTCTGGAAGATCTCACGCTGCAACGGCGTGCAAGCGGCAAGCAAACGCTGGTTGATGTCCGCCAGCGCCTCTGCCACGCCCTGGCCAGCTGGCCGCTCCTTCAGGGCGGCGAGCTTCACAAGCTCCAGGTAGCGAACCACGCCGTGAGAGATGTCGAGGTCCGTGTCCAAACGCAGCTCGCCAAGGCGCCCAGCGATCCTCGTGGCCCCCCCCAGCACCTCCTCGCGCATCAGCTCGACGGTTGCCTCGAGCGTCTGGGCACGCGCCTGGGAGATACTCTCGCCGCCGAGCAGCCTCGCCTCCGAGGCGGCGGTCAGCTCTGCCGCCAGCTCTTGCGGGCTG
Source organism: uncultured Solirubrobacterales bacterium (assembly GCA_963713015.1). Classification (GTDB taxonomy): domain Bacteria; phylum Actinomycetota; class Thermoleophilia; order Solirubrobacterales; family Solirubrobacteraceae; genus Palsa-744. The sequence continues at coordinate 914,030 of CAVQKC010000008.1, read as the reverse complement.
CATCGCAGACGTGGACGCAGCGCTTCGAAGACGATCTTTGCTTCGCCGTGCAGCGCCCGAAAACGCTCGATCCGCTCACGCGCCTCGGGCGGCATCTGCGGCGACTCGGTTGCCGGCCCAAGCGCCGCCACCATGTCGAGCTTGGCCTTACGTGCCACCTGAACGACCCGCGCTATGTCCACTTGGCGCAACTCGATCGGAGGGCGCCCAAGCGCCCTCACCATCGCCGCGGAGTCGCTCGGATCGCTAAGCAAGCGCACCCACGCGAGCACATCGCGTGCCGCCGCGCGCTCGAAGAACGACCCCACCGCATCCGCCGCGCCCGCGCTGCCTGCCGGCGGGGCGAGAGCGATCCTGGAAACGGCCACAACCCAAGCATACGAGCGCGTGCCTCCCAAAGTGATCCCCTATCGCCAGCAGCCGCTCCACCCCCGCCGGCGGACATCTCGCACATGAGGCGTACGCTCTCTATGTGGACGGCATCGATTGGAACGTGGCTCAACGCATCGGCGAGATGCTCGCCGGCGCCACCCCCTACCTGGGTTCGAGCATAAACGGGGTACAGCCGCTTGCCGAGCAGTTCGCCACGCGGGTGAGCGCCTACACAGGGCTCGCCCTCAACGAGCCGCTGCCGACGATCGAGCTGGTCGACCGTCCCCGCTGGATCGAAGCCAACATCGCCACGATGCGCCCACTACTCGATCCTCTCACCCAACGCCTTGGACACGGCACCGGACCACTCGCTCCCGCAATGCGCTCGATCACCCAGCTCTTGCTCGGCGCCCAGGTGGGGGCACTCACCGGGGTGCTCTCCCAGCGCGTGCTCGGCCAATACGACATCGCGCTGCTTGAGCCCGAGCGCCCGCCGCGACTGCTGCTGCTAGCCCCGAACCTGGCACAGGCGGCGCGCAACCTCGGGCTCGACCGCGAGGAGTTCACGGCTTGGGTTGCCATTCATGAGGTCACCCATGCTGTCCAATTCGGAGGAGCACCATGGCTGCGTGACCATCTCGGAAGCTTGCTGCGCGAGTTGATCGACGGCATGCAGGTCGGAGTCAAACTCGGTGGCTTGCCGCGACTGCCAGACACCTCGGATTTGCGCGCATTGGCACAGCGCCTGCGCGGTGGCGAGCTGCTGCGCGTGGGGCTCGGCGAGGATCGTTGGGTACTCGTGGAGCAGATGCAAGCCACCATGTCGCTAATCGAGGGCCACGCCGAGCACGTGATGGATGCCGTCGGCGCGGAGGACTTGCCCACGCTCGAGCGCATGCGCGTCGCGATGAACCGGCGCCGGCGCGAGCGCGGCTGGCCGTGGCGCATCCTCGAGCGACTGCTTGGCCTCGAGATGAAGATGCGCCAGTACGAGATCGGACGCGGCTTCTGCGATGAGGTAGTCGCCCAGGCGGGGCCGAGCGCGCTCACAGTCGCCTGGCGCTCGGCCGAGATGCTGCCGAGCTCGAGCGAGCTCGAGCACCCAGAGCAGTGGCTCGCACGAACACACGTTCCGCCAGCCATCTCTAGATCCGATTCATAGCTGTTCTTTACAGGGTGTTCACGCGCGCTTGAGGTCCGCGTGTAACGATCTCCTCAGAACGGGTTAGGAACATGTGTTCGGTGCTAAGCTCGCACCAAACCAGAACAAGTGTGCCCCCCAACTAGGAGATCCCCTCCAAATGGCAACAGCCCAGTCCACATCAGCAAGCAGCGCTAAGACGCCCCGCTCTACCGCGGCCAAGAGCGCCACACGAGCGAAGACCACCAGGCGCCCCACCGCCTCCCGGGCGAGCAACTCCAGCGCCTCGACCAAGCGCTCCGCCACGGCCGTCAAGAACCCCACGGTCAGCTCCTACGCGGAGCGCGCCGTACTGATCCCCGTCGGCGCCGTACTGATCGCCCGTGAACAGGTGCTCGCACGCGTCAACGACACGATCGAGAGCTACGCAACCCCGTCGAAGGCGAACGCGCAGCTGCGCAAGTTCGAGCGCCGCGGCAACACCGCCCGCAACCGCCTCGAGCGCGAGGTGCGCAAGACGCGCGTGCGCGTTGAACGCGAGGTGCGCCAAACACGCGGTCGCGTCGAGCGTGAGGCGCGTCGCGTCCAGCGCGACGGCGAAGATCTCGCCAACCGAGTCCAGGAGCGCATTCTCAGCCTCGTCTGAGCAAAATTTCCCCCGTACCGCCTAGGAGAGAGCGGAAACGGGAAGGTCTGCCGGCCCATATATCCCGCCGGTAGTAGAAGCACCCTCTCCTCCCTCGCCGGCGGGGCGATTCCCCTGTCGCCCCGCCGGCATTTTCTTCTCTGCGAGAATGCGAGCAGACATGAACCGCGATGAAGTACTCAAGGCTCTGGAGGTCGTGATCGACCCGGAGCTGCGCCGCTCGATCGTCGAGCTCGAGATGGTGCGTTCGATCGACATCTCCGATAACGGAGTAGTCGATGTGACCGTCTCCCTGACCACCGCCGGCTGCCCGATCCGCGGGCACTTCCAGACCTCCGTCGCCGAAGCCGTGTCCGCGCTCGAGGGCGTCACGCACGTGAACGTGTACTTCGACGTGCTCAGCGACAGCGAGAAGACCGCCCTGCAGCAGAAGCTCGGCCGCGGCAGCCTGCCGGCCGGCTCGCTCGCCCAGGTGTCGAACGTGCTGTGCATCGGCTCGGGCAAGGGCGGCGTGGGCAAGTCCACGCTTACCGCCAATCTCGCTGCTGCGCTCGTGGCCGATGGCAAGCGCGTGGGCATCCTCGACGCCGATGTCTGGGGATACTCGATCCCGCGCATGTATGGCCTCGGCGCAACCCGTCCACCCGTGTCCGCTCAGCGCAAGATCGTGCCGCTGGAGTCCCACGGTGTGAAGGTCATGTCAATCGGCTTCTTCGTGGAGGAGGACGCGGCTGTGGTGTGGCGCGGGCCGATGCTCCACAAGGCGCTCAACCAGTTCCTGCAGGACGTCGAATGGGGAGTGCTCGACTATCTCTTGATCGATCTGCCGCCCGGCACGGGCGACGTGTCGATGACGCTCGCGCAGCTGCTCCCGCAGGCACAGTTCGTAATCGTCACAACCCCACAGCCCACAGCGCAGAAGGTGGCCCGTCGCTCAGCGGAGATGGCCAACAAGGTATCGCTTGAGATCTGTGGGGTGATCGAGAACATGTCCGGCTTCACCACGCCTTCCGGCGAGCGTTATGCGATCTTCGGCGAGGGTGGAGGCAAGGAGCTGGCGGACGAGCTGGACGTGCCCTTGCTCGGCAAAGTGCCGCTGACGATGCCCTTGCGAGCACAGGCCGACAGCGGCCTGCCGCTCGTGATCGAGGATCCCGACGACCCCGCGTCGCAAGCGATCCGTCAGGCCGCGCGCGGCCTGATCGCGATGACGCCGATGGAGCTGCCGACGCTGCCGCTCGTGGAAGTCGCGCCGAGTCCGCCAGCGCCGCCGGCAAGCCCGAAGCCGGCGGGTGTGTCACTGCCGATGGCCTAACCGGCCGCCCGACCCTATCTGGCCGGGCCGCGTAGCGGCCGGTAAAACAGGGCTACTTCAACCCCTTCCCCATCTGGCCGGGCCGCGTAGCCGGCTCAGTAAAGCAGGGCTACTTCAACCGCTTCCCCCATCTGGCCGGGCCGCACCAGCGGCCCGGTAGGCAGGGCTAGGCTACTTGGCGTTGGCGAAGTACTCGGCGTTTATCGCGGCGAACTTCTGCCACTCGTCGGGGAGCTGATCCTCGGCGAAGCAGGCGTCCACCGGACACGCCTCGACGCAGGCATCGCAGTCGATGCACTCCTCCGGATCGATGTAGAGCATCTCGGCCGCGTCGTAGCCGGGCTCGTCGGGCGTCGGGTGGATGCAATCCACGGGGCACACCTCGACGCAGGAATTGTCCTTCGTGCCGATGCACGGCTCAGCGATTACGTAGGCCATTCGCTTCCTTCTCGATTCGTTTGGGGGCTACTTGTTGCGGGACGACGAATAGTAGCGATGCCGCATCCCCCGTCCCGCGATCGTCACGGAGCACGGCGAACTTCGCCGTACGGGCGGAAGAGTAAGACCGATACTGCCGGCGCGGCGAGGTTCGCTGTCAGACGTACTCCGCTAGCTTTGGGCAATGCTCCTGCTCACCGGCGCCACTGGGCTCGTCGGCTCGGCCTTGCTGCGCCGCCTGATCACCGAAGGTGAGCCCGTGCGTTGCCTCGTGCGCGACCCTAGGCGCCTCGGACCCCAAAGAGTCCGCGTCCAGATCGCGCTCGGCGACTTGACCGACCCACCTTCGTTTCGCAACGCGATGCGGGGTGTCAACACGGTCGTGCATCTCGCCGCCTCCACGCGCGACCAGCCACGCGGGTCGATTGAGGAGCTGGCAGCAATCGCAACCTGGCGCATGGTCGAGGCGGCCCAGCGCGCCGGCGTGGAACGCTTCGTGTTCTTCTCAACGCTTGGCGCCTCGACCCACCATCGCGCCCGCCTGTTCCGCGCCAAGGCCCTGGCTGAGCAAGCTGTGCAGGAGTCGGACATGCACACGATTGTGATCGCCCCTTCGCTCGTGTACGCCCCCACAGATCGCTGGCTGACCTTGATCGAGCGCCTTTCGCTGCTGCCACTCGTGCCGATATCGGGACGCGGCCGCGCAGCCTGCCAACCGATATGGGCGGAGGACGTGGCCGATTGTGTGATTGCTGCGTTGGGTCGCTCCGGCAACGGAGCCACCCACGAGCGCTACGAGCTGGCTGGCCCGCAGACCCTGACCTACAAGGAAGTCGTCGACGCCGTGCTGGTCTCACTCGACCGTGAACGCCCCCTACTGCCGATCCCGACCCCCATGGTCTCGCGCACATTGCGCCTACTCGAGCAAACGATGAACACCGGCACGCCCATCACGTGGGACGAGGCCGAGCTGCTGGAGGCAAATATGGTGGCAAAGCATGGAATCGCGGACGCGCGGGCGCTCGGCGTCGCCCCGCAACCGATGCAGGCGGTGCTGGGCGGTAATTCGCGAAATTCCGTCCCCAGTTCAGGCTAGGATTTCTTTGCGTTGTCGGTTGCGTGGGGTCGCTCCCCGTCACCTTTCGGCCCGCCCAAATGGCGGGCCGAGTCGTTTAAGAGACCGGCGCCCGGCGCCCAGCCCAGGGCGCAGCCGCTTCCACCTGCGACGCCAGCGCCAGCAGCGCCGCCTCGCCTGCAGGACGGCCGACAAGCTGCACGCCAAGCGGCAGCCCGTCCTCACCCTGGTAGAGCGGCAGCGAGATCCCCGGCTGGCCACTCGCGTTGAACACGGGCGTGAACGGTGTGAACAGGCCTGAGCGCGTGAAAGTGGACATCGGGTCGGGCGCGGCCGTGTCAAGCGTGCCGATCGGCAAGGGACGCTCAGCGAGCGCCGGGGTGAGCAAGGCGTCGTAAGGATCGAGAAACTCCACCAACTGGCGCGTGAGCGCCTGCAGCTGAATTTCCATCCCGAAGCCTTGGACGGAGTTGAAGCTCTGGGTCATCTGATGAATCGCCCAGCTCATCGGCTCCATGTCCTCAGCCGTTGGCTCACGTCCGGCAACCATGCCCGAGTACACGATCTGAAGCGCGATGTGGACCGAGAAGACGGCGCCGAACAGCTCGGATAGGCCCTCGATCCGCCAAGGAGGATCGACCTCCTCGACCTCGTGGTCGAGCGAGCGCAGCAGCTCCGCGGCGTCGGTTACGGCCTGCGCGCAAACCGGATCCACCACAGCATCGGCAATCGGCGCGAACGTGGTTGCCGCGATCCGCAGCTTGCCAGGCGCGCGTTCGGCCGAGGACGCAAACGGCTCGGAGGGTGGGGGCGCCCAGGTCGCGTCACCGAGCTCGTAGCCGGCAAGCACATCGAGGATTGCTGCCGTGTCGCCCACTGTGCGCGTCAAGACGCCATCGACGTCGAGCGGCGCCTCGCCGCGTTCCGGCGCCGCGGAGATGCGCCCGCGCGAGGGCTTGAGCCCCACGAGCCCACAGCAGGCAGCCGGAATGCGAATCGAGCCGCCCCCGTCGTTGCCGTGGGCGACCGGAACCATCCCCGAAGCCACAGCCGCGGAGGCCCCGCCGGAGGAGCCACCCGGAGTGCGCTCCAAATCCCACGGGTTGCGCGTGGGCCCGAACAGGCGCGCCTCGCTGACGGGCAGGATGCCGTACTCGGGCAAGGTGGTGGTGCCCACGACCACGAATCCAGCATCCTTGAAGCGGCGAGCAATGTTGCAATCGTGCGAGGCCACGTGATCGGCCAGCAGAGAGCATCCGATCGTCGCCTTCAACCCCTCCACGGGCCGGTTGTTCTTGATCGCGATCGGCACTCCAGCGAAAGGGCGCTCGTCGCCGGCTTTGATTTGCTCAGCCGTTGCGAGCGCACGTTCGCCATCGATCTCCACGAACGCATTCAGCTGCGGGTTGAGCTGCTCGATGCGCTCCAGCGAGGTCTCCACCAGCTCGCGCGAGGACACCTCGCCGGAGCGCACCATCGCGGCAAGCTCGGTTACGGGGCGGAACATCAGGTCACTATCGGTCACGGCGCTCCTCCTCATTGGCAACGGCACTGCGCCGTCGATGGATGCGGGCGGTGGCGTCATCGCGAGGTCCTCCACAGCGCTGCGATCCACCGCTCGCCGCTGCGGAGCCTACCCGGCTGATTCCTGCGACGATATGCGCCTGCCCATAAGGCAGCCGGGTCGATTCCGGTGCAATCCAGCGGGATCGACTCTCAACCGGTCATCCAAGCCTGAAAGCGAGTCGCCATGAGCGAGGTCACGACACAGTCGCCTCCCGCCCCATCCCCTTCCAATGAAGTCCAGTCGGGCCTAGAGGGTGTAGTTGCCTTCGCCACAGAGATCGCCGAGCCCGACCGGGCCGGTGGGTCGCTGCGCTATCGCGGCGTAGACATAGAGGATCTAGTCGGCACCGTGCCCTACGAGCAGGTGTGGGGCTTGCTTGTGGATGGCCACTTCAAGCCCGGCCTGCCTCCTGCCGAACCGCACGTTTTGACCGTGCGCTCGGGCGACCATCGCGTCGACGTGCAGTCGGCGCTTGCCATGCTCGCCCCGGAGTGGGGTTTTAACGCCCTGATCGACATCTCCGACGAGCAGGCCCGCGACAATCTCGCGCGAGCATCGGTGATGGCCCTGTCCTTCGTCGCCCAGTCTGCACGCGACGTCGGCCAGCCCCCGGTGCCTCAATCGGAGGTGGACAAGGGCAGCTCGATTCCCGAGCGCTTCCTGATCCGCTGGCGCGGCGAGGTCGACCCCGACCACGCCAAGGCGATCGACGCCTACTGGATCTCCGCCGCAGAGCACGGCATGAACGCGTCCACATTCACCGCCCGCGTGGTGGCCTCAACCGGAGCCGACTGTGCCGCGGCACTGTCAGCAGCGGTGGGCGCCCTCTCAGGCCCGCTACACGGCGGCGCACCATCGCGCGTGCTGAAGATGCTCGAGGAAGTGGAAGCGACAGGCGATGCCGATGTATGGGTCAAGGCCGCACTCGACCGCGGCGATCGGTTGATGGGCTTTGGCCACCGCGTCTACCGCGCCGAAGACCCACGCGCACGGGCACTGAGACGCACCTGCCAAGATCTAGGCTCACCTCGCTTCGAGGCCGCCGAGGCGCTCGAGAAGGCAGCACTGGCGGAGCTTACGGCGCGCAAGCCTGATCGGGTGCTCGCTACCAACGTCGAGTTCTGGTCAGCGGTGATTCTCGACCTGGCGGAAGTGCCACCAGATCTCTTCACGCCGATGTTCACCTGCGCACGCGTAGCCGGCTGGTCAGCCCATATTCTCGAGCAAAAGCGCGAGGCCAAGCTGATCCGCCCGACGGCGAAGTACGTGGGCCATGGGCCACGGTCGGTGGCAGCTGTCGAATAGCCCAGCGGCACGCCGCCGTTAGGTCAAGCGACGGTTGCCCGGCTGGACGAATGCGCTGGGCAACGCTGGGATAGACACTCCGCCAAACGGGATAACTCACCAGCAGGAAGGGAAAGACCTCCTTAACGGAGGAGGGCCCAGCATCCTGCCGGGCCCTCTACTACACCTATCGACCGAATGCGCGCGCGACTGGAGCGCCGCGCGCGCGGTGGACGATCTGGCTACATCATCCCGCTCATGTCAGGCATCCCGCCGCCCGGCATGCCGCCGCCTTCCTTATCCGGTACCTCGGCGACGATCGCCTCTGTGGTGAGGATGTTCTTGGCGATCGACGCAGCGTTCTGCAGCGCCGAGCGGGTGACCATCGCCGGGTCGATGACGCCCGCCGCGACGAGATCGACGATCTCGTTCGTGGCCGCGTTCAGGCCCTGGCCCTTCTTGGCCTTGCGTACGTCGTTGACCACCACCGAGCCCTCCAGGCCCGCGTTCTCGGCGATCTGACGCAGCGGCTCCTCCAGTGCACGCAGCACTATGCGCGCGCCGGTCTTCACGTCATCCTCCTCGATGCCGTCGAGCACGATGGCGCTGGCGGACTGCAGCAACGCAACGCCGCCGCCGGGCACGATGCCCTCCTCGAGCGCCGCGCGAGTTGCCTGCAGCGCGTCCTCGACGCGGTGCTTCTTCTCCTTCATCTCCGTCTCGGTTGCCGCGCCGACCTTCACAACGGCGACACCGCCGGAGAGCTTTGCCAGGCGCTCCTGGAGCTTCTCCCGATCGAAGTCCGAGTCGGTGTTCTCGACTTCGGCCTTGATCTGGTTGATGCGACCCTTGATCGCCTGCGCGTCACCGGCACCATCGACGATCGTGGTGTTGTCCTTCGCCACAACCACACGGCGAGCGTGCCCGAGCTGAGACACCTGAGTGTTCTCGAGCTTCAGGCCCATCTCCTCGGTGATGACCTCTGCTTTTGTGAGGATCGCGATGTCCTCGAGCATCCGCTTACGGCGATCGCCGAAGCCAGGGGCCTTGACCGCGACGCCTGTGAAGGTGCCACGCAGCTTGTTCACCACGAGCGTGGCAAGCGACTCGCCCTCGACGTCCTCAGCGATGATCAAGAGCGGCTTGCCCGACTGAATCACGGCCTCGAGCACCGGCAGCACGTCGCGCACCGAGCCGATCTTCTGATTGGCGATCAGAATGTAGGGGTCCTCGAGGGTTGCCTCCATACGGTCCTGGTCGGTGACCATGTAGGGCGAGATGTAGCCCTTGTCGAACTGCATGCCCTCGGTGAACTCGAGGTCCATTCCGAACGTCTGGCCCTCCTCGACGTTCACAACGCCGTCCTTGCCCACCTTCTCGATGGCATCGGCGATCACATCGCCGATCTCCTCATCGCCGGCGGAGATCGTCGCTACGCGCGCGATCTGGTCCTTGCCGGAGACCTCCTTGGACTGCGAGGCGATGTTGGCAACTACCTGGTCGACCGCTTTCTCGATGCCGCGCTTCAGCGCCAACGGGTTGGCGCCGGCCGCTACGTTCTTCAGACCCTGGCGAACGATCGCCTGGGCAAGGACGGTGGCGGTGGTGGTGCCATCGCCGGCGACGTCGTTGGTGGCGGTAGCCACCTCACGCACCAGCTGAGCGCCCTGGTTCTCGAAGACGTCCTCGACCTCGATCTCACGGGCGATGGTGACACCGTCGTTGGTGATCGTCGGGGCACCGAACTTCTTGTCGAGCACCACGTAACGACCCTTGGGGCCGAGCGTGACCTTCACGGCGTTGGCGACAGCGTCGACGCCGGCCTCCAGAGACTTACGCGCCTCGGAGCTGTACTTGAGTTCCTTGTGAGCCATATTCCTCAGATCTCCTTATGCGACCTTGGCAAGGACGTCGGACTCGCGCAAAACGAGCAGATCCTCACCGTCGAGTTTGATCTCGGTGCCGCCGTACTTGCTGTAGAGGACCTCGTCGCCCTCGGACACGTCGAGCGGAATGCGCTTGCCGCTGTCATCGAGCTTGCCGTCGCCCACGGCGAGGACCTTGCCCTTCTGCGGCTTCTCCTTGGCGGTGTCGGGAAGAACGAGACCGCTGGCGGTCTTCTCCTCCTCCTCGATGGCCCGTACGATCAGACGATCGCCCAGGGGCTTGAGTTTCATGCTGAAAACCTCCGTGTAGATGTGCTTCGGGTCGGCGACTACGCGCCAGGGCGAGGCCGCCGATCGTTGGCACTCTCAAGGTGGGAGTGCCAACGGACACGATCAATATATAGAAGAGGCGACGTCCGTCAAGGCTTGGCTGGCACTCTGCAAGTTCGACTGCCAGTCCCGATGCGTCTCAGCCCTCCTGGGCCCCGAGTTACTTCCTGGAAGCGGCGCTCGCCGACGATCCAGTTACTCGGGAGGGCCCCACCGCTCCTTTTCCAGGTACACCCGCTGGTGCCCGCCCAGCCACCAGCTGTTCGACCTCGACGCCCTTCTTGGTTAGAGCCCAGGCGTTCGGGGCCCCGCGAACCTGCCCGGCGCCACTGTTCTCGATCAGCCCGAGTTTCTCGAGACGACCAAGCAGCTTGGATATCTGGCCTTGATCGTCGATGCCAGCCGCAACTCCCACCCCACGATTGGACGAGCCTGGGGCGGCCGCGATCGCCAGCAGCACGCGCACTGTTCGATAGGTGAGCCGCATCTCCAAATCGCGCAATGGATCTCCACTTACGACGCGCCGACGAATCCGGCGCTTGGGGGTCGGGCGAGCGCTCTCCTTGGCAGCCGCGGCGGGGCCGAGGTAAGGAAGCACGATCATGCCCATCAGCGCCCCGGTCAGCTCCAAAAGCGAACCGCGGCGCTCCAGCAAGCGTGCGTGCAAGACCGACAGCACTCCTCCCACCACGCCTTCGGTGGTCAGCGCCGGCAGCGCCGTCGCGGCTCTCGACTGCCCACGGCCTTCGTCGACCGCCGCGATCATCACGTCGAGCACCGCCAGACGACGCTCGTGCACCTTGGGTCCCGCGCCAAGCGTCTCGACGATACACAGGCGACCCATCGCCGGCTCGTCTTCGAGGAATTCCAGCAACCCCACCAAGGCGGTCGCTATACGCGTGCGCCACTTCTCCCCGGGGTCATACGCCTCGAGCACGTATTGCGATGCAAATTCAATCGACTGGTCCAACGCCGCCAAAAAGCAATCTTCGAAGTCGGCGAACACTTCGTAGAACGTCCTACGTGAGACGCCCGAGCGCGCCACCACGTGGGCGACGGTCGCGCGGGAGCGTCCGCGCTCGGAGATGACGTCGATCATCGCCGCAACCATCCGGGCGCGCTGGATCTCCGTGACGTGGCCACGCCCGAAGCTATCGCGCTCCGAGGCGCGGGCGCGGCGGCCCTTGGAATCTTCGGATTGTCGCTTGGCGGGCATTTGCTGAACGCCCACAATCATCCGCCTCGTACGAGTCTGTGTCACCACCTGTTTCCCATTGCTAGAGGGCAGCGGCGCGGACTCTAGTTCTGAGCGCCCCCGAAACCCTTCATAGCTTCGGTCATCCCCGTCGGCTTCTCCAAGATCTGGGAGAAACGCACCACTGTGACGGTGTCGTCCATCGAGACCTCACGCCCATAGATCTGTTCAAGGAAGTTGATGAGCTCCTCGTGACGGCGAAACTCCGGGTTGTCGTGCTTGATGTCGCGAGGCGAGAGCTCCGCTACCCGCATCACCTCGACCTGGTCGATCACCGCTTCGAAGATTCGCTCGCGAGGCGAGTACTGGTAGCCGATGGTTACAAGCACCGCTTGGTTCTTGCCGTACTTGCCCGACTTGTCGCCAAGCCTGATCGTGGCCGTCTTGCGACCCTTCTTCAGCTCGTCGGCGAAGATCGTCGAGTAGAAATTAAGCACCTGCACGACTGCGCAGGCTATCGGTCTTGCTCGCAGATGGCCAGCGCGCGCTCCACCATCTCCCGCTCCCCCGTGTAGGTGAGAGCCTTCCGCGCCTCGGCGAGCCCCATCCAACGAGCTTCCAGGACCTCGTCGTCGTGGTCGGCGGGATCCCCGCTCGCGTAGCGAAACAAGAAGAAAAAGACGCTCTTGGCCACCCTACGCCGATCGCGCACATACCAATAGCGCACCTCACCAAGCTCCTGCACCAGCTCGGCGGTGACACCCGTCTCCTCTCGCACCTCGCGCCTGGCGGCCTGGACAACCGTCTCCCCCTGCTCGAGATGCCCCTTGGGCAACCCGAGTACATGCGACCCGTCAGCAGCTCGTCTGGTGGGCACGATCACTAGCACCTGGCCGTCGCGGACCACGACGCCACCTGCCGAGACCTCTTGCGCCGCGCGCGATCGGCCCCCCTCTCGCACTGGGCCTTTGGATCGCCCAGACGCCTTGCCGGACGGCTTTGGCTTAGAGGCGGGAGACTCGCGTGGCTCCTTAGAAGACATATCCCTCGAGTGCCGCCGGATCGTGCACGACGAGACGACCGCGGCCTTGCGAGATCACGCCGGCGCGCTCCAGCACCGCCAAGAAGCGCGAGGCAGACTCGCGCGAGGAGCCCGCGAGCTTGGCTAGATCGGCCTGCGTAGCCGTAAGCAAGACCTCCCGTTCGGGCTCACCGGTTCCGACCGCTTGGCCAACTAGCTCGCTGAGCACCACAGCGACACGACTCTGGACGGTTTGGAAAGACTGTTTGGCTAGGCGCTCGTTGGTCTCGCGCAAGCGGCGCCCGAGCGCCACGACGAGACGAATCGAGATTTCCGGATGCTCGACCATCAGCCTGCGCATGTCCGGCCCGAGCACCGCCACCACACTCGTGCGCTGCACTGCCTCGACGGTCGCCGAGCGCAGCTCGTCCTCGAACATCGCCAGCTCGCCGAAGATGTCCCCTGGTGCGAATGTGGCGAGCGTGATCGTGCGTCCGTCGGGATGCTCGCGCACCGCACGGGCGCGTCCCGAGCGCACGATGTAGCATGTGTCGCTCGCGTCACCCTCGCGAAAGACGATCTGGCCCGGCTCGAACGCGCGTGGCACCGCCAGCTGGGCGATACGCTCCAGATCCTCGTGCTCGAGTGTCGAGAACACCGGCACACGCCCGAGCAGCTCCACTATCTCCGCCGCCTTGGTGACCGCCATGCCCAGGAGATATCACAGCTGGATGGGCGCCCCCGAAGTCGGCCATCGACACGCGGCACTCAAAACAATTGGCGTGCGGCGGCTCTGAGCAGCCAAAACCCGCAACTTGCGGGCACCCGACGCTATCTTCACAGTATGAGTCCGTTGAGGTCAATCGCGCCACTGATGCTTGCCGCCGCCTTTGCCCCCGCGTCCGCCCATTCGCTGCTTCACTCACGCGAACTATGGGCCACCGTGGACGTATGCAACCCGAAGGACCAACCCAACACGATCGGAATTCGCGGCTCGATGCCAGGCGACGGCCGGGCGACAGACGTCATGTACATTCGCTTCCGCGTTCAGTACCTAGACGCCACCACCAAAGAATGGCTCAACCTCAGCAAGGGAGGCGACTCCGGCGTGCTGAAGCTCGGCTCCGCCGCGCTCGCCCGCCAAGGCGGCTTCAGTGTCGAACTGGCACCGGTCGCCGGTAAGCCGCCGTTCACCCTGCGCGGCTATGTCACCTACCAGTGGCGCAGAGGTGCCACTGTGCTCGAGAGCGCCACCAGGCTGACGACATCCGGGCACACAAGCCTTGCGGGCGCCAATCCGAAGGGATTCAGCGCCGCTACCTGCAAGCTCGCCTAGAGAGCGCTCGCCACGGACTATCCGCCAGCCTGTGGTGGGGTGTCCGCTGGGAACAGACGCGGGTCGTTGGTGATGATGCCGCTCACCCCCATCGCCGTCAACTTGGCGATACGCGCCCCGTCGTCAACGGTCCATACATAGAGCTCACCTTGCTCCTGGCCCACCGCGCGCACCAGCGTCGGTGTCACAACCCGCCAGTGGGCCATGATCGCGTCGACTGTTCCACTACGCAATGCCTCGCGTGCTCGCCGCGGTAGCAGCATGCGGTAGCCGGTCAGTATCGCAAGCGCCGGGATCGCCGTGAGCATGTCGCTCGTGTAGTCGCGCTTTACGTGCGGCACCGACAAGCCCAGACGTAGCAAGGGCTCGACTGAGCGCACACACGCAAGCGAAGAGGGGTACATGCCGCTGATCAGTGTCCTGCCGGTCAAACCAGCTTCGCGCAGGGCATCCACCACCCGCAGCTCATAACCGGGGAGCTTCACGTCTACATCGAAATCTATGCCCGCAAACGCCTCACCAGCCAGATGATCGAGTGCCTGCTCGAATGTCAGCGGCTTTCGTGAGTGCATGTCCTCGTAATCGTGGGCCACGAACAGATCGCCGCTGCCATCGGGGCGCTCGCTGAGAACGTCGAACTCGATCATGTCCACTCCGTGGGCCAATGCCGCATCGAAGCTCGCAGGCGTGTTGCCCTGCACAAGATGCGCGGCGCCCTTGTGTCCCACCCGCCGGGGGCGCATGCCGGCGCGGATGCCCTCGTCGGTGGCCACTGCCCACCAGGATAGAGCCGCGCCTGCCGTCGGGTAGCTCTAGGAGACCTTCAGCCGCTTACGCCTGGAGCTGGCTGACTCGATCGCCTCTACCGCCGGGCGTGGACCAATGTAGGGAGCGAGGATCAGGAATGTCAGGTGATCCACAAGACAAGGCAGATAGCGCAGACGATCGTGCGGAGCATAACTCGAGAGGATCGCCCAAATCGCCCCCATGATCGCCTCGGCGGCGACGTTCGGAGCCCTTTCGGGCTCGGGGATCCGCTCGGTCATCACCTTGATGAAGCCGTCGAGCACCCCGCTCACGCGCGCCACCATGCCGTTGCCTGCATCGAAAAGGTCGATGAACGACAGCTTTACAAGCCCGGGATGGGCGGCGCAGTAGCCGATCAGGGCCTCAACGCCTTTATGCACCGCTTCAGGCCACTCGTTGTCGTTGCGGGTGGCCCGCCGAACAGCGTCGTGGGCTTCGGCCGCGAACTCGTCAACCACCGCCAGCAAGCACTCTTCCTTGCTGGGGAACTCTCTATGGAACGCTTCGGTGGACACCGCCGCGACACGAGCGATCTCAGCGTCGGTGATGTTCGTATAGCCCTCCTCCAGCGCCAACTGCACCATCGCGTCCATAACGCTCGAGCGGCGATCTTCGCGCGTCAGAAAGCGCGCCCGTTTGGCCACCAAGTGCGGCGGTCTACCAGACCCCAGCGTGCGCAAGCGTGTTACCGCCGAAGAACGGTAGGAGTTGACCCAGTCGAGCAGTTCATCGGTGAGACCCGCCAACTCCCTATGGCGGCCTTCACGCACGCGTCGGAACACCACGAAGCGCACACCTCCGACAACCGCGCGCGGGGCCAGCGGCGGCAGCGCCACGCCGTCGGGCGTCAGGCTGAATCCGGTGGCGACCACGCGCTCGAAAGCAGTGGCGGTTAGCTTCAGGCGTTCGTGGCCACGCGGTCCGATTCCAATCGACTCAACGAGCACCAGGTTGGCGCCCCGCGGATCGTCGGCAACGCCCTCCAGGAACACTTGGCAGGCTGCGTACAGACGATTGGCCCAGCCTCGCTCGGACAACCACGCCTGCAGGACCCGTTTACGCGAGGCCGTCACTAGCGCGTCGTAAGTCGCCAGGAAGCAGTCTTCCTTATTTGAGAATTGCTCGTAGAAAGCTCGGCGGGAAACACCCGCGAGAGCAATCACATGCGCAACGCTGGTACCGGCGTAACCACGCTGGTACACCGACTCAGCCATACCGCCATAGAGGCGGGCACGCTGGTGGCGCGCCACCTCCTCTCGACCGAGCCCATGGGGACCATGAGGCAGGCGCTTGTAGAGCGGGGTCAGTCCGTCGTACTGGCCGCCCGGATCGCCATCCAACAACAGTTCGTCAGAAACCTCCGCATAGGGAAGCGTCGGACACTCGCTTGGAGACAGCACCGGAGACGACGCTGCGACCGCAAGCTCTCCATTTGTTCCACTCATCCCCATTGTTCAACAAGATAATTCAGCGCTGAACTATTGGCAAGCGGTGGCACAACCGATCGTGGCGAATGTTTCTGACTCTCGCCTACGAAATGCAACTGTTCTCTTCTTCCGCATTCGTCCAACACCGAACACACCCTCTCCTTCTACCGCATCCCCACGTCCCTCATGTGTCTTATTCGATCTTATTCGAGAGGATCGAGCGGTTCAAGCTCGTAGCGTAAGCCGCCGCGGACCCTGACGAAAGCCGAGTTCTACAAGCATCGGCTCGAGCTCTGAACCGATTGCCGGCTCCCCGTCAACCCGCTCGAGCGCGACCGTGTCCACGCGCCCAACTCGCACCGCGTCGGCCAGCGCACGCAACGCAAGCGCGAGCGGCGTTGTCTCCGCGGAAGCCACTCTCACAGCCACTGGCGGCGGCCAGGGCACAGTCGCCCCCTCGCGTATGGGCATCGATTCGGCTGTGAGCGTCACGATCCCGCGCGCGCCCCGCTCCAGGTAGAGCACCGGCTGGTGCTCTACGAAGATCACGTACGCCCCCGCCACACGCGCGGGCCGGCGCGTCTGCCCCGGACGCCGCGGCCAGGGCAGCACCGCGCCGTACGGTTGAGCGGGATCGACCGCCGCGAGCACAAGCGTCGCCGCCTCCCCATCCGATCGTCGCGCTCGCAAACGCTCCACCGCCCCGGGCAAAGCAAACTGCGCGCCTCCGAGACCCTCGACAAAGTAACCGCGACGGCAAACACCGAGCGTCTCGAGCTCCGTGAGGGCGCTGTACAGGGCCGAGAAGCCACCCGCGACTCCCTCCGCGGAGACCTGCTCGCGAGTGAGCACCCCATAGCGCTCCAGCAGCAATTCCGCCAGCGCACGGCGGCGGCGGCGCGACTCGTCGATTCCCCGCTCACCACTCGCTCCGCGAGTACCGTCACGGCCTGAGCTCTCCTCTGGCAAGCCTTCCCGCAAGCTTTCGCCCTCGAAGATCGCCCCGGTCAGCGACCAGCGCCCCTGCACTTGCGCGGCGCCGGTCCCAAAGCGTCCCCCACGAAGTGAACGACCGCCAAAACGCCGGCCGGCTCCCGAGCCTCGGGGATGGGCTCGAGAAGAACCCGCTCCCGCAACCACGTGCGCCGCGAGCGTCTGGCGCGGCGCCCTCAGCGGCGCCCACGCATCGTTGGTTACCTCGCCTGCCCACACCAAATCCCACAACGCCCGTACAAGCGCAACGGTGGGCACGTCAAGCTCTGCAAACAGGTCGGTGAAGAAGCAAGGCGACGCCGCCAGGCGCTCTCGCAGCAGCACGTGCTCCGGCTCGCTAGGCACCTCGCCACGCCCTTCCGCCGGTGGTCCGAGCAGAGCGGCGTCCTCGCGGAAGTAGAGCGCCACGCGCCCGGAATCGCGACCGAGCGAGCCCGCACCCACCCACACCACCTCGCCGCTGGCGCAAAGAGTGTCAAGCCACGAAGGCGAATAAGACCCAGTGCGACACGCCAGCACATCATGCTCCCAAGCCGCCACCGGGAGCGCCAAGCCCTGGAGCGTCACGAGCACCTCACGCAACCGCTCCACCCCGCCGCCGCGCGAGTCAGATCCTGGCCGCCAGCGATCGACGCGCTGCCACGACGGCATGAACGCACTCAGCGCACGCTCACCCACCGGCTCTATCTCCTTACGAAGAGCAGCAAGCGAGGCGCGGCGCAAGCGGCGCAACACCTCCACATCGCACCACTCGCGGTCGGTCCCGCCGGGACGCATCTCTCCGCGAGCCAGCTCGCCCGAGCGCTCCAGCTCACGTAGTGCCGAGGAGGCATCGACGCTGTAGCGCTCGAACAGCTCGGCGCTTGTGAAGGGACCGTGCGTGCGTGCGTAGCGCGCCACCAGCTTTACCAGCGCATCCGGCACGTCTCGCAGGAACTCGCTCGGCAGGCCCCCGGGTGGCGGACAGCCCAGCGCGTCGCGGTAGAGCCCCGCATCGTCGGCGGCGATCCAGCGCTCCTCTCCAGCGACTCGCACACGCACAACACGACGTTCATGCTCGAGCCCCGCAGACATCGCGTCGGCGTCCAGTCCGTCGAGTACCCGCTCGCGCAGCTCCTCGGCCCGCAAATCGCCGAGCATCCGCAGCACATCTCCCAGCCCGTCGCGGCTCGTTGCCCGTGTGTGCTCAGAGCGGTACTGAAGATCCTGCTCGACCTGCACGAGAGCGCTCGGGTCGATCAGCTCGCGCAGCTCCTCTTGGCCAAGCAGCTCGCGCAAGAGATCGCGGTCGAGCGACAATGCAGCCGCGCGACGCTCCGCGCTCGGCGTGTCGCCCTCATACATGTACGTCGCCACGTAGTCGAACAGCAGCGATCCAGCGAACGGGGAGGCGCTCTGCGTCTCGACTTCCACGAGCGAGAGCTCACGCGTGGAGATCCCCCGCAGCAGCTCCTGCAGGCCTGGCAGGTCAAGCACGTCGCGCAGGCACTCGCGGTAAGTCTCGAGCACGATCGGAAAGTCGCGATAGCGCCGCGCCACTTCGAGCAGGCCCTGGGCCTTCAGTCGCTGCTGCCACAGCGGCGTGCGTCGGCCTGGATAAGCCCGCGGGATCAACAGCGCACGCGCCGCGTTCTCGCGAAAGCGGGCTCCGAACAACGCCGAGTCGCCGAGCTCGGCGACGATCGTCTCCTCGACCTCCTCCGGGTCGAGCGCCACTAGATCGGCATACGTGCCAGCACCGGCAGCGCCAGATGCCTGAAGGCCGCGCGAGGTCCACTCATCCTCATGACTCCCGCCATCGTCGAGATCGACATCGGGCAGACGTACGACGATCCCATCATCCGACCACAACGCCTCGCCGTCGATGCCGAAGCGCTCGCGGATGCGGGCCGAGATCGCAAGGCCCCAGGCAGCGTGAACGCGGCCACCGTATGGCGAGAGCACGCACAATCGCCAATCGCCGATCTCGTCGCGAAAGCGCTCGAGCACGACCGTGCGATCGCTTGGGAGTACTTGGGTCGCTGCCTGCTGCTCTGCCAGATACTCGAGCAGATTGACGGCCGCGTGCTTGTCGAGGTCGTAGTCGCGCATCAACAGCTCCGCGTCCTGGTCCACGGCCCAGCGTGTGAAAGCCCCGATCGCCGCGCCAAGCTCCTTGGGCCTGCCGATGCCGTCGCCCTTCCAAAACGGCACCGTGCCCGGCACGCCGGGGGCCGGGGTAACGATCACCCGGTCACGGCCAATCTCCTCGATCCGCCAAGAGGAGGCGCCGAGCAGGAACACCTGACCGGGCCGCGCCTCGTACACCATCTCCTCGTCGAGCTCTCCCACGCGACGGCCATCCGGGAGCGTTACCGCATACAAGCCACGATCGGGAATCGTGCCGGCGTTCGCGATCGCGAGCTGACGAGCGCCCTTGCGGGCGCGTATGCGCCCTGCGACGCGATCCCACACGATGCGCGCCCGCAGCTCCCCGAACTCGCTGGAGGGGTAGCGCCCGTCGAGCATGTCGAGCACGTTCTCGAGCAGTCCCCGCGGCAGCTCGGAGTAAGAATGAGTGCGAGTGATGAGAGCGTGCAAATCGTCCACGCTTACGCCGTCCTGCATGTCTGACCCCAGGGACCGCAACCCAGCTGGGGTCTCCTCACCCACGGGCTCGGTGACCCCGCCGATGCTCGCCCCGTCCTCAGCCGAGGCAGCAATCGCGACTATCTGCTGGGCCAGCACGTCGAGCGCATTGCGCGGCACCACCGTCGGCTCGATCGCCCCTTCGCGCATCCGTCGGCACACCACCGCGCACTCGAGCAGATCGCCGCGGAACTTGGGGAAGATGCGCCCCTTGCTTACGTCACCCACGCCGTGACCGGCGCGCCCGATGCGCTGCAGCCCACGCGCCACCGACTTGGGCGACTCGATCTGCAGCACGAGGTCCACCGCCCCCATGTCGATGCCCAACTCGAGCGAGGAGGTAGCAACCAGGCAGGGCAGCTCACCAGCCTTCAACTGCTCCTCGATCGTGGTGCGCTCCTCTCGAGACAGCGAGCCATGGTGAGCCCTAGCGACATCGATGCTTCCCTCGGCCAGCTCGTTGAGGCGCAGTGCCACGCGCTCGGCCGAGCGGCGACTGTTGACGAACACGATCGTCGAGCGGTGCTCGCGTACCAGTCGCAAGAGCTCCGGGTAGATCGCGGGCCAGATGGAGTTGCGCGTCGACTCGCTTCCTGGTGCGTACCCTCCCGTCTGCATACCGCCATCGACGGTGCCCGAATGGGTGAGCGGATCGACGTTCGGCGACCCGGTGAGCGGGCTTGCCAAATCGCTCATCGACTCGACCGGCACGTGGATGCGCAGGTCTAGTGGCTTGCGCACGCCGGCATCGAGGATCCTCACCTTGCGCCGCGGACCCACCAGGAAGCGCCCCACCTCCTCCAGCGGACTCTGCGTCGCCGACAAACCAACCCGTTGCACCCCGACACCGCCGGCGGGTTGGCCGTTCATGCCGCGCGCCTGTTCCTCCAAGCGCTCGAGCGTCAAGGCCAAGTGAGCGCCACGCTTGACTGCTGCCACTGCGTGGATCTCATCGACGATGACCGTCTCGACGGTGCTCAGCATCTCTCGCGCGCGCGAACCGAGGATCAGGTACAGCGACTCGGGGGTGGTGATCAAGATCTCAGGCGGTTTGCGCGCCATCGCCGCGCGTTCTGACTGGGAGGTGTCTCCCGTACGGATCCCCACGCTCACATTCGCTCCGATCCCACGCAGCGGCGCCCGCAGGTTGCGCTCGATGTCGTAGGAGAGTGCCTTCAGCGGCGACACGTACACCACACGCACCCCACTCCTTGCATGGGAGTCTGCCCGCCCGCCCTCGCCTGCCCGCCCGCCCTCGCCTGCCCGCCCGCCCTCGCCTGCATGCCTTCCCTCGCCTGCATGCCCGCCTGCGCCTGCCCGCTCGCCCTCGCCCGCGCCCGCGCCCGCGCTGGGGTGCGCGTTCAACCGGTCGAGCGCCCACAGGAACGCGGCGAGCGTCTTGCCGGAGCCGGTAGGGGCCGACAGGAGCACATGCTCGCCGCTCGCGATGGCAGGCCATGCCTTTGCCTGGGCTGGCGTGGGCTCGGCAAAGGAAGCCATAAACCAGTCGCGCACCGCGGGACTGAACGCCGCAAGTGGATCCGATTTGGAGCGAGCCACGTCCGCCGAGGCTAGCGCGCCTAACGCTGAGGCTACGCCGTGGTCGAACTGCTCGAACATATCCAAAAAGCGCACAAAATCGTTTCTCGGGATTGTTCGATTAGACTGCCGCGCGTGGTCGATGACGAAGCGCAACACTCACCCCCTGACCGCTCGCTCAGACAGCGCAGAAGGAGACCGCTTGGGTGGATGCGTTGGATCACCGGCGACACGGTGAGCCGTGCCGTGCCGGAGACGGATATAGGCCCGGCACCAACAGACAGCTCAAGCGTGCACGAGACCCTACTTAGGCTGCCCACACTGCTCGAGGGCTCGAATCTGCCAAACGGGGTGGTGGAGCTGTTGATAGAAGACCTCGAAGCGTCCACCCATCGGCTGTTCGACATCCATGACGGGCACATCACGCTAGTGGAGCCCGGTAAGTGCGTCCCCTGGGCAAGCATCGCCGGCCCACACGATGCCTGGGCGATGGCGCTTGGCCCTGAGCGCGACAGCACTGCTCTCAAGCTCTCCGGAGACGAGCAGCTCGCCCGGCGCGTCCTCGCGGCGATGCCGCGGCGTGACTGACCTCCCGCGGAGCCGGTGACCCTGCCGCAGCGCGACTGACCCCCCGCGGAGCCGGTGACCCTACCGCGGCGCGACCGAGCTCCCGCGGGGCCGGCGGCGGGCCGGCATCCGTGGCTGCTCAGCTGGTGGGATCGCTCTCCGTCCAACCCGGCGCAAGCCGCAGCGCTCCAGCCACCGCCCGTGGCTCGCCGTGCAGCGCCCAGTCGGCAACGAGCTCGCCGATTGTCGGTGAGAGCTGGATACCCGACCCTCCAGCGCCGCCAGCCAAGATCACCGACGCGTCAGCCCCAGCCGGGCCAACGATCGGCCGGCCCGTGACGCTAACCGGATAGAGCCCAGCCCAGCCTCCCGAGAGCACCACGTCAACCAGCCCTGGTAGGCGACTGGAGAGCTTGGCGGCAAGAACCTCCAGAAACTCCTCATCCGCCAGGCGCGCGTAGGAATCGGGATTGGCGGCCGGCGAGGAGGCCTCCTCGCCATGAAGTCCCGCGATCAGCATGCCTGGACCCTCGTGACGGAAATACAAGCCGCGCTCGCCACTACCAGGCGAGTAGTCCATCACCGAAGGCATCGTGTACGCCAGCTCATGAGGGAGACGCACCACGCTTGCCTGATGTCGCTGCGGTCTCAGTGCCAGCTCGCAGCCGAGCAGTTGCGCCACCCTCGCGGCCCAGGGGCCTGCCGCGTTCACAGCCAAGTCGCACTCGAGCTCGCCGGCGCTCGTGCCGAGACGCAACCCACCGCCCTCCAGGTGCTCGTCGCCGTGCAGCTCCACACCCATGAGTAGCCTTACACCCGCGCTTACAGCAAGCTCCGCGAGCAAACCGCAATAGAGGCGGCCATCGACGAAGCCATCGCTACGCCCCAACAACCCCACCTGTATGTCATCCGTGCGCATGTCCGGCACCAACCGCGCCACCTGCTCGCGGTCGAGCACGCCCACATCCAAAACACCGAGCCCACGTTGAATCCCCGCACTGCGTTCAAACGCCACCCGCGAGCGGGCGCTGTGGCCGAGGCGCAGATAGCCATTGCGCTCGACACACAATCCGTGCTCGCGCTCTAGGAGCTCGAACGAGCGCATGGCACGCACTCGCAGTTCGATGTCGAGCGGATCGAGATACTGCGTCTCGACGATCCCCGCCGACAGCCCCGAAGAGCCCGCTGCCACATCCCTGGCCTCGATTACCCATACCTTGCTCGCACCGCGGCTCGCTAGCTCAGGGCGCTGCACAAACCGATCGCGCCCGCGCCAACCACACACACCGCCGGGCCGCCCCCTCCCATACGATCAACCGGCGGCGATAGCCGCGAAGGCTGGAGCTTGCGTGCATGTGCTCACCGGGCCGCCACCCCCACCCGCTCAAAGGCATCCAGCACACACCCAATCGTCTGCTCGTCCATTGGCGTCGACAGGCAAACCAGGCCGTTGCCGGCGATCAACACACCCGCCTCATACAAGCGCCACCACAGCGCTGTCGGGTCCTGCGAGGCGATCCGCAGTAGCGAACCCCGGCCGCTTACCGACCAGCCGCGTTCGCGCAACCCCTCGCGCAGCTGCTCACCGAGCGCGTCGATCCGCTGGATCTCTGCGGGCCCAAAGGCTCGCAGCGCCGCCAGCCCCGCCCGCATCGTGACTGGGTTGGCCGAGAAGGTGCCGCCGTGGGCCACCGCATCCGGTCGACGTGGATCGAACACCTCCATGAAAGCCGCTCGCCCGCCGATCGCGCCCACCGGAAAGCCCCCGCCTATCATCTTGCCAAGGACAATCAGGTCGCCCTCTATTCCGTACAGCGAGTGCAGCCCGCCAGGCGCCAGCCTGAACGTGATGACCTCATCCACTATGAGCGCGATCCCACGGCGCTCTGTTTGCTCGCGCACAAGCCGCACGAACGAGGCGTCGAGCGCCCGCAAGCCAGCACGGTTTGGCATCAGGTCGATCAACACCGCCGCGAGGCGCCCTTCGTGCTCGTCCAGCGCCGCCACGAACGCCCCCTCGTCGCCGAGCTCGAGCGTCAGCACGTCCCGCTGGGCGGCAGCCGGCACACCGTGGGAGCCGCGACGTACAACCGCGTCCCAACTGCCGTGGTAGCAGTTGGCAAAGCGCAACAGCCCATCGCGACCGGTGGCGGCGCGCGCGGCCCGCACCGCCATCATCGCGGCCTCGGTCCCGGAGTTGGCAAAACGCCAATGCTCGGCCCAGCCCACACGACCGGCCAAGCACTCAGCCAACTCGATCTCCGAGAGCGTTGGCAAGCCAAACGCCGATCCTTCGCTTAGCGCCGCCACGGCGGCGCTAACCACTGGACCAAACGCGTGACCGTGGATGAGAGCGGTGTAGTTGTTCTGCAGGTCGATCGCCCTATGACCATCGACGTCCACGATCTCCCAGCCATCGCCGCGCGCCGCATAGGGCGGATGCGGCGCCACGAACAAGGTCGAGCGCGAGTTACCGCCGGGCAGACTATGCAGCGCTCGCTCGTAGAGATTCTGCGCGGCAGGCACTCCAGTGGCTATTTGAGTCTGCTCCATCGACTTGCCATGTTGGCATCAATTCCGACGCTCGCAGGCGTGAGCTTGGCCGGGCACCAAGCAGTAACCCACAAAACGCTCACACCAGCGGCACGAGAACTGCCTCGTCGGGGGGCGAGAACAGCTCGAGCTCCATCCCCAGCACTATCCCTACGCAGTCGCGGGAGTCGATCGTTGCCACCACCCGCCCGAGCGCCGGAGACTGGATGGAGATCTCCTGCTCGTCACCGAAAAGCAGCATCTCTGTAACTACGCCAGCGATCCGAAGCGATCCGGGCTTAGCGGCGCGGCCCAAGCTACGACGGCGAACCGCCAGCACTACACGATCGTCGGACAGCGCCGTCGCCGGACAGCGGATCTCGCCGTCGTTACAAAGCACATGCGCATAGCCGCCGGCGAGCAGCTCGTATCCCTGTACCGACAGCAGGTTGGCGTTGGCAAAGAAGCCCGCCACGAAGCTATCCGCCGGACGCGTATAGAGCTGCGCGGGCACTCCCACGCTCGCGATGCGCCCAGCGCGCATGATCGCGATGCGATCCGACAGCGCCAGCGCCTCCTGCTGATCGTGGGTGACATACACAATCGTCACTCCCAGATCGCGGTGCAAGCCGCGGATCTGCTCCTCCATCTCGATGCGCAACGCCCGATCGAGCGCGCCCAGCGGCTCGTCCATGAGAATCACCTCGGGGTCATAAGCAAGCGCCCGGCCCAGCGCCACCCGCTGCTGCTGGCCGCCGGAGAGTTGACGTGGATAGCGACCCTCCAACCCCTCCAAGCGCAGCAGCTCGAGCATCTCCGCCACACGCCGCCCACGCTCGGCGCGTGGCACGTGCCTGAGCTTCAAGCCATAGCCAACGTTCTGAGCGACCGTCATGTGCGGGAAGAGGGCGTAGTGCTGGAACACCATCCCCACACCGCGACGCGCCGGTGACAGCCGCGATATGTCGCGTCCACGCAAGAGCACCGTCCCCGAAGTCGGCGCCTCGAAGCCAGCGATCACCTTCAGCAGAGTCGTCTTACCCGAGCCGCTGGGCCCAAGTAGCGTCAACAGCTCGCCCTGGCGCACCCCCAGGCTCACCTCCTCTAGCGCTGGGGTCTCGCCATAGGACTTGCTCAACCCCTGGATGTCGAGCACCGTCTCCCGCTCGTTCACGACGCTCCCCGTCGCGCCAGTCGCACCGCAAGCCACATCGCCAGGCTCGTGCCCACCATCAACAGCGTGGCGATCGCCGTAATCACCGGTTCGAGGCCGTAGCGCACCGAGTCGAGGATCGCCTTTGGCAACGTCTCCTGCCGGGACCGCCGAGGAAGTTGATTAGCACCGCCTCGTCGAGGCTGCTCACAAACGCGAGCACCCCACCCGCCAAGATCGCGGGGCTGAGCAGCCGCAAGGTGATCGCAAGCCAAGCCTGTGCCCTACTGGCACCGGCAACCATCGCCGCTAACTCCAACTCGACGGGAATGCGACTCATCGCCGCGCTCGTGACAAGCAGCATCACCGGCACGGCGAGCGTCAGATTGGCGAGCACCAGACCCCAATAGGTCCCGAGCAGACCGATTTGCGCGTACAAGCCATACATCGCCACCGCATAAGCCGAGATTGGAAGGATGATCCCGACGATGCCACCTACCTGCAACGCGTTGCGAAATGGAAGCCGACTGCGATGAATCGTAAACAGAGTAGGCACCACCACAAGTCCCGCGAGCACCGCCACCGGAACGGCGATTCTCACCGACAACCACAGCGCCGAGCTCCAGCGTGGGTCTTCGAGCAGCGTACGGTACAGATCGCGAACACCAGTGCCGCGCTCGCGACGATCCCGGGCATCGCAAGCGGCAGCATCACCTAAGTAATCGCGCGCGCGCGAAGCTCCGAGTCCTCGAGCCGCGTCGAGCAGGGTCTCGTCGATGCTCAGGAAAACCCCATAGAGCGAGAAGGCGGCATAGGGCACCATCGTGTAAACCATTCCCAGCGCTACGGCCGTGGAGGTATAGAGCAACGACACGGGCGCCAAACCCAGCAGTTCATGCAGCTTGTCCAGCGGCCCTTCGGCTGAGAGGAGAATCACGATCGCGTAGTTCTTCACTACCGTGCCCATCCAGAAGGGAGCAAGCACAGCAAGCCACAGCACCGCCTTCACAACCGTACTCTTGGCAACCCGGATGTGCCAGGCAAGCAGCCCACCGAGCATCACCGATATGGCACTGACGAGCACGCTCGAGAGCACCGTCGTGATCAGTGCACGTCTGCCGGCGGGGCTCTGCAAGACCGCTTCATAGTTACCGAAACCGCTCCCGGTAGTGAGCGAGTCGATCGTGAGCTTCACAAGCGGATAGACAACGAAGCCGAGCAGCATCGCAAGTAGCGGCACCACCAGCAGCAGAGCCCACCGATTGGGCAGGATCGCGCTCCAACGTCCGCCTTTGCCATGGGACGAAGCGGGGAGGCTCGCCGTCACACTCCTGCCCGCACGCCCCATGTCAGAGATCCTGCGCGGCTACCCGCGCAGGAAGTTCTCGTAGGCGGTGTTCAGTTCATTGCTGTGCTGCGCATACCACAAGAAATTGGGCGTCGCCAACTGCTTGAGATTCACCGGATTGTCGGCCAGCTGCGAGCCGATCGAGCTCGGTAGGTAGTTCAGCGCCAGCGGATTGGGCACAGAGTCGTGGACTACTTCAGCCCACGTCGCCTCAGACTTCGGATGGCTTGCGATGAAAGCAAGTAGCTGGGACGCTGCTACGGAATTGTGCGCGCCTTTCAGCACAGCCCAGTAGCTCGGCTCATACGCGCCATCCATCCACACCACCTTTAGTTTCACACCTTGTGAGATGAGCTGGTAGGCGCGGTCGCTCCACATGATCCCGAGCGGCACCTCGCCGCTGCGCATGATCTGCTGCTGTTGTTCACCCGACTGCCAGAATACCTTGATCGACGGCTTGAGCCCTTCCAGCGTCTTGAAGACGGCTTTGACGTCAACCGGGGTACTCGCCGTCTGAGAGATCGGCATGCCCGCTGCCACCTCGGCGGTGGTGATCGCCTCGATCGGCTCGATCCCCCCGAACATACGTGGCTGGGGAAATTCCTTGGTGTTATAGAACTGCGCCATCGTCGCGAGGCAGGTCTTCATCTTGTCGGTGTTGCATACGATCACATCGCCGAGACTTCCGTGTGAGAAGCCAAACGGTGTCACCTTCTGAGCGCCTAGCTCTTTTCGAAGGCTGCCTTTGTAGAGGCCGATAGCGGAGCCAGCTGCCCCTTGGCATAGAGCGTGAAGGCGGAACCACCGTCGAGCGAGTCCACCGCGTCCCACTGGATCTGATGGGCCATGTTCTGGGCTTCCACGCGGGCGAGTTGCACGCCGGGGGCATCCACGAACCGCGAAGTCAAGTGGTTTTCCGCATCGAACTGGTTCAGATATGCCTTTTGCGTGGCTTCATCGATCACGCCGCCCCAACCGCCGATCGTCAGCGTAGTCCCGCTTTTGCCGCTACCGCCGCATGCGGCGAGTCCCAGGCAAACGGGGAGCGCCGCAAGCGCCGCAAAGACTCGACGGCTCATACCGCGGCTTTGGGCATATCGCACCCCTATTGACTTCATCTATTCCTCCCTGACTCCACCTGGGCTCGACAACTTGGCAGAACCTCTCCCGAGGCGCCTTTGCGGGCATCCTCAGAGCTTGACCTGAGGAAGGCAACGCTCAAAACGCTTCAGCATTGTCGAACTCGGGCAGGACGGCAAGCCCGGCCAAGACCTCGCCCGGGGTGAGGCCGTCCACCACAATCGAGTGGGTGCCCAGCGCATAGGCGCCCTGGGTGGCGTAGATGTCGAACGTCACGACTTGCAAAAGAGCTCCACGGGCACATCGTTGAGCACCTCTGGCTCGTCCTCTGTGACGAGCACGTTATTGCCAAGCATCATCGTCGCGCCATCGCTGTATGACAACCCTGGCTCCATCGTAATCACCATGCCAGGTTCGATTACATGGGCGTCTCCGCGCATCAAGCTGAGCCCTCCGATCCAAATCGGGGGATAGGCAATCTCCATGCTGAAGCCGAAACGACCCCAAGTGTTTTGCTCATAGCCGCGGTGGCATTGGGCGACCAGCTCCACTATCTCCGCCACGCTCGTGCCAGGACGCAGCGCTTGGGTGGCACGATCGAGCGCATCGCGGATGACCTCATAGAGCTCCCGCACGCGCGCGGAAGGCTCACCGATCACAACCGTTCGCGAGGTATTGCAGTGGTAGCGACGTACCACGCCGCTGACCTCCAAATAGACGACGTCGCCACCGCCAAGCACCTTGCCGATCGGCGTCCCGTGCAGCGTGCCGCGCGCGTCCACGAGCGTCGGATAAGCGGGGAACTCGCCGCCGGCGAGAGCCACCGCCTCTTGGATAGCCGCCATTACCTCGCGATCGTTGACGCCGGCGCGAATCGCCTCGATGCCGGCGCTCACACCGAGGTCGGCGACGTGGGCGGCCCTACGCAACAGCTCGATCTCAGCGGGACTCTTGACCAAGCGCAAGTCGTCGAGCCCCTCACACACATCCACCATCTCCGCTTTTGAGAGAGCATGCATCAGCTCCAGCGCATAACGCGGCTTGAGGTGATGGCTGGAGAGGTTCAGCCCGATGCGCCCCGCTCGATCGAGGGCGCGCTCGCGCAACACCTCCATCAAACGCGCGGTTTGGTCCTCATGAGTCCAGATCGCGCGGACGTCGCTCACCCAACATGTTTCATCGCACAACAAGAGCTCAGCCTTGTTGCACAGCAACGTGAGTGGCTCACTCTCCCCGACTGGCACGATCAATGCCTGAAAGTAGAAGGCGCTCGTCGGCTCGTAGCCCGACAACCAGTTGTAGTGCTCGGGCTGGGTCAATAGCAACAACTCGATCTCCCGGGAGCGCATCCACTCGCGGGTACGTTCCAGCCTCGCGTGATACTCCTCGAGCGCTACCGCCATGCGCGGCGCCAGACGAGATCCCACCGGCGCAACCGACGTAGCCTCTCCGCCCGTAGAAGGCTCCGTCATCTCGCTCACCTCATGATCGTACGGCTCTGCTCGCGCATGAACTGTTGGAGATAGTAAGGACCAAGGCCACCCTTGCCTGTCAGGCCACTCGCCTTCCAACCGCAGAAGGATTGCGATCCCGGCCATGCGCCCGTAGTGGCGCCGGCGCGGCGATTCACGTACACCACTCCAGCCTCGATGCCCTCGAGAAACCGCTCGACCTCGGCATCGCTCTCACTGAAGATACCGGCACTGAGCCCGTAATCCACCGCATTGGCCTCCGCGATGGCACCAGCGAGATCCCGGGCGCGAGTGACGGTGAAAAACGGCAGGAACAGCTCGCGCCGGTTGAGTGGATGATCGGCCGGCAGGTCACATACAACCGTCGGCTCGACGAAGCTCCCCTCGCGCTCCAAACGCCGGCCACCCACGAGGACCCTCCCATCGCGGCGGGCCGTGCTGGCACTCTCCTGGAAACGCGCAACAGCCCGCTCGTCAATGACCGGCCCCAGTGCGGCGGCACGATCGGCAGGGTCTCCGATGGCAAGCGTGCTCGTAAACGCGCACAGCCGCTCGAGCAGCTCGTCGTGGACCTCCTCGAGAACGATCGCCCGTGAGCAAGCGCTGCACTTCTGCCCGGAGAGACCGAAGGCCGCTCGGGCGATGCCCTCGGCGGCCTTCTCCAGATCGGCGTTGGCGGTGACTATCGCGGGATTCTTACCGCCCATCTCTGCAAGCACCGGACGTGTCCAGGAGCCCTCAGACAACGTGCGAAGTATCTCCCGCCCTACGGGCACCGAGCCTGTGAACGCGATTCCATCCACTTCTCCTCTCACAAGCGCACGGCCGGTGTCGGCGCCGCCGTGCAGCAGGTTGAAGGCACCCGCTGGCAACTCGCCCGCCAAGAGCACCTCACCGAGCAGCGCCCCGTCCAGGGTGTGGCCGGCGAAGGCTTGACAACCACCGTGTTGTCTCCAGGCTCACCGCGCACTCAAGCTCGAGATGGCGTTTGCCGATCGCATGCGCCACCGCACGCATGTGACTGCAACGCTCGCTGTGGGGCATGCGACTCCACCGCCCCTGCGCGCCCCTCGCGGCCCGTAGCGCCTCGGCGACGGTCTCTGCGCCTGCCACGTGAGCACCACTGATGTAGCCGCTCACACCGGAGGGATCGTGGCGCTCGAACACCTCACCATCCTCAGAGCGCTCGATTACATGGGCAAATGGAGCGGGAGCGGCCACGCGCATGGCAGCGATGAGTCGCTCGAACTCCTCGTCGAGCTCACGGTCCAGGCCGCCACTGGTATAGGTCAAATGCTCGCTCACGTTGCCAACACCCTCACGCAGTTCCGATCTTGAACATTCAGTTCTGAGTACTTTCTCAGGAGCCCCGATCGCATTGAGCCACCGGACAGGATGATTCGGAAAACCCCTTACTTGTGCCTGAGAAAGGCATAGATAAAGGAGATACGCAGCGCCTACCAAGTGTCAGATGGAGTCACATCCGGGGGTGTAAATCGAGGGCCACACAATCGTGTGACCCTCTCCGAGCTCGCAAACACAGTTCTGCATAGTGCTCTCGATTGAGTTCGTCGGCATTCCCAAGTATGATGACTGTTCAACTGAGGTGCACCAATGTAGAGGCACCTCCGGCACTACCGATAGGGGCCATAGCAGAGATGCCTAGAGTAAGCGCGAATTCTTCCAAATCCAGTCAAGAGGGCGAGTGGTCGATACCGAGCCTCCGCGAGCCACGCTACTCCCAGTCGCTCGAGCGGGGGCTTGCCATCCTCGGCTGCTTCACCCCGGAGCGTCCTGTACTCGGTATCGCTGACATCGCCGACGACCTGGGAATGAGTCGCTCGACGACACATCGCTACGTAATCACGCTGGTGGCGCTTGGTTTTCTCGAGCAGGGTGCCTCGCGTAAGTATCGTCTTGGGCTGCGCGTCACCGACCTCGGTATGTCTGCTCTGAACTCGACGGGTCTACGTGAGCATTCGCGCCCTTACCTGGAGGAGCTGCGCCAGCGCACCTCATACACGGTGAACCTCTCCGTTCTGGACGGTCCTGAGATCCTCTACGTCGACCGCGCGCGCAGTTTCCGCCGCGGACAGAGCAAGATCGACCTGAACCTGCGTCCCGGCTCACGCCTGCCCGCCTACTGCACCTCGATGGGCAAGGTGCTGCTGGCGAACCTGCCCGAGGCCGAGCAGCGCGACCTGATCGGGAACATGACGCTCACGCGTCGTGGCCCGAACTCGATCACCAGCAAGAAGGCTCTGCGCACCGAACTCGAGCATGTGCTCGAGGAGGGCATGGCGGTCAACGACGAAGAGCTTGCCAAGGGTCTGCACTCGATCTCAGCGCCCGTTCGAACCGAGTCGCGTGAGGTGGTGGCAGCCGTGAACATCGCGGCGCACAGCTCGATGATTTCGCTCGAGGAGCTCGTTGACGCACTCGGCCCGCATCTGGTTGCCACCGCGGACAATATCTCGGCGCGTCTCGGCTACCGCCGCGACGACGAGCAGGGCTAAAAACTTCCTAGCCACCCGGGAGGCTTCCCGCCGGCCGCCTGACTACGCAGGGCGGTCGGTTGGCGAGTCGAGTCCGGGAGTGCACACGCCTCAGAGAGCATTGGCTGGCGTGCTCGCGTACGCTAGGGCCCGATGATGGCATCGCCGAGAACACTTACATGCGCATTCTGCGCGCTCGCGCTCACCGTCGGCCTCGGGGCTTGCGGGGAAACGGCGTCTACGGGCAATTTCAAGGGCGAAAGTCACAACGTGGCCCAGACGGTCTCCAACTTTCAGACCGATGCAACGTCGGCCGACGAGAAGAAGCTCTGCGAAAACGATCTCGCCGCCACGCTTACAACTCGTTTGCGCGGCGCGGGGGGGTGCCAGGCAGTTCTCAAGAATCAGTTGCGCGAGATCGATGCGCTCAGCCTCACTATCGAATCGATCGTGGTCAAAGGCAACAGCGCGCTGGCACACGTGAAGAGCACCTACAGCGGCAAGAGCCGCATCACTACGCTCACGGTCGTCAAGGAAGGCTCACACTGGAAGATCTCCGGCATAGGCAGCACCCCCGTGTCGTAAGAGTTGGCGCCGGGATAGGCGTCGAGGAAGTAAATCCAAAGAGGGTGTGGCTAGGCGGGTGCGGCCAAGCTGGTGTGGTTAGGCGAGCGTTCGGCCGTACTGGCGCTCATAATAAGCACGGTAATCGCCTGAGCGAACGGGCTCCCACCACCAGGCGTTCTCGCGATACCAGGCGACGGTTTGCTCTAGTCCCTCGAAGAAGCGCACACGCGGCTCCCAGCCGAGGGCTCTGACCTTCGCTGAGGAGAGCGAGTAGCGACGGTCGTGGCCGGGACGGTCGGTGACATGCTCGATCAACGACTCCTCCGCGCCGGTCAGCTCGATGATGCGCTTGACCACCTCGATGTTGGGGCACTCGTCGGGCCCACCCGCGTTGTAGACCTCGCCGGGGATCCCATGCTCGAGCACGTGCCCGATCGCGCGTCCAAAATCCGTGGCGTGGATCCAGTTGCGTACCTGCATCCCGTCGCCATACACGGGCAACGGATCGCCGTTGAGGGCATTGAGGATCATCAGCGGGATCAGCTTCTCCGGGTACTGGTAGGGCCCGTAGTTGTTCGAGCCGCGACAGATCGTGGCGGGCAGGCCGTAGGTGTGGAAATAACCCTGCACGAGCAGATCCGCACCGGTCTTGGTAGCCGAGTAGGGCGATGAGGGACGCAACGGAGAATCCTCGGTGAATGAGCCGTCCTCGATCGACCCGTATACCTCGTCGGTTGAGACCTGCACGTAGCGCAGCTCACGCTCACGGGCGGCCTCCAACAGTACGTAGGTGCCGAGCGCGTGGGTCCTCACGAACGCGTCGGGCTCCGCGATCGAGCGGTCGACGTGGGTCTCGGCGGCGAAGTTGACGATGGCGTCGATCGGGCCCCACTCATCTCCCTCTAGCGCGCTTGCAACCGCTTGCGGGTCCTCGATGGCCCCGTGGACAAAACGAAAGTTGGAGTCATCGGCGAAGTCGTGGAAGTTCTCCTCGCGGCCCGCATACGTGAGCTTGTCGAGCACTACCACTCGATCGCCGCTCTCACGCAAGCGCAGACGGCAGAAGTTGGAACCGATGAACCCCGCACCGCCGCAAACAAGGAGCTTCATCAGCGCATCATCCCATTCCTGGCTGCCATATAACCAGCTAGCCCGTCTTGCCACGGCCCCATCGGCAGCACGTCGTCGCGTTCTGTCTCGAGCACAGAGAATGCCGGCCTGGGTGCGGGACGTGTCATCTGCGAACTCGAGATCGCCTCCACGCGACAGTCGACATCGGCTTGGCGGAAGATCTCCTTGGCAAAGCCGCTCCAGGAGACCGAGCCAGCGCCCGTGAGATGCACGAGACCGGCGACCCCACGCTCGAGTAGCCCCACCACCGCTGGGGCTAGGTGCCCCGACCAGGTGGGGGAGCCGATTTGATCGTCCACTACCTGTACAGCCTCGCGCTCGCGGGCCAGGCGCAACATCGTAGCGACGAAATTTGGGCCATCGATCCCGTAGAGCCAGGCTGTACGGACGACGGCGTGGCTCGGCGAGGCCGCCAGCACTTGGCGCTCGCCGACGAGCTTTGTCTCTCCATAGACCGATTGGGGGCCCGTTGGGTCGGACTCGAGGTATGGACGGGGACTGCCGCTGGCATCCAATGGGGCGGCTCCATCGAATACATAATCGGTGGAGATGTGAAGCAGCGGTGTGCCGATTTGTGCGGCGGCGCGGGCTAGATTTCCGGCGCCGTCGGCGTTTACCGCATGGGCCGCCTCACGATTGCTCTCGGCGCCGTCCACGTCGGTCCAGGCGGCGCAGTTGATGGTGGCCTCGGGACGCTCGCGCTCATAGAACGCGATCACCGCCTGTTCGTCGACTATGTCTAGCTCGGGCAGGTCTACGAGGATCAGCTCGTGCCCTGAGCGCTCACCGACGCGGCGCACATCATGTGCGAGCATCCCGGCGGCACCGGTCACCAGGATCCTCACAGGATCGAGATGTCCGAGTTGTCGCCCACCATGAAGCGATAGGCACGCGGCTGACGATCGCCGCGTCGAACCGTGACGTTGCGTCCGAGCAGCGAAGACTCCATGCGTCCGTCGAGGTCGCATACCGAGGAGCCCTCCAGCAGGATGGAGTGCTCCACCTCGGAGTTCGTTATGCGGCAGTCCTTGCCGATCGCCGTGTAGGGACCGATGTAGCAGTCACACAACTGGGCCCCGGCTCCAACGATCGCCGGTCCCCGCACGGTGGTGCGCTCTAGGCGCGCTCCCGGCTCGATCACCACGCGCCCGTCGACCTGGGAGTCGACGAGCTCACCCTGTACGTGCTCGGTCAGGTTGTCGAGGATCAGCCGGTTGGCCTCGAGCATGTCGTCGAGACGTCCGGTGTCCTTCCACCAGCCACGCACGATGTGTGGCTCGACGCGTCGACCGGCGTCAACGAGATATTGGATGGCGTCGGTGATCTCCAGCTCTCCGCGCCCGGAGGGCTCGATTGCGCGGGCGGCCTCGTGGATATGGGCGGTGAACATGTACACGCCCACGAGCGCTAGGTCGGTAGCGGGCTCAGAAGGCTTCTCGATGAGCCGCACCACGCGGCCGACCTCTCCGGGCGCCGCCGGCGCCAGCTCGGCGACACCGAAGTTCTCTGGATCGGGCACAGGCGTGAGCAGGATCAGCGCGTCGGGACTGTGCTCGCGGAAGGCTGCCACCAGGTCTGCGATACCGCCCTGCAACAGGTTGTCGCCGAGATACATCACAAACGGGCTATCGCCCAAGAACGGCTCAGCGGTGAGCACCGCGTGGGCGAGCCCTAGCGGCTCATCCTGCACGATGTACTCGATGCTCACGCCAAAGCGCGATCCATCGCCGGCGGCCTGCCTGATCTCCTCACCGGTCTCGGGGGCGATGACGATGCCGACCTCCCGTACCCCCGCGGCTGCCATCGCCTCGATGCCGTAGAACAACACCGGCTTATTGGCTACTGGCACGAGCTGCTTGGCGCTCGTATGAGTGATCGGACGCAGGCGCGTGCCCTTGCCCCCCGAGAGGATCAGTCCCTTCAGCGACTCCATCGAGTCGGGAAGCCTATCGATAGGAGGGAGAGGTTACTTGTTCTTTTCCGGAATTTTGCAATAGTCTATACAAGCGTAGTCACTATGGCAAAATTTTGAAAAAGACTACACACAACCCTCCTTTTACATCCGCAGCGGAGCCTAATAGACGCTGCCCAGCTTGCGATGGTCCCAGCTCGCGCGGCGCCGCTCGACGAACTCCAGGGCCACGCGCTTGGCGGCCTGCTTATCGACCATCGCGGCCACCTCCGGGGGGAGCGCGTCAACTGGAGGCTCGCCGCGCGGGGATGCGTAGCGCCTGAAGATCTCCTGCCCGAGCGCTCCCACAGTCTCGAGATCCCGATGGACGATCACTTCGCTCTCGATCATCATGCCGCGCAGCTCCTGATACTGCTCACCCGCCTCGATCTGGAGTGTCGCGCGCGGGTTACGCTCCAGATTGCGGACCTTCTGCGATGCCGCATAAGTCCAGGCCCACAGGCGCGGACCGGTGGAGATGGCCTCGCCGTCTGTCTCCGGCGGGGCAGTGGAGACAGCCTCGCCGCCTGAACCACGAGAGATGGCCTCGCCGTCTGTTTCCGCCCGGGCGGACGGAGTGCCAGGACTGCGCAGCACATACCAAAGCGGCATAAGGTGCGGCCACCCACGCGGTCCCATCGTCGCGCACGTCACGATGCGCTCGTCAACCAGGAACGAGGCGACCTCAGCCTCGCTCATCTCGATCTGCTCGCGACGGCTCACCCTCTCGACCTGAGGGGAGCGACGCGAAGCAGAGTGGCACGCTCGAGGGCGCTCATGAGACGCCGGCTGGCACCGCCCGCAGACGGCGCACCGCCGCGAGCACAGCCTCGCGAGCGTCTTCGGGCTCGAGCACAACCGCGTCGCCGGCCTCCCTGAGCACCTCACGCACGAGCCAATCGGTGCCGGCAAAGCTCAGCTCAACCACGATCGAGCCGTCGAGTAGCTCGCCTACGACGCGCCGCTGCTCACGTGCCCAACGGGCCCGCTCGGGCGATATCCACACACGCGCGGTACGCGATGCCTGTACCTCGCCAGTGCGCATCCATCCATCCACTTCGGCTGCCGGATCGACCTCCGCGCGGGGCTCGAAGGTCTCCTCACAGACCTCTGCGCGCCTGATGCGATCGAGACGGAAGTGGCGCACCTCCTGCTTGTCTGGATCGAACGAGGCCACGTACCAGCCCTCGCGTCCGTTGGTGAGCGCATAGGGCTCTACACGCCGCAGCGAGAACTCGTCCTCGTTTTCCTTGTAATAGTCGAGCTCCACCAACCGGTGCCCGACGATCGCGCGAGAAATGGTGCGCGACACCTCGGAATCGTCGCTGGTGGCGTGGGCGACCTGCAGTCCCTGCTCCATCGGATCCTCGCCAAGGGCCGCCACGATCTTCTCGCGCGCGGATGCAAGCGAGCCCTCGGGGATGTGCTCGCCCACCAGGTCGATCGCGGCGACAAGGGCCTTGGCCTCGACGGGGAGCAATCGTGCGGGGCGATCGAAGTTGTCGCTGTAGGGCTCGGGGTCAACGTCGATCTCGCCCTCCTCCTCGAGGATTTCCGCGTAGAGCACGTAGGAGCCACCACCGAAGTTGACGACGTTCAAGACGTTGATGTCCTCGCGCAACTCCTCCTCGCTGAGCTGCAGGCTCTCGCACACCTCGAGGATCTTCACCCGCTCGCCGCGCCTACCCGCGTGAATGAGGATGCTCGCGAGCGTCACGAGCCGCGCGAAGCGCTCGGGGCGGATCGCCGCATCGGCCTGGGTATCGCGCTCGGCGGCAGCGGCCCTACGACCGGCGCGAGCCGCGGAGGCGCTGGCGCTTGCGGCTACCGGCGGCTCTTCGACGGCGGGCACGCTCTCGGCCAGCTCCAAGGCCTCGGAGTGGAGCTCCTCCAGCAGCGCCAGGCGACGTGTGAGTTCCTCCACAAGCTCGGGAGGGCCGAGCAGTCGTGCGTGCTCCCCTAGACCGAGTACCCAGGAAACGATCATGCGCGAGCTGGAGTAGCTCGTACGCAACAGTCGGTCTCCCTGGCTGTGTCCATCGCCCTCGGCTGGGCAGATCTCTCCATATCGACCGAAGTGGCGTTCTATTTGCCATGCGATGCGCTCGGAGAGGAGCACCTCGGCAATCCCCTGCTCCTCGCCGAGCTGCCACTCCGAGCGGTTGGCGTAGGCGCGCGGATCGAAGTCGGCGGGGCGCCTGAAGTCGTGCTCTGCCTTGGTGGCATAGGAGACCTTGCCGCGGATGCGCGAAAGGCGGAACACGCGGATCTGCTCGCGCTCGTGTGCATGGCCGAGCAGATAGAACTCGCCGCCTTGAAAGAGCAGGTGGTAGGGGTCGACGCGGCGCGAGCCGATCTCATCGCGTGCCATCGTGTAGTAATCGAAAGTGATTGTCTTGTTACGGAAGATCGCGGTCTCGATCTTGGCAAGGCGAACTGAGAGCTCGTGGCCGCCCGCGGAGGCGGTGATGCCGAGCGCCGCCGAGCGCTGCTCAGGTGCCCGCAGTGGACTTGGGCGCCCCCAGGTGATCTGTTGCAGAGCGAGGCGCAGCGGCTCCGCATAGGCGAACTCGCCATCGAGCAGGTGCAGCGCCGCCTGAAGTGCCGCGAGCTCTTCGTCTGAGAACTCGATCGCGGGCAGGTGGAAATTCTCCGGACGCAACGAATAGTTCTCCTGCTCGGCCGCCCCGTCGGCGGGTCGGTCCACGGTGAGCTGTATTCGCAACGACTCGAGCTCCGAGCGGTCGGCGTAGAAGCGGCGCGCGAAAGCGTCCTCGTTCATACCGCTGTAGCCCTCCACGTCGCGCCGAATCTCAAGCGCCGTGACCGGCCTGCGCTCGGCCATCAGGTATGAAATCAGCGACAGCTGGCGGATCAGCTTCTCGGTGTCCTTGGCCATCCAACACCAAAGATAGAACCCGGTGGCGAGACGTATTCCCCCCGGTGGCCTACTCGCTCGCTATTTGCGGACTTTTGACGCCTGCCCAGAGCCGGCCCGTGGTCGCCGCTCGCGCGCCAGCCTCAGGCGACATCGCCGGAGAGCCTCTTCAGGCGGCTTCGCGTGCGGGCTCTTCGGAGGGCCCAACTGACTCGCGCGCGCCAAACCAAGCGCCCGATCCAATCGCGCGGTCGAAGCTCGACCAGCGTGCCCCCGGCGAGAGCTCCTTCTCGATCCGATCGAAGCTGCCCAAGCGCCCACCGAGGTTGTCGATCATGTGCACGAGTGTGGCCTCTCGCGTACAAGGAATCACGGGGCTGCCGTGCTCGAGCGAACCGTGGTGGGCGAGAATGATGTGCAGCACGGCCCACGCCAGCTCCTCGGGGAAGCCATCGATGTCCTCGATGGTACGGCGGATACGGTAGTAGCCGAGCGGGATCTCCCCATGCAATCGGCCAAGGTCGGTCAGGTCGATGCTCTGAGGGTCCTCTGTGTAGGCATCGAGCTTGCCGATGTCGTGCAGCAGAGCGCCAGTTACCGCGACGTCGCGGTCGATGCCTGGGAAGGTGGCCGAGATCGCGCTGACCGCTTGGGCGACTCCTAGGCAGTGCTCGAGCAGTCCGTGACGGTAGGCCTGGTGGTAGTACTTGGCGGCGGGCGCCACTTCATAGCGTGCCCACAGTGGGGAGTCCTCGCCGAAGACGTGCTCTAGCAAGGTGCTGAGGTGGGGGTTGCGCACGGTCGTGAGCAACTCGCGTAGGTCGTCCTCCATCTGCTTGGGGGAGCGTGGTGGGCCATCGAGCAGGTCGTCGAGCTTGAAGCTCCCCGGCTCAGCGGGAGCGAGCGAGCGAAGGTTTATCTGTGGTCCAAAGCGCGGATGCACCGTGTAGCGACCCCTCACGTGCACAGTGGCGCCCGGCGTAGCGAGGTGCTCCATCTCGACGAGCTCCTCCCACACCATCGACACCACCGCGCCGGTACGGTCGCCGAGCTGCAAACGCAGATACTCGCCGCCATCGCGACGCGAGCGGCGCTCGATCGCGCGCACCAGCAGGACCTGGTCGATCTCCATGCCATCTGTGAGCTCGTTGACGAGCATGGTTTGGAAGGTAGAGCGGAGTGCGGACGGTATCCAGCAAGCGACCAGACAAACGTGCACCTAATTGTCCAATGGTGGGCAACCAGTTTGGCCATTCAACCTATAGACGTTTCTCTCTGTCCCACCTATCGTGTCCAGTTGTGTAGGACTTAGTTTCAGCTCTTGTGTAGAGACCGGTTTACACAGAGATTGGATCCGCAACACAAGGATCGGGGACATGGGGATAGGGACACAAACACCGCGACACAAGGATCGAAGCGCCGGGCGCAGAGCAGAACCGCCTCGGCACAAGACCACAACGAGGGGATCGGGACGATGACGAGCAACGACCAGAGAAGACTCAGGGTGATCAGCTGGAACGTAAACGGGATTCGGGCGCGGATGCCACGCATCGCGGAGATGCTGCGTAGGGAGCGTCCCGACATGGTGTGCTTGCAAGAGACACGCTGCCCGTTCCGCCACTTCCCACACCAGCGCTTGGAGCAGCTCGGCTATCGCGCCCAGCACAGCCCGGGACGGCGTAATGGCGGTGTGGCGATCCTGGTGCGCTCCGACCACCGCGTCACCCACCGTTGCCTGTCGCTCGCGGGCCAACACGATCTGGCACAAGGGCGTTGGCTCGAGACCACCTGCGCGGGCCTGACACTCGGCTCGGTGTACGTGCCGGCGGGACCCACCCGCCAGGAACTAGACGACTCGGGCAAGCTGGCCTTCCTCGAGGCGGTGGCAAACCAGGCCTGCCACGATCACTACCACCCACTGCTGATCGTGGGCGACTTCAATGTGGCGCCCTCAGACCGTGACGTGTACGAGCCCACATGGCTAGAGGGCTCCTATCACACCGCCGCCGCCGAGCGCGAGGATCTGCGCCATATCCTGCACGAGGGCGAGCTGGTGGACGTGTACCGCCACCTACACCCCGACGAGCACGGTTACACCTGTTGGGACCAGCGTGAGGGCCATTATGCACGTGACTACGGCTTGCGCATCGACCTCGCTTTGGCGAGCAGCCGCCTTGCCGAACACATCACACGCTGCGAGGTAAAGCACGCCTATCGGCAAGGACGCCGACCTTCCAATCACGCGCCGCTCGAAATAGAACTGGCGGGGCTCGACGAGTGCGAGGACTGCATGGAGAGCGCAATTGCTGCCTGATGTCATGACCTCGTCGAGCACGGATGTCGGTCATGCAAACAACCACCTCGCGAGCGCTCGACTGGTAGGCGCCCGCGAAAGGGCGCTCGACGCGTCACGCAAGCTGCGTGACCGACAAAAACGGAGATCGCACGGAGGCGACGACGCGACGCTTGTCTTCCCCCACTCCCACCGTCCTCGCCCCTCGGGGACGGTGGGAGTTCCCCAAGGGGCATATACCTAATTCGCCAGGGGGCGTACCTCCCAGAGCGTACCCTAGAGCGCGTACCTAGAGCGCGTACCTATAGAAGGCAGCAGGGCGGTGACACCCCGGCTGGGTCCCTGCGAAAGGGAGCGATACCAGGCGGGTTGTTAGGGCTCCAGCCGGTTGGGTCCTCGATATAGGAACGTGACCTCGCGTACGTTCTCTTGGCCAAGCATCTGCATCAATAGGCGTGTCAAACCGAAACCGAAACCCCCGTGCGGGGGGGCGCCGTAGCGGAAGAAGTCGAGGTAATACTGGATCGGCTCCACTTCCACCTGCTTCTCGCGGGCCTGGACGAGTAGCTGCTCGTAGCGGTGCTCGCGTTGAGCGCCGGTGGTGAGCTCGATGCCACGCCAGAGCAGGTCGAAGCTCTTGGTGAGCGTGGGCTGGTGTTCGTGGCGCATGTGGTAGAAGGGCCGCACCGAAGTGGGGTAGTCGCAGACGAACACGAACTCGCTGCCGAACTGCTCGGCGACGATCGCCGAGAGGG
Source organism: uncultured Solirubrobacterales bacterium (assembly GCA_963713015.1). Lineage (GTDB taxonomy): Bacteria > Actinomycetota > Thermoleophilia > Solirubrobacterales > Solirubrobacteraceae > Palsa-744. The sequence goes on along the minus strand of CAVQKC010000008.1, from coordinate 872,808 downwards.
CCCGCTCGCTGGGTGGGTCGAGGTCGTGGTCGGGGCCGGGCACGTCGTGGCCGTGGTCCTTCAACAGAGCCTTGGCGTCGGCGAGGGTAATGCGTGGGAAGGGGATGGTGGGCCCACCCACCTCCACGCCAAAGGTGCTGGAGATCTGCTCGCCGTACGTGTTCGCGACCACGCTCAGCACGTGTCCTAGCCAGCGCTCCTCGAACGCCATGACATCCTCATGGGAGTCGATCCAGGCAATCTCGACATCGACGCTCGTGAACTCGGTGTCGTGGCGTGAGGTAAACGAAGGGTTGGCGCGGAACACGGGACCGATCTCGAACACCTTGCCGAAACCGCCAGCCATCGCCATTTGCTTGTAGAACTGGGGCGACTGGGCCAAGTAGGCGGTACGTTCGAAGTAGTCGACCTTGAATAGCTCGGCGCCGGACTCCGAGGCGGAGCCCATCAGCTTGGGCGTGTGGATCTCGATGAACCCCTGCTCGCGCCAGTGCTCGCGCATGGCGTGCTCAACGGTTGATTGGACTTCGAAAATCAAGCGACGGTCGGGGCGGCGCAGGTCGAGGTAGCGCCAGTCGATGCGCTTGTCGAGCGCGGACTCGGGGGTCACCGGCAGTTCGGGCTCGGCGGGGGAGTCGACGGTGAGGGACGCGAGTTGGATCTCGAGGCCGCCGAGCTTCACGCGCTCATCGGCGACAACGAGGCCTGTAACCGTGACCGCCGACTCTGGCGTGAGCGCGGAGATCGCCTCGTTGAGCTCACTAGGGGGGTCTTGCTTGTCGAGAATCAGTTGCGCAAGGCCGGTTTCGTCGCGTAGCACCAAGAACTGCATGCGCTTTTGGTCGCGTATGGCGTGCACCCACCCACGCAGCTCGACCGTTTGAGTGAGGTGGGACTTGAGATCGGCTATTGAGGTGCGCGCCACGGGACGGGCAATGCTATTGCAGCGCTGCCCTTGCCCGCTGGTTGGCGCCTAGCGCAGCGCTACCGCGGCCGGCTGGTCGATCCTCCGGTCCTGCACCAGCACATCGTCGACGCGCGCATCGCGGGAGTCGCGCTCGGAGCAGTGGGTGGGACAGTAGATGCCGCGTACGCCTCCGTCACGCAGGCCGAATGCGAGCCACACGCCGTGACGCCAGGTGAAGTTGAAAAAGCCCTCGAGCGTTCCTTTGAGCTGCATCTCGCGCTGCCATGCCTTGACGACAACGCTCGCGGGGATACGCGAGCGGCAGTCGCGATCGTAGTGTGGGTATCCGCTCCATACACACTTCAGCGGCTCCGCCGCCGTCTCGGGGGCAGCGAGTCCTTGCGGCTCGCCGGTGGAGCCGACCTCGACGAGGCGGCGTGGCTGCGGGCGGTGTGGCTCGCTGTGGTGTAGCTCTGGCTTCATCGTGCTTCGCGGACTACAAGGCTGTCGTCCATTAGTTCCTACGAGGTTTATACGTAGGTCTACGGCAGCGGGCATTCGGAGGATGCATCCACATGTCCATATTGGACAATCGTTCTAGACGCGATTGAGGGAGCTCCACACGCGTGCTTGGGGCAGCGCAAGTTAGGCTTAGCTCGCCGATGAGCAGCACGAGCCAACCCTTCAACGCGGACGAGCTGCGGTCGAGCTTCCTCGACTTCTTCCTCGCACACGATCACAGGCTGGTGAGCTCATCGAGCCTCGTGCCCGAGCACCCGGCGGCGCCGCTGTTCACGAACGCGGGCATGGTGCAGTTCCTACCGGTGTTCTTCGGCGAAGAGCAACCGCTTTCGCCGCGAGCCACCTCTGCTCAGAAGTGCTTGCGAGTGCGGGGCAAGCACGACGACATCGAGCTCGTGGGGCGCAGCACACGCCACCTCACGTTCTTCGAGATGCTCGGGAACTTCAGCTTCGGCGACTACTTCAAGGTGGAGGCGATCCAATACGCGTGGGAGTTTCTCACCGAGACGCTCGGGCTCGAGGGCGAGCGCCTGTGGGCCACGGTGCACACGAGCGACGATGAGGCGGCGCGAATCTGGCAGGAGCTCGTGGGCTTGCCCAGCGAGCGCATCCAGAGGATGGGTGAGGACAACTTCTGGGAGATGGGAGCCACCGGACCGTGTGGGCCGTCTTCGGAGATCTTCTACGACAAGGGGCCAGAGCATGGCGCCGAGGGGGGGCCGGCGCGGGGAGGCGAGGAACGCTATGTGGAGATTTGGAACCTCGTGTTCATGGAATCGAACCGCCTCGATGACGGCAGTCTCACGCCGCTGCCCAAGCGCAACATCGATACTGGCGCCGGATTGGAGCGGATTCTGCCGATCGTGCAGGGCAAGTCCTCGGTGTTCGAGATCGATGTGTTGCGCCGTTTGATTGGTAGCGCCGAGGAGCTCACCCGCAGCGTGTACGGGCGCGACGAGGAGGACGACGTGAGCCTGCGCATCGTGGCTGACCACGCGCGGGCGGTGACGTTCATGCTTGCCGACGGGGTGGTTCCCTCAAACCTGGAGCGTGGGTATGTGTTGCGCCGCATCATCCGCCGTGCGATCCGCCACGGCCAGCGGGTGGGGGCACACGAGGGGATGATGACGGCGATGGCGAGAGCCGTGTCGGAGGTGATGGGAGGTGCTTACCCAGAGCTCGTGCGTTCGCTGGACATGGTGAGCGACATATTGGAGCGCGAGGAGCATCGTTTCGTGGAGACGCTCAGTTTGGGGCTGGGCATGTTGGAGGATTTGATTTCCGATGGCGTTCCCGTGATTCCAGGGAGCGATGCCTTTATGTTGCACGACACCTACGGGTTCCCGGTGGAGCTGACGGCGGAAATAGCGGCGGAGCGAAAAGTGGGGTTGGACATGGAGGGCTTCGAGCGGGCGATGACCCACCAGCGCGAGCTCGCGCGCAGTGCCGCCGCGGGCGGCAGTGGCGATGAGCTCCAGAGCCAGGCGGCGGGCCGTCTCGTGGTCGAGCTCGAGGGGCTCGCGCCGACCGAGTTCCTCGGCTACGAGCAACTCGAGGCGAACAGCCGGCTGCTGCGGGTGCTGAAGGGCGAGACCGACGATCCCGCCCACCCGACGCTTGAAGTGTTCGTCGAGCGAACGCCTTTCTACGCGGAAAGCGGAGGCCAAGTAGGAGACACGGGGACGATCGAGAGCGAGACGGGCAGGGCCCGCGTGATCGACACCGACCGGCCGCTCGAGGGAATCATCCGCCACCGCGCGAGGCTCGAGAGCGGCACGCTCGTGGAGGGCCAAGAGGCGACGCTGCGCGTCGATGAGGGGCGTCGCGAGGCCATCAAACGCAGCCACACGGCCACCCACCTGCTGCATTGGGCGCTTCGAACCACGTTCGGCTCACAGCTGCAACAGCAGGGCTCGCTCGTGGAGCCCGACTACTTGCGCTTTGACTTCAACCATCACTCCTCGCTCAGCGATGAGGAGGTTGCGAAGCTCGAAGAGCTCGTGATCGGCGACATCCTCAGCGATGAGGGTGTGGTGACAAGCGAGAGCACACTCGAGAGTGCCCGAGCGGAGGGGGCGATGTCGTTCTTCGGCGACAAGTACGGGGAGATCGTGCGGGTGGTGCATGCGGGCGAGCACTCGATCGAGCTATGCGGAGGCACCCATGTGTCGGCGCTTGGACGAATCGGAGCATTCGTTGTGCGGGGGGAGTCCTCGGTGGGAGCCAACCTCAGGCGCATCGAGGCCTACACGGGCAAGGCGGCACACGAGGACCATCGCCGGGCGCGCGCACTGTTGCACACGGCAGCGGAGTCGTTGCATGTGGCGATCGAGTCTGTGCCCGATGCAATCTCCCGCCTGCAGAGCTCGCTCAACCAGGAGGAACGCCAGCGTAAGTCACTGGCGGCCGACGTCGATCGCGAGCTGGCCTTGACACTCGCGCAGAAGGCCGTCGATGGGAGTGTGGTGGCGCGCCTGGACGGCCGCGACCAGCAGGCGTTGCGTACGATCGCGGCAGAGCTCGTAGGGCGCGCGGGCATCGACTCAGCGGGGTTGATCGGCTCGCCCGACGGCGACGCGGTGGCGATCGCCGTGGCCCTCGACGGCGATTCGGGGACGCCCCCACCGTCGTACGCACCGTCGCAAAGCTCGTTGGCGGCGGTGGTGGGGGCAAGGACCGCCGCCTCGCTGTCGGCGGCGGGCGCGACGTCGGCGCAATCGATGGCGCGCTTGAGGTGTTGCGGGCCGCGCTGGGCGACTCACACTAGACGCTCAGAGGTCACCAGTTGCGCAAAGCCCATTTAGTGAGCGCACAAACACCCCCGTAATTTGACGGATCAAGGAATCACAAAGCTAAAGCTCACAAATTCCGACGGACCAGCCAGGATACCGCTCGCGCTTGAAGTCAATTCATCAGTCTGAATCTCGAATTGACTACTGGCACAGCTCAATCCCCCGGGTATCCACGCAGCGTAAGGCATACCTTTGAGACCAAAATAGGTCGACCCATTTTGACTCGCTGGAGTTGAAGATATCGAACCAGCAGCACTCACAATCACGACTGTGTTTGCCGCAGGCGAAACTCCGTGCCCAGCCTGGAGGCAGTAGATACCCTTTTCACTACCTGGGACCGGCGACCTCACGACGACGTTATAGTCCGAGGGCCGTTCCGACCCCCGCTTGCAATTCGCGAGCCCCTTTTTGGAATGGGCACACCTAACTGTATCCAACGCTTTCGGAATCTCACGCCCTACCACATATCCGTATGCTCTCGCATAGGTGGGTAACGTCGAGGTAACACGTGATCTGGTACCAAGCTGTCGCCTATCTGTTGCGCGTCGATTCGGCGCCACCCTACCCATTGACAGATGGCCGCTTCGACCCGACGCGTAAGCCGCCCCGCTAAGCATCACAATCAACCCTGTGGCTATGAAGGCAGAGCCGATTGGGCCTCGTAGATAGCGCTTGATTACCGACATCTCAACCTCTCATTCGAATCATTCGACTGTTCCTTCAAATCCTACCACGCGCATACCAAGGATGTGATCGGTAGCATGCAGATCATCGAACAAGCTTGCTCCGCCACCTTCGTTGCAGTTATTGCCTCCAGCAACATCTAGACCCATTGCGTAATTGTTTAAAAATCCACGGTCCGCCGCTATCACCTTCTGTACTACAAGCCGAATTTTGCACCAGGTTGCCAACAAGCGTATCGCTACCCCCATCTTTTGAGTAGTCGATGTATGTTTGGACATTTGTGTATTCGGTAACCCCGCACGTGACACCCGATCCATAACCGACGTGACAGGGAGTTTGATACTGCACATTTGGCGGCTCGTCTGTTCCCACAATGTTTACCGAATAATCTTCTGACCAACCATGATTGCCCCAAGGCTGTCCGGGCGTATAGATGTAAGGATACCAACCCCATATTTTGCTGGTCTCCCAATAGCTGTTTTCTAGGTTGAGGTTAATAAAGGCGGCATCACCGCCAATATTAATATAGTGATAATTCATATACCCTACAGCATGGCCTTTTTCACTCGGGCCAGCCGAATACCACGGGGCCTGTTCAACCGTTTTATTCCCAAGAAAACAGTGGGCAGCTGTAAGTAGATAGTGATCTGGATACTGCGCCGGCTCGGTCGATTCTGCCATGAACCCTGCCGTACATACACTGAAATAGGTTTCGTGATGTTCGACGTATCCAGTACTAAAGATCTGGACCCCACCCACCAGCGGTGGTTCACAGAGATCAGCCTGACTGGCTTTAAACTTGCATGGGCTGATCGTTGACAGAGGTTTAACAACTATCTGTCTAGCGGGTACCCTATTTATTACTACATTTACCGTATCCGCCGTAGCTGCCTGCGTCAGCGTCTGTACTTCGCTAACCGGGACATCGTCACTGATATCTACCACTACGCTATTAGTCGCCGCGTCGATCATCGTCCTAGCTTGTTCTTTTTGCAGCAAGCTCCCGTCTCGCTCGGCCCAGCCGTTCTCAGAGGCAAGTAGCTCTTGATAGGTAGAACGAACCGATACAAAATCTGTGACTCCCTGAACGCCATGTTCTGCAATCAATGTTTCAATCTTACTTTGGTTCTGCCCTGTGACAGGCGCCACACCAATCTCGAAGCGTCCCCGCCATGGATCGAACCACACGCCTGCGTATGTAGCTCCTAGCGTTTCTTCTATCGTCAGATTTAGATTGCCGACGGCGTCCTGAACCTGTACATCTCGTACGGCTTGCGATTCGGATATATTAAGAGCCTTGGTTAGAGCCGTGACCTGCGCAAGCCCTTCAGCGGTAACGGGCTTAGTCAGTGCCATATTGACTTCCTGAAGCGGTCCTTGTGCCGAGGAACCCGTAGGAAGAACTACGCCGACGCTCATTCCCAATACCGTAGTTGCGAGCACTGAAGTCAGGGGCCGCATCACCGATGTGAGTTTACGTTTTGCGAGCGACACCACGCATAGCGTTTTCATGAGATATTGATTCTTCCTTTAGTCATTTGAATTTGTTTAGCTTTAGTAGCCCAGCCTCTCCAATCTGTCCGCAGGCACGTAGCCATAATCGGCCACACACAAGCAACACCCCTCTTAGCGGCGACTGATTGTGGATACTGCGTGATGAGTGGAAGGCCCATTCTCTCTAACTATCGGAACTCGTCTGGTAGAAGGATACACAAATCGACCACCACCGGATCGCCGGCTCGAGAGGGATAGCCCTCGACCGGGCCGTACTCGAGCACGGCCCGGTCGAGGGCTAGATGTATGTAGCCCCTAAGTAAATTGTTCGTCCCGGCCTACTTGGAGGCCCGCTCGTTATCGAGAGGAGGGGCTGGCGGGTCGGGCTAATCGTTCCTCGTTGCCTGCCCGTCAACCCGACGAGCACACTGGAGGATCGCGTGGCAGCGATCGCTGCTCTGCGCGGGTCCGCCTGACCGGAGGCAGATCGCGATGGGGCAGATCGCGACGGCGCTCTCGATGGTCTCAGGAATCTTGACGCGCATTGGGCTCGGCAAGCTCAGTCGTCGGGAGCCACTAGAGCCACCTTGCCGGGCGCGCGGGCATCGACTCAGCGGGGTTGATCGGCTCGCCCGACGGCGACGCGGTGGCGATCGCCGTGTCCCTCGACGGCGATTCGGGGGACGCCCCCACCGTCGTACGCACCGTCGCAAAGCTCGTTGGCGGCGGTGGTGGGGGCAAGGACCGCCGCCTCGCTGTCGGCGGCGGGCGCGACGTGTCGGCGATCGACAGCGCTCTCGACACGTTGCGGGCCGCGCTGAGGAGCTCCTCCTAAGCGACGAGCACTGTCTTGACGCTGCGGCGGTCGAGCAGGTGGTTTACGCGACGAGCACGGTCTTGACGCTGAGACCGTCGAGCAGGTGGTTGCGCAGGACCTGGGGAGCGTCGTCAAGAGCGGCCACGGTTGTGGTGACCGTCTCGGGGCGCAAGTTGCCATCGCTCATCAGCTCGAGCACCGCTGGCATCAGAGCGCGTGCATGTGCGCGGCCGACATGAAGGGTGACGTTACGGATATAGCTACCCACGAACGGGATGCGGGCACTGCGGTGCAGTCCGCCTGAGCTCGAGCACACGCCGTCGGCAGCGGTGCATTCAAGTGCGGTGGCGAGCCCATCGGTGCTTATGTCGGCGACGAGGGCAAACGGAGCCATTTTGCGCAGCTCGCCCGGGCGCACGGCCTCCATGCCAAGGCGCTGTGCGTGTGCGCGTACATAGGGGCGGGCATCGGCGAAACAGACCGTTCGGGCACCCATGGCACGAGCGATGAGTCCCGTGTAGAGCGGACAGCTGGCTGTAAATAGAGAGCGCCTGTCCAACGCCCCAAGGATCAGCACTCTTGCGCCAGGATCATTGGCAAGCATGCCCGGAAGGTGAGGTCCGATGTGTCGGTAGGCGTCGCACACGTTGTCGGCGACGCTCGCGGCGGCGGCGGGATCGATCCCCTCGGGGAGCGCCACAAGCATGGCATCGGCGTAGGGCACGGCAAGCTCATCGGCGAACGCGCCGCCCCAATGGCCGCCGGCGAACCCGAAGCCATACATGGAGATCGGTGGGACGCTCGCGCAGTTGGCGGTATATCCGGCTAGGCACGGGAGACAGTGGCCACAGTTGATTTGAAATGGGACGATCACACGGTCACCGGGGGCTACCGCCATCACCTGCTCCCCGACGCTGAGGACCTCAGCGACGCATTCGTGCCCGGGGTGTAGCGGCAATGGCATCTGTGTGGCGCCCAACAACAAGGGACAGTCCATGTCACACGTGGAGGCGGCGATCGGGTGCACGATCGCACCGAGTGGCCCGGGCGGCAGCGGCGCGGGCACATCACGCCAGCTCAACCTGCCGCCGGGTCCAGCCGTGAGGGCGCGCATCCTGGGTCGCTTACGCGCGCCCCAAGCTTTATCGCCGAGCGCCATTGTCAACCTGCGCAAACGCTCGCGCTTGTCGCGCTCGAGCGACACGCGCGTGGCGGCAAGTCCGTCTGGGCCGACCAGGTGCGCGTAGTGGCGGACTACGCCATGGGGCCTGCGGCGATTGACGCGTTGGTGGGGCCCGATGTTGTGGATGTCCACCTACCGACCGGCTTGGATAAAGCGCATGATAGGGACGCTTCAGCTGACGTTCTGGCGCTCAATCGTACTGCACTCGTCCATACAACCGAAGGAGGATCTTGATGCGGACCTTCCGTCCGGCGAATATCGCTCTCGCCTGCGGCGACGAGAACCTCTACGCCAGCGAAGTGCATTTCTTCAAAGGGACCTCGGAAGTCTATGGGTCACCGAAGGCAGACGCCTCAGCGACGATCCATGAGAACGATTGCAAGCCGGACTGCGCGTCGGGAAAATTCTTTGTTGACAAGGGCGCGCTGATCCTAAAACGGATCGTTCGCTGCCGGGATGGCCGCTGTATTACTCTCGCGCCGAATAGGCCTTTCCGGAGGGACAGAATGTAGTTGACATCGAACCGTCCGAGCACTGCTCTGTGGTGCACACGGCGCGTAAAGCGAGCCACCCATAACCCCCGTCGCGCACATCCCCGACAGGGCCGGAGGCGCTAGGATCGTGGGCTGCGGCGAGATAGCTCAGCTGGTAGAGCACTCGACTGAAAATCGAGGTGTCGGCGGTTCAAGTCCGCCTCTCGCCATCGCAAACGCCGGGTTTCGGCGAGCTTGACGTGCTCGGGTGGGATGCTCCCGACGAGCAGCAGTCGGTGACGATCGCGCTCGACGTGGCGAGGATCGCGGGCTGGAGATCGATGCCGATCTTTACGGGTGGGCCAGTAGACCAGGCGCGAGTAGAATCGGCGGAGGGCCGTGAGCGCGCGGCCACCGTGCCGTCACCCGTCGAGCGGTTTCTCGCGGGCCTCCCTGGGGTGCCCGACGACCGCGATGATCCCCAGCGCAGCAGCACCGTTGGTCCGCAAGTGCGCTCACGAAGCCATCCCTATGGTCGCGGAAGCGATCAACAGCACCGGACTCGATCTCCGGGAGTGTAGCCGGCGGCTGAACGCCCTCTGCGACCTACTCGACTCGATCGGTTAGAGCGAGGACGAAGAACTAGCCGACGATGTTGACGCGACCGTACAGGCGAGCACGATCAAGGAAGTGACTGCGCCGATGCTGGACACGTTCAAAACCGCCCGTGAGCGACGCCGAGGACGACGAGACCGAACGCGCCAAGGCCGGAAAGCAAACTTCACCTCCTTAGCGATATCTACGCGCGGGTGTGCGAGGGTAGGCACTTCCCACGTCGGCATATCTCGGGGGCATAGACCGCTCTGTCATGCAGTGCTCAGCCCGACGCTTGGCACCTGCAGTCGTGCGATGAGCGCGGAGTGGTCGGATAGCCCGTCGTTGCGCCATCGATGCTCGTAGCGGCAGTCCTGCACGGAGACGCAGCCTGAGACGATGAGGTGGTCAAGGCGGTAACCGCCTTTCCAGCGGGGCCATTCCCAGCTCAGCTCGCGCACCGCGTGACCGTGGGTGAGACGGTAGGCGTCGCGGAAGCCGTATGGCTCCAGGCAGCGGATGAGTGCGAGCTCCGCCTCATCCCAGCGCTCGCCGCGATCGGGTCGCAGCCGGCCGTACTGATCGCGAGCGAATGTCCACACGCTGCCATCCGAGTGCTCCTTCCGCGGGGTGTTCAAGTCGCCGCAAAGGATGCGCGCGTAGCCGGCGGGCTCCTCGGCAAGGTGGCGGTAGACCGCCTCGTGTGTTCGGATCTTCGCGAAGTCAGGCTTGGGGCTGATCGGCGAGTGAACATTGAGCACTTCCGTGCCATCGCTTAGATGCACAGCTACTACGCGCTCAGACCAGGGGACGGCGTCGACCATGACGGCGTGCAGTGGCACCCGCGATGCGGTCATCACGATGAGCGGCCTGCTGCGTCCCCGCGACGGCGGTTCGCCGTGCGCGATGCCGACGTATCCGGCCTCGTGCAGGAATGATTGCCACAGCGGCAAGGTGCTGGGAGTCGCCTCCTGCAGGCAGAGGACATCCGCTTGGAGAGAGAGAAGCGCCTCGGCCTGCTCTTGGAGGCGCTTGACGCGCCCGGCGACGTTCCAGCTGACTATCAGCATTCCCCGGAAGGCTATGCGCTGCGGTCGTCGTCGCTCTGAGCTCGCCGGCTCGTGCGGTAGGACGTAGCCTGACGAGGCGCGTTGGCGAAGCCCGCGAGTACGCCCCCTGCGCGGGGCGACTTCTCCTCCCAAGGCCTGTTCCTGGTCGGGCGGCCAGCTACTTGTGCTTTACGCGGGCGAGACTTTCCTCGAGGGCTGCCATCAGGTCGGGAACGGCGTCGGGTTGGGGTTCGACTTCGGGGATTTCGACCTCTCCCGTTTTGCGCTTGGTCTGGATGATTTTCATCAGACGCTTGCGGTGACAGTCCTCATAGCGTTCAGGATTGAAGGTGCGGGTCATCGCGTCGATCACCTTCACAGCCTGGGCGACCTCGCCGCGCCCTGGCGTGCCGGCGCGTCCCGTGGGGACATCGACGATATCTTTCGGGTGCGGATCTCGTCAGCGAACAGCATTGTCGTCAGCGACAACAGCTCGTCGCGCTCACGGACAGCGACTAGGTACTCCTTTGAGCGCAGCACGACACGGCCGATAGCGACCTGTCCGGTGTTCGCGATCGCATCGCGCAGCAGCCTGTATGCGCGGATCACTCCCTCCGAACCAGAGTCCGGCAGCAGAAAGTAGGGATGGTTGAAGTGCGCGGGGTCGATCGCGTCGAGATCCACGAATTCTTCGACCTCGATCGTGCGGGTCCGCTCGGGTGCCGCTGCTGTGAGTTCTTCGTCGGAGAGGACGACCTGCTTGCCGTCGAGGTCGTAGCCGCGGCCGATCTGCTCCCAAGGCACCTCCGTTTTGCCTTTCTCGCAAGTGCGACGGATTTCGATCCGCTCCCCGGTTTTCTGGTCGATCTCGTGGAAGTGGACATCGCGGTCGCGCACGGCGCTGACCATTCGCACCGGCACGGCGACCAAGCCGAAGCTGAGAGTGCCTGACCAGAGCCCGCGGGCCATCAGTGCGATCCCGCCTTGGCCTTGGCCTTTCTACTGCTGGCCTTCCTCGGGGGCGTGCGTCGCTTCGGCTTCGCTTTAGTCTTTCTGCCTGTGTTGCCGCCCAGGCTCTGCTGGAGCGCGGCGAGCAGATCATCGGGCGGCGTGGCTGGCTTGTGCTTGGAGGCCTTGATCTCCTCGCCTTTGGCCTTTTGCTCGAGCAGCGCCATGACGTCTGCCCGGTAGCGGTCTTTATGGCCGGCCGCCCGCCAGGTCTCGGTTAGTGTGTCGATCAGCCGCTCAGCCATCTTGACCTCCTTGCTGGAGGGTTCGCGTCGCAACCCGGGCACATTGAGATCCTTGTGATCGAGAACCTCGTCGGCGAAGCGCATCGTGTAGAGAACCAGCGCCTTTCCGCGCGGCGCGAGCGCGACGAGCTGCTCACGGGTCCGCATCACGAAACGTCCGATCCCCACCTTGCCGCTGCGCTTCAGCGCACCGTGCAGCACGCGATACCCACGCTCGCCGCCCTCTTGCGCGCCGACGATGTAAGGGTGGTCGTAATAGATCGGGTCGATCTCGACGGCCTCGATGAAGTGTTCGAGCTCGATCACCTTCGGCCGCGACCCACGCGCGGCGGAGATCTCCTCGTCCTCGAGCACTACCTGATGACCTCGGCTTGTCTCATACGCCTTCCCGATCCGCTCAGCGGGAACCTCACGTCCTGACTCGCTACCGACACGCCGGTGAACGATCCGACAGCCATCGCTGAGACGCACCTCATGAAAGTGGACGCTGTGATCCTGCACGGCGGAGAACAGCTTGATCGCGACGCTGACCTCGCCAAACGCGATTGTCCCATTCCAGAGCGAGCGAGCCGCCACGGTCAGCCCTCCAGCTCAGGCAACTGCTGATGCAACAAGCCGACCTCGGTGAAAAGGTCGCCACGCTCCGCCACACGCGCGAGAACCGCACCGGCGTCGAACACCAGCCGTCCCGGATCCTTTGACTCACGACACGCCTCGGCCTCTTCCCAATCGACCGGCGCGGAGACGGTTGGCTGCTCCTTCGCGCGCAGCGAGTAGACCGAAACAGTCGTCTTGTGCGGATCGTTCTGGCTCCAGTCCATCAGAACCTTCCCGCTGCGCTTGGCCTTCTTCATCTCCGACACCACCAGGTCGGGACGGCGCTGCTGAAACATGCCGGCGACGGCGTGCGCAAAAGGCTTGGTCTGCTCGTAGGTGATGCCAGGGTCGTTCAGCGGCACATATACCTGCAGTCCCTTCGACCCGGATGTCTTCGCGAACGAAGATAGGCCGAGCTGGTTGAACATCTCGTGCAGCTCCAGCGCGACCTCGCAGCACTCGACGATACTCGCCGGCGCTCCTGGATCTAGATCGAACGCGAGTGTCGTGGGACGCTCGGGCTCGCCCGCGAGCGACAGCGAGGGGTGTAGCTCGATATCGGCGAGGTTCGCCAGCCAAACGAGCGTCGGTAGGTTCTGGCAGAGGGTGTAGTGGATCTCGCGTTTGCTGTGCTCGCTCCAGATCGCGGTCGTCTCTACCCACTCGGGTCGATGCTTCGGTGACTGCTTCTCATAGAAATACTCGCCCTGCACACCGTCCGGATAGCGCTTGAGCGTCAGCGGACGATCGCGCAGGTGTGCCAGCAACACCGGCGCGATCTGCGCGTAATAGTCGATCAGGTCGGCCTTAGTGAAACCGTTGCTCGGATAGAGCACCTTGTTGAGGTTCGTCAGCTTCAACGTGTGACCCTCGATCTCGACCTCTACACCGCCGCGCACGCGCCGCCCGCTCTTTGCCAGCGCGTGTGCGCCCTCGATCTGTGCAGACGACGCGACGGGAATCTCACTTGCGGCAACTGGGCGCTCGCGCACGACCTCGCTGGCGGGCTTGTCCTCCCGCAGCCCCTTATAGGAGGGATGTCTGAGAGTGCCCGCACGAGTCCACTCTGTGAACTCGACCTCACACACCAGCTGTGGCTGCACGAAATGCGCGTCCTTCGGTGGCTGCCGCCCTGTGAACGGCGAATCCTTGCGGGTCAACGGCTTCAGCATGTCCGCGAGGCGTTGGAGCTCCTGCGCGTCGAAGCCCGTGCCGAGCTTGCCCGCATAGCGAAGCGTGCCGTTCTCGTAGACACCTAGGTGCAGCGCGCCGATGCGCTGTGAGCGGGAGCCCTTCCCCTCAGTCCACCCGCCGATCACTAGCTCCTGGCGCTGAACGTTCTTGATCTTCAACCAACTCCCGCCGCGTCCACCGGGGGTGTATGTGGAATCCAAGCGCTTAGCGACGACCCCCTCGAGACCCTGCTGCTTGCTCACCTCAAGGAACGACGCCCCATCCCCCGCGTGGTACTCAGGCGTACGCCAGCATTCGTCATCGAGGTTCAGTTCCCCTAGCCGCCCGCGACGCTCGGTATACGGGAGACCGGTGAGGCTGTGACCGTCAATCCACAAGAGATCGAACACCATGTAGGTCACGGGCGTCGTCTGCGCGAGACGACGAACGGCCGAATCGCCGCGCAGGTGCATCCGCGACTGCAACGCTTGAAAGCTAGGACGGCCCTGCTCGTCAAAAGCGACTATCTCTCCGTCAAGTATCGCCTCGTGAGATCCGAGCGCGCGGTTCAGCGCCCGCAGCTCCGGGTAGGCGGCGGTGACATCGTTGCCGTTGCGGCTGATGAAGCTGATACGCCCAGGCGCAGAGCGCGTGATCGCCCGGACGCCATCCCACTTGATCTCAAACGCCCACTCGGACTCATCCGCAGGTAGCGTCGAGAGCCTCGCGAGCATCGGTGCGATGAACTGCGGCATCTCCTCCGCGGTCGGATCCACAGGCGCGTCCATGCGATGGATCATCCAGTCCTTCTCCGCCTTGCCCGCGCGAAACAATGCGTAACGGCCTTGAAGCTGTTGGCCGTGGAAGACGACGACGACCTTGCCCGGCTCCCACTTCTCGCACTCATAAGTGCCCTCATCCCAAATCGTGACCTGCCCGGCGCCATAGTTACCTGCGGGGATCGTTCCCTGAAAATCGATGTAGCTGAGCGGGTGATCCTCCACATGCACAGCCTTGCGATTGTGCTTTGGGTCCTCGGGGATACCGTTGGGGATCGCCCACGACGCGAGCGCACCATCATGCTCCAGTCGCAAATCCCAATGAAGCCGACGGGCATGATGCTCGTGAACCACAAACCGCCCCCCAACGCCCTGCGTGCCGTCCGCCTCTGGCTCAGGCGTCCGGTCGAACTTGCGCTTGCGACGGTAGTCGCCCAGCCTCCCGATGCTCTGCTTAGTCGCGCTCATAAGCCTCACATACCCCAATACGCGCACCAGCTAGCTGGCATGAACTCCGCGGCGGCATCGTTCGTGGGGTCGATCCGCAGAATCTTCGACGGCGGGCCAGTGGGTAGAGGCGATGCCCGGTCCTTGAGTCGGTAAAGGACAACAGCTCGACTGCGTCACCCCGTGCCATCCGCAGTCGCTGTCGCTGCGCTGGACAGTGACCAAGCTGAAGCAGTCCGCGCCCCAGGCGCTGGCCGCTTGGCGTCAGCCTGTCCGCGAATGACGATGAGATCCTCTACATCGATGGCGCCAAGCAGGCCACGTTCGCGTAGCATCGACGCGCGCGATCGCAGCACCGGGCCCAGCGTCCCTCGTCTGCGCGCCATCACCGTTGTGTGCAGTCCCTGCGAGCCGAGCAGGTCCAGAGTGGCTTGCTCATCACAGACGGAGGAATGCACGATCAGCACCGAGCCCCCCGGCAGGAGATGTCGGGTGGCTTCCCGGCAGATCCTGTCGATCAGCGCCCGCCCGTTCCTGCCTGCGTCAAGCGCCGTGGCGCGAGTATGCCGTGGCAGCCGGTTGCTCTCGGAGGGTACGTATGGAGGGTTGCTCACTATCAAGTCGAAGCGCTGGTTTCCCAGTCCCTGCAGCAGATCGCCTCGACGGACCAATACGTGGCACCGGTTCGCGTGCGCATTCCACCGCGCTGTGAAAACAGCGCGTCGCGACACATCGACGGCGACGACGTGCTTGGCTCCGCCGGCGCAAGCGGCGATCGCTATCGCTCCGCTGCCCGTGCAGAGGTCGGCGACCGCGGCGTCTTTGACGCCGATGCTCATCATCGCCAAAGCCAGCAGTCGGGTGTCGCTGAGTGGATGGTGAACGCCCGGAATGACACGAAGCTGCATGCTGAGGTGACGATGCCCTGCCATCCCACACGCGAAACAGCTGCGGCAAGCGAAACGGCTGCGGCGCCTTCGCCGTTCGATGCCCAGTCGTTGCGCGCCCGCCTCGATTCAGGCGGGCCGCCGCTGGTAGGGCTTGAGGAGGAGTTGATGGTGGTACATCCACATACGCTCGATCTGTTGCCGTCCGCCCCGACGCTACTGGAGCGACTCGCCGGCGACTCTCGTTTCAAGCTCGAGCTTCCGGCGTGCCAGATCGAGATTGTCACACCGCCGCGACACACGATCGACGAGCTGCTCGAGGACCTGATGCAGGCCCGGCGCCGGCTCGCCCTCGCCGGCGAGGAGGACGCGCGCATGTTGGGCGCCGGCGTGCATCCGTCTGCCCACGGTGAAGGTGAGCTGAACCTGCACGGCCGTTATCGAGAGGTCGCCAGCGAGTACCCGTTTGTCGCGCGCCGTCAGATGGTGTGTGGGCTGCACGTCCATGTTTCGTTGAGCGGAGCCGACCGGACCCTTGCCGTCTACAACGCAATGCGCTCGTATCTGCCGCTGCTGGCGGCTCTGGCCACCAACGCACCGATCTACGATGGTGGCGACACGGGCCTGATGTCGATCAGACCTCTGGTTGCGGGGCTGTTGCCTCGCCAGGGCATTCCGCCGCGCCTGGAGAGCTGGGAGCAGTTGTGCGCTGAACTGAACTGGGGCGCTCAAACCGGGCGGCTGCTGGGCGTCCAGGGGTGGTGGTGGGAGCTGCGCATTCATCCTGAGCTCGCGACGCTCGAGGTCCGCGTGGCTGACGCCCAGTCCGCCTCCGCTGAGACGGCGGCTGTCGCGGCGGTGGCGGCGAGCCTTGTTCTGCGCCTGGCCGAACTCCACGACGCCGGAGAGCTCGAGCCTTCCGCGCCCGGATGGCGAATCGCGGAGAATCGATGGTCAGCCGTCCGGGACGGCGCCCACGGCGAGATGCACGACCTAGTGAGCGGCAGGCCGCGAGCTACTCGAGAGCTGCTCGTCGAACTGATCGAACAGCTTCAGACCACGGCATCCGCGATTGGCGGCGAGCCGCATCTGACGCGAGCGATGCGCATGCTCGAGCACAACGGCGCCGACCGCCAACGCGAACTGCTTCGGTCGTTCGATGACCACCACGCGGTTGCCCGTGCGCTCACACATCTCTTCCTCGCACCCGAATGACTATGGCTGGGGAAGGGAATGCTCCGAGCGCCATGCCGCGGCGCCAGACGCAATCCTTATCACCGAAGGTCCGCTGTTTCCTTGGACGCGTCGGGGGTAACAACTCCGCGTGGGCAAGACAGCATCCGATTCAGCGAGTCTCGCCGGGCCGCCGACGGCGTCGATCGCTTTTTACAAGGACGGGCCCTACCTGGTACGCGGCGAGTTTGAGATCGTCGGGCAAGATGGGGGTCGGATAGACGCGGGACGGCGAACCGTGGCGTTGTGCAGATGCGGTAAGTCGCGGATCCGGCCTTTCTGTGACGGTACCCATCGAAGTGCGAACTTTCGCGCCTCCGGTGTAGCTGAGGGCGACTCGTTACCCTCACGACCACCGGCGCCAGAGCGACCAAGACCAGTCGCGAGGACCTACGTCCCAGGCAGCGACGGTGGCTCGATACACGAGGATATAGGCGGCCAACTCTCACAAGCAGTGGCCTGGATCTCTCTAGCGCACGAGGTCTTGGTGACCGCGCTCGATGGACCGATCCGAGCAAACGAGTACCTGGCGGTGCGGGTTGCCGAGTCACTGGTACGCTCGGCGTCTGCGCTTGTAGAGACGCGTCGACTTCAGCCGCCCCCGGCCGCGTCCCCGGAGCTCCTACGGGATGGACTCGCCGGGGCCGAGATGCTTGTGACAAAGGCTTCCAACGTGATCGCCGGTTATGGGGAAGATCCTACTCTCGAGACCGTATACGGGTTGTTGTGTGACGCGAAATGGGAGCTTGAAATGGGTCAGCGCCGAGGAGGATGATCAGTGAGTCCCGAAGAACATCAGCCGCTGCTCGGCGCACGGCTGATAGCGCTGCCCTCGGCACGGGGACCAATGAGCGAAACGTTGATCGAGCTGTTGTTTTCCCCACCCGAGACGAAGGACGGAGGCTTTCCCGATGTCTGCCTGGACGGCCTGGAAGCTCTCGACGACGATGACCTGCAGCTCAGCCTCTATTTGCTCAATGAGCTTCACTATTCGTCAATCGAAGGGGTTGACGAACGATGGGAGTGGCATCCCTCACTGGCGGCTTGGCGAGCCCGCCTCGAGCAGAGCTTTGAGACGGCTCTGCACGAACTGGTCGCCCCAACAGCAGAAAATGTCACTAGGACAGGCGAAGCGTTGCAACGCGTCGTCGCCGAGGACTCAGGGCCCCCGCTCTCACGGTTCCTCGAGGTGAGCGGAACCCATCAGCAGATGATCGAGCACGTCATACACCGGTCGCTCTACCAGCTCAAGGAGGCCGACCCACATTCGTTCGCGATCCCGCGCCTGGCCGGAGCACCCAAGGCGGCACTCGTGGAGATCCAGTTCGACGAGTACGGAGAGGGACACGCTTCGCGCGTTCACGCTGAGATGTTCGCGGCGACGATGAAGGCGCTCGATCTCGACCCGACCTATGGCGCCTACTTGGATCAGCTACCGGGAATCACGCTTGCGACAGTGAACCTGATGAGCCTGTTCGGATTGCATCGTCGTTTGCGGGGCGCGCTCGTCGGCCACCTCGCGGTGTTCGAGATGACATCCTCCATCCCCAACCGCCGGTATGCCAACGCGCTCCGTCGTCTTGGCTACGGCCAGGATGTCACCGCCTTCTACGACGAGCACGTGACCGCCGACGCCGTACACGAGAGCATCGCCGCCTGGGACTTGGCCGACGCCCTCGCGAACCTGGAACCGGAAATAGCGGACTCGATCCTTTTCGGCGCACGCGCGCTGCTGGCACTCGAAGCGCGTTGGGCCGAATACCTGCTCGCTTCGTGGGACAGAGACAGAAGCTCACTACGAGTTTCTCCTCTCCCCGCCTAATCCCCAGGAGCCTCCATACTGTTAACCAGTTGCGCTCTCACGAGCGGCAGTGTGGCTTGCCGCTCGTCTGCCGTCACGAGCGTGAAGTCGTGGGCGAGCGCGGTTGCCGCGATCCACAAGTCGTTGTGGGGCTTACGCCCCGTCTCGACGCGGAGGCGACCGTATTGATGAGCGACATTACGGTCGATCGGCACCCCTGGCGACAGTGCGAGAAGAGCTGTCAGCCGGCCAAGCCGCGCGGCGCGTATCTGATCACTGGGAGACAGTAGGACTCCTGCCTCGAGCTCACCAATAGTGACGATGCTGAGGACCCAGGGCTCCTCGAGCTGGTGTGGGACATCGGCAACGGCAGTGCTCGTGTCGAGGAGGATTGTCAAGTGGCCCACGGATCGACCGTGACGGACTCGTCCTCCTCGCGCATAGCGCGTATGTCAGAAGCAAAGCCAGGATCGACCGGTGTCTCTCTGACGAGCTGAGCGAAGTTGTCCGGCGAGGCAGCTGTCACGGAGCTGGGCACCGGGCCGAGCTCGGCTGTGGGACGACCATTGACTGTCACGATGAACCGCTCGCCTGCTTCGGCGCGGCGCAGCACGGCACCTGACTGATTACGGAGCTCATGCTGAGGGATTACCGTAGACATTGCCATAGAATAGCACATTTGCTACAAGGCCACAGCCGGTTCGGGAGCGCTTCGCTTGCGCGGAGTCAATGGGCGTGCGTGCGCCCGGCGATCAGCGCGAGTGCGTGTGGAAGCACCTCGAGAATCGCCTCGCCGGCCTGCTGGATGCTTCTGGGGTTGCCGGGGAAGTTGACGATCAGTGTCGTCCCGCAAACGCCGGCGATGGCTCGCGAGAGCATCCAGTGAGGCGTATGTGCACGGGAGGCGTGACGCATCGCTTCGGCGATGCCGGGAACCTCCCGCTCGATCACGGTCCTGGTCGCCTCGGGCGTTACGTCATCTGGGGACAGGCCGGTGCCGCCACTGGTCAGCACCAGGCAGCAGTCGCTCGCGTCGATCCAGTGGCGCAGCCGCTGTTCGATCAGCTCACGATCGTCTGCGATCACCTCTTCTCCGGCGATCCCGATGCCGAGACGCTGGGCGAGTCGGCCCAGCTGTATTGCGCTTATATCCTCGCCGGCGCCCGCGGCCTTGGAGGTGCTGATCGTGATCAGCGCGGCGCGCGGCGTCCCGTCAATCATTGCCGAGCTGGTAGTCGCTGCGGCCGCCACGCTTTTCGAGTAGCACGACCTCCTCGAGCACTATGCCACGCTCCAGGCCCTTGACCATGTCATAGACGGTGAGCGCCGCGACCGTCACGGCGGTCATCGCCTCCATCTCAACGCCTGTGCGCCCGACGGTCCGCACCTCGCTGAGCAGCTCGACGAGCCCTTGCCCTGCATCAACGCTGGCCCTGATGTCCACGAACGTGAGCATCAGGGGATGGGCGAGCGGGATCAGCTGCCCGGTCTGCTTGGCTGCCTGCACACCGGCCAGTCGCGCCACCGCGAGGACCTCGCCCTTCGGGCCGTCCCCGCGCTGCACGGCCTGCGCGGTGCCGATCGACATTCGAACTCGTGCTCGTGCGCGAGCCACTCGCTCGGCGGGCGGCTTCTCGCCGACATCGACCATCCTCGCGCGACCGTCCGAGTCGATATGAGTGAGTTGTCCCTCGCTCACGAAGGGGGCTCCGTCCCTGGCGCCCAGCTTGCGGGCGCGCCAAGAGTGTGCTCGCGCTTCCAGATCGGCACCTCGGCCTTGATGCGATCGATCGCATCCCGGGCCCCTGCGAACGCTTCGGCGCGGTGCGCGGCGGAGACCGCCACGATCACGCTCGGCTCCCCGAGCGGGACGCTGCCGACACGATGCTCGACCGCGGCGGCGCGCAGATCGTGGGCGGCGATGCACTCGCGCACGATGCGCACGATGCGCTCACACGCCATCTCCGTGTAGGCCTCGTAGTCCAGCCGCTCTGCTGCCCGTGTAACGCCCTGGAAGATCACGACGGCGCCCGCTGCCGGATCGCCGACGGAGCGTGACAGCGCTTCGAGATCGAGGGGTTCCTCGCTCACCCGGACATATAGCCGGGTGCTCATGTCCTGCGCATGTGCGTGAGCCACCTCTAGCCTCCACTCAGCGGAGGGATCAGAGCGAGCTCATCGTCGGCCCTCAGGATCACGCTCGGGGCCGCGTAGTCGCGGTTCACCGCCATGTGGACGGGTATGCGGCCAAGCAGCTCGCCGACCGGTTGCACCTCAGACAGCGCCGCCAGCGCGTCGGCGACGGTCGCTCGGGGCCTCAGCCGCAACTCGATGTGGTCGGTACCGGCGTGTTCGCGCAGGATCGCGAACAGCCGCACGCGCACGGTCATGTAGCTCGCGTCGGCAGCCGGCCATTCGTTGTCCTGGCGGGCTGTCGGAGCGCCGGAAGAGAAAGGGGCGCCACTCATGGGAGATCTCATACCCAGATTTGCAGCGGTTCGATCTGCACTCGCTCGCCCGCGCTGACCCTGATGGTGGCGCTGGGGATCATCGCCAGCGCGTCGGCTTCGAGCATCGAGGTGAGAATGTGCGACCCCTGCGCTCCCGTTGGCGTAGCGTGCCAGCCATCGTCATGTGCGCGCAGGCGGCAGCGCAAGGCGTGTGTGCGACCTGCAGCCTTCTCATAATCAACGTCCATGACCGCGGTGTAGCGAACATCCTGTGCGGAGATGCCGAGCAGAGCACGCAGGGCGGGCGCCACGAGCAGAACGAAGGTCACCATTGCCGAAACTGGGTTGCCCGGCAGAGCGAATACCAGCTTGGAGTCCAGGCTGCCGAACCAGGCGGGGTGCCCGGGCTTCAGCGCGACGCCCCAGAAGATCTCCCGCGCCCCGAGCGACTCCAAGCTGGGCCTGACGTGGTCATGCGCGCCGACGGAGACGCCTCCGCAGATGACCGTGACATCCGCCTCTTGCACCGCCGCCGCGATCGCATGTGTGGTGGCCTCGGGCTCGTCGGGCATCGTGGCGTTGCCGATCACCTGTGCGCCGGCGCGCCGAGAGAGCGCGGCGATCGTCCACGAGTTGGAGTTGCGCACCGTTCCCGGCCGCATCGGCGCGTCCGGCGCGACCAGCTCATCCCCGCTAGCCAGCACCGAGAGCCGTGGTTCGCGCGCGCACGCAACCCGGTGGTATCCCAGGGAAGCGAGGACACCGAGCTGCGCCGGCCCGATCCGCCGGCCCGCCCGGAGAACCACCTGGCCTGCCTGCATGTCCTCCCCAGCGCGTCTGAGATTCCGATCTTGCGCGTATGCGGCGAGAACTTCGACGCGATCGCCATGCCGGCGAGTGTCCTCGACCCTGACGACGGTATCGGCGCCGTCGGGCACGATCGCTCCCGTCGAGATCGCGATGGCATCGCCGTCGCCGATCGTGGCACGGCTGGGTGCGCCGGCGCGGGACTCTCCCACCACGCGCAGAATCGAGGGTCTCCCAGCAGCGACGTGTACAACGTCGTGCGCGCGTACCGCGAAGCCGTCCATCGCGGAGCTGTCGAACGCCGGTACGGGCGCATCGGAGCTTACGTCCTCGGCGAGCACCCGGTCGAGCGCGGCGCGAAGCTCCACCTGCTCGGCTGGCAGGCGTCCGGTGGCGGCCAGGATGAGACTCCGCGCCTGTTCGAGCTCGAGCGGTCCGTTGGCCACCATCGCACCGGCACTTTAGTGCGACACTCACGCGGTGGCCGAAGACCATGTGATCGTCGCCGTCCTGGCCGGGGGCCGCGGAGAGCGCATGGGCGGCGAGAAGGCGATCACACCGCTGGCGGGACGGCCGCTCATCTGCCATCCGCTCGCGGCGGCCCGCGAAGCTGGGCTCGAGACGGTGGTCATCGCCAAGGCCTCGACCGTGCTGCCGCCGCTGGCAGAGCGGGTACTGCACGAGCCGGAGAGTCCCCGCCATCCCCTGCGTGGTGCGATCACGGCGCTGGATTTCGCCGCGCAGCGCTCGCCTGCCTGCGCGGTGCTCCTGCTCGGCTGTGACATGCCGTTCTTGACGAGCGAGCTGCTCCACTGGCTCGCCGCCCAGCCCGGGGCGGCGATGGCGCAGGTCGGTGACCGCGCCCAGCCGTTGCTCAGCCGCTGCGTACCGAGCCAGCGGGACGCTCTGACGGAAGCTCTTGCGGCGCGGCGGTCGCTGCGCACGGCGATCATGGCGCTTTCGCCGCAGATCGTGGACGAGCGCGAGCTGCAGCGCTTCGGGGATCCCGAGCGGCTGTGCTTCAACGTCAACGATCCTGGCGAGCTGGCTGTCGCCGAGCGCTGGCTGGCTCAGGAGGAGGGGGTGTCCTGATCCTCGCCGGACACGCGTTCGGCGAGGACACGCAGCTGGGTGAGCGACAGGCCTGAGCGTCCGGCGATCCAGCAAGCCAATGGCGCGGCGGTGCGCTCGGAGGCATGAGCCGCTGTACCGGCTAGCTCGAGCAGTTCTCTGATCTCCTGCACGGAGGGTCGTTGCGCCCCGGCTTCCTGGGCAAAGGAGGCGATCCACTCATCGCGTGTCACCGCTCCTAGCTTAGAGATGTGTTGCCAAGCGCTCTTGGCGGGAGCGATAATGGGGTAGAGGGCTGGGAGATGCTTGACCTGCTCGACCGTCCTTTGCGTGACCTGCGCATTTCGGTGACCGACCGCTGCAACCTGCGCTGCCGCTACTGCATGCCGAGAGAGTTCTATGGGCCCGGTCATGAGTTCCTGCCCAGAGCGGAGCTGTTGAGCTTCGAGGAGATCGCGCGGCTGACGCGGGCCTTCGCGGCGCAGGGGGCGCAGAAGGTGCGGCTGACCGGCGGCGAGCCATTGCTGCGCCGCGATTTGGAGAAGCTGATTGAGATGCTCGCGGGGATCGACGGGATCGCGGAGGTCGCGCTCACCACCAACGGCCTGCTGCTCGCCGGTAAAGCACGTGTGCTCGCGGACGCCGGCCTTGATCGGGTGACCGTGAGTCTGGACGCGCTCGAGGACGATGCGCTGCGCGCGATGAGCGACACGTCGATCTCCGCTACGCGCGTCCTTGCGGGGATCGACGCAGCAGCCGAAGCCGGTCTGCGACCCGTGAAGGTCAACATGGTCGTACGGCGCGCCGTCAACGAGCACTGCGTCCTGGCGATGGCCGCCCACTTCCGTCACACCCCGCATGTGCTGCGCTTCATCGAGTACATGGACGTGGGATCGACCAATGGGTGGAGCGGGGCGGATGTCGTGCCCGCTGGGGAGATCCTGCAGCGCATCGGCGAGCGCTGGCCGCTCCAGCGGCTCGAGCCCGCGTGGGAAGGAGAGGTCGCTACCCGCTACCGCTACCGTGACGGCGCGGGCGAGGTCGGGCTCGTCCATTCCGTCAGCGAGCCGTTCTGCGGCAGCTGCGCACGCGCGCGCCTATCCGCCGACGGCAAGCTCTACACGTGCCTGTTCGCACGCCGTGGGCACGATCTGCGCGCATTGCTGCGCGGCGGGGCGAGCGACGTCGAGATCGTCGAGCGGATACGCGACATATGGACCTCGCGAAACGACCGCTACTCTGCCGAACGCTCGACCAAGACGCCTTGGCAGGCCGGGCCGAAGAATGCGGCGAAGGTCGAGATGTCTTATATCGGCGGGTGAGCCACCTCTTCATCGTTTCGGGTGTGAGCCACCGCCGAGCCGGTCTTGTCCTCTCCACGGGTGTGAGCCACCGCCGAGCCGGTCTTGTCCTCTCCACGGGGGTGAGCAACCACCGAGCCGGTCTTGTCCTCTCCACGGGCCGGGAGCGGCCATACGGAGATGTGCTCGAGTGGGATGTCGACGCGCAGCGTCTGGCCAATCCTCAGGGGCCGCTGGTCGCTGGTGCGAACCGTCAGCTGCAGCGTGCCCTGCAGCGAAATCGTCAGCTCGCGGATGAAGCCGAGGTCCGCATCGTCAAGCAAGACGGCCGAATAGCGCCCCTCGCCGCATAGCACGATCTGCTCGGAGCGCACACCCCAGAGGATCTCTGTCCCGCCGCTCAGGCCGCCGGTGGGCGCCCATATCTCCACTCCGTCGCTAACGATGCGGTCCGGCGCGGCGGTACTGGCGCTGTGGGTGTTGGCGATGCCAAGCAGCGCGGCCACTTGGGGGGAGCGCGGGGATTGAAAGACAGACTCGCGGCTGCCCGCCTGGAGCACTCGACCGTCATCGAGGATGATGATCTCGTCGGCCAGCAGCGCCGCCTCCTCGGGGTCGTGCGTGACGATCACGGTGCTCAGATCGGCCTCGCGCTGCAGGCGGCGCAGCTCGCGGCGCAAACGGTCGCGCACCGGTGCGTCCAGGCCGGTGAAAGGCTCGTCGAGCAGCAGAATCTCGGGTTCGATCGCGAGCGCTCGAGCGATCGCGACGCGTCGTTGCTGTCCGCCGGAGAGCTCCTCGGGGTACCGATTCTCCAGTCCCTCGAGTCCCAGCCGAGAAAGCCACCACGCCGCGAGGGCGGGCTGGGCGCGGACACCGAAGGTGACCTGGCGCCAGACGGTGCGGCGCGGTAGTAGCGCCGGCTGTTGAGGTACGTAGCCGAGCCCGCGTCGCTCCGTGGGCAGCTCGTGCAACGCTCGCGAGGCGGCGTGGATGTGTCCTGCATCGGCGCGGATCAAGCCTGCAAGCAGACGCAGCGTCAAGGTCTTGCCGGCGCCGGAGGAGCCGAGCAGCGCCAGGCGCCGGCTGCTCGCACGATGGGCGACCTGCAGTGAGAATGGGCCGCGGCGCTT
This sequence comes from uncultured Solirubrobacterales bacterium, assembly GCA_963713015.1. GTDB lineage: Bacteria > Actinomycetota > Thermoleophilia > Solirubrobacterales > Solirubrobacteraceae > Palsa-744. Next base: position 847,361 of record CAVQKC010000008.1, on the reverse strand, counting down.
GGCAAGCGCGAAGTCGAGGACCGAAAGTGGCTGGGCGCCGGCCGGCGCCGGCATCGGGGGCACCATGCGTCTCGCGGGCAAGGTGCGTCTGCCGCGTCTTCGTGGAGTCCGAATGCCCGCGAGCAACAAGACGATCAGGGCGGCGACGAGCGCGACGGCGATCGGGAGCATCGTCGCGGGCAGGCCGGTCTCCCCGAACTGGACGAACGTGAGCACCGGCAGCGAGTAGGGGTGGTAGGCGAGGATTACGGTTGCGCCAAACTCACCGAAGGAGCGCAGCCACGCGAGCAGCAGTCCCGCGCCGATACCGGGCAGGGCCGCCGGGACCGCAACCCGCCAGAACCGCGACAGACGGCCATGACCGAGCGCCGCCGCCATCTCCTCCAGCGCCGGGTCGACAGCGGCGAACGCAGAGCGCGCGGCGATGATCAGGAATGGCGCGGCGACGAATGTCTGTGCCAGCACGATTCCGATCCGCGTATCGGTTAGATCGCCGTCGAAGATGCGCCCCGCGGCGGTATCAGGGCCGAGGACGTAGAGCAGCAGCAGGCCGCTCATCAATGGCGGCAATGCGAGCGGCAGAGCCACGAGCGCGAGAAGCAACCGTGAGCCGGCTCCTCGTCCGCGGGCCAGCAGATAGGCGAGTGGGACGCCCAGGAGGGCGATCGCCGTCGCGGAGATCGTGGCGGTGAGTAGCGAGGTAAGCAGCGCCGAGCCGACGCCGGGAGCGGAGGACACGCCTGCGTGAAGGCGGACCACGAACGCGGCGATCGGCGCCAGCAGATACAGCGCCAGCAGTCCGCCGAGCCACGGCAGCGGGCTACGCGCCCTGGAGCGCATCGCTCAGGGAGCGACTGCGCCGACAGCGCTGCGGACGCCGCTCGGTACAGCCGTGGCTTGCCCTGTCAGCTTAGGCGCGAGCGGGTTCAGCCCACTGCCGGTCAGCGTCCTCGCCCGGCTGTCTGCCAAGAGGTAGCGTACGAATGCTTCCGCGCCCGCCTGCTGGCGTGCGTGGTGGAGGATCGTGACCGTGTAGGCAGCGGTCTCGGATACCGGCGCGAGGCTGACTGTGCGGATGTGCGCGACGTTTGCCTCGATCGCATAGAAGAAGCCGCCGTCGAGCTGTCCGGACTGTAGCCGTCCGACGAGAGCCGTCTCGGGGAACACGGGGAAAGCGACGAGCTCCTTGGCCAGCGCCGGGTGGTTGAGCCGCTTGGCGGCGCTCTCCAGCGCCTTGACCGTCAACGCGCCCTTCGGGTCGAGCTTCGGATCGGTGCGCCCGACCCTGATCCCGGGTTGGGTGAGCACCTGATACCAGGGCTTGCCGGCGGCGAGCTCCTTGCCGAACTTGCTGCTCGGGTCATATCCGAGCACCAGCGGTGTGCTCGCGAAGGTCGAATACCATGACACCCAGCCGCCGTTTGCCGCCCCCTGCAGTTCGCTGTCGGCTTCCGCGGAGGCGCTTACGAATACGTCGGCCTGGCGGACCTTGCCCTTGATCTGCTTGGCGTCTTCGCTGGAGCCCCCGCCGTAGCCTTGAAACCCGTAGCCCGAGGCTTTGCGAAAGCTGGGCCCGATCTCGTTTTCCATGAGATCCGCCAGCGATCCGGCGTAAATGACCGAGACCGGCTCCCCGCTTCTAGCCGAGGATGCTTGCGAACTCGATCCGCAGCCGCTCACGAGCAGCGCGGCACCCACGAGCGTCAGCGCAGTCGCTCGCGCGCCGAGGACGAGCCACCGGTTTCCGAGCCACCGGTTTCGCATGCCTCTCATCGTGTACCCGATCGTTGTATTCGTTGTATTGGCGTGGTGTGTTGGGCGCGGGCGCTCATCGATTGGTTCGCTCGACCATCACGGAAGTCGCCTTGACGGTCGCCGTCGCCTTCACGCCCGGGGCGAGGGCGAGCTCCTGCACTGCGTCCCGCGTGATCGCCGCGGTGAGCATGAATGGGCCGGCCTCGATCTCCACGAGCGCCATCACGCCGTCGGCCTCGACCGAGCGCACGACGCCGGCGAGACGGTTGCGAGCCGATCCGCGGCTACCGGTCCGGTGGCGTCTGGGGCCTCCCGCGAGACGCTGCACCTCGGTCTCGGTTACGCGTCGCCGGTTGTTCGCGTCGCGATAGGTCTCGAGCTTTCCGGCACGATCCCAGCGGCGAAGCGTGTCGACGCTCACCCCGATCGCGCTGGCAGCGTCTCCGAGCGAAAGGTCACCTGTTCGCTGCCTAGGCATCGCCCATGCAGATGCCCCGGCCCGCGACGTTACAAACCCTTGACCGTGGGAGAATGTTCGAGCTCGGACACGCGCTTGTTTTGGAAGCCTACGCCGGTGGGTATGACCGGGACTTGAAGATGCGAAATCCTGTGCGTAAATGGCCGGTGGTGCGCCAGCTGCGAGGCGGCGATGCGCTGGCGCGCGGAGCGGCGGTGAAGTCTGAGCGCTCGCGCCATCTCCCGAACCGCATCGCCGAAGCGGAGAAGACCGTGGGGTCTGTCTGCCCGTACTGTGCGGTTGGCTGCGCCCAGAAGGTTTATGTAAAAGACGGCAAGGTCGTGCAGATCGAGGGCGACCCCGACTCGCCCGTCAGTCGCGGGCGGCTCTGTCCCAAGGGTTCAGCTTCTCTGCAACTGACGACCGGCGAGGCGCGAGAACATCATGTCCTCTATCGCCGAGCCCACGGCGCCGACTGGGAGCGCCTCGATCTCGAGAAAGCGCTGGACATGGTCGCCGAGAGGGTGATCCAGACACGGCGCGAAACATGGGAATGGGAGCAGCAGGAAAAGCGTGTGCGACGAACGCTCGGCATCGCCAGTCTCGGCGGCGCGACGCTCGATAACGAGGAGAACTACCTGATCAAGAAGCTCTTTACCGCGCTCGGGGTGATCCAAGTGGAGAACCAGGCGCGCGTTTGTCACAGCTCGACCGTTCCCGGGCTCGGCACGTCCTTCGGGCGGGGCGGCGCGACCACCTTTCCGGGGGATTTGCAGAACTCTGACTGCATCGTGATCGAGGGCTCGAACATGGCCGAGGCGCACCCCGTTGCTTTCCAGTGGGTGATGGAGGCGAAGGCCCGGGGAGCGACGGTGATTCATGTCGACCCGCATTTCAGCCGCACCAGTGCTCTCGCTGACATCTTCGTGCCCTTGCGCGCCGGCAGCGACATCGTGTTCCTCGGCGCGATCATCAACTACGTGCTCGAGCAGGAGAAGTACTTCGAGGAGTACGTTCGCGCCTACACCAACGCCTCGACGATCCTCACCGGGGAGTTCCTCGACACCGAGGATCTTGACGGGGTGTTCTCCGGCTTGGACCGTGAGGAACGCCACTATGACGTAAGCACCTGGGGGTATGAGGGGATGGAGGTCCAGTCGGCCGCCGGCGAACGCGATCAGCAGTTCGACGAGGTGACGAAAGGCGGGCGCTCGAGCAGCGAAGCCGGCGGCAGCGAGTCTCACGGCTCCGGCGGTCCCGGGATCGGCCGTGGTGAGCCGACTCGCGATGAGACCCTCCAGCATCCGCGGTGTGTTTTTCAGGTGCTAAAGCGCCACTACTCGCGCTACACACCGGAGATGGTGGAGCAGATGTGCGGCGTGCCTCGGGAGCAGTTCCTGCGGGTCTGTGAGCTGCTCACCGAGAGCTCGGGCCCAGACCGCACGGCCGCCTTCGTCTATGCCGTCGGCTGGACGCAGCACACGGTGGGGGTGCAGTACATCCGCGCCGCGTGCGTGCTGCAACTGCTGCTCGGAAATATCGGGCGCCCCGGCGGGGGTGTGATGGCGATGCGCGGCCACGCGAGCATCCAGGGCTCGAGCGACATTCCGACTCTGTTCAACCTGCTGCCCGGCTACATCCCGATGCCACACGCCCACGAGCACCTCGACCTCGACACGTTCGTAGAAGCCGACGCCGCGGAGAAGGGCTACTGGGCGAACATGCGCTCCTACACGGTCAGCCTGCTGAAGGCCTGGTGGGGAGATGCTGCCAGCGAGGACAACGACTACTGCTTTGACTATCTGCCGCGGCTGACCGGCAGCCACTCGACATATGAGACGGTGCTCGCGCAACTCGACGGCCACTGCAAGGGCTACTTCCTGCTCGGGCAGAACCCGGCAGTCGGCTCGGCGAACACGAAGATGCAGCGCTTGGGGATGGCGAAGCTCGACTGGCTGGTTGTGCGCGACTTCTCGCTGATCGAGAGCGCCACCTGGTGGAAGGACGGCCCGGAGATCGAGTCCGGCGAGCTGCGTACCGAGGACATACCCACCGAGGTGTTCTTCTTCCCTGCTGCCGCGCACACCGAGAAGGACGGCACGTTCACCAACACTCAGCGCATGCTGCAATGGCACGACACCGCGGTCGAGCCCGAAGGGGAGGCACGCAGCGACCTGTGGTTCATGTACCACCTCGGCCGCGTCATCCGCGAGAAGCTCGCCGGCTCAAAGCAGGAGATGGACCGTCCGATCCTCGATCTGACCTGGGACTATGAGACCGAGGGCGAGATCGCCGAGCCGAGCGCCGAGCAGGTGCTGCGCGAGATCAACGGCCACGACGCTGACGGCCAGCCGCTCTCCTCTTACGAGGAACTGAAGGACGACGGCTCCACCTACATGCGGGTGCTGGATCTACTGCGGCGTGTTCGCCGACGGCGTCAACCAAGCCGCCAGGCGCAAGCCGCGAGACGAGCAGAACTGGGTCGGCGCCGAGTGGGGCTGGGCGTGGCCGGCGAACCGCCGCGTGCTCTACAACCGTGCCTCGGCTGACCCCGACGGCAAGCCGTGGAGTGAGCGTAAGGCGCTGATCTGGTGGGATGCGGAGAAGGAGGAATGGGTCGGTCACGACACCCCGGACTTCAAGGCCGACAAGCCGCCGGATTACCAGCCGTCCGAGGACGCGAGCGGTCCGGATGCTCTGACGGGCGCCGAGCCGTTCATCATGCAGGCCGACGGGCGCGGCTGGCTGTACGTGCCCGCCGGTTTGACCGATGGGCCGATGCCGACCCACTACGAGCCGCAGGACTCCCCGTTTGAGAACCTGCTCTACGCCCAGCAGCGCAACCCCGTCAGGCAGGTGTTCTCGCATCGCCACAACCGCTACCACCCCCACAGCGGCGAACCGGGCGGCGAAATCTTCCCCTACGTCGTGACGACTTACCGTCTGACCGAGCACTTCACCGCCGGCGGCATGTCGCGCTGGACGCCCTACCTGGCCGAGCTGCAACCGGAGTTCTTCTGTGAGGTGTCCCCCGAGCTCGCCACTGAACGTCGTCTCATCCACGGTGACTGGGCGACGATCATCACCGCGCGCAATGCGATTGAGGCGCGCGTGATGGTGACCGACCGCATGAGCCCGATCACTGTGCAGGGCCGTATCCTTCACCAGATCGGCTTGCCGTTTCACTGGGGGCCCAACGGCTACTCGCGTGGCGATGCCGCCAACGAGCTGTCTTCGATCGCGCTCGATCCCAACTCCCACATCCAGGAGGTCAAGGCGCTGAGCGCCGACATTCGCCCAGGCCGCCGCCCGCGCGGCGCGGCCCGCGACGAGCTCGTCGAGAGCTACATCGCTCGGGCCGGTATCACTGAGAAGACAGGGATGGAGGCATAAGTCGTGGATCTGCAGATCACCACGCACAACGGCGCCCGCATCGACCCCGCCGCCAGATCGGGCTACGAGCACCCCCCGCCACGAGTGGGTTTCTTCACTGACACGTCGCTGTGCATCGGCTGCAAGGCATGTGAGGTCGCGTGCAAGGAGTGGAACCAGGTGCCCGAGGACGGCCTCGACTTCACGGGTATGTCCTTCGATAACACCCAGGGTCTCGGCGCCGACACGTGGCGGCACGTCGCGTTCATCGAACAGCGCCAGCCGATCGCTCTGCAGGAAACGAACCTCGAGCGCGAGGGGGGCGACGGGTTTCGCTGGCTGATGGCCTCCGACGTGTGCAAGCACTGCACCCACGCAGCCTGCCTCGACGTGTGCCCCACAGGGGCGCTGTTTCGCACCGAGTTCGGGACCGTCGTCGTGCAGGAGGACATCTGCAACGGCTGCGGCTATTGCGTGCCCGCTTGCCCCTACGGCGTGATCGACGAGCGCGAGGACGACGGGCGGGTATGGAAGTGCACGCTCTGCTATGACCGTCTCGAGGTGGGCATGGAACCGGCGTGCGCGAAGGCTTGCCCGACCAACTCGATCCAATTCGGTGAGCTCGAGGAACTGCGCGAGCGCGCCAGCGGGCGTGTCGAGCAGCTCCAACAGGCAGGCGTTCCGCAGGCTCGTTTGTACGGGCATGATCCTCACGACGGGGTCGGTGGCGACGGGGCGTTCTTCCTGCTGCTCGACGAGCCAGAGGTCTACGGGCTGCCGCCCGACCCGATCGTGAGCACCCGCGATCTGCCGCACATGTGGCGCAATGCCGCGATCGCCGCTGGCAGCCTGCTCGGGGCGGTCGCAGTCAGCTTCGCGGGACGCCGATGAGCAGCTCCGATGTCACCGTCGATGGCTTGGAGGGGACGCGTCCCGGTCGCGAAGCGCTCACGGGTGTTAACCACGTCCCGCAAGCCGAGCGTGATGATCGCCGACACAAACGCCGCGGGGGGCGAAGGGACGAGGGCTCGATGGTGCCAGAGACTGAGTTCTCGAGCTACTACGGAAAGCCGGTCGTTAAGGAGCCCACCTGGGCCGCATTGGATATCGCCGGCTATCTCTTCCTGGGTGGCCTCGCCGGTGCCTCCTCGACGCTGGCCGCGGGAGCGGAGCTAAGCGGCCGTCCGGCGCTGGCGCGGCCGTTGAAGCTCGGGGCGGCCGGGGCGATCTCGCTGTCGCTCGTGGCGCTCATACATGACCTCGGGCGCCCCGCGCGGTTCCTGAACATGCTCAGGGTGTTCAAGCCGACCTCGCCGATGAGCGTCGGTGTGTGGATCCTCTCCGCCTACGCTCCCGCGGCAAGCGTTGCCGCACTCGGCGAGCTCCTGCAGCTGGGTCGTCTGCGGCCACTCGCCCACCTGGGAACTGTTGGAGCGGCCCTGCTCGGACCGGCGGTCGCTTCATACACTGGCGTACTCATCTCCGACACCGCTACGCCGGCCTGGCACGAGGGGCACCGCGAGATGCCGTTCGTGTTCGTCGCTTCGGCAGCGAGCGCCGCGGCCGGTCTCGGACTGCTCGCTGCCCCGCTCCAGGAGAATGCGCCCGCGCGGCGCCTGGCTGTGATCGGCGCCCTCGCCGAGCTCAGCGCCGTGAAGCTGCTCGAGCGTCGCGTCGGGATCGTCGCAGAGGCCTACCATCACGGACGCGCGGGCACGCTGATGCGCGCCGCCGAGACACTCACCGCCGCCGGGGTCGCCGGTGCGCTGGCGCGAGCACATCGCAGCCGCCATGCGGCGGCGCTCTGTGGAGCCGCGCTGATGGCCGCCTCCGCGTGCGCTCGCTTCGGGATCTTCGAGGCTGGACGACAGTCCGCGCGCGACCCGAAGTACACGGTCGTGCCCCAGCGTGAACGCAGCAGAGTCGCACAGTCGAGCAGCGAGGAATCCTCGTCGGATGCCGCCAGGGATGACCCCCGCTGATTCGCTCGTCTGCCGGCCGGCGTTGCCCGACGAATCAGCGGGGGTGAAGCGTCTGCTCAGCGGACGGCGAGAGCGACTTGGTCGCCGTCGAGGAGCCACTTGAGATTCGCGTCGATGGCAAGCCGATCGCTGTGACGATGCGCACCCCCGGACATGACGAGGAACTGGCCGCCGGATTCCTCTACGGGGAGGGACTGCTCCTAGCAACCGCCGACGATCGGACTGACCGAGGATCTAGCGGCCAACACGATCGAAGTACGCGGCCCGCTCGCGCATGATCCCGGCAAACGGCACTTCTACACGACCTCCTCATGCGGGGTGTGTGGCAAGGGGGCGCTGGAGGAGGTGGCAGTTCACGCCGATGCGTTGCCCGACGGGCCTCTGCTCGCGCGCGAGCTGCTGGCCGCTCTACCAGGACGGCTCGTGCAGCCCGGGTTCGCGCGCACCGGCGGACTGCACGCCACGGGCCTGTTCGACGCCGATGGGGAACTCGTGTGTGTGCGCGAGGACGTCGGACGCCACAACGCGATGGACAAGGTCATCGGCTGGGCGCTTTTCAGCGGACGGCTGCCGCTACACCAAGCGATCCTCTGCGTCAGCGGCCGCCTCTCCTTCGAGCTGGTGCAAAAGGCCGCAGTGGCAGGCGCCCCGATCCTCGTCGGGGTGGGCGCCCCCACCTCGCTCGCTGTAGAACTCGCGCACGACCGACACATCACCCTCGGCGGATTCGCCCGGCGAGAGAAACTCAACCTGTACACCCACCCTGAGCGCACGCAGCGCGCCGACGAAAATCGTGGTTAGACGCTGGAGGGCATCCGCCTCGTGAGGGCGATCACTCGATTCGTGCTCGTGAAGAGGATCTGACTGCTGAGACACGGTGATCCGGAGCGATCGGCGTTCGGCGTTTCCTGACGCCGCGAACTCACAACCGCGGATAATGAGCTTCATGGACTCGAATCTGACTGAGCTGATCCTCGACCGTGCGCACGACGCTGCCGTCTCGATGGACGAAGAGGGGCTCGTGACGTACTGGAATCCCAGCGCGGAGCGCACATTCGGTTTGACGCGCCAGGAAGCCGTCGGGCGCCCGGTCGCCGAGCTGATCGTCCCAGAGCGGTTCCGTGCCGAGCACCTCGCCGGGCTTCAACGGTTCCTCGCCAGCGGCGCAGGGCCGGTCCTAGACAAGCGGATCGAACTGGCGGCACTCCGAGCCGATGGCAGCGAGTTCCCGATCGAGATGACGATCTCAGCGCTCGAGGACGGCGAGCGCTGGACCTTCCATGCCTTCATCCAGGACATAACCGAGCGCAAGGATGCCGAGCGCGAGCGCGAGGGGCTCTTGGAGGAGCTCCGCCTGGCGCTGCAGGGAAGCGAGCGGCGCTTCGACGCCATCGTCGGGTCCCTGAGCGACCCCGTGACGATCCGCGACCGCGAGCATCGCTTTCTCTACGCGAACGGCGCCGCGCTTTCCCATCTCGGCTTTGAATCGTGGGAGCAGCTGCGTCAAACGCCGCCTGCGGCGATCATGAGCGACTATCTCGTGCAGGACAAGCATGGTGGCGACATCGCGATGGCGGACATTCCCTCGGTGCGGATCCTGCGCGGCGAGGAGACGGTTGAGCCGCTGCTGATCCGCACGGTTCACCGCGAAACGGGCGTGCAGCGCTGGAACCTGCTGAAGGCCGCCCCATTGCGTGATGAATATGGCGGGGTCGAGGCGACGATCATGATCATCGAGGATGTGACCGAGCAGAAGCGCTCGGAGCTTCGCAGTGAGTTTCTCGCGCAGGCGAGCACGGTGCTTGCATCCTCCCTGGACTACGAGCAGACCCTTCGCAACATCGCCGAGCTCGCGGTGCCGAACATCGCGGACTGGTGCGCGGTCGCTCTCGTGGACGAGGACGGCGATCGCAGGAGCGTCGTCGTCGCGCACTTCGACCCCGAGCGGCTCGCGCTCGCCGAAGAGATCCGCAAGTACGCGCCCGACCGGTTCGGCCCCGAGCGGGGGATGGGACGCGTCCTGCAAACGGGCGAGGCGCTGCTCTACCCGGAGATCTCCGATGAGATGCTCGCACAGTCAGCGATCGACGATCGTCACATGGCGCTGTTGCGCGCCGTCGGGTTTCACTCTGCGCTGATCGTCCCGATGCGCCTCGGCGAACGCATTCTGGGCACGATGACGCTCGTCGGCGCCGAGTCCGCGCGCACGCTCGACGAGTACGACCTGGAGCTGGCCGAACAGGTCGGGGCACGGGCCGCGGTAGCCGTCGAAAACTCGAGGCTATACAGCGAGCGCTCCTCGATCGCGCGAACGCTGCAGCAGAGCCTGCTCCCCGAGGAGCTGCCCGAAATCCCGGGATACGAGCTTTCGAGCTTCTACCTCCCCGCGATCGAGACGAGCATGGTCGGCGGCGACTTCTACGACGTCTGGCAGGTCGACGGGAGCCGGATGATGATCATCGGCGACGTCACCGGAAAGGGCATCCAGGCCGCCGCGCTGACCGCGCTCGTTCGCCACACGATGCGAACGGCCTCACAGTTCCAGCCCAGCCCCGCCGGGCTGCTCGAGATCGTTGATGCCACCCTGAAGGGCCGCCCGGTGCTGTCAGTCTGCACCGCCCTCTGCCTGCGCCTGAAGGACGATCGGCTGACCCTCGCGACAGGCGGCCATCCCTGGCCCCTACACATCACTTCGCAGGGCGTGCGCGAGGTCGGCGGGCACGGCCCGCTGCTGGGCGGCTTCGCGGACGCCGGCTGGCAGGATCACACCCTGGATCTCGAGCCTGGCGGGACGCTGCTGCTCTACTCCGATGGGGTCACCGACGCTCGCGATGCGCAGGGTGAGCGCTTCGGGGCGGAGCGCCTACACGGCCTTCTCGAGGATCTCCGCGAGCGGCCGGCCGCGGAGATCCTCGCTGGGCTGACGCGGAAGCTGGACGAGTTCCAGGGCCCTATCCACGCAGACGACATGGCCGTGCTCGCGTTGCACCGCCTGGCCCCACGCAAAGATGCCTGAAAGCCAGCGTCAGATGAGCGAAGATCCAACGGTCACAGTGACCAAGCCGGCACAAGAGGAACGAGGCACGGGATGGTAAGACCAACGACATTCGAGATTACTGAGCAGGCAAATGGGGAAACACAAGTGTTGTCGGTCGTCGGTGAACTCGACCTTGGCACCGTTCCGGCGCTCGCGCGTAGGGTCGATGCGAAGCTAGGCGAGAAACCAGCCGCCCTGAAGCTGGACCTGAAGGACCTCACGTTCATGGATTCATCCGGGCTGCGGCTACTAATCGAACTCCATAACCGTTCGCGGCGAGAGACATGGAGCCTTACGCTCGTCCGCTCGAAGCACGAGCGGGCCACCGCGGTTCTCCGCTTGACGGGAGCCGACGCAGCACTTCCCTTCGAACCCTCCCCAGGGTAATGGTCCGCGAGGACCCTGAAGCGCCGCGCCCCGCGATCGACCGATCGACGCTGCGGATCAGCTTCAAGCGCTCACCGCAAGCCCCGTCGCTCGCGCGCGCGGCGATCATCGGGTTTTCCGAGGAGAGCACGCTGCCACCAGAGAGCCTGGACGTACTCACCCTGCTTGTTTCAGAGCTCGTGTCAAACGCGGTCCTCCACTCAGACGCCTCCGAGGCAAGCGAGATCGAGCTTTGCGCCCGCCAGCTCGGCCAAAGCGCCATGCGCGTCGAGGTCACCGACCGGGGCAGCGGCTTCGCTCCCGTCGCGCGCGACGCCAGCCAATCCGACGCAGGCTACGGTCTGCATCTCGTAGAGATGCAAGCCAGCCGGTGGGGCGTCGACCGCCACCGCGGCACACGCGTCTGGTTCGAGCTGGCAGTCCCGAGCTGAGCAGCGGCGCTCGAGCTTGGCTCCAGCACGTCGCGCTCGAGACGCGGTTTACCGGACGGGAGACGCCTCGCCAGGCGCGGCGATTCAGCGTGTGCGGCGCTCGAGTTCCGCGGCCGCGCTGTGCAGTTCGCATTCGTTTAGGTAAGCGATCGCTTGTGCGAGCACCTGGCGCAGGGTCTGGGCCTGGTAGATCCCTTCGGGGTCGCCGATGAAGACTTGGGCGAGCTCTCGTGCGCGCCTCGTTGCGGCAGCCTCGATCGACGCGGTCGCGGCACGATTGGAGCCGGGGGCGCCTTGCTGGTAGGCCTCGCCGCATGCTTCGGCGATGCCGGTAAGGGCGGAGGAGACGCGTTCGGCGTGCTTGACTGGTACCTGGGGCGGGGCGGCGCCACAGCCAGCCAGCAGCAGCGCTGCGCCCAGCCACAGAACGACCGGGTGTCTCGCTACCTCTCGCGTCACGCCAGCGCGAGCAGACATACGGCCCCCAGCAGTCCCGCGCCAGCTGTCCACCAGGCGATGTAGTCCCCGATGTGACCGGAGTGCAGCCCCCGCAACCCGCGCAACGCGCCCTCGAGCGGACGCTCCACGACGCTCGGCATCGCCTCGCGCAGGGGCCGCCCCAACAGACCCAGGCCGGCTGTGGCCAGCGCGCCGAACGTGGATAGCAGCCCGTAGATCACGTCCTCGAACGAGACGTGGCTCGGCGCGAGGCCCGGCCACACCACGCGTGCGTCGTGCAGCACCCACGCGGCATAGGCGCGGTGATCGGTGAACCGCACGGCGCCCTGCTCGATCGCCGGAACAACGCCGGGCACGAGCGCGATGGCAATCGCCGTCGCGAGCAGCACGGCAGGCATGATCGTCATCAGCGCGGGGGTCTCGCTGCGGCTGTCGGTCATCTCGTCTTCGGACTCGTGAGCGGCTTGCTCCTGCTGACGGTCGGGGCCCTCGGAGGGGCCCCATCCGAGGAATACGCGCCCGGTCACACGCAACACGGCGCCGCCGGTGAGCGCGGATACGAGCACGAACACGGCGATCAGCCAGCCGTAGCCCGCGCCGCTGGCGGCGGCCTCGAGCTGGGCCTTGCCGGCGAACGTAGTGAACGGAGGTATCGCAGCGAGCAGCAGGCCGCCGATCGCGAACAGCACACCGACGGCACGTATCTCGCGTCCGCGGCCGTGCAGGTCGTACTCGTCGACCGTCGCGAAGCGGTGCAGCAGAATCCCAGCGCACATGAACAGCGCGCCCTTGGTCAGGCCGTGGCCGACGATGTAGCTCGCCACACCGGCAAGCGCGCGATGGTCGAGCAGCCCGATCCCGCAGATGAACATGCCGACGTGGCTGATGCTCGAGAAGGCGAGCAGCCGCTTGATGTGACGCTGTAGCACGCACATGATCGCGCCGATCACAGCCGTCGCCACACCCACGGCTACGAGGATCGCGCGCAGCGCGTCGACGTGCGGCTGCATGGGCCCGGCGAAGATCACCCAGTACAGCCGTGCAACGGCGTAGGCGCCGAGCTCGATCATGACCCCCGAGAACAGGACGCACACCGGCGTCGGCGCAACCGCATGCGCGTCGGCCAGCCAGAAGTGCAAGGGCACTACCGCGGCCTTCGTGAGGAAGCCGACGAATAGCAGCACCATTGCGACGATCACCAGCGCGTCCGCGCGGTGGCCGTCGAGCGCCGCGCCGATCTGCGCCATGTTCAGGGCGCCGGTGCGTGCGTAGAGCAGCCCGACGCCGATGAACATCGCGTACCCGGCGATGCTGTTCGTGATCGCGAAGTTGATCGCCCCTTGGATCGGGGCGCGCTCCTCGACACGGTATGCCGTGAGGGCATAGGCGACGGCCCCCATCAGCTCGAAGAACACGATGAGGTTGAATAGATCACCCGTGAGGCAGAAACCGACCATCGCCGCGCCGAACAGCAGCATCAGGACCTGGAAGAGGCCGTCGATCGAGTCGAAGTAGCGCAGCGAGTACACAATCGCGGCGGCGAGCAGCACCGTCGTGAACAGCGCCATTCCCGCCCCCAGCGGGTCGACGGAGAAGGAGATCCCGATCGTGACGCCGCGGCTGGGATGCCAGCCGCCCATCCAGTACGCAAACGGCCGGCCGGCGGCATCTGAGAGCAGGATCGCGCATAGCGCGATCACCGCCGCGATCGTCGCGCAGGTGGCGAGATCGTCAAACCAGCGCGGTGTGAGCGGGCGGATCGCCACGAGCAGCGCCGCCATAATGAACGGGATCACGACCGGGAGCGCTGTCATGTTCGGCATCCGGAGCCGGCCCTCAGTCCCTCAGCGTTGTGAAGTCCGCGGGGTCGACGCTGCCAAAGCGCTTGTGGCCCTGCACCACCAGCGCGAGCAACAGCGCGCTGACGGTCGCCTCGATCACGATGTCGGTCAGCACCAGCACCTGCACAGTCGGGTCGACCAGGCGGCTCACTACAGGGATGTCGGCCACGATCGGCGCCTTGCCCGCCGAGCGATATCCCACCCCGACCAGCACCAGATAAGTCGAGGACTGCACGACCGTCAGACACAACACTGTGCGCACGAGATTGCGGCTGGACACCACACCCCAGAGCCCCACCACGAACAGCCACGCCGCGATCGCGAACGGCAGAAAGCTCATCGCTTGCCCATTCCACAGTGCACAGACGTCCTCACGCCTCGCGGCTGACTATCAGCGCCTGGTCGAGGAACTCGCTCCACACCAAGAGGAATGCTCCCGTCACCTCCAGGCCCACCGCGATGCTGTTCAGTGGCATGAACCCCGCCGAGAGCAGATGCCCGGGAATGCCGAGCGCCAAGAAGTTCCTCAGATACACCGAGGCGAACAGGAGACCGCCCAGGCCGAGCAGTGCGTAGGCGCCCGCCCCCACAGCCTCCAACGCCTCGAGCGCCCAGCCGGGCGCGAGACGCTTCATCGCCAGATAGCGGCCCGCGATCAGCAGCGCCACCGGACCGGCTGCGAGCACCACCCCGCCCTGGAAACCACCGCCGGGCGTGAGCGCCCCGTGAATCACCAGATAGACACCAAGCGCGATCAGCATCGGGACGAGCACAAGCGACAGCGCCCGCAGCGCGTCGCTCGCATCCGCGAAACGATGCTCGGACAGCCCGCTCGCAAGATCCTCGTCCTCGTCGCGCAGATCGCGCAGCAAAAGAACCACGCCCACGACGGAGGCAAACAGCAGAAACTCCTCGCCGAGCGTGTCGAAGGCACGCAAGTCGAAGTTCAGCGCGGTCACCATGTCCGTGGCGTGACGCTCTCCAAGCTCCGTCCCGTTGACGACCATCCCGTAGACACCGTGATAGTCGCCGAACGCCGGCAGCCCTAGAAAGCCGACGATCAACACAGCCAAGAGTCCCGGCCCAGCGAGCGCGAACAGGCACAGACGCGCTCGCCGGCTCACTGTTCGCCCTCGTCCTCTTCACGGGCTTGTTCGTGCGTGCGGATCTTGCGCAGCGCAGCGATCACGATCAACGGCAGACCGATGGTGCTCACCACGATCTCAGACAGCGCGACATCCGGCGCCTGCAAAGCAAAGAACAGCACCGTCAAGGTCATCCCGTAGATCCCCAGCACGAACGTCTGGCGCAACGGGTCTGGCACGAGCACGGTCGCCGTTCCTCCCACCGCCACCGCCACAAACGCGACTGCTTGCACGACGCTCACTGGTCCTCACTCTCCCGATGGCGCTCGATGCCCGCCCGCCAGTCGCCGTGCTCGCGAATCCGCAGGCTCCGTGCGGTGGTATGAGCAAGGATCGGCCCGAACAGCACCAGCACCAACCCCGTCACCAGTGCCTTGTCGCCAATCAACGAGAAGGACTCGCGCACCAGAATCGCCGTTGCCATCAGGAGCGCCCCATAGCCCGCGAGGCCCAGGCAGTGCAACCGGTCATAGGCGTTGCGCAGCACAACCAATCCCACCACGGCCCAGACCTGCAGCGAGCATCCCCCGACGAGCAGCACGGTGGCCACGATGTGGCGCCGGCTCATAGGTCGTGCTCCAGTAGACGAGCGATCGCGAGCGTACCGAGAATTGCGAGAATTGCGAGTGTCAGCGCAAGGTCGATGAACGGCTGGCGCTGAAGACCCTCGGCGAGCAACATCAGCACCGTCGCGACGATCGTGCCAGCAAGCTCCATCGCCACGAGCCCGTCAGCCACCCCCGCGAGCGCGCACACCCCTACACACGGCAGCAGAGCGCCGGCAAGGACGGCCGCGGCTATCTCCCACTCGTTCACCCCAACCCCAGCACGTCGACCGCGTCAGACCCGCCGCTCAGATAAAGCTGATGCGCGAGAATCAGATTGCGCTCCGGATCGACCCCGACCACGATCGTGTTCGGCGCCAGCGACCCAAGCGCCTCCGCAAGCGCCCTGCGCCCCGCGTCACGCGGACTGTCACGCTCGCCGAAATCGAACGGGACGGCCCGCAGCACTCCCCGCTCGCTTCGCGGACGCGCCAACTGCAGCAGAATGGCTAGAGAGACGCGGGCGACATCCGGGGGCACGCGAGCGAACCCGCGCCAGGCGCGCAGCAGCCACCCGGGCGCGCTCGACATCTCCGCAAAGCCCTGCTCGCGCCCCGCCTCAAACCCAACCGCGGCCAGCGCCGCGGCCCCTGCCCCCGCGTACAGCTCGGGCAGGTCAGTGATGTCGATCAACACCATGTAGAAGGCACCTGCGAAGAGGAACCCGAGGACCAACGTCACGACACGACGTCCGCCAGTGACTACAGGCGGCGCGGCGGGGCTTGCGCGAGCACGACGACGATTCGCTTGCGACTGTCCGCTGTTGTCCTGCTCGCGACCCACAGTAAAGACAGGATCGCTGGGAGACCGGACATGACAATCCGTAGAAAGGACCGCCATTCTTCCTCACCGGATTCTCTGAAGGAACGCTGCGTCCAGAACGGGTATACGGTCGATAAACTCTCTTACCGCGAACGAGGAACGATGGCTGATCTAGAGACGATCCAATGCGAGCATGCTGTGCTCTTTTACGAGAGCGATGCCGAGCTGGCCGCTGTAGTTGTGCCGTATTTGGCGGAGGGCGCTCGAGCGGCTGAGGCGCTGGTCGTGATCGCCGAGGATTCCCACCGCCATGACCTCGAGGCGGGCTTGGAGGCCGAAGGCGTCGATCTTGAGCGGGCTCGTGCTGATGGGAGCCTCGTATCGCTTGATGCCGAGGCAACTCTGGCGGCATTCATGCCCGGAGGCGAACTGGATCCTGTTGCTTTCGAGCAGGTTGTCGGTGGGGTACTGCGTGACGCGGCACGGCGGGCGAACGGTATACGTGCCTACGGTGAGATGGTGGCTGTTCTGTGGCGGCTCGGGAATGTGGGGGGTGCGATCGAGCTCGAGCGACTCTGGAACGAACTAGCGCACGAGGTCGAGTTCTCGCTTTTCTGTGCATACCCCGCCGCATCGGTTGACGCCCCGGAGCAACAGGATGCGCTGCACGAGGTATGCGAGTTGCATTCGGTCGTCGTCCCGTCGGAAGCCACCGCCGGTCCTCGGGTTGAGGGTATGCGCCTGGGGTCTGACAAGCAAGCGTGCGCAAGAGCACGCCGGTTCGTCCGCTCGACGCTGCGACGCTGGGGTCTAACGGGCAGCGTGATCGACGAGGCGATCCTCGTCTCGAGCGAGCTGGCGGCCAACGCGATCATCCACGCCAAGTCGCCGTTTCTCATCGAGATCGGCGAGGAGGACGGCGTGGTGCGTATTTCGGTCACCGACGCCGCGCCCGCTCCGCTATCGCGCTGGATCACGAAACCGACGCATGGCTTGGGCATCGTAGAGGCGCTATCCGACCGCTGGGGCGTCACAGGAGCACGAGATGGCAAGACGGTATGGGCGCTGCTGCCAGCGGAAACCGGCATCCGCGTGAGCGTCCGAGAGTTCAAGGGGCCGTCGTAGGCTGGAGATGGGTGGGTGAACGATCAAAGCGAGTTGGTGGGGCACGGCAATGAATGTGCTGGCTTGCCGGTAGCCTCGATACGAAGGCGCGGGGATGTGTCCTCGGCGTTGGGACTTGGGATGAGCGGACACGCTTGCTGGGGTTTCGCGGACCAGGCGAGCTTCCACCAAGCAGCGGTCGACTTCCTCGCTGACGGGCAGCGTTTCGGCCAACGCCTCTTGTATTTCTCCAGCGAGCAGCGCGAGGTTCAGCGGGCCGCGCTCGCGCCGCTCGGCGACGTCGACCGGATGCTCGAGCAAGGTCAGCTGAGCCTTGCCCACGTAGACGAGATCTACGATCCGGGGCGCCCGATCGATCCGCAGCTCCAGCTCGCCGGCTACGCCGCACAAACGAATCAGGCGCTCTCCGAGGGTTACACGGGTCTACGGGCCGCGGCCGAGGCGACCGCTCTCGTGGTCGACCCGGAACGACGCGAAGCCCATGTTCGGTGGGAGAGCGTCGCTGACCGCTACATGTCCTCCAATCCTCTGGCCGCGCTCTGCGCCTACGATCAGAATGCCATCCCCACTGACCTGCTAGCCGAACTGCAATGTGTTCATCCGGCTAGCCACGGTGTCGAACAGCTGTCCTTCCGTCTCGCCTACCGGGACGACCATACGCTGGCACTCGAAGGAGAAGTCGACACATTCAGCGCCAAGGACCTCGAGCGGATGCTCTGCAGCACGCTCGCCGAGTGCGACCATCCGACTGAACTTGACCTCACAGCGCTGAACTTCATCGACCACCGCGGACTGATCACGCTCACCAACTACACCCGAGACCACGCAATACCGCTTAGGCACTTGTCTGCCATCGCGCGCCGTGTGTGCGAGCTACTCGAACTGACCGTCCGCGAGACTCTAAACAGCCGCACGACGCGGTCGGCCTCCTAGTTCGTCGTTATTGACGCGGTTGCACACAGTTCGCCGGACATCCCTGACGGGCGCTGTGTCTGGGCGCCTGTTTCTCGGAGCCGGCGGACGGGTAGGAGACGCCGCAGATCCTGTGATGCTTGATGAGACAACGAAAGATGTCGCGTCGGCGAAGCGACACCGGGCGCCACTCGTGGTGGCCTTGTGGCGGGCTTGTGTCTGACCCTTTGCTGGATGTTTATGGGGAGCGCCAGCCGTATGCGCGCGGTCAGGAATGGTCCCCGCGGGTCGATCAGTACCTCGTGGGAGAGCCGGAGCGATGGGCGCAGGTCGCCAGTGTGCTGCACTCGAACGGCGACGCTTATGACCTTGGTGTCGCGGGCGAGAAACTGATCGGTGTGCGGGGACGGCCAGGTGATCGGGTCAATCGCGGGCGGCTTGACCCGAAGGATCTGTATGGGTGGCAGGCCATCCAGTCTGCGGACCGGTTGACTACGCCGCTGTTGCGCGAGGACGGCGAGCTGCGTGAGGCCAGCTGGGAAGAAGCGATGCAGCGGATCGTTGAGCGCTCCCAGGAGCTGCTTGAGCGGGTTGGGCCAGCAGCGTTCGGCTTTTATACGAGTGGCCAGCTGTTCTTGGAGGAGTACTACACGCTGTGTTTGATGGCCCGGGTCGGCATCGGCACGAACCATCTCGACGGCAACACGCGGATGTGCACCGCAACCGCTAGTGAGGCGCTGAAGCAAACCTTCGGCTGCGATGGGCAGCCGGGCTCCTATGCCGATGTCGATCATTGCGACACCCTGTTCCTGGTCGGGCACAACGTGGCAGAGACCCAGCCGGTCCTGTGGATGCGGATGCTCGATCGGCTGGCCGGTCCAGATCCTCCGCGCCTGGTCGTGGTCGACCCGCGGCGCACCGCGCCAGCCGCACAGGCGGACGTGCATCTGCAGGTGATGCCAGGACGCAATGTGCCGTTGCTGAACGGAATCCTGCGTGAGCTGATCGCAGGCAACCGCATCGATCAGGAATGGGTCGATCGTCACACAGTGGGGTTCAAGGAGTTGCGCAAGGCGGTGATGACCTACACCCTCGAGCATGCCTCCGAACTCTCCGGTGTCCCCGCCTCCGAGATTCAGGCTGCTGCTCGCATCATCGGCGACGCCGATGCGCTGCTCTCAACGGTGCTGCAGGGCGTCTACCAGTCACACCAGGCGACCGCGGCGGCGGTGCAGGTCAACAACATCAACCTCGTACGCGGCATGCTCGGCCGTCCCGGCGCCGGGATTCTGCAAATGAATGGGCAGCCCACCGCCCAGAACACACGAGAGTGCGGCGCCAACGGCGACCTGCCCGGCTTTCGTAACTGGGCGAACGACGCGCACGTTCAGGAACTGGCCGAGCTGTGGAACGTCGATCCGATCCAGATCCCGCATTACGGTCCTTCCACGCACGCCATGGAGATCTTCCATCACTGCGAGCAGGGCTCAATCGAGCTGCTCTGGGTGAGCGCCACCAACCCCGCCGTCTCCCTGCCCGAGCTCGGCCGCATCCGTTCGATACTCGCCCGAGAGCGGCTGTTCCTGATCGTCAGGACCTATTCCTGACAGAGACCGCGCGTTTTGCCGACGTCGTGCTGCCAGTCGCGGGATGGGGCGAGAAGACCGGGGCGTTCACCAACGCTGACCGCACCGTGCACCTGTGCGAGAAGGCGATCGACCCGCCCGGCCAAGCCCGCTCGGACCTCGAGATCTTCCTCGACTTCGCCCGCCGCATGAACTTCCGCAACAAGAATGGAGAGTCGCTGATCGGCTGGCGGGATCCCGAGTCCGCCTTTCGCGCCTGGCAGAAATGCTCGAAGGGCCGTCCCTGCGACTACAGCGAGATCAGCTACCAGGACCTGCGCGGAGGGTCAGGCATCCAATGGGGGGGCGAGCGCCTCTATGCCGACGGGCGCTTCTTCGCTGCGCCCGACCGATGCGAGAGCTACGGCATGGACCTAGCCACAGGAGCGCAGCTGGAACCGGTCGAGTATCGCGCGCTGAACCCAGACGGTAAGGCGATCCTCAAGGCGGCCGACTTCCAAGCACCGATCGAGGAACCCAGCGCGCAGTTCCCGCTGCTGCTTACGACGGGCAGGACGATCTGGCACTTCCACACACGCACGAAGACAGCCAGGGCACCGCAGCTGCAGGCCGCGGCACCCGAGGTGTGGGCGGAGATCCCCGTCCAGGACGCAGCACGGCTCGAGCTGACCGAGAGCGAGCGGGTGCGGATCGAGACCCCGCGGGGACACATCATCGCGCAAGCCAGGATCGTCGCTGGCCGCGAGGGAGTCGTCTTCGTCCCATTTCACTACGGGTACTGGGACACCCAAGACGGAGCCGCACCCGACGGCACGCCGACAGCTGCGAACGAGCTCACGCTCACCGCCTGGGATCCAGTTTCCAAGCAACCGCTGTTCAAGACTGCGGCATGCCGCGTGAGCAGAGCATGAAGCTGGGGATCGCCATCAGAGAGGTCGCCGAGACCGAGGAGCAGCTCGCCGAGCAGCTACTGAAGGTCGGCGAGCGACACCGCACCGACCACGACGTCTATCACGTGACGCGGCTGCTCTCGCGCTGGTCACAAGGCCACCTGGCCGCCCTCACGCCGTTCGCGGAACGTTACAACCAGAGTATCGAGACCGACGACATCGGACGCGAGACAGCAGGCACGCTGAGCGCCCTAAGAGAGAAGACAGCCGAGATGCTTGGGCGCCGGCCCCAATCGGGGTTGCTGCTGTTGCACGATCTACGAGAACTGCACCTCCAGGCGGCACGGGCCTCTTTTGCGTGGACCGCCCTCGGCCAGGGAGCACAGGCAGCAAAGGACCAACAACTACTCGACTGCGTCACCCTATGCCATCCACAGACGCTGCGGACGCTGCGCTGGACAGTGACCAAGCTAAAGGAGTCCGCGCCACAAACGCTGACTGCTTAGCGGCAGCCTGCCACAAACGCTGACTGCTTAGCGGCAGCCTGCCGCGAACGCTGACTGCTTAGCGGCAGCCTGCTGCGAACGCTGACTGCTTAGCGGCAGCCTGCTGCGAACGACGACAAGGCCCTTGGTACTGACTTGCAAGGGCGAGGCCGAGCGCGTGTGGTCGCATTGCGCCCACTAACTTTTACGCGATCGCGCGCCGTTTCGGTCAGGGCACACTCGTGGCGCCGGGAGCACCGATCGCGACAGGCACGGCGCCGGCGTTCCACATCCGCTCCCAGGAGGAGCTCTTCCGTGCCCGGTAAGTGTTATCTGGGCCTTCGTGGGGTATAGACCGCTTGGATGCAGACCAAGCTGCTTGTCGACACGTGCCGCCGCCGTGCCGCGAGCGATGCGTTTCCCCGGTGAGCCGGAAAGCTGCGCGGTGACTGGCGATGTTCGGCGCGTGACTGATAGTTATAAAAGGAAAAGGTAAAATGACATGCGCATCGTGGTGACGGGTGCTACCGGGAATGTCGGGACGAGTGTCTTGGCTGCCCTTGGACGGGACGCTGCGGTGGAGGAGATCCGCGGAGTGGCTAGGCGTATTCCACGAGCGTCTTTTGCCAAGACCGCTTGGTGGCAGGCGGATGTCTCCAAGGACGATCTCCTTTGCGTGTTCGAGGGTGCCGATGTCGTGATTCATCTCGCGTGGTTGATCCAGCCCTCCCGCGATGAGGCACTCACCCACCGCGTGAACGTGGATGGCAGCCTGCGCGTATTTGAGGCTGTCGCACGGGCAGGTGTGCCGGCTCTCGTCTACGCATCATCTGTGGGCGCTTATGCGCCGGGGCCGACAGATCGAGCGGTCGATGAGTCGTGGCCTACCACTGGCGTGCAGAGCTCTTTTTACTCGCGTCATAAGGCTGAGGTCGAGCAGGCACTGGATGGGTTCGAGGCCGCTCACCCGGAGGTGAGGACGGTAAGGTTGCGCCCGGCTCTCATCTTCAAGGCTGACGCGGCGACCGAGATTCGCCGGCTTTTCATGGGGCCGCTGCTGCCGAATCGATTGGTGCACCGCGACTGGATCCGCGTGCTGCCATACCCACGAGGTCTACGCACCCAGGCGGTGCACTCCCACGATGTTGGTGAGGCATACCGGCTGGCCGCCACGCAGCCCGTGAGGGGAGCGTTCAACATCGCTGCCGATCCCGTGCTCGACATAGAGATGCTGCGCCAAACGCTGCAGGCCAGGGCCTTCGAGCTGCCGCTCGGGCTCGTGCGCGCGGCGGCTTGGACGAGCTGGAAGCTGCGACTACAGCCAACCTCCCCCGGCTGGCTGGACATGGGCGTGTTCAGCCCGATCATGGACACTACTCGCACTCACGACGAGCTCGGCTGGCACGCCAGCCGCACAGCCGAGCAGACAGTGCTTGAGCTGCTAGAGGGGCTGCACCGTGGAGCTGGGATCCAGACGCCGCCTCTAAGTCGCGAGAGCAGCGGCCCGTTGCGCTGGCGAGAGTTCCGCTCCAGGATCGGAGCATCCGACGGTCTCTGAACAAGCAATGATTGAGAGAGAGCCCGACGAGAACACTCCTAGCGCCGAGCCGGATATCCATTCGGACGAGAACACGGACTAGGGCTACACGTCCGTAGCCGGTCGGGCGGCCGGCTACGGACGGCACTGAGTGAGACGTGGTGTGCGTGGCGTCGCTCCTGGACTTCACATCGAGGTCCCCGCGGGTTTCTTCCTACTCCCGATGGGTAGGACAGTCGTGAGACCCACCCGGCGATGATCGACAGAGGGAGCTGACGACGTGAAGGCACTGGCTTGGCATGGCAATCACGACGTTCGTGTCGATACGGTCCCTGACCCCTCGATCGAGCAGCCCACCGACGCGATCATCAAGGTCACCTCGAGCGGGATCTGCGGTTCAGATCTCCACCTGTATGAGGTGCTGGGGGCGTTCATCGACCCTGGAGACATTCTTGGTCATGAGCCGATGGGGATCGTGCAGGAGGTCGGCTCTGAGGTGAAGCACATCGCGCCTGGGGACCGGGTGGTGATCCCTTTCAACATCTCCTGTGGGCACTGCTACACCTGCGGGAAGGGCTTGCAGTCCCAGTGCGAGACGACCCAGGTCCATGAGTACGGGACGGGTGCGGCGCTGCTCGGATATACCAAGCTCTACGGGCAGGTCCCTGGCGGCCAGGCGGAGTACCTGCGTGTCCCCCAGGCCCAGTATGGGCCGATCAAGGTCCCCGAGGGGCCGGCGGACGACCGCTTCGTCTACCTCTCCGACGTGCTGCCGACCGCCTGGCAGGCGGTGGAGTACGCGAGCATCCCCGAGGGAGAGACCGTCGTCGTGCTCGGCCTAGGGCCGATCGGAGAGATGTCGACAAGGGTTGCCCAGCATCGCGGCGCGGGAAAGGTGATCGGCGTGGATCTTGTCCCCGAGCGCCTGGCGCGCGCGAGCGCTCACGGCGTCGAGGCCCTTAATCTGGAGGATCACGATGACCTGCCGGAGGCCGTGCGCGAGTTCACCGGGGGGCGCGGCCCGATCGCGGTGATCGACGCGGTCGGGATGGAGGCCCACGGCGCCCCGATTGGGCGCCTCGCGCATAAGCTCACCGGACTGCTGCCCGACGCGGTAGCCAAGCAGGTGATGCAGACCGCCGGGATCGACCGTTTGAGCGCGCTGCACATGGCTATCGAGCTAGTACAGCGCGGCGGTACGATCTCACTTTCCGGTGTCTATGGGGGTGCGGCGAGCCCGATGCCGCTGCTGCAGATGTTCGACAAGCAGATCAATCTGAGGATGGGGCAGGCGAACGTCAAGCGCTGGATCGATGACATCCTGCCGCTGCTCAGCGGCGAGGAGGACCCACTTGGGGTCGACTCGTTCGCCACGCATCATCTGCCGCTCGATGAAGCTCCGCACGCCTATGAGATCTTCCAGAAGAAGGAAGAGGGCGCGTTCAAGATCCTGCTGAAGCCCTAGATCACCGAGGGGATCGTTGAGAGCCGTCTAGTGTTCGGCAGCTAGGCCACACTCTGCGGCTGTGGCGATCTCGGCTGCCATGTTCGTCTCCATCATCCGCAGCGCGGCGTCGGCGAGGTCTTTGTGTATGTGGGCGACGGCGTCGCGCGGGATGACGATCGAGTAGTGGCGCACATAGGCGTCCAAAGCGGAGTAGAGGATGCACTGCTCGGTCACCTGGCCGCTCAGGATGAGCCGCTCGATGTCCTGCTGGCGAAGCATGTAGTCGAGCTGGGTTTCATAGAAAATCGAGTGCCTGGCCTTGACCAAGAAAGCCACCTCCTCGCCCGGGAGGATGGGTTCCACCAGAGAAGGATCTGGTCCTTCCAGGGCTCGCTGGCATAGCTCCGGGCGCCCGGCCGACCAATCGCCATGGTTGTCGTTGACGTAGATAATCGGCACCTCGGCACGGCGTGCGCGTTGCACGAGGTCTCCGATGGCGGGCAGCGCTTTATGCACCGAGCGGCGCAGCGCCTCGGCGTCCTCGTGCTCGTAATGGTTGAGCATGTCGATCACGATCAGGGCGGTGGCGCTCACAGTGTGCCTCTCCTACCCGCTGCCGATCTTCGTGCGACACCCATCTCACTGAGCGCACTCTCGCCAGGCACTTCGCAGGTCTCTGACGAGCGCCTGCGTCGCGGCTTGCCGGGCATCGTGGTCGTGCTGGCGCAAGACCGCCGAAGGATGGGCTGTGAGCATGACCAAGGGTGCGAGCTCAGAGGGCAGCGGATGACCCCGGTCGCGTTCGATGTGCGGTGTTCCTCCGAGCAACGCCTTCGCTGCTGTCGCTCCGAGGCAAACGAGTACCCGCGGCTTGATGAGATCGAGCTCTGCCTGTAGCCACTGGTGGCAGGCTTTTATCTCCTCGCTGTCGGGCCGCTGGTGGATACGTCGCTTGCCGCGACTGCGGTACTTGAAATGCTTGACCGAATTGGTCACATACACCTGGGTACGGTCGATTCCGGCCTGCGCAAGCGCACGGTCAAGCAATGCGCCGGCGGGTCCCACGAATGGTCTGCCCTCGCGATCCTCTCGGTCGCCGGGCTGCTCACCTACGAGCATCATCGCTGCTCGCGCCGGGCCCTCCCCGAAGACGGTCTGAGTCGCATCGCGCCACAGCGGACAGGCATGACATTCCCCCGCCTGCCCCCGCAGAGCGTCGAGTGTCTTCTGTGCGCGTGCCTTAGACGGCATTGATCCTGGAGCTCTCTAGCCGATTGAGCTGCAGACGTAGTTTGGCGGCGTTGCGGGGCGCGAATACCTCCCAGTCGTTATTGAAATAGAGGAAGAGCTCTGATTCTGTGCGCCAGGAATCTAGGCGCTTGGCCCATTCCTCGAGCTCGGTATGGGAGTAGTTGCCGCGACGGCCGCGGGTTCCGTGATGAAAGCGTACGTAGCGCCAACTGGTCGTGGACTCGTAGCTTTGAAACGGCCGGTCTGGATGGTCCCCGATGACCAGGGCCGCATCGTGCTCGCGCAGCAGCGCATAGATCTCGGGCACGAACCAGCTGGGGTGACGAAACTCAAACGCGTGACGACCCGTCGGCAGCGCCACCAGCGCGGAAGCGAGTCGCTCGTCATCGCGATGAAAGGTCTCGGGTAGCTGCCAGAGAACGGGATCAAGGCGCTTGGCTTCTATGAGTGGCTCGATGCGCTCGTAGAACCGCGCCAGCCCCTCCCCCA
This sequence comes from uncultured Solirubrobacterales bacterium, assembly GCA_963713015.1. Taxonomy (GTDB): domain Bacteria; phylum Actinomycetota; class Thermoleophilia; order Solirubrobacterales; family Solirubrobacteraceae; genus Palsa-744. Next base: position 821,406 of record CAVQKC010000008.1, on the reverse strand, counting down.
TGTGAGACAGGCGCTTGACGTGAGTCAAATAGCGGCTGGCCTTGACCGCGAAGGAGAACTCCGGCGGCGTCTGCTGCACCCAGCGGCTGACCGCGTCGCGGCTGATCAGACGGTAGAAGGTCGTGTTGACCTCGACGGTGTCAAACAGCTCGGCGTAGCGCTCGAGCCAGCGCCGCGCCGGCAGGCCGGGCGGATACATCTCTCCGCGCCACGACTTGTAGTTCCAGCCCGAACAGCCGATGCGAACAGGCCGCAATCGCTCATGCTGTTTGCCGCGAGCATGCGGGACGCGCCTGCTACTTGCAGCCCGAAGCGTTCCTGTGGCTTCTGCCGCGGCGATCGGAACGTGCACAACGACGAGATACCCGGCGCCTGACGGACCGAACCCAACCGAGACAGCGATTCTCGCTATGGCGCTATTACGCGAGACGCTCAGAGGGTATAGGAAGGCGGGAGACTTCCCTACGACTTGGAGGTGCATGATGGGCAGCACAGCAAGAGAGGTGATGTCAGGGAGCGCGGAGTGCGTACAGAGCAGCGAGAGCATCCTCGACGCGGCGAGGCGGCTTGCCGAGCTGGATGTCGGAGCGATGCCGATCTGCGGTGAGGATGACCGCCTGCAGGGCATGCTCACCGACCGCGACATCGTGGTCAAGGTCCTCGCAAGGGACCGTGACCCGCGGGAGACGACCGCTGGCGAGCTCGCCGAGGGCAAGCCGGTCACGATCGGCGCGGACGACTCCGTGGAGGAGGCGCTGCGCACGATGACCGAGCACAAGGTCCGCCGGTTGCCGGTGATCGACGGGCACGAGCTGATCGGGATCGTCAGCCAGGCCGATCTCGCCAAGTCGCTCGACCACGAGCAGACTGGCCAGCTCCTCGAGGCGATCTCCGCCGCTCCCTGAGCCAGCGCCAGCAATGGAGCAGCAGCTCGACAGGTCGCCAAGCGCATCAAAGCAACCTTTGCCAAACGCAAGGGTCCAGCGCGCAAGGATCAGGACGCGGCCCCGATCGCGGATGCGATGCGCGCCTATCGGGAGCGTGGGACGCTGAGCTTCAGCATCCCCGCTCACGCCGGCGGCCGCGGGCCTGCGCCAGAGTTCGATGCCGCGCTGGACGCCCACCCCGAGGCCGTTGCGGGACTGGTGTTCACGCCGAGCTACTACGGCACGAGCGCGAATGTCCAGGCGCTCGCCAATGCTTGCCACGAACATGACCTGCCACTCATAACCGATGACGCGTGGGGCCTTGACTACAAGCTCGGAGGGCACCCCGAGCTCCCTCAGGGCGCGCTCAGCCAGGGCGCAGATCTCGCGATCGGCTCCGTGCACAAGACACTGACGGGCCTCACGCAGACCTCCGTGCTCTCCGTGGGCTCTGACCGTATCGACATAGAGCGTCTGAAGCTCTGCTTCGAGCTTGAGGAGTCAACGAGTGCCTCGGCGCTGTTGCTGTCGAGCATTGACGGTGCTCGTCGCCAGTTCGTGCGCGAAGGCACGGAGCTGCTCGACCGTGCGGTCAAGAGCGCCCGGCCATCGCCGCAGACGGATTCGTGGAGGGCGCCGCCGACCAGTCGCTCTGCAGGCTAAGGGTGCTCGCGGGCTAAAGTTTCAGGAGATTTTGTCAGGGTCTCGAGCACGTTTCTAGCCGGTCAGGACATTGGTCAATATCGACCAATCCGCTACCGGCCCTCTGTGCTGAAGGCCTTGGAGCCTGTTTCGTAGTGCTATCGTAGGCGCCCTGGCTCTGAGTTCATGTATGTGGGCGAGGTGTTATGTCCATCAGCTGGCCGGCGCCTCACGGTCTTCTCGCCCGGCAAGCATGAGCGAGTTTTCAAGGACCGAGCTCAGATGCGCTTCCTAGACCGGCAGCGTCCACTCCACGAGTTCGCCGAAGGCCTCGTTTGGGCGCGTTCGTTGAGCTTCTTGACGATCGCCCAGTGGCCGACCTCGCCGGCCACAGACATGGTAGGGCGCAGTGCTACGCCGAGACTTGGTTCACTGGCTTGCTTATCGTGTTGCTTTGAAGGGGCGGGGCGAGAGGGGTGGCGCTTTCGGGAGCAGGCTTGCGCCCGCGTGGCTCTGCGGAGACGAATAGCCCAACCGCGCGACGTGCCCTAGCCAGGCACCGAGGACAGTGTTCGATCTCGGCCTCGGGACGAAGCATTGCGAGCGTCAACCCACAACTCGGACAGTTCAGATAGGACATGCTTAGCCTCCGATACCGGGTGTTCACATAAAGGTGTCCAGCTTGCCCGGCCCTACACCGAGTGGATTGTCGGCCCTGCCCGCTGTTGTGCCGCTATTTCGGCGCCCTTCAGGAGCGCCGAAACTACCTACGTGTTATCCAGTTCCCTTCTCCTCCAAACCTCTGTCTTCATCTCTAGTTGCGCGCCGTCACGCAGGGGATTGCTGGTATCAGCGGAAGCGCGACATGAGTTCAATAAACCGGCCTGGCGGCGAGGCAAGTGGGCCTTGCGGAGATCCAACGATGAACTATGAGAGAGACACGGACGCCGGGCATCTTCTCAAACTCTTTTCACTGTTTGGCTGAACCTGGCTCGGCCATCTCGCGGTGCATCTCGGCCTTGGCACTGTCGGGCATCAGGCGGCTGGCCTTGCCTTGGGCTTTGCTCTTCAGCGAGCCCGCGAGCACACGCTCCTCGCCTGCCATCATCGCCTCGAATCCTTCGCGCGCGACCTGGGCGGGGTCGTCCTTCTCACCAGCGCCGACCTTGGTATCGAGCATGTCGGCGCGCTCGAAGAACTCGGTGTCGGTGGGGCCTGGCATCAGCGAGGTGATCGTCACGCCGCTGTCCTTCAGCTCGTTTCTGAGCGCCAGCGCGAAGGACTGCACAAACGACTTTGACGCGTTGTAGACGGCCTGGAAGGCACCTGGCATCGTGGAGGCGATCGAGGAAGTGAAGAGGACCTGTCCCTCGCCGCGGTCGACCATCGCCGGCAGCAGCAGCTTGGCTAGATGAACGGTGGAGCGGACATTCAGGTCGACGATTCCCAGCTCGTCCTCGAGCTCTGTTTCACCCACGAACGCGCCGCCCGCGCCGACCCCTGCGTTCAGGGCCGCCGCCTGCAGCGGCAGACCGAGGCGCTGCAGCTGACGGTAGAGGTCTTCGACGCCCGTCGCCTTGCTCAGATCCACTTGTACCGTCTCGATGGCGGCGCCGTTGCCTTCGAGCTCGTGGGCGACCTCTGATATACCGTCGTCCTCGGCGGCGATCAGCAGGTCGAACCCGTTGTCTATGAACTGGTTGGCAAGCTCCCTGCCGATGCCACTTGAAGCCCCCGTGACAAGCGCAAGCGGCCGACTCGAAGAGGAAGCGGAAACTCCATCGGGCTGAGCATGCATAGCGTAACTCCCTCGCTGAATAGGGATTTCCTCGCGCGTCTCTGATCTTGGAGCTACCCCTTGTGCACGGGAGACAAACCGCTCGGCACTATCGATCGCAGGCCCATACAAGACCGCTGCGCCGAGGAACGAGAATCGTTCCGCGCAAAACCATCCGCTCAGGCTGAGCCCCCAAGGGCCGTAGCCGCAGCTGACCCCATATCACCGGCAGAATCGCCTTGATCTCGAGGTAACCCCCGTCCGATGGAAACTGCGAAGGTGGCCGGGATGGCGAACGTTCAGGGCTACGCCCCACGAGAAGCCGCCGCTGGTTGGCTACGCCATGTTGATCGGCACCTTCACGAGCATGTGGGAGTGCTCACGCGGGGACTCGGCGTACCGGGCGCCGGCTACCCGAGCGGGTCGGTGCCGGTGACTTGGTGCTGCTGGCGGCGGCTACGCACAAGGCGTCGCGGCTGATTGCCAAGGATCGCGTAACCAGCGTGCTGCGCGCGCCTTTCACAAGCCTTGAAAGTGAGGGCGGTCCTGGCGAGGTTTGAGGAGCAAGCGCGTGGCAGGGGGCTTCGGTTCGCGCTCGGGGACTCCTGGTTTGGCCCCTACTGTCTGGGGCTGTGGGTGGCGACGGGTCTTGCGGGAGGGCTCGTGCTCGCGCCGCGACCTTACTCGCTGGATCGCCTCGGTACTCAGCGCCGTCTTTGCCGCGGATGTCCTGCAGATCGCCTATAAGGGCCTCGAGGACATTCTTTAGGCAATCCGTCGGCGCTTGCCGCCTCGTCGCGCCGTGCGGCCGCCATTTAGATGGCTCACGCAGGCTCCGGCCCGGGTCTCGTGGCTAGTAGGATTGGCTGGTCTCGGTGGTCCTCAAAGGCTTGCGAGACGGCCTTTTGCGGGTGGTACGTGCGGCAACCTTGGGGGTTCGTTCGGACTACCTCATGAGGAGAGCGTGCGGGGAGTCGAAGTGACCATCACGGGACGACTAACCCAAGAGAGGGCCGGGAGCTGTTCGGCGCCACGTTTTGAGATTCAGGACAGCGTCTGCGGGGCGGCATACGTTGATCCTGAGTGGCGAACTGGACCTCGCTGTCGTGGAGCAGCTAGAAACGACGCTCGTTCGATTGTGCGCCACGAGCGTGAAGGCATTGCGCTGGACCTGAGCCGGCTCACCTTCATCGACTGCGCCGGTCTGCGCGGCGTTCTGCACGCTCACAGGCTGTGTCGTGCCCACGGTCATGAGTTCTTGGTGGTGCCTGGAAGCGGACCAGCCCGCCGACTTCTCGACCTGAGCGGGCTATGGAGCAGCCTTCCGATAGGGAGCCCTGAGCGGCGCATGACAGGCAACAGTGGACGAGGGGATCGTCGCGAGCATGCCACGTTTGCGTGATTTCAGTCATGTCGCTCCAGCGCTCCTCGAACGCGAACGGCTCGCTCGGAGTATGGCTCCAGTCTGTGGCATCGTGCTTCGACGATGCTCGGAGGGGTCGGTCACGTTTGAGCTCAGCTCGGCCGACATCTGAGTCTTAGCCAGCCGCGCGCCACTCTGCGTCGAGCGGTTAGAGCGCGAGATCCTCTACAGGCGAGTTTGGCCCTCACGCTTGACCTCACCGTCTGCGTCAGCGATGTCGCTGGAGGTCGAGGCGGTGTGCCCGTCGACTGAGTCGAGACGCCTATCCAGGGGAGCCTGCGGGACGAGGATGAAGGTCTCGACGGCGAGGTCGGGGTCTGCACTGTTGGCGCTGAGAAACGCCAGGACCTCGCGCCCTGAGAAGCGTTCCACGGCGGCCGTGAGCTCCGCGGACATCGTATTCTGGAATGCCTTGCGGTTGGCGAGCACCAGCTCAACTTCCCCATCGCGCAGCAGGCTGCGCTCGCCCTTGGTCAAGGTGTCCTGGAGGACAATGGTAATGACATCCTCGGTGATGTAGGTGCGCGCCTTCGTTGGCCCGCGGCCGGTGTACTCGCTCAGCAAGCGCACCACGGCGTTGGAGATGTCAGCAGACAGCTGACCTGCCACGGAGCGGCCATTCTGGGTGCCGGGCAAGCGGCCCCCCTCTCGCCTCCCTCCTGACACAGGACCTCGCGAAAGGTAGGAAGGAGACGGATGAAATCCGCCCGCGAAGCCCGTGTTTCCCGTCGTCCCCGCCCTAGAAAGCGGTCCAGCGCAAACGCACGTGTACGTTGAGTCTAGCCGGTCAAGGAACCCGCGCGGCAGTGGCATGAGACGGGACCGCCCTGCGAGAGGCGGTACGCTTACTTGATGCTGCTCACGGGCTCTTCTTGCCGCCCTTGCGACCGGCAGCCGCCTTCGGGCAAGGTCAGCCCGCGTTGCGATCCTTCACGCCATACGAGCGGTCCGGGCGGGGACTGCGCATCGTTCAAGAGCTCTCAGACACCTTGGGAACGGTCGCATCAACGAGCGGCAAGACGGTCTGGTTTACGCTGGCCGGCACAGACGTTTGTGATGGAGGACGAGTCCCCGGTCGGATACCTGTAGCGACCGGGTGGCGGCTCTGGCGCCCGCGGCACCGGATTGCTAGGATCGTCTGGCCTTCGGGAGCCCAAAGGGCTCCAGGGCGGTGCTCACCGGTAGGACTCACGGCAACACTGGTGCCCGTTTGGACTGCCTCACACGCCGACGACGTGCGGGGAGTTCGACATGGCCATCTCGAGAGAACACGCTGACGGGACCCTGGCGCCGCAGTGGATCCGGCCCCATTTCGAAGTCCATGACACCGTGTGGGACGGTCACCACACCCTGGCTCTGAGTGGTGAGCTGGACCTCGCGGAGGCCGGGACTCTCGCAACCGTGATTGAGCGGCTATGCGTCGACGGTCTTAAGGGCATCTCGCTTGATCTGAGCCGACTGACGTTCATTGACTCAAGTGGCTTGCAGGTAGTGCTCCATGCCCAGCAGCTATGCCGCGAGCACGGGTATGACTTCCTCGTGGTGCCGGGCAACGGACAGGTGCTGCGCCTCTTCGAGATAGCAGGTGTGATCGATGCCCTTCCGATCGTCCACCATGATCGGCCGCACGGCTAGGATCCGGTCAGCTTCAGCTGCGCCTCTTTGACGTTCAGTGCCCTTGAGCGGAAGGTTTGAGACAGACCGGCACCGGCTATAGGCCTTTCGACGGTCACGCTCTCGAGTATTAAGTTCGCTCAGCGCTGGGCTGTCAGGACGCGAGGACGACCCACCTATAAGGGATGTGGTCGGACTCGCGTCCGCCTTTTTCGGGGCCGTTCAGGCGAGGAGGAGCAGGCGCGCCCAGCCGGTGGAGACGACCGGAGACAGCTGGCCCGCCCACGGAGCGGTCGTTGGGGCGCCGGGCACCCCACCGTGCTCCAGGCGGTGGGTCCCTCGAGCGAGGAGTAGATGGGGGAGCGCTGGGAAGGGTCATTCCGATGGGTCCCGAATAGACGTTGGATGGCAGAGGTTCCTGAGGGCGTTGTGCTGGAGCGCAGCCGTGATCTGGCGGGCCGCGGGCACCATCCCTATTACCGCAGAGGGTTGTTGTGCGCGATCGCGGTGTTGCCGGTGTTGGCGCTGCTTGGCGTGTTCGGCAGAAGCCGAGCACGAGCTCGGCTGACGCGGGCGCCGCGAGTCTGAGCGTCACGGCGCCGACCCGGCTACGCAGCGGATTGATCTTTCAGGTGAAGGTCAGGGTGGTGGCTCACCGCGAGATCAAGAAGCCCGAAATCGTCTTCGACGAACGAGGTGTCGGCGGTTCAAGTCCGCCTCTCGCCATCGCCTGGACGCGAGCCGGCTGGCTCTCCTGGCCCACGGCAATACCGCGGCGACGACGCAAAACCGATTCGCTATGGCTCGGACGCGACATCCTAGAGGCGCTACAGCCAGGCAGAGCAAGGCGGGCACCCCACACGCGATGCGGGATGTTGGATACCACGAGGTTGAACGTGCGTGGGCTGGCGATGCTTGGGAACGCCGCGCTGACGGCGAGTGTCGAGGCGAAGGAGCGCTTGTGCGTGGGCGTAGAGTAAGTATCTCAACAAGGGAGGCCGTATGGATCAACCAAATACGCAGAAGGATCACATCGCTAGCGCCGCCAAATCACGTAGCTTGGCCCAAGAGCGTCAAGCCGAGCGCACCGCTGAGATAGCCGGAAAGCAAGCCCAACTCAAGCACGAAGCACAAGAGCGACGCAAAAAGCAGCTCAAACCTCGGTAACGAACGAGGGGCGATTCGCTACACGTTCGCTCGCGCTGGGTGAAGCGGGGCGCTACGTCTTGCCGTTCACGCTTGAGATTCGTTCGGAGCGAGCGCCTGCAGGCAGCCCGATCGCACCAGCGTGGCTACTCAGGCTTCGCCGCGTAGCCGGTCGAGTCCGTCGAGGATGAGATCGAGCCCCCATGCGAACTCGATGGCATTGTCGTACCCGGACTCGGGGAGCTTCGTAGCGATCTCGACGAGGTACGGGTAGCTCTCGAGCGCGCCGATCGTCTCCGCCCTCCGCTGCGCGGCCTCTCCGGCGCTGTCGGGGGTCTCGAACCCAGTATCCCTTTCCTGCAGGGCAAAGCCGTAGATGTAGGCGTCCTGAACCGAATAGGCGTGGACCGCCATCTCAAACGAGAAGCCAGCTTTTCGCAGGCAGCCCATCACCGCATTGTGGTTTCGCAGGTTCGCCGGCCCCGGGTGCCGCGACTCCATCATCCCGATCGCCCAACTGTGGCGCTTGAGCGCCTCGCGCGTGGAGATCGCCCGGCGCTGCATAGCGGACCTCCACTCGAGGTCCCCGGAAGGAAGCTCGATCTCGCTGAAGACGAGGTCGACCATCCCATCGAGGAGCTCCTCCTTGTTCGCGACGTGCTTGTAGAGCGCCATCGGCACGACGCCGAGCTCTTGTGCGAGCCTGCGCATGCTGAACGCTTCGAGCCCGGCCTCGTCGGCAAGGGCGACGGCGGCTTGCAGCACACGCGCTCTGCTCAGCGGTTTCCGGTTAGTGATCTTTTGTTTTGTCATTGCCCTTGACAAGTGTACAGCGTACACCTATAGTTCCACGTACGAGTGTACGCCGTACACCTCACAGAAAGGCAGCTCATGACCACCGACGCGCCGCATCCCGTCCAGTACTCGGTCGACTACCAGGACCGGCCACTCAACCGCCTGAGCACTCTCTTTCGCTTGTTCATGGTCATCCCGATCGCGATCGTGCTCGCCCTCATCGAGGGCGGCAGCTACGCCTACGGTGGCGGGAGGGCCGTCGGGACCATCGGCGCTGCCGGCCTGGTCGTGCTGCCCACGCTGCTGTTGATCCTGTTCCGGCAGAAGTACCCGCGCTGGTGGTTTGACTGGAACCTCGAGCTGATGCGTCTCTCCGCCCGGGTCGGCGTCTACCTAGCACTGATGGACGACCGCTATCCCTCCACCGACGAGCATCAGACGGTGCATCTCGAGTTTCCCTATCCGGACGCGCGCAACGACCTCAACCGCTGGCTGCCGCTGGTCAAGTGGCTGCTGGCCATCCCGCACTACGTGGCGTTGTTCTTCCTCTACATCGCCGCGTTCTTCGTCGTGATCGCCGCCTGGTTCGCGATCCTCCTCACCGGTCGCTACCCGCGCGGGATGTTCGACTTCCTCGTCGGCGTCGGCCGCTGGACCAACCGCGTGATCGCGTACGCCCACGTGCTGGTCACCGATCGCTACCCGCCGTTCCGCCTCGCCCCATAGATTTGCTGATCGATCTTGCAGGCCGGAGCGCTACGCCGCAATCGTCGGTCCGAACCAGGTGGTCAGCGCTTCAGGAGTCCGAAGTGGGTTCGCTCTCCGACCCAGGCAACGTATCCGTCGGGCCGGATCAACACGGCGGTGGGGACGGTCACCGAGCCAAGTACCGGGAGCTCCCACGGGCTGTCATATTCAGCGTCGATCAGTTGGACCCGCCCGTCCCATGGAGTAACCGGATCTAGCAGCTCAGCTGTAGAGCGCGTCGATCTCGGCGGCGTACTTTTCGGCGATCGGCTTGCGCTTGAGCTTCATCGTCGCCGTTAGCTCATCCCCGCCGGGCAACCAGTCGCAGGGAAGGATTGCAAAACGCTTGATCTGCTCCACACGGCTGAGGTGCGTGTTGGCCTCCTCGATACCACGCGCGACCTCCGCTTGGACGCTGGGGGCCTGCGTCAGCTTCTCGGGTGTGGTCTCGCCAAGTCCGTGCTCGGCAGCCCAGGCACCGGCGCCATCGGGGTCGAGCACGATCAGCGCGACGTTGTAAGGGCGCCTGTCGCCGATCGCGATCGCCTGCCCGATCAGAGCGCTCGAACTCTTGATGTGAGCCTCGATGTTCGCCGGGGACATGTTCTTGCCAGCCGCGTTGATGATCAGCTCCTTCTTGCGATCAACGATCCGCACGTAGCCGTCGTTGTCGATCTCCGCGATGTCGCCCGTATGCAGCCATCCGTCGGGATCTATCGCCTCGGCGGTGCGCTGCGGGTCTGAGCGGTAGCCGCGCATCAGGATCGCCCCACGGCAAAGCAGCTCGCCGTCATCGGCGATGCGGACCTCCAAGCCGGGCAGCGGCGTCCCGACCGTGCCGATCTTCGGGCGCTCCCGCGGGTTGCACGTGCCCACACAGGTCAGCTCGGACATGCCCCACAGCTCACAGATCGGCAGACCGATCGCGTGGAAGAACTCGAGCACGTCGATCGGGGTGGGCGCGGCTCCGGCGTAGAGCATCTTCGCTTCGTCGAGCCCCAGCCGCTCGCGCAGCTTGGAGAGCACCAGCTCGTCGGCTCGGGCGTACTCGGCGATCAGATCCGCCGAGGGCCGCTCTCCAGCCTGCTCGGCTCGCACACGCCGCAACCCGACGTCGATCGCCCACTGCACCGCCTGTTTGCGAGCCGGGTCCGGCTCGGCGGCGATCCCAGCCTCGAGTCCGGCCTTCATCTTCTCCCAGACTCGCGGCACCGAGCCGAAGCTCGTCGGACGCACCTCTCCCAGTGCGGCGGCGACCTCGCGCACGTCCGCGATCACCGTCACGCTGTGCGCCACAGAGCATCTGGTTGTAGTGCGCCGAGTAGCGATCGGCCATGTGCGCGTGGGGCAGGTAGGAAACGAGACGATCCTCCGGCCCCACGGAGATCCGCTCCAACGCTGCGCGGCACTCCGCGAGCACATTCGCGTGGGTCAACTCGACGCCCTTCGGCGGCCCGGTCGTGCCAGAGGTGTAACAGATCGTGATCAGCTCATCCCCAGTCACAGCCCGCCACGTCGCCTCGAAGTCAAAGCCAGGGGATCGCAGCGATTCGACATCCGCAAGCGCCAACGTAGCTTCCGGTGCGCCATCGATGCAGATCACGTGCTCGAGCGAGTCGACCCCCGCGTCCATGATGCTCTGCAGGAACTGCGACTCGCAGATCACGACCTTGTTGGCAGCGTTGGCGAACAGGTAGGCGATCTGCTCCGGGGAGCAGGTGTTATAGATCGAAAACGGCGTCGCCCCGAGATGCATAGTCGCGCAGTCACAGATGTTGAACTCGGGCCGGTTGAGCAACATCATCCCCACCGTGTCGCCTCGCCCGACGCCGAGCTCGTGCAGGCCCGTTGCAACGTTCTTCACGCGTGTGGCCACCTCGGCGAAGGTCAACTCGGTCTCTCCGCCCGGGGTGCGTAGAGCCACACGCTCAGCGTTCTCGGCGGCCGTAATCTGAAACGCCTCGCACAACGTGGCGGCGTCTAGCGCCGAACCCTCGCGAGCCTCCAACCCCGTGACTATTCTGTCTTGCGCTCCCGTCACCGCCATGACCCTCACACCCTTCCCGATAGCTGCGCCGCCTGGGAGGCATCGGCCGGCTTGGAGCCGCCGTGACGGATCAAGTCGGCGGCGCGCTCGGCAATCGCGATCGTCGGCGCGTTCGTGTTGCCGCGAGTGACGCTCGGCATCACCGACGCATCCACCACGCGCAGACCGTCCACACCACGGACCCGCAGATCGGTATCCACCACGGCATCCGGGTCTGAGCCCATGCGGCAGGTGCCGACGGGGTGAAAGAATGTGTAGGTCTGCCGGCGTATGTACGCGCGCCTATCTGCCTCCGAACTCGAAGCGGGCTCGTCCCACAACCGGCTGGTGTAGGGGGCGAGCGCCGGTTGAGCACCAATCTCCCCAGCTATGCGCAGACCCTCGAGCATGGTCTGCATGTCGGAGTCCTCCGCGTAGTAGTTGTGCAACACGTAGGGCTGACGGGTGGGGTCTCCTGAGCGCAACGTGAGCATTCCCTGGCTGGCGGGCTTCAGCGGACAGATCGCCAGCGTGAAGCCGTGCTCGAAGTTCGGCTCATCGAGCAGCATCGCCGGGACCGCGTGAAACTGCAGGTCCGGTGCCGGCAGCTCAGGGCTGGTTCGCAGGAACCCTCCGGCCTCGACCCCGTTAGACGTCAACGGCCCCCGGCCCTCCGATGCGAACATCGCCATGTTCTCATCGCTCAATGCGCTCAGCAGCGACACGGGCTCGTCGTGCGTCCAGAGCAGCCCGGTGCCTGAGTGGTCTTGGAGGTTCTGCCCGACCGCGGGCAGGTCGGCGACGACCGGGATCTGCAACGCGGTCAACAGCTCGGCGGACCCGACACCGGAGAGCATCAACAGTTGCGGTGAGTTGTACGCGCCGCCGCAGAGAATCACTTCGCGCTCCGCTCGAAACTCGTGTGGCTCGCCCGTCTCGCCCAACCGAGCAGCCGATACACCGACCGCGCGGCCATTCTCGAACAGCACCCTGTGAACCTGCATGAACGTCTCCACGGTCAGGTTGGGACGGGGCATCGCAGGATGCAGATAACCCACGGCCGTCGAGCAGCGCCGTCCATCGCGCTGGGTGACCTGATAGCGACCAAAGCCATCCTGCTCAGCACCGTTGAAGTCCTCATTGCGTTGCAGCCCGTCCTCGTCGCACGCCCGTAGGAACGCCTCGGCGATCGGGTTACGAGAGCGGCCGTCAGCAACCGCCAGCGGGCCGCCTACCCCGTGGTACTCAGACGCGCCGCGCTCGTTGTCCTCGGCACGCTTGAAATAGGGCAGCAGATCGTCATAGCCCCACCCCTCACAGCCCCCATCGCGCCACTCGTCGAAGTCTGCCCGGTGCCCACGGATGTAGACCATCCAGTTGATCGAAGACGATCCCCCGAGCGTCTTGCCGCGCGGCAGGTGAATACGCCGGCGATCGGCGAACGGCTCCGGCCCCGTCGAGTAGTCCCAATCGAGCTGCGAGTGAAACAGCTGCGAGAAGGCCACGGGGACGTGAATGTTCTCGATCGTATCCGGCGGACCAGCCTCGATCAACAACACCCGGATATCCGGGTCCTCGCTCAGCCGGGAGGCCAGTACACAGCCAGCCGAACCCGCTCCAACAATCACGTAGTCATACATAAGACCCTCCTCCTGCTCATCCAGTTGGTGTGAATCCGGCCATCAGCGTTGTACATCTCGTGGTCTCCCTCGGGCGGTGGCGATAGCCGCGGGGCGCGTACTCAACCGCCTCGGCGTATTCGCCCACGTCAGGCTGACCGAGTCCCCGCACGTTCTGAGCGCGACCCGCTCAGGCATCTGTGTGGCGCTCACCTGGAAGCACCCGGAAGAGTTCGATGCTTCGGAATCGCTCGAATCGAGCCCACGGGCAATCCAGCCTACACCGTCCCACAACCAGAACATCGATCGCACGGACAAGGTGCTGGTCGCCGGGCGCCGCGCCCGAGAGGACGCGCCCGAAGTCAGCCTACGGCCTGGAATTCCTCCACAAGCGCGGCGTAGGTGCCGCGCAGACCCTCTTCGATGGCCATCTCCGCGCGCCAGCCGAGCTCGCGGGCCGTGTGGCTCGTATCGAGGCAGCTGCGCTTGAGCTCACCCGGACGTAGGTCTGCCAGCTGCGGCTCGATGTCCGAGCCGGCGGCTGCCTTGAGCACGTTCCACAGCGTCAGCACGTCGGTCTCCACGCCGGTGGCGATATTGAACGTGCCCGAAGTCCCGTTGGCGGCGATCAGTGCCGCGACGACGTCGCTCACGTAGACGTAGTCGCGCGTGGGCGTGCCGTGGCCGAACATCTTCGGGGCCTGGCCGGTGTGGAGACGATCGGAGAAGATCGCCACCACGCCGGCCTCGCCGTGCGGACTCTGACGCGGGCCGTAGACGTTGCCCAGACGGCACACCGCGTGGGGCACGCCCGAGGAGAGCGACCAGGTGTTGACGTACGCCTCGGCCGCCCACTTCGAAGCTCCATAAGGAGCCAGCGGGGCGGGGATGCGCTGCTCGGGTGTGGGCAGCGGCGCATCGTCGCCGTACAGCGCCCCGCCGGTAGAGGTGAAGGAGAGGGGCGCGTCCAGCTTGGTGGCGGCGTCGACCACGTTGAGCGTGCCGAGCACATTCACGGCACAGTCGCGCCCCGGATCGGCCACCGAAGCGGTGACGGAAGCTTGAGCGGCAAGATGGTAGACGGAGCTGGGCTGCACCTCCTCGAACACGCGCTCGAGCGCGGCGCGATCGACGATGTCGAGCTCGCGCAAGCTGGCGCCCTCGGGCACCTTGGCGGCGCTGCCTGAGGAGAGGTCGTCGATCACCGTCACCTCATCGCCGGCCGCGAGCAGCGCGTCGACTAGGTGCGAACCGATGAAGCCGGCGCCGCCGGTGACAATCGAGTGCTTGGGCATTGCGCGGAAGACTACCCGCGGGCGAGCATGTAGCGGTTCATCGTTGCCATCACTCGGCGGGTGATGGCAACCGCGCGCTGCTCGGTGTCGAGGTCGATCTCGCCGGCCTCGCGCAGCTGCTCGATATGGCCCATGGCGGGAGTCACCACCTGCTCCTGCAGCGTGGCAGGGTCGATCCCATCCTCGATCGCCTGGGCGATCGCCTCCTCGGCTAGCTCGGCGTCGCCGAGTCGCATCGCGTCGGTGTAGATCTCGAGTGCCCCGGCAAGCAGCGAGCTGGGGTTGGAGCGCTCGCGCGCTCGCGCGTCCACACCCGAGCTGTCGAGCACCTCCATGAACTTGTGCAGCAGCACCGGGTCGAAATGACGGCCGGCTTCGTCGAGCATCATCGAGATCGCCTTCTCCACCGAGAACGCCGCACGGTAGACACGGTGGCTTGTGAGCGCGTCGAAGACGTCGGCGATCGCGACGATGCGACCCTCGATCGGAATGCTCTCGGCGGCGATGCCACGCGGGTAGCCGCCACCGTCCCAGCGCTCGTGATGGCTGAGAGCGATAGTGGCGCCCATGTCGAGAATCGAGGATGAGGAGCCACGCAGCAGCCGGTGACCCTCCTCGGCATGGGTCTCGACGATCGCACGCTCCTCGGCGGTGAGCGAGCCCGGCTTGAGCAGGATGGCGTCGGGGATCGCCACCTTGCCGACATCGTGCAAAGGGGCCGAGTGGCCGATGCGCCGACAGAACTCGGAGCTCATTCCAGCCGCTTCGGCGAGTAGCGTCGAGAAGCGCCCGATGCGCTCGATGTGAGCGCCGGTGTCCTCGTCTCTGAACTCGACCGCCATCGACAGGCGCCGGACCGTCTCTGCTTGGGCGATCTCTAGCTCTGAGAGGGCACGCCGCAGATCGTCATTGCGTTCGTCGAGCTCTAGCTGCAGCGCCTTGCGTCGATCGTCGCTGAGCAGCCAGCCCAACATACCCGCCACCATGACGAGCAAGAGCGCTCCGAGCACCGTCAACGCCAGGCCGCCAGCCAGCAGCGCCGCGATCGCCGCGATCGTGACCAGCGTCAAGAGCGGCGCCCTCTGCCACGGCGGGCGCCGACGCGGACGACCGTCCTCGGGGGTGGGGGCGCCACCGGACCCGTCCGGGCGTGTGGGCTCGTCGGTGGAGCCACCGAGCAGCGTTCGCAGCTTGTGCGGCAGGGGCCCCTGCTCGACAGCGGCCGGCGGTCGCGAGTCGTTTGTTGTGAGGCCGTGCGGCGGCGCCACCCGGCGTGGGGCGGTCCGTTGCAAGCCAACCTTTGTGACTTCTCGCACGAAAAGCACTCCGTTCTTCAGCTATTCGTCTATTCGACCGTAAATGCCGTCCGCTTGAGCTACTCGCGGATGACCTACGTGAATCGGCGCGAATCTTCGACTTTCGACTCAGACGTTGAGCGCCACGTACTTCGTCTCCAAGTACTCGCCGATCCCCTCGAAACCTCCCTCACGGCCGAAGCCCGACTGCTTGACGCCCCCGAAAGGAGCCGCTGGATTGGAGACGATTCCCTGGTTGACGCCCACCATCCCGGCCTCGATCGCCTCGGATACCCGGAGTGTCCGGGCCAAGTCGCGTGTGTAGATGTATGCCACCAGCCCATACTCGGTGGCGTTGGCGGCGTCCACCGCCTGCCGCTCGGTTGAGAAGGAGCTGACGGGAGCCACCGGCCCAAAGACCTCCTCGCGCAGAATTCGAGCATTGGAGGACACCTCGGCAAGCACTGTCGGGGCAAAGAAGTAGCCGGGACCGGGCAGACGCTCGCCGCCGGTGAGCAGCTTCGCGCCCTGCTGGAGGGCGTCCTGCACAAGCTCGTCCACGATCGTGCGCTGGCGGTCGTCGATCAGCGGCCCGATGTCCACACCTGGCTCGGTGCCGCGACCGAGCTTGAGCGTCGCCATGCGCTCGGCCATGCGCTCGGCGAACCGCTCGGCAATCGACTCATGCACATGGAAGCGATTGGCGGCTGTACATGCCTCGCCGACGTTGCGCAGCTTCGCCGTTAGCGCGCCCTCCACGGCGGCGTCGAGATCGGCGTCCTCGAACACGATGAAGGGCGCGTTGCCGCCAAGCTCCATCGACACGCGCAGGATCTGCTCGAGCGGATTGGGCGATCAGCGTGCGGCCAACCTCGGTGGAACCGGTGAACGACAGCTTGCGCGTGCGCGGGTCCTTCAGCAACGGCTCGATCACATCGCCCGAGTGCTTGGCGGTGATCACGTTGAGCACGCCGGCGGGAAGGCCCGCTTCGCCCAACAGGCGAGCGAGCGCGAGCATCGATAGCGGTGTCTGCTGTGCGGGCTTGACCACCATCGTGCAGCCGGCGGCGATCGCGGGAGCGATCTTGCGCGTACCCATCGCCATGGGGAAGTTCCATGGCGTGACAAACACGCACGGGCCGACCGGCTGGCGCATCGTGAGGATGCGCCCGACGCCGGTGGTATTGGTCATGTAGCGCCCGTGGATGCGCACCGCCTCCTCGGAGAACCAGCGCAGGAACTCCGCGGCGTAGGCGATCTCCGCCTTGGATTCACCGAGTGCCTTGCCCATCTCGAGCGTCATCACGAGCGCGAGCTCGTCGGCGCGCTCGAGCAGCAACTCGTAGGCGCGGCGCAATATCTCCCCTCGCTCGCGCGGCGCGATGGCGGCCCATGCGGCCTGCGCCTCCGCGGCGGCGCCAAGCGCAGCTAGCGCATCCTCGGGAGTCGCGTCGGCGACCTCGACAAGCGCCTCCCCGGTGGCTGGATCCTCGACGGCGAGCGTGCCGCCGCCGCTGGCCGCGCGCCACTCGCCCGCCGATGTAGAGCTTCCTCGGAACCCGCTCCAACGGCGCCGCTCACTCGCGTCGGTCACGCCAACATCCTTTGGGGTGTCGTGTGTGCTGGCCATGGTGGGTGCCAGTCAGCGTGCGACGCTCAAGCGCAAATGGAATTCGTCCGAATCGGAGCTCATGCAATTCCTCTGCCATCTCCTCGTTTCGAGACCATGAACGGCTAGCGGGCACGACTCTGAGCACGGATGCTCGTCACCAGACCAACCTATCACCGCTTCTATGCCCTGTTCAGACGCGCGTCAATCGTGGCGTGGGCGCTTGCCCTGCTCGCGAGCGCGAGCGTCGCGGGCGCATCGGAGCTGGTGATCGATGGCGCGGGCGACGGCCATGGCGTTGGGCATGAGCCAGGACGGCGCGCTCGGGTATGCCGAACACGGCTGGTCATACACGGCGATCCTCGGCCACTACTACACGGGTACCGCGATCGGGCAAGCGCCGGCGAACGCTGGAGTCAAGGTACTGGTCGGCTCGAAGGTGAAGAGCATTCCGCTCGAAACGTATGTGCGCGGGGTGGTCTCCGCGGAGGTTTCCGCGAGTTGGCCGATGGCGGCGCTCGAGGCACAAGCGGTGGCGAGTCGTACGTTCGCGATCACCGCCCACGCGGGGGGCTCGAAGTTCGATGTGTACTGCAGACGACCGCTCTCAGGTGTATCTCGGCAAAGCCGCGGAAACCTCGCGCACGAACGCGGCGGTGGCGGCCACCGCCGGTCAAATCGTCACCTATGCCGGGCAGCCGGCGATCACCTACTTCTTCGCTGGCTCTGGCGGACAGACCGAGAGCGTGCAGAACGCCTTTCCCGGCTCAGCCCCGAGCCGTGGCTCGTCAGCGTGGCGGACCCCTACGAAGCGGGCCCGCTGCACCGCTGGACGCTGACGATGAGCTTTGCTCGGCGGCGCGCACTTGAGCGGGCTGGTGAAGGGCTCGTTTAGGGGCATCGAGGTGCTCGCAGCGCGGCAGCTCGCCGCGGATCGTCTCGGCGGAGGTGCTGGGGTCCAAGGGACGCACGCTCGTGAGCGGCCCGGAACTGGAGGCACGCCTCGGCCTGTACTCGACCTGGGCGTATTTCAGCGTGAAGAGCTCCAAGGGACCGCACCCCGAGCCAGATGTGAGCGGGCAGCCGAGCGCCACGCCCACGCCCACGGCCCAGCCGGCCAAGGTCGGCGGCACAGGCGGCGCCGCCGCGGCGGCGGGCCCTCCATCAGCCCAGCCGTCCGAGCGTGGACGGCCAGGGCGGCGTGCCGGCCGGGTAGGCCGAACCGCCCGGTGGCGAGTCCATCCCGTGGGAGTCACCACCCAGTCAGAGTCACCGTCCAGTGAACCGCGCAGCCGGTAGTGGCTCGACCCCATCGAAGCCTTACCCTCCTGGCAGTGGAAGCTCCGCTACTGATCGCCGACGTGCCGTGGCTGATGTATCGCGCGTTTTTCGCGCTGCCCAAATCGATCAAGGGCGCCGACGGGCGACCGGTGAACGCGCTGCTCGGCACGGTGAACGCGCTGCTGGCGGCAAGCGAAGCACGCCCGCCGCGAGCGATCGTGGCGTGCTTTGGGGCCGAGCAGGCGCGCTATCGCGTGCAGGCCTATCCCGCCTACCACGCCCACCGCGACCCGATGCCAGCGGAGTTGGCCGAGCAGTGGACAGCGCGCCCCCGCGCTGCTCGCGAGCTTTGGTTGGACGATCGCCGACGCCGAAGAGCTGGAGGCCGACGACGCGATGGGCTCGTTCGCGCGAGTGGAGGCGCAAGCGGGCGGGCGGCGTTGCTGTTGACCGCGGATCGCGATCTCTACCAGGCCGTCGGCGAGCGGGTGGCTGTGCTTGGATATGGGAAAGGGCGGGATGTTCGCTGTGCTGGGACCCGACCAGGTGCTCGAGCGCTACGGCATAGCGCCGGAACAGGTGCCCGACTTCATCGCGTTGCGCGGCGACCCCTCCGACGGTTGCCCGGGGCGCCAGGGATCGGCGCGAAGACGGCGGCGGCAGCTGCTGCGCAGCTACGGCACGCTCGAGGCGCTGCTGGAGCAGGCCGAGCGGCAGTGCGCGGACGCGCGGCATCGGCGAGCTGCGCCCGCGAGTCGCGAGCGCGCTGCACGAGAACGCGGAGTTGCTGCGCACGTTCAAGCGGGTGGCGACGCTCGTGGAGCTGGATGTGGAGCGTCCACCGGATGCGTCTACCGATTTCGCGGGGGGCGCGGCGATGGCGCGCGAGATCGGCATGGCGCGCCTGGCCAAGCGGCTCGACGAGCTAGCCAGCGCCTACAAGCTACGGCGTGAACTTGACGGTGATCACGTCACCGTCGTGCATCGCGTAATCGCGACCCTCCAGGCGCAACGTGCCGCGCTCGCGGGCGCCCGCGTAGCCGCCGGCGTCGACGAGCTCGCGCCAGCCGACCACCTCGGCGCGCACGAAGCCCTTCTGGATGTCGCTGTGGATCTGCCCGGCGGCGTGCCACGCGGTGAGCCCGTCGCGTAGGTGCCACGACTGGGCGGGCTTGGCCTCGCCGGCGGTGAAGAACGCGATCAGGTGAAGCAGCGAGAAGGCGCCGCGCACGATCCGCTGCAGGCTCGATTCGCTGACGCCGAGCTCGGCGCGCATCAGCGCCGCTTCCTCCTCCTCGAGCTCCGCCAGCTCGGCCTCGATCCGTGAGGAGACGGCCACCGCGCCGGCGCCCTGGGCAGCGGCGTGCTCGGCGATCGCGGCCGGCACCTCCTCGGAGCCCTCGTCGACGTTGGCGACGAACAGCACCGGCTTGGCGGTCAGCGAGCCCAGGTCGCGCAGCGCGTGAGGGGCATCCTCGGGCGGGGGCACGCCGCGCGCGGGCCGACCGGCTTGCAGCTCGCCGATCACCTCTCGCAGCCATGCCTCCTCGGCGATCGCGACGCGATCTCCCCCCTTGGCCTGCTTGGCGACGCGATCGACGCGCCGCTCGGCCTGCTCGAGGTCGGCGAGCACGAGCTCGGTCTCGATCGTCTCGATGTCGGCGAGCGGATCGACGCGGCCCTCGGGATGCACACGTTCTCGTCGGTGTGGGCCCTGACAACATGCACGATCGCGTCGGTCTCGCGGATGTTGGCGAGGAAGCGATTGCCGAGCCCTTCGCCTTTGTGGGCGCCGGCGACGAGGCCCGCGATGTCGTGGAAGTCGATCGTGTCCCACACGATCTCCGAGGCGCCCACCGTGCTCGACACCTCGACCAGCCGCTCGTCGAGCACGGGCACGACCGCCACGTTGGGCTCGATCGTGGTGAAGGGATAGTTGGCGGCCTCGACACCCGCCTTGGTGAGCGCGTTGAACAGCGAGGACTTGCCGGCGTTGGGCAGGCCCACGATGCCGATGCGCGTGCTCATGCCGCAGCCCCCGCGATGCGTGCCAAGCAGCGCCCCCGCGAGCACGTCTGAGGGGTAGTGCACCCCGAGGTACAGCCGCGAGAGCGTGAGTCCCACCGCAAGCGCGTAAAGCGGCGTCGCGGGGAAGCCCGCGCGGCTGTAGGCAAGCGCCCCGGCGAACGACGTCGAGGAATGAGCGCTGGGGAAGCTGAAGCGCGTCGGCGTGCCCGTCAACGGCGGCAACCCCGGCAGTTGCGGCCGCATGCGCCGCACGACCAGCTTCAGCGCCGTTTGGCGGCATAGGTGCCAGCCACGACCGCGGTCGCCCGCCGCCCAACGCGAGCGCCGCTCTCCGCGCGAGAGCAGCGACTCGCCGCCCCCAACACAAGCCACACGGCCGCTGCTCGCCGAGCAGCGAGAAGCGCGCCACTTTGCCGCTCGAGCCGCAGGCGTATGCCCACCAGCGTCGCGCGCGAGACCCGCAGCAGTCGCTCGTCCAGTGACATGCCTACGCACCGAAGCCGACGCGCTGGTCGCTGTCCTCTACGCGGACGTATACGACCTGGCCGAGGTACAGCCGCACGGGGCCTTCCTCGGTTCCGAACTCATGCCAGCCGCCGTCGCCGAGCGCCTTGTAGAGCGCCTCCAGCTGCTCGTCGGTGACGCGCAGCGAGAGCACCTGGCCGCCTTGGAATCCGATGCTGACGCGTCTGTGCTGATGGGCCATCAGTGAGCCTCCACGGGTTGCACGAGCTCGGTGAGCACCCTGGCGGTGCCCTTCGGCTCGAGAAACGCCACGAGCGCTCCCCGGATACCCACGCGCGGGGCCTTGTCGATCAGAGGCTGACCCGCCTCTGCCAGCGCCGCCAGGGTCGCCTCGATGTCGGAGACCTGGTAGGCCACGTGGTGCAAGCCCGGACCGCGCTTGGCGAGGAACTTGCCGACGGGGGTGTCGGGGCCGAGCGGCGCGAGCAGCTCGACGTGGTTCTCCCCCACGTCCAACAGCACCGCCTCGACCCCCTGCTCCTCGACGATCTCGCGGTGGGCCACCGCCATATGGAAGGCGTCGCGGTAGAGCGCCAGCGAGGCGTCGATGTCCTCGACGGCCACGCCGATGTGGTCGATCCGGTTGAACACGACCCGCAGTCTAGTGTCTCGACTCGAGAAGTCGCTGAGGGCAAGGTCCAGCGACTCGCTCGATCTTATGAGTCCGTCGGGCGCGGCGACCGGCAGGGTCGCGGGCACCGCGGCGGCCACGACGCGCAATCCGACGCCTGGCCTGCGTTCCAGGCGCGGCACACCCGCCATGACCCGCTCTATCGCGTCGCGGTCGAGCACCTCGTTCTCCAGCAGCTCGCCGGCGAGCGCGTCGAGCTGGGCGCGATGGCTGACGATCATCCGCCGTGCCGCCCTACGGGCCTCCTCGATCAGCTCGCGACGCTCCTCGTCGCGCAGGCGCAGTGTGGTCTCCGAGAGGCGCACGTCGCCGTCGGGGGAGCGGCCCAACGCCGGCGCTGCCCATCGCGTAATCGTGCACCATCGAGTGCGCGATGTCGGCCACGCGCTTGAGATCGTCGGAGGCGCCCGTTGTGATTGCTCCGAACACGATCTGCTCGGCGACGCGCCCGCCGAGCAGCACGGTCATGTAGTCGAGCAGCTCCTCGCGCGTCTTCAGATAGCGATCCTCGGCGGGCAGGTTGAGCGTGTAGCCGAGCGCCCGCCCGCGCGGCACGATCGAGATGCGGTGCACGCGATCGACCGACGGCAGCAACTCCCCGCAGAGCGCGTGGCCGGCCTCGTGGAATGCCACGACCCGCTTCTCGTGATCGTTGAGAACCCGATGGGACTGCACCCCGGCGATCACGCGCTCGAGCGCTTGGTCGAAGTCGGCACCGGTGATGCTCTTGGCGCCGCGGCGCGCCGCGAAGATCGCCGCCTCGTTGCAGATATTCGCCAGGTCGGCGCCCGTCAGCCCGCTCGTCTGCTGTGCCACCAAGCCGAGATCGACGTCCCGCTAGCGGCTTGTCGCGCGTGTGCACGCCGAGCACGCCCGTGCGTCCCTTCACGTCGGGCGGGGTAACGAAGATCTGGCGGTCGAAGCGTCCCGGGCGCAGCAGCGCGGGATCGAGCTTGTCGAGCAGGTTCGACGCGGCGATCACCACGAGCCGCCCGCTGGTGGCGAAGCCATCCATCTCCACGAGCAGCTGGTTGAGCGTCTGATCCTTCTCGCCGGAGAAGTCCGCGCCGCGGCGCCCGCCGACGGCGTCGAGCTCGTCGATGAAGATGATCGCCGGCTCCTGCTTGCGCGCGATCGCGAACAGCCGCCGGATGCGGGCGGCGCCGAGGCCCGCGAACATCTCCACGAACGCGGCCGCCGACTGGGCGAAGAACTGCGCGCCCGACTCGTGGGCCACCGCCTTGGCGAGCAGCGTCTTGCCGGTGCCGGGTGGACCGTGCAGGAGGATGCCCTTCGGTACCTTCGCGCCGAGCGCCGCGAACTGCTTGGGGTCGCGCAGGAACTCGACGATCTCCTGCAGCTCGGCCTTCGCCTCGTCGGCGCCGGCGATGTCCTTCCACGCCACCGACTGGTTGGAGGACGGCTTGATCTGCTGCGGCTTGACCCGCGGCATCACTTTCAAGGTGCGCCACATCAAGTAGATGAGCGCGCCGAAGAACAGGATCATCACGACGCTGGACCACTGATAGGACCAGTTCTGGATGTCCTGCACGAAGAGGATGCAGCTAGCGTCACCGTCCTTGGCTCCACGCTATGCATTATGCAGGGATTAGCGCACGTGCGCGGCGCGATCTGTGCCGAGGCGCGGGCGAGCGGTGCGAGATGCTGGGCGAGGCCAAAATCAAGCGAGCATGCGAACCGCGAGGTCGCGGTAGAGCTCGCTCGCGAAGGCCAGGTCGCGCACGTCGATGCGCTCGTCGGGCGCGTGGATCAGCGCCTGGGTCTCGAGCAGCGACTGGTGGCGTTGCGGGAAGAAGCCGTAGGCGACGCATTCGGGGAACGCCGCGCGGAAGTGGCGCGAGTCGGTGAACCCGGGCAGGACCGTCGGCACCGTCCGCGACGCCCGGGTCGCGCTGGCGATCCATTCGCCGAGCGCATCCATCAGCGGCGAGTCGATCGGCGAGCGGTTGCCGGTGACGCGCTCGGTGAACTCGATCCGAGGCCCTCGCAGCCCGCCGAGCACCTGCTCGATCGCGCGCCGCGTCTCCCGCTTCGCCGAGACCGGGCGGCACGCGGCAGTCGACGCGCAGCTCGGCTCTCGGAGGGGATCACGTTGATCTTCTCCGAGGCGCGGATCTTGGTTGGCGCGAACGTGACGCCGAACATCGGCTCGAGCATCGTGAGCAGCCGCGGGTCCTGCTCGCTCCAGACGTGCGAGCGCGGCGGCGGGATCGTGCTCGTCCTCGCCCACGCCGCGCAGGAACGCCAGCGGCTCGGCGGTGGGTGCAAGCGACGGCTGGCGGCTGGCGAACCGCTCCAGCACCGCGCCCATCTTCAACAGCGCATTCTCGCCCAGCTTGGGCATCGAGGCGTGCCCTGCGGCGCCGTCCGTCGAGACGGTGAAGCGGAAGACGCCCTTCTCGGCGCAGCACACTCCGTAGTAGCGCTGGCCGTCGAGCTCGAACGAGGCCCACCGCCCTCGTTGAGGAGCATGTCACAGCGCACCTTCTCAGGGTGGGTCTCGCATAGCCACTCAGCTCCCAGCTCTCCGCCTGTCTCCTCGTCGACGACGCCACGATCAGCAGCTCGCCCCGCGCGGGGCGCCAGCCGGCGCGGGCGAGCGCCGCCACAGCCGTGACCTCGGCGGCGACTTGCGACTTCATGTCAAGCGCCCCGCGTCCCCACACGACAGCCGTCGGCGATATCACCCGACCACGGGTCGTGCGCCCACTCGCGTGCGTCAGCAAGCACGGTGTCGACATGGCCGAGATAGCAGAGCGTCGGTCCCTCCCGCGCGGGGTTGGAGGGATCTCCAGTCAGCCTCGCCACGAGGTTCGGCCGCTCGGACACGGCGCCGAGCAACTCGCACTGAAAGCCCGCGTCCATGAGGATCGCGCGCAGGCACTCGATCGCCTCGCGCTCGTTCCCGGGCGGGTTGACCGTGTCGAAGCGGATCAGACGCTGAAGTAGCTCGTGGCTTCTGCGGCAAGCGCTCCTACGCCTGCCGCTGTCCTGCACCGACCCACGGGTCTCGCTCTGCGGCGAGACGTCCTGCTCCTGCGAGGTCTGGTTCACGGCCCATCCCGACGATCGTACGTCACCGGGCAAGCGCGGGCAGGCGGCAAGCAGCTCTTGCGTGTAGGGATGGGCTGGCTGCTCCAACAGCTGGCGCGCGTCGGCAAGCTCGACAATCTTGCCCTCGTGCATCACGGCGATGCGGTCGGCGAGCGCTTCGACCGTCGTGAAGTCGTGCGATACGAGCACGTAGGCGCAGCCGAGCTGGTCCTGCAGCTCCTCCAGCAGCTCGATCACGCCACGGCGGATCGACGCGTCCAGCGAGGAG
Organism: uncultured Solirubrobacterales bacterium; assembly: GCA_963713015.1. Classification (GTDB taxonomy): domain Bacteria; phylum Actinomycetota; class Thermoleophilia; order Solirubrobacterales; family Solirubrobacteraceae; genus Palsa-744. Next base: position 796,684 of record CAVQKC010000008.1, on the reverse strand, counting down.
ACCGGCTCGTCGAGCAACACCAACCGTGGTTTGCCGGCAAGCGCACGGGCGATACCGACGCGCTGGCGCTCACCACCTGAGAGCTCGTGCGGGTAACGCATGGCGTAGGCCTCCTTCAAGCCCACCCGCGCCAGCAGCCGCCCCGCCTCGCGCTTGGCCTCGGCACTTGCCAGCCCGCGTGCGCGCAGCGCCCTCTCGAGCGTCCCACCAACCCGTCTGCGCGGATTCAGCGACGCTTGCGGGTCCTGAAAGACCATCCCCAACTCCCGGCGCATCGTTGCGAGCTGGCGCCGAGACGCCTGCGCGAGATCTCCACCTTGCAAGCAAATCGCGCCATCGGTTGGCTCGATCAGCCCCGCGATGCAACGCAACAGGGTCGTCTTGCCACAGCCCGACTCGCCGACGATCGCAAGCGTCTCCCCCGCGGCGACGTTCAGCGACACACCGTCGATCGCGGCCACCGACGCGCCGTGGCGGCCGCGGCGCGCATAATTGACGCGAAGGCCCTCGACTTCCAAAAGCGCCTTCACGCTCGCGCACGCGGGGCCACCCTTTGCGGAAGGCTCTAGCTCCTCCCCCTCCAAAGACGTCACCTCGTGCGCACGCGGGGGGCGGCGCCTTGCGGAAGGCCTAAGCGCCTCCAGCAGCCTGCGTGTGTATGGGTGCTTTGGCTCGTAGAGGATCTCCGCGGCGGTCCCCTGCTCGACGATCTTCCCGGCCTGCATGACCGCGATCCGATCGGCGATGTCGGCTACGACGCCGAAGTCGTGCGTGACGAGCACGATGCTCAAGTCCTCTTGCTCGCGCAATTGCTTCAGCTGGGCGAGGATCCGCGCCTGCACGGTTACGTCGAGCGCGGTTGTGGGCTCGTCGGCGAGCAACACCTTCGCGCCCAACGAGAGTGCCATCGCGATCATCACGCGCTGACGCATGCCACCGGAGAGCTCGTGCGGATAGGCCCGCACACGCTCCGCCGCCCGCGGGATACCCACCCGCTCCATCAATGCGACGGCGCGGCGGCGTGCTTGAGCTTGCGCGACGAACGGTTCGTGGGCCCTGATTTGCTCGACGATTTGATCGCCGACGCGATAAACGGGGTTCAACGAGGACTGCGGGTCTTGGAAGACCATCGCAAGCTGGGCCCCCCTGATCCTTCGCAGTTGTACCTCTGAGGCTCCGATCAGATCGCTGCCCTCGAATAGAGCGCTGCCGGCGATCGTGGTGTTGGGCCCGCGCGTGAGCCCCATCAGGGTCATCGCGGACACCGACTTGCCCGAGCCCGACTCGCCGACGATCGCCAGCACTTCGCCGCGCTCCAGCGCGAAGGACACGCCGTCTACGGCTTGCACGGGCCCGTTGCGAGTGGCGAACGAGACACTCAGCTCGCGCACGTCGAGCAGCGGGCGATCGCCTGCGACGGATACGGCTCCGACGCGCTGGCCCTGCTCGTGCACCAGCCGATTGAGACTCGCCCCGCCTGGTTGCTCGGAGTGAACGGTCACGACAGCCTGACCCGTGGGTCGAGCATCGCGTAGACGACGTCCATGACCGCGCTGAGCACAACCACGGCGCAGGCCACCAGCATCGTGATGACCATCACCGGTGGCACGTCCAGGCGACCGATCGACTGGGCAGCGTACTGGCCTACCCCGCCGAGGTTGAACACCGACTCCACGAGGATCGCCCCGCCGCCGATCACCCAGGCGAAGTCAAGGCCCCACAGCGTGACTATCCCCATCAGCGAGTTGCGCAGCACGTGGCGGATCAACACACGTCGCTCCGAGAGTCCCTTGGCGCGCGCCGTGCGTACGTAGTCCTCGCGCATCACGTCGAGCACGTTGGCGCGCAGCACACGCGAGTAGACGCCGATCGAGACGATCGACAGCGCGATCCAGGGCATCAGCATGTGCGTGAACCAGCCCCACGGATCGCTTGTCAGCGGCACATATCCGCCGAGCGGCAAGAGGCCCCACTTGTAGCCGAGCCAATAGAGCATGATCGCGCCGAGGAAGAACACCGGCATCGAGATGCCGGTGAGCGCGATCACGCTCAGCAGGCGATCGAGGAAGCGTCCGGCATATACAGCGCTGAGCAGTCCGAACAGCACGCCAAATGCCAGCCAGACGATGCCCGCGCCGATCGCCAGCGAGATCGTGGGCGGCAGATCCCTGACGATTTCCTGCTCGACATTGATTTGCTGGGAGTAGGAGATGACGCTGCCGTCGAGCACCTTTTCCATCGTCCTTGCGTACTGCACGTAGATCGGCTCGTTGAAGCCCCATTGCATGCGCACGCTCTGTACCTGCTGGGGGCTCGCGAGGCGTCCCGCCATGCGCAGCGCTGGATCTCCGTCGGGGATGGCCTGGAAGATCAGGAAGGTGAGCACCGTGATCGCGAACAGCACCGCCACGAGCGAGGCCAAGCGACGTGCGAGAAACCAAACCATTTACAACCGCCCCCGCACGATCGCCTTCGGATCGAGCGCGTCGCGTACTCCGTCGGCGAACACGTTCACCGAGAGCACCGTCAACACGAGCATGATCCCGGGCACGAGTACGAGATGGATCGCCCCGGGCATCAGGCGGATGCCGTCGGCGATCATCGTGCCCCAAGACGAGCTCGGGGCCTGTACGCCGGCACCCAGGTATGACAGGGCGGCCTCCAGCAGGATTGCGTTGGCGACGATCAGCGGCGCGAACACGACAATCGTGGAGGAGAGGTTGGGCAGGATCTCGCTGACCATGATCCGAGCGGACCCAAAGGGGGGTGGGTAGCCCATCATCCGGGCGGCGTCGACGAACTCTCGCTCGCGCAGCGACAGCACCTGAGCGCGCAACGGCTTGGCGACGTAGGGGAAGACCACCACCCCGATCACGAACGCCGGTAGCAGCAGCGAGCCGCTGTGCAATGTGAACAGGCCGAGGTTGATCCCCCCGACCGCCACCGCCACGCCGAGCGCCACGCCTAGTAGCACCGCGGGATAGGCCCACACGAGATCGAACACGCGCGAGAGGATCCCGTCGGTGAGACCGCGGGTGTAGCCGGCGAGCGTGCCCAGCACGATCGCGAGCACCATCGTGATCAGCGTGGCGATCGCGGCGATCTCCAATGAATTGCGCCCGCCGTAGAGCAGCCGTACCGCCACGTCGCGACCGTTTGAGTCGGCGCCGAGCAGGAAACGTCCTTTCCAGGTGGGGCCGATCGGCACGCCCGTGGGCGAGACGACATCGACGCGCTTGCCGCCGACGTTCACGGTTTCGGTGATGTGATTGTCGTTGGGGCCCGTGTGTGCGATGTCGCGGGCGTATACGGGCGCGAGCAGACACAGCACCACGATTGCGACGAACAGCGCCCCGAACGCAAGCGACACGCGGTTGCGTAGGACAGCCCTCATACCTACTCATCGCCAGTCAGGTGGGCGCGACTTTAGCCCGCCACCGCTATCGCTTCGGTGGTGGGGCGTCGAGCCGGCACCGCTATCGCTTTGCGGTGGTTGGGCGTCGAGCCCGCACTGACGAGGTAATCGAGCCAACCGGTCTCGGCGGGCCCTATTTCAACTGCAGGCTGCTCCAGTCGTTGCCATACACCGGATGGAAGATGGCGGCGGAGAAGTCGATCCTGTCGGAGAAGAACTTCGGCACCTCTTCGTAGCCGAACACGGCCATATAGGCCTTCTGGGCAGTGTACTTGTCAAGCGCCTGCCAGCGCCCTACGACCGAGCTGAGCCGTGAGGATGGCACCGGTCCAAGTGAGGCCAGTTCGCTTTGGATGTGCGGATCGTTGACCTGGCTGAAGTTGTGGTTTTCGTTTGGCTGGATCGAGTTGGCGTCGAGCAGCTGGTAGAAGTCGATCGGGTTGGGGAAGTCCTGGCTGTAGGACAGGTAGCCGGTTTGCGCATCGGTCGAGAGGTTGCCGATCGTCGAGTAGTACTGGGCGTCGGCGACGATCTTCTCGCTCGCTTTGAAGCCGATCGCGTTCAGGACGCTCGCGTAGTAGTCGACGAATTCCTTGTGCGGCGCGCGCGAGCCACCCCACACGGTGACCGAGGTACCGGCAAGCCCGGACTGGCGCACTAGTTCCTTTGCCTTGGCGAGATTCGGTTCCGCATTCGGTTCCCCGTAGGGGCATGGCGCGGTTGGGTGGCCGGGCATGCCAACCGGCAGGAAGAAGCACGCTGGCTCGAGCATGCCACTATCCAGCCGTTGCAAGGCGCGCCTGTCGATCGCGTAGTTGACGGCCTCGCGAGCAAGCGGATTGTCGAACGGCTTGGATTTTGTGTTCAGGAAGAAGTACTCGCCCGAGACCGTTGGCTCCTTGGCGTAGCGACCGGAGGCCTGGCTTTCGACCTGGGAGAGCAGCGTGGGCGGAACCGTGTCGTTGTAGTCGAACACGTCGGCGCTGTTGTCGAGCACCTGCTCGGCCTCGCTCTGGTTGTTGGAGACGATGCTCACGTTCACGTCCACGTGGCCCGCGGGAATACCCGGGATCGTGGAGCTCGAAAAATGGGGGTTGAGCACGAGCGAGAACGACTTGTTCGGCACGACGCTCTCGATCTCATATGGCCCGACCCCCGGTGGTGGGCTGTTGGTGAGGCTCTTCATCGGGGTGGAGCTCGGCACCAGGCCGGCCGCTGGGAAGGCGAGCACGTTCAAGAACGGACCGTAGGGGGCCACTAGTTTGATCGCGATCGTGCCGGTGGCGTCATCGGTGTGGATACCGGAGATCGAGGAGGCCTTGCCCGCGTCGAACGCCTCGGCACCGACGATGTTTTCGGTGAGGAAGCTCTTGTTGCCCCAGCCGAGCTTGATCGCGCGCTCGATCGTGTGGGTGAAGTCGGAGGCCTTTACCGATGCGCCGTTTGAGTAGACGAGGCCTTTGCGCAGCGTGAAGGTGTAGGTACGGCCACCGTTGGAGACGGCTGGCAAGCTTTCGGCGACGCCTGGGATCAGCTTCGTCCCAGCTTCGCCCGCGGCGTGTGCATAAGTAACGAGGCCGGTGTAGGTGATCCAAGTGGCCTCATAGGACTGGCTGGTGGCTCCCAGCCCGGGGTCGAGCGAGTCTGGAGCGGTGCCCATCAGCACGGTGACCGTGCCACCGCCAGTGGAGGAGCTTCCGCAGGCGCTCAGACCCGCTACGGCGGCGAGCACAAGCGACATCCCAACTAATCCCCGAAGTGTCCTGTGCACCTTGTTCCCCCTCCTCGCAAGCCGGCGAGTCTCGTAATGTGTGCCACTAAGCACATGATTCGACAACCCTTGTCGGCACCCTCTCGCGAAACATGAAATATTCAAATGAGCTTCGACACAATAAGAACGGATACTTCGCAGGAGCCCACGGCAGCCCGGGCTACACCGCGGATGACGCGCCTATTCGATCCTGTCACCGGCGCGGAGCTCGGCGAGGTCCCGACGACCGGTCCCTCGGATGTGGCGGAAGTTGTGGGGCAGGTGGCAAAGGTCCAGCCGCTGTGGGCGTTGTTGCGCTTGGAGGACCGAGCGCGCTACATGCGCCGCATGGCGCAGGCAATCGTGGACGAGCTCGACGAGCTGCGCGAGACGATCGCCCGCGAGCAGGGCCGTCCACGCACGGAGGTGGCGGCGCTCGAGCTGCTCGTGGCGATAGACGCGCTCAAGTGGGTAGCTCAGGACGGTGCGGGGGTGCTTGGCGGGCGCCGAGTGGGTGTGCACCGCTCGCTGTCGCTGACAAAGCGCGCGCGCATCGCGTATGAGCCTTACGGCGTCGTAGGCGTGATCGGCGCCGGGAGTGCGCCGTTCGCGCAGCCGCTCGGACAGATCGCGGGAGCCCTGCTTGCGGGCAACGGGGTGGTGTTCAAGCCCGCCCCGCGCGCTGCGCTGGCGGGCGAGCGGATCGCGCGTGTGCTCGCGCGGGCAGGCCTGCCCGAGGGTCTGGTGCGCGTCATCCACGGTGGCCCGGACGTGGGCTTGGCGCTCGCCGGGGCACCCGTTGACAAGCTGCTTTTCACCGGCTCGCCCGCCACCGGGCGGGCCGTGGCACACGAGTGCGTGTCGCAAGAGAAGGAGGTGACCGTTGAGCTCGGCGGCAAGGACGCGATGCTCGTGCTCGCCGACGCCCACGTCGCGCGGGCGGCGGCCGGCGCCCTGTGGGCGGGATGCGCGGGGACGGGACAGGCACGCGGGGCAGTCGAGCGCATCTATGCCGTCCCGGAGGTCACCGAGCGACTGGTAGGGCGGCTCGTGGCTGGGGCACAGGGAATGACCGTCGGCGATCCAAGCGACCCACGCGTGCAGATCGGCCCGCTGGCCTCTGAGCGGCGTCTCGCACACGTGTGCGAGCTGGTGGAGGAGGCGCTCGCGCAGGGAGCGACGCTGCATTGCGGTGGGCCGGTGGGAGCGGGGGAGCTCATGGGTCATGCATCCACGCGCTCGCCGGAACGGGCCACGAACGAGGCGAGCGAGGGGCAAGACGCTGGCACGAGCACGGTGGAGAAAGGGCGAAGCGGTGGTGCCTTCTACAAGCCCACCGTACTGACCGGCGTGACGCACGAGATGCGCCTGATGCGCGAGCCGATCGGCGGGCCGGTGCTTGCGGTAATGACCGTCGGCTCGGTTTCTGAAGCGATCGCCCTTGCCAACGACAGCCCATACGGCCTCGGGGCATCGGTGTGGACGGCCGACCGCTACCGCGGCATGCGCATCGCACGCGAGCTCGACGCTGGCATGGTGTGGCTCAACGACCACTTGCCGAGCCCGGCGGTTTCGCGCGGGCCATGGGGCGCCGCCGCCGGTAGCGGCTTGGGACGCACGCTCGGCGAAGCGGGCCTGCGGGCGTGTGCGCAGGAAAAGCTGATCACCTGGGACCCGTCGGGCTCCCGTGGCTTGTGGTGGGGGCCCTACGACGAGCTCTCGGCTCGGGCCGCACGGGCGGCCGCCCAATTGCGCTCCACCCGCGACTCCGACCGCGAACAGGTTTGGCGGGCGGGCGGTGTGGCGCTCGCGCGGGTAGGTATCCGCGCGCTTGGGCGTAGGTCGTAACCTGTAGGGATGCCCGCCCAGGCCTATGCAGGCAAGCAGTGCGTCTGCCAGTTGCGCAAGGGAATCTGCGACCAGAGCTGCGTCGCGGACATGCTCTCGACGCCCTTCTACATCGCCTGCTTGAAGCTCGAGGGACGGCGCAGTGTGGTTGTCGGCGGCGGCGAGATCGGCCTGGAGAAGGTGGAGGGGCTGCTGGCTTGTGATGGCGAGGTCACATTGATCGCGCCTGAGGCAGAGCCGGCACTGGCCCAATACGCACAGGAGGGTTCGATCCGCTGGGAGCAGCGAGCCTATGCCGGCCCCCAGGATCTAGAGGGCGTGTTCATGGCGATCGCCGCCACGAACGACACGGACGTGAACATCGCCGTGTACGACGACGCCGAGCGACGGGCGATGCTGGTCAACGTGGTGGATGTGCCGCCGCTGTGCAACTTCATATTGCCGGCGATCGTGCGTACGGGTCCACTCGCGATCGCGATCTCCACAGCAGGCGCCTCACCGGCGCTGGCCAAGCGCATCAAGCGCGAGATAGCCGAACAGTTCGGCGAGCCCTACGCGCGGCTCGCTGTGCTGCTCAACGAGGTGCGGGGTTGGGCGAAGGGCACACTACCCACCTACCAAGACCGCAAGCAGTTCTTCGAGGGGATCGTGAACGGCGACCCCGACCCGATTGCCATGCTGCGTGACGGCCGCGACGAGGATGTGCGCGAGCTGATCGCGGGCACGCAGGTAGAGCAAGAGCAGCGTCTCACAGCAGTCTGAATACGCACCACCCGCCGAGGCGGTTCAACCTGAGCGTCCCGGTGAGCACGCACAGTCGGATGAGGAGTGCGTGAAGGTGCGCGATGCGATCAAGCTGATCGAGCAAGACGGATGGCGATTTGAGCGTCAACGAGGGAGTCACCACATCTATCGTCATCCGACGAAGCCCGGTAGCGTGACTGTGGCGGGCCACCGCGGACAAGACGTGCAAGCGGGTACACTGGGGAACATCTTGTGGCAAGCAAGAATGAAGGGACCGCAGCGATGAGCGAGTATGTGGTCATCTACGAGCAGGGACCGTCGGGCTGGGGTGCGTACTGCCCCGATCTACCAGGCCTCGGTGTCGCGGCTGGCAGCCGCGACGAAGCCGAGCAGCTGATCTGCGAGGGTGTCCGGCTGCACATCGACAGCTTGCGCGAGCACGGCGACCCCGTGCCGGCACCGACGAGCGCGGCCGGAGTCGTGGCCGTCGCCGCTGTGTAGCGCACGCGTCCGACTGATCCGTGATCGTGCTGGACCTCGAAGGGCTGACGCGTAACTATGGTGAACGCGCGGCGCTCGACGATGTGACGCTCACACTCGGTGCGGGCCAGACGCTGGTGGTGTTCGGTCCCAACGGCGCCGGCAAGACGACGCTGTTGCGCGTGCTGGCGACGTTGTTGCGCCCGCACGCGGGCAAGGTCACGGTTCTCGACACGCGGTTGCCAGAGGATGCGTGGCAAGTGCGCGGCCGCATCGGCCTGTTGGGCCACGAGCCGCTTCTGTACCGAGAGCTGACCGCGCGCGAGAACCTGCGCTACCACGCCCGCCTACACAACGTGGAGGACGAGCGCGTCGAGGAGCAGCTAGGTGCCGTCTCGATGACCGACAGAGCAGACGAGCCGGTGAGGACGCTGTCGCGGGGGATGGTGCAACGAGTGGCGGTGGCGCGGGTGACTCTGCACAACCCTGAGCTGCTGCTGCTGGACGAGCCCTACGCTAATCTCGACCCTGCGGCGATCGAGCTGGTTGAGCCCCTGATCGGAGCCGAATCGGGACACACCAGAGTGGTGTCGAGTCACGACCCGAGCAGAGGGCTGGTCGAAGCCGACGTCGTGCTCGGCCTGCGCGGCGGGCGCGTGGCTCTGCTCGGAGCAGCCACGAGCATAGGCTCTGACGCGGTGGCAGAGCTGTATAGATGAGCAAGCAAGCGGAGACAGTAGGCATCGGTGCCAACGCCATCGCCAGGCTATGCGGGTGAGCACGCCACCAGAGACTGGGAAGACATCGCCGCATGCGGCGATGTCCCGGGACGTGCATGCACGTCCCGGCCGGCCGGTACATGTACCGGCCGGAACAATAGATGTGGTGCGTGCGCTGCTGCGCAAGGAGCTCCTGGTGGAGCTACGCACGCTCGAGTCGATCCCGGGCATGTCGCTGTTTGCGGTGACAACGTTCGTGGTGTTCCACTTCGCGCTCGACCAGGACACGGTGAGCGGGCAGGAGGCAGCGGGCATCCTGTGGGTGACGCTGCTGTTTGCGGCGATGCTCGGCGTCAACCGTCTGTTCGTGGCCGACGCCGACCAGGGTGGCTTCGACGGCTTTCTGCTGGCGCCGGTAGACCGCACCGCACTGCTGATCGCCAAGGCCATCGCGCTACTCGTCTACCTGGTGGTGCTCGAGCTCATCGCGGTGCCGGCGTTTGCCTTGCTGCTGCTCGGCCCACCTGTCGGCCAAGCGCTGCCCGGACTGCTTGCGCCGCTCGCGCTCGGGGATCTCGGCGTGGCGGCCATCGGCACGCTCGTGGCGGCCTTGGCGGTGCGTACGCGCGCGCGGGACCTGCTCGGGCCGATGCTCACGCTGCCACTTCTGGTACCCGTGGTGATTGGCTGTGCCCGCGCCACCGCACCGCTGCTACAAGCCGTGCATCCCGGCGGCTTGCAGCTGCGTTGGCTTGGAACCCTCGCGCTCTATGATCTTGTGTTCGGCCTCATCGCCTACGCCGTATTCGACTTCCTCCTGGAGGATTAAGGCACTCGATGCGTAGCCCTTCACTCCGCGCTCTCTCCATCTCTACCCTCGCCGCCTTCTGCGTGTCGCTCAGCCTCGTCTTCTTCTACGCCCCGATCGAAGCCGAAGAAGGCTTCCTGCAGAAGATCTTCTACCTACACGTACCGCTTGCCATCGTCACGCTCTCAGGCTTCGTGATCGGTGGGCTAATGGCCATCGCCCACCTGCGCACGCGCGACCAGCGCTGGGACATGCGCTCCTACGTCACCATCCACATGAGCTTGATCTTTGGCGTGGGCGTGCTCATCACGGGCTCGATCTGGGCGCACGCGTCGTGGGGGCACTGGTGGGTGTGGAACGAGCCGACGCTCGTCTCGTTCTTGATCATCTTCCTGCTGTACGCCACCTACCAGCCGCTGCGCTTCGCCATCGAGGACCCCGAGCGCCAGGCGCGCTATGCCTCGGTGTTCGCCATCACAGCCGGGGCGTTCGTGCCGTTGAACTTCATCGCGGTACGCCTGTCGGCCTCCTACGTGCACCCGCGCGTGCTCGGCAGCACCTCGAACCTGCCGGGGTCGATGATGTTCACGTTCCTCGTGTCGTTGGCCGCGATGGCGCTGCTGTTCGCGACGCTGTGCTCCTACGAGCTGGCTGCCAAGCGCACGCGCATACTGCTCAAAGCACGCTCGAGGATCCTTGGCTTTCAATGACATCGCTCGCTACATCTCTGCCCGAACACACAAACGACGGCTATGTCGCCGCCGCGTACATCGTGTTCTTCGCCATCGTCTTGATCTATGTGACGATCATGGCGGTACGTCTCGGCCGCGTCGAGCGCAAGGTTGAGCAGTTGCGGGGAGATGTTGTAAATGGCGAGGGCCCCGCGCGCGCGCGTGGGGCAACCAGCGCGGGTGAGACAACCGGCGCGGATAGGCAGGCCGGCGCGGACGACACCGCCGGCAGCGATGCCCCGCCCTCCGCCGCAACCACACGCGAGCATCCGGGAGCGCGCGAGACGGTATGAGCGCTTCAAAGGCCATACCCAAAGGGCGCCGGGCAGATGAGCTGCTGGCTCTCGGCATCTCCCACAAGACCGCCCCCGTGGCCCTACGCGAGCGCCTGGCTTTCACGGAGTCGCAAGCGATCGAGTTCGCGGAACAAATCGCCCAGAGCGCCGAGGTACATGAGGCGGTTGTGATCTCAACCTGCAACCGCACCGAGGTCTACCTCGTGGTGGGCGATCCGGTGCAGGCAGAGGCCGACGTGCTCGGCATGCTCGCGCGACGCGCCGGCATCAGACCGACGGAGCTTGCCCAGGAGATCTATTCGCCACGCAACTGCGAGGCGGCTCGTCAGCTCTATCGGGTCACCTCGGGTTTGGAGTCGATGATCGTGGGCGAGGCCGAGATCCAGGGCCAGGTCAAGCGCGCCTATGAGGCGGCGTTGAGCGCCGGCGTCACCGGGCCGCTCTCCAACCGGCTGTTCGCCGCGGCGCTCACAACCGGCAAGCGGGTACGCTCGGAGACCGGCATCGGATCCTCTCGCGTGAGCGTCCCTTCGGTGGCCGTCGACCTCGCCCAGGACGTGCTCGGTGGCTTGGAGGATCGCCACGTGGTGATCCTCGGGGCGGGCGAGACCAGCGAGCTGACCGCCCAGGCACTTGCCCACCAGGGAGTTGGCACGATCTTCGTGGCCAACCGTCACGCCGATCGTGCCCTCAGCCTGGCACAGCGCTTCGGCGGCTCTGTGGTGGGGCTCGACAAACTGCCCGAGCAGCTGCTGGAGGCCGACATCGTGGTGTCCTCAACCTCCTCGCCCCACCCGATCGTGGGCAGCGAGGAGCTCGAGCTCGTGATGGCCCAACGTCGCGACCGGGGTGGGCGGGGTGGGCGGGCCCTATTGCTAATCGACATCGCGGTGCCGCGCGACGTCGACTCGCGCTGCGCCGACATCGACGGGGTGACCCTGTATGACATCGACGACCTGCAAGCGGTGGTTCAGCGCAACCTCGGCACGCGCAAGGAGATCGTGCCGCAAGCCGAGGAGATCGTCGAGGAGGAGATCAGGCGCTTCGCGCGCTGGCTCGGCCAAGCCGAGACGCTGCCAACGGTGAGTGCATTGCGCGAGCACGGCAACCAAATTGTCGAGCAAATCCTCGCCGAGAACGCGGAACGTTGGGAGTCGGCTTCCGAGCGCGACCTGATGCGAGTGGAGGCTGTCGCCCGGGCTGTGCTGGGCCGCCTGCTGCACGAGCCCACCATCCGCCTACGCAGCTTCTCCCAGGAGCGCGGCCACGCGAGCTTGCAGCTCGTGCGCGAGCTCTTTGGACTCGATACCCCACAAGAGGGCATCCCCCATGGCGGGGGACAGGCAGGCGAGGAGCCCTCACGTGACAGCGATGTCGAGGACACCGGTACGAAGCTCGCCGAGGTGCGCTCCATAAAGAGCGCCCGCAAGAGCCAATGACCGACCCATCCCGCCGGGGAGATTCCCCGGCCGGCCCGTAGGACAGGATGAGGATCGGGACACGCGGCAGCGCGCTTGCGCTTGCCCAGGCGCGACTGGTGGCGGACCTGCTCGGTGGAGCGGAGATCGTGGTGGTGCGCACCCATGGAGATCAGCAGATGCAAGGGTCTCCAGGGGAGCACCGCACCGCCGACACCCATACAGGCACGATCGAGCGCGATGGTGGCGGCGACAAGGCACGGTGGGTAGCCGAGCTCGAGCAGGCCCTGCTGGCGGGCGAGGTGGACTTGGCGGTGCACTCCGCCAAGGACGTTCCAGGCGAGCTCGCCGACGGGCTGGAGCTGCTCGGCGCTCCACCGCGGGCGACACCTGAGGATGCGCTGATCGGTGCCTCCTCGCTGGAGGAGCTGCCACATGGAGCACGCGTGGGAACGAGCAGCGTGCGACGTGCCGCCCAACTGCTTGCCGCAAGGGGCGACCTCGAGCTTGTGAGCTTGCGTGGCAATGTAGACACGCGCCTGCGCAAGCTCGCCGAAGAGGCCCCCGATAGCGCTAGCCACACCGAGCCAAGCTACGCCGAGCCGCCAAGCGCACGCGGCAATCAAGCGGGTAGCGAAAGCAGCGATCGCGCTAGCGCCAATCCGGGTAGGGAGGTTTCGCTGCACGCGATCGTGCTCGCCAGCGCCGGGCTGCGGCGGCTTGGTCGCGAGGGCGACATCGGCTGCATCCTCGACACAACTCGTTTCCTGCCAGCGCCCGGCCAGGGCGCGCTGGCCCTTCAGGCACGCACCGGCGACGCGGCGGTGCGTGCCGCCGTCGAGCCGATCCTCGACAAGGACACCTCCGCCTGTCTGCGCGCCGAGCGCGCGCTCGCCCGTGCGCTCGGCGCAAGCTGCAACACCCCGCTCGGGGCACACGCCGTGGCGGCGGGCTGCGGCTGTTTGAACATGCGCGCCTGGATCGGTTTGCCCGATGGATCGGAGTGGATCGTCGACGAGCTGCTCGGCGGCTTCTACGACCCGGAGGAGCTCGGACGGCGCATGGCAGAGCGGCTGGAGGTCATGGGCGCTCGCAATATGCTCGAGCGCGCCGAGAAGATGGCCGTTGAGCGTGCCTGAGCCACCAAGGGGCCCCGCCCCCGAGGGCGCGCTCCGTCGGCCCGGGCGCGTGTACCTCGTCGGCGCCGGCCCAGGCGACCCGGGGCTGCTGACAGCCCGCGCGCTCGAGCTGATCGCGCGGGCAGACACGATTCTGTACGACCGGCTGATCCCACCGCAGGCCCTGGAGGGAGCCCGCGCCGATGCCGAGTTGCTATTCGTCGGCAAGCAAGGCGGCGGGGAGTCTGTGCCCCAGGAGCACACACAGGCACTGATGATCGAGCGGGCGCGGGCGGGGCGCGAGGTGGTGCGGCTGAAGGGCGGCGACCCGTTCGTGTTCGGCCGCGGCGGCGAGGAGGCGCTTGCGCTGCGCGAGGCAGGGATCGATTTCAGGATCGTCCCCGGGGTCACAGCAGGCGTGTCTGCGTCGGCGTACGCGGGCATCCCGGTGACCCACCGTGGCCTATCGACCGCGGTGGCGCTTGTCACGGGGCACACTCGGGAGGACGCACCTCGGGAGGACACACCCGATCAAGAGAGCTCACCCGGCCAAGAGAGCCAACCCAGTCTAGAAAATCCATCCGGTCAAGAGAGCCAAGCTGGCCTAGAAAGTCGTCCACCCGGTCAAGAGAGCCAACCCAGTCATGGGAGCGCAGCTGAGGCCGCTGAACTCGATTGGCAAGGGCTCGCCGCCTTCCCGGGAACGCTCGTCTTCTACATGGCGGTACGTCAGCTCCCCCACATCGCCGAGCGTTTGATGGCCGCGGGACGTGCTCCCTCACAGCCGGTAGCGCTCGTGGAACGCGGCACGCTTCCCGACCAGCGCACGGTGACCGGCACACTCGCCACGATCGCCGACATCGCCCATCGCGAGCGGGTGAAGGCGCCGGCGATCACAATCGTCGGCGAGGTGGTTGGGCTGGCGGGAAGCCTGCAGTGGCTGCCCGTGAGACCACTGGCGGGACATACGGTGGCGGTAACCCGAGCGCGAGCCCAGGCTAGCGAGCTCGCGCAGCGGCTAGAAGAGCTCGGTGCAAGCATCGTGCAAGCCCCCACGATCAAGACCCAGTCACTGCCGGGAGCGCCACTTGACCCCACGCCATATGACCTGATCTGTCTCACCAGTCCTAACGGCGTGGAGTGCTTCTTTCAGCGACTCGCGGCGGGTGGGCGCGACGCCCGTGCCCTCGCGGGCTCACGCATTGCCGCGATCGGTCCAGGCACCGCACGGGCGCTGGCAAAGCATGGAATCGTCGCCGACGTGCTCCCCAAGCGCTTCGTAGCGGAGTCGCTCGTGGAATCGCTCGCCGGCCTGGAGGTGAAGCGCGCGCTCGTAGCCCAAGCCAGCGAAGCACGCGATGTGATCGCCAACGCCCTACGCGCACGTGGCGCCGAGGTGCAAGTACTGGCTCTGTATGAGACGCTCGCCGAGCCGCTCTCCCGAAGCGCACTCGCCCAGGCGCGCACCGCCCACTACATCACCTTTACCTCATCCTCCACCGTTCGCTATTTCGTGCAGGCCGCTCGCGATGCCACAGCGCGGGATGGCGGCACAGGGGCAGCCGACGCGGAGACAACCCGCACGGAGACAACCCGCATGGGGACAGATGGCGACACGGAGACAGACAACATGAGGACAGCCGGCGCCGAGCCAAACGAGCCCCTCCTATCGCCAAGCACGCGGGTAGCCTCGATCGGGCCGGTGACAAGCGAAACGCTCAGAGAACACGGGCTCGAGCCACACATCGAGGCGGCAAGCCACGACGTCGGGGGACTCGTGGAGGCACTGCTGACCGACGCGCGCAACCGCCAGGGATGACAGCGGTAACGGACGGGCTCGCACATCCCGGCCCGATAGACAACTCGCTTGGCCACCCGCGCCTGCACCTACGGCGCATCGACTCCACGAACGAGCGCGCTCGTGAGCTGGCGATCGCGGGGGCACCCCACGGCACGCTCATCACCGCCGCCGAGCAAACAGCGGGACGTGGACGACAGGGGCGCAGCTGGGTGGCGCCGCCAGACAGCTCTCTGCTCTGCTCGTTCGTGTTGCGAGATCCACCGCCATTGCTGTCGCTGATCGCAGGGGTAGCGGTGTGTGACGCCATCGAGGAGCATCCCAGGGCTGGGCATACCCAGGAGGCTCACGGCAAGCACGCTTGCGTGAAGTGGCCGAATGACGTCGTGATCGAGCAAACGAACGAGGTAACGGACGAGGTAAGACCGACAGGCCCCAACAAGCCACCCTCGCTTGCGAAGCTCGCGGGCATCCTCATCGAGGGTCGCCCTCAGGAAGGTTGGGCAGTCCTCGGGATCGGCCTCAACGTGGCGGTGCAAATCGCGGATATGCCCGCGGAGCTACGCGGGCGTGCGGCGAGCCTCAAACTTGCGCCTAGCGCGATCGAGCCTACCTTGAGCAGTCTGCTGGATGCCCTTCAACGTCGCCTGACAGAGCCGAGCGACACGGTGCTGGAGACATGGCGCGCGCGCGACGCGCTATACGGCCGCGAGGTCAGCTGGGCACAGGGGCACGGTCAAGCAACAGGAATCGACGGTGAGGGTCATCTGCTGGTACGCCTAGATAACGGCGCCACCACGACGCTTAGCGCCGGCGAGGTTCACCTGTCCTCAGTTGGCTGATCGGCGCGGTCGAGCGCGTCTTCCACGTTGCGCTGCAGCTTCTTGCCCGAGCCCGGCTCCAGCTCCCCGCCCGTACCCTGCTGTGGGGCCTTCTCATTGGATAGCGCCTCCGCCAACACGGCGTCGGAGGGGGCATCGACGCTCTTTGCCTTGCCGTTGTCAGAGCCTCTCCCGGAGCGCCGAGGACGCGCCGGCTTCGCAGACCTCTCCGCCTGCTGAGCGCCACCAGCGGTCTCGCCGGGACGTTGCCCCTTGCGCCGGCGACGCTGGCCGCGGGCGCGACGCTTGGGGAAGTTACGCAACAGCTCGCGGGCAAGCGCCGGCGGCTTGCGCGCCATCCGTGTGCGGGCGCCGCGCAGCACCTCCTCCGCCTCAGGCGTATGGGCAAGCGCCGCCGCCAGCAATGCGGCGGCGAGACGACGGTCCTGCTTGCGCGCCGCATGCACGAGCCGACGGGCATTGCGGGCGTGAGCACCGCCGGCGGAGTTGACGAGCAAGCCGAGCAGCCGCTTGGTCTCCGGCCAGCGCTGCACGGCATACTCCTCGTGCACTTCGCGCGTGTACTCCGCCAGGCGCCAAATCCACGCGTTGGCCTGGTCGCGGCGGCCGATGCGCCGCTCCACCAGCGCGCGCAGCATTATCTTGGCGGCCTCGCGACGCTCCTCGCGCGGCCAGGAGCCGGCGATGTCGATCGCCGTGTCGAACGCATCGGGATCGCGCAGCGCGGCGATCTCCGAGAGCGCCTTCAGGCGCAACTGAGAGCTCTTGTTGCGTTGCACCGCGGTGATTAGGAAGCGCGCCTTCAGCTCGCCGGTGCGGTCGAAGTGCAGCATCGCCCGGGCCCTGCGCCAACCGTTGGGGGTAACACGCGCGCCCGCGAGCGCCGCCCATACGTGCTGCTCGCCATAGTCGAGGTGCTCGACGGCGATCCGCCACAGCTCGCGCTCGAACACTTCGAAGCGGCGCTCCTCCTCCGCGCACACGGGCAGCACGCGCCGCTCCACGCGCATCCTGCGGCCGCGGCCGCGCCGAACGGGACCGACGACGATCGCTCCGCCGCGGTACACGTCGCGGTCAAGCAACGAATGCAACGTCACCACGGGATCGTCGTTCTTGGTGGCGGGGTGCACGAAGTCGACTACCAAGCCCGCCTCCTTGCCGGGATGGCGACGCGTAACGCGCCCCACGCGCTGCTGGTAGATGCGCTTGGAAGCCGTGGGAGCGAGATGCACGCACACTGTGGCCCGCGGGCTATTCCAGCCCTCGGCGAGCAACTGAGCGTTAATCAGCACGTCGATGTCGCCACGCTCGTAGCGCGCGAGCACCTCGGCGAGCTCGCGCTTGGGGGTCTCGCCGGAGACGCCCATCGCCTTGATGCCTTCGGCTCTAAACGCCTCCGCGAGGTTGTAGGCGTGGCGTACGCCCGCCGCGTACACCACGCCGGGAACGCCATTGAAGCGCGTCTTGTAGAGGTTCGCGGCGGCCATGTTGAACGGCTGCTGGTCGAGCAGCTCTGCCAGCTCCTCCTGATCGAACTCGGTGTCCACCTCGCCGCGACGCAGCGGAACGTTGGCGATCGTGCGCACGCCCACCCCGGGGGAGATGCGCACGCAGCGCAGCGGTGAGATCACACCACGACGGGCGGCCTGGGCGAGGTCGAAGCGCGAGGTCTGCGTCGGGAACAGGTCGGTGACGTGGCGGGCGATCAGCGCGCCTGTGGCGGTCATACCGATGAAGATCGGCCCCGTCCATGCCCGGATCGCGCCACTGGTCTTCTCCCCGAGCGCTGTGTGAGCCTCGTCGCAGATGACAATCGTGTAGGCACTGGAGATGCGCCCGGCATTGCGCACGAACCACTGGTAGGTCTCGACGGTGACGGGTCCCTTGGGGGAGTCCTCACCCACATACAATGGGCGCGAGATGCGCTTCTGGTAGCCACGGTCGCGCAACTCGCTATGGAACTGGTCAACCAGGTTGCGCCGGTGGGTGAGGATCAGGATGCCTCCGGTCTGAGAGGCCTCCACGAAGCCGAGCGCAGCCACCGTCTTGCCCGCGCCGGTGGCGTGCTCGAACCAGAAACGCTTGGCGGCGTTGGGGTCCTCGGGCTGCTCGGCAACGTCCTCCTCATCCTCATCTTCCACCCAGTCGCGTGGCTCCTCCTCGGACTCCTCCTCGACGTCCTCCTCGGGCTCGGGCTCAGGCTCTGAGAGGTCGAGCTCATCCTCGAAGTCGTCCTCGTCGTCGTCCTCCTCAGGCGCCGCACGTTGGACGGGCCCGAGATCTTCGTCATCCTCGACGTCCTCGATCTCCTCCTCCTCGCCATCCTCGATGTCTGCCTCGTCTTCCTCAGCGGTGTCGGTGAGGGCGGGACCGTTGGCGGCGGTCTGTGGCTGCTTACCGTCGTCGAGACCGAGGATCGCCGCCGAGGCGAGCAGCTCGGGCGATGCCGCCGCGGCGGCTCGTCCGTTGCCGTTGGCCGCGGAGCGCTGTGCCTCGGCCAGCAGAGCCGTGAGGGTGCCCGATAGGGCATCCACCTGGTGGGCGGAGAGGACGGTGCCGTCAACCAGCTTCGGCTCGTCCTCGGAGAGCACCCGCTCGAGCCCGAGCAGTAGCGAGAACTCACGCCTCCAGGCGGTGGAGGGGTGCTTGGCGCCTTCGTTCAACTCCTCCAGCGCCTGGTCGAGCGCACGCCGGCGGGGCGAGCCTGGGGCGAGCGCTACAGCCGGGTCCTCGCCCTCGTGCAGGAAACGCTCGCGCACGAGCTTCTCCGCGCGAGCTATTTCGGCGGAACCTGGAATGGACGCGGCCGCGAGGGCCACTGAAGTGGACTCGGCCATTGGAGGCTCTGGGGCTTCGAGATGGAGCCACCGCGAAAAGGAGTTCCGCGGGACTCGTGAAACCGGCGCTTGCACCGGTGAGGCTCGGAGAAGTTGGGGAAGTTGGCTCCCCGCTCCTCCGTTCCCGTCAGGATACAGCACAACCCGGGCGTTTTGAAGGCGTGGGCTTCCCGACGAGCCATTCTTGGCCATCTGGCACCCTTATCCGGCGCCTTCAAACGCCATCAAACCGGATACCGGGCTGCTGCGCCTGGCATCGCATAACGTGAGCTCACATCACAGGAATCGCGCTATATGACCCTCAGCCACAACCGTGCCCAGGAGATCAGCGACGTCAGCACGTGCTACCACGACGTGACAGCCGACCATATGACCCCAACCGCGCCCGCGCTCATATGACACCCCGCCGCACGATCGTGGCGTTGGCGTGCCTGGCGCTGGCTGGCGTGATCGCCGTCGGGATGACCGAGCTGCCGCGCGGCTCCTCGACGGAGGGATCCGCCGCCACACGGCTGACAGCAGCGCAAACCAGTGCCCTGCTTGCCGGCTCGCCGCCGGCACTGGCGGCGCTTCACGGTCAGAGCGGGGAGCTCCTCGAAGGCGGCTCACGCGCGCTACACGCCCGCCTGGCAAGCCTCAAGGGCTACCCGGTGGTGATCAACAAGTGGGCGTCGTGGTGTGTGCCCTGCAAGGACGAGTTCGGTGCCTTCCAGCGTGTGTCGGCTGAATACGGTCGGCGAGTGGCTTTCCTGGGGATCGACTCCGAAGACGCCAGCCGCTCGGAAGCGCTCGAGTTCTTGCGGTCCTTTCCTGTCAGCTACCCGAGCTACTACGACCACAGCGGCTCGCTAGGCGAGCAGCTAACAGACTCGTCGTTCAAGCCGGTGACCGTGTTCATCCCGATCCACGGACGGCCATTCATCCGTCAAGGGGAGTATCCGAGCGCGACGAAGTTGCGCCACGACGTCGAACAGTACGCATTGCATGCCTGAAATCAGGGTGGACCCGTTGAGCGGGCATAAGGTGATCGTCGCGGGCGAGCGCTCCGTTCGACCGGGCGGGGAGCCACGCTGTCCCGCGGCCGCGCCGATCGATGTGGAGCGTGACCCGTTCGCCGAGGGTCATGAGGACAGGACGCCCCCCGAGCTCTATGCGGTGCGCCCGGGCGGCGGAGGGCCGGACTCGCCTGGCTGGACCGTGAGGGTCGTGCCAAACCTGTATCCAGCACTCGCGTCGGATAGCGCGGCGGTGGCGGCCGATGCCCAGCCCGATCTCTTCCACGCCATGCCCGCAAACGGCGCCCACGAGGTGATCGTCAACGCACCCGAGTCTGTCCTATCGCTGGCCGAGCTCCCGCCCGAGCGCATGGCGGAAGCGATGGAGGTATGGCGGGAGCGCATGCGAGCACACGCCAACAGCGCCTACGTGCAGTTGATCGTCAACGAGCGCCGTGAGGCGGGGGCGTCGCTGGAGCACACCCACGCACAGCTCTATGCGCTCGACTTCGTGCCAGCCGAGGTGGCACGCGAGCGCGAGCGCTGCGGAGCGTATGCGGCGCGCACGATGGGCAGGAGCTTGCTCGAGGATCTCGTCGCCGAAGAGGTACGCCGCGACGAGCGGATCGTGGCAATCGACGACGAGGCTGTCCTGATGGCACCCTACGGCTCGAGAATGCCCTTCCAGCTGATGCTCGCCCCGCGCGACCCGCGCATGCGCTTCGAGGACGATGGACCGCTCGGGGCCGCGCTGCTGCACGATGGGCTCACCCGGCTCGCGCGACACTTCGGGTCGAGCCCGCCGTTGAACATGTGGGTGAGAACCGCTCCACGTGGCGCCGAGCACTTTTGTTGGCGGATCGACGTGGCGCCACGGCTGACGCACCTGGCAGGGCTCGAGCTCTCAACAGGCGTGAACCTCAACATCGTCGCGCCAGAGCATGCCGCGGCGGTGCTGCGCGAGGCGTGAGTACGGATGCTCGAGTGTGGCCCACAAGCAGCCTCAAGGCATATGTCCGGAGCAAGCTTAGGACATACCTCGCGCAGAGCAACACGGCAGGGATGAGGCTGTGCGCGCGCTCGTCCAGCGGGTCACCAGTGCCAGCGTGCGCGTCAACAACCGCGGGGTCGCCGACATTGGGGCCGGACTGCTCGTATTGCTCGGGGTAGCCGACGACGACGGGCCGGCGCAGGCCGATCGCCTTGCGACGAAGGTGATGGCACTGCGCATCTTCGAGGACGAGCAAGGTCGGATGAACGACCCGATCGGCGAGCGCGAGATCTTGTGCGTGAGCCAGTTCACGCTCTATGGCAACACAGCGAAAGGCAACCGGCCAAGCTACGTCACGGCGGCGCCTGCCGAGCGGGCCGCACCACTGTACGAGCGCTTTTGCGAGTGCACGAATGCCAAGCGCGGCGTGTTCGGCGCCCACATGGAGGTGGAGCTGGTCAACGACGGACCGGTGACGCTTCTGCTGGAGGCGTAGACCCAACTGAGAAGATCCGCCCCGTCCGGCGGATAGGCTCCACTCCGTGCCGCCCGTCGAACGTATCGTTCCAAGCTTCGCCGCCGAGCCCCCACAGGAAGGGCTGCCCTACGGCCGTTGGGCGGAGCGCCTGGAGGAAGAGCTGCGCGCGACCTGGGCCGCGCTCGACACCGACGGAGAGGATCTAGGCGACCCCGGAGAGATCGCGTGGTATCCGGATAGGACTTGGCACGGGCGCCGGTATGTGCCGGCCACGTCGATCACCGCGAATGGCTATGAGCTGTTCGGTTACGTGCGGTTCGTCACCGGGAGAGACGGCGACGAGGCGATGGAGCTCTCCGCTCATGGCGACTTCACCGATGAGACAGCCGAGCGCAACCCCGACTGGAAGCTCGACGTGTGCGACGAGGTGATCGGCTCCTGGCACGGTCAGAATGGAGCCGTCGCCGCGATGACGCTCGTGTGGGGACGCCCGCTGGTGGGCGCCGGACGGATCGTCACCGCCGAGTTGGGTCGCGCCACCGTCGACCAGTGCGAGCTGATCGAGCAGCGCTTCACCCTGCTCGCCCCCGATGACTACCGATACGACCTGCTCGAGATCAAGCTGTGGAGCGCGAAAGGTCAGGAGCTTGCCTGCGAGTCGCTTTACGAGGGGGACGAGGACGTCACCGCAGACGAGGATGGGCTGGCGGATGAGGACGTCACGACAAGCAAGGACAAGCCGGGGGACGGGACATAGCGGCAAGCAAGGACGAGTCGGGGATGGGGACGTAACGGGGACCAGGATGAGGTCGGGGACGAGAATGAGACCGGACACCAGGATCAGGCGACCGACGGGGAGAATCGATGACAGAGCGTAGGCCGGTGAGGACGGAGCATCACCTCGCGAAGGCATTGCATCCCAGCCCACGGGTGCTCAAGCAGGCGATGGACGAGGCCGAAGGCTTCAACGCGAAGTTCGCCGTGCTCATAACGAGGCTGGTGGGCACGATGTGGTGCGCCTACCTGTTCGCGGGGATAGCTCTCGTCGGTCTTGGCCCGGCGCTAAAACCCGGCGGCGAGGGCATCGTGGCGTGGATTGCTCAGACATTCCTACAGCTCGTTCTGCTGTCGGTGATCATGGTTGGACAGAACGTCCAGAGCCTTGCAGCGGACGCTCGCTCAGCAAACACGTTCAAAGACGCGGAGGAGATCCTCGACCGGCTCGACGTCCACACACAGGGCGGCTTGAAGGCGATCATCGACCGCCTGGATGAGATTGCGCCTGCCTTGAGCGGCGGTGCGGTGAGCACCAGCGGTGGGACAGTCGGCCCGACGGGCGACGCGAAGGCGAGCGGTGGCGCTCCCGATGCGAGCTGACTGACGCCGCTTGGAAGCTCACGCCTCGACCAGACCGTCATGCCTCTCACGCCTCGATCAGACCGTCATGCCTCTCACGCCCCGATCAGACCGTCATGCCCTGATCAGACCGTCATGCCTCTCACGCCCCGATCAGATCGGCGTCGGGTACTGAAGCACCCTCTCCTCCACCAGGACCGCTCTCCCCGCCACCCAGCTCGTTGGCCACCCGCTTCGCACTGGCATTCGCTCTGTTGGTGGTGCTGAGCAGGCCGAGCAAAAGGATCGCCGCACCGCAACCGGTGACCATCCACCAGACGGCGTGACTGGCTCCGACGAAACCGGGGCCAACCGTCACGGCGCCCGCGGCCGCTATCGCGCCGGCGACCGCAACCCCCATTGTCTGGCCCACCTGACGTGAGGTCGATGCCACCGCGGCGGCCACCCCAGCCTGTGCCTCGGGCATGCCAAGCACCGCGGTGTTGGTGATCGGGGGATTCACCATCCCGAAGCCGATTCCAAAGACGAAGTAGGCGGGGAGCAGCGAAACAAGCGGTGTGCTCGCCTCGATGCCCGTCAGCAAAAGGCCGCCCAGCATGATCCCCAGGCCTCCGGCGAGCAGCGCTAGGCGCGGTCCCCGGCGACCAACGATACGGCCGGAGAGCGGTGCGAAGAACAGCGTCATAGCCGCAATCGGGAGTGTGTAGAGGCCAGCGGTGAGCGCGGATAGGTGGCGGATCTCCTGTAGGTAGAGAGTGTTGAGGAACAGGAATGCGCCTAGCGCGGCGAATGCGCAGACGGCGATCGCGCTCGCGCTCGAGAAGGGAACGCTGCGGAAGAAGCGCGGATCGAGCAGCGGCTCCTCGCGACGGGCCTCATATGGCACAAGAACGCCTGCAGCAACGGCGGCGAGCACGAACAGGCCGATGGTCTGAGCGGAGAGCCAGCCCGCCGGGGGCGCCTCGATGATCGCGTAGGTGAGTGACGCGAGCAAGACGATGACGAACACCTGTCCTACCGGGTCCAAGCGTCGCGGGCGCGGAGCGCGGGACTCTGGAACAAAGCGCATTGTGAGCCCCAGCGCGAGCAACCCGACCGGGATGTTGATCCAGAAGATCGCCCGCCAGTCGACCCCCTGCACGAGTGCCCCTCCCAGAACCGGACCCAAGGCCAGGCTGATACCGATCGTGGCGCCCCACATACCGATCGCCTGGGCTCGCTCCCGCGCGTCGGTGAAGACGTTGCGGATGATCGACATCGCCACTGGGTTGAGCATCGATCCACCAACCGCCTGCAACATGCGGAAAGCGATCAGCCACCCCAAGCTTGGGGCGGCACTGCATAGCAGCGATGCGAGCGTGAACAAGGCTAGCCCTGTCTGGAACACACGCCGGCGACCGAGCCGATCGCCCATCGATCCGCCGAGCATCAGGAGGCTCGCAAGCACCAGCGTGTAGGCGTCCACAGTCCATTGCAGGTCCGAGACACCCGCATGCAGCTCTCGCCCGATAGAGGGCAGCGCAACGTTGACGATCGTGTTGTCCAGTCCGACGATCAGGAGACTCATGCAGCAGACGGCAAGTACGAGCCGTCGGCGCGCTCGAGGCAGCTCGGAGGCGGGAGTGGAGGAGGCACGCGCTTGGCTCACACGATGCAGTGTGCCGTTGCTGAAGCCGACATGCGGCGAATTGGCCCGCCAGCCGGATCAGGACGGCGCGGGCTGGGGCGATGGACCCGTAGGCAAAGTGGCCGGTGGAGCAGGCGTTGGCGGCAGTGGCGGATGCTCGTAGGCCTCGATCCAGGTTTGGATCCAGGATGAGAGGGAGCCCACACTGGCGAACACCGAGGGATGTCGTGTCGAGCATTTTCCGTAGACGTGGATCGCGATGCCAACCTCGACCGCTTCGCCACTCGGCCCGGTCGCGAGCAGTGGACCGCCGCTGTCTCCCTCACACACTCCGGTCGAATAGCTCGGTGGCGTGATCGTGCAGATCTCACTCCGGGCATAGAAGGGCGGAGCATTGCGCCGGCACCATTTGCGTCTCTGAACGACGGTGGCGGCCGACTGCAGTTGTTCGGTTAGAGCCGTTTGGTTGTAGGACGTCTTGCCCCAGCCGACGATCGTCGCCGGTGCGCCAGCGGCTAGTCGCTTGACGGCGGCGGCCGTAGCCAGCGCGATCGGCGGAGCCACGGTGGGCGTCGAGAGGACAAGCAGCGCTGCGTCCCCGTCGTCGAGCTTGCGCATCAGACCGGGATAAACGATCACACCGAGAACTGTCGATACCGGCTCGCCGGGCAGCAAGGGATCCACGGCGCCCATCACGACCCTGTACCCCGACGGGCTGTTCGCGACTCCGGTTTGCATGTTCTCGGCACAATGCCCAGCCGTCAGGACCAGACTGGGAGCGATCACGGTTCCAGTGCACTGGTATGCCACCTTGCCTTGGAAGTCCACTATGTACGCGAGCGAAGGGAATGCGCCGGTTTGCGCAACCATTCCACCGATAATCGACTCGTGGGCGAAAGCGGCTGGGCGCGTGGCCGTAAAAGGTCCCTCCTGGTGGCGAGAAGCACCAGAGCTGGCTAGGTCCCGCCGATACGGTTTGGCGTGCGCGTGGGCGGTCTGAACCGCAATCGCAATCGGAGCAGAGATCGCAGCGCTCGAGAGAGCCGCCAATACGAGCATTGGGGCTCCGAGCGAGCGAATCAGCTTCATGAGCGATCTTGCGTTTGATATCGAAGGCATCGTCTTAGGGGGCCGAAGGCATCGTCTTGGGGGGCGATCGGTAAAGCAGGGCGATCGGTAAAGCGCTGACTCTCATCGACATCAACCGCTCGGCAGTCATCGGCATCGAGCGGCGGGAGTCTTAAACGCGAATGGAACGCCCACATTGCCAGAACACGCCAGCCCGAAGACAGGATCGGTGGTTGCGGTCAAGCAGGGGAGAAGATCTGCCGAATACCCTTATATGCGGGATCGACGAGAGCTGGGCGAGAACGACGTTCCGGTGGAGCACGTTGCCCTCAACCTGGCCCCATTTGCCGCGGCGGCAGGGCTTACGGCGATTGTGGCGCTGGTTGGGACGACCGTCGATTGGCCTCAATACGCGGCGGCGTTGGGCTTGGGTGTTCTCGCCGGCGCGGTACGGCTGATCCCTCCGTCACGAAGAGCGTTCTCCAAAGCGAGAGAGATCCCTCCGTCTCTGATCTTCCTAGCGGCCGTAGCGTTTCTGCGTAGCTCGGCCGGAGGGGCTAATTCGGGTATAGCGGTGGTGGCGCTACTCCCAGTGTTCTGGACCGCTTTGTACGGCGATCGTCGTCAGCTGTGTGTAGTCACTGTCGGCATGGCCGTCTTCTTCCTCGCTCCGCTGCTGTTCATGGGTGGGCCCGCGTACCCAGTAAGCCAATACCGCGCCGGCGTGCTCTTCTTGGCGGTGGGCGCGATCATCGGCTTCACCACCCAGTGGCTGGTAGCCGAGGTGCGCTACCAAGCCAATGAGGCCGAGCACCGTGAGCAGGCACTCGAGCAGGTCGCGGCTGTGATGCGAGGGATGTCCAACAGCCCTCACGCCCGAGCCGACGTGTGCGAGGCGGCACGGTCGATCAGCAAGGCAAGCTTCGCGCTTCTGTTCGAGCCCACCAGCAACTCCGGCACATTGCGCTCGACCGCGATGGCGGGCATCGACGTAGCCCCCATGGAGATCACTTCCGGGAAAAGCTCGACGGCCAGCGGAGCATTCGTCTCGCGCCGCTCCTTCCTGTGGCGCGACGGCGGCGAGTTGAGGAGCGCCGACCGCGCCATGTGGGAGACCGTCGGCTGTCCCGCCTCGATCCTGTTCGAGCCGGTGTTCAGCGGCAAAGAACCCGTTGGCGTACTCGTCGTCGGCTGGCCTCAAAAGATCCGGACGGGTGGCACAAGGGCGACGCTGATCACGCTGCTCGCTCATGAGATCGCCGCAGCCATCGGGCGCGCCGACCTGCTCTCTCAGTTGACCGACATGGCAAGCACTGACGCGCTCACCGGACTGCCCAACCGACGGGCATGGGAGACGAACCTCAACCGTGCGCTTCTAAACGGGGAACCGTTCGTTCTGGCAATGCTCGACCTCGATCGCTTCAAGCGCTTCAACGACACCCGTGGGCATCCGGCGGGCGATCGCCTGCTCAAGGAGAGCGCGGCCGCATGGCGCGAGGAGCTACGTAGCGGTGACTTCCTGGCGCGCATCGGCGGCGAGGAGTTCGCGCTGCTGCTGCCCAATTGCACATCCGCGGACGCGCTCATGGTCATCGACCGCTTGCGAGGACGGATGCCCTATGCGCAAACCTGCTCGGCGGGAGTCGTGATCCGGGAGCCTGGCGAGTCGGCGGAGGCACTCATGACGCGTGTCGACGACGCTCTCTATGCCGCCAAGTCGGCTGGGCGCGACCGTGTTTCGCTAGCCGCCTGAGGGACCGTCACAAAAGCGCAGCGGGTTCAACGTTGCCTCCACGGGAAGACGGCGGGCACGTGGCAACTATTGAGTTATCGAAATATGTGCCGATAGCGAAATATGCGTCCACGCAGAACGCGCGTAAGCCTCACGGGCCAAGTGGCGCTGCTCAGCCTGATACCGATAGTCGCACTCGGGGTCGTGCTTGCATGGGTTCTGCGGGGTCAAATCGTGGCACGCACGCTGGCCGACGCAACTCAGTCGGCCAGCCTCGTGGCGCGACTTGGAGTGCAGCCGAGAATCTCACCGAGCGAGCTAAAGCACGGCCTGAGCGCCAGCGGGGTAGCCGGGCTGGACGAGCAATTGCGCGCGCGTTCGGTCACGAACGACCTTGCGCGCATCAAGATCTGGAACAACGAAGGGCTGATTGTCTATTCAGATGACCACTCGCTGATCGGACGCCGTCCTGGGGAGAGCGACGATCTGCAGAACGCACTGCACGGAAGGCCCGACGCCGCCACGGTGGTGACCCCCAGTCTCCATTCCGAGACGGCGAGCGAGGTCGGCTTGGGAAGGCTCGTGGAGGTGTATGTGCCACTCCGCTTCACCGTCTCCGAACGACCGGCGGGAGCATTCGAGATCTACCTCAGCTACGCGCCGATAGCAGCCGCAATCGACAACGACGAGCGCATGATTGCCTTGCTAGTGGCGTTGGGTCTTGCACTGTTGTGGGCTGTCTTGTTCAGGATCGTGGCGTCGGCGTCGCGACGCCTGCGCCGCCAGGCTGAGGAGAACGATCGCCTTGCCCGCTACGACCAGCTGACAGGGCTGCCCAATCGCACGCTCTTTTCAGAGTGCTTGACCGAGACGCTGCGCGAGGGGGGTACGGGCAACTATGCGGTGGCGGTGCTGTTGCTCGATCTCGATGGCTTCAAGCAGATCAACGACACGCTCGGACATGGGGCGGGCGACACAGTGCTGATGGAAGTGGCACGGCGTCTGCGTAAGAGCCTTGACTCCGATCTGATCATCGCTCGTCTCGGCAGCGACGAGTATGCGGTGCTCCAGCCACGAGCCAAGGGCCAAGCCGGCGCGCTCGAGACCGCCGCTCGGATCCGCTCGACGATGGAGGAGCCCGTGGCGCTCGACGGAGTGGCGGTGAACGTCGAGGCGAGCATCGGCATCGCGCTTGCGCCAGACCACGCCGACAACGCCGAGGCGCTCATGCGGCGCGCCGACATGGCGCTCGCACACGCACGCTCCTATCGCGGCGTCGTCGAGATGTACTCCATCGAGCACGACCATTTCGAGGCGGCGCGCCTCAAGCTGCTGGGGCAAGTCCGCCCCGCCTTGGAGCGCAAGGAGTTCGTGCTCTTCTACCAACCCAAGATCGATCTCGCGAGCGGTCAGGTAACGGGCGTGGAGGCGTTGCTGCGCTGGCACCACCCGCAAAGAGGCATGTTGGCGCCGCTCGAGTTCATGCCAGTGATAGAGCAAACCGCGCTGATCGGAGACGTCACCATGTACGTGATCGACCAAGCGCTCAGCCAACTCGCGGCCTGGCACGAACTTGGGCTCGAGCTTTGCATGTCGGTGAACCTGTCGGCGCGCAACCTGCACGATCCCACGCTCCCTATACACATCGAATCGCTTCTGAAGACTCACGCGACCCCCGAAGGGACGCTCACGGTCGAGGTGACTGAGAGCGCCGCGATGACAGACACCGACAGGGCGTTGCGTGTGTTGAGTGCTCTACGCAGACTGGGTGTGGGTGTGTCGATCGACGACTTCGGCAGTGGACACGCCTCAATCGCCTACCTAGCCAGGCTCCCCGCCACTGAGCTGAAGATCGACCGCTCGCTGATAACCAACATATGTGAGAGCCCGCGAGACGAAGCGATCGCGCAAACCACCATCGATCTGGCTCGTCATCTCGATCTCTGCGTAGTGGCCGAGGGAATCGAGACCGTCGAGGTCGCCAAACGCCTACTGGAGATCGGCTGCCACACCGGCCAGGGCTATTTCATCTCAAGACCCCTGCCACACGACGAGATCACCGAGTGGCTGAAGCAGCGGGCAGGCGGGAAGGTCGAGCCGCAGCAGGGACATGTTGGGGCTCGGTCTACTTCCTCGAGTCGTTGAGGTGGCCGCGGCCAGCTCTGTGGCAATCAGCCATCGCCGAATGCCCCCGCCAGGAGTCGAACCTGGATCTACCGCTTAGGAGGCGGTCGTCTTATCCATTGGACTACGAGGGCTCGAGATAAGGCTACCGTCGCTCAGGCCTGCCGTTCCGCGCGCTCGGGATGGACATCGTCGATGGTGGTGAGGGCTATGTAAGGCGCACCGGCGGCGGCCTCGATCGCGGCGCCGCCCCCCGCAAGTCTGTCGAGCACCGAGAGGACTCCACAGATCGTGTGCCCGACCTCCTGCAGCGCGGCGATCGCCGCAAGTGTCGAGCCGCCGGTGGTGACTACGTCCTCTACGACAAGACAGCGGTCCTCAGGCACTAGCAACGGACCCTCGATGCGGCGCTGAAGCCCGTGGGTCTTCGTTTCCTTGCGCACGAAGAAAGCCTTTGCCTGCGAACCTCCCGCAAGGGCGGCGCAAGCTACTGGGTCGGCGCCCATCGTCATACCGCCGACGGCAGTGGCACTCCATTCCCGGGCACGGTCCGCGGCAAGTGTGGCGAGCGCGTGGAAGCCCTCGAGTCGCAAGATGGCGCGCTTGGCGTCGACGTAGTAGGAGGCGGTGGCGCCACTCGTAAGCGTGACCTCGCCGATCACAAGCGCATGGGCGCGCAGTTGAGCAACGAGCTCGCTTCGGGCTGCGTCGAGGGTGGCAGCGGTTGGCTTCTGGTCGATCATCGCGCGCAAAATCTAGACGGTATGGGGCTGCGACATTCGTCCAACCCCTGCGGCACGTCCAGCGCGGGGGTTAACCTGCGGCAGTGATGCTCGGGTTGCTCGCCAGACTGCTGCGGCTCGCGTCGATCGCGATTTGCGTGATTGCGCTTGCGTCCTTCGTGACCTTCATCGTCGATCAGGCAGGGAAGGGCTCGAGTCACCAACAGGCGGTGGTAAACGAAGCGGCTCCCTCGGGAACGGGGACCGCGGGTACCACGAAGCCAGGGAAGGAGAGTGCGCTTCACACTGCGATCGACAAAGCGTTCTCGACGCTCGCCTCCCCCTTCTCGGGTGTGACCTCAGGCTCGAGTAGTCAGTGGACGATTCAGATCGTCGACACGCTGCTCGTGCTGCTCGTTTACGGCTTCGGCTTGAGCTTCGTGGCACGCCTACTGCCGGTGCCGGGCAGACTGTAAGCTCGCTTTGTGCGGCTACGGGCCTGCGTTGTCGCGCACGACCCGGCTCCCCCGTCCATCATCGGTGTAGACATCGACCGGGTAGCCGAGCTGCACCCAGGCGAACACAGCCGGGGCATTTGGGATCGGGATGCGCAGACATCCGTGACTTGCGGCATACGGTGGCACTTCGGCATATCCGTGGATCGCGTAGCCACGAATGAAATAGTTGGAGTCCACCATTCCCTCCGAATTGGTGCCGGGGGTCTTGGAGTAGATGCGGAAACGCCCTAGCACCGTTGGCGTGGAGGGCTTGCCGGAGCTCATCGTGTAGATGCGCCTGACACGTCCGCCGCGTTCCACCTCGACGAGCACCTGCTTTGACAAATCGGCCTCAACGTGGTTCCCGTCGCCGGGGTAGCGAACGTGGAAGTGTCCAGCTCCGCGACGAAGTCGCTGAAATACGCCCGCGTTCGC
Organism: uncultured Solirubrobacterales bacterium; assembly: GCA_963713015.1. GTDB lineage: Bacteria > Actinomycetota > Thermoleophilia > Solirubrobacterales > Solirubrobacteraceae > Palsa-744. The sequence goes on along the minus strand of CAVQKC010000008.1, from coordinate 765,855 downwards.
ACTTTCGATGCGCTCGAGGCCTGTCACCTTGCGAAAGGCCAGCACCGCGCGGCCAGTTGCTTCGTCGAAATAACCGCTGACAGGCACTTCGTAGCGTCGGCGTGCAAGCTCGTCTTGGAGCAACCGCACCGCCGGTCCGTGGGCGCCGCGGCTCAAGCTTCCACGCATATGGATCACGCGATACTCAAGCGTATGCGGCGCGGGCGGGCGCAAAGCGGGCCGCTTAGCCGCTTGAGCCACGTTGCCGCTTAGCGACACGATGGACAGTGTCGCTACGAGCAGAGCGTATGAGAGCAACAGTTTCTTGCAGAGCACTACGGATGATCGTACGCGGTCAGGACGACGGCGACGTCGGGGGGATCCGCCGAGATCAGGCCTATCCGTCGGGCGATTAGGGCAAGTACCCAGATCGCGGCGAGCGCCCCCACCATCAGCACCGGAATCCACCAACCCCAGCCCTCGAGATCGCCGAAGGCGAGTGAGTTGTTCAGTGAATGCAAGGCGATACACGGATAGAGCGAGCCCGTGCGACGGTAGAGCGCACACAAGCGAAGCCGAGCACCCCAAGTGGAATGAGATCCTCCACGGGAGCCGAACCGGCGTGCACGCCCCCGAAGAGCACCCCTGTGATGACCGCAGCCGGCAGCCAGCCCTTCCATTTGGAGAGCGCCGCGAAGATGTATCCGCGAAACAGGGTCTCCTCGCAGATCGGCGCGATCACCGTCGTGAGCAGCGTGCTCAGCGCCAGCAGTAGCGTCGTTTCGTTGGTGCCGAGCGCTTCAAGCAGCTTCGTGTCCTTTTCGGTTACGTTGAGCACCACCTCCCAAGCCACGCTGAAGATCAAGAACGCGAGGATCGTGAGCACCGTAAGCCCAGCCGCACGTCGCGCCGGAGTCGGACGGAAGCCAAACTGCCATGAGCGCACCGTGCGTCCGCCGAGCTGCGCGAACAAGACCGCGGTCAGCACGAACGCGACGTCCTGGACGACAGTGTCGATGAACTCCAGCCCAGGTGGCGTATGTGAAGAGCTGATTTTCACCCCGAGTGCGATAGCGGGGATATCGACGATCAGCCCTCCCACCGCCGCGAGCACGAGCGCGGCCAGCAGCGCCACAAACCCCGTCCACACCGGCCAGTCGTTCGGCGCCGGACCCACGGGATGCATCCGCGTGGGGCCGTTTCTGCAAGCGAATCGCCCGACGGAGGCTCAGGGTCGGCCCCAGAGATCGCCCAACGGGTCGCTCATCACCTCAGGCCACCCAGTGCCAGGTCGCGAACTCGCCGGCGAAGAACGCCATTGCCAGGCCCGAGAGGACCAGCACCGCACGTGTGAGCACGGGCGGGCGGATGGCAAGACGGATCGCAAGCCACATATTCAGTGGGAACAGCACCAGCAGGAAGCGCGGCAGCGACATCAGGGGCTGGGGGGCGACCGGGTAGGAGAGCGGCAGGGCGAGCGCCGCGAGCACATACACGCCGTAGGCAGGCGGCAGCAGTCGCAGCACGCCGACCGCGGCGGGTATCGCCGCGAGCAGGAAGGCGAACAGCATCAGGTTGTGGCCGGCGTCGATCGAAGGGACTTCCGCCTGCGCGGCCGGGTAGTAGACGTGGGGGCGCTGGAAGGAGAGCAACTGACGCAACCCCTCGAATGCCGCCTTGGCGCCATCCCACACGCCGCCGTAGGGTCCGGCGAAATGCCGGCTCCAGACTGCCTCGGCGTGAAAGGGCGCGAGCGCGTCGCCGCCGGCGAGAGCCAGGTGAGCCATGTACAGGAGAGCCCAACCGGCACCAGCGCGAACCATAGCGCGTCGCGGCGCAGCGGTAGCGCGGGCGTAGGGCCCAGAAGTCCGGCAACCGTCGGGCGGCTAGGCGGCGTGACCCCTACTCGGTCTTCCTCGGACCCAAGCGGACGGTCAAGCGGAGTGCGCTCGGGATCGCGATCCTCACGCGGCCCGTACAGGTAGAGCAGCAGCAGCGGCACCATCAGCACCACCCGGTGCTACGGGTGGCTGCCGCCAGCGCGCCGAGCATCGCGGCGCTCGCCCACCGTCCGCGCCGCGCGCACAGGAACACGCCGACCGACAGCGCCAGGTAGAGCGACTCGCTGTAGACGGCCGAGAAGTAAAAAGCCATCGGCGCGAACGCCGTGAGCAGCACGACCAGGCGAGCGACCTCGCTTACGCTCAGCTTGGCGAAGCCACTCGCCGCCACCAAGATCCCGCCATCGAGCGCTCCGACCCGCGTGGATCGGCGGCGCAGCCGCGCGACTTCGAGCGTGGTCAGCCGGTGCAGTCCATACAGCGCCAGCCGCCAGCGCGCGCGAGCGGACAGCAGCACCCCCGCGATCACAGGCGCCAGACCGACATCGGAGAGCGCGCGCAAGCCCAGCGGATAGAGCGGGAAGAAGGCGGTGCGCGAGGCCGTGAACGCGCCGAGTTCAGGGCGGTAGCCGTAGTGGGCGATCACCAGATACCAGGCCGCATCCCAACGCGCCGCGGGCGCCGCCAGCACGTCGCCAAGCCACCCGAAGCCGCGCGTGATCCCGGGCGGATCGAAGGCGTGGCGTACGGGCCCGAAGCCAAGCGTCGCGACCGCGCCCGACCCCGGCGATCCACACCAGCAGGCGCGAGCTCCACAGCGCCCGCCAGACGTCGCGCACCGCGACCGTCCGCTCGGTGTCGGCGCGCACGCCGCATCGGCACCGCGGCTGGACCCGCCGTGGGGGCGTGGCTCGCTTGTGTGTCGTGCAATGGCGTGCTCGGCGGTGTCGGAGCTCATCTGAGGGGTGGCGGGAAGGCTGTTCTCGCCCACGCTACAGGCAGGAAATCACACCGCGAGACGGTACAGTCACTTGCGGGGGCGCACACGAGAGATGTCAAGACAAGCACGACAGCGCCGCAGGCGACGCAACCGCTCTGGGCCGTCCCGCATCGTATTCATCGGCCTCGGCGGGATAGCGGGCGCAATCGTGATCGGCGTGATCGTCGCGGTCGGATACGTCCTGTCGGTCGCCCAGTCGGCGCCGAGCCTCGCCTCGCTCAAGCCGAGCTCGCGGGCGCCTCCTCGCGAGGTGTTCGCCGCCAACGGCACGCGACTCGGCTTCATCCAGTCCGACGTGCTGCGCTCGCCGATCACCACCGCACAGATACCGCGCCTTCTGCGCGACGCGACCGTCGCGATCGAGGATCAGCGCTTCTACCAGAACAACGGCGTCGACCTGACCGGCATCTTTCGCTCGGCGGTCAAGGACGTCCTGCACGGCCAAGCGCTGCAGGGCGCCTCCACGATCACGATGCAGCTGATGCGCAACCTATATCTGGGCAGCGACACGCACACCTTCAAGCAGAAGATCGACGAGGCGAAGCTCGCGATCGAATACAACAAACACCACAGCAAGCGTTCGATCCTGACCGACTACCTCAACAGCGTCGCCTACGGCACGGTCGGCGGGCAGACCGCGCTCGGAGTGCAGGCCGCCTCGAGGATCTTCTTCGACAAGAGCCGCCTACCAGCTGGACCTGCAACAGGCGGCGCTGCTCGCGGGCCTGCCACAAGCGCCCTCGCAATACAACCCGTTCCTGTACCCGGCGGCTGCACGCCAGCGGCGCAACGAGGTACTGGCCAAGATGGCCGAACTGCACTACATCACCCGCGACGCAGGCAGCCACCGCCGAGGCGCGCCCCGCTCGGAAGTGAAACACGGCGACTACTACACGCGCCGCCAGGAAGACTTCTTCTTCGAATACGTGCGCCAGCAGCTGGTCAAACGCTATGGCCTGAACACGGTCGAGCAGGGCGGCTTGAAGGTATACACGACGATCGATCTGAAGCATGCAGAGCGAGGCCCGCAAGGCGATCGCCGAAGTGCTCGACGAGCCGGGCGACCCGGCTTCGGCGATCGTCACGATCGACCCGCACAACGGCTACATCGAGGCGATGGCGGAGTCTGAGAGCTATGACCAGTCTCAGTACAACCTCGCCTCCCAGGGCCACCGTCAGCCCGGATCGACGTTCAAGGCGATCGTGCTCGCCGACGCGCTCTCGCGAGGAGTGGATCCGAACAGCACCTATTACGTCTCTCACACGCTCGCCCCCGGCTGGCTTCCGGGCTACCCCGACATACGAAGTGAAAACATTCGAGGACACCTCGCTTGACAAGTCGATCAACCTGGTGCAGGCGACGCTTGCCTCCGACAACACCGTCTATGCGCAGCTGGCGGCCGACCTCGGTGAGGAAACCGTCACCCAGATGGCATACAAGCTGGGCGTAAGGGAGCATCTGCACAGCTATCCAGCCGAGGCGCTTGGAGGCCTGACGGTTGGCGTGAGCCCACTGGAAATGGCCGACGTGTACGCGACGCTCGCCGACGGCGGCTGGCGCAACACGCCAATCGCGATCACCAAGGTCGTGTTTCCCAGACGGCCGTGTCGACAACAGCTGGGGTAAGCCACAGCGTGTGAAGGTGCTCTCAGACGGTGTCACCTCCGAGGAGACGAGCATCCTTCACGAGAACGTGCTCGCAGGCACGGCGACGCGCTCGGCGATCAACTGCCCTACGGCCGCCAAGACGGGCACAACCAGCAACCTCGTCGACGCGTGGCTCGACGGATACACGCCCAACTACTCCACCTCGGTTTGGATGGGCTACCCCAACAAGCTCATACCGATGACCGACGTCCACGGGAGCCGCAGCAGGGTGGCTACCTGCCCGCGGAAATCTGGCACGACTACATGGCGCGGTGACCGAAGGCCAATCCTGTACACAGTTCCCCTCTCCAACCGAACCGATTTCCTATCAACCCTTCTTCGGCAAATTCGCGACGACCGGGCGGACCTCGAGTGTCGAAACCCCTGAAGGCAGTGGACTCGAAACAAAGAGCAACGCCCCCACGAAGAGCACACCCGGCGAACATCACACCCCTGCCATCGAACAGCCCACGGGCGCTGGAACCGGTGAAAGTAAACACGGCGAAAGCAACCAGGGGGCGCCCGCGCCTCATGTGCGCGAACCGGTCGAACCGACACCAGCTCCCGCGGCGAAAGCGCCCGTTCCCCCCGTGGGCGGGACCGGCGGTGCCGAACCGCCGAGACACTAAGGCGCCGCTGTCGCGGCCTAAACAGCTCGGCGCTGGTAGTTTGACGGTGCAAACTTCAACACAGGGTCGCCGCCAACGGCAGGCGGCCCGGACGGGAAGCAACTCGTGGCAAAGGAAGACAAGGTCGAATTCGAGGGCGAGGTGATCGAGGCGCTGCCCAACGCGATGTTCCGGGTGAAGCTCGACAACGATCACGTGGTGCTCGGGCATGTGGCGGGCAAGATGCGGCGCTTTCGCATCCGGATCCTGCCAGGAGACCGCGTCCGCTGCGAGCTCTCCCCCTATGACCTAGACCGCGCCCGCATCGTTTACAGGCATCGCTGAGCTCTCCCTGATCGAATCGATCACGGCCGCGCTGAAGACGCGCGGAGGGCGGTTCGTGCGCGGTATCGGCGATGACGCCACGGTTGTAAAAGCGTTGAAGCTGTGCGTCACCACCGTGGATACGGTTGTCGAGGGCGTGCACTTCAACCTCGACGACGCTGAGCTGAGCTTCAATGACATCGGCTGGAGGGCCCTGGCAGGAGGGCTGTCGGACATTGCGGCGATGGGAGCACAAACGGGCGAGGCGTATGTGGCGCTTGGGATCCCCTCACATGTGAGCGAGAGCGAGGCGCTCGAGCTGATGCTCGGCGCGGAGGAGCTCGCTGAGCTGACGGGCACGACGATCGCGGGTGGAGACGTGGTGAGCGCGCCGGGGCTATTCGCAAGCGTGACCATCGTCGGATGGGCCGAGCGTGACCAGAAGCTGATCGGCCGCGACGGCGCCCGGCCCGGAGATCTAGTGGGCGTGACGGGCACACTCGGAACCAGAGCTCGTCGTCCGCTGCCGCGGCTGCGCGAGGGCCGGGCGATAGCCCCCGCGGGGGTGCACGCGATGATCGACCTCTCCGACGGCTTGGCTACCGACGCGGGTCATCTCGCGCGGAGCAGCGGCGTGGCGCTCAAGATCGACCTCAATCAGCTGCCAACCGATGAGCAGACCCAACGTACCGCCGAGGCGCTTGGCGTACCTGTGTGGGAGGCAGCGGCAACCGCCGGCGAAGACTACGAGCTGTGCGTATGTGTACCGCGCAAGCGAGCCGATCGTGTGAGCGCGGCATGCGAGCGAACCGGGACGAAGCTCACATGGGTCGGACATGTGAGCGAGGGCCGCGCCCGGGGTGGTGCTACGACACGAGGGGAGCAAGCAGACGCTGACGGGGTTTGAGCACCGTTGGTAGCACCGGTTCTGGGCCGAGCGCCTGGTCTGGCCCGGTTGGAGGTCGAGGAAAGGCGTGCGGCGCCCAGCGGGAGCGTCGAGCTGAGGCGAGCGAAAACGATCAGTCGGTGAGAGGCGCTGAACGGTGGCGTACAGGCCGATAGCACGAGCCGCGAGTAACCGACGGGGTCGAGTCACCGAGACGTCGGTGGGGAGCACCACACGCGAGCCGATTACGTGGTAGGTGAGGCGGGCGTAGGGCATATCGAACACGATCGGCTGTCCCGGACGCAGCGCGTCGATGTGACGGAAGGGCGCAAGGTAGGTAGTGCGGTGGCCGGCGATAGCGGTCGTGCCAGGCACACCGGGGAAGGCTGTTTCGGGGTAGATGCCGGGACCGCTCTCGAGTTCTGAGGTGCCGGTGCCCTTCACGACCACGAAGCTCGCACCGATCGTGGGGATGCGGATGCGTCCTACGGCAGAGCCGGCCGCGCATGGCGTTGCAGCTGGGCAGCCAGATAGGCGATCCGTTGACGCTCTTCATGTAGGCGCGCGAGTGTGCGCTTGCGCGGACGTTGTAGGCGAGCGCGCGTTCGAGAGCGCGCAGGTCGCTTCGCAGGCTTTCCTGTTTGAGCTGGGCATAGAGCGCGGAGAGGGGCTCCTGCCAGACGAGCGTGACCCCGGCGTCCGCGAGCACCAGGAGGCCGGCGAAGATCAGCAACAGACCGATCAGCGAGGGCAGCCTAGAGCCGCCGCGGCGCCTCGACGGTGGTTGTAGCGCGAAGGTAGAGCCAGGCCGCGAAAGCGACAGCTCCTCAGCTTTGGGTGTTTTACTGGGTTGCGGGGTCATGGCTTCTCAGCGTCGCAGCGCGGACTCCGTCCGCCCAGCGACCCAGGCCCAGCGTAGGACGCTGGGCCGCGGGTAGAGACCTCCGGCCATTCCGCGGGGCCTGCCGGGCCCGCGGCGTCGCGGCGCGGGGGCGAGCAAGAGAACCGCGAGCAGACAGCCGAGCGCGACGCTCCACAGCAGCGCCCCTAGTGGGCCAACCTGGCCACCGGCAAGCGCGAACAAGACGCTCTCGGCAGCCCACCAGATCCAAGGCGGAGCTCGCGTGCATAGACGAGAAGCAGCAGCAGAAACGGCAGGGACGCCGAGCCCGATCGCCCCATAAGCGAGCGCACGGGCGCGCGGGCCAGGCGTGTCGAGCGGGTCCGACGGCGAGCAGCCACAGGTGCAAAGCGGGCACGAGCAGCAGGCAGGCGAACGGGTTGAGGATCCACGCGAGCAGCGCGATGACGAGCAGCACGAGCATCACCGCCAGGCCGGCCCCGTCGGCTGGTAGGCCGCAACGGCAGAGCAGCCGGCGCAGAAGGCAGCCGCCAGGCGAGAGCGCGAGCAGCAGCACGGCGCCGGTGGCAAGCAGCAGCGCGCGGCGGCCGATCCATCCGCGGAGAGAGAGCCGGCTGGCAGCTGACCGGCGGGAGCCGCGACTATCCCTAGCGCTCCGAGCAGGATCGCGAACAGAGCGCACGCAAAAACGGGAGCGCGCGCCGTGAGCGTCCACAGCGAGCCAGCGCAAAATAGGTTCACGGCGGCGGCGCAGACGCGCGAGAGCATCGACGCTGATGAGCAGCGGCGGCAGCAGCAAAGCGAGCGCTAGCAGCCTGATCGTCCACCCGGGGAGGCGCTTGCGCCCGAGCAGCACCCGCGTCGTAGCGCTCTGAGCGATGTCGGGCCCTTCGTCGAGCGCGTAGGTGGCGCTGAGCACCGCTCTGCCGAAGTTCAGCAGGCGGGCTGGAGCTCACCCTCTCACCGGGGGATGGCCCGCGTTCGCCACTGACCTGGACGAGCACGGCGGGGATTCCAGCGGCGTTTAACGGGGCCTCCTCGCCCGTGGCGAGCGGAAAGGCGAGGTGGGCGAGCTGAGCGGAGAGCCCGGGAGCGCCCGGGATCGGTGCCCACCTCCTGGGAGATCGCGCCGTCGAGCGTGCGCTGCAGGCTTTCGGGAGCGGTGCCGGGATCGCTGGAGAAAGGCAGCACGAACGGCTTGCGAGCACGTGTGCCGGCGAGGTCGCCGAGCACGATTGCGGCGTCGAGCGGCTGGCGCGTTGTCACGGGCGAAGTCGGCGGCGCCCGCATAGCCGCCGCTGCCGCCGCTGGTTGAGACGAGCACGATCGTGCGACGGGTCTCGCTCTGGGAGAAGACGCGAGCGAGCTCGAGCAGGGCGGCGGTGCCCGAGAGCTCGGCCGCTGAGCCAGGCGCGGCGGCGTCCCGGTGGGCGACGATCGCGATCGGGCTCAGGTCTGTAGAGCCAGGCCGCTCGGCGATGACAGTGGTGAGGGTACGTTCGCCGTCAATCGTGGCTGCGTGGATCTGGCGTGTGCTGACCTGAAAGCCCCCGCCGGCCGCACCCGGGGTGGATGGGGCCGAGGTGAGTGGGCCCGAGGGGGTTGGGCCCGAGGTGGGAGGGCTTCCCATCTCACGTAGCTGTTGGGCGATGTAGAGGGCAAGCTCGTTGTCTTCGGCGCTGCCGGGCCGTCGGTTGGGGAAGCGCTTGACGAGCGCCTGCAGGCCGGCGAATGCACGAGGGCCGTTGAACGCGTCGGGCGCGAGCGTCGAGCTCAGCGGTGCGGGGAGGTTCGTGAGCGAGAACCCCGTAATCGCAAGGGCGAGGAGGAGCGGCACGAATGCCGCGCGGTAGATGCGGCCATCGAACATCGAGCAGACCTTAGACCTCGTGGCGGGCCTTTTACCCCGTTGGGGGCACAGGCATGCCGACCCGCGAGGTATCGTGCGGTCCGCCCGTGCTCCAGCCCGTCGCCACAGGACACAAGTCGCTAGCCGACTACACCCACATTTGCGGGCGCGAGCTGATCGAGGAGATCCGCGAGCTCGCGGAGCCGCTCAAGGGCAGACGCGTGGTGCACGTGTCGGCTACGGCGTTCGGCGGCGGGGTATCGGAGATCCTGTACACGCTCGTGCCGCTGATGCGCGACGTCGGCTTGGATTGCGAGTGGCAAGTGATCTACGGCCGCGAGGAGTTCTTCAACGCGACGAAGCTGATGCATAACGCGTTGCAGGGCAATCCGCAGGACCTAGACGAGGAGCAGTGGGGAACCTGGGAGCAGTACAACGAGATGAACGCACGTGAGCTCTCAGAGGGTTGGGACGTGTGCCTCGTGCATGATCCCCAGCCGGCGGGCTTGTATCGGCTGGTGCCCGAGAAGGCGAAGGGATGGGTGTGGCGCTGTCACATCGACCTGTCGACCCCTAACCCCGCGACGATCGATCGACTGCTGCCCTACATCGCCGACTATCCCCAGTCGCTCTTCCACATGGCTGAATACGTGCCGAAAGGAATGAATGGGAACGTGAACATCGTGCCACCGGCGATCGATCCGTTGATGCCGAAGAACATGGCACTCTCGCCCGAGGATGCTTCGTATGTGTGCGAGCAGTTCGGGATCGATGTGGACAGGCCGCTGATCTGTCAGGTGTCGCGCTTTGATCCCTGGAAGGACCCGTTGGGAGTGATCGACGCCTACCGGATCGTCAAGCAACAGGTTCCCGATGTGCAGCTCGCGCTGGTGGGCTCGATGGCGAGCGACGACCCGGAGGGCTGGGACTTCTTCAACGCTACGATCGCGCACGCCGACGGCGACCCGGATGTGCACATCCTCAACAACTTCAACAACGTCGGGGCGATCGAGGTGAACGCGTTCCAGTCCCACGCGGATGTGGTCGTGCAGAAGTCGATACGCGAGGGCTTTGGGCTGACGGTGTCCGAGGCGATCTGGAAGGCACGGCCGTTCATCGGCGGCAACGTTGGCGGGATTCCGCTGCAAGTCGATGACGAGGTGACGGGCTTTCTGGTGGAGACGGTGGAGCAGTGCGCGCAGCGCTCGCTCGAGCTGCTCTCAGACCCCGCGCTTGGCAAGACGCTGGGTCGACGCGGCAAGGAGCACGTACGTAGCCACTTCCTGACGCCACGCTATCTGCGTGACTACCTGCGCATCTTCACGGAGCTCGGGGAGGCGTGAGCGCCCACCGCCCAAGCACGATGGGGCGGCGGCTGTCATGAGCGCAGGACCGGCACAGCGCCCGCCGCTCGTGCTGGTAAGCAACAGAGGCCCGGTGACGTTCGGTCCAGGCGGTGAGGTGCAGCGAGGCACTGGCGGACTGGTTACAGCCCTCTCTGGACTGGCTTCGCACCGCGATGCTGTGTGGATCGCCTCGGCGATGAACGAGCACGACGCGCAGGTGTCGCACGAGCACGGTGCACGGCCGTTCCCAGTGAGGAGCCCCGCTGGGGGGGAATACCAAGTGCGCCTGGTGGTCAGCAGCCCGGAGGCGTATGACCGCTTCTACAACGTGTTCGCCAACCCGATGTTGTGGTTCATTCAGCACTACCTATGGGATCTCTCCAACGCTCCCGACATCCGCCGCGAGGAGATCGAGGCGTTCGAGTTCGGCTACAACGCGGTGAACGAGGACCTCGCGCGGGCGGTAGTGGAGGAGATCGAGGGCGAGCGCGAGCCGGTGGTGATGGTGCACGACTACCACCTGTACACCCTGCCGGAGCTCGTGCGTAGGGCGCGGCCGGATGTGTTCTTGCACCACTTCGTGCACATCCCATGGACGCAGTCGGATTCCTGGCGGGTGCTGCCGTCGCGAATCAGGCAAGAGATCTTCGCGGGGCTGCTCGCGAACGACATCGTGGGCTTCCACACGCGCTCTTACCGACGCAACTTCCTGCAGTGCTGCCGAGACCTGATGGATCTGGAGGTGGACTTCGATCTCGGGTTGGTGCGCTGGCAGGGGCGCGAGGTGTGGGTGAGGGCCTATCCGCTGCCGATCGACCACAGGGCGGCGCTTCAGGTGGCGCAGGGAGCGCGAGTAGAGGAGTTCGAGCGTGAGCTGTTGCGTCGCCGACGGGACTTTCTCATCCTCCGCGTGGACAGGGCAGACCTTTCCAAGAACGTGTTGCGTGGCTTCTCTGCATTCGATCTGTTCCTCGACCAGCATCCCGAGTTTCGCGAGCGGGTAACGTTCGTGGCACAGCTGATGCCTTCACGGACAGACGTGCCGGAGTACGCGGAGTACCTGGAACGGATCGAGGCACTGGTGGCGGTCGTCAACCACCGTCACGGGACGCCCGATTGGATGCCAATCCAGTTGAAGCTGCGCGACGATCTGGAGGAGGCGATGGCGGCGTACAAGCACTACGACGTGTTGCTTGTGAACGCCATGTTCGACGGGATGAACCTCGTGGCCAAGGAGGGTCCGATCGTCAACGAGCGCGCGGGAGTGTCGATCCTCTCGGAGAACACGGGGGCGCACGAGGAGCTAGGCGAGTATGCGCTGTCGGTGAACCCATTCGACATCCAGGAGCTGGCGGACTCGATTCACGCGGCGCTCGACATGCCGGTGCAGGAGCGGGCGCGACGTGCTCGCGGACTGGTGGAGATCGTGACCTCGCGTGACCCAGGGGACTGGATCGACGAGCAGCTGGCGGATATCAAGGCAAAGCGAACGTCTTTGGAGCCCCTGTTATGATCCGCCGCCGCGCTTCTGCCGCACGCTTATGACCCTGCCCGCCCCCACATACGATCTCGTGTTGCTGCTCGACCCGCAGGCAGAGGAGTCTGTACGCGCGAAGATCGTGTCCGACGCACGCGAGGCGATCGCGGCGAAGGGTGAGCTGGTGCACCACGATGAGTGGGGCGAGCGAGCGCTGGCGTATCCAATCGACCACAAGACCACGGCCGAGTACCACCTGCTGCAATTCCATGCCACGACCGTGGAGTTGATCGCCGAGCTGAATCGGACGCTTCACATCACAGACGGGGTGATCCGCTTCCGGATCAACAAGCTCAAGCCCGGGACGCCCGATGCGCCGGACATGGCGTCGGGAGCGGCCTCGCCCACTCGTGAGGAGAGCGAGCAGGCTGGGACTGAGGAGCAGGCGATCGCGTAATACACTCGGAGGCGTGCAGCCTCTGAGGGGTACCACTGTTGGGAAGGCGTCGTGAGCGAGCGTCCTATTAGCGACGGTTCGGCGGTGCGCAGGACCGACGTGTTGCGCGCGTCTCCGCCGATGTTCGAATCGCGTTTGCTCGACGCGCTCTCGCGCGTACATCCGTTCGTGCCGATCTTGATCTTCGCACCGGTGATTGTGGCGCTCGCGGCATGGGAGCTGTCGTTCGTGGAGGCGCTCGTGGCGCTTGGCCTGTTCGTGGCGGGATATGCGCTTTGGACGCTGTTCGAGTACTGGCTGCACCGTATCGTGTTCCACTTCGAGCCCGATCGTGGGATCGGGGCACGGATGCACTGGATCATCCACGGCATCCACCATGAGCACCCGAACGACCCACTGCGTCTGGTGATGCCTCCGGCGGTGAGCATCCCGCTCGGGGCGGTTGTGTTCGGAGCCCTGTACGTGGTATTCGGGAAACGCTACGCCCCAGGCGTTGGAGCTGGCTTCTTCGCTGGCTATCTCGCCTACGACATGCTTCATTACTACGTGCATCACTTTCGTCCGCGCTCGCGTTTGGGAAGGATGCTGCGCGAGCGCCATATGCGCCACCACTTCCAGGACGACACGAAGGGCTTCGGGATCAGCGCCCCCTACTGGGATGAGGTGTTCGGCACCTCAGCGCGGCAGCGCCCCGAGAGCCCAGAAGGCTTGTCGAGCTCCAGGTAGCGTCCGCAAAGAGCGGCGGGTAGAGCGGCGTGGGGCAACACCTTCGGGGCATCTCTCTAGACTCGCACCAAGCCTTCGGTGTTGTAGAAGCCGCGAGACTCAAATAGCTACAGATAGAGCGAAAGGAAGAAAGCCGTGGCCTCCAACATCAACCGGGTTGTGATCACCGGCAACCTCACTCGAGACCCCGAGTTGCGAGCCCTCCCAAGCGGGACCTCGGTATGCGAGCTCCGTATCGCTTGCAACACATCCCGCAAGAACGGAAGCACCGGCGAGTGGGAGGACAGGCCCAACTACTTCAACGTCAAGGTGTGGGGCACGAGAGGCGACACCGTCGCGCGCTACCTCACAAAGGGACGCCCCGTGGCGGTCGATGGAAGGCTGGAATGGAGCGAGTGGACCGCACAAGACGGCACGAAACGCCAGGGAGTGGATATCATTGCCGACTCGGTGCAGTTCCTCGGCTCGCGCGACGACCCATCCGGAGGCGGAGGGTATACGGGCGGCGGAGCATCTCAGGGCAGCGACGTGCCGGTTGACAACGGCGACTTCCAGCCCGCACCGGTGTCCGGCGCAGCCGGCGACGACGACATTCCGTTCTAGTTCGAAAGCAAGGGATTTTCCAGTGGCAAAGCAAGGTCGCGGCAAGCCTGTCCGGCGACGAGATAGAAAGGGTGGGCCTGGTACAGGGAGGCGCAAGCCATGCCAGCACTGCCGCGACAAGGTCGAGCAGGTCGACTACAAGGACGTCGCCACGCTTCGGAAATTCATCTCGGAGAAGGGCAAGATCCGCTCACGCAGGATCACCGGGGCGTGCCGCCGCCACCAGGCACAGATTGCACGGGCGGTCAAGCGTGCTCGGGAGCTCGCACTGCTGCCCTACGTGAACGAGGGTGGCCGCGACGACCACCCTCGCCGTGAACGTGGCGATCGAGACCGCGACCGATAGATGCCCGAAGCGATACTCCTGAAGGACGTCGAGGAGCTCGGCGAGCAGGGCACGGTGGTGGATGTCTCCAAGGGCTATCTGCGCAATTTCCTGATCCCACACAAGCTCGCCCAACCGGCTACACGCGGGGCCATCGAGGTGATCCGTCAGCGCCAGCAGGCGGCTGAGCGAGCCGCACGCGAATACGTCGAGAAAGCCAACGACAACGCGGCGCTGCTGAACAAGACGGTTATCACGATCGCCCAACAGGCCGGAGCCGACGGACGCCTGTTCGGCTCGGTTACGGCCCAGGACATCGCCTCGGCGATCCGCGACGCTCGCGGTTTGCGCACGGATAAGAGCAACGTGCACCTGCCCGAGCCGATCAAGAACGTGGGCACCTACATGGTTGTGGTGGAAGTCGTCGAGGGAGTGACGGCCACCGTGAAGACCATGGTTGTGGCGCAAAAGTAATCGCCTGTCGCCCGACGAACCTCCAGCGACCGTTGTGGTCTGCAACCTGTGCGAACATATGTTCGTGCAGGGCGACAGCGATCTTTTCCTTGCGAGTTGCGAGAAGGACCCGCGAGACTCGACGGCTCCGCGCTTAGACTCGCACTAGCTATGAGTCCCACCGCAACAGCCAACGGCTCGAGCGTCCCGACGGGCGTTATCGCTCCTCCGCACAATCTCGACGCCGAGCAGTCGGTGCTCGGCGCCATCCTCCTGTCTAACCGCTCGCTATACGCGCTTGTGATCGAAGAGGGGTTGCGCTCCGAGGACTTCTACCGTGATCGTCACGGTCACATCTATGAGGCGATGCTGGCTCTCTACAACGAGTCGGAGCCGGTGGACGTGCTGACCGTCACCGACCGCCTGCGCCAGAACGGCAAGCTCGAGCAAATCGGAGGGCCAGCCGCCGTGGACGAGCTGACGGGGGTTGTACCCGCGGCGGGGCACGCCCGGCGTTATGCGCAGATAGTCCGCGAGAACGCGCTGCTACGACGCCTGCTGGCAGCCTCCTACGACATCCAGTCGAGCATTCTGGAACGCCAGAGCGCGCCACGCGAGCTCGTTGAGCAAGCCGAGAAGACGATGCTAGAGGTGGCACGCGACGATCGCCGACAGGACTTCCGCTCGATCGAGGAGGTGCTGCACGAGGAGCTCGACAAGCTACATCGCCTATCGATCGAGGGAACCTCGTTGACGGGCGCACCGTCGGGATTCAAGGATCTCGACGAGATCACAGGCGGCTTTCAGCCCGGCAACCTGATCATCATCGCGGCGCGTCCAGCGATGGGCAAGAGCGCGCTCGTGTGCAACATCGCCGAGAACGCCGCGGTGGAACACGGCCGGCCGGTGGCGCTGTTCAGCCTGGAGATGGCTGAGGCCGAGCTTGCCCAGCGCTTTGTGGCATCCCAGGCGCGTATCAAGGGCGAGGAGCTGCGCAAGGGACGAGTCAAGGAAGAGCGTTGGCCGAAGATCCTCAAGGCTTCTCAGCGACTTGCGAACGCGCCCCTATGGGTGGATGACTCCAGCGACGTGGGAATGCTCGAGATCAGGGCAAAGGCGAGGCGCTTGCATAGCCAATGCGAGAACGGCCTCGGGCTGATAGTCATCGACTACTTGCAGCTGATGCGCACCGACAGCCGCTATGACTCACGAGTGACCGCCGTGGGCGAGCTCAGCCGCGGGCTGAAGATCCTGGCGCGCGAGCTCGGAGTGCCGGTGATAGCGCTGTCGCAGCTGAGTCGCGCGGTGGAGACCCGTCCCGACAAGCGCCCGCAGCTCTCAGATCTACGCGAGAGTGGGAACCTCGAGCAAGACTCCGACCTGGTGATGTTCATCTACCGCGATGAGTACTACAACGAGGACTCCGATCGCATCGGCGAGGCGGATCTGATCATCGCCAAGCACCGCAACGGAGCGGTGGGCAAGGTGACGCTCACCTTCCAGAAGGAGTACCCGAAGTTCATGAACTATGCGAATAGCAACCGCTACGAGCTCGAGGGCGGCAACGGGCGGTCGTTGTCGCCAGGAAGCGCTGCATGAGCGTAGACCTGCTTAACCTGCCCACACGCCGCGATTCAAGCGCCTGTCCGCTGGGGCTATGCGACGGCAGTGGGTTCTTGGTAGACGAGACCACCAACACCGCCTCTGACTGCCGTTGCCGGGCATCGCGCATTGCTCGTAGACGAGCGGCGAGCCTGGAGGGGCGCGTTCCAAAGCGCTACCGAGGGGCGTCGTTTGACCGCCCGCCGGTACTCGGGATGCCAGAGCCGGTGGTGTCGGCGGTGCGCGGGTACGTGCGCAACCTAAACGCGCGCATAGAGGAAGGCCGCGGGATGTGGCTGGTGGGCGACGTCGGTACAGGCAAGACGACGCTGGCGATGATCGTCTCGAGCGCGGCCCTGGAGGCCGGTCATTCGGTGGCGATCTATTCGCTGCCGCGGCTTTTGAACCTGATTCGTGACGAGGTGGGCAGCGACAACAACCTGCTGGACCTGCTCGACCGACTCTCATCGGTGGACCTGCTGCATATCGACGACCTGGGAGCCCAGCACACGACGCCATGGCGGCTCGAGCAGCTCTATTCGATTGTCGACGCGCGCTATCAGGCGGGGCGTCCGATCGTGGCTACCACCAATCTGATGCCCGATGAGCTAGCGGGACAGATGGCCCAGCGTACGCTGACGACAGTCTCTGAGGGCGCGGCGGGAGAGACCAGCCACGAGCGCAGAGTGGTATCTGACGACGCGAGCGAGGTAGTGGGCAAGCGAATCGTGTCTCGCCTGATTGAGATGTGTGGCGACCCGCTGCCGCTCTATGGAGAGGACAAGCGCCGCGAGCTGCCAGTAATGGCCCGCCCGGCTTGACCTGCGAGCCAGGCGGGCGGACCATTACGGTGAGTCGGGACCCGCGAGTCGCGACGTCACTCGCTCTCCTGAGCGCTCCGTCCCAGGCGGGCAGGCCACTAGACTCATGACCCGATGCCTGGAATAGTCATAGTGGGCGCCCAGTGGGGCGACGAGGGAAAGGGAAAGATCACCGACCTGCTCGCGGAGCAGGGCGATGCGGTGGTGCGCTTCCAGGGCGGCAATAACGCCGGGCACACGATCGTGCGAGGCAGCGAGGAGTGGAAGCTGCATCTGATCCCATCGGGCATCCTCTACCCGGGCAAGCGCTGTGTGATCGGCAACGGTGTGGTGATCGACCCAAAGGTGCTGATCGAGGAGCTCGACGCGCTGCGAGCGCGGCGTGTGGATGTAGGAGGTCTGCGCATCTCCGCCAACGCGCACCTGATCATGCCCTACCACCTGTTGCTCGACTCCGCGGGCGAGGCGAAACTGGGGAGCCTTCAGATTGGCACGACACGACGCGGAATCGGGCCGTGCTACGCCGACAAGGCGGCGCGGCTTGGCATCCGCGTGCAGGACCTGCTCGACGAGAAGATCCTCAAGAAGAAGATAGTCGCGGCGATGGAGCCCAAGCGCCTCTCGTTGCGCCCGTTTGAGAAGGACCCGGCGCTCGACCTGCACACGATGACCGAGGAGTACTTGACTTACGGCCATCGCCTGGAGCAGCACATCGCCGATACGGCACGGCTGATGTGGGAGCTGCTCGACGAAGGCCAGCGTGTGATCTTCGAGGGGGCGCAGGGGGCGATGCTCGACATCGACCACGGCACGTATCCGTTCGTGACCTCCTCGAACCCATTGTCGGGGGCAGCCTGTGTGGGGGCTGGTGTGGGCCCTAAGGACATCGACGAGGTGTGGGGGGTATCGAAGGCCTACACCACTCGCGTCGGTGCGGGACCATTCCCAAGCGAGCTACACGAAGAGATGGGCGAGACGATCCGTAGGCGCGGTGGAGAGTTCGGGACGACCACCGGGCGCCCGCGGCGCACCGGCTGGCTCGACCTCGTGGCACTTCGCTATGCCGCTCGCCTGAATACGCTCACGGCGCTGGTGCTGACAAAGCTCGACGTGCTCTCGGGTCTTGACCGGATCCAGGTGTGCACGAGCTACCGCGGCGCCGAGGGGGCTGAGTTCGATGACTTCCCCTATCACCAGACGGTGCTACACCACACGACAGCCGAGCTCACCGAACTGCGCGGGTGGAAGGAGGACCTCGGCGAGTGCCGGACGCTCTCAGACCTGCCCGAGGGGGCGCGTGAGTACCTGCAGTTCATCCAGGAGCACACCGGTGCTCCGGTGACCCTGATCGGCGTGGGGCCCGGTCGCGAGCAGGTGGTATGGACCGATGCTGGACGGGCATCGCTCATCGGACCCGACGCGAACACCTCCGCCGCCACATAGACACGCCGCGACTTTGCTCCGGCGAATATCGTGCGGGCTGCATGGATGAGTGGTCTGACCCTGAGCGCGTCGCCGAGTATCTCTCGCGCGAGATTCCCTACCGTGACATCGCCGAGAGGATGCTGCTCGAAGCACTGCCCGAGCAGATCGAGCGCTTCTTGGACTTGGGGACCGGCGACGGACGGATGCTTGCGCTCATCCACGAACACCACGCGAGCGCTCAGGGCACGGGCCTCGACTCGTCCGCACCGATGCTGCGACGTGCCGCGCAGCGCTTCGCCGCTCAGCCCTTGCTGGAGCTGAGCGAGCACGATCTCAATGATCCTCTCGTGCAGGTGGAGCAAGTCGAGGTAGTTGTCTCGGCCCTGGCCATCCACCACCTCGAGGACGCGCGCAAGCGCGCGCTATTCGGCGAGATCCATGCACTACTCGTGCCAGGCGGGGTATTCGCAAACCTCGACCTCGTGACCTCGGCCACCGTCGAGCAGCACGAGCGCTTCCGTCACGCCATCGGCCGGCCCCAAGAGGATCCTGCCGACCGCCTTGCTGACCTATGCGAGCAGCAGGCTTGGTTGCGCGAGGCGGGCTTCGTAGATGTGGACTGCCACTTCAAGTGGCTAGAGCTGGCGCTCATCGTGGCCAGGCGAGAACCGTAGACGGAGGGCTGCGCGGGTATGGGCCGTGTTGGAATCGAACCAACAACCTTGGGCTTAAGAGGCCCCTGCTCTGCCAATTGAGCTAACGGCCCGCGAGGGCGCCGACCCGAGATGGGCCGGTGTGGGCAGGATTCTAGCCGAGGCCCGCCGAGTCTGAAGGGTGCGTTGGTGGGCACAGAAGGGGGTGGGCTTGCTTCAGAAGACGATAGTGCGCCCGTCGTCGGCTATCACGCGATCTTCGAGGTGCAACGAGACGGCGCGAGAGAGCACGAGTCGCTCGATATCGCGACCGATGCGTTCCAAGCCACTGACGCTCTGACGATGGTCGACGCGCGCCACATCCTGCTCGATGATTGGGCCACCGTCGAGCTCGGCGGTTACATAGTGAGCGGTGGCACCGATCAGCTTGACGCCGTGCTCACGGGCTCTGCGATATGGGTTGGCGCCCGCGAAGGCGGGCAGAAACGAGTGGTGGATGTTTATCACCGGGGCGTCGAGGCGATCGAGGAACTCGCCGCTGAGTATCTGCATGTAGCGGGCGAGCACGACCAGATCCACCTTGCCGCGCAGGAGCTCGAGCATCTGCTCCTCAGCACGGTCCTTGGCGCCCTCGGCAACCGGCACGTGGTGGAATGGGATGCCGACACCGGTTGCCTGCTGAGCCAGGTCGGGGTGGTTTGAGATGACTGCCACGATGTCGGCGTAGAGCTCGCCGCCCCGCCAGCGCCAGATCAAGTCCATCAGGCAATGGTCGTAGCGTGAGACGAGAATGGCCACTCGCTGACGCTCTCCCCAGTAGCGAATCTCCCACTCCATGGCAAAGCGCTGGGCCACCTCGACGTGGAAGCTGTGGCGAAAGCGCTCACGCTGCTTTGCGAGCCCCTCAAGGAAGAACTCGGTGCGCAGATAGAAGCGGCCTCCGATCGGGTCGGAGGAATACTGGTGAGAGGAAACTATGTTGGCGCCCTGTTCGAAGAGGAAGCCCGACACTGCCGCCACGATCCCCGGCTGGTCGGCGCAGTCGATCAGCAATCGTGCCGTGTACGACGGGGTCTCCTCTGGGGTGGCCATACTCTCACCCTGGCCCGTTACTTCTTCGTTGTTGTGGGCGCCGGACTGGTTTTGATTACGGTGCCGGCGCCTTTGGCGCCCACTTTGACTGTGTAGACCTTTCCGTTGGTGGTTCCCGTGAACGCTTCGTTGGAAGGGTTGCCCGTTGGGTTCTTCTTGATTTGTTCGAGTTGAGCCTGGACTTCCTTGCGCTTCGCGGCGGGCGTCAGGCTGACTGTCTTCTGGGAGGCAAGGTCTCCCAGGCTCACATTCTTTGCCTGGTAGGCGTACTTGGCTAGATAGCCGTATAGAGCCGCAGTGGGTGGCTTGGCGGCGATCACGATTTGCATTACTTGAACCGCGGAGGCTGGCTGGTTGAGGCCTTCTTCTCCGTAGATTCGGAGCATGTCCTGGGCGACGGTAACGTTCGGTTTGCTCGGATTCAGCGCAAGGTAGCGTTCCCATGCGTTGCTCGCGCTAGCCAGTAGTTCCTTGCCTTTGGCAGTGAACTGCTGGGTACTTTCGTCGTAGTATTCGCTTCCGTTCGCTTGGTGCACGCGCGCGTCCGCGAGTGCCGCCCAACCCGCCGCTTCGCTTGGATGCTTGCGAGTGCGGGTTTCAGCGGCTGAGATTTGCTTTGAGTAGCTCGAGCTGCTCGATCCTTCGCCGCCGAATATGGCTTCGAGTGGGCTCCCACCGCCTCCGCCACCAACTCCGACTCCCAAGGCGAGGAAGCCGACCAAGAACAGGAGCACCAGACCGACATAGACGATCTGGACGGTGCGGCGCCGGCCACGTGCTCTCAGGTCGAACAGCATCAGTCGTACAGCTCTGGGTCTATGTGGTCAATCATCTCTTGAGCGGTAGTTTTCGGGTGGTCGGTCGGTGTGATTGCTGGTGTCGGGGCGCTCCCGGGACCGTCGCTCGGCGATGGCGTTGAGGGGCCTGGCGTTCCCGATGCACCCGATGAGGACGGTGTGTCCCGCGGTGGGCGCGCTGCCCCTGTAGCCGTCGCTGGCGTCGCGTCGCGTCGCGCAACAACTGACGCAATCAGGATACTCGCCTCATAGAGCAAGTACAGCGGAACCGTCTCCAGCACGAGCGTGAACGCGTCTCCGGGAAGGAACGCGGCAACCGCCGCACAGAGCAGGAGCGCGTAGCGGCGGTTGCGACGCAGCTGGCGCGGAGTGACGAATCCGGCTTGGACGGCGCCCAGGATGGCTACCGGCGCCTGGAAGGAGAGCCCCATCGCAAGGAGCACCGTGGCGGCGAACTTGTAGTACTGATTGGCTTGCACCATCACGTTGAACTGGCTGCTGTTGAAGTTCTGCAGGAAGTGCACGGCGGTGGGAAGCACAACCAGGTAGCCGAACCCGGCCCCGGCAACGAACAGAAAGGGAATGGACACCAGTAGGGGCGTTATCACTCGTCTCTCGCTTGGGCTGAACGCAGGCAGCAAGAAACCGTAGAGCTCGAAGAGGATCAGCGGCAAGGCCAGTACAAGGGAGAAGTAGAGCGTGACTGTCAGCGTCGCGGTGAGCGGTTCGCCGGGGCCTAGTGTCGTCGGGTTGATCCCACCCGGGATACGAGGGATCTTCGCGACATCCGCTTCCAGCTTGGGGATTGCGCCCGCAAGTTGCGCGCGCGTGGCAGCCGGCAGACCGCTGGCGGGCGTGCTGAGCGCACGTGCGATCGACTGCGTGTCTTTGGCGACTTCGAGCACTCCCTTCTGGGCGAGCCAGGTCTGACCCGCCGGCCCTTCGCCACGGAGGACCTGCTGCTCGGTCTGTTTGTGTAGGGGCCTGTTGATGAAGTCAAGCAGCGCATGGTTCTGCCAAAAGCACAGGCCAAACACGATCACGAACGCCACGATGCTCACGATCAAACGTGTGCGTAGCTCCTCGAGATGGTCGACGACACTAAGTCGCTCCTCGTGGCCGATCCTGCGGATTGCGGTTGCCATCTCTATCTGAAGCTATCACCGCATCGCCCGGCAACGAGCGCCATCGGGGAAGCCGCGCAGCTTGCTTCTCGAGTCCAAGCACCACCTCCGAACATCTCCGAGAGCCACCTGGAAGCGATCTCACCGCCTTCCCTAAAGGCCCACTGGCGGAGGGTCGATGAGAAAGAGACAATGCAAGAGGACAACCGCCATCGAACTCATCGTCACGTGCGGCTCCCCGGCGGCAAGCAGATCGAGGTTGTGTATCTCGACAGCAAACATGAGCGGCTAGGCGAGGGATCGCCCCACACGCCACAGCCGCCTCGGACGAGCAGCGACACACCGGTGGCGCCTGCATCGTGGACCGGCCAAGAGTCGACGAGCGCTCCCGGGGAGGCACTTCACATCTGCCCGCGTTGCGCCGGTGGATTCGTCAACCCGCTCGATTGGGTCGAGGAATCACCCAATCGCTGGCGCATCTTGATGCGCTGTCCCGACTGCTATCTGATGCGCGAGGGCGTATTCGGACAGGCGCTGGTGGAACGTCTGGATGAAGAGCTCGACAAGGCAACCGGCGCGCTGCTGAGCGACCTCAAGCAACTTACACACGCGAACATGATCGAGGAGATCGAGCTCTTCTCGCGGGCGTTGGAGCTGGATCTCATCGGTCCAAGCGACTTCTAGTGGGGCGCCTCACCACAGCCAGCGCGAGCCCTCAGCAGTAGCGCTCGACGACCGCGTCGGCCACCAGCTCCAACAGCTCGTAGCGGCGATCTGGCAGTAAGCTCGGCAAGGCGGCCTTCGCCTCCGCGACGATCGACAGGGCCCGCGCGCGCGCCTCATCGAGCGCGCCGGTAGCGGCGATCTTCTCGCAAAGCATCTCTGCTTGCTCGGGATTCCGAAGGGTTGCAAGATCGAGCGATGCGATTTGCTCGTCGCGTTCGCGTGCCAAGATCAGCGGCAGCGTGACGGTACCGTCGAGCAGGTCTGTGCCCCGCGCCTTGCCCGTTCGCTGTGCTGGGCCCGACACGTCGAGCACATCGTCGAGCAACTGGAAAGCAAGCCCGATCCGCTCGGCGAACTCGCCGAGCGCGGAGGCAAGTGCGGGTGTGCCGTGCACGGAGACCAGCGCTCCGAGCCGGCAGGCAGCTTCGAATAGCGCCGCTGTCTTTAGCCGACAGCGCTCCAGATAACGCTCGACGGCGATGTTCGACGCGTAAGCGTCCTCGCGCTGGAGGAGCTCGCCGGCGGCGAGGGCCGAGCTCGCGTCGGATAGAGCGCGTAGCTGCTCTGCATCTCGATTGTGAGCCAGCTCGGCGAAAGCTCGCGAGAACAGTAGGTCGCCGGTGGCGATCGCCGCCTTACGACCGGCAACGGCTGCCACCGTTGGCCGTCCGCGCCGCAACGAGGCGCCATCGATCAGATCGTCGTGGACCAGCGTGGCCGAGTGCACGAGCTCCACCGCGACCGCTGCTCGCACAAGGCTTTGCTCGCGTTCTGGTTCCTGCCCTGGGCCACCCACCGACTCCGCGGCGAGCACCACGAGCAGTGGGCGCAAACGCTTGCCACCGGCGACGATCGTGGCGGTGGCATAGGACGCCAGCGGGATGCCAGCCTCAGCTGTGACATGCTGGAGGTGGGCCTCTGTTCGAGCCATCCGCTCGCGCAGAGCGGGACCGCCGCGGCGCATGATCTCCTCGACGGCCTCGACGTCGGCAGCTGTGTTCGTGCCTGTGTGCAGTGCGGTCATCGGCGCCTGCCCGTCCCCCATCGACCGGCGCCCGATCTCACGTCTTGATGTCTGTTTTCACGATGCCCCATTCCCAGGGACGGTAGCGGCGTGGATGGTGACTATGCCGCCTGCTGTGATCAAGTAGCGGATATCGGTGAGTCCCACACGCTCCATCTCGGCGGCCAGCTCGGGAGGCGAGAGGAAGCGCTTGACCGAGTTGGGGAGATAGGTATAGGCCTCAGCAATCGTGGTCCCAGAAACATCGTCTTTCGATTTGGGCAGCAGCGCGGCAAGCGGCGCGGTGAGCCGCCCAAGCAGCGGCACCATACGATCGAACCACACCCTGTAGAACAACGAAAGAGGCGGTCGGGTGGGAGTCGTGAAGTCGAGCACCACCACCCGGCCACCCGGGCGCGCAACGCGCGTCATCTCCTCCAGGCCGCGCCGTAGGTCGGAGAAATTGCGGGCACCGAAGCCAACGGTTACGGCATCGAAGGAGCTATCTGGGTAGGGGAGCTCGAGTGCATCGCCCCACTCGAAGCGCAAGCCAACCGCTTCAGTCGTGTGAGCGGAACCATTGAGGGCGCTGTTGTTGCTCGAAGACCGCGTCGATATCTCCGCCAGGGCCTTCGTGCCCTTGACTCGTGCCCGTTCGAGCATGCCCTCGGAGAAGTCGCTGCCGATTACCTCTCCGCCCGGGCAGACGCGTCGAGCTAGCTCGATGGCAAGGTCGCCGGTGCCGCTGGCGACGTCGAGCACACGGCTCCCTGGCCCAACGCACGCGAGATCCACCGCGCGTACACGCCAGCGGTGGTGTAGACCGGCCGTCATCACGGTGTTCAGCGGGTCGTAGACGGCCGCTACACGGTCGAACATCGCCCGCACCTGTCCCGCTTCCAACCGACCGGCGGTCGCGTCGCCACCAAGCTGGGCGGTCATGCCTTGCTACTTCAGCTGTGAGAGGAAGAAGATTGCCGCGCCGAACTTCTTGGGGGGCAGATTCTTGAAGGACGGCATCGGGGCGGTGGGGTTGACCAGCGTACGGGCGATCCCCAGCTCAGGCAAGCGGGAGCCGATGTGGGTCAGGTCCGGTCCGGGGCCGGAATTGCCGTTGTCGCCGATTTTGTGACAGGCAAGACACCCCGATTGGGCCACCACCTTCTTGCCTGCTTCATATTCGGCCAGCGTGTGTCCGCCAGTTTGCACGATAGAAGTAGGCGTGGGCATTTCGATCGCGGTGGGCGAACCGGCGTTGGCTCCTTGGTAGGTGAGCAGCGCCATCGCCCCGATGACGAAGATGCCGGTAAGCGTGGCCACCGGTCGGCGCTCGGGGCGGCGCTCAGGGCCCCGGTCGTAGAACGGCAGCAGGAACAGCAGGATCATGCCGAGCGTGGGGACGCCGATGGTCGCGAGCGGCACGAGACTCGGCGGCTTGACGACGCGCAGTACCTCGAACAGGAAGAAGAAGTACCACTCGGGGCGCGGCACATAGGTGGTTGTGGTGGGGTTCGCCTTGGAGCCGAGCTCGGCGCCAAACAGGAGCGACATCCCGATGATGACGGCCATCACCACGCAGGCCATCAGCGAGTCCTTCATTACGGCGTACGGGAAGAACGGCTTGCCTTGGGTCTTGAGGATGGCGTACTCGCGGAGGTACTCCTCCTTCTCGCGCTTGTTCATGCGTCGGCCTTGCGCAGCTCAGGGTTCTTCTCGACTTTGATCCACGGCGGAGCGGTTGTGCCAAGCTTGGCCACGAGATACAGATGGGCGCCGATCAGCGCGGCCAGTAGGCCGGGCACGAGCAGCATGTGGATCGCGTAGAAGCGCGAGAGGGTCGTCGCCCCGAATTCTCCGCCGCCGCGAAGGAAATCGCTGAGGTAGGGACCGATCAGGGGACCGGTGCCGTTGATGTTGACGCCTACGATCGTGGCCCAGTAGGCGCGCTGGTCGAATGGCAAGAGATAGCCGGTGAAGGACATGGTCATCGTGAGGATCAACAGCACCACGCCGATCACCCAGTTGAGCTCGCGCGGGTACTTGTAAGCGCCGAAGAAGAATGTGCGGCCCATGTGCAGGAACACAAGGATCACCATCACGCTCGAGCCCCACTTGTGCATCCCACGGACGAACTGCCCGAGGAACACTTCGTTGGTGACGTGGCGAATCGATTCGTAGGCACCGCCGGAGGGGTCGGGACGGTAGAACATCGCCAGGAACACGCCCGTGACAGCCTGATTGAGGAATGCGAACATCGTGGCTGAGCCAAGCGTGTAGAACCAGTTGGTGCCCTTGGGCACCTTGCGGAACATCATCCAGCGCGCTGCTCCACTCAGCGAGGTGCGCTCGTCGACCCAGTCGACGACGTTCGCACCGGTCTCCTTGGCATGGTCGGCGGGCGTGAGCTTGCCGTTGTGCTCGCCTGGGCGCGGCGGCGGGGCCTTCAGGGCCGAGGGCATCGGCGGGGGTGGGAGCTTTGGGAGCTTGGCCATCGCCTGCTAACGCCTCTCTGAGCGACGGGACGGGTACATGTACTGGCCGATACCGTCGATCGGCTCGCCGGGGTCGCGTGGGGAGAAGCGCTCGAGCTCGCTGTTGACGCTGTAGCGCGAGCCGATTTGCACCATACCGCGCACCACGCGCGTGTAGAAGCGGTCGAGCGGCCTAACTGGAGGCCCACCCACGCGCCGTCCAAGCAGGTCGTAGACCCCACCGTGGCATGGGCAGATGAAGCGCTCAGCGGCATCGACCCAACGCACGGGACAGCCGAGGTGGGCGCAGCGCGAGGTGATCGCGATGAATTGGGTGTCCCTGTCGGGCTTGTCGGTATCGATCAGGGGGTTGCGCTTGCGCACATATACCGTGGCCTTACCGGCCTCACCGATCCCGGGGGTGAGCGTGATCACCGTTGGGATGTAGTTGTTGTCGGGGAACATGTCGGTCGGACCGACCGTCTCCCAGGTATGCGGAGCTTCCTTGAAGATCGGCCCGATCGCGAAGCCGAGTGCTGGCAGCAGGAAAGAAGCCGCGGCGATGCCGCCGGCGGCTTGGGAGCCGCCGGTCATGAACCGCCGGCGGGTGACCGTCTCGCCCTCGAAGGCTCCGGGGATCTGCCGGTCGACTGTGTAGCGGGACTTGTGCTGGCTGTGCTTGTCGGACACGAATCGAACAATATCGAGTGAGCGGGCCCCCAGGCTCGTCAACCCTCAACTTCGGCGAAGCCGCGCAGCGCCTCCAGGGCATCGGGCGAGCCGGCCCGCACCAGGGCCTTCGCGCGGTCGTGCCTCGGACTGGCGCCCCATCCCACGGCACGGGCCCCGGCGATCCAGATCGCATCGGCCAGCTCTGGCTGGGCGGCGCCGTGGGCGAGAGCGCTGAGCGTGATCACGTCTGCCAGCTCGACCACGCCCTCGATGTCGCCGAGCTCGACTAGGCGGGCGAGGCCGAGTGCATAGAGGCGATCGCCCGCGAGCAAGCCAAGGTCATCCTCGGACGGCCGCACGACGCGGGGGGCGTGGTAGTGCAACAGATAGCCCTCGTAAATGGCCTCGATGAGTAGCTCGTACTCGGCGCTATCGCTGTCCACTCGTGGTCCGGATGCGGCTAATTGAGCGGGGCTGTCGAGGGTTGAGCTAGCGATGGAGCCATCTGAGCGGGACCCGTCCACCAGGCTCGCCATGAGTCCACCCTCACCCAACAAGAGGATCCGCAGCCGCTCCAGCGAGGAGCCCTCCACAAGTCGCACGCTCATGACAGCTCCGCAAAGGCAGCGGCGGCTGCGGCGAGAGTGAGCTCGATCTGCTCGGGTGTGTGGGCGAGCGAGGGGAACCATGCCTCGAACTGCGAAGCCGGCGGGTATACGCCGCGAGAGAGCAGCTCGCGACACCAGCAGGCGTACGCCTCCCGGTCGCATGCCTCAGCGCCCGCCAAATCTCTGACAGGGGTCTCGCTAAAGAAGACTGTCAGCAGTCCGGGGGCGCTGACGACCTGGATGGGGTAGGAAGCGCCCGTCCCACTTGCGGCCTCGCGTAGACCGGCGGCAAGTTGCTCGGTGACCGAAGCCAACCGTAGATACGCGGCGTCGTCGAGCAGCTCGAGCGTGGCGAGGCCAGCCGCCACCGCCAGCGGGTTGCCGGAGAGCGTTCCGGCCTGGTAGACCTCGCCAACGGGGGCGAGCATCCGCATCAGCTCGGCGCGTCCGCCCACAGCGCCCGCTGGCAGCCCGCCGCCGATCACCTTGCCCATCACGGTGAGGTCGGCTTGTATACCGGCGAGCTCTTGGGCTCCCCCGCGGGCCACGCGAAAGCCGCTGATCACCTCGTCGAGCACGAGTAGGGCACCACATGCGTCGGCGCGCTCGCGCAGCAGCTCCAGGAAGCCATCTCGAGGGGCCACCAGTCCCATATTCGCCGGCAGCGGCTCGGCGAGGATCGCGGCGATCGGCTCACCGCCTTCGGTGGCAGCCAGCAGCGCATCGGGGTCGTTCCATGGCACGATCGTGGTTGCCGCAGCCACCGATGCGGGCACCCCGGGACTCGAGGGCAGTGCCTGCGTGGCAAGGCCCGAGCCGCCTCCAACGAGCAGCCCGTCGAGGTGGCCGTGGTAGGCACCGGCGAACTTGAGGATCCGCTCACGTCCGGTGGCTGCCCGGGCGAGACGCACGGCGGTCATGGTTGCCTCCGTGCCAGAGGAGGTCATGCGCAGCATGTCCACCGAGTCCACCCGGCGCGAGATCTCGGCGGCGAGCTCGACCTCGGCGGCGGTGGGAGCCCCGAAGCTCGTGCCCCGCTTGGCGGCGTCGATCACGGCTGTCAGAACCTGGGGATGAGCATGACCGTGGATCATGGGCCCCCAGGAGCAGACATAGTCGACGTAGCGGTTGCCGTCGACATCGAAGATCTCAGCGCCCGCGGCACGCTCGATGAAGATCGGGTCGCGGCCGATGGCGCGCATGGCGCGCACGGGAGAGTTGACGCCGCCGGGCAACAGCTCCAGAGCGCGCCGGTAGATCTCGCTCGAGCGTGTATCTGTCAGCGAGGCGGGCATGGGCTCAATGACGCGGACGCTGGATCACGACGGTGGTCACCTGATCGCGTTGAAATACGCCCGCTATAGGCCGGCGTGTTCGCGTTCCCAGTTCTTGAACTCGTCGGTGAAGTAGAGCAGACGGATCTTCTTGAACTCGGTAGAGGAGTAGAGCGTGGAGCGCTCCTCGATCCCCGTCATCGCGGCGATTGAGTCGAGGATGGCGTCGCACTCCTCCTTGGAGCGTCCGTGGGCCATCGTGAAGACCGAGTAAGGCCAGTCGGCGTATGTGGGCCGTTGATAGCAGTGGGAGATACCGCGCACCGCAGCCATCTGGCGTCCGACATCGTGGATGTCCTCCTCAGGCACCTTCCATACGCCCATCCCGTTCGCCGAGAAACCGGCGCGGCGGTGATAGAGGATCGCTGCCACGCGACGCAGCAAGCCACGCTCCTGCATCCCGGCGAGGTGCTCGAGAAAGCGCTCCTGGTCGAGCCCGAGCGCCGCGGCGGCCGGCGCATACGGCTCGGGCACGACCGGCATGTCGCCTTGCAACGCCTTGATGACCTCGACGTCGAAGTCATCGTAGGGCTGCCGGTCGAGCTCGATCGGCTCGGAGGCGACGGCGGGGGTGGAGAGGGCCTGCGTGTCGCCCTCCATCTCCAGGTCCATCCTGATCTTGAAGAGCTTGAGCGTCGGCAGCTGGCGCACCGATTCGGCGCCGGCCTCCGCGGCGAGCGCTTGCAGCGTTCCGTCGAGTCCGAGCGGCGAGTCGGGCTCGGTGGCGATCGTGAACCACAGGTTGAATTCGTGATTACGCAAATAATTGTGGGAGACCCCAGGATGCGCGTTGATGACCTGGGCGGCGCGGTGGGGGTTCTCCGGATCGACCTTTGCCGCCACAAGCATCGAGGAGTAGCCGAGAGCGCGCGTATCGAAGATGGGGGTGACCTGACGGATGATGCGCTCGTCGAGTAGGTGCTGTACGCGGACGAGCACCTCATCCTCCTGCATGCCCGCCAGCTCGGCCACGCGCAGGTACGGGCGGGGCTCGATCGGAAAGCTGCCTTGCATCAGGTTGAGCAAGCGCTTGTCGAGATCCTCCAGTGGGATCGCCGCGCCGTGCTTGCGGCTACGTAGCTTAGGAGTGGCGGTATCTGTTCTTATGCCGTCTGCGAGAGCCATTGGGCGGCGTCCTTGGAGTGGTAGGAGATGACTATGTCAGCGCCGGCGCGGTGCAGCGAGGTGAGGATCTCGCACACGGCGGCACGCTCGTCGAGATATCCCGCGGCGGCGGCTGCCTTCACCATCGCGTACTCACCGCTCACGTTATACGCGGCCACCGGCAGGCGCGTCGCCCGCTTGACCGCCCTGATGAGGTCGCCGTAGGCCAGCGCTGGCTTGACCATCACCATGTCGGCGCCCTCGCTTGCGTCGAGCAGCGCCTCGCGCACCGCTTCGCGACCGTTGGCGGGGTCCATCTGGTAGGCGCGACGGTCGCCAAAGGCGGGCGTGGAGCCCGCCGCCTCGCGGAAGGGACCGTAGAAGGCGGAGGCGAACTTGGCGGAGTAGGCGAGGATCGGGACATCTGAGAAGCCCTCGGAATCGAGCTCGGCGCGAATCGCCCCGACGCGTCCGTCCATCATGTCCGAGGGAGCTACGATGTCGGCCCCTGCACGTGCGTGACTCACTGCGATGCGCGCGAGCAGCTCGAGCGTGGCGTCGTTATCGATGCGGGGTGGGTTGGAATCGATCCTGAGCACCCCACAATGACCGTGGTCGGTGTACTCGCAGAGGCAGACGTCGGTGATCACGAGTAGCTGCGGCAGAGACCGCTTGATGGCGGCGATGGCTTGCTGCACCACTCCCTCCTCCTCCCAGGCGCTCGACCCTTCGGGGTCCTTCTCGGCGGGGAGACCGAACAACAGCACCGCGGCCAGGCCGAGGGCAGCCGCCTGCCGGGCCTCTTCCACCACGCTCTCGAGCGGCAACCGCTCGACGCCGGGCATCCCCTCGATCGGCTCAGGCGCGGAGGCGGTCTCGGAGACGAACAGCGGTAGCACGAGTCGGTCGGCGCGCAACTCGGTCTCGCGCACCAGCCCGCGCAAGGCCGGAGACGCGCGCAGCCTGCGCATACGCGTGGTGGGAAAGGCCATCGCGCTTTCGAGGATACCCACCCCTCGAGCAGCGATGGGCGAGCAGGCGAGCCTGGGTGGGTGGGACTCAGCTACTCGGCGCGACGCAGCCCGAGGCGGGCAAGCACACCAAACAACAGGGTGAGGCCCAGTAGATGGGCGATCGAGACGCCAATACCGGGTGAAGCACTGTTCACCGCGGCATCGAGTGCTTGCAGGGCTGCCTTGTAGGGAAACACGAAGGACACAGCTTCGATGACGTCATAGAGCCCGCCGGCGACCGACCCACTCGGAACCAGCGCAAGGAAGGCGAGCGGCAAGGAGAGCAGGAAGGCGAGCAGCGATGCTGCGCGAACCTCCCGTACAAGCGCGCCGATGGCGACTCCGAGGGCGGCGAAGCCGAGTGCTCCAAAGCCGAGTGCCACCCCCCACAGGCCGACGCGAGAGAGGTCGAGCGCCACGAATGCGCTGACGCCGAGCAGCATCGCAAAGGCCACGACAAACGCGCACGCCGCCGCGAGCAGCGCCTTCTCGGTAAGCAGTGCCTCGCGGGAGACCAGACCACGCACAAGCCTTGCGATTGCGTGCTCTTCGCGCTCGAGGGCGATCCCGCCGGCGGCGAGCAACACGCAGATGAACATCAGAGAGATGCTCACCGCCACCACCACCGCATAGGTGTCCAGTGGCGTGCGTCTTCCATGCAGCAGCGTGCTGCGGACAGTAATCGGCTGGCTGACCGTGGTGAGCACGTTCGTGGCGATGCCAAGGTTGTTCGCGGCGAGGCTGGCGAAGCCGGCGATGCGCACGAGCGTCGCGCGATCGGCGCCGGGCGGCTGGCGTCGCGCGATGGCACCCAGCGTCGCCGGTAGGTGCTTCAAGCCGATGATTTCCTGGCCGCCGAGCACTCCCACCTGTCCGCCTGAGAGAAGCAGGTTGAGATCGTGTATGGCGACGCTCTTGATTTGCTCGGAGAGCGCAAGGTTGGCTTGTGCCAAGGTGGCGTTTATGGCGGAGCGTACGAACGACTGCTTCAACGCGTCGCCGTTGTAGATCACTTCGACCTGTGCCTGGCTTACCCCTGAGGAGATCTTCGAGACGATGTCGGGGGGGATCACGATCGCGGCCAAGACGTCGCCTGAGGCGACCTTGCTCGCGGCGGCTGCACGTGTTGGAGCACGCACCACGTCGACTTGGCTGAACAGCTTGTTGGTGTATTCGTCGAGTCCGACACGGGTGCCACCCAGCGTGATGGTCTCGCCGGGGGCCGTTTCGTCGACGATGGCGACACGCGGCTTGGATGGGCTTGCCGAGATGGCAAAGCCGATCAGTAGTGCTATGGCGACGGGGTAGAGGATCAGGAGCGCCACCAGTAGGCGCGAGCGCCGCAGGATCAGTAGGTCCTTGCCGAGCAGCGACCTCATACGCTGGCTCGCTTGCTCAGAAAGGAGACGAATGCCCGCTCGAAGTCGCCGTCGTCGTCGCCGTCGTCATGGCCCTCGCTGAGGAGCTCGAGCGGTGAGCCATCGAACAGGAGGCGGCCTCGGTCGAGTACGAGCACGCGTTGGGCGTAGCGCTCGGCCTCGGCGACGATGTGGGTGGAGAACACCACGCCGGTGCCAGTCAAGGCAAGCTCACCGATAAACCGCCACAGTCGCTCGCGTTGGCTGGGATCGAGCGCCGTGGAAGGCTCGTCGAGCAGGATTACCGGCGGATCGGCGAGCAGCCCGAGCGCCACATTCACGCGCTGCTGGTTGCCGCCGGAGAGACGATCGAGGCGCTCGTCGGCGCGCTCGCCTAGGCCAGTTTGGTCGAGCATCCGCGCGACAGTTGCCTCAGGATCGCTGACTTTCTCGAGCCGGGCGAACAGGCGCAAGTTCTCGCGGACCGATAGCTTCGAGTAGAGAGCTGGAGTTTGAGGTACCCACCCAACCCCCCAGCCGATATCTCTCGCCCCACAACTTACGCTGCCGGCGCTTGGCGCCTGCACGCCGGCCAGGATCGACAGCAGTGTGGTCTTGCCGGCGCCGTTGGGCCCGATCACGGCCAGCAGCTCGCCGGCGTTGGCGGCGAAGCTGACGTCGTGCAGGGCCTCGCGCGAGCCGTAGCGCTTGCCAAGGCCTTGCACCCGCAGGATGGGCTCGCTCACAGCAACTTGTTGGGAGCGCGCTCCCAAGGCTCGAATGCCAGATGGCGATACAGGTAGATGGCGGTCTCCCGCAATACCGAGAGGATTGGCAAGGCTATAAGCGCACCGATGATCCCGTACAGCTGCAAGCCGAGTAGCAGCGCGAAGATCACGAGTAGGGGGTTGATGCGCAAGGTATGGCTGAATATCTGCGGCGCAACGACGTGGCCCTCGAGTTGCTGTAGCCCAACGAACAGCAATCCCACCCATAGAGCGCTGATGGGGTCGGTGAATAGCGCCAAGACCACAGCTGGGATCGCACCGAGGATCGGGCCGATGTAGGGGACGAGCTCCATCACGCCGTAGAACACGGCGAATGCGAGCGCATAGCTGCGACCGGCGGGGAATATCCCGAGCACGCCGAACAGGTAGAGAGCGAGACCGGTCGAGGTACCCATGACCACGCTGAACAGGAGCTGGCCGCCCACGTAGCGCGAGACGGCGTGCTGGGCGAGCGTGGGAAAGTCATCGGCGGCGGCGCCGTCCCCCGGAGGCATCGCTTGACGGACGAGCTTGCCGATTGACTGTCCGTAGACGAGCATGTAGACCGATAGAACGAACACGAGCACGAGGTCTACGAGTGCTTTGGCTATTTCTGTGAGCAGGCCGGTGCCAAACGTGGCGAGCTTGCCGGCGCTCTTTGAGAGCTGGTCTTGCAGGGTTTGAAGAGCCGTCTTGCCTTGGCTGACGAGTTTGGCATGCACGCCATGTTTGTTCAGATAGCTCTGGAAGCTTTCGATTTGAGAATTGGCTTCGCCCGCGATATGAGGGAGATTGTTCGTGAAAGTGCGAACCTGATGAGAGATAGGGTTGGCAAGCAGGAAGCCCACTCCGGCGAGTGTCAGGAAGAATGCTACGTATACGGTCAGGACCGCCAGCCCCCGCGGCAATCGCGTGCGCTGTTGCAAGAAGGCCACGAGTGGGTTCAGGATGAGCGCGATCAACCCGGCGATGACAAACACCAACAGCACCTTGCCCGCGGCCCGCGCGAGCGCCCACAGCGCGAGCAGCGAGATTGGCAGCATCACGAGCTGCACCCAGCGGGGCACTATGACGCGAGGTGCCTCAACGGTAGTGGCGGCGGGGGCATCGACCAGTTCCCGCTCAGGGCCAGTGGGCGGCTGGGCCGGCGAAATGGCGTGCTCATGCTCTACGCCCGTCGACCGTTGGGAATGCGGGCTCGTATCCTCTTGCTCGGCGCGCCTCGAGGGCTGGTCCTCCGTGGGGGAGCCTGTTTGCTCGCTCATGATGGCGCCGCCGCAAAGCGCGCTCGGACCTCTCGCAAAGCTGTCATCGACCCTCCACCTGTGGGCAGAGTATGGCTGAGCCTGAGGCGGCGCAGGGAGCCAATGACGGCGATGTGAGCATCCTGTTCGTGGGGGATCTGGTGGGCAGCATCGGGCGTCACACGCTGCTCGAGTGCTTGCCGATCCTACGTGAGCGGCATGCCCCAACCTTCGTGGTGGTAAACGGCGAGAATGTGGCAGGTGGCTTGGGCATCACGCCTAAGGTGGCGGAGGAGCTGTTTCGCAACGGCATCGACGCGATAACGCTCGGCAACCATGCCTACCACCGACGCGAGATCTACTCCTATCTCGACACCCAAGAGCGGATCGTGCGGCCGTTCAACTACCTACGCGGACAGCCAGGTCGCGGCGTGTGTGTGGTTGAGAAGGACGGGGTGAGACTCGGTGTGGTGAACCTCAGCGGCAACCTGTTCCTGAAGGCGGGGCGCTCTGCCTTCACCGAGATCGAGCCGGCACTGCGCGAGCTAGGAAGCGTGGATCACATCCTCGTGGACATGCACGCCGAGGCGACCAGCGAGAAGGTTGCGCTCGGTTGGCTGCTGGATGGACGTGTGACCGCGGTTGTGGGCACCCACACCCATGTTCCAACAGCCGACGCGCGGGTATTGCCAGGAGGGACCGCCTACATCACCGATGTCGGCATGACCGGCCCACGTGGCGGGGTGATCGGAGTCAAGCGCGAGCAAGCGGTGGAGTCGCTTGTTACCCAGATGCCGGTGCGTTTTGAGACCTCCAAGGAGGATCCGTGGTTGATGGGCGTGCTCGTGCGTTGCTCTAAGCCGCTGCGAGCTGACTCGATTGAGCAGATCCTGATGGCGCGGCCCGCTCATCCGAGCCAGTCCAGCTGAACTGGCCGAGCAGGGCAAGCATCGCCAGGCCAAAGAACCAGGGGATGTAGAGATAGAACCAGTGGTCGATGCCCAACTGCACTGCGATCAAAACAGCGGCGGCGGTCGCCGCGAGCCCGATCACATCGGCGCGCCTGGGCAGAATCGCGACGGACAGGGCAAGCGCGAGCGCCGCGCCCTGGACCGCCGCCTGGACATCTTCTAGCCCACCGTAGAGGCCCCAAATGGAGAAGGGCGATTCGCGGTTTGACTGATAGGCGAGCGTACGCTCGTAGATCGTGTGCAGCGAATCGTGGGTGAACGCCGGGATCGCCACGACGGCGAAGGCGAGCACGAAGGCAAAGGCGAAGGACGCGAGCGCGAAAACCCGTCGCGGGCGCGAAAACCCGTCGAGACCGTGCGTCCATAGCAGCGGAGCAAGCGCTAGTGGGGCGAACTTCGTGAGCCCGGCGAGCGCCGCGAAGACGCCACGGGCCGGTGGTGAGGAGGCGACGAGCATCGCGGCGAGCAGCAGTACCGCCACGAGCGAGTCGTTGGAATTGCTCTCTAGGGCAAAGAGCGTGAACGGATAGGAAACCCAAGCGTAGGTGAGTGCGATGCCGAGCCCGGGGCCGCGTATGCGCCGGCCGAGCAGGAACAGTAGGACGACCGCCAACAGGTCGAACGCGATAGCGGCGGCATGGGCCGCCGGCAGATCGTCCCAAAGGCCACTCCAACCAAAGGCCTGCTGGAAGGGCACGTAGGCCTCGTAGTTGACGGGACCGTAGGTGTCGCCGTGTTCGTTGTTGGAGGGATAGCCGCCGTACAGGGGCTTGTCATGGGTGAGTCGCTCGGCGCCGATCACGCCGGCGTAGCCGACGTCGATGACATTCGAGTCGGTGACGTTCAAGGCGATGCGAAAACCCAGCAGGAACACCACGCCGACGGCAAGCCATGGGATGGGAATGAGCAATCGCGGGCGCTTCGCGACATCG
The DNA here is from genome assembly GCA_963713015.1 of uncultured Solirubrobacterales bacterium. Taxonomy (GTDB): domain Bacteria; phylum Actinomycetota; class Thermoleophilia; order Solirubrobacterales; family Solirubrobacteraceae; genus Palsa-744. The sequence goes on along the minus strand of CAVQKC010000008.1, from coordinate 729,754 downwards.
CTCTGGTGCCTGGGCCGGCGGCCGACGCGGGCCAACAGCAGCATTCGCATGAGCAGGTAGACGAGTGGCGGGTATACCAGTGGCGTGGAGGCGTAGATGTGGGCGTGGTTGAAGAAGGCCAGCGAGATCGAGAAGGAGAGCAGCACGAGCAGATCGAGGTGCAGCAGGCGCAGCGGTTTGCGCCAGTCGAAGAAGGGCACGAAGAACAACACGCACAGCGGGATCCAGATGTAGAGGGCGTTCACGTGCCGTCCAAAGGCACCGGGATAGCCGCGGGCCATAGTCCAGGCGATTTGGAAGCCTGTCCACTGTTCGGTGACGTGCCCGGTGTAGTCGGCGATGATCGCCTGACCGATCTCCTTGCCCTGCCTCGAGAAGTAGCTCACTTGCCAGCGCTCTGGACCCTTGAGGTAGGCGCCGCCATATGAGCCGGGGTAGCGGGCCCGCACGGCACGCATCTTTGGCAGGGCATCCGCGATCTCGAGCACGCGATCGGAAGAGAGCTTGCGTCCGACTGGCGGCGTGTCCGATGCGGCAACCGGGGCCGGGGCTTCGGATTCGGCGCTGGTTGTGGCGGAGCTCGAAGTGGCGGACTTCGAGATGGCGGACTTCGAGGTGACCGAAGTGGTGTCTTTGAGAACGACGGTGGTGGTTGCCTCGGTTGTGGATTTGGATTTGGGGTCGGACTTGTGGTGTGAGAAGGCAAGCTCCCCCAGCCTCGAAGAGGGCTCTCTCGAGCTCACGCCGCCTCGCGTGGTTGCGAGCGCCGGGGTGGCGCCGATGAGTGCCCATACCGTCACGCAGACAGCGAGCTTGCGGCGTTTGACCATCGTGCGAGGGTACCGGCGCGTCGCTCTTGCGACTACAGGCCACCGTGTTATCGAGTTGGTGGCGATCTTCACCGTGAGCTCAGCATGCCGCGCTCAGCGAGAGGGGACGCGGCCACGCTCCCGCTTGGCTCAACCCGAGTCGATGCCGAAATGGCGCAATACAAGGGTTGCGATATCACGGATGGCCCATTGGGCTGGCGCGTGGGGGATGTCCACGCCGTAGAGGATCAGCGCTCCAAGCGAGTCTTCGCCTCGCAGCGAGCCGTGCGAGCCACCCCCGACGTGCACTTGACCGCCGAGGTCTGCGAACTCCCGACCCGCGGCCGCCGAGAGCAGCACATCGCCAGAGGTTGGACAGTTGAGAGCCGCCCACGCTCGCTCGAGAGCCTGTGGGTGCTCGGGTGTGCTCAAGCGCCCCTCGCGGACATCCGCGCCGAGCACGCCGAGAGCCCCCTCGACGCTCCAACAGCGGCCCCCCAAATCCTCGAGATCCCCACCCGGGCAAAAGTGCAGCTCGGAGTGCCCCGGGCTTGCGATCACCCCCTCCAACGGGGCTCTGTGGACGTCGCGCTTCAGCCACATCGCGAGCTCGACCCCGTCTATCTCGAGCGCCCGTGCCGCCACTTCGGGGCGCAATCGATCGCGGTCATCCTCCTCCAGGACATAAACCATCGCCGCGCGCTGGGACGGACACACGGCGATTTGAGCATGCTCGGAGCGAGTCCCGTTGCCCGTTGTGGATGCCTGGCGCCGGGCACCGCGACCGTCGCTGGGCGCCCCCGGAGCAAGGACGCCCAGCTCGGCGAACTCGTCCGCAAGCGCGACCCCTGCGCTGACGGGCGCCTGCGAGTGGTCGGCCATCACTATGACCGCGTGCTCCTCGAGGAACCGCTCGACTCCGCCAGCGGCGTTCATTACCCGAGCCAGCTGCTCGTCGGCGAGCGCAATCGAGCGGACCTGGCCATCTGGACCCGCCCGGTGAGAGTGCCAATCGTTGTCGGGCAGCGAGAGCAGGAGGAAGTCGAACAGGTTGTGCTCCACGAGGTAGGCGCCCACACAGCCGGAATGGCGGTCGCGCACCCCAGGCATACCGAGGGTCGAGCGGCAGCCGGTGCGCTGACTCGCGAAGATGTCGGCATAGAAAAGCTCCCGCGGGCCCATCACCGGATGGCGCAAGAACGTGGAGGCGAGGAGCGTGAGTACACCGTCGCGCTGGGGCTCGTGGCGGTGGCGGCCGCGGTACATCAAGTAGGTGGTGCCCGCCGTGCGGATGTTGGCGTCGTCGAGCTCCTCGAACACCGTAGGTGTGCCTCTGGAGAGGTGAGCGCCGTTCATGTTGTAAACGGTGTCGGTTAGCTGGCGGGCCAAGCCGACCCGCTGGGAGGCGCGAAAGCTCGACCCGTACTCGACGTAGCGCCGCTCCGCACGGTCATACCAGCACATCCCGGGGATTCGGTGGCGATCCTGCCACACCCCCGTGACGATCGATGCGGCACACACGGGGGTCACCGACGGGAACGCGGCAACGCAATCGGGCACATACAGCCCTCGTTGCATCAACGCCGCGAGCGTGGGCGCTTGACCATCTGCCACGGCACGCTCGAGCATCGCCGGAGCCATAGCGTCGATTACGCAGAGGACGAGCTTCGGTTGGGCGCCTTTGGCATCTGACGCGAGAATCGGCCGAGCACCCTGGTGGGGCATGTCAGCTCGCGCGGATGAGTCCACAGGAGTGCATGCTGACTAGCGACGCAAGATTCGCAGACCCGCGTACTTCTCGCCGGAGCGTGAGCGCAGACGCCAGAGGAACCATGCGAGCAGCGCGATCGCCACATACCCGAGCGGGTGCAACAGGGCCACCAAGGCTGCAAGTAGTAGCGACGCGGAGTCGAGATACAAAGTCAGCGCTTCGCGGGCTCCACGATCCGATAGACGTCTGCGGGCGCGGGCGATCACTGGCCAGGACGCGCGCTGGGCGAGACCCGCAGCCAGGAAACCACCGAGAATGCCCGGCCATGAGGCGTCGCCGTGCGCGGCGAGGGTGCCTGCGAACAGCAGCGCCCCAGCCCCGACTCCTAGGCCGGCGAGCGACGCGGCGAGTGCATCCGGTCGACTCGAGCGCTCGCCCGGATCGATCGTGGGGGTCAGGCCAAGCAACATCTGCAGCGCATATGCGAGCGCGAGCGCTACGGCAACGACAAGCAGCCACCAGTCGGCCTGCAGAAAGCTGTAGGCGCCCTGGCTGAAGCTCACGCCCAGTGCGCCGCTTGAGGCGAGCGCACCGGCGAGCAGTAGCGGCAGAAATGGGCGCAGCCCGCAAGCCGCGGCTAGACCTACGCCGAGACCGATGTAGAAGAAGAGACCGTTCATGGGGCAGAGGCGATCGTTGCAGGAGATGTAATCGTGGGGGGCCTGCGCTACCTTGGTAGCGGCCATGACGATAGACGACCTCTCCGGCGGCAGAGAGCGGGCGCGCCCGACGGCCCATGAACTGAGACGCTACGAAACCCTGTTCGCCGAGCGCACGCATGGCATGCGTTCCTCGGCGATGCGGGACATGATGTCGCTCACCGAACGGCCCGAGGTGATCTCGTTGGCCGGGGGGCTTGCCCGAGACACGAACGTTCCCGCCGGAGCTCTACGCGAAGCTGATGTCGAAGGTTGCCGCCGAGTCGACCGCAAGGGCACTCCAATATGGCCCGACGGAGGGGATGGCTTGCACGGTTGAGTGCATTGTGCAGGTGATGGCCGCCGAAGGCACCTCGGTGGACCCCGATGAGGTACTCGTCACCACAGGTGGCCAGCAGGTAATCGACCTGATGTGCAAGACGCTCATCGACCCGGGTGACACGATCGTGGCGGAGGCGCCCACTTATCCAGGAGCGGTGCCCACTTTCGATGCTTACCAGGCGAATGTCGTGCAGATCGAGATGGACTCCGACGGCATGCCAATCGACGAGCTGGAGCGCACACTCGACCGTCTGGCGCTGGATGGCAGCAGCCCGAAGTTCATCTACACCATCCCCAACTTCCAGAACCCGGGCGGAGTGACGATGTCGCTGCCGCGACGACGCCGCCTCGTGGAGGTCGCCCGCGAGCGTGAGATCTTGGTGTTGGAGGACAACCCCTACGGACTGCTCCGCTACGAGGGCGAGCCGCTTCCCACCCTCCATTCGCTCGACGCTTCAGCGGCAAAACGCGGCGGAGCGTCTGACTTCGTGGTCTATCTGGGGACCTTCTCGAAGATCCTGTCCCCGGGTGTGCGGCTCGGTTGGGCGGTGGCGCCAAGACCGGTGCTCGAGAAGCTCAACTTGTGCAAGCAGGGAGCCGATCTGTGCTCCTCGCCTGTCACTCAGCTGTTCGTGGCGGCCTACTTCCAAGAGCAAGCCGATGCCGCAGTGCCAGGCTGGCTGGCCCATTTGGAGTCGCTGAAGGAACTCTATCGCAGCCGCCGCGACGCCATGCTGGATGCTCTCGACGAGCATTTTGGGTCTACCGCCAGCTGGACTAGACCGCAGGGTGGACTGTTCATCTGGGCAACTTTGCCCGATTACATCGACACCACCGACCTGCTCGTACTGGCACTGGAGAGCGAGAGAGTGGCGTTCGTGCCGGGGCGCGCCGCCTACCTGGACGGGCGCGGGGCCTCCTCTATGCGCCTGAACTTCGCGGGTGTGCCCGAGGAGGACATACGCGAGGGAATCAGGCGTATCGGCAAGGTGGTACGTGAGCAAGTGGGTCTGTTTGGCACGCTCACCGGTGTAAAGCCCACTGCGGCCGCCGAGCTGCCTACTAAAGATCTCGACTCGGCGATGGCAGAGGTCGTCGAGCTACCGCGCCGCGAGCAGCGCGAAGCGGACCGACGCAGCCGCTAGGAATCCCCGGCGGCGAAGTCCTCGGGGGTGACCTCGTCGAGGAACTCCTTGAAGCGCTCCACCACGTCCTCTGACTCCTCGATGTTGTGCTCGAACTCGATCGCCGACTCGGCGATCACCTCCTCGGCAGCAAAGATCGGCGCGCCTGCCCGAACGGCGAGAGCGATTGCATCGCTTGGCCGTGAGTCGATCTCCATCTCGCGGCCGTTGACGCTCAGCGTGATGGAGGCGAAGAAGGTGTTCTCGCGTAGCTCTGTTACCGACACCTGGGTGCACTTGACGTCGAGCTCCCCGAGCATCTCGCACAGTAGGTCATGGGTCATCGGTCGAGGAGTGCTGGCGCCTTGCAACTTCATCAGGATCGAGGCCGCCTCGGGGTGGCCGATCCAGATCGGCAGGAACTTGTTGCCGTCAACCGTCTTTAGCAGCACAATCGGCTGCTTGCCGACCATGTCGAAGCTCACGCCATAGATGACCATCTCCTGCACGGCATTCCTCCAACGAGGGAAATCCAGAGTATAGGCGCCCGCCGACACCCGGCCCCGGCCTCTCGACCGGTGCGCGGAGCTGGGTCAGTGGCGCATCCGGAAGCTCCACAGCTTGTTGCCGAGGAAGTTAAAGGTGTTGAGGCCGCCACGGCAAGCGCCTGAGCGGGCACCTTCGCCATCCCGGCCTCCTCGACCAGCAACGTCAATAGCAGAAGGTTGACGAGCAAGAACGCAGCGAGGCTCACAACGAAGAAACGGATCGCCTGGAAGTGGACTTGGCCTGCTGAGGCGTCGAATGTCCAATGGCGATTGAGCACGAAGTTGTTGAGCACCGCGACAAACCAAGCCAGCACAGCCGCGATCTGGTACGGAGTGCTGAGCGCATGCACGAACAGCGCATACACGGCCAGGTTGACGGCGAATCCACTGCCTCCGACGATCGCGAAGCGGATCAACTGCAGCCAGTTGGCGGGCCGGCGCATACCGTGCAGCAACCGCATGTGCGGACGCGGCTCGGCACCCTGGGTGGCGCTGCCGGGGCGTGTGTCCACGGCAGTTTCCTGGGCGGGCATGCTCCCAGAGTACCGAAGGTGGGCTTGGACGGGCTCTGTTTGGCCGCGATCTTGCGACCGGGGCCGAGTCGAAGCGAGCGGCGCTAGCCTGTTGGAGGGTGAGCATCGGGTCCAACACGACAGTTCGCACAGGCTTGCTGCGAGGTCTACCGCTTTCGCGACGGGCGCTTGCGGGTGCTTTCGTGGTGGTGGCGCTGGCTGGCGTCGCGGCTTTGCTGTTCAGCCACGGTGGGCATTCCGCGCCGGTGAGTGCCGCCAAGGGGAACGTTGCGAGCAAGCATGAGGGCGCAAGAACCGCGGTTGGCGCGAGCGGCAGCGCTGGACAGACCGGCGCGATCCTAGGCCGGCGGATTGCGCCAGCCACCAAGCAGAATGGAGCGCTTGCCGCACATCGCGGCACGGGCACCGCAAGTGGAGGTGCTACTAGCACAGGCCCCACGAGCACGGGTGCTACGAGCGGGAGCCCAGCGGCTACGGCGAGCGCAGGGTCGACAAAAGCTGTGGCGGTTGCGGAGGTGCGCGACCCCGAAGAATCGAAGAGCTTCCCCTTGCCAGCCTCGGTGCATCACGCTCGGGCTAGCTCCCCGAGCGTGGCGGCTGAAGCGGCGGTGGCTCCCGGCGCGGCCTCTGACGCTGAAATTCGCAAGGAGCTCGGGGAAGAGGAAAAGGCCAAGGCGCAGGAACAGGCGGCGCAACGCCGTGTGCTGACGCCCGTGGCAGGGGGCTTCTCGGTGGGTGGCAATGGAACGATCCCGATTCCCACGGATGTGCCGGAAGCGGTGCAACGGGTGATCGCCGGCGGCAACGCGATCGCGGACTTCCCATATATATGGGGCGGCGGGCACGCATCGTTCATCGCCAATGGCTATGACTGCTCCGGCTCTGTGAGCTATGCGCTCGCGGCAGGCGGCCTACTGAACGCGCCGCTCGTGTCAGGGGATCTCGCCAGCTGGGGTGAACCCGGACCGGGCCGCTGGATCACGATCTACGCCAACGCTGGGCACACCTTCATGGACGTGGATGGCGTGTGGTTCGATACGGCGGGGCGCAGTGGACCGTACGCGTCGCGTTGGCTTGTGGCGCAGCCCTCACTAGAAGGCTACGCGGTACGCCATCCACCCGGGCTATAGCGCCCGATGGCGGCGCCGATCGACCACTACTCTCGCCATGCCAAAGACTCTCGCCATGCCAAAGGTAACCCCCGCCGGCCCACGCGGAATTCGGCGTTGGCATGCCGAGGCCCAACTCGGCGTTGTGCTTCGCTAGACGATCGGGGGGCTAGATGCTCAGGGGTTGAGCACGACAGTGCTGAGCATTGTCGTCGTCTGCGGACTTTGGCGCGAGGCATTGCGGGCAAAGAGCCGCAGCGTGAGCTTCAGTTTGCGGGTGTGCTTCAAGTGGGAGGCAATGCGCGGGGAGAACTTGATTCGGATCGTCCCCTGACCCGCTCTGGTTGTGACGAGTACCGCCGTGCCGACCACAATCGAGCTGGGCGTGCCCTTCGGCAAGCCAGTAGCAACCGCTCCCTTGACGCCCAGACGCTTGGCAAGCGTGCTTTCGAGCAGAACCTGAATACTTCCAGCCACCTGCTCGTTGGTTGTGTAGTGGACAGCAAGGCCGCTATTGAGGACCTTCTTCAGGGACTTGGAGGTCACCGCGGCGCCGAGAACCGGGGCAGGCGTAAGCGTGAGCGTGGGCGTCACCGTGGCGGTTGATGGACCAGTCTGTGCGGAGGAGACAGGCGCGGCGGCGGGACTACCGCTTGCGCCCGGACCAGGTGAGCCACCCGCGGGCGCGCTACCAGGCGCGGGCGGACCGACAACCGTGACCGGCTCGGTAACACTCGCCGTGTTGCCTCCCACATCTGTCACCGCAAGCGTCACTTCATAGACTCCGCCGTATTTGTAGGTGTGGTAGACACTCGCCGCGCATGGCGCTTCCCATGGGCCCGTGCACGGCGAGACAGTCGGAGAGTTCGCCGGTGCTGCGCCGGGTGCGTAGCCGACGACCGGTTCAGACCCATCTCCGAAATTCCATGTGTAAGTGGCGTATGCGGGTCGCGGAGCTCCCGTCGCGGAGAAGCCAACACCCCCATCGAGTGAGATATCCGACTCCATTCCGTCAAAACCGATTACTTCGTTTGCGTTCACCGGATTCGGGGAAGTGAACTTTGGTTCGACGCGGATACCTGGAAGACAATCGATTGCTGGATAAGGAAGCTTGTAGGCCGCCAGGTTGAAGGCGTCGTTGAGATAGTAGCTGTCACCGCCAAGCGACTGGTTATAGAGCGTTCCCGCAAACGTTTCTTCTTTTGCCGTCACGGTGCCGCCTAGCGTCGGCGCGAAGAAATTACGACACTCGTCTGTTGCCTCATGTCCGGTCGGATCCTGCCAAGCATTTAGCAGTGGATTGGTGACTATATTCTGCTGCTCGGTTGCGATCTGATTGATGATGAGATCGGCAAGCCCTAGGTCGCAATAGCCGTCGGAGCTGGGGCATTCAACCTGATTTGGCTCCTCCTCATGCGGGCCCTCGAGCTGTTCCGCCTCGATCAGTTTTGCCTGTTCTTCGGGCGAAGCTTCCCCAAATTCTTTGATTTCCTTAGTGCTTTTTGCGTGGATCGCCTCACGTTGCTCTATCGGTTTGCTGCTGGGATTGAGGCCCCCGTCCTGGCAGTCGAACGCCGGAGTTTTGTCATTGAACGTGAGATGCCCATCACCGAGCCCACCCGCGCTCCAGGGGATCACTCCGTAGATGATCGTGTCGCCGTCTCCGCTTATCGGATCGGTAGGGCTGATATCGGAGTGATAACTACAGAAGCTTCTTTGGTAGCTCGCCTTTTCTTCGTTTTCCTTCGCTTCTTTTTCCGACATGGTTTCGCCTGATTTGTAAGAATATCTCCGATAATCAGAGCAATGGGAAGCAAGCGCGCTCCCATCGAGGCAAACCGTGACACCTGGAGGTGTCAACAGATAAAAGATCGTCCCCATGCCCTTTGGGAGAGAGTGCTGGGTAATGAACAGTTCAAGCTCTTCTTGAATCTGCTTGTCGGTGAGACAGACGGTCGTGTGTTCGTGAGCCTCGACGGGGCCGATCAGGTCTGGGTCTTCCAACGGACCGGGATCTGTGCAGCTCGAGGATGGGTATTCGTCGGTGTCGGTGTAAGCACCCTGGAAAGTGGACTTGTAGAGCGCGTGTTGATTAGCGGCGTCGGTGTATTGGGTGTCGACCGCGAATACGCTGGCGAAGGAGCCACTGTAAGTGCCCACGTCCTGCAGAAATGTGTCGATCAGATGCTGCCAGTCGCCATGGTAGTGATCGGTGGGGTCCCAATAGATCGCATAGGTCTTGTTGGTGCTGACAATAGGGTTGCCGCTTGGGTTGGCGAATTCTTCCGGTTCTGTGCCTGGTTCTTCGAGCACACCCCCAGCAAAGAGAGAGGTGCTACGCGGCTGCAAACCAACCTTCGCGGGGCCGACCGTCGTCACGATCGCCTCGGCGGATGCCTCGACAAACAGAAGCGCGATCACAAGCGAGGCCGCGAGCGCGATCGCCGCGAGCGACACGACTGTGCGCTTGGAAAGCAGACGGTAGGGAGTTGCCACGGACCCTTCATCGGCATGCTCAACCGGTTCCCTTAGTGTCCGCGGAAAGGACTGCAGCGAAGCTTGCAACCGTGAGGGCATATTTGGGGGAGGGGCTGACGGTGGGCTTGCGAGCCTTGCGCGGCGATCGGCGAGCCATCATGCTGCTAAAGATGGCCCACCACGAGTGCTCGATGTGAGCGAGATCGAGGAATCCGCCCCAGCGCTCAAGCGTGATGCGCTCGAGCTGTTCGCTCCGCTTCCACGTCACTACGACCGTGTGGCGGCGGTACTCAGCTTCGGCCAGGACCCACGCTGGCGGCGCACGATGGTGGGGGCAGTGGGAGCCACCTCCAACGAGCGAGTGCTCGACGTGGCGACCGGCACAGGCCTAGTGGCTCGGGAGCTCGTCAGGCGCTACGGATGTGAGGTGGTGGGACTCGACCAGAGTCCGCAGATGCTCGCGGGCGCGCAGGCGAAGCTCGCGGTAGACAAACGGTTGGCAGAGCGAGTGTCGCTCGTGCATGGCGAAGCCGAGCGGTTGCCCTTCGCGGAAGGGGAGTTCGACCACCTGACGTTCACTTACCTGTTGCGCTACGTGGACGATCCGGGTGCCACGATGCTGGAGCTCGCGCGAGTAGTAAAGCCGGGTGGGCGAATCGCATCGCTCGAGTTCGCGGTGCCGCCAAGCGTGGCGTGGCGAGGGCTTTGGAAGCTGTACACACGAGTGGGGCTTCCGGCGCTCGGCAGGCTGGTCTCGCGCGAGTGGGCTTACACCGGTCGGTTTCTCTGCGAGAGCATCCCAGCCTTCTACGAGCGCTACCCGGTGGAGCGTGTAGTGGAGCTATGGGAGCGGGCGGGAATCGTGGATGTGCATGTTCGCCTCATGAGCTTGGGCGGCGGCATCGTGATGTGGGGCACGAGGGGAGCGAATGGCAGCGCGAAAGTCACTTGAGCGCCCAGCCTTCTACGCGCTGCGCCCGGGTGGGTGGCGCGATCTCCTGACTTTGCTGCACCCCCCGTACACCGCTTGGCACCTGAGCTATGTGGCGATCGGGGCGGCGGTGGCACCGCATCTTGACGGGAATCGCTTGCTATGGACGCTCTTGGCATTTCTGCTTGGCGTTGGGGTGGCAGCGCATGCGCTTGACGAGTTGCACAGCCGACCGCTTGGCACCGGTACCTCAGATCGAGTGCTCATTGCCCTCGCTGCGCTCTCGCTCTCAGGGGCCGTGGCGATCGGGGTGCTGGGCGCCGTGACCGTCTCCTACTGGCTGCTCGTGTTCGTGGCGATCGGTGTGTTGCTAGCCGTCTCCTACAACCTCGAGCTGTTTGGTGGGCGCATGCACTCAGACATATGGTTCGCACTGGGATGGGGGGCGTTTCCAGCCTTCACGGCGTTCTGGGCGCAAGCAGGCGAAGTACGCGCCGAGGGGGTGCTGGTGGCAGGCGCTTGTCTGATGTTGAGCGCCGCGCAGCGCCGGTTGAGCACGCCCGTGCGCGAGCTTCGTCGTCGCACGGTGTCGTTGACGGGAGAGCAGCAACTGACAGGTGGACGGCTGGTGGAACTTGACGCGGCGAGGATCGCCGCACCGATGGAGGGCGCGCTAATGGCCTGCGCGGCAGGACTGGTACTGCTCGCGGCCGGGGTGGTGCTCGCGCGGCTGTCGTGAACGTCGGTAGCGCGAAGCAAAGCTTCTAGTCGCGAACCAGGGACGAGCGTCCAAAGCACACCGGCGGTAGGCCGGCGAACATTGCTGGCATGACCCGAGAGCAAGCGAGATCAGTCGAGGGCAAGATCCGACTCTGGATCCTCGAGCAAGAGCACGATCGGCGGATCGAACGACAGCTCGCCGGAGCCGATTACCGTGCGCGTGGATCGGTCCAGTCGGGCGTCGCCGGTCGTGACGGCCGGTACGCCCGCTACTGATCTCTCCACCACCGACGTCTATATCGCGAATAGTCCGATGCCTTCTCGACGGTCGATGAGAGCCCTTGCGGGCGCGAGTATCGTGTATTGGCATGCGGCGCCACAGACCACGAACGCGCCAGATGGGGACCGTCGCCCAAACTCACCAGATAGGAACTGCCGCGCAATCGGACATGGTGCAACACCCGGTTTGCGGCGATGGCTGAGATCGGCGATAGCCTGTTCCACAAGGGCCAGCCCGTGTGGGTGGTGCAGAGCGATGGCTCACAACGTGCCGCCGAGTACGTCGGCGAGGGTGAGATGAGCGCGTGGTTCGGAGGAGCTCCTACGGCGATCGTCGTCTATCCCGACGATCACTCCGGCGGTGCCGTCGAGGTGGACCGCGTCATTGCCCGAGAGCGGTAGCGAGAACGAAGGCCATAGAGAGCCAAGCGAGTGTGCGATGTCATCGCTTCGGCCATCGCAGCCGATTGGCTCGGAGGATGAGAAAGGCTGACATCGACGCGACGAGAAACAACAACAGGGCGTCGATCGCGATGGACAGAACGATGTGGCGGTCGTCGAAGCCATCGGCCGAGCCCCCCGTCCTGAATAGGGTTAGCTCTATCTCACGCGCGAGCGGAGCCAGGGCGATTGCGGCTACAACACCAAAGAGGCCACTCAGAACGATTGCGACCCTGTGACTCGCCGCCTCGATTGTATCTAGGAAAGTCCCAAGATTTTGACGAACCTGATCCTCTAGCGAGGCTGGATCACGCAGTAGCGGATTTTCCTTCATTTGTCTTCGCAACGGCCTAAACATGATGGCGACCTGGTCATGCAACACATATTCATCGGTTAGCGCCGCCACAATTCGCTGCCACTGTTGAAGCTGCTTGCGACTGATTGTCCGACGCTCGGTAATGGTCACTTGCGTAGCGCGCTGAACCGCGCGCAGAGCCGCTCGCTGAAGGGTCAAATACTCGAGTGTTTGGGTGCGAAGGGCATCAAATGTGCCCACAGCGTTGCGGTCCGGTGTACCGGAGAGGGCGAGAACCGCACGGTTCTCGCCAATGAACCAGTCGTGGCGATACCCACTCTCAGCCGGTTTCATGAGAACCGGATCGCGAAGATCCACATTCGGGCCGTATGCCAATTCCGCGACAGACCCCAGAGATCGGCGTTCATCGACACCATTGCCCCAAACAAGCTCATAGGCGGTACCAAATGTTTGCGGATATGCGGATAGGCTCTCGCCCGCTTCGACCCGTTCCTCTAGCCATTGATATCGCTCATCGAACGTCTCCAGCTTGCGCAGCTCAGATAGATCTGGCTGACGCCCGCAGAAACGCTCATGCATGGGCAACATGACCGCATCCATCACCCGACGCACATCCGCCTCGAGCTCCCATTCCTCGCCAGCGAGACTGACCCGCCAGGACATGCACTCGTTGCGCCACACCGCATCGCTATAGCTTGCGAGCCCGGGTATGGCAATGGTGCTGGCACCAGGCAACATTGGATCCAGAGTCAGACGTATGAGAGCAAGACCGGCCTCATGAAGCACCAAGTGCGTCTCAACAGTTACCCAATCCGCGCATCTTGGAGGGCGACATTCAATTGAAGAGGCCGACACGATGCGCACAACATGAGAGCGGCGTATAGCTTGCACGTCCCAGAACTGCTTGTCCCCCTCTACCACTTGCCCATCGGTTAGCAAGTGGCGAGCGTCGTCTCGACCTAGCGTGCCTTCGTGGACCGCGGAGCGTATCGCGTGAATGCTGCACGGCATCGAGTATGCACGTAGCCAAGAGACCGATCCAGCGACGACGGCTTCCTCTGGTGGAACGACGGCTTCCTCCGGTGAGACCGAGATCACCCTTACGCTCTCTGATACCCGCGGGGCTGTGAGTACCCGCACGGTTGGGTAGCGAACCGGGTCGCGTCGAGGGAACGTGTCACCTCACGCACCGCGAGCCGGATCGGCGCTGGACCCTGCATGTCCTCTGGATACCTTTGCATGTGCTTGGCCTCCGGATTCGCTGGGGCTAGACCCAATCCTGCCGGCGATAACAAGCTTGGGCCAAGACCAACCTCTGTCCCGTCGGAAGGAACAACCTCTGTCTCGTTGGAAACGATGTCCGCGTGTCGGACCGACAGCCATCGTCTGCTCGCTTGTCTCCGACTCATCGCGCGTGGCTCACCGTGCGCTCAGATGAGGGTGGCGTCCTTGACCTGGGGCGCTTTCTGCGGCTGTCGTGTTTCTCATTTTTCGAGGAGTCGCGATTGGTCAGCTTGCGGTAGCGTTCAGACTCTCAAGATTCGTCTGACAACGCTATGGCTGATCGAAGGACAAGCAAGGAAGTCGCGCTCGGCGGTAAGTCGCCGGTTCGTGCTGCTGTTCTGGCGGTGCTCATCGAAGCCCCTGGACACGGCTGGGACGTGGCCCGGCGCGCCAGTCGTCGCATGGGCTCTTCATGGCGATTGGACGCCAAACACATCTACCCCTATCTCAAACGGCTGGAGGCAGACGGACTGGTCCGCTCCGAGCGAGAGTCCTCGGAGCGACCGCCCTACTTGCTCGATGTCTACTACCCGACCGAGAAGGCCGAACAGGCACGTCGCGAGTGGCTCGCGACTCCGCCGTCGTCGGGCATCATCAGAACCGACTTGCAAGTGCGGCTGGCGTTCTCGAGCGAAGAGGACATCCCCGATCTGCTGCGAGCGCTCGCCGAACGCCGCATCGACATCCTCGAAGAGATCGAGGAGAACGCGGCTTGCGAAACCGCACGAGTCTCCTACGTGGGGACTATCATCGGCCTTCAGTGCTCCTCGGTGGACAAGCGATTGAAGGCTGAAGTGGAGTGGATCGACGAAGCCAGCCAAGAGCTTGAAGCGCTACGCGAGAAGCAGCCGCGACGATGAGCGTGCTGGCGTTCCGGCAGGTGAGCAAGCGCTTTCCTGACGGCACGCGCGAGATTGCGGTCCTGGATCTCGTGTCCTTCGAGATCGAGGTGGGCGAGACGGTGGGCCTGTTCGCCGCGCGTCGCACCGGCAAGACCACCCTGCTGAAGATCGCCGCTGGCCTTATGGCGCCGGACCAGGGCAAAGTGCTGTTGGACGATTTGGACCTCTCTGAGATGAGCCATGACGAGTGCGCGCGCGCCCGCCGTCGCAGCGGGATCGCGTTTGCCCGTGGGGATTGGCGCACTAGCCGCACGACGTCCGTACTTCAACACATCACGATTCCGCTGTACAGCAGCAAGGTGAGCATGCTGGACGCGGAAAAGCGTGCATACCGAGCGCTCGAGTTGATCGATGCCTCCCATCTCGGGCATCGGGGCACCTCTGAGCTTGGGCTGAGCGAACGCTTGACGGTAGAGCTTGCGCGAGCAATCGCCCGCGAACCGCGTCTGCTGTTGGTGGATGAGCCTGCTGTATTTCCCCAGTCCGAGGACGCCCGAGCTTTCTACGAGCTGTTGCGTTCGCTGCCCGACCAGGTGGGCTGTGCCCTGCTGATCGCCTCAGAAGAGGTCTCGGCGCTGCGCGGCTGCAAGCCCATGATGAGCTTGTCGGGCGGCAGGTTGAGCTCCACTACTTCTCGACGGAAGGTGATCGACTTCCCTGGTTCTCCCTCCCGTGACGCACACCGGCAGGATGCGTCGTGAGCACCCTTGAGCTGCGCGAGGTCATCAAGCGCTACGAGGGCAACGGAGAGACCGTCAATGCGGTCGACGGCGTCTCGCTGAGCATCGCCCCGGGCGAGTTCGTCGCGCTATACGGGCCAAGCGGCTCAGGCAAGACCACGCTGCTGATGATGGCTGCCACGATCAAGCAACCGGACTTAGGGTCGATCCTCTTCGACGGACGCGACATCGGCGGCCTCACTGGACGCGAGAGCGCACGCTTCCGCCGCAGAGAGGTCGGAGTGGTCTTCCAATCCTTCCATCTAATGCCCGGCACCTCAGCACTCGATAACGCGGCGCTGAAGCTGTTTGCGCTCAACATGAGATTGAACGAGGCACGAGATATGGCCCGTCCGTGGCTCGAGCGGCTTGGGCTCGGCAACCGGCTGGAGCACAAGCCCTCCGAACTGTCGATGGGCGAGCGCCAAAGGGTCGCTATCGCCCGCGCGCTTGCCAACAAGCCTCGCCTGCTGCTCGCTGACGAGCCAACCGGCAACCTGGACTCGAAGCGTAGCCGCGAGGTCCTGGGACTGCTCGCCGAGATTTGCGCCGAGCAGGGCATCCCGGCCATGCTGGTGACACACGATCCGCAGGCAACAGCGTTCGTCAGCCAGGTTTACACGCTGCGCGACGGTAACCTCACCGAGGGGTTGGACCTGGACCTTCATACAACGGTTTCGGGATGAGACCGAGACGATTCAGGTTCGACCCCTCTATTTTCGGGCTGCGGCTGACCGCCCTTTTTGCCCTCTACCGCGAGCATTGGCGCCACTACCGAGCAGCCGAGCTGATGGCTGGCACAGGGATCGCTGTTGGGGTTTCACTCGTGTTCGGCGTACTCGTCGCCAATAGCAGCATCCTGGGCTCGACACGCGAAGCGATCCACGCGGTCGACGGCTCAGCGTCCCTGGGACTCGTCGCCCGATCCGCTCACGGGTTCAGCCAAGGACTTACCCAGCGAGCCTCTGAGCTGCCAGGTGTCGCGAATGCCGCTCCGATATTGCGAGAGAGCGTAGTCATGGAAGGACCGAGAGGACACCTACTCGGACAGTTGGTAGGCGTCACAGCTCGTCTTGTGACTCTTGAAAGTTCCGCGACAAAGGACCTCGGCGCTGGCGCGCTCCTGCTCTCTGGGGGAGTCGGACTGCCCTCGGGTGCGGCAAACACAATCGGCGCGAGCACCGAACATCCCGCGAGGTTGTTACTAAACGGTATGTCACATACTGTGCAAGTAAGAGCGGTGCTCGATGCCGGTGCCATAGGTTCGCTTGCCGCCAGTCGGATCGTCGTCACCCTCCTGGCCAATGCACAGGCTCTTTCCGGCGAGGCCGGGCGTGTCACCGAAGTTCTCATAAAGCCGTATCCCGGCCAGCGTAGGCGCGTTGAAAGCGAGTTGCTGCGCTTGGCCGATGGAAAGATAAACGTCGAGCCCGCGAATCACGAAATTGAGCTAGCCCAGACCGCCGTCAAGCCCACCAATCAGTCCACGGGTCTCTTTGCCGCCATCTCGTTGATGGTTGGATTTCTGCTCGCGCTAAACGCTATGTTGCTGACGGTTCCCGAGCGCCGCCGGCAATTGGCTGAGATGCGCGAACAAGGCTATGACTCACCTCAGGTGATCGTGGTTCTTGCCTCTCAGGCACTGGCACTGGGCATCGCCGCGTCAATCGTGGGCGTCCTCTTTGGGGATCTATTGGCCCGTACTTTCTTTGACGAAGTACCGAGCTATCTTGCGACGACTTTCCCAATTACCGGCCATCAGCAGATCAATCTCACAGCTGTCGTAGTGGCCTTTTCTTGCGGTGTGCTCGCCTCACTATTTGCCTCAATGTCCCCAATCATGGACCTACGCGAGAGCAGACCGATCGACGCCGTGCTGCACGAGCCTGGCGAGCCAGGACAGAGCATCGGTGATGACATCATGCGCAACTCGGCTTTGCTCGGCTTGGCGATATTGGCTATCGCGACAGTTATGGTCCTGCTCAGCTCTCGTCTGACAGTCCCCGGTGGAGTGGCGCTTGCCCTAGCCGCCCCATGTTTTATGCCGATCCTCTTCCGCGCCGCGACGCGCATACTCGGTTACATCGCTCGGCACTATCACGGAGGAATGATCGCAATAGCGACGATCGAACTAGAGGCCACCGCGACGCGTTCTGTCGCTCTTGCCTGTATTACAGCACTTGCCATATACGGATCTGTGGCGGTAGGTGGCGCTCGAAGCGACCTTATTCGGGGAATCAATCAAGGCATCTCCCAACAGTGGAGCACAGCGGAACTATGGGTGACACCCAACGAAAACATCCACGACACCGACAGTTTCCATGTCCAGGGCGTTATCTCAACCATCGCCGGTACGCATGGCGTCAAGTCGGTTAGTGCCCACCAAGGCGCGTTCTTGGATGTCGGCACGCAACGTCTTTGGATACGGGCCGCGCCACCGGGTAGCGCTTCGATGATCCTCTCAAGTCAATTGCAACAGGGCAACCTTGCATACGCGAGCGCACTCATGCGTCGAGGTGGATGGGCAACCATCTCGAGTGGGTTTGCCTCAGAACACAATCTACGCATAGGTAACTCGTTTATTCTGCCCACCCCATCTGGCCCAACTCACTTCAAAGTCGCCGCGATCACGACGAACATCGGATGGCCACCGGGTACGATCACCCTTAACACCAACGACTACAGTCGCTACTGGCAGAACACCGATCCCACCACGCTCGCCGTTGACCTGAAGCCCGGGATTACACCGACTGAAGGCGTGCGCGCCGTCCGCCAAGCACTAGGCACCGCGACCGGATTGAGAGTCCAGACGTCTCGCGAACGCATTGCCCAAGTGGAGGGCATTGGCCGCCAAGGCCTGAGCATCCTGAGCGATATATCGAACCTGCTCCTGCTGATTTCTGCGCTTGCGCTGGCCGCCGCTCTCTCGACAGCTATATATCAGCGGCGCGGACGACTCGCCTCGCTGAAGGCTCAGGGCTTCGACCGTCTCCAACTATGGCGCAGCGTACTACTAGAGAGTGCCGTGGTGCTCGGAATAGGTTCTCTGGATGGTGCGGTCCTGGGTTTGTATGGACATGCTCTCGCAGACCGCTACCTACGCGTCAGCACCAGTTTCCCGGCGCCATTCAGCATCGGTGGGGTCCAGATCGTCCTCACACTTCTGATCGTTGGCGGGGTTTCGCTGGCCATGGTTGCCCTACCGGGCTACTCGGCTGCGGGAGTGGCCCCAGAAGTGAGCTTTCAGGAATGAGCACTAGCGTCAACCAACTGCTACCCCGTACACGCAAGGCTGTCTGCTGTGAGCCCTCCAAACGCGCGCACCGCGATCGCCTTCGCCTCGGCAGCCCGTCGCTACTGGCTTGGCGTTTTTCCCATCGTTCAGGGTGAGATCCGACGGCTGCGTCGTCGTGCCCGCGACATACCAGACCCCGTACTGCGCAGCCTCGCGCTAGACGCACAACGACGCAAGTGGGCGAGCCTAGAGGGAGCGGCTGCGTTCGCGGCGTTCGTACCGCACGAGCGACGCAAGCCGGTCACTCGCTTGCTCGTCGACCTTCAAGGTGTGTTCGACTACGCCGACACACTGATGGAGCAACCAAGCGATGAACCGGCAACAAACGCTCACCAATTGCACCAAGCCTTCGTGGTGGCACTGCAACCGGACTTGGCCGCAACCCGACTATTACCGGCACCACGCTCGCTGCGAGGACGGCGGCTACCTCGCTGGCCTAGCCGATACTTGTCGCAGCTCTATCCGCGAGCTGCCCTCCTATCCGATCGTCGCCGACGCGGTGATGCGACATGCTCAGCGAGTCGTCTTCTATCAAAGTGACATCAATCTTGCCACTATCAACGATCATTCACGCTTGGGACAATGGGCTGGCAGACAGGTATCTGGCACTGAGTTGAATTGGTGGGAGATCGGAGCTGCATGTGGTTCTTCACTCGCGATCTTTGCGCATGTCGCGGCTGCCGCCGATCCAACACTCACCCCCTGCGAGGTAAACGCGACCGAGGCCCTCTACTGGCCTTGGGCCGAGGCGTTGCACATCCTTCTCGACAGCCTCGTCGACCGAGAAGAAGACCGCGCAGACCAACCAACCGAACCTCCTCGACCACTACTCATCCCAAGAGGAGATGACCGAGCGACTTGGAATGCTGGCAAGCGAGACGGTTGAGCGTGCCCGCAATGTCGCCCCACACCACCGGCTGATTCTCGCCGGCATGGTGGCACTCTACCTTGCCGATGAGCAAGCCTGGATCGCCTCGGCACGCCCCACTTCTGAACGCATCCTGGCGGCGACCGGAGCGCTTGCTCGTCCCGCCCTGCTCCTACTGCGTGCCCGACGCCTCGCGCTGGGGGCCAGGGCCCCAGCCGCCTTGCGACTGCCCAAACAGTAGCCACATACGGAATAGCCGCGTTGGGACTAGGCCTGTCACGGTCTTTCCATTCTCTCACGCACAAGCCACGATTCCGACGATGACCAAAGAAGATGAACAGCGTGAGCCCCGTGCGGCCCGAGTGTGCTCAGGCTCGCTCCAACAAGGGCTAGCTGTCCTTTCGCAATTTGACGACGAGCGCACCGTGCTTAGCCAGTCTGACATCGCTCAGCTAACCGGCTTCTCATGCTCTACCTCTCAGCGTTGCCTGATGACGCTTTCGGCGCTCGGCTACCTCGCGCCGTCTGCTGATCGTTGCTATCGGCTCGCCAGCGTCTCCAATCGCACACCAGCTCGCCCTGAGGATGACATGCCGGACACGCTAGCGTGAGCCCACGGTCGGCCCACTCAGAGCGCAATGGCCGTTCTGGCTCGAGCCGCCCAACCCGCAAGCCTCGCCCCGAGACGGACCACCAACCGAACATCCGCAACGTACCGGAGCCACGGTTATCCCGCTCGATCGAATACGGGATGGCGCTCCTTGAATGCTTCTCCGCCGAGTCGCCCGCGATCGGGATCGCCGATCTGGCCGACATGCTCCGTCTGACTCGCTCTACAACCCACCGCTACGCAGTGACGTTGGTGATGCTCGGCCGCCTAGAGCAGGACAGCAAACGTCGCTACCGCCTAGCCGGCGGCGCGGCGCGTGTGGGTATGTCAGCGCTGGAGGCAATCGCGGCACGCTCTGGCTCTTGGTCGGTGCTCGATGAGCTGCGGACCCTCACAGGCCACACGGCCAGCCTCGGCGTGCTGGATGGCACACGAGGAACCTATGTGCAGCGAGCTTACGGTCACGGTCGCGGCCAGTATCAAGCCGACGGGGATCTCGGAGCCGGCGCCCACATTCCCCTGCACTGCACCGCACTCGGCAAGGCGATGCTGGCGAGCCAACCGGAAACTCGACAGCGCGAGTTGCTGGCCGAGATAACGTTCACTCGCGAGGGTCCAAACACGATCGCGACAAAGCGCGCGCTCATACAACAGCTCGAACAGATCAAGACCGCGCACTTTGCCATCAGCGACGAAGAGCATGCCGCCGACGTCCGGTCGATCGCGGTTTCCATCGAGAACCCAATCGCGCAGCAGACTCTCGCGCTAGAGGTCACCGTGCCCGCCACTCAATACACGCCCGCACAACTCACACGCCTAATCGGCCCAAACATGCGCTCAGCAGCGCAGAAGCTATCCATGCGCGCCTAGTGGGCGATCCAGGATTCGAACCTGGGACCTCTTCCTTATCAGAGAAGCGCTCTAACCAACTGAGCTAATCGCCCGCGGCCGCCGATTCTAGCGTCAGCCCACGAGAAGCGCCGGGCATCAAGCTGCGTCGGCGCCTCGCAGCCTCTGCGCCAGCGCAAGCGCTTCCTCCGGGCTCGCGAAAGAGAGCTCAGCCCGATAGCCGCCCTTCTCAGCGCTCACCTGCACCTCGGCACCAAGCGCCTCTTCGAGCGTTGTCGCGATCATGGCTGCCACCTCTTGCTGATCGGGGTGAACACTGGGCTTTGCGCGTACGCTGCGCTTCCCCTTCTTGGCCTCACCGGCCTTGTTCGCCTCCCTGGCACGTGCTTCGACGGTGCGCACCGACCATTCCTCACGCAAGGCATCGCGGGCCAGACGGCGGCGAGCGACATGATCCTCGGCGAGCAGGAGCGCCCGTCCGTGCCCCTCGCTGAGCTGCTCTTGCTCGAGCATCTCGATCGTCTCATCGGGCAAGTCCAGAAGTCGCAGAAGATTCGATACCGCCACGCGGCTGCGTCCCACGCGCCGTCCCACATCCTCGCGCGTCAATCCGAGCTCCTCCACGAGCGCCGCGCAAGCACGTGCCTCCTCGATCGGATTGAGGTCCTCGCGCGCCATGTTCTCGATCAGCGCAAGTTCGAGCGTCGCCGCGTCATCGCGCGGCCGCACAAGCGAAGGAATCTCCGTCAAACCCGCGATCTGGGCGGCCCGCCAGCGACGCTCCCCTGCCACTAGCTCGTATGTCCCTCCCGGCTTGGGCCGCACGAGCACCGGCTGGAGCACGCCGCGCTCGCCTAGCGAGCCGGCGAGGGCGTTCAAGGCCTCCTCGTCGAAGTGCCGGCGCGGCTGGTTGGGATTAGCCACGATCAACTCCACCGGCAGCTCACGCAGTTCCTCGCCGCCCTGAGCCTCACCGGAGACGCTGAGGATCGCCTCTAGCCCACGACCCATCCCACGCTTTGGCTTAGCCACGAGCCGCTACCTCCTTTGCCAGCTCAAAATAGGCCGCTGCGCCCGCGCTATGGGGATCGTGGTGGGTGACCGGCAGCCCATAGCTAGGTGCCTCTCCTACCCTCACGTTGCGTGGTATCACGGTTTCGAATACGAGGTCTGAGAAATGCTCACGAACCTCTCGCTCCACATCACGACCGAGTCTCGTCCTGTTGTCGTGCATCGTGAGCAGCATCCCCGCCACAGTCAGCCGAGGATTGAGCTCGCGTTGTACGAGCGCAAGCGTCTCCAAGAGACCAGCCAGACCCTCTAGTGCAAAGTACTCAGTCTGAACTGGCACGATCACCCGATCCGCTGCCACCAGCGCACTCACCGTCAGAGGGCCAAGCGACGGGGGACAGTCGAGCACTATGTACTGGAAGCGCTCGCGAATCGGATCGATGACTTCACGAAGTCGCTGCTCGAATGCGTCGATTCGCGGCAACTCGATATTTGCCGCCGCCAGCCCGGGGCTGGCGGGCACGAGTTTGAGTTTCTCCACCGAGCTTTCCACGATTGCCTCGGCGACTGTGCTCTTGCCCGCCAACACCTCGTACAACCCAGGTACGTGCGAGCGTGGCAGGCCAAGCCCGACGGTGGCATTCGCCTGCGGATCTGCGTCGATCACAAGCGTCTCATAGCCAGCCTCGGCGATGCACGCGGCCACATTGACCGCTGTTGTCGTCTTGCCCACCCCCCCCTTCTGGTTGGCGATCGCGTAAACCTTGCCCATCGTCGCCCGCACGCTAGCGACGATCGCGGTCGAGTGGCTTATCGCCCACGCTCACCGGCGGCGATGCGCCGAGCAATCGACCCCGCAAGCGGCATGCGCCGTTGACAAGCAAGCTCGATCTCACCTCGCCAATGGCTTCTTGCGAGCCATTCCCGCTCTCCGGGGAAACCTGTCAGGCGTCTCTCTGATCTTCATATAAACGTGTAGATGGTGGTCGCGCACGCCCGCGAAAGGATCGACCCGCAGCACCGTCTTGCGCTCCATGCCAAGCATTTCCGCCGCAACCATCGCCACCCGCTCCTCCTCCGGGTCACGCTGGCCGCGCCAATCCACGAGCGCCCCACCTAGATGCAGCAGCGGTGCTGCGTACTCGAGCACGATCGACTGCGCGGAAACCGCGCGTGCCAGCACAAGGTCGTGGACGCCAATGCCCTCTGGCCACTCCTCTACCCGGGCACACACCGCCTCGACGTTCTCAATCGCCGCGGCAGCCTCCACTCGCTCCATAAAGGCGCACTTGCGCGCCTGACTCTCGATGAGCTTTACTTCGGCGTGCCGCAGAGCCACAGCCAACGGTAGACCCGGAAAGCCTGCACCTGCCCCGATGTCGGCGATTTGGGTCGCATTACGTACAAGCTCCAGCTCGAGCGCCACAAGCGAGTCGGCCAGATGCACATTCAAGGCCTCCGCCGGCTCGCGTACAGATGTGGGAGCCAGCTCATCGACCGCCAGCGCCTTCAGGATCTCCGCAAGCTGCGCCAACTGCCCGTTAGATAGCGAGTAGCGTTCAACGAGGGGGCCCAGCAGCGGCCTTATATCTGTGTCTGTAACCAAGAGCGTTTCACGTGAAACATCGGGGGTAGGGTCCAGCTCGCCCAAATCTCATCCGCCGGGGCCCTCCTACCACTGTGTTTCACGTGAAACACAGTCCCGAGAGGCTCAAATATCGCTCGGCTCCACAACCAGATACCGCTCAGGCTCCTCACCCTCGCTGTGGGTTGCCACCTCGCCATGCTCCCGCAGATACTCATGCACGATGCGCCGCTCAGATGCAGGCATCGGATCTAGCTCAACCGCCTGCCCAGACCGCAGCGACTCCTCGGCGGCGTCGCGTGCGATCGATCGCAGCGTTTCAGCGCGGCGCTCCCGATACCCATCGGCGTCGATGACTACGCGAGCCTCCGGTGAGCCTCCACGGAAGACGATCCGCTGGGCCAGGTGCTGTATCGCATCGATCGTCTGGCCACGGCGTCCTATCAGCAGGCCCACGTCGTCTCCCTCTACACAGCCTGTGAGCACCCCATCGGAGCGCTCGACCCGCACGTCCACATCCAGACCGAGGCTCTCTACGATCTCCTCGAGCAGGTCCTGCAGGACTGCCGTTGGATCCTCTTGCTCCTGCTGAAGTTCCTCGGCCTCGGTCATCGCCGCCTGCCCGAGCGCTTCTTCTTCTTACGCGGAGGTGGGGGCGGTGCACTTCCCAAGCCGGCACCAGCCAACGCTGGCTCTCCATTAGCGGCCCCTACTCCATCGCCCCTTCCATTCGAGGACCCCTTGCCAGCCGCCAAAGAGGTCGCCTTGCCTGGCGATACCGTCGGTGGCGGACCGAAGCTACGCCGGACGAAATAGCCCTGACCAACGGTCCACAGGTTTGTGGTGATCCAGTAGACCAGCAGACCTGCCGGATACTTGTAGAGGATGATCACGAAGAACAGCGGCAGCGCCATCATCAGTCGCCGCTGAGTCGGATCGGCGGAGGCCGACATCATCATCGTGGAGGTGAGCTGCGAGCCAACGTAAAGCAGCAGCAGCACGATCAGAGCGATACCTGTGGCCTTTGCGGTGATGTCCGGTATGAACAAGAATTTGGCTGAACCGGGTGCCACTGTCTGGCAGCCAGTCTGTTCCACGTACTTGGTCGGGAGCCCCGCGAAGGTCGCGATGGCGGTGTGGTGCAGCGTGTTGTAATGCGAGACGAGAGCATGCCCGCAGATGTTCTTCTTGAGATCCGTACGGAGCATGTAGAACAGCGAGATGAACACGGGCAGCTGCAAGAGAAGTGGCAAACAGGAGGCGAACGGGTTGACTTTGTGCTCCCGATAGAAGCCCATGATCTCCTGTTGCTGGCGCTGCTTGTCGTCCTTGTACTTCTCTTGCAACGCCTTCAGCTCCGGGGCAAGACGCTGTAGTTCCTGCATCGAGCGGAACTGCTTGAGCGTGAGCGGCACGAGCACCGCGCGAATCAACACGGTTAGCCCCACAATCGCCAATCCCCAGCTCGCCGACACGACATGGCTGTGGATGAACACCAAGATCGTCTGGAAGACGCTGATCAGCGGCGAGAACGCTTCCTCGATGACGTTGGCAAAGATGAACATTTTGTGAACTCGTCTCGGTGTCGCTCGCGCGGCTACACGGAGTCGTGGCGATCGACCGTGAACAACCGTTGAGCCTCGACGGGGTCATATCCGCCGTCACTCCACGGGTTGCACCTGAGCAACCGCCACGTCGCGAGCACGAGACCTCTCAGTATGCCGTACTCCCCGACTGCCCGTACCGCATAGCGCGAGCACGTCGGCTCGTACTTGCAACGTCGCGGCAGCGCCGGGGAAATCAAGCGCTGATAGAGGACTATCGGCATGGTCGCCGCCGTGCGCATCACTCGCACCAAACCAGTCTGCCGCGACCTCTCGCTAGCCGCCATCGCACTCATGGCTCTTCCCCTTGCGAGCCATTCTCATCGATCGCCTGTCCCTGTGCCATCGCCTGTCCCTGCCGATTTGGCTCGCCTGAGCCCCCCGGACGCAGGCCGGCACGGCCGATCAACTCCCCCAAGGCACCGTCTATTCCACCCAGACCATCGCGCTCGGCCAGCTCACGAGCCTCGGGACGGGCAACCACGACGACGTCGTGACCACCCTCCAGCTCTGACTCAACGGCGTCGAAGGCTTCGCGCAATAGGCGCTTGACATGGTTGCGCTCTACCGCCCCGCCCACCTTTCGCGATACAGACAGGCCCAGTCGCGGACGGTCGATCGACTCGTTGGGAAATGAGTAGAGCACCAAATGGCGGTTAGACACGGAGCGGCCTTGCCGGTACACCCGCTCGAACTCCGCGCTGCGTGAGAGACGTCGACCGCGGCGGGGGGATCGCGGCATCATCGCGCGACAGGCACTAGGTGGAGAGGCGCTTGCGTCCCTTGCTGCGCCGCCGCTTGAGCGTGAGCCTGCCTGCGCGTGTGCGCATGCGGGCACGGAACCCGTGAGTGCGGGCTCGCTTGCGTTTCTTCGGTTGATAGGTGCGCTTCATGATCGATCTTCTCCGGCCGCGCTCGTATTCCTGCCGCAACCGGGAGCGGTGGCGTCGGTCGTGGCAGACCGGCTTCCGCCGGGCAGTGAAGTATAAAGGCCTGGCCGTCCGGCTGTCCGGATGATGCTCCTACAGATACCGCGACTACGGAATTTCTCGCCATTTGCGGTGAGCGGCGCGGCCGCGCGAGCGCCGGGCGACAGGCTCGGATATATTCGGTCCACCGGGCCCCGTATGGGCCCCACCCGAATGATTTCCGCCCGCTTTCTCCCTCAAGGAGCAGGTCATCGCTGCCGTGAGCGCCGAGCTCGAGCACATCTGGTCGCAGGTAACCGCTGAGCTATCGGCGGCCATCGACGAACCTATCTATCGAATCTGGCTCGAGCCGCTGCGAGCCGTCGATCTGAACGACCGTAACCTCACCGTCGAGGCACCCTCGCAGACCTACGGATGGATCAGAGAGCGCTTTGGACGTGTTTTGCAAGCAAGTGTCGCCGCCGTGCTCGGCCCCGACCTCACCGTCGACATCGTCAAGGCACAATCCAATCGGGGCTACGCACCCACCAACCCGCCGCGCGGCGGGTTGCCCGTTTCCTCTACAGCTCCCTGCACAACCCCCCCACAACTCAGCCAAGCCTCCTGGGGCAACCCAAAGCTCACCTTCGATCAGTTCGTCATCGGCGATTCCAACCGACTTGCTCATGCCGCGGCCCTAACCGTCAGCGAGCTGCCCGGGCAGGCATACAACCCTCTATTCATCTGCGGTCCTCCTGGCGTCGGCAAGACCCACCTACTTCAATCGATCGCCACCTTCATCGCCACCCACAATCCTGGACTGCATGTGCGATGCACCACAGGCGAGTCCTTTACCAACGACTTCCTCAGAGCTCTGGGAACAGGCCAACTCGACACCTTCAAGGCAGGCTTCCGCCATGTCGACCTGCTCATGATCGACGACGTCCAGTTCCTCGAGCGAAAGACCAAGACAGAGGAAGAGTTCTTCCACACCTTCAACGCGCTCTATGACGCCGGCAGCCAGATCGTGCTGAGCTCAGACCGCCCCCCCAAGGATCTACAGGCCCTTGAAGACAGGTTGCGCGAGCGCTTCCAGTCAGGGCTCGTCGCCGATATCCGCCCTCCCGACCTCTCAACTCGCCTAACGATGTTGCGCAAGCGAGCCCAGCAAGACGGACTGGAGTCGGTTGATCCACGAGCCCTAGAAGTCATCGCAGAGCGCATCTCCATCAATGTTCGGGCACTCGAGGGCGCCCTCATCCGAGTTGTGGCTTTCAGCTCGCTCACCGGACGTCCATTCAGCGCTGAGCTAGCAACCGAGGTGCTCGACGGCCTCTACCCGAGAGCCGATCGACAGACTCGCTCCATCGCCGAGATCAAGGCTGCCGCATGTAAGCGCTTTGGGATCTCAGACGAGGAGCTCATCTCCTCAGCTCGCACAGCACGACTGGCCTGGCCACGACAAGTAGCTATGTATCTGTCGCGCGAGCTCACCCAGGAGTCCCTACCTGCCATCGGACGAGAGTTTGGTGGACGCGACCACACCACCGTCTTGCATGCCTGGCGGCGTACCGGAGAGCGAATATCGAAGAACATAGACTCTCGTACAGCTGTCGAAGAGCTTCGCGCGAGCCTGATCGACAATCCTGTTGACCGGTCCGCTTGACAAACTTCTACGGCTTCGCCCACAGCTTGTACACACCCAATCCTCCTATATCGCAAGACATAGCCACGAACTACACATCTCCACAGGCCCTACTAAACCTATAAACCTCTTCAGGTGCATCAGTGAAGATCTCCCTTTCAACCGCTGAGCTACTAGCACAGCTACAAACCGCTACGCGCGTCGCGTCCTCACGTGCTTCTGTTCAGGCGCTCTCTGGAGTGATGATCTCGGCCGATGGAGATCAACCTTTGTTGCTTGCCACCGACATGGAGGTAGGTCTACGCGTTCCTCTCAGCGGTGAGATTCTTCATCCCGGCTCGGCTGTTCTTCCGGCACGCCTACTACTCGAAGTAGCTCGCTCGCTCCCTGGAGATACAGCGACACTAGAGTTGCGGGCTCAAGACCAAGACGTGGAGCTCATATCTGGCTCCGCCACATTTCATCTGCGCACGCTGCGCTCCGAGGACTTCCCAGCCCTTCCTACCCCGGACCTCGCTACCAGGATGGCTCTTTCTACGCAGGCATTCGTCGATACCGCTCTCCAGGTGTCTCGTTCGGCATCGAAAGACGAGACACGGCCTGTTCTTACGGGCGTCCTCATCTCGGCAGGCGGACAAGAGCTTACGATGGTTGCGACAGATTCCTATCGCCTCAGCATCAAGCACGCCACTTTGGACTCAGCGCTGCAGGGAACAATCGAGGCCAACGTTCCCGCGCGAGCACTTCAAGAGCTTGCTCGCATCGCCCAGTCGGCGGATGAGCCTGAGTTGACGATCAGCCTCGGCCAGAACCAGATCGTGTTCGAGATCGGTGCAATCGTGCTCTCCTCTCGGTTGATAGACGGCCAATTCCCGAACTATCAGCAGCTGCTTCCGGAGTCGGTGGAGCATGAGCTGCGCCTCTCCAGCGCTGAGATCGCCGATGTCGTTCGGCGTATCAGCCTGCTTGCGCAAAAGAACGCACCGCTGCGCCTCAGCTTTGGCGAGGGCGAGCTGACGGTCTCGGCTCAAACCCCGGATGTGGGAGAGGCTAGTGAGATGCTGCCCGTGCCATTTTCGGGAGAGCCCTTTGAGATCGGCTTCAATCCGGAGTTCCTGCGCGATGGTCTCGAGAGCGTGGAATCCGAGGATCTAGTGCTCAAGCTGATCAGCCCTCTCCGCCCTGGCTTGATCGAGTCTCCCGATGGTGGAGAGTTTGTGTACCTCATCATGCCGATCAGGCTGAACACCTGAGGTCGCCGGGAGGGTGAGGTGCTGGTTCTCAGTGTGCAATTGCGCGACTTCCGCACATACACGCGTGCTGAGGCCCATCTTGGCTCTGGGCTAACGGTCGTCCATGGGCCTAACGGCGCTGGCAAGTCCAATCTGCTCGAGGCTCTGTACTTCGGCTGTACCGGCTACTCGCAACGTACGCGCTCCGAGCGTGAGTTGGTGCGCTTCGGAGCTCAAGCCACGCGCATCGTCGTCGCGCTTTCAGACGGGGATCGCCACCACGAGCTGACAGTGGGGTTCCAGCCTGGTTTGCCGAAGCACATGACGGCCGATGGCGCCCCTGTCGAGCGTCTCGCCGATGTGGAGGAGCGGCCGCTCGTGAGCGTCTTCTCCCCAGATCGCTTGGAGCTGCTCAAGGGCGCGCCCACACTGCGCCGTGCCCATCTAGATCAGCTGATCGCCGCCCTGTGGCCGCCACGCGTAGCAACGCGCCGCGACTACTCGCGTGCGCTGGCTCAACGGAATGCGCTGATCGCTGGTATCCGGGCTTCGCGTGCGTCGCGCTCCACGCTTCCCAGCTGGGATTTGGAGCTTGCCCGCCACGCGCTTGCCCTAACCGAGAATCGTGCCACGCTCGTCTCGATGCTGGCCGAGCCGTTCGCTCAGCGAGCCGTGCAGCTCGGTTTGAGTGGAGAGCCAAGTCTCGAGTACCGTCCGTGCTCGAGAGCCACCGATGTAGACGGATTCATCGCAGAGCTAGAGGCACGTCTGCCGGGCGATCTCGAACGAGGGTTCTCCACTTACGGTCCGCACCGCGATGAGCTGTCGATCCTGCGCGACCGTCGCGAGCTGCGCTCATACGGCTCTCAGGGCGAGCAGCGTTTGGCTCTACTGGCCCTGCTACTTGCTGAGCGCTCGGTACTTGCGAGCGAGCGCACCCACGTGCCACTGATGCTGCTCGACGATGTCATGAGCGAGCTCGACGTAACGCGGCGCGAGCTACTCGCACAGGAGCTGCTCAGTTGTGGACAGAGTGTCGTTGCAACCACGGATCTAGCTCATGTGCCTGGGTCCGGTGACATGGCCGCGACACGTCTGAGCGTCTCACCCGGAGCGATCTTGCAGGAGGCGCTCGCCGCATGAGCCGGCTCGCACCTCGTCCGTTTTCTCTCGCACTGGAGGGTCTGACCGCGGCGCTGGCCCCCGCGACCACGCTCGCCCGTGTGCAGCAGGCATGGGAGCAAGCCGTAGGCACAACGATTGCCGAGGCCGGCCTGCCGACCTATGAGCGCGATGGTGTGCTTACGATCGTCTGCGCCGACGCGGTATGGGCCGCTGAGCTCGATTTGATGAGTTCCGGGCTCGTGGCGCGCCTGAACGAGACCCTCGGCGCGGAGTTGATCCGCAAGCTGCGCTGTCGTACAGGCTGAGGCCTGGACCCAAACCGCTTATACCCGCGAAGCCCCCACGAGCAGACCTGTCGCCGGCCCTCGTCGAGCCGCATACGGTGCACCTATAAATACCCCGATTTTGGCTTGTTTGCAGGCATTTCTCGACGGTGGCGGGGGTCGTTCGAGGGGGTCGCTGTGCTATCGTTCTGTAAACAAACCCCCCGCCCCGGACCGAGGTATTGAACACCCGGCCTCCGGGGCGTTCTTGCGTCATCGGAGGACCATTGGCGACCGACACCTCAAGCTCGCAGATAAAGCCTGCCACCAAGGGTGGGGCCAGCGACCCAACTATGGGAGGCGACGCCAGCTACGACGCTCAGGACATCACAGTTCTCGAGGGCCTGGAGGCCGTTCGCAAGCGCCCTGGCATGTACATCGGCTCGACCGGGACGATGGGCCTACACCACCTTGTGTACGAGGTTGTGGACAACTCGGTCGACGAGGCCTTGGCGGGTTTTTGCACCGAGGTGTCAGTGACCATCCACCCCGACAACTCGATCACCGTCGTAGACAACGGCCGTGGAATCCCGGTTGCGATCATGGAGAAGGAGGGCAGGCCCGCGATCGAGGTGGTGCTCACAGTGCTGCACTCCGGAGGCAAGTTCGGCGACGGGGGCGGGTACAAGGTCTCAGGTGGCCTGCATGGAGTTGGTGTATCGGTCGTCAATGCGCTGTCAGAGCGTCTGTTGGTGCAGATCGACCGCGATGGATATGCCTTTTCACAGGAGTATTCGCGCGGTGCTCCACAGCAGGAGCTTCAACGTGGCGAGAAGCTCGCCGCGGGTGCTTCCACCGGCACAACCGTCACTTTCCTCCCAGACGCCGATATCTTCGAGGCGCTCGACTTCGATTTCCACACGCTCGAGGAGCGCTTGCGCGAGACGGCGTTTCTCACGCGAGGCTTGAAGATCTCCATCGTCGACGAGCGCGGCGAGGGACACTCCGCTGAGTTCCGCTACGAGGGTGGGATCGAGGACTTCGTCGCCTATCTCAATGAGAACAAGGACACGGTCCACCGCAAGGTCGTGTTCTTCTCCGGAGAGAGCGATGAGGGTGCCGCCGAGGTGGCTATGCAGTGGAACTCCTCCTACCAGGAGTCGATCCATTCCTTCGCCAACAACATCAACACGCGCGAGGGCGGCTCGCACATGTCCGGCTTTCGCTCGGCATTGACGCGCACGCTGAACAAGTACGCCCGCGATCACGCTCTACTCAAGGAGAAGGAGGACAACCTCTCCGGCGACGATGCACGTGAGGGATTGACCGCGGTGATCTCGGTCAAGCTACGCGATCCCCAGTTCGAGGGCCAGACCAAGACCAAGCTCGGTAATCCCGGGATGGCGGGCTTCGTGGAGTCGATGGTCAATGCCGGGCTGTCCGAGTTCTTGGAGGAGAACCCCAGCGAGGCACGCGCGGTGATCATGAAGGCCATTCAGGCGCAGCGTGCACGTGATGCGGCACGCAAGGCACGCGACCTCACCCGTCGCAAGTCGGCCCTGGAGAACTCGACGCTACCCGGCAAGCTCGCCGACTGCTCCGTCAAAGATCCAAGCCTCGCGGAGCTGTTCGTGGTCGAGGGCGATTCCGCCGGTGGATCGGCCAAGCAGGGCCGCGACCGCAACACTCAGGCAGTGCTCCCGCTCCGGGGAAAGATCCTCAACGTCGAGAAGAGCCGTATCGACAAGGTGCTCCAAAACACGGAGGTTCAAGCACTCATAACCGCTATCGGCACGGGTGTGCGCGACGAGTTCAACCTCGAGAACGCGCGCTATCACAAGGTGATCCTGATGACCGACGCCGATGTCGACGGTGCCCACATCAGGACGCTCGTGCTCACCCTGCTGTTTCGCGAGATGCAGGATCTAATCGAAGCTGGCTATGTCTACATCGCCAAGCCCCCGCTCTACAAGATCAAGCAAGGCAGCCGTGAGCGCTACATCGAGAAGGAGCACGAGCTCGAGGACACCCTGCTCGCCGACAAGTGGGAGAAGCTCGCCGTCTTCGACCGTCACGGTAGTCAGTTCAAGCTCACCGACACACGCTGGCAGCGTTTCATCAGGTTGCTGAAGCAGTACGAGGGCTGGTCGTCGTCTTTGCGCGCCGTTCACGGCCACGAGATGGTCCAGTTCTTGGAGGAGTCCTCGTTGCTCGGCGATCAGGTGAAGAGCGTCGATGACGCGATCGAGCTTCTCTCTCGCGAGGGTTTGGAAGGTGAGACACACGCAACCGAGCTGATCGAGCAAGACCCGCTGGAGTTGCGCGTAAAGGCAACCGAGACGCGCACTGGCTTCGCGCGAACACACAGGATAAAGCGCGCCCTGTTCGACTCGCAGGAGTACCGCCAGCTCGCGTCGGTGCACCGACAGTTGATTGAGATGGCTGGCACGCCCGCATTCGAGGTACGACTCGGCGACGCACACGAGAGCGCTCCGTCGTTCGAGGCGCTCCGCTCCGCTGTGATGGCGGTTGCTCAGAAGGGCGTCAAGTTGCAGCGTTTCAAGGGTCTCGGCGAGATGAATGCCGAGCAGCTCGCCGAAACGACGATGGACCCAGGGAGCCGGACGCTGGCACAGGTCACACTCGAGGATGCCGCCGCGGCCGATCGCACCTTCTCGATGCTGATGGGCGACCAGGTAGAGCCGCGACGTCTGTTCATCGAAGACAACGCCCGTGCCGTCGTAAACCTAGACATCTGAGGGGGTGATTCAGCATGGCGACGCCTGACACTCTCAGTGGCGGCAACATTGAGCCACGCGCTCTCGAGGACGAGATGCGCACCGCGTACCTCGACTACGCCATGTCGGTAATCGTCGGGCGGGCGCTGCCTGACGTGCGCGACGGCCTCAAGCCGGTTCACAGACGCGTTCTCTACGCCATGAACGAGCTTGGTCTTGGCCCAACTCGCTCATACGCCAAGTGCGCCAAGATCGTGGGCGAGGTGATGGGCAACTATCACCCGCACGGCGACTCCGCCATCTACGACACGCTCGTACGCATGGCCCAGGACTTCTCGATGCGCTACGAGCTCGTCGATGGGCAAGGCAACTTCGGCTCGGTTGACGACGATCCGGCAGCCGCCATGCGCTACACCGAGGCCCGCCTGGCCCGCATCGCCACCGAGATGCTGCGCGACCTCGACATGGACACGGTCGACTTCGCACCCAACTACGACGGCTCTCGCCAGGAACCGCTGGTGCTGCCGGCGCGCTTCCCGAACCTGCTCGTCAACGGCTCCTCCGGGATCGCCGTGGGCATGGCCACCAACATCCCGCCCCACAACTTGCGTGAGGTGATCGACGCGACGGTCGCCTATATCGACGATCCCGAGATCGACGTCGAGGGATTGATGGCGCACGTGAAGGGCCCCGACTTCCCAACAGGCGGTGTGATCCTCGGGCGCGCCGGCATCCGCGACGCCTACGAGACCGGTCGTGGGCGTGTGCGCGTCCAAGCCAGAGCGCACGTCGAGCCGCTCAAGCAGGGCAAGGAGGCGATCGTCGTCACCGAGCTGCCGTTCATGGTGAAGAAGGGTGGCGACGGTGGCCTTATCCAGAAGATCGCCGACCTCGTGCATGAGAAGAAGATTCCCGAGATCTCAGACTTGCGCGACGAGTCCGACAAGCGCGGGATGCGCCTTGTAATCGAGCTCAAGCGCGACGCGATCCCGAAGGTCGTGCTGAACAAGCTCTACAAGCACACCTCTATGCAAACCACCTTCGGCGTGAACATGGTGGCGCTCGTGGACAACGTCCCGCGCACACTGAACTTGCGCGCGGTGATCCACAACTACGTGGCCCACCAACGCGAGGTGATCGTAAGACGCACCAAGCACGAGCTGAGCGAGAAGGAGGCCCGCGCTCACATTCTCGAGGGACTGCTCGTGGCCTTGGAGAACCTCGACGCCATCATCGAGTTGATCCGTGGCTCGCGCGACCGCGAAGCCGCGCGCGAACAGCTGGTCGAGCGCTTCGAGCTGAGCGCGATCCAGGCGACGGCCATTCTCGACCTACGCCTCTCCCAACTCACCGCACTGGAGGCCGACTCGATCAAGCAGGAGCACGCCGACGTGACCGAGCGGATCGCAGAGCTACGCTCGATCCTTGGCGAGGAGAGCCGAGTTCTCTCGGTGATCAAGGAAGAGCTGGGTGAGATCTCAGAGCGCTTCGGTGACGAGCGACGCACCGAGCTCAGCCACTCCGAGGACGAGATCGACATCGAGGACCTGATCGCCGATCAGCAGATGGTGATCACAATCACCAACACCGGCTACGTCAAGTCGTTGCCGCTTGCCACTTACCGCCAACAGCAACGCGGCGGTCGCGGAATCACCGGCATGGATATGAAGGACGGGGACTTCATCGAGCACCTGTTCATCTGCTCCACACACGACTACCTGTTGTTCTTCACCAATCGCGGCAAGGTGTACCGCTCGAAGGTCTACGAGCTGCCGGAGGCTTCCCGCACCGCCAAGGGCCGCGCGCTCGTGAACGTGCTCCCGTTGCGCGAAGGTGAGCGTGTGCAGGCCGTTCTCTCCACGCGTGACTTCACCGAGACCAAGTATCTGGTGTTCGCAACGCGCAAAGGCACAATCAAGAAGACGGAGCTGATTGCCTACAACACTCCAATCAAGGCCGACGGGATCATCGCGATCAACATTCGCGACGACGATGAGCTGTTGGCCGTACGCGCCGTGGAATCGGACGATGAGGTCATCATGGTCTCGCGTGCTGGGCTGACCGTGCGCTTTGCCGAGTCCGATGCCCGCTCGATGGGCCGCGACACCACCGGTGTGCGCGGCATGGATGTGGGAGAGAAGGGCGAAGTCATCGCCATGGACGTCGCCCGCGACGACATGGATCTGCTGGTTGTAACCGAGAACGGCTACGGCAAGCGCACGCAGATAAGCCAGTACCGCAAGACCAACCGTGGCGCAAAGGGTGTCAAGACGATTGGCCTCACCGAGCAGAAGGGCGCGCTTGCCGGTGCACTGGTCGTGCGCGAGCACCACGAGCTGGTCTTCATTAGCGTCGGAGGCATGGTCCAACGGACCTCTGCCGGCGGCATCTCCCAGCAGGGCCGCTCAGCCACCGGGGTGCGCGTGATGAACCTCAAGGATGAGGATGTCGTAAGCGCCGTAGCGCTGGTTGTGGACAGCGGCGAGGCCGACGACGCTCAGGACGCTCAGGGCGAGCAGGAGAGCCTGCCGGTGGATGCTCCCGATACGCCTCCTGTGGACTGACCCACATCGCCGTCTCGGTCCGCTACATTTCTAGGACCAGAGAAAGGAGGTGGTCCTACGTTGGCTGACAGTATTTGCGGGACTCTGGAGGTGGCCGGCCGTTAGGCCGAAGCACTCGGCTGGACCCGCCTAGCGGATTCCAACCCGGGCCACCATCGCGTAGGTCGCCGGACTTGTCCCTCCGGTTCGCAGTGCCCAGCGGCGCCAGCCGGCGCGCTAAGCAATGCGGAATCTACGCGATTGTGTCCAGCACAGTTGAAAGCGGAGGGCGCCTGGTCGAGGCGCCCTCCGTGTTTAACGAGTGCTCGAGTACCCCGCTGGAGTGGCATGCGCTGGAGAGGTGCTGGAATGATCCAGCGCCCTCAGGCCGCGGCGGGCAGATACTGCCGCCATGCCGCCGGAATCGTGGGACTCGCGACGTGGATGAAAATCTCAGCGCGTGGGGTACGAGGCTGATGACGCGGGTGCATGCCGGCCTGGCGCGGCAGCATGTCTCCCTTGCGCCGGTTGCACGGTGCGCACGACGCCACTATGTTCTCCCAGCTGGAGGTGCCCCCCTTCGAGCGCGGGATCACGTGATCGACGGTCAGGCTGGAGCGCGACCCGCAGTACTGACAAGTCCAGCCGTCGCGCGCGAACACGGCGCGGCGGGTGATCTTGCGTCGGTGGGTGTCCCGCGGTACGCGCACATAGCTCACGAGCCGGATCACCACCGGCCGGGCCAGCGTTGAGCTCTCGGAGTGCAGCTCCCACAATCCTCGCTCAATCAGCTCCGCCTTCTCCTTCAGCAGGAGCACCACCGCGCGCCGTACCGAGCACACGTTGATCGGCTCGAAGGTAGCGTTGAGGACGAGCACCCGGCCACCCATCGCCGTATTCGACGATGAGCTCGGTCCGTGCCGCTGGTGCTCTGCGGGCGACACGGACCCCACTGGCTCTGTGGGTGCCGTGCTTTCCATCTTTAGCGCCGGAGTCTAGCGGCCTGGCTCGCTCGCTCGCCCGCTCGGTCTCACGCGACCGGGTAGGAACCGAGAACGTGTACCTGCTCGCACATAGTCCGCAGACCGGAAATCGCCTGCGATACGAGCTCTTCTGTCAGCGAGCCTTCGAGGTCGACGAAGAACATGTAATGCCCGAGCCGCTCACGCATGGGGCGCGACTCGATCTTCGTGAGATTGATCGCACGTCGGGCGAACTCGTCTAGGCACAACACCAGCCAACCAGCGCGGTCGGCGCCGGCGCCCCAGAACACGAGCGAGGTCTTTGCTCGCGGGCCGACGGGCACTAGCAACGGCGGCCCTCCTGCCTGGGAGTCGGTACGTGCGAGCCATACAAAGCGAGTCTCGTTGTCCTCGCGATCCTGAATTCCCTCCGCGATCATCTCGCAGCCATACAGCTCGGCGGCGAGCCGTGTGCCAATAGCAGCCCACGACCCATCTTCATCCTCCCCCGCTCCCGTTGTCTCGCTCCCTGCCGGCCTGTCGCCGGCTACGACACTGCCACGCTCGGCCACGAGTCGCACGGCCTCAGCCGTAGAGCTGGCCGCCGCGATACGTGCATGCGGCAGTCGCTCGCGCAGGAAGCGAGTGCATTGACCTGGCACATGCGGGTGAGAGACGATCGTCTCGATCTGCCCGAGCTCGAGTGCCGTGCGCGCGATTAGATAGTGGCGCACCGGCAACACAACCTCGCCCACGATCGCCACTTCGCTGGCGTCTCCCGCCAGTGCGTCGAGGGTTACTGTCACCGAGCCCTCGATCGAGTTCTCGATCGGCACGAGCGACCACTCCACGGCACCGTCCTGCACCGCCATCACGGCGTCGCGGATCGTCTCGAGCGCCACCGGCGCCACCGCATCAGCGTCGATGCTGCCGAGTAGCGCCTCCTCGCTGAAGGTGCCCTCCGGTCCTAGATAGCCGGCTTGTGGGACTGGGCTAGATGCCGGTGGCATCTACGGTGTCTGTCGCCGTATTGACGCTCGTCGCGGGTGGTAGCGACGGATTGTCGCCGATCGCCACTCGTACAGCCTCGGCCTCCTCCGGTGAGAGCTCGAGCTCGCCGTTGCCCTCTCGCACTTGCTTGGCGTATACCCGTGCCTGATCGCGATGGTGAATGCAGGTCAACACCACCCCCGAATGGCGACCGTCGAGCAAGGCGATCGATACCGACTGCTGTCCGGAGAGCTCGTTGTAGGCGTCGTAGCGAACCAATGCCTGATGGGACACTGCTCCGGTAAGGGCGACATTTACGTCATCCAGACGTTCGTCTAGGCGCAGGGCTACATCGCCCACATACTCCTGCAGCGCTTCGAAGGCCTCTTGCAACGTCGCGCTGTGAGCCACCACGTCGCGCTTGGAGCCGTCGCCAAGCACCAGGCTCTGCGCGGCTCGCACGTTGCGCATGCCGCGCATGAGCGCCACACACGCGATCAGCGCGAGGATCGCCACCACGAGCGCTACGAGCGCAACGATCCCCTGCGTGTTGTTCAGCGATGCAGCAATCACCGCAAACAAGTTAGCCGCTCATACGGCCGTGTGGAACCGTGATCGCGGATGGGCGCCCCGGCAGATGCCCACGCTGGCCAGTCCCTCGACTATTTCTCGAAGATCACGAGGAAGCTGGCCTTGTTGTTTTCTACGTCCGTCTCCCCCGGAACGGGCTCGATATTCACGGTGACGCGCGACGCGGCACCGAGCGTGACGCCCTTCACCGGGATTTCTACGTTGGTGGTGCTCCCAGGTTCTGTCTTGCCGATCACCCGCTGAGCGGTAAGCGTCTTGCCTTCGGTAGTAACCGACACGTCCAGCTTGACGTCGGTCTCGGGGTTGGACCCGGAGTTTTCCACCATCGCCGTGAAAGTCGGGTTCGAGCCACCGCTGACGTGGTTGAGTGTCGGGGATGGTTCGAGCGTGTTCGTTCCCACGCTCACGCCCTTCAGCGCGTGTCCGTGGGTGCCGGGCGCCACCGCTCCTGAGCCTGCCGCCGCCCGACCGCTGATCTTCGACTGCACCGTGGCTGGCGTGAGCCAGCTGAGGTTCGGTAGGAAGCGACTCGACGCGGTGCTCTGGCCGCTGACGCCACCGCCCGCGAGCGACTGCTCGATCAGGGGCACCACCCGCTGGGAGTAGAGGACATCTGAGGCAAGGAAGATCTCCATCGCCCCCGCGATCTTGGTACTCGCCTGCTGCGCTTGGCCGCCGAGCGCTTCGCGCACCAGACCCGCCACCTTCGATAGCCCTTCGACACGGAGGTCCAGCGCGAGCAGTAGGTTGCGCTGCGCGGCCGTCATCTCACTCGGGACGCTGAGCCCTTTGGCTCGTTCCGCGAGTTCCTGTGCCTGGCGGCGCAGCTGGTCCACCTGCACCTCCACATCGAGCGCCGACTTGCCGCTGGCGCCCGAGAGCGTCGTGAACAGCGGACGCGCTACCTGCGATTCGGAGGACTGCGAGATCTGGTTGACGTTCTGGTTGTAGCTTTCAAGCGCCTGCTGTTTACCGCGCTTCAGGCAACCGTTGACGAGTAGCACGATCGCGATCAGCAACACAACCGCGACTCCCGCCGCGATCCGGCGTCGCACCATCATCGCGTGATGGTCTATCGATTGAGTCCCACCTGGCCCTCCGCCCGCCCGTTGGGGCCGACGTGGCTGTGGTCGCGGCTGTTGTTGGGTGTGCGCCGGACGAACTGTCGTCGGCGCCTCCTCGTCCTCGTCGTCGAAGAACGACAAAAGAGTGCTCCTTGCAGGGGCTTGTGAAGCTCACCAGTATGACCCCACGGGCAGCCGGAATGCGAATTGCAACTTCTCGGTCAGCGCAGGCTCGCGCAATTCCCTGGCAGGGAAAGGGCCTTGGCCCGGCGAACGCGGAGTCGGTGGACTCCTCCGAGACTCTCGTCCAAAGCCACATTCGCGCTTCCGATGAGCGGTCTCGACACCGTGAGGGATTGCTGCTCGGCCGCTACACACCGCTCGAGCGTCTTGGCACGGGGGGGTTTGGCACCGTCTGGCGGGCCCACGACGAGCTGCTCGACCGTACGGTCGCGGTCAAGCGCATCCCTCTGCCTTCTGAGGAAGATCGCGAACGGGCCGCCCGCGAGGCGCACGCCACCGCCCGGCTGGCACACCCGGCGATTGTGGCCTTGTACGAGGCCAGCTCGGACCAAGACGCGTTCTACCTGATCTCAGAGCTCGTCGACGGGGCTACCTTGGCTCAGCTGATTTCAGAGGACCAGCTCTCAGACGTGGAGATACTCGAGATTGGGCTGGCTTTGATTGGAGCGCTCGAACATGCGCACGCCCGCGGTGTGGTCCATCGCGACGTCAAGCCCCAGAACGTACTCGTGCCCAGCGAAAACTCTGAGCACACACCCAGGCGTGGCGTTGCCTCGCCCCCGGCCAAGCTCGCCGACTTCGGAGGTGCCAGCCTCGCGGGAGACGACGCTCTGACCCAGCCCGGGGACGTGCTCGGCACGCTTGCCTACATGGCCCCCGAGCAGAGCGAAGGCCACCAGGTGGGCCCGTCGGCGGATCTCTACTCGCTTGCGCTTGTCCTCTACGAGGCTTTGAGTGGCGTCAACCCAGTGCGAGGTCGCACCCCCGCTGCCACCGCACGCAGGATC
The DNA here is from genome assembly GCA_963713015.1 of uncultured Solirubrobacterales bacterium. GTDB lineage: Bacteria > Actinomycetota > Thermoleophilia > Solirubrobacterales > Solirubrobacteraceae > Palsa-744. Next base: position 689,896 of record CAVQKC010000008.1, on the reverse strand, counting down.
GGCGCCCCGATCGAACCGCTACAGCGACGCCGCCGCGATCTTCCGCGCGATCTGACTCGCACACTAGACGTGGCGCTCAGCCCCGACCCCGAGCGCCGAGGCACGCTCGCCGACCTGCATTACGCGATCGAGCAGGCACTCGAAGGGGGGACGAAACGCAGTCTCTTCGCCCGACGGCCCGGACCCCGGCTAACAACCGAGCCGACGCCCCCCTGGGCTGAGCGGCAGCAGTCACCGGCCCCTTTTGCGTCCGCAGAAAGGGACGCTTCGACCGCTATTGCCTCCCCTGCCATTGCCTCTGCTGCCGCTCGCGTTCCTCGGCGTGCCGACGTCTACGCACCGAGCCACGAGCTCGACGAGCCCCCGACAGAAAAGCCCTCCCGCCCGTGGGTGACGCTGCCGCGAGCGGTGTGGATCGGCTGCCTGCTCGCTTGCGCTGTCTGGCAGGGGGCCAAGGGCCGGCCGGGAGTGTCGCTGCTGCTAGTGGCCGCCGGTTTGCCCCTGCTGCTGCTCCCGCGCCGCTCGGGCCCTGGCTGGCTTGGCGCGATCCTCGCACCGGTACTTGGCCTGGCAGGCCTAGCGGGTGCCTTCCCGGCGATCGCCGGTCAGTGCGCCAGTTGGCGAGCGCGCGCGGGGCTTGGCGCGCTCGGCTTCTGGTGGCTGGCACTGTCTGAGTCGCTGCTTGTGAGGCATTTGTGGCTTGGCCCGCCGAGCGGATTGCCCCCCAGAGCTGTATGGGAGGCCTCCTTGGGCAGCACCGCCACACATGTGCTCGCCGCCACGCTCAACCTCCAGTTGTTGCTCGGCGCCGCGGTATGGGCGCTTGCGAGCATGATCCTGCCGTGGGTCGTGCGGGGGCGCAGCGCCGCGCTCGACATCCTCGCCGCGCTCGCCTGGACGGTGGCGTTGCTCGCCGCCGTGCCCGTGCTTACCCGGCTGCTACTCGCGCATACAAGCGAGCCGAGCCCACGCGGCGCGCTGCTTGGCGCCGTCCTTGGCTGTGCGCTGGCGGTATGTGCACGGGCGCTGCGCGGTCCAGCATAGGCTCATGTGACCCTCGCGTACACACTGTCCGCCCACTCCCATCGCATGTGCCCCTTAGAGTGGTGGAACCGCCGCGGCTAGGCCGAGGTGACCGGACATGAATGCCCTGAGGACACTGGAGAACATGATCGCTGGCCTTGTCGAGGGCACCTTCGGACGCGTGTTCAAAGCCGAGGTGCGCCCGATCGAGCTCGCGCGCAAGCTGGCACGTGAGATGGACGAGAACAAGACCGCCTCGGTATCGCGCGTATACGCCCCAAACGAATACTCGGTGTGGCTCTCCCCGCGCGACCGCGCACGCTACGACGGGGTCGAGCACGAGGTCATCGACGAGCTCTGCGCCTATCTGTTGGAGCATGCCCGCGGTGAGAGCCTCGCGCTCGCCTCGCGCCCGCACATCACCTTCCACACCGACAAGGAGCTAAAGCTCGGCGAATTCGGGATCGAAGCGCGGCTGGTGAGGCCCGAGGAGAGCTCTCAGGAAAGTGAGCAGCAGGCGTCTCCCGCAGCTCACCCCAATCGCCCTCCCGCGCCGCCACGCGGCTCGGTCGCCGTCGCGCATTCCTACGGGGTTGGTAGCGGCACCCATGAGCCGCCCGAGGAAACTGGCAACACGATGATCTTCAGCAACTCTCAGCGCGTCCGCGACGCCGTCGAGCAGACCGGGCCACGCAGACGTTCCAAGGCATTGCTCGTGGTGTCCGGCAGACGTCTGCTCGTCCAGCCCCGCGGCGCCACGATCGGGCGCAGCCGCGATTGTGACATCGTGCTAGACGATTCGAGCGTCTCCCGCCGTCACGCCGAGCTCCGGCCCGCTGGCGCCGGCTGGACGATTGAGGATCTCGGCTCAACCAACGGGGTGCGCGTCAACGATCTCACTGTCCATGGAGCCCACCAAGTGCGCACGGGGGACCGCATCGAAATTGGCTCCACTGAGATTCTTTTCGAGATCGCCCCATGAACAACCTCGAGCCTGTGTCGGTGATGTTGAAGTTCGGCTTCCTGGCCGTCCTATACCTGTTCCTCTTGTGGGTATCCCGCAGCGCACTGCGGGATCTGCGTGGCAATGGGGGACAGGTCTCCAGCCTGGATCGAGGCTCCGCGCCCGCGGGCACCGTGCCGGCTGACGCCACCGGCTTGCACTCGGCCTCCACGCTCGGCCCCGCCGATCTACTAGGCCGTGCGCCACGCTTGGTGGTGGAGCGTGCTCCAGGTCATGAGCCGGGCATGATCTATGACCTCGGTGGGGACGTCGTGTTGGGTCGCGGCGACACCGCCGAGATACGCTTGAGCGATCCGTTCGCCTCCTCGCGTCATGCGCGTGTGTACGAGCAGGGAAGGATTCTTGTGGTCGAGGATCTTGCCTCCACGAACGGCACCTACCTGAACGAGGAGCTGCTCGACGGCCCGCGCCCGCTGCACCCGGGCGATCGTGTGCGCATCGGCGACTCCGAATTTGCCTTCGAGGTCGACTGAGCAATGGCTCACGAGGCCGGTTCGGTGACCGCTACCCCAAGGCCACTGTTGTCTGGGTTGGCTGCAAGCCCGCGATTCGCTAGCCGGTTGGAGAGCTGATGCTGCGCGTGGCCGAGCACTGGTGCGGCACAGACACAGGTCTGCAACGGCGTGCCAACGAGGATTCGCTGCTCGTGCGCTCGCCGCTGTTCGTGGTTGCCGACGGGATGGGTGGCGCCCAGGCCGGGGAGGTTGCCTCGAGCGTGGCGGTTGAGACCTTCAGCGGCGGTCTCGATGACGGGTTGGATCCCGAGAGCAGCCTCGTGTCTCAGGTCGAGCAGGCCAACTCGCGCATCAATGAGCTCTCCCACAGCAACGTCGAGCACGCTGGCATGGGGACCACCATCACCGTCGTATACGTCGGTGAGCGGGATGTGTCGATCGCCCACGTAGGTGACTCCCGCGCCTACTGCTTGCGCGGGGACGAGCTGCTGCGACTCACAGACGATCACTCGCTTGTGGACGAGCTCATTCGCCAGGGCAAGCTCACTCCCGAGGAAGCCGAGGAGCATCCGCAACGCTCGGTGATCACACGCGCGCTCGGCCCAGAGGCCACAGTAGAGGTGGACGTGCGCTCCTTCCGCGGTCGCCCCGGCGATGTGTATCTGCTGTGCAGCGACGGTCTGACGACGATGGTGGGAGAGGACCTGCTGCTCGAGCTTTTGGGCTCCCATGAGCGCTTGGCTGACGCCGGCGAGGCGTTGATTGCCGCCGCCAACGGCGCTGGTGGCAAGGACAACATCACGGTGATCCTGCTGCGCTTGGAGGAGGTTTTCACAGACGCCGAGCCTCTCGGCGATGGCCACACCACGATCGCCGCCCTCGCGCCAGCGCCACTGGCCGTGTCATCCCAACGAGAACGACCCAACATCCCCGATTCACAAGCCCATCCGCAAACGACCCTGCGCGAGGAGCCTCAGTCGCGGCCGGATCGGCCGCTCCATCGCCCCAACGCTAGGCAAGCATCGACGACGCCGCTCACACCCCGCCGCCCGCGTCTGGCGGATCGCTCGCCAAAGTCCAGCAAAGGCGCTCGTCTGCGCCGCCTGCGGGCACTACTCGTGCCGCTCGTCCTCGTGGGCTTGCTTGCCGCCGCCGCCTATCTCGCGCTGCAGTCGGTGTACTTCATCGGCACCAACCAGAGCGGGCTCGTGACGATGTTCAACGGTCTCCCTTACGAACTCCCGGGCGGGCTCAAGCTGTACAGCGTCGACTACGTATCGGGAGTGAGCGCATCGACGCTTCCGTCCGCTAGGCGCCAAGCGCTACTCGACCATTCGCTGCGCTCGGAAGGCGACGCCGGCGAACTGATTCGCCAGCTCGAACTAGGACAGTTGAGCGAAGGATGAGTAGCTCGTGAACCGCCCAATCGTCCGCCTCTACTGCCTTGTGGTCGTGCTCTTCGCCGTGCTCATCGCCTTTACGTCGCGTTCTACGATCTTCGAAGCCTCCTCGCTGCGCAGCAACCCACTAAACAAGCGTGGGCTGCTCCAGCAACAGCGGATCGACCGCGGTGAGATCGTGGCCGCTGACGGCACCGTGCTGGCGCGCAGCGTGCGGGGCGTCGAAGGCACCTACACACGCGCCTATCCCACCCATGCGCTGTTCACCGCTCCGGTTGGCTACTCCTACATCGAACGCGGCCAGGTGGGCCTGGAGCGCTACCGTAGTGCCGCGCTAGATGGCCAGAACGGCACGAGCGTGAAGAGCATCCTCGACCAGCTGCAAGGGCGCAGGCCACAAGGCAACACGGTCATCACGACGCTCGAGTCCTCCGCGCAGCGCACGGCGATAGCTGCCCTTGGCGAACACGAAGGCGCCGTGGTGGCGCTCGACCCGCGCACCGGCGCGGTCGAGGTGATGGCCTCCACACCGAGCTATGACGCGAACCTCGTGGCCTCCCAGAGGGCCTATGAACGGATCACCCACGAGTCCGGCTCGCCGCTTGTGAACCGCGCTCTCCAATACGGCTACGCGCCCGGCTCGACGTTCAAGGTGGTTACCGCCACCGCCGCCATCGACACGGGACAGTTCACGCCCGAATCCACCGTCAGCGGACGCAACGAAGTAAGGATCTCCGGAGTGCCGCTGAAAAATGACGACAACGAGAGCTTCGGCCAGATCACCCTCACCGAAGCGCTCGCTCATTCTGTGAATACCGTGTACGCGCAGGTGGCGGTAAAGCTGGGCAAGCAAACGATGGCCCGCTACATGCGCCGCTTCGGCTTCGATCGCAAGCCGCAACTGGACTATCCCGCTGAAGAAATGTCAGCCAGCGGCGAGTACCTCGACAAAAGGCTCATCCCACCAACCAGTACCTACGTCGATGTCGGTCGTATGGGCATCGGTCAAGACAAGCTCGCGGTGACGCCGCTACAGATGGCCGAGGTGGCCGCCACGGTAGCCAACCACGGCACCCTGATGGTCCCCCACCTGACCTCCGCGATCGTGGAACCCGACGGGCACGTGGTACAGCGCATCTCACCGAAAGTGCAGTCTGTCGTGATGAAGAGCTCAACCGCGGCTGCCGTCACCGGGATGATGGAAGCGGTGGTCTATAGCCCCGGGGCAACCGGCACGAGCGCCCAGATCCCCGGGGTGCGAGTGGCGGGCAAGACCGGTACCGCCGAGACCCAGATCGGCACGGCGATCAACAACGTGTGGTTCATTGCCTTCGCGCCCGCTCAGAAACCGACGGTCGCTGTAGCCGTAACGCTTCAGGGGGTTCCCGGTCAGGGCGCTACATATGCCGCGCCAGTAGCCAAGCAAGTGATGGAAGCGCTGCTCCATGGTTGATTACGGCGAGTCGGCAGGGTGCCGATACACGAGCGTGAAGCACCACGAGTCTCCTCCACTACAGGAGCAGCGCACGCCATGAGTGTGATTGAGGCCGGCACAGTCATCGATGGGCGCTACCGCGTCTCGGCTCGGCTCGGCTCGGGTGGGATGGCGGATGTGTATCTCGTCCACGACACGCTGCTCGGCAGGCAGGTCGCGCTCAAGCTGCTCCACCACCGCTTTGCCGAGGACCAGGAGTTCGTCGAGCGCTTCCGTCGCGAGGCATCCAGCGCCGCCGGCCTCTCTCACCCCAACGTCGTGGCGGTGTTCGACAGGGGCGAGTGGGACGGCACCTATTACATCGCCATGGAGTATCTCCCTGGCCGCTCGCTCAAGGCAGTGGTACGCGAGCACGGACCGCTCTCCATATCCGACGCCATCGACATCGTCGTGCAAATACTTCTCGCCGTCCGCTTTGCCCATCGTCGCGGGATCATCCACCGCGACATCAAGCCCCACAACGTGATCCTCGACGAGGAGGGTCGCGCGAAGGTCACCGATTTTGGCATCGCCCGCGCCGGGGCCTCGGACATGACGCTTACCGGCTCGATAATGGGCACCGCCCAGTACCTCTCCCCCGAGCAGGCCCAGGGTCACGCGGTCAGCGAGACCTCCGATCTTTATGCAGTTGGCGTAGTGCTGTTTGAGCTGCTCACCGGCAGCGTGCCCTTCGAGGGCGACTCGGCGGTGACGATCGCCCTCAAGCAGGTCTCCGTCGAGGCTACTCCGCCGAGTCAGCGCAACCCGGAAGTGGGACCGGCGCTCGACGCCGTGGTGATGCGCTCGCTCGCCAAGAACCCATTAGCCCGTTTTGCCAGTGCCGACGAGTTCATCGCCGCGCTCCAGCACGCCCGCGAAGGCATCTCACCCACGGGTGGGTGGGCTCCCCTCCAAAACAGCACTCCATCCACGATGGACGTCGCCGCCGCGCTGGTCGTGCCCCCGCTCCCGCCCGAGGAGCCCGACTCCCCTGTCGATGCCGGCCGCCGCCGTAAGCGGGCTATGTGGATCGCCGCCGCCGTAGCGGCGCTCGCGATAGCAGCCGCGGTCCTGCTGTTGCTGTTCCTAGCGCCATCGAAAACGGATCGTGTAACCGTGCCGGAAGTCACCGGCGAGACGCAGTCCGCGGCGGTGACTTCGCTTCAGCGGGCGGGATTGCAGTCGGTGGTCTCGCTCACCTCCAATGCCCACGTGGCAAACGGCCTCGTGATCGGCACAACCCCCCCACGTGGAACGGTCCTCGACAAAGGCTCGCGCGTGAGCGTGTTCGTCTCCTCCGGGCCCGAAACCCTGGGACTGCCAAACGTCAACAACAAGAAGAGCGCCGAAGCGCTCGAGATTCTGCGCGCAAAGGGCTTTCAACCGACCGTCCAGAGCCAATCCAGCAACACGGTTGCAAACGGGCTAGTGATCTCCACCAACCCAGCAGCCGGCATCGAGGTGCAGCACGGCAGCCCTGTCACGGTGTACGTGTCCTCCGGGCCCCAGGAAGCAAGCGTCCCGGAAGTGACGGGCGAATCGCAGGCCGACGCCACCGCCACACTCGCGGCGGCGGGACTGAAAGAGACGGTGGTCAAGCGCGAAGTAGCCGAACCGTCCGCTGGCACGGTCATCTCCCAGTCGCCCACCGCGGGCACGCAGCTCAAGCTGGGAGCACAGGTGACGATCGTCGTGGCACAGGCTCTCAAGCAAGCCGCCGTGCCCTCGCTGGTGGGCCAAAGCGAAGCTCAGGCCGTGGCGACGCTCACCGCCGCCGACTTCACCTCGCATACCGTCCAGCACACCGTCAGCGAACCCTCCAAGGTGGGGGTCGTGGTGCAGCAGAGCCCTGCCGCTGGCCATAAGCTCGCCAAGGGCGGAGAAGTCACCATCGCCGTGGGAGTGCTCGCCCAGCAAACCACCTCCACGTCAACCACCACCACTACCCCCACGCCTCCCGCCTCCCCGCCCTCTCCCGCGGCGGGAGCTCCATCCGCGAGCGGGTAGGGCTACTCTCGCGCCTCTCGCCTCCGCGCCCTCCCCGCGCGGCGGGGCTCCATCCGCGAGCGGGTAGGCGCAAGCGGGTAGGGCTACTTGAACAGCGTCACCTCAGAGATCTCCGCGGTTTCGCTTTCCGGCGGGAGCTTGGTGATCCAGATCAAGTAGTAGCGATATAGGAGCCGCCGCGCATTGATCGCGATTGTCGTATGGGCTGCGATCTTGCGAGCCGACGCGAGCTGGCTCCAGCCGAGCGCCGTCAGGCTCTGGGTGGCGCCTGAAGGTTTCGATGCCTCGAGTCCAGTGGACGCGTACACAGCGGCGTTGAAGCCCGGGGTGGGCGTCTGGATCTCAACCGCACGCGCCGCCACCCCCGGAGTGGCGTCGAGTGAGATGCCCAAGCCAGGCTTGTCGAGGTTGCCATCGATGTAATGCTCGGTGCTCCACGAGGTGTTCAAATCGCCATCGACGACGCTAGCCACGTCTTCAGCGTGTTCGGGGCCCGTGCCAAATGGGTTGTATGAGCTTGCCGCTTCCTGTTTGAGCACCACCGGCGTAACGCCGCCACCGGTGCGCACGTCTGGGGCCACACCTGTTCCGCTGCGTGTGTAGTGCGCCGCCGCGACAAGCACCAGGGCGACGATGGCAGCGAGCAACACCAACGAGATCGCCCAACGCGCCGGGTGACGCATGCGCCACGGCAGCAGCCGTCTTGCCGGCGAGTGTAGGGTGCGAAGCACCGCCGTCACCTCGCCTGTGGTCTGTCCCCCCCGCGCGGTCTCGATCGCAAGCGCCTCCTCCAAGTCGGCGATCATGCTCGCCATGTCCGGGTAGCGACGGCTGAGATCCCTGGCGGTGGCTCGTTCCACTACAGCCGCCGTCGCCGCCGATACCTCCGGACGGGCGAGCTGAACGTCTGGAACCTCCTCGCGCACGTGCATCATCGCCACCGCCACCGGCGACTCCCCCTTGAACGGGGGAGAGTTGGTGAGCATCTCGTACAACACCACCCCGAGGGAGTACACGTCGGACTGGCCGGTGACCGCTTGGCCGAGCGCCTGCTCGGGGGAGACGTAATCGGTGGTGCCGAGCACCCGCCCGTCCATCGTGAGTCCTTCCTCGGTAAGCGTACGCGCGATACCGAAGTCGGTGATCTTCGCTCCGCCCTCGCCGCCAAGCAGCACGTTCTGCGGCTTCACGTCGCGATGGACGATCTCCTGCACGTGCGCCGCCCCGAGCGCTCGCGCGATCTCGATCGCATAGGCGAGCGCCGTCGGCGCCTCCAGTGGCGCGTCTCGGCGAATCAGCTCCTTGAGCGTCTCTCCGTCTACGTGCTCCAGCACGATGTATGGAGTGCCCCCTACCCCGCCGGTGTCGCCCTCTCCGACATCGATGTCCAGCGAATCCCCCAGTCCGTGGGAGTCCCACTCGCCGGCGTCGATCACGGTCACGATGTGCGGATGGTTCAGCTGCGCCACCGCCCGCGCCTCACGGCGGAAACGCTCGAGCTGGTCGGAGTCGGAGGCGATCTCGCGGTGCATCAGCTTGATCGCCACCTGGCGTTCGAGCACGGTGTCGAACGCGCGGTAAACAGTGCTCATGCCGCCGAGTCCTATCCGTGCGTCGAGGCGGTAGCGACCGCCTAGTGTGGTGCCGATGATGGCGTCGTTCACGATTTGAGCCTCGAACGCCTGAGTATGCCTTCGCTAGCCGGTCGTGGTGGGTGGGGTCGTCAACCCCCGCGAGCGACGGCGCACGATTGCGTATCCCGCTCCCACAACCACGAGCAGAACGACCGCGTAATCGACATACTCAAAGCCCTTGCGCACGCTCGTCCAGTCGCTGCCGAGCGCGTGTCCAGCCAGCGCAAGCGCCACCACCCATGGGATCGTGCCGATCAGCGAGAACAGGGTGAAACGGCCAAGCGCCATCCGCGAGATTCCCGCGGGCAAGGACACGAATGCCCGCACCAGTGGGATCATCCGCCCGAACAGCACCGTTTGCTCCCCATAGCGCTGGAAGAAGCGGTCGGCCCGTTCGATCTGAGCCGGCCCCATGTGCAGCTTTGCCCCATGGCGTTCGAACAGCTCCAGACGCCCCACCCACCCGACGGCATAAGCCAGCCACGAGCCCACCATCGTGCCTAGCAGTCCAGCGAGTATCACCCCGATCATCGTCAAATGATGGTGGGATGCGCTCTGCGAGGGATCCGCCACCGCGAAGCCGGCGAACAGCATCACAACCTCCGAGGGGATCGGGATGCAGGCGCTCGACAGCGCCATCAACGCGAAGATCCCTGGCAACCCGGCATCGCGCACGAAGTGCGAGGTCGTGTTGACCAGCGATTCTGAGATCGACGCGATGACGAACACGTGGGTCATGTGCGCGCAACGATACCTGTCGCCTCTCGAGCAGCTCGCCATACCGCGCCCCGCGGGCGGCTGAGCATCTGTCATACCGCGCCGTGTGGGCGGCCGAGCATCTGTCATACCGCGCCGTGTGGGCGACACATGCAGTGGCCACCGCCACCGTGGGCGCTAGCGTGCGGCGCTGATGCGCATCTGGATCGACCTCACCAATAGCCCACACGTGCTCGTGATGCGACCTGTGATCGAGGCGCTGCGCGCGGATGGCCACGAGGTGAAGGTGACAGCCCGCGACTTCGCTCAGACGCTGCAACTGCTCGACCGCTTCGCCATCGAGCACACCGCCCTCGGCCACCATCGCGGCGAACGCCTGGCGGACAAGGCATTGGGTCTCGCAAGCCGCTCGACGGTACTCGTGCGTTGGGCGCGACGGGATGCGTGGAGTGGGAGCCCTAGCCACCGCGGTCCCACCCGTCCGGGTTCGACCCACCCGGGCCCAACCCACCGGCGCTTTGACATCGCGCTCGGCCATGGCTCCAACGACATCAGCGTGGCCGCGCGACTGCTGAGGATTCCCTGCTCGACGACGTTCGACTATGAGTGGGCGGCCGTCCAACACCACGTCAACTGTCGTCTGGCCCAGGCGGTGGTGGTGCCCGAGGCGATCCCGCCCGAGCGCTTGGATCGTTACGGCGCGAAAGGCAAGGTTCACGCCTATGAGGGCCTCAAGGAGGAGTACTACCTGGCGGACTTCGAGCCCGATGGGGCGGTGGTGTCGGAGCTCGCCATCGACCGCGATCGACCGCTCGTGGTGGTGAGGACGCCGCCCGAGGTGTCGCTATACCACCGCTTCGAGAACGACCTTTTCGCCGATGTACTCGCCCGCCTGCGCGAGGCGGCGGAGAGCGAGGGAGTGCAATCGGTGGTGCTGCCCCGCACAGCCGCCCAACGGGAGCAGCTGCGCGGCGTGGATGGCTTTACCGTGCCTGAGCATGCAATCGACGCACAGTCGCTGATTGCGTTTGCCGATCTCGTGATCTCCGCCGGAGGAACGATGAACCGCGAGGCGGTAGCGCTTGGCACGCCGGTTTACACCACCTTCGAGGGACGCCTGGGGGCGGTGGATGAGCGCCTGATCGCCGAAGGGCGCCTACGCAAGCTGGGCGATGCCAGCCAGCTCGATCTGTCCAAGCGCGAGCTCTCCGCCGGATCCGGGCCTGCCCAAGAACGGGTCCGTCGCGACCCGCGCCGGCTGGTGGAGTTGTTGCTCTCGCCACTTTCGCCCTAACAAGCCCTAGAATCAGAGACGATGCGCCGACGAATCGGCTCGCCGGCCCTTTCCCTGCACCGGCACTCGCTACCGAGGCTGGCAATAGATGGCGCGCTCGTCGCGCTCGCCTACTACCTCGCGTTCGAGTTGCGCTTCGACAATGGCCCGACGGGGCGCTACGAGAAGCTCCTCCAGCGCACTTTCTGGTGGGTGCTTGGCGGCAGCCTCGTGGTCCTCTTCTTGGCGCGTGTTTATCAGCGCCGTTGGCGCTACTCGGGCCAGCGCGACTATGAGGCGGTGGCGCGGGCGGTGGTGGCGATCGTGCTGCTCACGGTGGTGGCGGTGGCGGTGGTGCGCCCCGTGCAGATCCCCCATCAACTGGTGCATCACGCCACGAGCACGGCGGGTCTGCGCAGCGGCGCGAGCGAGTCTGGAGCGAGCAGCGGCACTACCGCTGTGGGGCTGCCCAACGGCGTGATCGCGCTCTTCTTCCTGCTCTCGTTGCTGCTGCTAATCGGTGTACGCGTGGTGGCGCGGAGTTTGCACGAGCGCCGTCCGCTCGGCGGCTTTCGTCCTGGAGCGCGCGGAGATCGCGGTGTGCTGATCGTCGGTGCGGGCGACGGCGGGCGGCTCGTGCTGCGCGAGATCCTGCGCAATCGCGAGTTGGGGTTGCAACCGGTGGGGTTCCTCGACGACGATCCACGCAAGCACGGGTTGCGCATGGACGGCGTACAGGTACGTGGCAACACCGAAGGCGACCTCCCGCGGATCCTCGACCAGGTGAAGCCCGATGAAGTGATCATCGCGATTCCCTCCGCGCCGGGCTCCACTCGCGCACGCGTGGTGCGCGAGTGCCGCCGCCGAGCGATACCCGTGCGCACGCTACCCACGGTCTTCGAGCTGCTTCAAGATCGAACCCCATCCGCCCTGATCTCGCGTCAGGTGCGCGAGGTGCGTGTCGAGGACGTGCTCGGCCGCGAGCCGGTCTTGATGGAGCTCGATCGTGTAGGTGCTTATCTCGCCGGCGAGACGGTGCTCGTGACCGGCGCCGGCGGCTCGATCGGCTCAGAGCTGTGTCGACAGATCGCGCGTGTGGGCCCGCGCCGGATCGTGTTGCTCGACCACGCCGAGGACAACCTCTTCCAGATCCAGCGTGAGCTGCAGGAGGAGCGCCATGTGCAGCCCTCGGTGCTGGCGGCGGTGCTCGCCGACTGCAAGGAGGACGAGCGCATGCGCGAGATATTCGCCGAGCATCGCCCCACCGTGGTGTTCCATGCGGCGGCCTATAAGCATGTTGGTTTGATGGAGGCCAATCCGGTGGAGGCAGTGCGCAACAACGCGATGGCAACGCGCGTGATGGCCCATGTGGCAGGGGAAATGGGTGTAGGACGGTTCGTGCTGGTGTCCACAGACAAGGCGGTAGCGCCGGCCACCGTGATGGGAGCGTCCAAGGCGCTTGCAGAGTTCGCCTTGGAGGCAGCCACCGCGCGCTTTACCGGCACGCGTTATGCGGCGGTGCGCTTCGGCAACGTGCTTGGCTCCTCGGGCAGCGTGGTGCCGATCTTCCGTCGCCAGATCGAGCGGGGTGGGCCGGTAACGGTCACCGACGAGCGCATGACCCGCTACTTCATGACCATTCCCGAGGCGGTGCAGCTGATCATTCGCTCGGGCTCGCTCGTCTCCGACGGGGATCGCGGGGCGGATGTGTTCGTGCTTGACATGGGCGAACCGGTGAAGATCGTGGATCTCGCACGCGCCATGATCGAGCTTTCAGGTCTCGATCCCGATCGCGACGTGGCTGTGGAGATCGTGGGCAGGCGCGCCGGGGAGAAGCTCCACGAGGAGCTGTTCAATCGTTATGAGCAGTCAAAGCCCACCCCGGCGGAGAAGATCATGCTTGCCGAGCGCGAGCCGCTGGCGCCGGAGACGGTGGAAGCGATGTTCGACGAGATCCGTTTGCTCGTGTTCGAGGGCGACGCGGCCGGTCTGGCGGCGAAGGTGGCGGAGCTGTCGGCTGTGCGTGCCGAGCTGTCGGAGTCGGTCTCGGGACGCGGCGCCCAGGCGCCTGCGTCCCTCATAGACTCCCGGGATCTATGAGCACCCCTGTTTCGATAGGAGCGCTATGAATGCCTTGTCGCTAGGGCTTTCGCTTTCGAGCTCTTTCACCGAGGTGGGCGCCATCGCCGGCTTCGCTGCGCTATTGGGAATCGCGTTGCTGTCGTTGCTGGCGTTCTCACAGGCGCGGGAGATCAAGCGTTTGCGTGAGTGGGCCGGACGCGCGCCAGAGCGCGCCAGCGAATTGGAGCAACGTGTAAGCGCCGAGGCTGCCGCACGCATCCAGCGCACGAGCCAGCCAGTGCCACCCTCCGGGGCACGGGTGATACCGCGCAAGACACCGCTGGTGAGCGCGCCAGTGTCTACGGCGGTCAACGCCACCGTGGCGTCTGTTGTCCCCGATGGAGCCCCATCCACCCAAGGCCCGCCTGTTCCCGGCTCGCAAGGCCAGCCTGTTCCCGGCCCGTCTTTGCCGGGCGTTGAGTCGACGCCTGAAGGACAACCGTCCTCATCGACCTTGGTGCCCGCGGCCCAGGCGGTCTCAGAGGGGGCGGAGAGCCCCATGGTTGTGGAGGGCGCTGCCGCGGCGAGTGCGAATGGAGAGATGGCCGCCGCAGGCGAGCAAGTTTCAGCCGCCGAGCCCGCGAGGCCTCACACCGAGCCTGTCGCTGTCGCTCCCGAGTCACCTGGGGACCCCGAGCGCCAGGTTGCTCCCCCGCCGGCTACCGCCGCCGCCCGGGCCGCGGGAGCGGCTGTGCGCCCACCCTTGCCGCCGTCTCCATCGGCACCGGCGCCGCCTGGCGTAGGGGTAGCCCCTGTGTCTGTGCCGGCTGCATCCGCGCTACCCGTGTCCTCTGGGGCGTCGGCCGCGGCGAAGTCAGCGATGCCGGGGTCGCGTCCGCCTGCCCCGGTGGCGGCTGCCCGCCGTTCGCCCTCGCGCGCCGTTGGCGGCTCCCCACCCGGTGCGCAGGCACGCTCTCCCTCGCCTTCCCGCGCCACGGGCGCGGCTTCGGCCGCCGCCGCGGGTGGTGCCTCCATCCGGCCACCCGGCTCGCCACTTGGCGCCGGTGGCCCAAAGTACTTCAAGCCGGAGCGCTCGGCTGCTCGCGTGACGGCAATGATCCTGGGGGGCGCGATCGTCGTCGTATTGCTGCTCGTGTTCGCTTTGTCTGAGCTCAAAGGGGGCGCCAAATCGAATGCCACCTCGACGACACAGAGCTCACTGGTTGGCGAAACGCACTCCACCCGTACGCACACGAGGACGCCGGCGGTGGCGGCTAACCCAAGCGAAATCGCGGTGGTGGTACTCAACGGCACGAGTACCGTCGGCCTCGCGCACCATCTAGCGGCTGACCTGAGGCAGAGCGGGTACACCCATGCGGCCGCCTCGACGGCTGTGCCGCCGGGCACGCATGCGATAACCATTGTGCAGTACACGCATGGACATCGCGTCGACGGGCAGGCGGTGGCGAAGGTGCTCGATGTGAAGCAGGTGCACTCGATCGAAGCGAGCACGACATCGCTCGTGGGGTCGGCGACGGTGGTTGTGCTCGCCGGCGCCGACCAGGCCGCTCAGCTCGGTGGAGGAGGGGCCCAGAGCAAAGGCGAACCGGCCGCCGGTGCCACGGGCGAAGCCGGCACTGGCGCCGGGGGCGTAGCCGGGGAAGGCGCCGCCGAAAGCGGTCAGTGAGCACCCCGGAAGTGGACTCCGATCGTGCGATAGCCGGCTTCCTCGATGTTCCTGCGCGTTCGGCCAAGCCGCGCGAGCGAGGTATCACGCATGTGATCGACCGTGGCCTGTCGGTGGCCGAGGTAGACGGCCTGATGGAGACGGTGGGGGATAGTGTGGACATCGTCAAGCTGGGTTGGGGTACCGCACTCGTTACGGCGAACCTGAAGCCCAAGCTCGAGCGCTACGCAGCCCACGGGATCCCGGTGGTGCTTGGCGGAACGCTCACGGAGGTCGCGATCAAGCAGGGCCGCGTCGAGGGCCTGATCGCGTGGTTGCACGAGCTGGGCTTGCGTCATGTTGAGATCTCCGACGGGACGATCGCACTCGAGGCCGATGTGAAGAGCTACTTGATTCGCCAGCTCTCGAGCGACTTCACGGTGCTCTCGGAGGTGGGTAGCAAGGATGCCGATTTCATCATGGCTCCGTATGTGTGGGTGGAACAGATCGAACGGGACTTGCAAGCGGGCGCGTGGAAGGTGATCGCTGAGGCGCGCGAGTCGGGCACGGCGGGCATTTACCGCGCCGATGGAGAGGTGCGTACCGGGTTGATAGACGAGATCGTGCACGCAATCGACGCTGAGCGGTTGATCTTCGAGGCGCCGCAGCGCGAGCAGCAGGTGTGGCTGCTTCACCGCTTTGGCAGCGAGTGCAATCTCGGCAACATCGCACCAGAGGATGTGCTCTCGCTGGAGACGTTGCGGTTGGGATTGCGCTCCGACACGGTGGAGCGCTTCGCCCGGGACGGCGGGGCTTGAGGGCTGGCGAGCGGCTGGCGCGGGTCGTGTTCGCGCTGCTTGTGCTCGGTTGCTTCGCGGCGCTCTTGGTGACACAGCGACTGAAGCACACGCCAACGCTGGTACAGGAATTCAAGCGGACCGATGTGATCGCACCGGCGTCGAGCGGCGCGCTGGAGGAAGAGCGCATCGCGTTCAAGCTCGCGAAGGCAGACGAAGTGACGGTGACGATCGAAAACGCGTCAGGCGAAACGGTGGCCACGCTCGTGCGAAACCTGCCGGTGGGGCGCTACAAAACGCTCTCGTTGCGCTGGAATGGACGCAGGGGGATAGCCCATGGCTACGGGGTGCTGCAACTGGCCGATGGATATAGGACTCTGCTACCCCGCAACCGCGGAACGGTGGCGCCGGCCGGCGAATACACCGTACGTGTGAACCTGCGTCACGAGGATCGGTCGGTGCCATCGCCGCGCACGTTCAAGCTGGTGGGTCCGTGATCGCCACCGCACTGCCCAGCCCGGGTGTGCTTGCCGCGGCGGTGCTCGGCGCGCTGGTGGCGATTGCTGGCCTTGCGTTTGCGATGCATCGCGATCCGCGCGCGTTTCCCCTGCTGGCGGTGATCGCGTTGCCGTTCCGACTGCCGATTTCGGCTGACGGGCGCACGGTGAACCTGCTGCTGCCGCTATATGCGGTGGTGGCGGCGGGGGTGCTCGCTCATCTCCTACCACGACTGCTGGGACGGCCCGGTGGTCTACCGCTCCGGGCGCGCGCGCCGATGCTGCTCGACTGGCTGCTGCTCGCCTCGGTCGTGCTCTATGCCCTGCAGATCGCCTACTCGGCGGATCCTGCGAAGGGGGCTGAGAACCTTGTGTTCTTCTACATCCCGTTTGGGTTGCTCTATGTGCTGCTGCGCGAGGCTCCGTGGACGCCTCGGCTCGTGCTGGTGTGCCTCGGCGCGGCGGTGGCCCTGGCGGTGGTGTTCGCGGGGGTGGGCTTCCTCGAGTACTACCGCAAAGCGCTGTTCCTGAATCCGAAGGTGGTGGCGGCAAACGAGTACGACAACTACTTCCGCGTGAACTCGGTGTTCTTCGATCCGAGCATCTACGGGCGCTTCTTGGCGCTGGTGATGATCGCGGTGACGCACCGTGGTGCTGTGGAGCCGTGAGCGACAGCACGCAACTGTGGGGCGGCCGTCGTGCTGTCGTGGCTGACTCGTGGGGCTCGTGACGAGCTTCTCGCAGTCGAGCATCGCGGCGCTGCTCTTGGGGTTGGCGGTGCTCGCGGCGTGGCGGTGGGATGTGCGCGGCACGGTGTATGTGTCGCTAGCGCTGTGGCAATCGCGGCGGTGGTTGTGCTGGTGGCGCCACCGAGCCTTCACTTCGGCCTGAAGGGCTCGGGAGGCTCTGCCAACAACGCCACCAGCGGCCGGGCCAAATTGATCTCGGGCGGCTTGGAGCTTTTCGCCGACCGACCGCTCACCGGGTTTGGCTCGGGATCGTTTGAAACCGAGTACCGGCGTCACGAAGGCGGCACGGCGCAGAACGCGATATCGGCCTCGCACACGATCCCTGTGACGGTCGCCGCCGAGCAGGGGATCTTCGGTCTGGCTCTGTATGTGGCGCTGCTCGTGATGGCATTCGTGACGCTCTTCCGTGGCGCGGGACGCTCGCCACCGCAACCGAAGCCGAAAGACACTCGCCTTCGGCTCACATCCCCGTTCGGCGCATCCCGTTTCGGATCGCCATCGCGGCATGCTTCGCGGCGTTGGTGCTGCACACGTGGGTGTATGCCGACTTCCTAGAGGACCCGTTGACATGGACGCTGCTGGGAATCGGTGTGGCGCTTGCGGCGACGGCGAGGGGGTTTTTGGTGCAGAGGAGGACGCCCACTCATCCGAGCCAGGCCCAGCGTCGCCGGTTGTCTCGCAGGGGTGAGGCACCGAGCCGGGAAGGTTGTACGACGGTGCGCCCGTTAGGTTCCTGCTGGTGCTTGGCTACCTGAAGCGGCTGGTAACGACGGGCGCGGCCTATCAGGCCGCGGAAATATTTGCCAAGGGCATCGCTGTGTTCACGCTGCCGCTGTACACGCGGCATGTCTCAACGGAAGGCTATGGCGCCTACAACTCGCTGTTGACGACGGTGATCCTTGCGAGCATCGTGCTGCGGCTTGGCGTGGGCGAGGCGTTCGTGCGCTTCTACTTCACCGACGAGGATGAGCAGCGGCGCGACGCGGATCGCGCGCACCGCGACCGCCACCGTTGCCTGGACGACGACAGTGGTGTCGTTGATCGCGGTAGCGCTCGCAGGCCCGCTATCCGAGCTCGTGCTGGGCTTTTCCGATCCGCTGCTGATGGACTGCGCGATCCTCGGGTTGTGGGCTTTCACGAACATCGAGATGGCCTACGCACAGCTGCGGGTGGACGAGCGCGCGCGCGCCTACATGTTCGCCTCGGGCGCCAACGTGGCGATGACGGTGGCATTCACGATCGCGCTGGTTGTGTTCGCCGGCCAGGGCGCGCGGGGACTGCTGCTCGGTAACTTCGGGGCGAGCGCGATCGTGGTGCTCGGCCTGTGGTGGGTGTTGCGCAGGCGCTTCTCGCTACGCGTGAGAACGACGACCTGCGGGCGATGCTCGAGCTTCGGCTTGCCAACTGTGCCTGCCGACGCGAGCGTGTATGCGTTGCAGGTCGTCGATCGTTTCTACCTGTTCCGCGTAGTCAGCCATGATGCCGCCGGCGAATACGCGATCGCCGTGCAGCTGGCGACGGTGGTGTTCGTGTTCGTGCGTGGCTTCCAGTACGCGTGGCCGCCGCTTGCGTACTCGATCGACAGCGACATGCAGGCCTCGCGGCTGTACTCGCTCGTGACCACCTATTTCGTCCTGGCCACTGGCGTGGTGGTGGCCGCGGTGGCGCTGCTCGGCCGCTGGCTCGTGCGGCTGCTCGCCGCGCCGGAATTCTTCGGCGCGCACAAGGCGCTGCCGTGGCTGGCGCTCGGCTGGACGCTGTACGGGCTCTACCAGGTGATGATCGTGATCACCGGCAGAGCGCGCGTGACGCAGCGCAACATTCCCGGCAGCCACCGCGGGACTCGCGGTCAACGTGATCTTGCTGCTCGTGCTGGTGCCCCGCAGCGGCCTCGGCCTCGGCCTCGCCGGCGCAGGGATTGCGCTGTGCGGTGCATATGTGGCGATGGTGGCGCTCATGCACCTGCTTACGCGCAATGTGTTCGCGGTGGACTTCCAGTGGCGTCGTCTCGCCCAGCTCACGGCGATCCTGGCGGGCGTGGCGGTCTCCGGCGAGCTGTTGTTGCCCACCGCGGGCTTTACGGGGCTTGCGTTGCGCGTGCTGTGGTTGTCGTTGATCCCGATTCTGCTGCTCGTCACACGCTTCTTCGGATCGAACGAGCGCGAGCAGGCACGCACGATCGTCCTCGACGGACGTCGGCGCGTGGCCGCCTTTCGTGGCAGCCACGGAGATGTCGAGGCTTACGCGGAGGACCCACTCAGGGACATTTGACTCGCTGCCGGTGTTGCTCGGAGAGCTTGTAGACCAGTAGCGCACCTCTGCTGTTCCGGACCGTACATGTACGGTCCGGCCGACCGGTACATGTACCGGTCGGGACAACGCCGCATGCGGCGTTGTCTTCCTGATCATTGAGATAGGCGGTTATAGGCATCGGCAGCCTCGCGCAGGCCCTCGCCGCGCGAGGGGAAGAGCGTCGCCGTGACGTGGCGCCAGTAGCGCCTGGGGGAGTGGCCCGGCAGTAGCAGGGCAGCCAGCGCCCGCACGGCATAGCTCCAGGCGGCCAGCAAGCGCACCGTGAGTGCGGCTGCGCGCGAATGGTGCTTGTGCATGTAGAGGTCGCGGTTGCGTGCCAGTTCGACGATGCGTCGCTCCGGCACCGTGCCGGTGGAGAGCTGCTCGTGGTGGACAGCTATGGCACTTGGCACGTACAGGCTGCCCCAGCCGGCGTCGCGTAGACGACGGGCGAAATCGACCTCGTCGGAGTAGACGAAGAAGTCTGGGTCGAGGTAGTCGACTTGCGCCGCCGCATCGGCGCGTACGAGCAGTGCCGAGGACTGACACCAGTCCACCTCACATGTACGGTCGCCCTTGCTCTGCACGGTGTAGAGCCGATGCAGGAAGAGCGCACCGGCGAGCGCGCTCAGCGGCGTCGGGAAGCGCCAGGCGCAGGCTTGCTCGGCCCCGTCTGGACGCAACAGCTTTGCGCCCGCACATGCCGACTCGGGGTGACTCTCTAGGGCGTGGTGCAGTGCGAGTGTTGCGCCGGGCCGAAGTTCGGAGTCCTCGTTGAGCAGCAGCGCATAGCGTCCGCAGGCACGGCGTAGGAGCTCTGAGTCGTTTAGCGCCTTCCCGCGCCGCTGCTCGAGCGCTATCACCTCATCCACCGTCGGATGTGCTCGTGCGGCCTGTGCGGAGCCGTCGCGGGAGCCATTGTCGAGTACCAGCACCTCGCTTGCAAACGGCAGCTCAGAACGCTCGCGCGCGATCGCGTCGAGGCCGTGCAGCAACAGCTCCCGCTGCGATGTGTTGACGATGCAGTAGCTGAGCTCGATCTTGGGCATCGGGCGGACCTTAGGGCACATCGCTTGGGAGATAGACGGACTACCCGGGAAATTCCGCAACTCGCCGCGCCCTGAACGGTTGAACTTCGTAGGCCTATATGCACTAGAATTGTCTAACTGTCCTGCCTTTCTGTTATGTGGACTAGGCTTAGGGTCAGGGAGCACAAGAGGAGAGGGGGTCTGTTCTAATGGGACACGACATCAACAGTCATCTGGAGGGATCAATGGGGAATCAGTCATCACGCCCGCGCACATTCGCTCGTCGCCGAGTCTCATCTGCGGCGCTCGTGCTCGGCGTGGCCGCGACAGCCGTAGCTTTTGGGACGGGGGCCGCCGGTGCCGCGTCTCCGCACGCGACAGCCGCGCGTACGCTCAACTTGAACGACAGCGCCAGCCTGCATTTGGAAAACAAACACGGACTTGTGCTCAAAGAGGGAGGCACCGCCAAAGGCTCGCTCGGCGGACCGCTCTATCTGCAGCTGGACGTCACTTCGACCCGTAGCGTCACGGCTGAGGTCCAGGTATATCCCAAAGGCGGGTCGATAAGCGGCAACGCCAAAGCTAGCTACCGTGTCGCCGGTTCTACAGCCAGTTTCTCGGGTACGCTAGACATCACCAAAGGCAGCGGCAGCTACTCGAAAGCAAAAGCTTCCGCCCTTAGCTTCAGTGGCACGATCCAGCGCTCAAACGACGCCGTTACGGTGCACGTGAGCGGAAAACTGTCGTACTAGCGGCTTGGAGAACCTTGACCAGAGCGCGGATATTCACGCTTGCGCTTCTCGTCTGCGGCTGCCTTTGTCCGCGTCTCCGCGCAGCGCAGGCAGCCGAGACGGTTTCCTTGCATACTTCATTCACCCCCGACAGGCTGGGGGCGTCCACAACGATCGGATTCGGTTTCACGATCGCTAGCACCACTGGCGGGTTGCCCTCGCCGCTGACTCATGTCCAGCTTGCGCATGCCCAAGGGCATGAACTATGTCACGACGACGCTCGGGCTTTCCATTTGCAAGCCCGAAGACCTGGTGGCCAAAGGGCTCTCCGGCTGTCCGCCAAACTCTCGACTCGGCTACGGCAGCGCATATGTCGAAGTCCCGTTCGGAGAGGGCTCAGGCCGCGAGATCCCAGAAATAGAGGCATTGATGGGGCCGCCACACGAAGGCAACATCGTGGTGCTCTTCTATGCGAACGGGCTCGCCCCGGTCTATGCACAGATCGTTTTCTCGGGCGAACTGCTGCCCGGGGAAGGCGCGTTTGGCGGCGACCTCGACACCGCCGATCCCGCAAATACCGAGTGTCACCAACGGACCGCCAGTGTCGATCATCAACGTAAACTCGACGATCGGCCCTGAACGCCTCACCTATTACAAGCGTGTCCACGGAAAACTCGTTGGCTACAAACCGCAGGGGATCTCGCTTCCGACGAAGTGCCCCAGCGGCGGCTTTCCGTTCTCCGCGCATTCACGTTCCTCGACGGCAGCCAGGTCATCGCGACGCACGACGTGCCCTGCCCGCCGCCGTTGTCCGCCACCATCACAAATAATCGAACAGTACTTCCTCGGGGCTGAGCTTTTCGCTCAGTCCCGAGGTTGTGCTCGCTGAGGTTTGCTTGCCGGGCCTGCCTCGGTCTCGGTGCTCCGGCCTGCCTCGGTCTTGCTTGCGGAGCTGGCCGTGCTCTGCTGTCGGGGGGTTGGGCCTTGCTCGCCGGTGTAGCTGTCGCGCTAGGCGAACGAAGTGTGTGCGCGACGAACGGTACGCGCCTCAGGGTTAGGCCGAACGAGCCGACAGCGAGGCGAGGTTGTTGGAGTCTTGCCGAGTTGTCGAGGTTACTGTCGAGGCGTTGGTCCTCTCGTTGGTCTTCTCAAGGGGCGACGTCGAGGCGAGTAAACCCTTCGCGAGGCGATCCAAACATTGAGTCGAGCAAACCCTTCGAGGCGTGCTCGAGGCGGTTGGTCCTCGAGGAGTCAGTCTTGCAGGGCGAGGCTGGCCTGCACCTTGGCGGCGAACCAGCCGGGGATTGCCACCATCAGCACGGCTGAGGCGGTCACGAGCGCGAGGCTCGATAGCGCCACGACGACCCCGACGGAGCTGACCACGGGGTAGTTGATGACGATGTTCAGCGCCCGGTCGAGCAGCTGCTGGCCAAAGAGGCCGAACACCGCGCCGCTGAAGCAGCCGACGCCGAGCAGCATCAAGCTCTCGAGCACGATCGTGTACCAAAGTTCGCGGTGGGGGAAGCCCTCGAGCTTGAGCTTCGCCAAGCGCGGGCGGCGCTGCCAGATCATCGCGCCCATCGCCGCCGCCATCGCCATCACGGCCGCCACCAAGATCAAGCGTCGCGATCTGCGAGAGCCTTGTCAAGGCCCTGGCGTGTGATCGCTCGCAGCGTGTTGGCGTGTTGTTCGGCGGTTTGGGCGGCCAGTGCTGTTTCGCTGCCCAGTGCAGCCCTGATTTCGTGCACGCCCTGCTCGGGCGATCACGCCGGGCTTCATCAGCACGTTGTAGGCGCTTGCGTCGGTGCTTCCCCAGGCCTTCGCGTAATCGGTTGGAGCTCATGATGATCGCGCCTGGAGCCCAGCCGATATTGGTGCTGATCGCCGCCACCTTGAATGTGGTCTGGGTTCGGCGTCGGCAGCGTGAACGGCTGGCCGATTTTCAATTTGTGTTCTTCGGCGAGCGCCAGCGATACGACCGCCCATCCACCTTCGCGCAGATGCGCGTCGGCTTGGGCCACGTTGCCTTCCACGAGTTGCGTGGGCGGCACCAGCGGCGAGGCTTCGCTTGGCGGCGCTATCACCCAAATACGCCGGTCGTTGAAGTCGAGCAGACCGCCTCGGTAAATACGCACCGAGCGCACGCCCGGCAGCGCGCGCAACTTGGCCTGCTGGGTGGGGGCGAACGGCGAGGTCATCAGCAGGTTGGAGTTGCCGGCGGCCGATACCCACACGTCGGTTGACGCGTTCACGTCGCTGGCGGCGTTGTACAGGCCGTTCAACAGGTCGCTGTGGGCGCCCTGGATCGAGACGCTGCCGAATACCGCGATCGCGCCGGTGGCGGCGATCGCGATCGCGCGCGAGCGTCCGGCACGCAGCTCCATCACGGCGATGTGCGGCACCGCGCTGACGATCGTCGGGCGCGATCTCGCGCACGAACGCGAGCATCGCAGGTGAGCGGTAGAGCCAGCAGCGCCAAGCAGGGCCGCGATCAAAGTCACCATCCCGACGATCGCGGCCTGCGGAGCCGCGAGTAGGATCACGAGCGTCGCCACCAAGCACACGAGTCCGGCGACCGTCAAGGGCCACGGAGGTGCCGCCGCCGGTTGCCCTCCTTCGTTTCGATCGCCGCCAGTGGATTGCGCGAGACGATGTCCTTGAAAGGGCTCAGCACAGCCACGCTCGCGGCGCCCATCCCGCCGAGCACGGAGATCAGCGATGCTCTGCAAGTTCACGACGCGCTCGGAGCCAACCGCGAAGGCCGACGAAAGATAGCCGGGGTTGGAGTGGAACAGGTGGATCGACAGCTCGTCGCCAAGCACCAAGCCGATCGCGCAAGCGATCGTGCCGAGCACCACCGCGTCGAACATCAGCACCGCGATCACCGCCCTGGGCGTGTAGCCGTCACGACGCAGGTCGGCGATCAGGCGCCGGCGCTGAGGCACGGTCAAGAGCATCGCGTTGAACGCGAACAGGAAGCCAACGAGCGCGCTGATCACCGCGAACAGTTGGGTCGACTGGTTGGTCGCGGCGGCCGCCTTGGCGAACAGCTCTTCGTCGTAGCTTGCCGACTCCACGCCGTAGCGTCCGCCGGCGATGCGCTGCAAGGCCGGCCCGCACGGCGGCTTCTGGCCCGGCTTGGGCTCCACCAGGATGCGGCTCACGCGGCCCTGCAGGCCGCTTGCTTTCTGGACGTATTCCAGCGTGCTCACGGCGATCGGGCTGGAGATCAAGGCGCCGATCTGCTTTTCGCGTGAGCATCGAATAGAGCGCCGCTTCGCTGGTGTGCCCGAGCGCCTGGAACTTGCATGATGTCACCGAATTTCTTTGCCCCCACGCTTTTGCCACAGGCACAGGCAGGACGACCGCTTCCACGCCCGGCGAACGGGGTGAGCGCCACTTTGCGCACGAGCGCACCTTTCAGTTCGGCCAGCGCGCCGTCGGCGCCGACGAGCTCGACCGAGTCGCTGCCCTTGGGACCGAACGCGTTCGCGCTCACTTCGAGCAGCGGCGCGGCAACCTTCACGCCCGACAGATGCCGCGTTTCGGCGACGAGCTTTTCCGGCAGCCCCTGCGCGTCGCGCGCGGTCAGCTGCAGCGTGGCGGAGCCAACGATGCCGCTGTTGAGCTGCCCCACCGAGCTCGACAGGCTGGAGCTGGCGATCTGCGAGGCGAACAGCAAGCCCACGCCCGCGGCGATCCCGACGATCGCAAAGCACTCCTGCAGAGCGCGTGCACGTAAGCGCACGCGGTACAGGTGGAGCACGTTGGCGAATCTCATCGTGCTCCCCCCAGGCTCGGGCGGGTCTCGATCCTGGAGCCCCCGCTGTCCGGCGCTCCACCGTTCGGCTCACCGGGCGTTTGTGGGGGCGAACCCCTGCTCGGGGTCGTAGTCCACCAGTCGCCCGTCGCGAAGGCCAGCACGCGGTCGGCGTAGCCGGCCGCCTGCGGATCGTGGCTGACGAGTACGATCGCCACGCCGCGTTCGCGGCACAGCTCGGTCAGCAGCTCGAGCACCTCGCGCCCGCGCTGTGTGTCGAGGCTGCCTGTGGGCTCGTCGGCCAACAGCAGCTTCGGCTCGGTCGACAGGGCCCTGGCGATCATCACACGCTGGCGCTCGCCCATCGAGAGCGTCTCCGAGCGATGCGTCAGGCGCCCGCCCAGCCCGAGTCGCTCGAGCAGTGGCTGGACGCTTTTGTGGGCCTCCTTCCAAGGCGTGTTCTTGAGCAGCTTGAGCACCGTGTTGTCGATCGCGGTTACGCCCGGCAACAGGTCGAAGTTCTGGCGCACAAAGCCCATTTCCTGCAGGCGGAAGTGCGAGGCCTCGCGCTCTGAGAGCGAGGAGATGTCGCGACCGTTCACGAGCACTTTGCCGCTGGTGGGCGCGAGCAGCGCCGCGACCATCAGCAGCAGCGTCGTCTTGCCGGAGCCGCTTGGCCCGTACAGTGCCACCATCTCGCCCGTGGAACAGACAGCGACACGCCGTCCACGGCACGTACGGTCTCCTCCCCGGCTGTGTGGTAGTGCTTGACGAGATCTCGCAGCTCCAGCATGCGTGTCCCTCTCCCTTGTGACCGGCCGGCAGCTGACCATGCTACCGGCCCCCCTCCTGCTTGACCCTCCTGCTTGATCCGTGCAGAAACCCTATCTGAAATTGTCCACGTTGGGAGTCGCTGTCCGGCGGTGCCTCGCTGGCCTCCGACCCTTGGCGTCGTGCAGACGGCGTGGGCAGGCGGCGCAGCTCGAATACGAGCATCGTCGGGCGCTCGAGGGCGCCCACCGTGGTGCGAGCACGCTCTCGCTACCGGTTCCAGTTCGGGGCTGTGGGCTTCGGGGGTAGACAGGTAGTTGCCGATCATCGCGGCAAGGATCACCGACGTGGCGGCGGCTGTGTGGCAGCTCGTGGTCAGCACAGAGCCTGCTCGGCCATCCACCTCATCCGCTGCGGCCGCGCGCTCGGGGCCGTAGTACTCGATCGAGGCTACGGTGACCCGCCGCCTCGTCCTCGCGTTTGTCGATCAGATTGTCCAGCAGCGAGTGCAAACCGCCGATCCAAGGGAAGTAGGCGCTGCTCGAGCGCCGCCACCTCGCGCGCGTCGAGCACGCGCTCGGCGGCAGCCGCGATCAGCGCGTGCACCCCGAGCGAGGAGCCCGCCGCCGCGGCGGTCTCCCACCATTGCAGTCCCGCGCCCGGCGGCGTCGCCTCGCGCGCCCAGCGCTTCGAGGCCCGTGTGCTCGCCCTGAGACTCGCTCAGGTTCAGGCTCTGAAAGGCCACGATCCGCGCGGCGGCTGCTCGAGCAGCCGGCGCCGTCGCAAGGTATGAGGGCAATGCCGCAAACGCCTCGCGACACTCCTCGATCAGTTTGTCCAAGTAGCCGCCGTCGTTGCGTTGTGGATGATGCTCATACCAGTCCAGCGGATCGGTGAACGCTGGCTCCGCCTGGGCGGGACCGCATAGATCAAGGCTTCGTGCAATCGCTCGCCCGTCTAGCACTGGATCGGGGCTCGGCTGCTCGCCGAGCATGTCAAGCAGGTTGTAGGCCGCCTGGAAGGCGCTGGTGGCTCTGGTTACCTGGGCTCGTGCGCCTCCGAGGAGCGAATGCCGCGAATGCCGCCGCCCCCTCGATGTTGCCGCGCTTTTGGCGATCGCGTCGAGCGCTAACTGGCGCAGGACGGGTCTGGTATTCGCCGGGCCTGGCGCTGCCAGCGGGCGATGTGAAGGCACACGCGCGGGAACACGCTCGGCCAGTAACTGAACGCCGCGTGAACGAACGTGGCAAGCAGCGCCACACGGTCGTGCGGCGCTGGCCCTATTGTCTTTCCCTGGTGCGCGTTCACGTCGTTGATCCCTCCGCTTACACGCCACCCTACGACCATGCGCTGTGCAGTGCGCTGTCGGCGGCAAGACACGGAGGTGGAGTTGTTCACCAGCCGCTTCCCATATGGGCCGGTTGCGCGTCCGGCCGGTTATGTGCGCCACGAGTTCTTCTACCGCGCCGCGCTCGGCGCTCCAGCAGGACGGGTGCGCATGGCGAGCAAGCTCGCTCAGCACGTGCCCGACATGCTGCGCTACCGCCGCGCCGCCCGCACCGCCGACGTGGTGCACTTCCAATGGCTGCCCGTCCAACACCTCGACGGTCACCTGCTGCCCACGGGCCGCTCCGCGGTTGGCGGGGACCGTCCGCTCGTGCTCACCGCCCACGACGTGCTTCCGCGCGAGCCGCGCCCTGGCCAGCTCGCGGCACAGAGGCGCCTTTACGATCGCTTTGACGCGATCGTCGTGCACTCCGAGCACGGCCGCGCGCGGCTAGTCGAGGAGCTCGGCGCCGATGGCGAGCGCGTGCATGTGATCGCCCATGGCGTGTTCACGCACCTCGCTGAGCGCGCTCCAGGAGCACCATCGCCGCCCGTGCCGCACCACACGGACAAGCCTGTGGTGCTGTGCTTCGGCTTGATGCGCCCCTACAAGGGCATCGACGTGCTGCTCGACGCGTGGCGCGGAGTGGGGCAGGGCCAAGCGCCAATCGAAGACGCCGAGCTCTGGATCGCCGGGATGCCACGCATGGACATCTCCTCCCTGCGAACCGGCGCGCCCGCGAACGTTCGATTCGATCCCCGCTTCATCGGCGACGACGCGTTGCCCGCCTACTTCCAGCGGGCAGATCTCGTGGTCCTTCCCTATCTGCAGGCCGACCAGTCGGGTGTGCTGTTCACGGCGCTCGCGTTTGGCAAGCCGCTGCTGCTCAGCGACGTGGGGGGTTTCCCGGAGATGGCCAGCACCGGTGCCGCGCGGATCGTGGCGGCAGGGGACCCGTACGCTCTCGGACAAACGCTCAGGGAGCTGTTGGCCGATAGGGCTGCCCTGACCGAAATGTGCGTGAGGGCCAGGGCAGCCGCCAATGGACGTTACTCCTGGGAGGCGATCGCCGGCGCACACGTCGAGCTCTACGAGCGCCTGCTGGGAGGAGGGCGGCGCTAGACCGCCCGCTTGGACAGAATGCGACCGGTGCACACCGCGCTCGAGATCGTGTTCTGGGCCTCCGCCATCCTGATCGTGTGGACACAGGTGGGCTATGCGCTGGCCGTTGCCGTGCTCGCCCGCCTACTCGCGCCAGCGCCACAGGCCGCACTGGCGAGGAGGGACCGACCCAATCCCCCCCATCAAAACGTCTCTTTGATCGTTGCCGCCCATGACGAGCAGGCGGTTATTGGCGCAAAGGTCGCCAACGCGCTCGCGCTCGACTACCCGCGCGAGCTACTGCAAGTGATCGTCGCCTGCGACGGTTGTACCGATGCCACCGCCGAGTGCGCCCGTGAGGCGGGCGCGGATCTCGTGCTCGAGCTGCCCCGTGGCGGCAAGATCGTCGCCCAGGACGCCGCCGTGCGACGGGCAGGCAGCGAGATCGTCGCGTTCTCCGACGCCAACGCCCTGTGGGAGCCCTCCGCGCTGCGAGAGCTCGTCGCCGCGTTCGCCGACCCTCGCGTTGGCTACGCGTGTGGGCGCGTGCGTTTCGTGCGGGGCTCTATCGCGCAGGGCCCCAATCGCGCTTATCCCTCTGACGCCTCCCACCAGGACGCCTCCCACCAGGAGGGCGCCGATCAGGACGCCGCCGACGAGGACGCCGCCGACGAGGACGCCGCCGACCAGGAGGGCACCGATCAGGACGCCCCCGACCAGGAGGGCACCAATCAGGAGGGTGTGTACTGGCGTTATGAGATGGCGTTGCGCGCACGCGAGTCGCGCTTGCGCTCGATCACCGCCGGCAACGGCGCCATCTACGCGACCCGTCGGGAGTCCTACATCGAGGTTGACCCGATCATGGGCCACGACCTGTCGTTCCCCTTCAACATGGTCAAGCGCGGTTGGCGCGCCGTGGACGTGGCTAGCGCCCGCGCCACGGAGAAGATGGTGCCTTCGATCGAGGGGGAGTGGCGACGTAAGCGACGCATGATGAGCCACACCTGGCCGATCGTGGTGCGTGGCGGGATGCTCTCACCGCGCGGCTACACCCCCGGCTATGCCCTGATGATGCTCTCCCATCGTCTGCTGCGCTACCTCACCCCGTTCCTGCACGCGTTCGCCCTCGCCGCCAACGTAGCGCTCGTGGTTGGCGGCGCCGGCGTGCTCTACACGGTGACGCTTGCCCTGCAACTTGCCCTACTTGGTGCCGCGGCACTTGCGGGCGCGGTGCCCACGCGGGCGCTCTTGGTGGCGCGTTACTACGTGCTCACCACCCTCTCGCCCGCCGCCGGCCTGTGGGACTGGCTGCGTCACGGCACCGCCGCCTCGTGGGAAGCCGCGGAGGGCACACGATGATCAGGCGCGCGATCGATATCGTCGCGGGCACGCTCGCGCTGATCCTTGCGGCGCCCGTGATCGCGCTTGCGACGATCGCCATCCGGCTGGAGTCGCGTGGGCACCCGATATACCGTCAGCGTCGCGTAGGCAAGAACGGGAGCGAGTTCGACCTCTTGAAGCTGCGTACGATGGTTGACGGCGCCGAGCACGTCGGGGCGGGCCTTGCCATCAACGAGAACGACCCTCGCGTCACGCGTATCGGAGCTCTGTTGCGCAGGGGTTCTCTGGATGAGCTGCCCAACCTCCTCAACGTAGTGCGCGGCGAGCTCTCCTTCATCGGCCCGCGCCCCACAATCCCGGTGCAGGTTGCCCAATACACCCCCCGCCAGCGTGGTCGGCTCGCGATCCGACCCGGAATCACAGGTTGGGCGCAGGTGAACGGACGCGCCTCACTTCCCTGGAGCGAGCGGATCGAGCTGGACCTCTACTACATCGAGCACCGTTCATTGGCTCTCGACCTGCGTATCCTGTGGCGCACCGTGGCCATCGTCTTCGGTGGCTCAGGCCTCTACAAGGGCCAGACGGGAGGATGGGAATGACCCCCGCCATCATGCTCACCGGTGTCGGCAAGCGCTATGACATCGTCTCGTGCTTTGCCGCGCTGACTACGGTCGTGGCGGTCGATCCCAATCCGCTGGCCCCAGCCCAGTACGCGGCGCAGGTGCGCGCGAGCCCGCCGCCGATCGAAGATCCCAACTATGTGCCGGAGCTGGCCCGCCTCTGCGCCGAGCACGGCGTAGGCGCGGTGCTGCCGCTCACCGACCTCGACATCGAGACGCTCGCCACGGCACGCGAGCAGAGCGTGCTCCCCGCGCTCGTGCCCTCCTCGCAGGTGGCACGCGCCACCTATGACAAGTACGAGGCCCACCTCCTGCTCGAGCGCCTCGAACTGCCCTCGCCTCCCACGGTGCTATCCGACGCCGACCTCGACGCGCTGCGCTATCCCGTGATGGTCAAGCCGCGACAGGGCTCGGGCGCTCGCTCCATCCACCTCGCCCACGATCCCGCCCAGGCACGCTTCTTCATCGAATATGTGGACGAGCCAACGATGGTCCAGCAAGCGATGGGCGGGCCGGAGCTGTCGATCGACTGCCTCGGAGACCTAGATGGGCGCTGTCTAAACGCCATCCCGCGCACGATGCTCGAGTCCCGCGGCGGGGAGTCCATCAAGGGCACCGTGATCGACGATCCCGAGCTCGTCGAGCTGGGGCGCACCGCGATGGAGGCTCTCGCGGTATGCGGTCCCGCCACGATCCAGGTGTTCCGCGACCCCACCCTCGGGGTGCGCATCACCGACGTCAACACCCGCTTCGGCGGTGCCTTCCCGGCGCCGGCCCTCGCCTCGCTGCCCGGCCGCTCCTACCCTGAGCTGATCGTGCGCATGGCAACGGGCGAGCCAGTGGCTCCGCACGTCGGCGAGTACCGCCGCGGCGTGACCTTCACCCGCTACTACTGGCAACTGGAGCTGGATGAGCTGCTGCAACCAACCCCTAAAGAGATCCTGCCGGTGGGCTCCGCGTCCGCGAGGCACCCCTCCCGGTGAACTCCACGAGTGGGTTTGACCCGGCGCGTAAAGGGATTGACCGGCGCCTGGGGGTGACCGGCGCCTCGAGGATTGACCGGCGCCTCGAGGATTGACCGGCGCCTCGAGGATTGATCGGCGCACCGGAGGGGTTGACCGGCGCATAGAGGGGTTTGACTGGCGCGTGCAGGACGTGAGGTGTCACAATTAGGTTGTGAGCGACTGCACTAAATGCGGCTCTCCCCTGCAGGAGGGGCAGGATTGGTGCCTACAGTGCGGCACAGCCAAGCCGCATCTTCTCGGTGGCGGTCCCGGATGGCGCACAGCCATCGCCATCCTCGGCGCCACCGCCGTGCTCGTCTGCGGCGCGGCTGTGGCGGCGTACGCGGCGCTGAACAAGACCAAAGCCAAGCCCAGCACGGTGGCGCTCGTCGTGAAGACGCCTGCCACCACGGTGCCCTCGACGAGCACCCCCGCCACGCCTGGTGCTACCACGCCAGGCCCCGCCACGCCGGGTGCCACCCCGCTGCCGGGCACCCCCACCACTGTGAAATCCACGCCGCCGATACCGCTGCAGACGCCCACGCCAAAATCCTCGAGCGGCGCGGACGCGGAAGCGAACAACGCCCTCTTCCCACCGGAAACCAAAACCGGCAAAACCACCAAAACCACGAGTCCCACGAAAACGACGCCGACGAAAACCAGCGGCGAATCCTCGAAAGGCGCAAACGAAGGCAGTGGCTCGGAAGGCGGCTCGGAAACGAAAACCAGCGGCGAAGCGGAAGCGCCAAGCCCGATCCTGCTCGACACCAACGCCGCGAGCGTCTACAACCCTTACAGCTATCCCGCTTCGCTGTTCGGCGATCCCAGTCTGGCGATCGACGGGGAAGAAAAGACCGCTTGGACCGCTCAGATACAGGCGTCGAGCGCGCCCAAGATGGCGGAGGGCCTGGTGCTCGACCTGAAGAGCCCGCAGAAGCTTGGGAGCGTCACGGTCAAGACAACCACCACCGGCGTCACCGTCGAAGTCTATGGCGCCAACGGCACTACGCTCCCCACGTCGATCTCCGATCCTGGCTGGGATCGCATCGTGGGCTTGAAAGTGTTGAAGAAGAAAAGCACCTCGCTCACGCTCAAGACGAAAGGCAAGGGCTACCGCTACATCTTGCTGTGGCTTGCCAAGGGACCAGCCTCCTCCACAGCCGCCAACCCCGGTGCGGTCTCCATCAACGAGTTCGAACTGTTCCCGCCGAAGTAAAGCCTGCCAGCGCTGGCGAGTGTGCGGCGGGGTGGCCTGGTGGGCGGCTTTACCTCAGCTCAGGCGGGGCGGCCTCTCAGGCGGGGGCGGCCTGATGGTGGCCCTTACCTCGGCTCAAGCTGGCTTCTTGGCGCGACGGCGTGGCCTCGCCGTCCAAACCTCGTCGAGGAAGCCGGCGATCTCATCGGTGAGGCGCTCAGGTCGTATACGCAACTCGACGAGCGAGTCAGCTTCGATCAGCCGTGCGTCGGGGAGCTCCTCGGCGAGCATGCCAGCGTCTGAGAAGGGGTGAACCGGATCGCGTCGGTGGCCGAGTATCAGCGCGGGTGTCTTGAACGTGCGGCGTTCGGTCCGATGCGGCGCGATCCGCCCGAAGAAGAGTCCTTGGAGTACCGCTCCCCCTGGGCCTGGGTCTTGGCGCACCAGGTCGAGCACGACATTGCCGTAGTAAGGCAACAACCGCTTTGGCACCGCCCGCGCACCACGGGCAACGAGCTTCATGAGCGGCTCGCCGAAGGTGAGAGCAACGAGGATCGGAGTGAACGTCAGTGCGCTCGAGAGCAGGGCGTTGTCTAGCACCGGCATCTCGATGATCATCGCTCGCAGTCGCTCCGGCGCCGTCGCGGCCACCTCGAGCGACGCGTTCGCGCCGAGTGAGGTGCCCATCACAACCGCTTCTGGGATCTCCAAATGATCCATCAGCGCCACGATCTGCTCGCCGAAGGCATGCATCGAGTAGCGCCACATGTCGCGCGGGCGATCAGACTCGCCGTGACCGAGCATGTCGACTGTAATCACGCGATTGCCTCGCGCCGCCAGCTCTTCGGCGAGCGGCCTATGCATCTTTTGTGAGAGCAGCAAGCCATGCACCAGGATCAGCGGGCGCTTGGCGGCCTTTGCCCTGCGCGATGTCTTGCCGCGAGTGCCGCTGCTCGTCAGCGCCGCCGGGCCGCCCCCGTACTCCGTGTAGGCGATGCGCTGCTGATGAAAGAGAAACGACGCCACACAACAAGCCTACAGTGGCGATCCAGTGTCGCGTCCGAGTGCTGGCCGATCTTTGCGATCTTTGATCGGTCGGGCGTGCCGATCTTTTTGAAACAGGTTCTCAGTGGCCGAACGTCGCGATCTGGGTATACGCGGACCCGGACGAAGCCGTGGATCGCCCGGGTCCGGCCCCCTCTCCGGGACCATCCGTAGGCCCGATGGGATGGTCTGCACGTAGAAACCCCGCGACACCTCGGAAGATGCGGTGCTCGGGCAAGCGCGCTAGCTTTGGCTGAGCAACCAACTTCAGGAGGAGACAGCATGGCCAAGCAGTCCCGCATCCTCGCCGGCCAAACAGCGGCGATCACCGGCGCCGCGCGCGGGATCGGCAAGGCGACGGCCCAGGCGCTCCTGCGTCAGGGAATGAAGGTGGCGATTGGCGACGTCGACTTCGCCGCCGCTCAGCAAACCGCTTCAGAGCTCGGTGCGAGCACTGTGGCGTTGCCACTGGACGTGACCGACCGCGCCTCGTTCACATTGTTCCTGGATAGAGCTGAGGAGCAGCTGGGGCCGGTGGACGTGCTCGTCAACAACGCCGGCATCATGCAAATCGGGCGCTTCGTCGACGAGGACGACCTCACAGCCCGGCGCATGGTGGATATCAACATCCATGGCGTAATCCTCGGCACGAAGCTCGCGCTCGAGCGGATGGTCCCACGTGACCGTGGCCACATCGTCAACATCTCCTCGCAGGCCGGCAAGTACGGGTCGCCCGGTGGCGCCACCTACTCCGCCACAAAGCACGCCGTCGTCGGCCTCACCGAGGCGGTGCGCGGCGAGCTGCACCTGATGGGCGCCCACATCGACATCAGCTATGTCATGCCTTTCATCGTCAACACCGAACTTGGCTCGGGCCTCGGCGAGGCGCGTGGGTTGAAGAGCTTGCAACCCACAGACGTCGCCGATGCCATCGTCGAGGCGCTCCAGCACGGCATCGTGGACGTGTGGGTGCCGAAGTCCACGAAGCGCAGCAACACCCTCGGGGTGCTGCTGCCGCGAACGCTGTCGGAGGCCATGGCACGCGCGCTAAAGGCCGACAAGGTGCTCGCCGGCGCCGACTCGAACATACGCCGCAACTACGAGCTACGCGCTTCGCACTCCGAGCCGGGGCTGGAGGCGGCCGCGGAGGTACCTCAGCTAACCGACGGCTCAGCCGGCGGTTAGCCACTCGGCGATCTGCCGGCCGATCTCTGGGCCCGCGTCCTCCTGTAGGAAGTGCGATGCATCCTCGATCACACGCGGCTTCTCGCGGCCGATCGCCTCGGCGAAGCGCTCGCCGGTGGCTAGTGGAAGCACCGGGTCGGAGTCGGCCCACAGCATCAGCGTGGGTCGCTTGTCGTCCTTGAGCGCGTCGAGTACGCGTTGGCCGGCCTCCGCGCCGGTAGCCTCGGGCGTGAGCGGGATCATCAGCGGAAAGGCCCGAGCCCCGGCCTTGGAGGCAACGCTCGGATAAGGAGCTTCATAGGCGCCGATCACCTCCTCGCCAGGGTCGCTCTTGCAAGCCCCGCGCACGAGCATGCCAACCGGCAGGTCCTCGGTGCGCTCGACGAAATCGCGGAACATCGTCCACGCCTCGGTCATACGCTGATGGCCGGTGAACAGGCCCGTATCGAGGATCACGAGCTTCTCAAAGCGCTCTGGGTGCTCGATCGCGAGGCGCAGTCCAATTGGGCCGCCCCAGTCGTGTACCACGATCGTTGCCCCGCGCACATCGAGCTGCTCGAGCAGCGGCGCCATCGCTTCGACGTGGCGATCGTAGGAGTACCAGTCGAGTTCGGTGGGCTTGTCCGAGCGCCCGAAGCCGGGCAGGTCCGGCGCGATGCAACGGAAGCCCGCGTCGCGCACCGGGGCCAGCACCTTGCGCCATAGGAACGACCAGGTGGGCTCTCCGTGCATGAACAGCACCGGGGCACCTTCGCCCTCATCGATGTGGGCGAGCCGCAGACCGTCGTACTCGCGGTAGTGCGCCGGGAAGGGGAAGTCGGGCAGGCCTTCGAGCAGCTCATCCGGGGTACGCACCGCGTCGGTCATCCGCGAGAGAGCATATCCACCGGAGGATCGGTTAGTCTCGCGCGCGGAATGCTTGTAGCGATTGTCCACTTCCTCCCGGTCCTCGCAGCCGAGAAGAGCAAGGTGCCCTACTACATAGCGGGTGGCTTGCTCGTGGCGTGGGCGCTGTTCCTTGCGCTTGGCTTGGGACGGGCCAATCCGAGCTTCCCGAGTACGGTGGGCGCGCAGCGGGCGGTGATGGCGATATCCGCGGTGCTCGTGCTCGCCACGGTCTCGATGGCGGTTGCCACCTCCGGCGGCTCCAGCGCCAAGGCAACCAGCGCCAAGGCAACCGTCGCCCCGATCACCCAAACCGGCCGCGAAGCCGCCTCGGGCTCCGGGACTTCATCGCTGAAGGAGGAAGCCGACCCGGAAGGCCAGCTGCGCTACACCACCAAGAACCTCTCGGCGAAGGCCGGCACTGTCACCATCAGCTTCGCCAACATGTCGCCGCTGATGCACAACATGACGATCGCCCAGGGCACCACGGTGCTCGGGGCAACGCCCACTTTCCAAGGCGGCACGAAGACGTTGACACTGAACTTGAAGCCCGGGACCTATGTGTTCTATTGCTCGGTCCCCGGCCACCGTGCCGCCGGCATGGAAGGCAAGCTCACCGTCCAATGAGGAGGATCGGATGAAGCTCTACATCTGCTACGGACTGTTCAAGTCGCCCCGTCCCGGAGGGCACCCGTGCCGCAACGCACACGAGGCTTTGCGCGAGGCGGGCTATGACCCACAGGTTGTGAAGTCCTACGGGTTGGGCATCCTGCCGAAAGCTTTCAACATGACCAAAGGTCGCCAAGAGGTAGAGCGCCTCACCGGCAACCGCATGGTGCCCGCGCTCGTACTCGACGACGGCAGCGTGATCGATGGCTCACGCGAGATAGTCAGCTGGGCAGCCGCCCACCCCGCCAGCGCCGCATAGTCGGCCGCCGATTCGCTCCTCCGAGGCGCCCGTAATACTTCGCCGTGACCCCGGAGCGCTTGCGCTCCAAACCAGCGCACGAAACGCTCAAGACCACCGTACGAAAGGGACCAGATGGATGTACTTGCCAGGATCGACCAGGCCAGGCGCGAATGCAACGTGTTGGAGCATCCCTTCTACCAGCGCTGGTCTGCCGGTGAGCTGAGCGCCGAGGAGCTTGGGTTCTACGCGGGCGAGTACCGCCACGCCGTGGTGGCGCTTGCGCAGGCGTCTGATAGCGCTGCCGCCAAGGCTGGAATGGAGCATCGCGCGGGACTCGAACGCCACGCCGCCGAGGAGCAGAGCCACGTGGCGCTGTGGGATGAGTTCGCCAAGGCCGCTCGTGCGGACGCCGGGCCGGCGCTTGCCGAGACCGATGAGTGCTCGCGAGCATGGACCGCGGGCGAGGACCTGCTCGAGCGACTGGCTGTGCTGTATGCGATCGAGGCCAGCCAACCGGAGATTGCCCAGACGAAGCTCGAGGGCCTTGTGGAGCGCTACGGCTACACCCCAGAAGGGCCCGCGGTCGAGTACTTCACGCTGCACGCCACGCTCGACATCGAGCACGCGCGACAAGCACGCGAGCTGATCGAGGAGCTGATGAGCTCCGAGGAGACTGAGGCCCAAGAGCAGGCCGAGCGGATGGTGGCGCGCGCCACCGCGGCGCTGCACGGCAACTGGACGCTGCTCGACGGTGTAGACAGGCGCTTCGCGCGAGTCGTCTGAGTCTGGCCGCGTTGGGGCGCGGCAGACTGTCGAGCAACCCCGGGGTCCCGCGCTGCCCCGGCGAATTGAGCGAAAGTCCGATCTGCTCGGTTTGAGGGTGTAGAGCTGGCTGCTCGCAGACTCTGATCCGTGCGGAGCTCGAGTGCGAATGTCTAGACATGCGCTACTTGGGTCTCCCATGAGGATCGCGATCGTCGGCGCGGGAATCTCCGGCATGGTTGCCGCCCACCTGCTCTACACCCGCCACGACATCGTCGTATTCGAGGCGGGCAACTACGCAGGCGGACATTCCAACACGATCCGAGTGGACACGCCCGAGCAGACCCACTACGTGGACACTGGTTTCATGGTGTTCAACGACCGAAACTACCCCAGCTTCGAACGTCTGCTCACGCGGCTCGGTGTGGCTTCCCAGCCGACGAGCATGAGCTTTGGCGTCAGCGACGGACGCGGCGACTTCGAGTACAACAGCGCCTCCCCGAATGGGCTGTTCGCCAAGCGTGCCCACCTCATCACGCCATGGTTTCACCGCATGCTCGCCGATCTAGTGCGCTTCAACGCGCGAGCTCGCGAGCTGCTGCTTGGCGCAGAGGAGAACGTCTCGCTGGCTGAGTGGCTACAGCGGCACAGGTTCTCCGACGCATTCGTACAACGCCTGATCGTGCCGCAGGTGTCTGCCGTTTGGTCGGCGGACCCGCGTGAGATGTGGAGGATTCCGGCGCGCTTCATCGCCGAGTTCTTCGACAATCACGGCATGCTTGGGCTGACAGGCCGTCCGCGCTGGCGAACCGTCAGTGGAGGGTCTGAGAGCTACGTGCGAGCGCTTGTTCGCCCGTGGCGCCATCGCCTGCGCCTCAATACGCCCGTGTGTACGATTGAACGGCGAGACGCCGGTGTCATAGTCAAGCCCAGTGGGGGCGAGGACGAGCGCTTCGACGAGGTTGTGATCGCCACCCACTCAGACCAGGCGCTCGCCCTGCTCGCCGACGCCACCGAGTACGAGCAACAGATTCTCCGCGCCATGCCTTATCAAGCCAACGAGGCCGTGTTGCACACAGACGTGGGCTTGCTTCCCCGTCGTCGTCGTGCCTGGGCGAGCTGGAACTATCACCTTCTTGACACACCGAGAGACCGCGCTACCGTCACCTATCACATGAATCGCCTACAGTCGCTGCACGCCGACCGCGAGCTGTGCGTGACGCTCAATCGCACAGAGGCGATCGACCCGGCGCACGTGATTCGTACGATCCCTTACGCCCATCCCATGTACACCGCCCAGGGTGTCCGTGCGCAGGACCGCCGCGCTGAGATTTGTGGACGCAATCGCACTCACTACTGTGGCGCTTACTGGGGCTGGGGCTTTCACGAGGACGGTGTCCTCAGTGCACTCGCGGTTGGCGAGCATTTCGGGGTAACACTGTAGTCATGTACCCATCCTCTATCAGTAATGCCCGCGCCCGCAGTGAGCATGGCTCCGCTGTCACGGGTGCTGCCTCTATCGCCGGGGTGACTGCCAGTGCCATCTATGAAGGCACCGTGCGACACAGGCGCTTCGAGGTGCGCACACACGAGTTTCGCTACCGGCTCGCGCTCGCATACCTAGACCTCGACGAGCTTCCCTGGCTGCTCGGCGGTCGGCTGGTGGCGTCCCGGCCGAGCTTTGTACGTTTTCGCCGCCGTGACTACCTCGGCGATGAGCGAGTGCCGCTGGCGCAGGCGGTACGCGGCGCTGTCGCCGCGCGCACCGGCGTTTGGCCATCCGGTCCGATTCGTCTGCTCACCAACCTGAGTACGCTCGGCCATTGCTTTAACCCCGTCAGCTTCTACTACTGCTTGGACGAGTCCGCGGAGCGGGTAGATGCGGCGGTTGCTGAGGTCACAAACACACCGTGGGGCGAGCGTCACGCTTACGTGCTCTCGCGTACTAGCGAGGAGTTGGGATCGGGAGAGGGAGGAACCGCTGGGCATGGCTCGAGTCGTTCACCTTCACCGGTTGCCGAGGGCTCGGTGCTCACTGGCAATTTCGCGAAGGCGCTACATGTGTCGCCGTTTATGGGTATGGACCATCGCTATGAGTGGCGCATGACCATGCCCGGCGAGACCTTGTCGGTGCACATCTCAAACAGTCACGAGGGACGTCTCGCCTTCGATGCCACGCTTTCGCTGCGCCGCCGCGAGCTTACGAGGGCAACGCTTGCGCGGATGAGTGCATGCTATCCCGCGAGCGCGCTACGGATGCTCGCGCTGATCTACGGCCAGGCGGTGAGGTTGAAGCTGAAGGGCATTCCAACGTACCCCCATTCGATGGAGGGTCTGGCATGACTACACGACCGGCACGAACCATCGCCCACGCGCTGCTCAGGCGTATCCGCTCGGGCAGCCTCACCGTGCTCGAGGACAGTCGTCGCCCAGTGACGTTTGGCACGGGTGCGCCCCATGCCACCATACACGTGCGCTCTCCGCACGCATGGCGCAAGCTCTTGCGCGGAAGCAACGGACTCGCGGAGGCCTACGCTCAGAAGCTGTGGGACTCGCCCGACCTGACGGCTGTCGTGCGCGTGGCGGCTCGCAACGCCGGTGCGCTCGATCGCCTGCGCCGGCGGTTCGCGCCGCTACTTGCTCCCGCCCAGCGGTTGCGCACGCTCATAAATGCCAATACGCGCCGGCGGCGGCGCCGAGACATCGCCGCCCACTATGACCTGGGCAACGAGCTGTTCGAGCTGTTGCTCGACCCGACGATGACTTACTCGTGCGCCCTCTTTGAGCGATCCGGCATGACGTTGCACGAGGCAGCTCTCGCAAAGCTCGAGCGCGTCTGCGAAAAGCTCGAGCTACAGCCCGAAGATCACGTGCTCGAGATCGGCAGCGGCTGGGGAGCGTTTGCCTTGCATGCCGCGCGCACGCGCGGCTGCCGTGTCACCACCACCACGATCTCGCGCGAGCAGTATCGCTACGCCGTCGAGCAGGTTCGTCGCGCCGGTCTGGAGCACCGGGTGGAGGTACTGTTCGAGGACTACCGCGACTTGCGGGGTAGCTATGACAAGCTCGTCTCGATCGAGATGATCGAGGCTGTCGGCTGGCGGCATTTCGGCACCTTCTTCGACTGCTGCTCGCGACTGCTCGCGCCCGACGGGGCGATGCTGTTGCAGGCGATCACGATCGACGATCGTGCTTACCGCGTCGAGAAGGCGTCGCGCAGCTTTATGAACACCTACATCTTCTCCAATGGCTGCCTGCCCTCGCGGGGTGTGATCGATCGCGCCGTCAAGCGGCGCACCGACATGCGCCTCGCGCACTTCGATGACATCACCCCTCACTACGTACAAACGCTGCGCCACTGGCGCGCCAATTTCGAGCGCAATCTTCACAGGCTTGCTGAGCTCGGCTACGACGAGCGCTTCCAGCGTATTTGGAGGCTATATCTGGCCTATTGCGAGGCAGGCTTTGCGGAGCGTCGCATCCACGATGTGCAGGTGCTACTCGCCAAGCCTCGCTACAGACGATCGGCAGCGATCTCCGCGGGCGCCCACCCGCGGGCGCTCAGCGGCGTGGCCGTCGGCTGAACGCTCGCGCGGAGATCGCGTCGAGCATCCACGTCGGTCCGGAGGCCGCGAGCTTCGCGAGCGCCGACCGACCGCCAGGCCCGAGCACACGTCGGTCGGCTTCGATCGCGCTCACCACCTTCGCGGCCCACGCTCCCGGCGCCACGCGATCCCAACCAGAGGTGTCGATATGGCGCCCATACACCTCCTCGGTGGTTTCCAGCATGTCGGTTGCCACACCCGGTGTGACGAGGTGCATAGCGCGCACGCCTGTGCCGCGCAGCTCGCGCCTTAGCGATTCGGTGAACGCCACCGCCCCAGCCTTGGAGGCAGCATAGGTACTCGCTGCGGGGAAGTAGGCATAGCCGCTGATCGACGTGTTGTTGACGATTGTCCCTCTATGCCGCGTGAGCATTCCAGGAAGCACCCGCTGGGTGAGATGCGCGACCCCCACGAGATTGACCTGGAACATCGCGTACACGTCGTCCATCGATTGCTCCTCCAACAGCCCGCCGGTCATCAAGCCGGCGTTGTTGATCAATAGATCGATCTCACCCCGCTGTGCTCCGAGCTGCTCGTAGCTTTCGTCGATGCTAGCTTGCGAGGAGAGGTCGATGCGAACGGCTCTCACCTCGCGAGCTCCACTGGCGGGGGGTGTCAGGGACGGGAAGCTCTCGACCGAGCGCACACCTGCCAGCACCGTGCGTAGCGGCAGCTCGGCGAGTCGCTCCGCGATCGCGCGACCGATGCCTCGGTTTGCTCCGGTTATGAGGGCTGTCCTATCGGTGAGGTCCATCGTCCAAGCGTAGGACCCCGCCCACGGTGAGAGCGCTCATACCTCCAGGAGCACCCGCGCCCCGACCTGCTTCAACGTCACCAGCTAGGACTCGTGTGGCTTGCCAACCCACCCGCGAAGACTCGTGTGGCTTGCCAACCCACCCGCGAAGACTCGTGCGGCTCGTCAACCCCATCCGCGAAGACTCGTGTGGCTTGCCAACATGGGCATGTGAGCACCCTTGACGAACGGCGCACGCCGCGCATCACGGCCACACTGCGCGAAGGCGAGCGAGTGACGCCACTCGAGCTGTTCTTCGACCTTGTGTTCGTGCTGGCGCTCACGCAGTGCACGACGCTGATGGTGCGCACACCCACCTGGATTGGGCTGCTCAAAGGCATGCTCGCCCTCGGCATGTTGTGGTGGGCTTGGGTTGGCTACGCGTGGCTCACCAGCGTCGTGGACCCCGAGGAGGGCAGTGTGCGGCTCGTGATATTCGCGGCGATGGCGGCAATGCTCGTGGCCGCGCTGTGCGTGCCGGGCGCGTTCGGCAGCGAGGCGCTGTTGTTCGCGTGTGCCTACGCTGTGGTACGAACCGCCCATATCGCCCTGTTCACGATCGCCAGCCGTGGGGATTCAGCGCTCAGGCACTCCGTGGCGGGTCTCGCCTACAGCACCGCCATCGGCGCGGGATTGTTGTTCCTCGCGGCATTTACCAGCGGCGTGCTGCAGCTGTGTCTGTGGGGGCTAGCACTGGCGCTCGACGCGGGTGGTCCCTACCTGTTCGGCGCCGATGGATGGAAGCTCGTGCCCGGACATTTCGCCGAGCGCCATGGCCTGATCGTGCTGATCGCGTTGGGCGAGTCGATCGTTGCGCTCGGCGTGGGCGCACGG
Source organism: uncultured Solirubrobacterales bacterium (assembly GCA_963713015.1). Lineage (GTDB taxonomy): Bacteria > Actinomycetota > Thermoleophilia > Solirubrobacterales > Solirubrobacteraceae > Palsa-744. The sequence continues at coordinate 647,931 of CAVQKC010000008.1, read as the reverse complement.
GCGACGATCGACGCCGGTGTGGTGGTGGCGGCTGTGCTTGGCGTGGTGGTGGCAGCGACCCTCTGGTGGGTGTATTTCGATGTCACAGCGCTTGTCGCCGAGCGGCATCTGTCGAACGCCGCAGAGGGGCGAGAGCGCAACGAGCTCGCGCGTGACTGCTACTCCTACCTGCACTTCCCGATGGTGGCCGGGATCGCGTTGCTCGCGGTTGGACTGAAGCTCACGCTCGAGGGTGTGAGCGATCCGCTCAAGCTTGTGCCGACGAGCGCGTTGTTGGGTGGCACGGCTGCCTACCTGCTGGCGCATGTGGCCTTCCGCCTGCGCAACATTCAATCGCTCAGCGGCAGGCGACTGCTGTGCGCGCTGGGGCTACTGGTGCTCGTGCCGGTCACGTTGGCGCTTGGGCTCTCGTCGCTTGCCACGCTTGCCGTCCTCGCGGCGGTGCTGAGCCTGTTGATCCTCTATGAGGTCACGCGCTTTGCCGACGTGCGCGACCGCGTACGGCACCATGGCTCGCCGGGGGGCGTCGCTCCTTAGAAGAAGAAGGAGAGGTACTGGCGCGTGATCAATCCGGCGAGCACGGCGTAACCGAGGTCAGTTGGGTGGATGTCCACGAGCGGTGTGCACATGTTCGTCAGCAGGCAGATCGTCGGCCGTTCCAATGGGCCTGGTGGGTTGAACACCGGTAGCGGATCGGCAAAGCGTGCGCCCACAGACGAGGCGACATGGCTCATGACTTCGTTGAGCTGCGCCGTCAACTGGTTGCCACCCGCGAGGGTTTCGCCGAACGGGTTGTAAAGGCCAAGCACAATGATCTTCGCGCGCGGCGCCGCGCCGCGCAGGTCGGTGAGGATCAAGCTGAGGTTCGAGGCGATATGGGCGAACAGTGCGGGAGCGTCTTTGATGACGCATTCGGGTTCCATTTTGCACGTGCCCTCGATCACGCCCAGCGCGTCGTTGGCACCGATGTCGAGCGTGATCGGATTGACGGTGCCCGAATTGGCGTGCAAGTAGGTAAGCGCGTCGGAGAGCTGTGAAGAGCTGATACCACCGCTATAGGGGTGGTGCAATGGAAAAGCCAGCTGGTATTCGCATGGGCCGGCGATGAAGGAGTTGGTTGTCTCGCCGGGACAGCCATCGTTGATGACCTGCAGTCTGGGATCGCCCAACTTCAATACCCGGGCAAAGTCATCGACGTAGCCTGTGTCGAAGTCAGCCGGGTTCTCGTTTGGATAGAGGCTGTTGAACTTCGCCTCGGAGTATCCGAACGCGAGCGAATCGCCGAGTGCGAGGTAGCTGAGCTGCGGGCTTGGATGGAGCGGTGGACTTGGATGGAACGCGCCACCGCGCTGTGGCGGAGATTGCACCTGTCCAGCGGGGCTCCCTGGGCCACGGTGGGACAGGCTGTGGTGTGCTCGCCCGAGTGCGCCGGCAGCGGGCACCAGCATGATGGTGGCGAGTACCGTGGCGAGCACCGCAACGCCCGCCCGCGGGCTGAAGTGAGACCGAAGCCAGCTGGCCATCTTCGCCTCCTGCTGCTCTTGGCTTGCCAGACGAGCGTCCCTTGACACCCCTTGGACCGATCTACCAGTGCTACCCCCCGGGCCTTGTTGTCAAACGGGTTTAGCCATGCCATCACGGCAACCGAGCCCAATCGGTAGGTACTCGCCTCTTCGTGGCAGCAGGTCCTCCTCTGCGTAGGGCAGGTCCTCACCTCATCGGGGTGATGACACAAGCGCGACGGCGCGGGAGGCTGTCGTGACACTTCAAATGCGCAACAAGAGGAGTAACGGGATATGCCTGTACTGGCAGTTTCGACCGGCGGCAGCGTTCTCCTTGGAGCGATCTATGTCGTACTGCTGATCACGCTAGGCATCCTCTCGATCCGCAAGGGCCACTGGGTGATGTTCATCATCGGCATCTTCATCCCATTGTTCTGGATCATTGGCGCGCTGTTGCCGCCCACCCGAGGCGCCGACCAGGTCCTCTGAGCCTGTTCGAGGTCCGCCCTCGAGCAAACTGAGCCTGTTCGGGTCCGCCCTCGAGCAAACTGAGTATGTTCGTGCGCTGCCCCAAGAAGACTGAGCCCGTTCGGGCGTTGCCCTAAAGGAGACTGAGCCTGTTCAGGCATTGTCTTCAAGCAGGAGCGGGATCGCCAGAAGAGGCGGTCGTCGGTTGTTGGGGCTCCTTGCCCTTGATGTCGCCGCGCAACCGCAGAGCAAGGACGGGGAAGACGAGCGTCGAGAGGACCGCGGCTCCAACCAGCGCGGCGGCGGTAGCTGGGCGCATATGGCCGCTGGCGGTGGCAAGCGCGGTGATCGCCAGAACCAATGGCAGCTGAGTGGAGCTCATCAGAGCGAGTGCGATTCGCTCGCGTGCGTCGAGCACACCTCGATAGAGCAATAGTGCCGGGGTGCCCCGCACGACCAGGAACAGAAAGAAGAAGAGGATCATTTTCAACACACCTGAAATACTTGCGAACAGCGCGTGGATGTCGAGGCTCATGCCGCTGACCACGAAGAAGAAGGGCACGAACACGCCGAACGCCACCGCTGTGAGCTTCGAGTCAAATGCCGGCAGCTCGCGCGTTTTTATCACCTGACGCGTGATTAGTCCGGCGGCAAAGCCCCCGAGCAACAGGTCCAGACCGAGTTCGAAGGCCAGCAGCGCAAGGGCGAAGACGAGCACGAGAATCCAGCGCACGACAAGTTGTGAGCTGCTCTCGAGCGTTTGCTCGAAAAGCGGCAAGGTACGCTCGGAGGAGCGCACCGCAAAGATCGCGACGCCGACCGCCAAGACCACGAACGCTACGAGGATCAGCGCGTTGTGCACTGTGCTCTGTGTCGAGAGGATCAGCGTGAGCAACAGGATCGGGCCGAACTCGCCGACGGCGCCGGCCGCAAGCAGATAGGTGCCGAAGCGGGTGCGTAGCTCGCCGGTGTCGGAGAGGATCGGGATCAGCGTGCCGATAGCGGTTGTGGCGAGGGCCGAGCCCGTATACAGGAGCGATAGCACGATGCCGGTGGCTGCGAGCGCCCCACCGATCGCATAGGCGAGCACCAGTGAGAAGATCCAGCCGATCACACCCAACCGCAGTGGTCGGCCCATGATTCGGTGCAAATCGATCTCATAGCCGGCGAAGAAGAACAGCAGCCCGAGACCGAGGTCGGAGAAGAACTCGATGAATTGGGTGACCTGCAGCCCGAGCAGCTGTGGTCCCAGGACGACGCCGAGCAGCAACTCAATCACGACCACCGGCACGATCAGACCGCGAGCGCCCGCCATCGCTGCGATTGTGCCCGCGAGTGCCGATGCGGCGATGATGGCAAAGAAGGTGCCCGGCTCTACATGGACGACGCCAAGCATGTCTTAGTGGCCTCTTGGGCGATCGCCGACGCTCACCTTGCGACGACCATACGCCACCAACCAGCTGGCCGGCCGCTGGTAGCGCTCAGGAGAGCGGGTGGTTATGCCTTGGCTAGTGCCTCGATTGCGCTCGCCGCCGCCGCCGGTCCTCCGGCTGTGGCGTAAGCGCGACTCACACGTTGGGCGCCCACGCGGCAATCCATCGCGCGATGGACGGCGTCTGCGAGCCGCTCGGGAGTGAGACGGCGGGGTGAGAGTCGCACGCCGGCTTTGGCGAGCTCTACCCGTCTTGCGGTCTCGGCTTGGTCTCGACCGTAGGGCACCACCACAACTGGAACCTCGGCGGTGAGTGCCTTTTGTGTGATCCCCAAGCCACCGTGACACACCACGCACGTGGCGCGCTGCAAGACCGTCTCATGAGAGAGGAAGCGCACGACCTTGCTTCCAGGTGGGACATCGAATGTGCCAGGATCGTGCGCCGCGGTTGTACCGAGCACAGACATGCCGTGGGCGGGTAGGGCCTCCAGCGCCACACGAAGTAGGCCTTTGTCGCGCTGGCGCTCGGTTGAGCAGGTGACTAGTACCAATGGGTCGCTCAAGTCGGCCAGCCAGGTGGGCGTCTGGGCAGGTGACGGCTGGGAGGGGTCCCAGTTCATGGGGCCGACCAGCCGCACGTTTGCCGGCCAATCGCTACGCGGATACTCAAAGCCCTCAGCGGTGAGCGACAGCAACAAGGGCGGCCGTCCGAGTAGATCGGCGAACCCCGCGAGTGCCGGCAGGCCATACTGGGCGCGCAGTGAGTTGACCTCTGGCATCATCGCTCGGAAGGAGACACGCTCGCCGATACGGCTGACGATCGCGTCGCGCACCGCCCCGAGCGGGCCGCGCATGGGGTGCATTCCTAGCCCGAAGGGAGGGGTATCTCTGGAGGGCAGGGGAAGCAGGTAGGGCGAGTACATAGCCCACGGAAGTCCTGAGGCCTCCGCGACGGTTGCCGCCCCCCAGCAATTGATGTCAATCAGGAGAACATCGGGGTTGTGGCGTGCAATCGCTCGCTCGAGGTCGGGAGCCTCACTCGCCGAGCGCTCTATGAAGGTTCTCAACACCGAGCGGACCGCGCCAAGCGGCGATCGCTCCCGCCAATCCTCGATCTCGACACGTTCTATCGAGGGGTCGATCGCGGACCCCTCGATACCTAGCGGCGCGAGGTCGCCGAGCTCGGCCGAGAGCGTGTACAGCGATGCGAGATGACCTCGCTCTGCGAGCATCGCCATGATTGGGACGACCGGGTACAGGTGCCCGCGGGCCGGTGAGGTGTAGGCGAGCACACAGGTCACTTACCGTCTTCCAATCCCTCGATCAGCTCGATCAGCGCATCTTCGGCTTCTTGGACGCTGAGCTTCATATCGCGACGCAAGAGCTTCCAGACATACACGTCGCAGACGGCCACGAGCTGCGCAATACGGCGCTCGCGCGCCTTGCCATTCAGCTTCGCAAGCTGCGGCTCGAAGGTTCGCACAACCCACTCGCGGTGGACTTCGCGACCGTGATCGGTCAGCTTGCGCACTAGCGGGATTCGATGCTCTTCGGCGAGCACACGCATCGCTATGTCTCCGTAGCGCTCGTAGTGGCGCATCAGATTGCGTACGTCGCCGGGGATGTCACCGATCGGTGCTTGTGCGCGTTCCTTGCGCACAATCTCGCTGACGCTGCGTATGGCGGCCTCGATCAGTCCGTCCCTGGAGCCGAAATGGCGCAATATCGTCTGCTTGGTGACACCCGCCTTTGCGGCCACTGTCTCGAGCGAGGCTTTCGATAAAGCGCCCTTGGCGAGCTCCTCGTTGATGGCGTCGAGCAACGCGTCGCGCGTGCGCTGCTGCGCCTCGGCTCGAGCCACTTGTTTGTAAGGACGTTGACCGGCGTCAGTCATCAGGGTTACTTAGTCTTGTAGGGCGAGGGCCGCGGGAACACTCGCGGCGAAGTAGCCGGGAATGGCGAGGATCATTAGCGCGGTGGCGGTCACGAGCGAGAGACTTCTCAGCGCGCTCAGCGCTGTGACCGAGTAGACGACGGGGAAGTCGATCACTTGCGCGAGTGCGCGATCCGCCAGCTGCTGGCCGTAGAGACCGAAGATGGCGCCGGTTACGCAGCCTACCCCTAGCAGCAGCACGCTCTCGAGCAGGATGGTGCTCCATAGTTCGATTCGAGGGAGTCCCTCGAGCTTGAGCTTGGCTAGGCGCGGACGGCGCTGCCATACCATCGCCCCCATCGCCGCTGCCATCGCGAGCACGGCCACGATCGGGATGAGCGTGGCGATTTGGGTGAGACGTGCGAGCGCTTCACGACCGAGTGCGTGTTGCTGGGTGGTGTGCTGCTCAGCGGTTTGCACCGCTAGTCCCGAGTTTGGTCCTAGGGCGCGTTCGATCTCACCGACGGCTTGGGTGGTGGAGACGCCGGGATCTAGCAGGACGTTATAGGCGCTCGCGTCCTGACTGCCCCACGCGCGGGCGTAGTCGGATGCATTGATGATGATCGCGCCTGGTGCCCAGCCAATGTTGGTGGATAGAGCCGCCACGCGAAAGCGCGTCGGATCGGGTGTCGGCGGGGTGAACCACTGGCCGATATGTAGATTCTGTTCTTCGGCGATCGCTTGCGAGACAACCGCCCAGCCCCCTGTGCGCACACGCTCTGTGGCTTGGCGCAGATTGCCCCGCACGAGTTGATCTGCCGGCAGCAGCGGGATGGACTGGCGCGGCGGCGCAATTACCAGCACTCGTCGCTCGCCGTAGTCGAGCAAGCCGCTGCGGTATAGGCGTACCGCTCGGATGCCTGGGAGACGTGCGAGTCGTGTCTGCTCAATCGGATCGAAAGGGGTTGTCATCAAGAGGTTGTAGGAGCCGGCAGGGGAAACCCAGATATCGGTGAACGCGTTGGTGTCGCGCGCGGCGCCTTCCAGACCGGCGAGCAGATCGCCATGGGCGCCTTGGATGGCAACGCTGCCGAATACCGCTACGGCCCCGGTGGCGGCGATCGCTACGGCGCGGGCCCGTGTCGCCCCTAGCTCCATCACGGCGATGTGTGGAATCGGGCTCACGATCATCGAGCCGAGTCGCTTGACGAGTGTGAGCGTTGCACTGAGCACAATCGGCAGCTCCAGTAGCAGCGCCCCGATCAGCAAGACCATGCCGGAGATGGCGGCGTCGGGCGCCGCGAGCAGCAGCACGGTGGCGCCGCCGAGGCATAGCAGGCCGGCGAGTGCCCGCCGCCTTCCAGTGTGAGTTGCGCCGCTGCTCTCCGGAGTGTTGATGGCGGCGAGCGGATCGCGCGAGAGGATGTCTCGCAACGGGCTGAGCACAGCCACCGTCGCGGCCAGCATTCCTCCGCAAGTCGCGATAGCGACGCTCTGCCAGCTGACGACTTGCTGCGAGCCTACGGCGAAGGCTAGCGAGAGGAAGGTTGGGTTTGATTGAAACAGGTGAATAGAGAGCTCCTCACCTAGCGCCAGACCAAGCACGCATGCGATCGACCCGAGCGCGAGGGCATCGAGCAGCAGCACCCCGATCACCGTTAGCGGTGTGTACCCGTCGCGACGCAAGTCAGCAACGAGCCGGCGCCGTTGCGGGACGGTGAGCAGCATCGCGTTGAACGCGAACAGGAATCCGACGAGCGCGCTTATCACGGAGAATAGGGCCGTCGACTGGTTGCTTGCAGTGGCTGCCTTTATGAACAATGCCTCGTCATAGCTGGTGCTCTCGACATTCAGGCGACCGGCGGCGAGCGTTGTCAATGCGGCTCGTACCTCAGGCTCTGAGCCGGCGGCGGGCTGCACAAGGATACGGCTCACGCGAGCGGAGAGGCCGGTCATTTCCTGTGCGAAAGACAGAGGCGCAATGGCGATCGGAGTGGTTATCAGCGCTCCGATCTGTTTTTCGTAGAGCTGGGCGTAAAGCGGTGCTCGGACCGTATGGCCGGCGATCTGGAAAGTGACTTCCTGACCGAATTTGGTGACCCCGATGGTCCTTGCAAGGGGAGCGGGGAGTACGACCGCTCCGATGTTCCCAAACGGCGAGAGGCTGGTGTGCCCTACGAACACGCCTCGAAGCTGAGAGAGGGAGGAATCCGCTCCAACCAGCTGCACCGACTGACTGCCATGCGGCCCAATCGCATATGTGCTTGATTCCAATAGCGGTGCCGCGATGCGCACTCCCGCGATATGACGCACCCGCGCAAGCATGCTTTCGGGAAAGCCTTGTGGATCGCGCGCAACCAGCTGCAACGTCGCGTCGCCGACGATGCCGCGAGAGAGCTGGGCAACCGAGCCCTGGAGGCTCGAGCTGGAGACTTGTGAGGCGAATAGCAGGGCCACCCCGGCGGCGATGCCGATGATCGCGAAGCACTCCTGTAGGAACCGCACACGCAAGCGGACTCGGTAGAGACGCAGCGCATTCGACAGCTTCATGGCTAGCTTCCGTCCGCGACCAGCGATCGGCTTGCCGCGGGCTCTCGGTTGCTCTCATAGGGTGAGAGCTGGCCGTCGCGCAAGGCGAGTACACGATCGGCATAGTCGGCGGCCATTGGGTCGTGGCTGACGAGTACGACCGCCACACCCTGCTCCCGGCACAGCCCCCGAAGCAGCTCGAGCACTTCGCGTCCGCGTTGTGTGTCGAGGCTGCCCGTAGGCTCGTCCGCTAGCAGGATGCTGGGCTCGGTGGAGAGCGCCCGCGCGATCATCACTCGTTGTCGCTCACCCATCGAGAGCGTCTCGGCGCGGTGTTGCAGGCGCTCACCCATTCCCAGGCGCTCGAGCAGGGGTGTGACCTGACGCTGGGCATCGCGCCAACGCATCGCCTTCAGTAGCTTGAGCACCGTGTTGTCGATTGCGGTGACACCCGGAAGTAGGTCGAAGTTCTGGCGAATGAAGCCAAGTTCTGAGAGCCTGAAGCTAGATGCCTCTCGCTCGGAGAGCGAGGAGATGTCCCGTCCGCCGATCAATACCGCGCCGGCGGTTGGCTGCAACAGCGTTGCGACCATTAGCAACAGCGTTGTCTTCCCCGATCCGCTGGGCCCGTAGAGAGCCACCATCTCACCAGCCTCCACCTTTAGCGATACGCCGTCCACGGCGCGCACGGGATCCCCGCTGAGGGCTGGATAGTGCTTGACGAGCTCGCGTAGCTCGAGCATCGGATTGCCTCGGCCTGCCATGTCAATCCGACGCCGTGCCGCCTACGTGCACGGTGATGGCGTCGTTTGATCGCTGAATGGTGCCACTAAAGCTCAGTCCGGAGCCTTGGGCGTGGTTGTAGCTGCCTGTGCCACGCTCGATTGACAGCGACCCCGAGAAGTGAGCAGAAGATCCCTGCCGACGATAGCTCGCCGTGCCCTGCCCGGTAATGGAGCCACCGCGTGGATAGATGTTGAGTTCGGCGGTTACATGGGTGCTGGAGACGATCTTCAGGTGAACGTAGATTCTGCCACTTACCGTTCCGGAGACGGGACCCTCCTCATTGAGGGTGAAGCCCTGCTTGCTGGTGAGATGCAAGCCTCCGTTCTCGTTCAACGAGAACGTTCTGGCGGCGAGTGCCGGGCCTGGTGCGGCTTGCGACGTGGCCAGGCCGAGAGCTCCAAGGATCGCCAGCGCGCCAACGGACACCACCGCCGCGCTCAGCGCTCGTCTGGCGCCTGTCGATGGACCACGGTGGTTAGGCATTTTGGATACCCGCTTTCTCTAGATCATGGTGGGCATGGCGCGCTCGCCAGCGCATCGCTGGTGGAGCCGTCGGCGTAGGTGAATTCAGCCGCGAACGGAAAACCGCCTGCCGTGCAGCTGGAAGGCACGACGACCGTGTTGGCGTTGAGAGGGTGGCGCGGTTTGCTTGTGCCGACGGTCAGCGACATGGACACGATCGAGGCGTCGGGCTCCAAGGGCAGAGTAGGGATGGGGGGGATTGAGAGCACGAGGTCTTCCCCATAGGGGGCACGGTCAGGGAGTACGGTCCCGGTTAGCACTACACGCTCGTCGAAGGGCGTATAGCCCCGACCGAGGATCTCAAAGGTCGGCTGAAGGTTGTGAAAGGGGCCGAGGAAGAGTGAGAGGCTGATTTTCTCGGTGATGACCTGGGATCCCGCCTGAGCCTCTGCAAGTGCTTGGCCATGGCCGAGCTGAGATTGTGCCGGGCAGGCACTCGGGCCTTGGGCACGCAGTTGGGCGATGGGACAGCTACGTAGATGGGGTATTTCGACGCCTAGTCCCACGGGAAATCGTAGGACCGAGCGTCGCACGGGAGAGGGAACCCCCGATTCGCCGCCCGTATAGCGGATGGTGAGTTGGAGTGCGCCCTCGGCGCCGAGTCGGTTGGGCAAGAGTGAGGGCGTGATTGTGGCTGAGGTAAGCGCCTGCGCATACACGCTTGGCGCGGCGCATAGCGCCAGCGTGCCGAGAAGGGCGAGAATTGCCACCATGGGGATGCCCCGTGCACGCCTGCGCACGACTAGCCCTTGGGGCACGGGATGGTGGGGTCGACAGTGAGCGAGGCGCCGTCGGCGAAGTCGATGATGCCCTCCGTGGGGAAGCCCCCCTGGGGACACGTCTTGGGGACCACCATGCCTCTCACGTGAACCAAGGTGCGTTTGCCGTGAACGGTCTCGTAGTAGGCGACGTTTGCGGCGCCGAACGTCGCGAAGGCACTTTCCACCGAGGCGAGTGCTGCCCCGGGAATGGTGGATATAGGTGGTATTTCGACGCTGAATCCGAGCCCATATGGCTTGGGTGCAGGCACTTGTTTTGCCACTACCACGAGTTCAACGGCTATCGGCGCTATGGCGCTGGCGTAGGCGAGCAGGGCAAGATGGCCGTGTTCGGAGGGGGCGAAGAAGAAGTCGATGGTATATCGCTCGCGGAGTACCTGTTTGGGAAGATCGAGCAGGCCAATCCCCCCACCAAAGCCGACACGGGAGTCGGCGGGACAGCCGCTGGGACCGTGCAGTTGCAGTGTCGTAGCGGTGCAGGTGCCCGCGCCATGTGCATCGATTCCTAGCCCGGCGGGCGCATAGAGCGTGAGCTTGGTGATCGGCGAAGGCGGCGTGCCAGTGCTGGAGGCGAACTGTGCGGTGATCGAAAGGTTCGCTGGCGAGTCCAGCTTGTCGGGAGTGAAGCTCTCCTGAACTGTCAGCGTGTCGGTCGCCCAGGCCACCGCCGCGAGGAGCAGGCACGCGCACATGAAGATTCCCAGGAAGAGAATCCTGACCTTGAGCGTCATCGCTACCCCACCTCCCCCGTGCCAGCCTGCATGGACGCTAGCTTTTGCGTGACCTGCAGTTGAGAATCTCCCCTACAATTTCATTTTACCGACAGTAACATGAATCTACGGGAATGTCAACTACTGGTGGACGGTGAGGAACGACGCAGTCTAGTGAAGTGCGATGATGCGGTGGTGCGCCTGCTGCTATCGCTGATTCTCACTTGCTCGCTGGGCACACCCACCCCCGCACTTGCCTCCACGTCGCATGCACAGCTCTGGACGACTCTCGACGGCGAGGTGGTGTGTGGAGTGGCTATCCATCCCATCGACACGCCTCCGATGCAGCTGCTGTGCAGCTCCAGGCACGTGCCGCCTCCAAAGGGCGCCGGTATTGGCGATCCCGGCTTCGTGTTCCTCGGATCTGCTGGGCGTCCGTCGCTCGCACGGCTCAGCCAGGATTCCTTTGTGGGTCAGGACCCGGTCGCGCTCAAAGGCCGTGGCGAGTGGGCCATCGGTCCGATAGCTGTCACCTGCAAGATCAGCGCAACCGCTGTTCGATGCTCGAACCACTCGCATCATGGCTTTAGGATTACCAAGAGCTCCTACCGCCCCTTCTGAGACTAGGAGACCTAGGAGAGGGTTTGGTGAGTGGGCGGCGTCAGCCTTGCAGTAGCCCCATGTAGATGAGATCCCAGTAGCCGTCGCTGGCCTTGCGGGCGTGAGGTGCGCGGCCCTCTTCCCTAAAGCCGGCCCGCTTGTAGCAGCGCAGTGCGGGCTCGTTGAAGGAGAACACGACTAGCTCGAGCCTGTGTAGGCCAAGCTCGTCAAAGCCGAGCTCGATAATGCGATTGAGCAGCCGACTAGATATACCTCGCCCGCGCATGTCGGGGGCGACCGCGAAGCGGCCGATCTGGCCGAGCTCATGCTTTGGCTGGACGCTCAGCTCAGCGTGACCGACCACTTTCTCGTGCTCGGCGGTGACGGCGGAGATGAGGTAACGGTGTTCACCGTCGGTGTTGGCGTACTCCGCGAGCTGATGCTCATCGAGTGGGAAAGTGAAGCGCAAGCCGACCCACTGCAACAGCTCATCGCCGGTTTTTGCCCACGAGGTCAAGGCCCGCGCGTCTCCAGAACGGAACGGACGGAAGATGATTTCTTCAGAGGTCGCTGTCATGCCCGACAGGCTACGCCACCGCCTTCTTAGCGGGGCGGCAAAGTCCTCAACGGCGTAGATGGCTTCGCCACTTTCGATCACAGCGACGCCGATAACTGTGTATGGCGGATAGCCCGATCGCCTTTGACTTTTTGATGAGTTCTCTTCCGAGTCGTTTAGACGGGGCGCTGAGCGTGTGGCGGGAACTCGATTCAGCTTTGGTCAGGCATCGACGGGTTGCCCGTTGGCAGTTAGTTCTACCTCGATGTTCCCGCGAGTAGCGTTGGAGTAGGGGCAAACCTGGTGGGCCGCATGGACGAGCTCGATCGCCTGCGCGGCGTCGCCCACGGACGCAAGCGTCACGTTCAGCCCGACAGTCAGGAAGAAGCCGCCCTGTCCGTTGGGGGTGAGACTGACATTACTGTTGATACTGACCTCGCCGGTGTCCACCTTGGCCCTTCGTGCCACCACACCTAGGGCGCCCTCGAAGCACGCGGCGTATCCCACCGCGAATAGCTGCTCGGGATTGGTGCCTCCTCCGTGTCCACCCATCTCGGGCGGTAGCCGCAGGTCGACCTCTAGGGCCCCATCGCTGGTCTTGCCGTGGCCGTTGGCGCGTCCGCCGGTAACGTGAGCCTCGGCCATGTAGATGGGATGTGGCATGACAATCTCCTCATTTGGGTGGGATGGATACGGTGGGATGGGGCCTTGGCCTGATGCTAGAGGCCCACGACCCAAAAAGCGGCGGCGACGATGAGATGATTTGTCTATGACCCCCGGCAAGGAACCGAGTGATACAAGCCTCGGCGAAGAGGAGAGACGACGTATCGCTGTAGTCATTGGCAGCACACGCCTACGCGCATTTGTGCGGGCATCGCCGAATGGATCGAGCACGTAGCCGAGCAAGGAAAGCTCGCTACGAGTTGATCGACTTAGCGCTGGTTGACCTGCTGTTCTTGGACGAGCCGCTGAAGGCAGCACTGCGGGAATACGAGATGCTTCGCGGCGCTAGCCGACGGAGTTGGTGCGCTAGCTTGGATGGTCAATACATCTGCAAAGGAGGTGTGCGATGCACGCGGTTCTGATCGAGGTGGATACCAGCGGACAGCCGGATCGAGAAGCGGGACTCAAGGTCTTGCGTGAGGAGATCGTGCCAGGTGTCAGCAAGGCGCCCGGGTTTCAGGCCGGATATTGGCTGAGACCGATGGAGGACGCCAAAGGGACATCGTTGGTGCTATTCGACACCGAGGAGAACGCCGAGGCGGCATCACAGAGGCTCGGCGTGGGCAGCAGTCCGACTTCGGGCGTGACGGTGGTGCGCCGAGAGGTGCGCGAGGTGGCAGCATCGGCATGAGTTGAGAATCCACAGCGCCTGACACCGCCACAAGGACGGACAGTCAGGACGATCCGCCTGAATGGCGATTCAGGCTAATGGCGCTATTGCACGGAATCCTCAAAGTCCCGTGTTACGCAGGCTGCTCGACACCCTTATCAATTAGGCTCTGGGCGCAGTCGAGGATCGTCTCTTTGGACGAACGAGGCGACCAGCCGAGGAGGGTCTTGGCCTTCTCGCTGGAGGTCTCCGTCCTCCTGTCGAGCTGACCCACGATTGAACGGATGCTGGGATCGAAGAGCGCCATCGCGCGCACGAGCATGTTTGGCACGATACGCCTTGGCACTTTCGCGGCCGTCTCTCCGAGGTGGTTGCGTAGTACCTCGGCGACCTCTTCCATCCATTGGAAGGACTCCGTCGCTATGAAGCGTTCGCCGCCCGCTTCGGGAGCGCTCATCGCCCTGAATTGAAGATCGGCGACGTCGCGGACGTCGACGATGTTGAAACCGATGCGCGGCACGCCGGGCATTCCCCGCAGCAACCGTTCAATAATTCCGATCGAGGAGGAGCGATCGTCGCTCAGGACGGGGCCGAGGATGGCGCCGGGGTTGATCACTACCAGCTTCTCGGTTTCGCCCCGCTCGCGCACGAAGTCCCATGCGGCGCGCTCGGCGAGCGTCTTCGACCTCGCGTAAGGCGTCAGCCTGGGATTGTTTGGATCGCTCCAATCGTCCTCTGTTAGCGATGCCGAGCCGGGCTCCAATCCGCCGGTGATCGCGGCGATCGAGGAGGTCACCACCACACGCTCGACGCCCGCATCGAAGCTCGCCTTCAGGACCCTCAGGGTTCCCTCCCGCGCCGGCACGATCAGCTCGTCAGGATCCTTCGGCTGCGTGGCAGGGAAGGGAGAAGCGACATGTAGGACGTAGTCGCATCCATTGACGGCCGGCTCCCAGCACGCATCGTCGCGCAGGTCCGCGGCTACCACCGAGAGACGATCGCCGGGGTCGACCTCACCGGCGATGGCAGCGCGGAGTGCTGCCTCCCGCGAGAGGTCTCGCACAGTCGCACGCACCACGTAGCCGCGGAGCAAAAGATCTATCACGCACCAGCTCCCCAGAAATCCTGAGCCGCCCGTCACGAGAACGGTCTTCGTCGGTGCTTGAGAGATCTCCATGAAGGCAAGAGTATGACTATGAGGAGACTTGTAGCGACGTGACCCCGCTCACCTCCCTACGGGACAGTTACTGTGAGGGCGGCAACGTCTGCGCTGCTTGCGGTTCCTTTCCCGGCGCTGTTGCCCGTTCGGGCAATGAGGCCGTCCGCGTGGTATTTGTTGCGAGATATTTCCGACCGACGAAGCCCTGCTCGACAATCCGGCGTACGCGGCGCTGTGTGGGGCCCATGCGCGGTTTGCGCAAGTGCGTGGGCGCGCGCGCCGGTATCCGGTCGACGTCGCCCCGTTCCTCGCTCTGCCCTCCTCGCCTTCGGCGCAGGACTGGCGGGACGCAGCCAGCCTGGTTACACCCGGTACCTACGCCGCCGTCCGGCACAGCGGCGCCGAGCTACCTGATGCTTGGCAGGCGGTGGAGGCGTTCGATCTGGTGCAGATGGTCGGGGAGCGGGTCACCGGAGTCGATTGCTCGGAGGCAATCCCGCTTGGTGCCGCCGATGTGCCCGAGATGCTCGAACTCGTCGCTCAGACCGAACCGGGGCCGTTTCTGACCAGGACCGTCGAACTTGGCGATTACCTGGGAATCCGCTGCGACGGGGTGCTCGTCGCGATGGCCGGCGAGCGGTTTCATCTGGACGGTTGGACCGAGATCAGTGCCGTCTGCACCAAGCCCGACTATCGCGGTCAGGGGCTGGCCTCCCGGCTCATCGGAGCTTTGATAGCGGGCATCCAGCTTCGCTCGCAACGCGCGTTTCTGCACGTCCTTGACACCAACACCGGAGCTATTCGGCTCTATGAGGAGCTTGGCTTTCGCGTACGGCAAACCGCGACGATCACCGTCGTTACGTGGCAACCGCTCTGAGGCGCTCGGACATGGGCTCGCGTCGCAAAGCGGCTTGGCTGATTGGGCCAAAAGGGCTTGTTTCTCGTTGGGCCTACCGATGCGACCGGCCTTGAATCAGGATCAATGAGGTCTATTGGTAGGCGAGCGCTTGAGTTAACGGGGATCGAGGATCACGATAGGGATCCTCCGTCCCTTGGCGTTACGTTGATAGAAATCATATCCGGGGAACATCGCGACCAGTTCCTCCCAGAGGCGGTTGTGCTCTTCATCGGTGGCCAGGCGGGCTTGGACCTTGTGAACCTCAGGGCCGATCTGGATCGTGGTATCGGGGTTTGCCATGAGGTTGTGGAACCAGGCGGGGTGCGTTGGCTGGCCGCCCTTTGAGCCAGCCACGACGATCGCATCGCCGTATTCGTGGTACATGACGGGAGATGTCCGTTTGGTCCCACTCTTAGCGCCCGTGTGGTCGACCAGGGCTATTCTGACGTGAGGCCAGCCTGGGAGAGCGCCGCCGATCTTTCCGCCGGTCCTTCGATAGAGGGCCACATGTATTTTCGTCGAGCGGCGTCCGGCATACAAGCCACGCTTGTTGATGAACTGTGAGCTTGAGGATGTGAGCTTTCCGAGTAGGGACATATTCTCTTTCTAGTTCGCTTCACGCCCTTGGGCACCACTGCGATTACCGCTACCAGCGCGAGCATCTGTCCGAACAGAGCTCGTCAACCTCGATCGGGTCGATGATCTTTCAAGGGATAGTCCGGGGAAGAGATTCCCATGGCAAGACTGTAGAGCTGTTTTGCGTGGATCGTTCGTCATGCAAGGCACGCGCTGACACGGACTCTCTCGGTAGGTATCGTTTTGGCATCCGCGGCAGCGATTACCGGTGGGGTCGACGGGGTAGAGGTGGGTCTGATGCGTCTTGTGCTCAGGCCAAGGATGAAGTTGGAAGCGGGCATTCTCGCGATCGGCCTGCTCGTGATCTGCATGGCGCTGACGGCGCCGGCGGCGGGTGCGACAGCGTCTCCCGGGCAGGATCCCTTCTACTCCTACGAAGGCTCCACGCCTCTGGCGAACATCGCGCCAGGCACTGTCCTGAAGACACGGACGCTCTCCTACCACGTGGCGGGCGTATCGCTGCCGATCAAAGCGGTGCAACTGCTCTATCGATCGACTGGTGAGACGGGAGCGCCGACGGTCAACGTGACTTCGGTGCTGCAGCCGCCATTGCGCCTCGGCGCTCCCACGATCGTCTCCTACCAGTCCTTCTACGACTCGCTCAATCCCGAAGACGAGCCTTCTTACGCCATCTCCGGCGGGGTCACGCTGGGCGGTCTGATTCCGGCCGCTGAGTCGGGCTTGATCGCGCCCGCGCTACTCGCGGGGGAGACCGTCGTTGTGCCCGACACCGAGGGCGAGACGGCAGATTTCTCGGCGGGACCGGAGTACGGGATGAACACGCTCGATTCGCTGCGTGCGGTGCTCAGCTCGCCCGCCAGCGGAGCGGCGGGAGCAGAGAAGATCGGCCTGATCGGCTATTCCGGCGGCGCGATCGCGACCGGGTGGGCCGCCGAGCTCGCGTCCTCCTACGCGTCCGATATCAGCTCACGCATCGTCGGCGCGGCGATGGGTGGGGTGCTCGTCGACCCCGCACACAACCTGCGCTATGTCGAAAGCAGCACTGTCTGGGCTGGCGTTATTCCAATGGGGGTGATCGGAATCTCGCGATCCTTCCACGTCGACCTCACGCCGTACCTGAACGAATACGGGCTACAGCTCTACAACAAGCTCCAACGGGCCTCGATCGAGACCGTGCTCGGCGAGTACCCGGGTCTCACCTGGGCGAAAATGGCGAAGCCCGAATACCCAACACCCGAAAGCGTGCCCGTTTACGTCGAAGTGGCGAACCAACTGATCATGGGTAGTCGCGGCACGCCCAGCATGCCGATGTTCATTGGCCAGGGCAATGGCGGCGAACTCGAAGGAACCTCGGGCAGCAAGGAAGGCATCGGTCCCGGCGACGGTGTGATGATCGCGGGCGATGTGCGCAGCCTCGCACGCGAGTACTGCAGCCGCGGCGTTCCCGTGCAGTACGAGGAATACGAACATCTCAGTCACGTCCCGAGCGCCGCGGTGTGGCTACCCGAAGCTAACGCCTGGCTCGCCGCGCGTTTCGCCGGCCTGCCGGCACCGCAGAACTGCTCGAGTATCGAGCCGGGCAACTCGCTGGTACCAATCGGTACACCATGAACGACGCGACGCTGATCGCCGACCGGGAACGCCCCGCCGTGCGCCTGGAACGGTGGCTTTCCGATCCGCCGCCGGTCGTCTGGCTTGCTCTCACCGATCGCGAGCAACTCCGTTCATGGTTCCCCTCCGATGTAATAGTCGAGGGCGATCTCTGGGAGGTTGGCGCCGCGATTACCTTCCCCTTCCCACCCGAGGTCATCGACATGATGCTGACCGGCGAAGTGCTCGAGGTCGACGAGCCGAGCGTTCTCGCCTTCAGTTGGGGTGATGAGGTGTTGCGCTTTGAGCTGACTCCGCAGGACCGCGGGACGCTGTTGGTTCTCATCGATGAACTGCCGCCCGGTGCCGCGGCGCGGAACGCCGCTGGCTGGGACGTGTGCCTTGATCGCCTCTCCGGACTCGACCCGGCTCGCGACGCGTGGGGGTCACGCTTTGATGTCTACTCCGCCGCGTTCGCGCCGGTACTCGGCCCCCAGGAGGGTCCGCCGGCCGGCTACAGGGCGGATTGACAGTGGCGTTCGATAGGTAGGCGGCGAGTCAGTCAATCAGTCATTGTGGATCTGGACTGTATGGCGGCAACGATCGTTTGATCGAGTGGAACGGCGATTGTCATTGGTCCGACACCACCTGGAACAGGTGTCAGTAGGGCTCGCAGCACTCAAGCCGCCTACACACTCGCTGACGCCGGGCAACTCCTCGAGGCGATCGGGCCACTGCGATCGATGTTCGAGTTTCTCGTCACCCAGCGCTGGCTTGCGCATGACCCAGACCGCAACTGGAAGCTCTGGATGGAGCAGGACCATGCGGCCCGAGATCTTTGGCGGGAGCGGCTTGGACAGTATGCGCCGGCTCTGCGCCAAGCCGCCGCTGCGTCGCTCACACCCGAACAACACAAGGAAGGAGAAGCGGTCACCGCCGCACGCTCCCGGATAGCAGACGAGCTGGGAGATCGTCAGCCCGATGACCGCAAGAAGCTCGAGCAAAAGGCCGCGCAGGTGGGCCTCAGTTTCGTCTATGACATGCTCTATCGCTATGAGTCCAGTGTGGCGACGCACCCGACCTTGTTCGCCGTGGATGTGTTGCTAGAGAAGCATCCAAAGGGCCTCGTGCTTCGCGGCGAGCCTACGGCGCAGTTTGCGCCTCTACCCGTTTACTTGCTAGGTGTGCAACTGCTCTACGAGGCGCTCAACGAAAGCAGCAAGCATACGGAGGCTCTTCGCTTCCCAGAGTTGGACTCCCTTGGTCACGACCTCTGTGCGCTTGTTGAGCAGCGAGCAAACGAGCGTTTGCCCAACTGGCAAGAACTGCTGCCGAGCGAAGCGCTCCATCAGGATTGATCTGCACCGACAGAGTCTCCAGGATGACGTGGAACCCAGAAGCCCATCGTGTGAGTCGTGCATATAGCGAGTGGTGCCTTGTGGACCACGACCAACGAGCGTTTCTGCGTCTCGGGCTGCGGTTTGCACGCGAAACGTACGAACGCATCTGGGAGGAGACGGGCAGCGAACCCGGCGATCACGATGGCCCGGAACTACCCGAGGTGTTCGACTCGAAGGTGGACGGCCTGTGGCCACATGATTACGAATGGATGCACATGGCCGGCGTTCTAAGAGACGCCGTAACGGCTTTCGAGGTCTACGTCGAGAAGGCCCGCGAAGAGGTTCTTCTACACCACGGCAATTCCCAAGTGGCGCCCGAGCGTGCTCCCTACTGGAAGGAGCTAAAGGACTTTTTCGACCAGCATCTGGGTGTCAACATCGAGCCGCCCGATGTTCGTGATGTCCGCGATCTTCGACATCTGCTCACGCACCGAAGGGGCGAGTTGCGGACCGACAAGCTGCGAGAGCAGTTCGGGGCAACGGCTAACGGCCTCCCAGCCATTGCGGTCGAGCTAGACGAAGAGAAGGTCAACGAAGCGATGGGCGTACTCATTCGGGCGATAGCGACGATCGACTCCTGTGTGCATGAGCACTCTTGGGGCGGTAAGAGAATTGACGCATTGCGGACAACGAAATAGCTGGCCGTGCCCTCGTTCAGTGTCGCCACGGCGATGCGCAAGGTCGACCGCGCCCATCGAACTCGTGCAATGTGAGCTTGCCCCGAGGGGGCCTCTGCCGATTGCGATCTGTTCGCCGGCTGCCGCACGCGCCTGATCGTCCTGTCGGGCGGCTGCTGTAACGGTGCCGGCCGTGACTGACACGGCCCGACGGCCTGCTGCATTGAAGCGGAACAAACAGGGAGTTCGCCCCTTGAGGGGGGCATCGCGGACGCAGAGTCACCAAGGCGAGGCCGATTGGCTGATCGAGGGTGTCACGACTCACGGCGTCTGCCCAAAGGGGACTTGATGTCCGCGCGTAATGTACGTATACTTGTCGGACATCTTCCTGGGAAGGCCGAGGGCGCCCGATGAGCACCATTAGTATCCGTGATCTACAGCGCAATACAAGTGGCGTCGTCGCTGACGTCGCCGATTCCAAGCACACCGCTCTCGTCACACGACACGGCGAGCCTATTGCTGCACTGGTGCCGATCGACGCGCAGGATCTCGAGGATTACCTGCTCTCGAAGGTCCCAGGTTTCGCCGAGGACATGGCCGCCGCCGATCAGGCTCATGCAAATGGCGAAGCGCGCTCAGCTGCTGACGTATTCGCCGAACTGGACGCGCAAGACACTGGGCGATAGCACCTACGCGCAGGAAGCCGGTCGCCATAGATGACAGACCCGCTGAGCAACATCAAGTTCGCTCCGGGCGCCATCCGAGACCTGAGGCACGTAGACCACAAGACCCGCAAGCGGGTGCAGCGGGCATTCAAGGCTTTGGGGACAGACGCAGCGAATCTCGACATCAAGCCGGTGGCCGGACATGCCCCTTGGCGTCGCTTGCGCGTCGGTGAGCATCGCGTGCTCTACCGCGAACTTGCCGACGAGGCCGGCGGGCGCTACCTGGTGGCACGAGTCATCGACCGGCGTGACCTACACCGCACCATCGACAAGCTCTGAGTCGCGGACAACTATCCAATGGAGCCAGCCGGATCGAACCGGCGACCTCCTGCTTGCAAATATTGGCTAGGAGGGTGGTGGTTGGTGCCCGGTGAGCATCGTTAGCGCTCAAGAGTTGCTTTTCCCCGCTCAGTGGCGCTCATTGGTGGCGGTTGCTTTCGCCGTTTGCTTAGTCCCAGCTTCGTCCCTTACTCCGCGCGAGGAGCGTTGGTGGTGGCGGACCTGATCAGCCTATTCGATGCTGCGCACCCCGCCGGAGAGCTTTGCTCGTCGCATTCGATCGAGGAGCACGGTCGCCACGGGCGTCGTGAGGTCGGTACGCGCACCGTGCGATAACGTCGGTTGATGATCCCAAGAAGGCTTAATGAGCGGCAGCATGGCAGCTCGACTAGCCGATGCATATGCGAACATGTGTTCGTATGCTCTTTGGTATCCGTCCGCCGCGAACGCGAAGCTTCCACGATGCGTGGGCAGTCGTATCACGAGGACTTCGCCTACGAATCCGTATTGGAGGTCGAGCGATGAAGCGACGCGACTGGCTGTTGCTGTTCGCTGCATATGAGGGCGCGCCAGATGGGCTCGACCCGATTCGCTTCCAAAAGGGCTTGTTCCTGTTCGCCAAGCGCGCTCGAGCGCCCGAGCGGTCGAAGTATGTGTTCAAGCCTTATGACTATGGGCCGATGAGCGCAACTATCTATAGCGATCTCGATTGTCTCGTGGATGAGGGGTTGCTTGAACGCGTATCCGTGCCCGGAAAGCAGTGGTCGCGATACAAGCCGAGCAGAGTCACGTTCCGCGAGGGACAAAGGCTCCTGAAACAGGCTGAAGATGAGAAATTGCTCGACGCCGCCCGCGAGCTGTTCGAGATCAAGAAGGACGTGTCGAGAATGGGGTTCAACGAACTGCTGGAGCGCGTCTACGCTGACTATCCCGAGTTCGCAGCCAACTCCATCTTCCGTAGGTCCGCCTGACCGGGCCGGATCGTGTTCTGCACGTAACCTTGATTGCAGATGACTTAGCTCTCATAATTCCAGAGAGCCGCGACAGGAGCGCCTGACAGATGACGCTCATCGTCGCAGTCCGTTGTCGTGATGGAGTCATCCTTGGCTCCGATAGCCAGGAGACCCGTGGCGAACGAGGCAGACGCCTCGCTCGCTCCACGCGAAAGGTATACGAGCCACACCCGGGATTCTTGCTTGCTTGGGCCGGTGCACAAGACGTGGCACAAGGCTTCGCCCTACGCCTCGAGCGCGCCGACGATATGTCCCCCAATGCAGATCGTCTTGCCATCAAGGGTCGGCTTCATGCGATTCTCGCTGACGTGCGTAAGGATCCGAGCGTCGAAGGACGAAGTGACAACGTCGAATTTCTCCTTGCGTGGTGGTCCCGACAAGAGAATAAGCCGGTCGCACTACGTCTCCTCAGCGGCGGAGCGGGCGAGTGGGTAAACGACTGGGAGTTTGGAGGAATCCGTCTTGGAGTCGAGCGCGCAAACTTTGCAGTGGGCGCGATGCGTTACATCGATCCAGGTGCTTTGACTCTAGAGCAAGCCAAGATTGTGGCTCTCAAGGTTCTACGCGACACGATCGAAACCAGCGTCGAGGGCATCGGTGGTCGCGTCCAAATGGGGGCAGTGCGAGAGAGTGGTCTCGAAATCATAGAAGAGGCGGACATGCGAGGTCTGCACGACACTGTCGACCTGTGGGAGACTCAATGCATTGAACTCCTACTCGGGAGTACTGCATCTCCTTCTGCCAGCGAGACCCCAGACCGGGGTGTCCGCCCACCGAGCTGACGAGGTGTACGTCGATCACGAGGCTCACAATAAAGACGAGCCGAGCAGTTGAAGATCGATGGCACAGCCGTGGCTCAGTCAGTTCGCCGCGACCGGCCTCTAGCTCTCGCGCAATGGCATATCGCTGAGCGGTTGCACAAGACCGCTTATGGAGCCAGCCGGGATCGAACCGGCGACCTCCTGCTTGCAAATTTGGCTAGGAGGGTGGTGGTTGGTGTCAGTTGGGCATTGTTGGTGCTCCAGAGCCACTTTGTTTGCTCAATGATGCTCGTTGGTGGTGATTGCTTTCGCCGTGTGCTTCGTCCCTGCTTCGTCCCCAGAACATGTCGCCGTACTCGACTCCGTGCACCGCGAGCGTCCTGAGTCTGCTGCGGACTCAAACAGGTAGAGGTAGGCGTCTCGTGCTGTTGAGGCATCGATGCTCTCGTGCATCGTTACGCGCTCCGGTCGGAGCGATGGCCACATAGAATTCCGCTCTGTGCCGATCGAACACTTCGTTTGGACTACTCATGCCCTGCTCCGGCTTGACGAGCGGTGCTTGAGTCAGTCCGATGTCGAGAACGCTATTCGCGACGGACACGGAGGAAGCCAGATCAATGACGGACAGGCAGATTGGCTCATCGAAGGCATCACTGCATACGGAGTCCGATTTGAAGCTATCTACGATCACCCTGCCGGCGACGACGAGACAACCGCTCGTATCGTGTCTGCCTGGCGTGTGGACTCGCTTTAATGGATCGAGCGCGGTAATCTGGAAAGAGTCATGTACGCCTACTACGATCGTGAAGCGGACATTGCCTGGCTCCCCACCGGCGAGTCTGATGATGTCGTCAGCGAGCGTGTCCCCGGTGGACTTCGGGACTATGATCGGACCACCCGCGCGCTAGTGGCTATCGAGGTTTGGGACGCCAGTACCAGGTTGCCCAGGACCCTCCTAGAAGCCCTGCCAGCCCCCAGCGCGCCGCACAGCGCGGCCGCGTAGTCGCGACCGACTTAGTCGGGATCATGTAGCGGCTTTTGGAGACCCTCGGCCAGGGCGCGAGCGTGGTCCGCGAGCCTCGTCAACTCGGCCAGAGCTTGTGGATCATGTCCGCCGAGCGCACGGTCCTGAACCTCACGCAGCGCTGCGAGGGTGTCGCCGAGCGCTAGTGCAGTCTGTTCGATCACCCAATCGCGGTGCTCGTCACCTGCATAGTCAATTGTCTCATGGACGGATATTCGCCGCCCATATTCATCGACGTGGCCCGGAGATGAGCGCCGCCACGGGTGGCTAGTGTTGGGTGCCACCAGAATCACGTGCAGGTTCTCGCTGGCATTGCCCATGAGGAGGGCTGGCGTGTTGTCGTGTTCGGTTCTCTCGTGGACTATTGGCTCATCGTCACGTAGCTCGTAGATGACAATGTCACCGTACTGGCCGTCAAAACGCTCTCGCCATCGATGACTATGAGCTTGAGCCTGCTCCCACTCCGAGCGAAGTCGCAGACCATGCCCGCGCAACTGCGACGCCTCCTCGGGGTCGTCTACCCATTCGTCCGCCGACAGCAGGGAGTCGGCAACTTCTTGTGTGGCGTGCAGCACCCAGCGTTCGAGGCTGCCAGGGACCACGTCAATCACCTGTGCCGCTCGCACCTCACCAACGGTGCGCTTGCGGTTTGGCTGCTTGGAGTCCAGGCACTGTTCGACGAGCCGCCAGGCGGGCTTGTCGTCTGTCGGCGCGATGAAGTGCACGATCGTGTTGAAGAATCGTGCTGAAATGTTCGGTGTGCTCTCGTCCGGTTCGGCGCCTTCCCCCATTCGGATGGCAAAGTCCCAATAATCGGCGTCTGCGGCCAAGCTGAGCAAGTCCTCTGTATCCGTCATGTCCTAACGATAGTTCCCGATGCGGCTGGCGAGGCCGCCAAGCGGCGCAGTGGACGGGAGCCGGGTGATATGTCGGGGAGCCGGGCTGGTTGCAGGATGGCAGCGTCAAGCCAACCGAGAAGCGCTGACGCTACATCCAGCGCCACGTCGAGATGCGTGCGCGGCAGGACATCCTGCTTGGAGCGACCAGGCACCTGGACTATCAGACTGTAACGAGGCTCTCGCCGGGAGACAACCGTCTGATGGAGCCAGCCGGGATCGAACCGGCGACCTCCTGCTTGCAAAACAGTGCCTTACCCAGCTGGCCCATGGGCTTGAAACCGCATGAATACAGGCGAAAATGGCGTTTTGAGTGTTGACGCCGATATCGCATTTCCTGCTGATTTGGGCTAATTTCTGCTGGGTTTAGGCCCACGGGTGAGCGCATGGGCCTAAACTTTTTCGCGCAGCGAAGCCCATGTTGGGGATGCCCACAAGGGGTGTAGACCGGAGCTTGCTGTCGCTTCGCTGGTACTCTGTGAGGCGCGTACTAATTGATGACCAACAGGATGCCGATAGGTGTCCAAAGGGTGCCCGTAGTGCTATGCTGCTGGGCAGACTCCAACTCAAAGGGAGCGGAGTAGTGGCTGTAGATCAACTCATCGAGGACGCACATCGGGTCGCGACCGATGTAGAGCCGGGGCGGTTGGCGGGCGAGCTGCAGGAGTTGCTGGGTCAGAAGTTGGTGGCCTTCGCTGTCGGTGATCGCCACCCGAGGACGATCGGCCGCTATGCGCGTGGGGAGCGTCTGCCAGAGTCGCAGGCTCTGGGCCGGTTGGTGGATATCTACACCGTGGTGCGAATCCTGGGCGAGGGTATGCGCGAGTCGTCGATCAAGTCGTGGATGATGGGCAGCAACCCACGACTGAAGGGCAAGGCCCCGATCGAGGCGATCCATGACGGTCGCGCCTACGAGGTGATGGGCGCCGCCAGAGCGTTCGTAACGCGCCGCTAAAGCGCATCAGCCGCACGCGCGGATACCGTGCGGGCGATGATCGAACCGTTGGGCTTTGCCGGCTATGTCACCGTACCGTCGCCACGCGATGGGTTCTGGCGGGTTTCGTCGTGGCCGCAGGTGTTTGACCCGCCGCAACCGCCCGCGCCGCTGGACTCCCCGCCCGAGGAAGACGACGGCCATCGTTATGACGACCCAGATGGGCAGTTCCGCACCCTGTACTGCGCCACTGAAGCCGAGGGTGCGTTGGGCGAGTGCTTGGGCGATTTCGTCTTCAACACGGCTGCGGTGGTACGTATCGAGGCGTTCTTGGAATCAGAGCCAGAGCCAGGGTTTGACGAGGATTACAACCACCCACTCCGCCCGGATGACATCAAGGCCTTCAACTGGAAGCTTGGCCACGCGCCCGCGCACGATGCGCGCCTGATCGACGTGGAGCACTGGCGGACCTACGTCGCTGCTGCGCCACGCGCCCTGCGCGCGCTCAGGCGTTACGGAATCAAACGCTTCGATCGCCACACACTGCTCGATGAGCGCCGCTACATCACACGCACGCTGGCCGGCGTCTATCGCGTCGACGCCACCGACGAGCACGGTGAGCTGCTGGCGTCGGGGTTGCGGTTCACCAGTCGGTTGCCGCCCGCGTGGGAGTGCTGGGCGCTGTGGGAGCCGCCACCACTCGATCAGGGTGGTGCTCAGATCGAGGACGTGACCTTCGACACCCCGACGCTGCACACGGCGGCAGACATGCTCGGAGTGGCACTGGTACGGTAGCCCGACATCCTCGTTCGGGAGCGTGACTCAAGTATCTATTCCGATCGGGCTCAGTCGTGTGACTGAAGAATCAACGCCGCGTCAGCTCAGCAAGCGGCGTGGTCAGTTCTTGCGCTTCGCTGGTGTCGATGCCCTCAAGCCGGGATGCGAGCACGCTTGTCAGGATCCCGACCTTTGCGGCGAGCTTGGCGACCGGATCATCCATGAGGCCACGGTAGAACTGGAGCTCGTGCTGGCTGGCATTCGCTATTGAGAACGCGGTAACCAGCCCGACCGTCTCAAATAGGCGCCGGCTGCCTTTGCGCCAATGCGCGATTAGCCTGTGGTCAGCCCAGTACCTGACCTGCCGCTCGGACATCCCCGTCAGGCGCGCGATCTCACCGCTGCTCAGCGGGTAGCGATGACCGACCACTGCATTCGGATTGAGCACGATCTGTTGCTGGCGGCGCTTCAGCTGCGGCCACAGTGCACGCGCGCGCGGATCGCGTAGTACGCGAGCTTGGTCCAGGCGCTCCCGACGCTCTGGCGAGACCTTCGCGGGACTGATGCTTACGGAGCGAGGCGTCGAACACTTCACGGCGCTGTCTGTTCACCGCTGGCCACGTCGTTCATAGTAACAACAAGGCTTACAAGTGGTTGTCAATCTATGGGAATGGGCGACAGTTTGCAAGTAGTTGCCGTTAGTTTTCCTGCGAATTCCTTGGGATTTGGACGAAGGGGTAGGCGTCGTTGTCCAAAACCCCGGCATCCATCCTCTCAGGCGAGGAGCATCCGGCCCTCACCCGAAAATGGGGCATGGCACTCCTGGGCATCACCGACACTGACGTTGCAACCCTCGGCGGCGCCGGCACGCTCATCCTCGCTCTCGTCGCGCTCGCGCAGATCCGCGAGAGCCGCCGACAGACCGACACCATGAAGGATCAGGTGACGGCGATCAGGGACGTGGCCGAGAAGGAGCTTGCCGCCATGCGCGAGAGTGTGCAGGCCTCGATTGAGCAGGGCCGCGCTGTGCGGGAGGCAGCGCGGGCGCAGAACCAACCCATTGTCTTCGCATACATCTACGGCGCCGGCATCAAAGGCCCTGACGAGGGAGCCGACCTCGGCCCCGGTGAGGTTGGCTTTCGTTACACACTCATCAATGAAGGCACCGGCGTGGCTCTCAACATCCGTCACGGTGTCGAACTCTGCGGCATGGTGCGCGAACACGGCGACGGCATGGAGGTACGCTCGATGCGCCCTGGCGAGAAACTGCCGGTGGTAGGAGGCGTCATCGACTCACCCTTCATGGTCGTGTTCCGCGAGGATGAGCTGCCAGCAGGCTGGCCTAAGGAGGCGCGCGCCTACTGGGCGAGCTTCGAGAACGTCTTCGGGGAAGCGTTCAAGACCGCTAACCCTCACGACCCCCACCAGTCGGCAGCGTTCATGCGCGTCGAAGAGCTGCCTGGTCCGGAGGTCAGGTAGAGGCTCGGTCGCATACAGCCAAGGGCCAGGGTAAGACTGCCATCAGGCCGAAGGATCCAATGTCCACTAACCAGTCCGTGAAGCACCACATCAACCCGCGTCATTTGCTTGCGCGGTTCGAGAACGATGGCGGCGGCCTGACGGTTGTCCAGCGGCGCCCGTGGGTCGTGCGACGCAACCAGGCTCCCGCGAGCGTCGGCTACATCAAGTGGCACAACACTCGGCGAAATCCAGACGGCACCCGGAGCGATGAGAGCGAGCAAATCCTCGCCAACATGGATGCCGTTGGCGCAACCGAGCTTGATGAGGCAATCCGGTTCGTCATCGACGCCGATGCAAAGACTCATCTGCGCCTGCTGAACACGAGCTTGGAGCATCGAGCGAACCTGCAACTGTTCATCGCCACGATGATGGTTCGCACGCCGAGCTTCAGGGCACGTTTTGAGGGGTCCGCGCTGTCAACGCTCATCGAGCACATGCGTGGGCGTCTGGACGAGCAACTAGCAGCAGGGGAGATCGACCCTCATACACATAAGTCCCTGACCACTGCCTTCGAGACACCGGGCCGTGTGAAACTCACGCATCCCAAGAACCGACACGTCGATGTCATGGTGCCGCTGATTGTTAAGGTCGCAACCAGGCTGCACCTGGATACTCTCGTGGGCATCCGGCGGTTTGCGAAGCCATTGCTCCTCACCTCTGGGGAGCCAGTGGTCGTCTTCCCGACCGCCGACTTCTCGCAAGGTCGCTCAGCCGGTGATTTCTTGTTTGCGACGGGTGAGCGCACCATCCAGTCATGGCAAGAAATGGACACACTGCTCGACCAAGTTGATGCGAAGCTGCGAACGCTTGCTGCCCTCGCTATCGCTATTGACCCACGTACGGTGTTGATGATGTTCAACGCTGACACCGAGGATGGCGGCAAGTCTGCTTTTGTCACCTCCCAGGTGCCTGCTGAGGGCCTTGTTGGCGTGGTTAACATCCTCGCCACAGGAGCGTCGGAGTGGGTCGCTGGCCGAGACGACTGCGAGTTCCTATCGCTGATTGTCAAAAGCGCTCACGAGCATGGCGCCAAGTGAAAGGCTCGCCCTCTCAGGCGTGGCCTACCTCGATAAGCTGGTCAATCTCGGTCTCGGGAGCGCCTGTCACGATAAGGCTCCGCATAGCGATAAGTGTGTTGAAGTAGTCGCACACACGGAAAAGGTTCTGCATGGCGCTATGGGCCTCGAAAAGGAGCATGGGCTTTGCCATGTTCTCCAGCCGGTCCCGCCTGTCGAGGTCTGTGTGAAGATGGGAGGAGTAGAGATACTCCTCCAGGTTCTCCTTGGCGGTGATAGTGCGCTCTTTGCCATCGACCACCATCTTGACGATGATCGGGGCTTCCAGCATCTGCTGAGCTGCATCAAACGCTGCCGCGAGCTGCCTCTTGAGTTCGGGGTCTTCGGCGGACTCGATCAGTAGCTCACAGACATCCTTGATAAAGCGCTCACTCCCGCTCTTGTAGTAGCTCTTCTCATGACCGAGACAGAGGGCGCGTAGCTTGGTGGCTGCGAAGTTGGTGGCTTCCTCGCCAGGGGAGTTGAGCTCCATCCGTGCCTCCTGCCCAATCTCTCCTGAGAAGGTGAACTTGACGCTGCCTTGCTCTCTGAAGTGACACATGTACGCGCTCCCGTCGAGCTGAGAGAAGGTCTCGCGAAAGGACTCCAGCTTCCGCTCCTTCTTCTCTCGTGCGACATCGGTAAAGAGAACAAAGCGGTAGAGCGCTCTGTCCTCTGGAGTCATAGGCCAATTGTACGGTGCGCTCTCGACGCCGCTCTGTCTCGTCTGAGCGATGGACGCATTATCTTCATTCAATCTCCCCGCAGCGCCTCTACATAGGGTACGACCACTGTGAGCAGAGGTTGTAGATGCTGGAGGCGCTCATCGAGGCGCCAGACCACCTTGCTCTTCTCTTCGGTGATGCCTTCGTAGGTGGCGAACATGTGCGATGGCGAGACGGCACCGCGCAGTCCGTCCCGATATCTCGGGACTGGTGCGAGCGCATCATCGACGTCCCTGAGCCAGGCAGTCACCTTGGCCCTACCCTCCTTCACGTCGAGTGTGTGGGAGAAAAGCTCGATGCGCAGGTGTTCACCCTCGGTCAGGCGCGCGCCGAGTGCTGCTCGAAAAGCCGTCATCGCTTCGACGTAGGCGTCCCAGGATTCGCTCTGCGTAAGCGTCCTTGTGCCAGCGCTCACCTGTTGCGCCAGCTCGTCTAGGCGCTCCAGCCAGTGGACGATGTTGCCGCTGTGCGCAAAGCGACTGGCGTCAAGGTCCCCGGCGGAAGTCTTGACCAGCGCCTCTATCTCATCTCGCCATTGATAGCCGAGCTGACTCTCGGATTGGCCACGAACGCGCAGGACATTCCCGCTCCTGATGGCAGCTGCGAGCTGGCTCTCAGCGCTCTTGCGAGGCTTCATCTCCATCCGTGCGACTCCCGTTGCCCCGATGTGTGAGATGCGACTGGCGGCGATGCGCCGCATCTCTTGCTTGCTGACCTCGATGGGCCGTGCTGTGCGCAGTGGGATGCGGCCTTTGGGCATGACGACCCGAATAGGCCGACGCTGAGCGCGCCGCCGACTCTCCTCGCGCTCACGGCGCGTCAATGGCAAGGGCAAGTCGGCGATGAACTCGCCCACCAGCACATACATCCCGAGCATTACTAGCAGGCAGGCAAAGGCGAAGCCGGCCAGGAAGGCGTTGTCGCCCCACAGGTGCGAGGTGGCGCCGACTGTGGCGAGTGTGCCGGCGCCCGCACCGCCGATGGCGACCAGCGCGGCGCCGAGCACCGCCCACGCCTGCGCACGATGCTCTGAGTTCGTGTCATTTGTCATCGGCCCCGAACCCTAGCCAGGCGCCCTGTCACCTGAAGGATCGCGCCCCCGCTACGCCTTCGCGCTTGCCGTGCTCTTGCGGCGAATGTTTGGGTTCCTTCGGCACCGGCAGGCCAGCCACCAGCTCATCAAGGCCGACGCCCCAGTGCTAGGACATAGATCGCGTGCAGGCCTCGCCCGGAGACCTCTTTGCAACTGGCTCGACTTTCACTCGCAGCGACCTCCTGCGGGCCAAGCAGGAGGTCGATATGGTCATCGCAGATCAGCAAACCCCTGCTGACAGTTGCCTGCGTTTAGGCCCATGAATGGGACCACGAGAGTTCTCGCGTTCCTATCCGAACCCATCTCCCGCCGACGAAAATAGCCCATTTGCAGGTATTTTTCGATGGAGCCAGCCGGGATCGAACCGGCGACCTCCTGCTTGCAAATTTGGGGGGGCGATGGCGGTTGGTGTCGGTTGGGCTTCATTAGCCGCCTAGAGCGGCTCTGTTTGCTCAATTATGCTCATTGGTGGCGGTTGTTTTCGCCATGTGCTTAGTCCCTGCTTCGTTCCCACGAGTATGCGACGTACTTCGACTTCGCTCACGGGTGTCCTGAGTGTGTAGGCTGGCTTTGGACAGGACACAGGTGTTCCTAGGCTATTGAGACATCAATACCCTCGTGCTTCGTGACGCGCTTCGGTTGGCGGGACGGCCGCATCGAATTCCGGTCGTGCCAATCGAACACTTCGCGTTTGGACTACGGCGGGGCGATAAAGTACATGTTGCCGATGGCCTGTGGATTTCCCCGATCTGATAGGCACCTTGGTCGATCTGATTAGGCTCGTCGCCATATACCGCTGGTCTTATCCATTGACGGTAGAGGCACCGTCTGTGGCTGCCATCTCGCGTTCAGCCTTCTCCCGCATCTCCACCATATCCGGGCTATTGAGGACGGCCGCGATGCGGTTAGCGGGGACCACAATCGCTATGCCCATGTTTATGATCTCATCGCTCAGGCTGTCGATGGTGGCTTCATCACTAATCGGTGCCTTCACTGCGTAGTGTCCGTGCATCATACCCAACAAATTGAACATGCTATGTTCACCCCCGGCCTGCATTATCTGGCCGTTGATCTTCCTATGTAGACCAAGATTGACGAACACGGGCGATCCGCTAAGGCCACCAATAGACCTAGCCTCCACCAAATAGGCGTCCAGGGGACCGAGCTTTGACTCCACTGCCTCATCAGGCATCGCGGCTATATTCCCGACACGCACAATTGGAACGTTGCGTTCCCTGCCAGCGTGATTGACGAACAAACCCGGGAAAAATACCTCATCGCCAACTCCGTGACCGGTAGTCTCGTCGGCGGCGGACGCGAGCGTATACACGATATAGTCGACCATATCGACTGGTGGTACCCAGGCAATCACTGCCACATCGTCAATCACCGTCTCGTCGGGGTGCGTTGCCCAATTATCTACGTCTGATACAGCGTAAGTAAACCCTCCGGCCCTTAGGTTACAGCGAACAAACGCAATGCCGTTCTTGCTGTTAGCTCGTATCCCATCGAGAACGTGCTTTGCGGTTACAAGATACACCCACTGGGTCTCAGCATCATGGGGTCTCTCTAGTCCCACAAAGAACGCTGTACCGGCCGTACGGCGCACGCCATTCATGTCGTCGTAATAAAGGAAAACAACGCACTTACGGATCTCGTCAGGGACAAGCATTTGTGACCTCGCCTTTACCAGAATAGGTTATATAATCCAGCCGCATGTCTGCAATCTTGCCATACCAGCATTACATCACCGGCCTGGGCCGCAAGGCCGCGCGTGCTGGATGGTGCGGCGGACATCGACCTTCGGGTTCGGCGGGATCGCCAAACAATACTATGTGTCGCGTAACCTGACCAGCCGCTCCTGCTCGTCATGTTCGACAATTACGCAAACCGCTAAGTTGGTCCTCCGCCCTCGCAATGTTTGCTAAATGAGCAAGGCCGCACAAAGAACGGCAGATTATGGAGTTCCGCGAGCGTCATCACCGTGCTACGCTACCGGGTACATCTCGGTGAGATTTACTAGCGCTAGGTCCCTCTAAAGCTCGACCGTGTCATCGCACAAGTCTCATGCGTATTTTCGCCAGCATCACTGACTCACACTGGGCTCAGCCGGAAGCGCATGGACGATCCACGGTGGAGCGTAGAGTTCACGGTCAAACCAGCATACGACGTTGAAGTAATGCCAATAACTCATGTATGCATCGAGAAACCCATCCCGGAGGAGAGGGTCGATGGCATCCCAGACTACAGGGGCTGCGGCAAGTCGAATCTCAGCGTCGTCAGATTTTAGGAGCGTGACCGCCTCAGCAACCCCGCTATCCACATTCCCTAGGCGTGCAACTGCCCAGCACTTTAGGCCTCGAGTGGCGCGAAGAGATCGGAGGACAGTAAGCTTGTCCTTCTTATAGGCAAGGTTAAATACAAGATTGGCTACCGGAATGTATTCCTCATTACTATAGAGACGATCGACCAGACGTAGTAGTCGCTGTACGTCGTGTGGGGTTCCAAATTTCTCAAACAGCCCTAGAGTAATGAACCGCTCCGGGTATTTTGGAGGTAGTTTTTATTGAGTGTTCTGTCTTGTTCTTGTTTGCTCGTATTCGACGGGAGGGAGCCCGTCGCATGCCGTGTGTAGTCGTTTGTGGTTGTACCAGTCGATCCATTCGAGGGTCGCGAGCTCGATTTGGTCGATGGTCTTCCATGGTCCTCTGCGGTTGATCAGCTCTGTCTTGTAGAGCCCGATTGTTGACTCGGCTAGAGCGTTGTCGTAGCCGTCACCGACGGATCCAATCGAGGGATCGGCGCCGGCATCGATCAGCCGCTGCGTGAAGGCGAAACTCGTGAATTGGCTGCCGGCATCCGAGTGAACCACGAGCCCGTCTATGACGGGCTGCCCGTGGTGGTCGCGTGCCCAGAGAGCCATCTCCAGCGTGTCGAGAACGAGAGTGGTCTGCATTGTCGTGTCTGCCTTCCAACCAACGATCCGGCGGCTGAATGCATCGATCGCAAACGCGACATAGACCACGCCCGACCAGGTCGCGACATATGTAAAATCAGTCACCCAAAGTCGGTTCGGGGCCGGTGCACTGAAGTCACGATCCACTAGATCCGGGGCGCGGTCGGCTTGCCCATCGGGGATCGTGGTGCGCCGCTTCTTGCCACGCACAGCGCCACGCAACCCAGCCTTGGCCATCAAGCGTTCCACAGTGCAACGCGCCACATCCACGCCTTCGCGTTGCAGCTGCCACCACACCTTGCGCACCCCATAGACACCGTAATTCTCTTGATGAACACGGCGGATACGCTCAACCAACTCAGCATCACGTCGCGCGCGCAACGACGGGTTGCGCTGCCTAGCCTTCACGGAGTAATAAGTGGACGGGGCGACCTCCAGAACCCTGCAAGCCGGCTCGACCCCATACTCAACACGCAACTCGTCAATCACCGCGCTCATCTCCTCGGCTGCGGGTCGAGCTCCCGCGCGAAGAAAGCCGAAGCGGCCTTCAAAATCTCGTTCGCCCGCCGCAACTCACGATTCTCACGCTCGAGCTCTCCGATCCGCTCAGCCTCACTCCTGCTCGTCCCAGGACGCACACCACCATCAACTTCAGCCCGACGCACCCAACCCTGCAACGTCTGCGCCGAACAACCAAACTTCGCAGCAATCGAACTAATCGCCGCCCACATACTCGAGTACTCCTCACGATGCTCAAGCACCAAACGCACAGCGCGCTCACGCACCTCAGGTGGATACCTCTTCGCTTTTCCCATCAGCCCATCCTCTCACGAAGCCAAGCCTCCAAGAATCCCGGAGCGGTTCATAACGAGTGCTACTCTACGATCGGCATCGTCGATAAATTGGCGTGCGAAGACGATATCTGAGCTTCGTCCTCTCGCCGCCAAAACACGCAATCCAGCACGACGAAAGCACCCAAGTATGTATTTGCCTACCTTGCCATCTGGAGCAAACTTGCCCCACTCTTGATCGCGCGCTGTAACGGCCTGCGCGTTCTCTGCCGGCGTCAACCTCCGTCCTACCTGAGCTTCGAGTTGCCGCACAATTGCCGCCAGGACTCTAGTTTGATACTCATCGGCTAGTCGTTGGAAGTCACTACGAAGGTCGCGTCTGACCTGCGAAAGCATCTGTTCGTCTTGGAACGCAGCGGCCTCGTACCGCTCGGGCCCGTTGGTGCCAATCCAGGATATAGTGGGACGCAGCTCGGCTGGTGACCTCTGACCATAGACAGCGAGCGCCGTCTCATGTTCAACGTCCAGATCGGCGCTTTCTTCATCATCTTCACGTTTGTTCGACGCTAGCGCGAGCGACTCGTCATCGATCAACTCTCCCTCTGCAACGAGCGCTTGTATAGCTTTGAGGCGAACGGTGGCCGCCGAGTCGCGGATAACGGTTTCTCGGAGGATGCTGGCCCATCGGTCCTGCCTGCGTGTAACAAGTTCGACGCCGAGGAGTCGAACGTCCCTCGCATTGCTACAGAGTGCCGAGTTGATCGCAGATCGTGACAAGCGGGTCACGGCAGCTAGCAACCCAGCTCGCGTCTCATCCGAGCGAACGGTGGAGTCGGTAATAAAGCGCTCTAGAACGCGGCCCGGATGGCGGGGGAGGTCTAGTTGAGCCGCTAGTTTGGTCGCCTGGATACGGTCCAACTTCAGCAGACGTTCATCGTCAAGCAAAGCACGCAATGATCCCTTGCGCTGGCCTATGAAGCTCAGCGCCGCTCGGCGCAAAATCAAATCGTCACTCGCCAGGAATGACTCGACCAACGTATGGGCGTCAGCTGGGGACAGCTCGGTTCGCATCCTGCCGACAATCTGAAGTGCCTGCGCGCGAACCTCGTCTTCTGGGTCGTGGCGTGCGAGCGTGACCAGCAACTCAACAGCCTCCGCCTTCGTTAGGTCCTTGAGCCACACGAGACCCGGAGTGTTGTCAGCTCGCATATTC
Organism: uncultured Solirubrobacterales bacterium; assembly: GCA_963713015.1. GTDB lineage: Bacteria > Actinomycetota > Thermoleophilia > Solirubrobacterales > Solirubrobacteraceae > Palsa-744. The sequence continues at coordinate 612,817 of CAVQKC010000008.1, read as the reverse complement.
TGAAGCCATGTCCGGAGGAGAAGTACTCGTTCCGAAGGGCGCAAGCGAAGGCCATGCCGCTCGGCAAAAATCCGATTGGCGAGCCGGGTGCCGAGAGGCTCTCCACTGCGACGCTCAGCGGCAAGCGCTGCGATAACTAGCTCCGCGCGCTCAAGCGATTGGATCGTTGTCTCCTTTTCGTCAAGCGCGGCACGCGCATCACCCAAAGCGGCGACGGCCTGACCGTGGGCGTCGTTGTCTGCGACTCCGACGGCCGCGGTTGGTCCTTCCTCTCTGTCGGATGACTGCGGAGGCAAAGCCATATCGCCCTCCCCTCCGGCAGTGGGCAAGAGCCCCCACTCGCGCGCCTGTCGCAGGATTCTGTCAACGACCCAATCGGGATCATCGACGGGAAGCTCGTTGAACACTGGATTGATATTTGATGGGAGGCTCACCTCTTGAGCCTTGAAGACAAGCAGCTTTGTCCTCAGATGCTCGCGCTCTAGCCCAAGGCGGTGCTCGTCCACGATGTTCTGCCTGGTCTGGATGCGACCGCTCGCGAGTTGATCGTCTGGGGTCGCCAAGAAGACCGCCATGTCCGCGAACGTAAAGAAATACGAGACCTTCGCGTTTGGGTTTGACTCAATACCCGCTGGCAGCGGTTCGTCCCCAACGAGGATGGCCTTAATGCCTTGTCTGACTAGCCGTTCGGCGACCGGTCGCGCGAGGCGCGCGCTGTAGGACTCGGAATAGCTGATCAGGATGACGGGGCGCCCTTGAAGCACCCGGACAGCGTAAGACCCGCTCCCGACCGATGGGAGTTTCGTTGTTAGGTATGTGGTCCGATCTCGTTATACGACTAGTTGTGGTGTCGTCTATGCCCTTCAGCTTGACCGCCGATCCAAGTGTTAGGCTTCGCAGCCATGACAGATGAGAGTTCGAAAGACCGACCCACAATCAAAACCAAACCGGAAAATCGGTCGGCTTACGGGAGTGACCAAGCTAAACCTCAGCCAAAAACTTCGCCTCCGGAGAAACGAAACAGCGGCAAACGCAAGTAGCAAGGTGCTACCCGATCAAGAATCTCCAACTGCCGCAACTTTTTACGGCGAGTACCTCAAGGATGAACTAGCCGGGCAGGAGTCGCGCAAGGTATCCTTTGAACAGCGTGGGCTCGCCGTGGTCACCACTGCTGGCACGCTGGTCACGTTGCTGTTTGGTCTTGCAGCACTGTCAGCTACAGTGACTAAAGGCACCCCCTTGGTGGCTGAAGAAAGGGTATGGCTTGGGATAGCACTCGGACTGTTCGTAGTTTCGGCCACTCTCGCGCTTGCCACAAACTTTCCGCTCAAATATCAAGGGCCCGAAATACCCGAGATCGTTACGCGGTTGAAAGCAATCCCGGAAGATAGTCCCGGCGACGCCATCTACGCTGTGGCAGACGTGCGAGCCAAAATCTTGACGTCCGCACAGCGAAAGAACACCTTGAAGGGACGTCTCTTGTTCGCCGCCCTCTTGATCGAGGTTGCCGCCGTAGGTTGCGTTGGAGTCGCAATCGTTGAGGTCATCAACCCTGCGTTCTAACTGGGGACCCATTCGGCTGATCGTTCAACGTAGCTAACCAGATCGAACGGGCGACCTCCTTCTGATCGGCAGAACGATGACGTAGTCCCAGTTTGGCTTCATGACTCACCAAGGATGCCCTTGTCTACCCCTTGAGGTTCCCTGTGGCGGAGGCTGGCCGTCTGTTTCGTCCCTGCGTAGCATGTCCCCGTACTCGGCCTCTAGTGCATCGCGAGCATCCTGCGCGTGCCTACGGGCTTCAAACAAGTGGACATAGGTGTCCCATGTCGTTGAGGTCCTCGTGTGCCCGAGCTGGCGGGAGACGAACTGCACATCGCGGTCCTGAGCAATCAGGATCGACGCGAACGTGTGCCGCAGAGCGTGGAAGGTCACATCGTTGAGGTCCGCAGCTTCGCGCGCGTCGTGGAAGTGCTCCAAGAGCTGCTTGTAGTTCATCGGTCGGCGTGGCGCTGAGCATTGGAAGATGAAGTCATTGTCGCCCGAGAACGGCTGCGAGAGACGCCAACGCCGCAGGAGCTTGCCGAGCGCAGGCATCAGCACGATGTCCCGCTTGGCGGCCTTCGTCTTCAACGGCACCCGCTCGCCCTTACGACTGAGCTGGTAACGAACATGGACCTCGCCAGCGGTGAAGTCCACATCGCCCCAGACAAGGCCGAGAACTTCCATCGCCCGCAAGCCGGTGAACAGTGCAGTTGCAACGATCGCGCGAGGCTCCTCGGCACCTTCGAGCATCGAATCCATCTCCTCCCGCGAGAGGAAGCGCTGCCTCGGTTCACCTGCGCCCGGCCGCTCGCGAGGCAGCAGCTTGTCGGCTGGGCTCGTCTGGATGATGTTGTGCCGGGCTGCGTAGCTCAGGACGCCGCGAACCGCCATCCACCGCGCCCGGATCGACCAGTCTGAGGCGCCCGCGCCACGCTGCTGGCGATGCCACTCAACTAGATCGTCCGTTGTGATGGACTTTATGCGTCTCGTGCCCAAGCTTGGGACAAGATGGATGTTCACGCCAGTCTTGTAGGACTCAAGCGTACGCTCGCGCAGCTCGCCGATGTCAACAAGACGTTCGATGTGCTTGAGCCACGCCTCTGCGACCTCCTTGACTGTCTCTCTGCCGCCCGTGGCAGAGATGCCGCCCGACCGGACCTCGACGGCCCAGGCGTCGCGCTTACGGCGGGCCTCCATAAGCCCGACCTCGCCGATGGTCTTCCACTTGACCTTGCGGGAGCCAGGAGGAGTCGCGCAGGCGAGATACGTCTTGCCCGCGAGATACAGACCTCGCTCGACGCGCTCAGGCTTCTCCTTGCGTGCCATCAGCTTGCCCTCCTCAAGACGATCGGCCGACTCAATCGCGGGGCATGGGACAAGCCCAGCAGTGCGGCATCGACCTCCTCGCGATGGTAGAGCTTCCGCTTGCCTCCGTGAGCCTTGAATGTCCCTTCAGCGCCCAGCTTGCGGAGAGTGCCCTTGGCGATCTTGGTGTAGATGGCCAATTCCTCGAACGTCATCCACGGTGACACCGATGGAAGCTGAGGTATGGCGAGCCGGTCGGCCACCTTTGAGGCGAGCCTGTCTGCCAAGGCATCGAGCAAAGCGTCGGGGACCTCTACTTGCATTAGGTTCTCCGGGCGGCGTCGGTGGCGGCGCAGTGCGAAGGCTCGTCGGCTTTCGCATCGACTTGGAGTCCGACACAGGTCATCGTGGATCGGTCGCTTATGGGGTCGGCGGTCGAATGTTCCATCTGAGATGTAAGCCCACCAAGGCCGATCACAGGCAAACGACTCTCGACAACGAGCATCTGCTCCGGCAAGTCGTCGCGATGCACCGCGCCTCCTTTCTTGCGCTTGACCGGATGGACTTGTTGGCGTATTGCGGCTGTTCATGGTTCCTCCTTGGACCTGGGCTCTCTCCCGAGCCGTTTGGGCGGATGCCCAAACACGATCGCCGCCGTTTGCAGGTCGTGGAGGAGCTGTCAAGCAAGTAGTGATGTGACTGGCCGTACCCGCCCTCGGCGGGGGCTTCTACTTGCTTGACAGTGGGGGAACGACCTGCCAAGCAACCTTTCACGAGCTTGACCCCGCGTCTGGATACTCACCGCTGCATAGTCGTCAACCGCCACTCCCACGAAATCCTGCGCGCCGCACCACCTCATGCCAACCGCAGGTCGCCGTCCTTTTACGACGCAGCTTCCCTCCTCCTACTGCCGCTGTCCTGCCTCATCCGCAGCGACCACCTACACGTCCACCGACCCGATACCTGATCGGCTTCATCCTTTGGTCAGTCTCATGCAATCACTCTCAATCTCTATCTGCTGCCCGCTCGCTCCCGCTCCCACTCTGCACATAGCCTCGCCCTGAACATCTGTGATGTGTTGGGTCGAGGAAGGGGGTCCCCGGGTTGGAGCGAAGCGGAGAGGCGGGGACCCCCTTCCTCGGGCTAGGTACAGAGCCAAACTTCGGGAGCGAGCGGGCAGCAGCCTGTTCGTTCGGGTGTTCGGCTTATAGACGAACACCCAAACGAACACCCCAAACGAACAGGTGGACCGTCAGAAGTTGCTCGTGATTCAGGTCTCGGATTGCTTCAAGCGACCAATGAACACGGCTGGGTCGATTGCAGCTACGTCATCGAGTTGAACATCGAGTAGATCGCGGTCGAGTGACACAAGGAAATCAGCCTGTGTGGCTCTCATCAGCGCAACGAGATAATCGTCGTCAGGATCGCGGACCCCCGAGGACGGCGGATCAACGGGGTCCGGCTGATGCTCGCTGCGGGCCTCAAACGCGGCGACGTAGGCCACGCCCCTTCCGTCCCCTGCCCAGCGAGCGAACTTTGGACGCGACAGCACCTCTCCCAGCTCGTCCAGCAGCAACGGCGAGACTACGAGCGTAAACCGGCGGTCGCGCCATGCCTCAACGAGTTGCCCTGGCCCGGCTGCAGGGTCGCCGATAAACGCCGACACCAACACGCTCGGGTCTACGACGGCGCGAATCAAGCCCGGCTGCGTGCCCTGCGTACCGCGCGAACTTCCTCAACAGCCAGTTGGTCGGCATCCTCGGCCGCCAACGTACCCTGCGCTCGCGCTTCATCGAGAGCGCGTAGGCCGAGAAAGACGGCAAGCGCGTCCTCGACTACCTGATCGTCGCTCTTATCGGCCTCGCCCAGATCCTGATGGCGGGCACGGCTGACCAAATCCTCATCGAGCGTCAAGTTGATCTTCCGCATTGCCATTGCCCTACAAGGATAACGCTCGATCCAACCATCGCGCGCGATATTCATTGTCGTGCCTTAGCGCTCGGATTCCACCGCCCTAGCCAGCTCCAGGAGGGAAACGCCCAGTGCATCGATGATCCGGCACACGCTGCCCCAACTCGGCGTGGTCTGTGCGTTTTCGATCTTCGCCAGCGTGGCGACGGCAATCCCAGCGTGCCACGCAACAGCCTCCTGCGTCATCTCGCGCTGAGCGCGTAGGCGCTTTAGCACGGTTGCCAGGGCTTGGTCGGGTTGAGATGAGCGCGGCACCCCCGCACCTTCTCATAGCGGGGTCGTAGACACCACGCTCTATACAACCCCTCATTGACGAGGGCTTATATAGGTTGTACGCTCTGCTGAACCAAAACATGAAATGGGGGCCGCGACGGAGTTAGCGCCCGGCCCCCTGGCACCGAGAGCGTCAACTCCCGGCACGCCAGCCAAGCTACCAGCCCAGCGGCCTTGGCTTCCTTGCCAGAGCAGTCCTCCCGGAGCCTCCAACCACAGGAGGAACCGACCATGAGCGCCATCACCATCCCCGGCCCGATCACGAACGACCTCCGGCAGGGGCTCACCCTCAGAATGGGCGACGCCGCCCAGGCACTTGAGCAGGCGAGCCTCGTTGACCGTCGCAAGCGCGCCTATGAGATGTTCGCTGGAGCACTTCGAGCAAATCGATGCGATCCGGGACCTGTTCGACGCACTCGGGTGGGAGCACGTAGAACTCGACCCACCAGAGATCGAGGGCGTCGAGATCGACCTTGACGAGACACCGGGAAGCGCTCGAAGTGGGGCTCGATGAGGCGACGATGATGCTGCGCGCGTTCACGGAGGAGGGGTCGCTCGACCAGCGGCGGCAAGCGGTGAGCGACCTCGCGGAAGTGGAGTGCTTCGTCGTATTGCTGGCGACGATCCACTGAGCCTGCTTCGTCCCTGCTTCGTCCCCTGACTCCTACCGCCGCCACTCCCAGCCTCAAAACAGGCCAATTAGCAGGCACTTCTCAAATGGAGCCAGCCGGGATCGAACCGGCGACCTCCTGCTTGCAAAGCAGGCGCTCTCCCAGCTGAGCTATGGCCCCAGGGCATTCAATATACGCCACGACAGAGCCGATTCTCGCTTATCGTAAGGAAGGCCACTTTGGGACTGGATGCCAAAGTTAGTTGTTGCTACCCGTTTGCTGCGCAAATGCACCGTGCGCGATCGATCGGCGGCACACCGGGCGTGGAAGCCGAGCCACCTCGCGTTGCGGGTTTTGGAGACTACCGGGTGGTCGAGGCGTTTTGGCAGATGAGCCTGAGGGCCCACGAATTCCGTCAGGGACACCGGTCGGGTTCCACTCCTCGCAGGTCCGACTCTTCGGCTGCCACAAGAACCCCAGAAATACATAGCTCTTGGATGCGTGATCGGTACTAGAGCGGCCCGAGCGAGCACCGGCGGTGGTGGCAGCAATCAGTCTTTGTGCAGGTGCTCAATCTCGGCGACTGCTCTCGCCAAGCGGGCTGTGGGGGAACCAGATAGGCGCAGCACCCGAGCGGCGGAGATGTCCGCGAGTGCCAGCACCTCCGTCTCGATCTGCTCGCGTAGGTCGATGTGGACGCTATGCAGACCGTCCGGCGCCGCGTCCACGTCACGATAGTCGCAGACCAGCGCGAGAGCGTAGCGGCCCGGCGCAAGCGCGCCCGACCAGGACGGCTCCTGCTGAGCGAATAGGACCCGCGCATAGGCGAGCGCGTCGATCAGGCTCTTGTCACACACCGCGACCCGGTTAGGCGGCACGGCCTGCTCTGCGAGCAGCTGCGCGAAGCCGACGTAGCCCTGAAACTCTGGTACTGACCAGGCCGACATCCCGGGGTCCAGGGTTTCGAGGGCTTGGCGCGGAAGATCAGGAACGAAGTGAAAGCGACCGGTCAGCTTGTGCTGCAGAGCGGCCCACAGTGTGCTCTTGCCGGAAAACGGCGGTCCACTGATCGAGATCACGCGCGGGCTCCAAGCAGCTGCCGGTACTCGCGGTGGGCGTCACAGACGTTCACCGCCCCCTCGTCCGGGCAGTTAGAAAGGACCCCGTCGCGGTCCATCGAAAACGCTGAGCGGCCCGACGGGCACGAGCCGCTGTCGCACCGGGGCATGCGCAGACTGACCGGGCAATCGGCGGCGCCTGCCAAAACGTCGGCGAAACACTCGACGCTCAGACGATCGATGAGCGTGAAAGCGTCGGGGTTCGCTGTCAGGCGCCCGGCCGCAATCGGGGCGGTGACGCTGATCGAGCGCAACCCGCGGCCGCTCAGCTCACCGGCGATCTGGGTGGCCTGGTGGATGATGCGGTCGTGGACGGTCACGTTGACGGTCACTCCGACGCCGGCCTGGATCAGCGCCTCGATCCCCGCGAGGGCACGCTCATAACCCGAGGCGGTGCCTCTGAACCAGGTGTAGTCGGCGCCGATGCCGTCAATACCAACGGTCGCCGTCGCAAGGCCCGCGGCGGCGAGGGAGCGAGCACGGTCATCGTCGATCCGTGTCGCGTTCGTCGCGAGGCTTGCCCGTACTCCGAGGCCCGCGATGTGCGCGATCAGATCCCCGAGGTTCACGACGAGCGTGGGCTCACCGCCGGAGATAACGACACGATCAAGACGCAACTCCGCCACAGCAGTGGTCAGTGCCGGACCCAGACGGTGCATCTCCAGTAGTGGCGTCTTGCGGGGGAGCGCGTCACGAAAGCAGTGAATACAGCGCTGGTTACACGCGTCGGTGACTGTCAGCAGCAGCAGCCGCCCTAGTGAGAAGCAGCAGTCCACACGGTCACGGACACGTCCTGGAGCGCCGGTCACCATCATTGTGCGCCTGTCAGTGGGGTGGCGGAGTCCGCGAGCATCTGCGCGTAGCGGTCCGATGCGCGTTTGAGGCACTCCCTCGTGTCCGGCCAGAGCTGGCTGCGGTTGTAGCTGGTGAGGTCGTTGAGGTTCAGCCAGATGCCGCGCCTGCCGATGGTCTCTTCCGAGCCGACGGTGCCGAGGAACAGAAGGTCGATGTGACCGGGTATATCGTGGCTCTGGCGACGGTTTTGTTGCATGACGAGGATCGGCGGCGCGAGCAGATCGTTATTTATGTCTGGGTTCCCGGAGTGCGGGTTCCAGGTCGCGATCTTTTGAGCGAACGAGCCGTAAGGGGGGTTCGCACTCAACAGGCTTATGTTGCAGAGTGTCTCGCGCTGCACAATGCCCCTGACCTCGGTTGCGAAGTCCTCGAGCGTGCCGCGCAGCCGTCCGCCCGGCCAGAGGATGACTGGGCCCTCGAAACCCTCGAACTCGCGGCTGATCATCAGACACCGCATCGGGTCGTTCTCGATGAAGGCGATACAGCCGACACTGAAGGCGTAGCGATGCTGGACGACTAGCAGCTGGTCGATAAACCAGTCCCACAGGGTGTCTTTGCCACGCTTTGAGCGGTTGATCTCACCCCAAGAGCGTAGGCCGAACACCGCCATCCTGATTGGTAGCGACGCGAGGTGGTGAAGCAGCCGGGCCCCGTACTTGACAAATAGAAACAGCAGGGCCGCGAGGGTAAACGCGACCGCGGCGGTGATCAGAGCATCTTCAGAATCCGGGCCGCCGGCAATGAACAGCACACCGATGGCCACGGCAAGGACGTAGGCGGCTCCCGCCAGGTTGCTCTTGGCCCAGCTCAAGCTACGAGCGCGCCGCTGAGGAGGACCTTGTGGATCATCCGATGCAGGCCGGGATCGAGGTCGAGAGTGGACGCCTCGCCGAGCGTGACCCAACGGGCCTCGGCCGCGTCGCTTGACGCCTGGAGCGGCACACGATCGATGACGCACAGGAAACGTATGTCGTAATGCTGGTGCTGGGGTGTAGCGCGCCGCTCGGGGATCCAATGAACGTCCACGTCAAACGGGGCAAGCATGAGGTGCTGCACTGTGATCCCAAGCTCCTCGCCGATCTCGCGGGAAGCGACAAGCGCGAGGTCGGTCTCATGAGCCTCGGCGTGGCCGCCGGGCTGCAGCCAGCGGTTCAGCTTGCGGTGGCGGACGAGCGCGATCCGCGAATCATGGGAGACGACGAAACCGCTGGCGACAGCGTGTCCTGGTTCATAGCAGTTGCGGTCGAGGGGGTTCGTGGCCCGAGCGAGCCACGACGCGATGGTTTCCCGGTGCACGCGCTCCTCGGTGTTCGCGGGGCGATGGTTCCGGATCAACCTGGCGAGACCCTGACGAGCTAGATCGTTGCCGACCATCAAGGGAAACCTAGCCCCCCGAGCGGACGCCGAACAGGCATGTTGCGCGATATGCGGGAACGCGACTATGGGAAGCCACCTGAGCTATGGCCCCGCGCCCCGAGTGCAGGCTAATAGTCATCGTTTGGATCGCCAAACCTAGCGGCCCCGTGCCACGACGACGCTCCACGACGGCTACTCGTTGAAGTCGAAGTCCCGAGGCGGCTGTTGCTCGAACCAGAGCCGCTCCTGCTCGGGTGTCTCGCGCAGAAAGTCTGGGGTCTCCTCGAGAACATCCTCTACGTGTTCGGCCTCGTCGTGGACGCGCCCCGCGTGAGAACCCTCCCCCTCCGACTCAGTGCCATGCCCGTGATCGTCGGCATGGTCTCCCTGCATCTCCCATTCGAGTGACTCCTCATCGAGGGCCCTGGCGTGTAGCGGATGCGCTACAGGCTCCGCGCGTTCCGCATGATCCGCCCCAGGCTCACCTCCGGAGTCGGCCGCTCCAGAGGCGAGCTCGAGCTCCATATTGATCTCGACCGTCTCTTGGCCGACTGTCGCGGAGTCGTCCGTTGGGGCGGACTCCTCACGGTTGAGGAAGCTCTCACTGTCGTTAGATGAGGAGTCTGACTCGCCATCCACTCGATTGGCATGGTCGGCTTGGTCCCGCCGGCGTACGGGGCCCAGGGCATCCTGCTCCTCTCGGGCTACCGCACCCGGATCAGCTCCCCTGAGACGCTTGAGCTCCAAGTGCTCGCGTATGGCGTCATCGAGCAATCCCATTGTGCCAGCAAACCATACTGCGCCTGCATGCGCCTTTGCTCAGATGCGCCTGTGATTCGTGAGCTGGCAGCCCAGATGCAAGGATCTGTTCAGAGGCGAGGTGGGAAGCCGGAGCTTGTCGACTGGAGGTCCGCTCTACCACTACACTTTCCTACGACCGCCGCTCGTGTACTTGCGCGAGCACATGGGGCTATAGCTCAGCTGGAAGAGCGCCTGGATCGCACCCAGGAGGTCGGGGGTTCGAGTCCCCCTAGCTCCACTGAACTTGTCGGCGCGCAAACCACAGATGTGCTGACGCGATAGGTGGGCAGGGTTCGCTGCGGCCGTTGACACGCAGCTTGGCAATCAGGATTGCGAGTAGGACCTTGGCTTGCTCAGGCTCTCGCCGTGGGCGATGAGGTGCTCGAGCTGGCGGGGGATGATCACGAATCCTCCGTGATTCGGTACAGGACAAGAAAGTCTCGCGCTGGTATCCGGCAAAGCGCCGTTGGGAGTAACCACAGCGCGAGCAAAGGCTTTGTGGAGCGCTCCACCGATTCTCAGCGATGATGTTCGTCTTCGCTCATTGCTCGATAAAGGCGGCCTTGGCCTCTGTGTATGCCTCCCTGTCATTCCGGTATCGCCCGGCGAGCTCGCGCTTCAGAGTCGCGTACTCCGCTGCGAGTAAGGGCTCTGCTCGCAGGCGGTCGCGGAAGCGAAGGCGATGCTCAAGCTCGCCGTGGTCGTCCACCAGATGCAGGTGATGTGTGCGGTGTGCGGCCGTCGGATAACACAGGAAGCGCCTGTGGCTGAGTGTCGCGTTGAATGCAGCAGGGAACTGATAACCGGCGTGTGCCACGAGCGTCGGGATTGGCGCGTCGAGATCATCGACCAACGCGATCATGTCGATCACAGGCTTAGCCGCAAGCCCAGGCACCGAGGTTGAGCCGAAGTGGTGGATCTCGACGCTCTCAAGCAAGAGCGCCAGGCGCTTGCGCTCGGCTTCGAAAGCCGCCGGCCACGCCGGGTCGTAGTCCACGATCTCAACAGCAGCGTCCCGGCCCCCGGCTTGCTTTAGGTCCTCGGCCGCTGCGCTGCGACGGTCGGAAGTTTGCATCTCTGCTCGTAGTCTCATTGGAGATCCCGTGCATATTCCAGCATGGAGATACCGAGCCAAGAATGAGTCAGAGGCGCCGCTGAAGTCCGCTGCCATCCGTTCTTCTCGTAGAAACGTCGCGCCCGTCCGTTGCCTTCTGGCACAGTCAGCCGAACCGCATTCGCGGAGCGGGCTGCATCTCGCAACGTCCGGTTGTGCAAGCCAGGAGCAACTCCGGTTCCCCAGACGGATGGAGCGACCATGAGCAGCGACAGCACAGCGATAGATGCCTGCTTCCACACACTGACCCCCACAATCTGCTCGCCCAAACACGCTACAAGGCGTTGCGAGGACGAATCATCTTTCCGCCAGCGAGTGCGCTCCCGAACCTCCATGTCAGGCGGCAATGACCAGCCAGGGCACCACTTGCTATAGGTGGCCATTGCAGTGCGAATCACGTCAAGTACCGCCGCCTCGTCAGCTGCGTTGGCTTGTCGTAGCAGCAAGTCTCCTCCGGTGCTCACGCCAGCAGCTCGATTCGGTTGCCTCACAGGTCTTTCGTATCGTTGACTGGCCTAGCCACTCAGGTCCTTGTTCTCCGGGACGAACTTGCTCGCAATGAATGTTGCTCCCTGTGGATCGGTGATGACAGTCATCCTCACCCAAGGGGCGTCAAACGGCGGGACCACCACTTCGCCCCCAAGCTCCGCTGCCTTCGCGGCTGTCGCGTCGGCGTCATCGACCGCGAACGTCACACTCCAGTGCGCGGGTGTATCTGGTTGGTTGTCCGCGATTGGGTTCAGCGTCGCCACTACATCCTCGAAGCCTTCCGGAGCACCGCTTTCCGCCATGCGCTTGCTGAGCCCTGGATCGCTCTTTTCCAGGAAAGCACCGTAACCCGGCAATCTCCACATCTCAGCGTCGCCTCCGAGGCCGAGCGCCTCCCATCCAAACAGCGAGCCATAGAAGGACTTGGCAGCTCCCGCGTTGCGGGTGTTCAGGCCATTGAAGTTCAACGAACCGGGTTCGTTGACGATCTGTGCACCCTTGTGTTGCTTCGCTTGCCAGACGCAGAATGTCGCCCCCTCGGGATCCGCGAACACCGCCATCCGACCCGCATCCATCACATCGAAGGGGTCCATCATCACCTGTCCACCCGCGTCTCGCACCTTCGATGCCGCCTCATCAGCGCTCTCAACCCAGATGTACGTGTTCCATGCGGCCCGTCCCGGCTCGCCCTCGGCCTGTGACCCTACAGCTGCCACATCGCCGCCTCCGAGGCGCGCGATGAAGTACTTGCCAGCTGAGCCCGGTGGCATTGTGTCTTCGAAGTCCCATCCGAAGAGGCCACTGTAGAAGGCAACGGCGGCCTCTGTATCGGGCTGGCTGGTGTCGATCCAGCATGGGACACCGGGCATATATCCGTCCCGTTCGAGCATTGGTGCTCCCTTCTAGTTCGCTCACATTTCCACTCACATTAGGACGGCTGCTGTTGTGTCGGCCGCGTCTAGGAGGGCTACCGATCCATTGTGCAAGTGCCGGCATCTTGGCATGGAGGCTTACCCTTGGCTTGTGATTGGACGTCGCGGTTAAACCCGCATGAGGCAGCCTTGCCGTCCCGGTACTGTCTTGAGAGGGCAGTTTGTCCGGGTAGAAGGGAAAGAGAATCGATGCACGAGCCACCACTGTTCCGAGATCGGCCACGGCTGGTCCAGATACTCCTCGGTGGCTTCGTGCCCTTGGTTTTCGGCGGGGTTGTGGGAGTTGTCATCGGCATCTCCGCCAGTGCCTATTGGGCGCTCGCGGTGATTGCGGGTCTCGGCGCGATCGTGGCAGGCTTCGAGCATCAGGATGGGTGGGGCGGAGCCGATCGCGGCCTAGTTGGCGGAGCCATCTTCGGGGCGGGCATATTGATCGCCCATGCGATCGCGGGAACGGATGCGAAGGTCTCGCTTGGAAGCTTCCCGCCGCTACTGATAGCGATCGATGCGATCGCTGGGATGCTCCTTGGCGCTCTCGGAGGCCGCCTCGGCCGGGCGCTCTGGGTTCGTGCTGCCCCCGACGGTGAGTATGCGACACCGCCAGAGGACCTGGAGCCGCGAACTTAGGCGCGCCTGTGCAGCGTTTTCTAGGAGGCTTGCCAAAACGATCCGCGATGTTGGGCGGCGGGCCGTCGCGGCGGATCGGCCGCTCAGCGCCAGTAGCAGTCCGCTATTGATTGAGTCCGAGCGTTTCGAGTGCCTGGTCCCAATCGTTGAACCCGACAACCGTTTCTGTCTTTTCGAGGCTAGCTTCCAAACGTGTGGTGGTTGCCAGGATGGCCTTGTCTGCCGGCTGCTCATATGGAGCCAGCAATACCGGTGGGATGGTTTTTGCTTCGATTCCTTCCACTCGTTGATCGATGTGAATGGTGCTCGCCGGGATTGTCTTGAAGTCGCTTGCCTTCCAGAGAGCTACATCCCCGCAGACGTTAGGCGTCGGCAGTGTGGCTAGCTCTTGCAGACTTGTGGCGTACTCACGCGCGAGGTGTGTAAGCCGGGGGTTGCTCCACCGCAATCGCTTCACGGCATTGTCGAATGCATGGATCGGCGCGGCGTCGGTGTTGTAGGAAGTCGACCACAGGGCGACAACCACCTCGTAGCTGAGATGCTGCGATTCTTCGTTCTGGGGTGAGCCAGCGCCAACGAGTGGGCATTCTCGACCGAGCTTGTGGGTAATGGCCTCGATGTTCTCCTGGGCCGCTTTGACCCTCGCCTTGGTGGCTCGAGCAAATGCATAGTTAGCCCGGATATAGGCGTGCGTGGAGGCGAGATCCTCAGGCGTGGCAGTCGCCGTAGCAGGTGCAATGCCCAAGACGAGTACCGCGAAAATCATCGTTATGCGTCTGATCATGGGTTAAGGCTACCCGGCTTCTCGCTCGCGAGGAAGCGCACCACGTCCTTGGCGTCGGCGGCGAGCGCTGAGTTATCGGCATCTCCCAGGTGGCCGAAAGGCTCCAGAGCGACCTCTCCGTCGGGCAGGCTCCATGTAGCCACCGCCTGCCCGCGGACCAGGGCGAAGGGCCGGAAGAGCCCGTTGACGGTGATCACGGCTTGGTGGGTGCCAAGGATCGACTCGCGTGAGCGCCAGCCGAGCAAGAGGGGGTCAAATGCGCCAAGCAGACGCGGGGGAGGTAGCGCAGCTCGGGATTTACGTCCAGCTAGCTCCAGGAGCCCGTCTGGACGTTGGGTGAGTTGTGAGGCAATCCTGCTCAGTCCGGTGCGGACATCGCGCAGCGGCAGTCCCGACCACTTCGCAAGATCGCGCTCATCGGCCGGAGCGTGTCCGATCAGATAGCGGCGGGCGAGTTCTCCAAGAGCACGATCGCGATCGACGGGGGTGCCTTCACCCAGCCAATCGCGCACGAGCACGAAAGCATGCTGTTTGCCTACCATTGGCCCGCGAACGATCGAGCCACGCAACGACGCAAGTCCCAGCAGGTGGACGATTGCCTGGCCCTCTGTGCGCACGCCAACCGCGGCTATCCGCTCGCGTAGCTGCTGACGCGTGAGCGGCCCCTCCTCGGCCAGGGAGTGCTCGATCGTTTTCACGGCGCGCTCGGCATCGCCGGAGGTGACGCCCTCCTCGCCCAACCTTCGTGTGTTGCCTCTGAACAGCCCGGGTGTGGTCAGTGCGTGCAGCCACGGGTAGTCCTCGCTGCGCACGAGGTGCAGCGTGCCGCGGTTCAGCGAGGAGATCACAAGCGTTCGTTGCTCACTCAAAGCACGATCGACGTCCGCCGCCGACAGCCCTGTACTCCGCGAGCGGATCGCTAGCCGCGCGCCGCGCGGATCCTGCCCCTGGACCGCCAATAGACGCTCGACCACGGCAAGTGGATCGCGGGCGGGCTTGCCCGCGAGTAGCTGTGATGCAAAGCGCTCGGCGATCATCGAGGAACGTCAGTATCGCGATGCCGACGCTCTTCTTCCAGCCGGAGATGCTCTCTGCGACCGAAAGCGAGAGCTAGCTGTGGGATCCTCGCGGGTGATGGTGAGTCCCAAGCCAAGCCGTGCTGCTCTCTCGGCTCGGATCGAGCGGTTGGTGCGTGCCATCCAAGACGACGACCAGGCAATGGCAGAGAACATCATCCGTTTGAGCAAGTCACGGCGTCTGTTTGCGCCGCTGGCTTTTACCGTCGGAGCCTTTGCGATGCTCTTTGACGGGCTTAGGCTGCTGCTAGCCAATTGGAGGTTGACACTTATTCAAGTCCTCCCAGCCGTATGGATCTGGCTGGCGATGTTCGACCTCAAGGCCCGGGTGCTACGCGACAAGTCATTCCCTGAGCTGCGCGGCCCGGTTCTCATACCGATAGGGCTTGCCATCGTGGCGATTACTGTGGCGTGTTTCTTCCTGAACGCGCTGTTTGCTTTTGCGATCACGCGCTCTCGCCCCCCGGAGATCCGACCGGCATACATGGCGGCGCGGCTTCAGACGGTCACGATCGTCGCTTGGGGTGTAGCGGTTGGGGTGCTGCTTGCGATCTCAACCACGATCGCTCCACGCTGGGGAAGCCCATGGTTTGTGCTCTGCCTGGGGGCGGTCATCGGCGTGATGATGATCTGTTACGTCGCCGTTCCCTCACGGCTCATTGGGATAAAGCCGGCCCGCTCCAGGCGCGACAAGCTGACGGCGTCGGCACTTGGCGCGGCCCTTGGCATGACGGTTTGCACGCCTCCCTATCTGCTTGGGCGCCTGGGGATCTTGATGCTTGGATCGAAGCCTCTCTTGATCCCCGGAATCATCGCGCTCACGCTTGGCTTCACGCTTCAGGCGGGGGCCACGGGGGCGGTAAGGGCGATCAAGATGAGCGCAACCCTCATGACCGGTACATCGAAGGCAAGCTCTGGAGAGAATGAGCTCGAGCCCTAAGGTGACCGAGGGCTTTTCGCGTAGCACGGCTTGGAAGCCCAGAAGCTCCGCGAGCGCCTAAGATCGCGAGTGTCGATGACCAACGCCGATGACATGCTGACGGCTGCAAGGTCGCGCGCCGAGCAGCTCGCCGCGCCGGGCTTGAGCCCAAAGCCACGTAGGAGGGTGGCTGTCCTTGCTTGCATGGACACGCGCATCGATCTCTTCCCAATGCTCGGCTTGGAGCGCGGCGACGCGCACATCATTCGCAACGCCGGTGGGCTCGTCACCGACGATGCCTTGCGTTCGCTGAGCGTTTCCCAGCGGAAGCTAGGTACCGAGGAGATCGTGGTGGTGATGCACGACGGTTGCGGTTTGCTCGGGGCCTCAGAGGACGAGTTCGCCCAGGCGCTGGCCGCCGATGGTGTGTTGCCGTCGTGGCGGCTCGGTGCGTTCGACGACGTCGAGCTCACGCTGCGTGGCGGTTTGGATCGATTGCGCTCCAGTCCGGAGCTCCCAGCTCGCGACCACATTCGGGGGTTTGTCTTCGATCCGGAGAGCGGCATCCTGCGTGAGGTCGATCCTCCGCCCGCCGCCGATTAAGCCTCTGCGTGACTCTCGCTCCCGGTCCTCATCCACAGTGCATAGGTTCTGAATCCGTGGCGTTCATAGAAGCGGATCGCCTCGACGTTGGTGGGCATCGCATGCAGCGAGAGTTCGTTGATACCGAGCTCGTCGAGCTCACGACGCACTGTTTCCAATAGCGCCGTCCCGGTTCCCAAGCCACGCTCGCCAGGAAGTACCGAGAGCGTCTCGATCTCGCCGGCCTTCTCGCTGAGCGGCCAAGTGGGGGAGCCCTCCCGTAGACGAACCATCGCGTAGCCCACAGGCTCTCCGCGGCGCTCCGCTATCAGCACGAACGCGCCTGGGCTCGCCAGCCACTGCTCGTATTGGCAACGCCTAAGCAGCCAGGACTCCGTGCGCGAGCGCGGCTCCCCGAGGTCCGGTGTGATGCTCGAATGATGTTCGCGCAGCGCGCTCCACATCGGCTCGATCGAGTCGAGCTCCTCTAGCGCGATCCGTCGTATGTCGCAGCTCGGCATGACCTTGAATGAATATCAGGAGACGACCTCCTTCCCATATCGACGGGTAAGCCTGGTCCAACTCGCCGGCTCCCGACACCGTCTCGCAGCCGCTCTCCGAGCCTCCGTGTGGTGGGCGACGTAGTAGCATCCTGAACTTCGCGCGCCCGTAGCTCAGTGGTCAACGGTTCTCTTCGGGGAGCCAAAGAGCAGCGGTCTTTCAAACCGCAGGCCGCGGGTTCGATTCCCGCCGGGCGCACTCGCCGAAACCACTTGAACAGGCGGATTTGGGCGTTTTCGGGGTAGTGCGCGAGCGGTCGCAAGGGGCGGGGTGCGAACAGAAGTGCAAACACGCTGCACAGGCTTACGCTCGTCGGACCGGATCAGGCCGCGGCCTCGTGGACCTCGATGGCCGCATGGCGCTTGCCATTGCGCGGCTGAGGCTTGACCCGGACGTCTATGTAGACGTCTAGGGCCTCGGCCACATCGGCAATAGTGCCGAGGTTGGGGACGCCCTTGCCCGCGAGTAGGCGGGAGACAACTGGTCGCTTGACCCCCAAGCGTCGTGCCACCTCGGCCTTGGTGAGCTGCTTGGCTTCGCGGATGTCCTCAAGCTGCTTCAGGAGCTTCGCCGAGGCGACCAGCTTGGCGAGATCGCGCTCGAAGGCGGCGCGCTCGTCGTCGCTTGTGTAGGTCTTGCTGAGGAAGTCAGCGAAGGCCGCGCTCTGGTCGGTTTGCTTCATGATTGTGCCCTTAGTCCTTGCCATTTCCGGCCAGTTGGTTGTGTCCGTGCGTTCCGTGTAAGGCAGCCTATGCAAGCGTAGCATAGAGGCTACGCATGGTGCGTATGGTTCTAGGCGTGTGGTTGAGGCCACCAGGCGGGCTGCGCCTTGAGCCTGGCTACGCGACGAGTCTTTCGGTAGTCGTCTCGGTAGCCATTGGTCATTTGGTAGATCTGTGCGGGCATTTCGGTTCGATCTGGCTTTGTGCCGCCACTTAGCAGGACTATTGACGGTCCGTCCTCAAGTCCGTCTCGATCAAGGAGACAAAACAGCCGATACAGCACACGATTGTGCTCGTCGCGAGCCTCAAAGATCCCGCTCATGTCTACTTGTCCCTTCTTGTCTGGCTTATGCATCAACTGCCAGCGGGGCGTGCCGCTCGGGAATCTCAGGGGTCCTGTGTCGGCGACCGCGAGGACCGTCATCAGAAGCTCACGGCGTGGCTGCTCTGGTACGTCATCTGCACCGAGATATTCCAAGGCAGGGCGCTGTCCCGCCAACGTCTCGTATACGGCTACCTGCCACCCTCCGGGGATTGGTGACGAGACGTTGGGCTTGCGCGGGCTCACTTGGGCCTCCTCTAGGCCTGCTGTGGCTGATAGACAACGGTGAGGGGAGTACGCGTGAGCGGGCGGTCGTCCTGGGTGGGAGGAGATAAAGGGCAATTGGCGGCTCCGGTCGGAGCAGTTCGCCGCTGTCGGCCATACGCCCCATCGTGCCCGTACATTGTCCAGCGTGACTTTGCTGTTGCCATGAGCAATGCCTCCTTGCGCGCTCGTCTTCCATCGCCCTCCGCGATGCTACGGGCCGCTTGGGACGGTATCCGGGCGCCACGCCGCTCGCATCACGAGCCCTGCTTTGTCAGCCGCCCTGGACACATAGACGGCTACCGATCTATTGTTCTTAGCAAACATTGATGGGCCGACAACCTCTTGACAGGAGGGGAACTTTGTGTATAAGCTAGTTCTATGCCGGCACCCGAACGAAGGGTTGCTGGGTAACAAGAACATAAGATCAGGTAAGGGTCGGTCCTCGTGGTCGACACCCAAACCAGGTTTTTGACGGGGACCTTGGGAGAGGGACCGGGTCGCAACAGGGAAAAGAGTTGTGCTTCGCGTGCATTCATTTGGGATTAGCGCAGTTGAGAGTCCATGTGCCTTTGGCGGGTCCGTTATAGGACGCGTCAGCGTCGCTGACGCGTCTCTCTCTCTCTCTCTCTCTCTTGGGCCAGCCGGCGTCTAGCCGCTAGCCCCACTTGCCGCGGCGAAATCCCGCGGCTCGCCGGGCCTAGGGCTCGGCTTGGTTTCTCGTGCCCGCAAGGGCATTCGCGCGCGATACGCGCGCCGTATGACTTCTCGTGTTCTCCCACACGCGGGGCGCTTGGCCGCGCTGCGGCCGGTGTCCTGGAGCATTCGGGCACGCTCCTGGGGGCCTTCTCTCTCGGCGCCCAGGAGCCCGCCCGTACCGTGAGGGGAGCGTGTTGAGATGGCTGGCGTCAGGCGCCCGCCCCAGTCGTTGCGTGCCGCGAGTGCACCCACACGGCGCGAAGGCAACGGTTTCGGTCATGCCCAGGTCGCGCAGATCCAGCGCGCCAGGATTCTCGCGGCTATGTTCGACGCCGCGACTGAGCTGGGGGCGGCGAACGTGAGCGTTGCGAACGTGGTGGAGCGCTCTGGTGTCTCGCGCCGCACGTTCTACGAGACATTCGCCGATCGCGAGGATTGCTTCCTTGCGGCGTTCGATGACGCGCTCGTGTTCGCCTCGCAGCGCGTGCTGCCCGCCTATCAGGTCGAGCTCAGGTGGCGCGAGCGGATCAGAGTGGCGGTCATCGCGTTCCTGTCCTTCCTCGACCAGGAGCCCGTGATCGGTCGTCTCTTGATCCGCGAGTCGCTCACCGGAGGCCCGAAGACACGGGCGCGGCGTGAGCATGTGTTGGCTCAGTTGGCGAGCGCGATCGATCGGGGTCGCGAGGAGTCGGGGAGCACGGCCGCGATGCTCACGCCGCTCACGGCCGAGGGTTTGGTCGGCGGTGCGTTGTCGATTGTCGACGCGCGCATCTCGCTCTCTAGCGACCTGCCCGTGCTTGGCTTGGCGAACGTGCTCATCAGCATGATCGTGCTGCCGTATCTCGGTCCCGCAGCGGCGCGCAAGGAGCTGGAGCGCCCCGTAGAGCACTGCCTAAGCGATCACCGCGACGCAATGTTGCTGGAGGACCCCTTCAAAGACGCGGGCATGCGCTTGACCTATCGCACTGTACGCGTCCTGCTCGCCGTGGCAGAGCACTCCGGCGCGTCGAACCGTGCGGTTGGCGAGAGCGCGGAAATGACAGACCAGGGCCAGATCTCGAAGCTGCTCGGTCGCCTGCAACGCCTCGGCCTGATCGCCAACACCGGTCTCGGCCCGAGCCAGGGAGCCCCGAACGCGTGGACGCTGACCCCGGCCGGCTGCCAGCTGACGAAAAGCATTCGTACCCATACGGAGGGCCGGCAATGAACGCACGATCGGCGAGCAGGACGCGAACGATGAGAACAGGTCACTACAAACAATCTTCAAGCGAGCTAGCGACGATTCGCGCTCAGGCGCATAAAAATAAGGGGGGCTTGATGGGCCTGAAAAGAGTTGTCCGAGCAGCACACGACCAGCCGGGTGCCCGCCGATCCATGTCCATGACTCTCGCTTGTCTGTCCCTACTCGCGGGTTGCGTGCTGTTCTGCAGCGCTTCTGCACAGGCGCTCACCGTACAGACCTTCGCGGGATCCTTCGGTAGTCAAGGTAGCGGCGCCGGACAGTTCAAAGAACCGGTCAGTATTGCCGTAAACGATACGACGCATGACGTTTATGTGGTCGACAGTGCCAACAATCGTGTGGAGGAGTTCAACTCGACCGGTTCGACGCTGCTGCGTGAATTCAACGGCTCCGCGGCTCCTACCGGCGCGTTCTCACACCCCACGCAAGTCGCGGTCGATAATTCGAGCAACCCTCTGGATCCGTCCGCGGGCGACGTGTATGTGGTGGACTCCAGCCACAAGGTGGTCGACAAGTTCACCGAAGACGGCGTCTATGAAGGACAGTTGACCGGGACGACGAGCAAAGCGTTCGGAGCGCTTAGTGGCGTAGCGGTGGATCCCGACGGTGTCGTGTGGATCATCCAGACAGAAGGGGACATCGACAGCTTCAACGATGCGTTGGCCAATGAATATCTCTCCGTACGGAGGACGGCGTTTGGGCGTGGGCTTCACGAAGGGCTCGCTGTGGACGCCGAAGACAATCTTTATCTCAATCAGCGCCTGATCGCCAAGGTCAACAGCTCGGGCGAAACGTTGATCAATCCGATCGACGCAGAAGACGAAAACCAACCTGGCGTGGCGGTGGATCCGTCGAGCAAGGAGGTCTACATCGACGCCATCAGCTCGATCGCCGCCTTCGGGTTGAGCGGTACGCCAATTACGCGCTTTGGCGCCGGTCATCTCAGCGAAGGTGAGGGCGTCGCTGTCGATGCCAGCAATGGTACGGTCTATGCGACAGATCGGTCTTCCTCTTCTGTCGCGATCTTCGAGGCGGTGGTGCTGCCGAGCGTCAGTATCGATGCGGTATCCAACCAGCAGCCGCGGAGCGTGACGCTGAACGGCACGGTGACGCCCGACGGCATGCCGGTGACGTCGTGTGTCTTCGAATACGGGCCGACGAGCGCTTATGGGCAGAGCGCTCCCTGTGCTCCGGCGAGCCTCGGTAGCGGCTCGAGCCCCGTCGCGGTTAGCGCGAGCATCACGGGTTTGACACCTGAGAGCACTTATCACTATCGGCTCGTGGCGGCCAACGCCAACGAAAGTCTTGCCGGGAGCACGCAGAGCCCCGACCAACAATTCACCCCGGGCCCCGGATTGGACAGCGAGTCGGTGGGTGACGTAGCGTCGAGCAGTGCGACATTGCAGGCGCAAATCAATCCCAACGGGGATGACACCCATTATTATTTCGAATACGGCACGACCGCTTCTTATGGCACATCTGTGCCTTTGCCCGCTCCCGGTGTCGACCTCGGCTCGGGCAGCGAAGAGCAGAGTGTGGATGTGCACCTGCAGAATCTCGCACCCGCGACTGAATATCACTACCGTGTTGTGGCCGTCCAGGGCGGCGAAACATTCACGGGCTCGGATGGGGCGTTCACCACACAGCGTGCGGGTGCCGGAGCGGGTGTGGGCGCGGGAGCGACGCTGGCCGACGGTCGGTCTTGGGAACTCGTATCGCCGCCGAACAAAAAAGGCGCTCTGATAGAACCCTTCACCGATTTCAGCCTGCCGATCCAGGCCGCCAGCGATGGAAGCGGCATTACCTACCTGTCGTTGGGCCCCGCCGTTGGGGAAGACCCCACGGGTCGCTCGATTGTCTCCAACGTGCTCTCCAAGCGCCGTTCCGGTGGCTGGGAATCCATCGATATCTCCTTGCCGCGTCGCAACGTCGAGGAAGGACAGTCGGCGAAGGAGCTGGTTCCAGACATCGGGGGAGGAGTGTATTATCTGTTCTCTTCAAATCTTGGGTTGGCCGCGAATGAACCGACGCTCAACGGTACCCCCTTGCTGTCACCTGAGGCGACCGAACGCACGCCATACCTGCGTGACGATGAAAATGGTTCGTTCGTGCCGTTTGTGACCGCGGCAAATGTACCGGAAGGAACTAAATTTGGTGGGGAAGAATTGGTGGCGCGTCTGGAAGCCGGCAACGTCGTGGAGTTCGTGGCGGGAACGCCGGACTTGAGCCATGTGATCGTCAGCTCGCCGTTTGCGTTGACCCCGGAAGCCTCCGTCACGCTACTTCCGTCGTGCAATGAGCAGTGCGGCTTGAGGAACCTCTTTGAGTGGAGTAACGGCGAACTGAAACTGGTGAATATCCTTCCCGACGGAGAAGCTACGAGCGGAGGAGCAAAGAAAGCCGAAGCTGAGGGTCCGAACCTTGCCGGCGAACATAGTGAAGTGGGTGGCGCGGCGCGTGCTTTCTCGACTAATGGACGCTGGATTGCTTGGACGTGGGGCAGCCCGTACACGACCGCGAAAGCAGAAGTGAAACTCTATGCGGGTCTGTATGTGCGGGATATGGTGGAAGGGACGACTGTGCAGGTTGGCGGTGCGAACGCGCGCTATCAGGACATGAGCAGCGACGGATCGCGAATTTTCTTCTTGGAAAACGGTGAATTGTACGCGTTCGACACCGCAACTGACACACAGGCCGATCTAACGGCAACCCATGGCTCTGGTGAAGCAAGCGCGGGCGTGCAGGAATCCGTATCGGATGTCAACGAAGACGGCTCCTACGTATATTTCGTAGCTCACGGAGTGCTTGCCAACGGCGGCGTGAGCGGTCAGGACAATCTGTACCTCCTGCACGAAAGCGAAGGTCAATGGTCTACCCAGTTCATCGCCGAGCTTTCGAGCGAAGATGTCAAAAGTTGGTATGAAGAAAGTCCTGAGGGTTCGCCCGACCTGTCGGGTGTAAGCTCACGTGTCTCCCCCAACGGGCGCTATCTGGCGTTCATGTCGGCGCGTCCGTTGACCGGCTACGACAACGCCGACGCGGTTAGCGGAAAGCCAGATGAGGAGGTATATCTATACGACTCGCTCACAAGTCGCCTGATCTGCGCGTCGTGCGACCCGACGGGAGCACGACCGGTCGGTATTTTTGACGAGGGCTCTCTCGTCGACCGTGATAATACGTGGGGAAGATCCCCACATTGGCTCGCCGGTAGCATCCCGACATGGGATTTTCGCAGCAACGGGGCGGGGCTGTACCAACCGCGCTTTCTCTCCGACGGTGAGCGCCTGTTCTTCGAGAGCCCGGACGCGCTCGTTCCGCGCGACACGAATGGTCTCGAGGACGTATACGAGTATGAGCCGCCGGCAGGCCCGGCGACGGCGACGAGCGATAGCTGCACGACGGCGAGCGCCACGTTCGACGCGCGCTCGGAAGGCTGCGTGAGCTTGATCTCCTCAGGTACGTCCTCCGAGGAATCGACCTTCTACGACGCGAGCGAAAACGGAGACGACGCGTTCTTTCTCACCGCGAGCAAACTGGTGGCGGCCGACTACGACACAAGCTTTGACGTATACGACGCTCACGCCTGCTCTAGTGAAGTGCCCTGTGTCGCCGAACCCGTGTCGCCGCCGCCGTGTACGTCCGGCGATTCGTGCAAGGCCGCGCCCTCGCCGCAACCGGAAATCTTCGGTCCTACACCAAGCGCGACCTTCTCGGGCGCGGGGAATGTGGTCGAAGAAGCAACGAGCGCGATCAAGCACAAGGCGTCGCACAAGGCCATGAAGGACAAATCGAAAAAGCGCGTCAAACAGAAGAAAAGTAAAGCCAGGAGGGCGAGGAAAGCACGTTCCGAGCGTGCGAGTGGAAAGGGTGGCAAGCGATGATCTGCAAGCTTCTCAAGAGAGGCATCCTGGCCACCCTGGTCGCGGCGGTTCCGATCGCTCTGGTGGGTGCGAGTGGGGCGAGCGCCGAGATGCCGTGGTGGCATGTGAATACGATCTCGGCGCCCGCGAGCACAACCGGCGGACCGGGCCGCGTGGTCGTCGAAGTCAGCGATCTCGGCGACGCGCCCGTGATCGGCTCTGAGCATCCTGTGACAATCGTCGACCGGCTGCCGGCTGGAGTTGTCCCATCGGCCGTCTACGGCGAAGGCGGTGGCGGCAACATCGGGACCCACGAAGTCAGGAACTACATGCACTGCTCGATCGTGGCGCAAACGGTCACCTGCATGTTTGATGGTCCGCGCCTGCTCACTTACGAACGCTTGACGATGGCGATCACGGTGACAGTCGCCGGAGGCAGTGGCAACGGCACGAGCGAAGTGAATGTGACGGGAGGCGGTGCGCCGCCCGTCCAATGGAAGCGGCCGTTGAAGCTCAGCGACGTGGCACCGCCTTATGGAGTCGAAAACTACGAACTCACGCCCGAAGAAGAAGGCGGCGCCCTGGATACTCAGGCCGGCTCCCACCCTTTTCAGCTGACGACGACGCTTACGTTGAACACGCGTTCGGCGACGGTGTTCAACCCGACTGGGGAGAGCGAAGGCGAAATAGTGCCGGAAGTACAACCGATCGCCTTGACCAAGGATCTGAACTTCGACCTGCCCCCGGGCTTTGTCGGCAATCCCACGCCGTTGCCGAAGTGCAGCATGTTCGTGTTCACGCAGCAGGCCACGGTGGGTGGTGCCCCGAGTTGTCCAAACAACACAGTCGTCGGCGTCGCGACACCGGTGGTGACTTCGATCGAAGGCCCGACGCAGGTGCCGTGGGAGTTCACCGAGCCGCTGTATAGCCTAGAACCCGCTGTCGGCGAGCCCGCGAGATTCGGGTTCATACTTGCCAACGGGGGAGGCCTCGTGATCCTCGATACGTCTGTACTCACGGGCGGGAGCTACGCGGTGGTCGTAGGCGTGCACGACATACCCGAGACGCTCGATTTCATCGGCAATCAGGTGACTTTTTGGGGCGTGCCGGGCGACGCGCGGCACGATTCGGCGCGAGGATCGTGCCTGACCAATCCAGCAGTGCTCACCGGTGCGACGTGTGCCGTGCAGGAAAAGCCCCAACCGTTCCTGGTGCTCCCGACTTCGTGTACCGGTCCGCTGCAAACGAGCGTTGACGCGGACTCATGGGCGGCGCCGGGACAGTTCACCGCGCCCACCGAATATGCATTCCAGAATTTGGCGGGCGAAACCTATGGTCAGGATGGCTGTGACCGACTGAACTTCGAACCGTCGATCAGCGTCGCGCCCGACGGGGAGCAGGCCAGCACGCCCACAGGTCTGACAGTCGACGTGCACGTACCCCAGGACGCGAGCCTGAACCCGACCGGTCTGGCCGAGTCGTCGGTCAAGAACACCACGGTCACGCTACCCGCGGGCGTTGGCTTGAACCCTGCCGGCGCTGACGGCCTGTCCGCCTGCGGCATCGGCGAAATCGCCCTGGAAAGCCCCGCAGAACAGACATGTCCGGAAGCCGCCAAGGTGGGTACGGTCGAAATCAAGACGCCGTTGTTGCCAAACCCGTTGGTCGGCGCGGCCTATCTGGCGACCCAAGACGCCAACCCGTTCGGAAGTCTCGTCGCGCTCTACATCGTGGCGCGAGACCCGGTTTCCGGAGTGCTCGTCAAGCTCGCCGGTCAGGTCACACCGGATCCGGTCACCGGCCAGCTCGTCTCCACGTTCAAGAACACGCCGCAACTGCCCTTCGAAGATTTGAGCCTGCACTTCTTCGGCGGCTCCAGGGCGCCCCTGGGCACGCCGGCTCTGTGCGGGCCCTATACGACTACGGCGTCAATCGAACCATGGTCCGGCGAACAGACGGTCGAATCCTCCTCCACATTCGACATCAAGAGCGGCCCCAACGGCACCCCTTGCTCCAACCCGCTGCCGTTCGCTCCGTCGCTCACGACGGGGAGCCTGAACCTCCAGGCGGGCGCGTTCACCCCGTTCAGGATGACGATGTCCAGAGAAGACGGCAACCAGAACCTCGATGCGATCCAATTGAAGATGCCGCCGGGTCTGCTCGGGCACGCTCTCCTCGGTCAAGCTGTGCGGCGAAGCCGGAAGGCAACGCTGGAACCTGCGGCCCTGAAAGCCTGATCGGGCATACCACCGTCAGCGTCGGTTTGGGCGGCAACCCTTACACGGTGAACGGTGGCGAAGTGTTCATCACCGGGCCCTATGAGGGCGCTCCGTACGGTCTGTCGATCGTGAACCCGGCTAAGGCTGGCCCGTTCGACCTCGGCAAGGTGATCGTGCGGGCGAAGATCGAAGTCAACCCGACCGACGCGGCTCTGACGATCACTTCCGATGCGACCGGCCCCTACGCGATCCCCCAGATCATCGACGGGATCCCACTACAGATCAAGCACGTGAACGTCTCGATAGATCGCCCAGACTTCACCTTCAACCCGACGAACTGCGCTCCGCAGGAAATCGGAGGGAGCCTGACGAGCAGCGAAGCGGCCGTATCCACGCTGCACGTCCCATTCCAAGTGACCAATTGCGCGACCCTCAAGTTCAAACCCATCTTCGCGGTGTCCACCTCCGGGAAAACATCCAGGAAGAACGGGGCGAGCCTGAACGTCAAACTCACCTATCCAGCGGCGCCTTTTGGGACCCAGGCGAACATCGGCAAGGTCAAGGTGGATCTGCCAAAGCAGCTGCCTTCGCGCCTGACGACATTGCAGAAGGCGTGTCCCGACACGATCTTCAACGCAAATCCCGCCGCCTGTCCCGCGGACTCGAGGATCGGCAGCGCCACCGCAACCACGCCCGTGCTGCCGGTGCATCTGCAGGGCCCGGCGTATTTCGTGTCTCACGGTGGCGCTAAGTTCCCCGAACTGATCGTCGCCCTATCCGGCGAGGGCGTCACTGTGTATCTGCACGGCGAAACCTTCATCAGTCCAGCCGGCATCACGAGCAGCACGTTCCGCACGATCCCGGACGTCCCAATCGGCGTCTTCGAACTCAAGCTACCCCAAGGTCCCGACTCGGCCCTGGCCGCGAACGGAAACCTCTGCACCGCGAAACTCGTTATGCCGACGACCTTCGTCGGGGCCAACGGGAAGAGCATCAAACAAACAACGCCCATCGCCGTCACAGGCTGCGCCAAGCACAAGAAGTCAGCCCGGAGAGGGGCTCACAGATATGGGAAGGGCAAGTAGGCGTAGCAGCGGAACCGTCCTCGTCGCAAACGTAAGGTCGCCCGCCGGCAGGTGGCGGCAGGGCACAACAGTCAAATCGGAGGAAGAATCGTTCTCGAGAGTGCGCAAGAGCTTCAGTTACACCAATGTCGCGTTGACGCTGGTGCTCGTGTTTGCGATGAGCGGCGGCGCGTATGCCGCCAGCAAATACGTGATCAGCTCGACCAAACAGATCAGTCCCAAGGTGCTCAAAGCGCTCAAGGGTCAGGCCGGTGTCGCCGGTAAGCAGGGAGTCGCTGGAGTCGCTGGGCCGGCCGGACCCGAAGGTAAACCCGGCAAGGAAGGCACGCCGGGCAAAGAAGGTGCGCTCGGCAAAGAAGGACCGGTCGGCAAAGAAGGGCCAGCCGGCAAAAATGGGTCGGCAGGCTCCCCTTGGACCGCGGGAGGCACACTCCCCTCAGGCAAGACCCTCAAGGGCCAGTGGGGCGTGGTTGGGACGGCCTCGGGCGAATTCAGTGTGCTCACGAACGCCGTCAGCTACGGTATCCCGCTCGCAACCGAACCCATTGACATATACTACATCGCGGCAAATACCGGAGAAGGAGAACCCGCCAACGGCGAAGCAGCGGAGGCGCCTGCGATCAGGGAAGGAAAGTGTAAAGGCACCGTGCATGAACCGGAAGCGATGCCTGGTTACCTCTGCGTGTTCGCAAAGCAGGAAGATAATAATATTTCTGAAATCACAGTTGGACCGGGTCTGGTGTATAAATTTCCAGCGATTTGCAGCTGGGAAACTAACAAATGTGCGACGGAAGGGCCGGAACCCGGCAGCCGTTTCGGATTCGGCATGAAGACGCTCGCCAAAGAAGCCGGAGAAGTAAATGACAGTGGCACATGGGCGGTGACAGAGCAGTAGACCAAGCAACCTTGACCTGGACGGCTAGGCCGTCCAGGTCAAGGCCGTGCCTGTGGAGCGGGAAGCTCTGGCCAGGAAATCGGGTCAGTTTATCATCGTAATGATCGCGACAACTCAAGTTTCCGCCACAGCCTTACCAGCGATCTCAGCCCCGGCAAATGGCGTGATAGCGATGTACATCACATAGTCGACGAGCTCGGTCAAGCGCTGCGTGCGCCCCTGCAGGATGTAGTTGTGTAGTAGCTCGAATATGCCTCCTACCGAGGCTTCGCGCATCACCGGCGGCGGCATGTTGGGATAGCTGTCGTCGGGCCCGATGTCGAGTAGCTCTATGTAGGAGAAGTTGGCCTCGTTCACGCGGCCTGTCATGTGCGGGTAGGCGATCAGGATGTCCACGCAAGCGAGCCTTGCGATCGATGGCTCGGATGCCAGGAACTCGAGCAAGGCGCTCAACCCTAGCCGCACGTTCTGTGCCCACTGACAGTTTCAGATCGAGCGACCGGTTGATCGCTGCCGTGGCCTTGGCGTGGCCCATCTCGAATGTGGCTACGAACGCTTCCTCCTTGTTCTCGAAGTGCTCGTAGAAGGTTTGCAGCGAAATGGCCGCCTCGGAGACGATCTCCTCGAGGCTGAGCGCTGGGTAGCCTTTGGCGGCTGTCAGGTTTGCCACCGCGTCGAAGATCCGTTCGCGCTGGTTGTGTGCCACGAAGCCCTTTGGCAGGTTGTGCTCTCCTCGTGGCAGGCCTCTTGGTGCCCATCGCGGTGAGGGCGAGAGCGTGCCCGGGCGCCCGCCCTCCCTGTAGGTGCCCGTGCCGGCGTGGGCGTGGCCGCTCGGGAATCTCTGGTGGGGTTGGATAGAAGGAGGCGATCCACGCCACGATGTCTGGCGTCAGCTTTTGCAGCTCCAGCTTCAGCGATCGGCTCGAGCGTTCGCGGCGTACCCGCGAATAGAGGATCGTCCTCAAGGCCCCCACTATCGCTCGTGCCACCGGTGCCGGAATGGAGCCCTCGCCAGGTGCATGCTCGAACACGCTCGTGAAGAAGGTTGTGAGCAGCTCGGCGTCGCGGGCCCATCGCTCGATCCCGATGGGTCCGGCGGCGCCCATCTCCACGGACACAAGCCGTGCTGCATCGGGGCGGTCGCTCGATGCTTCGAACAACGCCCGCACGATCGCCTCGATCTGGTCGATCCACTCGTCTTCGGGGTCATAAGCCTGGGCGATCCTCGCCGTCAGGCGCCCGATCAAGGCGTCGTATGTGGCGAGCAGGCACTCCTCCTTGTTCTCGAAGTGCTCGTAGAAGCTGCGCCGCGACACGCCCGCGTTGGCAACCAGGTCGGAGATCGTGGTGGCTACGAAGCCGCGCTCGTTGACGGCGCTGATCGTCGCCTCGTACAGGCGCTCGCGCTGATCGGCCGCCACCTCCTCCGGGGGAAGCGCCTGAGGACCACGCGGCAGACCTCGCTCGCGGGGTTTGGACGATCTGGTCCTCTGCGCCATACCCTATACCTTAGCTCTTGACAAGCTGCGTAAAGGATGATTTATTTGTTTTCCTCAGATGGATGTCCCCAACTCACTGGGAGGTCACTGACGTGGGCGACATCGAAGTCTTGAATCCATTGCAAACAGTAATTTCAGCATGTGGTCAAGTCCGATTTTGCGGCTCTGGGATGGGTTGTAGAAGTGCTTTCTCGGGGATGCTATTTCTGGACCGATTCTGTAGGCACGGTACTATTAGTTGTGCGTTACGGCAAATAGCGGAGACTCGCGTTGGACGACTTGGCATACCGCACAAGCGTCCAGCGGGACCTCCGTTGGCCGTCGTCTGACGGCTCGACGGCTTCGCTTAGAGCTCCTCGCGCGCGGGTAATCGGGAGTTCGCCAGCTCGCGGGAGCTCTCGCGGGAGTTCGCTGGCGCGCGGGAGTTCGCTGGCTCGTCTCGAGGGAGCCGATCGACACCGCCGTCATCGGGAAGGTTGGATCGACACGGAGGTTGGATTGACATGAGAGGACTCGCTTGCGAGCGGGAGTTGATGGTTCGCGCGCTTCACCCCCGCTGGCCCTATCGCCGCTCCCATTGCCGCCACGATCTGCACTGGCTTGTGCGTGTGCGCCCCCGACGGCGCTGGTGCTCGCATGGCCGGCGACACTCGGTCGCTGGCTTTCCACCGCGACGACGACGACCATATGTCGGCTGAGCCGACGCTGGCGCTCGTCGCCGCTAGGATCGCAACGATATGGCGGTAGTCCCTGACGACCAGCATTTGCGTGCCTGGCTCGTGCTCCCGACAGCGAAAGCGATATCCGTGAGCTGTCGATCGACACGATCCGCGGCCTGGCGATGGATGCCGTGCAGAAGGCCAATGCCGGGCATCCCGGCACCGCGATGGCACTTGCGCCGCTCGGCTACACGCTCTACAGGCACGTGCTGCGCGCTCAACCCAGCCGACACCGGCTGGCGCGACCGCGACCGCTTCGTGCTCAGCGCCGGCCACGCTTGCGTTCTGCAATATGCGCTCACCCATCTGTGCGGCTTCGACCTGTCAATCGAAGACCTCGAGAGCTTCCGGCAGTGGGGCTCGCGCACCCCTGGGCACCCAGAGCGCGGTCACGTGCCGGGAGTGGAGGTGACCACCGGTCCGCTCGGCCAGGGCGTCGCCAACGCCGTTGGCATGGCGATGGCCGAGCGCTTCCTTGGCCGAGCGCTTCAACCGGCCAGGCTATGAGGTGGTGGACCACCACACCTACGCGATCTGCTCCGACGGCGACATGATGGAGGGGGTCAGCCAGGAAGCGGCTTCGATCGCGGGCCACTTCGGCCTTGGCAAGCTGATCGTCTGCTACGACGACAACCGCATCACGATCGACGGCACCACCTCGATCTCCTTCGACACCGAGAATCACGTCGCGCGCATGCACGCCGACGGTTGGCATGTCCAGCGCGTCGAGGACTCCGAGGATGTTCATGCGCTGCATCGTGCGCTGCTTGCCGCGCGCGCCGAAACCGAGCGTCCCTCGTTCATCTCTGGTGCGCTCGCACATCGCCTATCCGGCGCCCAATGCCATCGACACTGCCAAAGCGCACGGAGCGCCGCTCGGGCGAGGACGAGGTACGCGCAACCAAGCGGGTGATGGGCTTCGATCCCGAGCTCAGCTTCCACGTCGAGGAGCGCGTGTACGAGCATATGAGCTTGCGCCACTCCGGCGCCGCGGCCCAGGCAGGCGTCCGAGCAACGCGAGCAAGCGTGGCGCGAGCGCTATCCGCAACTCCTAGAGGAGTGGGAGCAGGCATGGTCCGGCCGTCCGCGCGAGGGCTGGGTGGAGGCGTTGCCGAGCTTTTCCGCCGGCGAGCAAATCGCGACACGTTCAGCCGGCCAAAAGGTGATGGCGGCCCTCAACTCCTTTGTCCCCACCATGGCCGGTGGCGCCGCCGACCTGGTCGAGTCGACCAAGACCGTGTTCGACGGCGCCGGCGAGTATTCGCGGGTGCACGTCGGGCGCAACATCCCCTTCGGCATCCGCGAGCACGCGATGGGCGCGATCGTCAACGGCCTCGCCGCCCATGGCGGGATGCTCAAGCCGTATGGCTCCACCTTCCTGGTCTTCTCCGACTACATGCGAGCGAGCGTGCGCCTCTCGGCGCTGATGGGGCTCCCCGTGATGTGGGTGTGGACGCACGACTCGGTGGGGCTCGGCGAGGATGGCCCCACCCACCAGCCGGTGGAGCACTATGCGGCTCTGCGCGCGATTCCCCATCTGTGGGTGATGCGCCCCGCCGACGCGAATGAGACGGCGCTTGCCTGGCGCGTCGCTCTCGAGCGCGAGGACGGCCCCGTTGCGCTGCTGCTCTCCCGTCAGAACCTGCCGGTGCTCGATCGCTCGCAGGTGGGCGCCGTCGAGGGAGTAGAGCGTGGCGCCTATGTGCTGTGGGAGTCGAGAGAGGCCCCCGAGATCGTCCTGATCGCCACCGGCAGCGAGGTCGCCCCGACGCTTCGAGCCGCGCGCGATCTCGCCGAGGCAGGGACCGCGCGTGCGGGTCGTGTCGATGCCCTGCATGGAGCTCTTCGAAGCCCAATCGCCGGACTATCGCGACAGCGTGATCCCGCGCCACGTGCCCCGCTCTGGCCGTCGAGGCGGGCGCCACCATGAGCTGGTGGAAGTGGGTAGGGGACTCTGGTGAGGTGCTCGGCATCGACCATTTTGGCGCCTCCGCGCCGGGCGCCACTGTGCTCGAGAAGTTCGGCTTCACCGCGGAGTCGATCGCCTCCCGTGCGCGCGCCCTCATCGAGAACTCGAGCGCAACTCGCTCGTCAGGAGCTTAGATGTCCTCTCCCACACTCTCTCCCCTGCACAGCCTCTCAGCCCTCGGCCAAAGCGTGTGGATCGATTTCCTCTCGCGCGAGGCGATCAGAGGCGGGCACCTGCAACAGCTGGTTGACAGGGACGCAGTGGTCGGCGCCACCTCCAATCCGACGATCTTCCAAAAGGCGATGAGCTCGGGCGAGGCCTACGACGAGCAGCTGCGCGAACTCGGCTCGAGCGACGTCGAGCAGGCATTCTGGACGCTGGCTGAGCAGGACATCCGCGAGGCATGCGATCTGTTTCGCCCGATCTGGGACCAGGGGCTCGCCCGCGATGGCTACGTATCGCTCGAGGTGGATCCCCGTCTGGCTTACGACTCGCTGGGCACATTCAGAGAGGCGATGCGCTTGCACGAGGCGGTCGACCGCCCCAACTTGCTCGTCAAGATCCCTGCCACCAAGCCTGGGCTCGCCGCGATCGAGGATGTGATCGCCAAGGGGCACTCGATCAACATCACACTGATCTTCTCGCTGAAACGCTACGCGGAGGTGGCTGAGTCCTACATTCGCGGCTTGGAGCGTCTTGTCGCCGAGGGTGGCGATCCACGCAAGGTTGCCTCCGTGGCCAGCTTCTTCGTCTCGCGCATCGACACCGAGGCCGACAGACGCCTGGATGAATTGGATCCTTCCCGCCCGGGCCACAAGGATTTGAAGGGTCGCCTCGCGGTGGCAAACGCCAAGCTCGCCTATCGCCACTACCAGCAGACCTTCCGTGGCCAGCGCTGGGATTACCTGGCGGGCAAGGGCGCCACGCCTCAGCGCGTCCTGTGGGCGTCCACTTCGACGAAGAACCCCGACTACCACGACACGCTCTATGTCGACGAGCTGATTGGGCCCGACACCATCAATACGATGCCCGAGGAGACCGTAAAGGCCTTCCAGGACCACGGCAGCCCACGACCGTCGCTGCAGGAAGGGCTGGCTGAGGCACAAGCGTTGCTCGACGCGCTTGCCGAGGCTGGGGTCGACTATGACGATGTCACCGAGACGGTTGAGCGCGAGGGTGTGGAGAAGTTCGAAGAGTCCTTCCGCGAGCTGCTCGAGTCGCTCTCCACGAAGCTGGGCACGCTTACGCCTGTGTGATCGTGGGCCGGCTCGCCTCAAACGTTCCCGAGCCGGAGTCCGAACGAGCGGCTTGGCTGACGGCGATAGCGCTTGGCGTGCTCGGCGCTGGCTTGCTGGCGCTTGTGTTGAGCGGCGTTATTGGGAGCGTATCGTCGCGATCGAGCACCGCTTCCCAGGCGGGGCCTCCATCGATCGCCGTCTCACCGACGCCCGTGCCCGGTGGCACAGCTCGAGTCGGCGAGCTCGCAACGACCGGGGCCGGCTCGCGCCGCGGGAGGAGCTCAAACGGTCTGCGCTCCGTCTCCGCGACCGCGGCGGCGGGTGCGATAGTTGGCGATCCTTCCACCCTGCAGGTCCATCGCGATCTTGCGCTGTATGAAGCCCAGACGAGTACTCACATCTCTGAGCGCTGGATGCAGGGTTTCTATCCGATCTACACCGTTGCTCAGCGTACGTTTGGGGTCAACTGGTTGCTGATCGCATCGATCCACAAGCAAGAGTCGGCTTTCTCGACGGCGCCCACCACATACCACGGACTCAACTTCGCCAACTGTTGCGGTGGACCGATGCAGTTCAACGTCACAAACGGGGGTGGGCGGGAATCCGACTCGACCTGGGCGCTGGTCAACGACTCCTACCGCTACGGCGTGCGTCCCATTTCCTACGATCACATGACCGAGAAGCACCCGTCGATCTACGACGACTTCGACGCCATCATGGCGGCCGCCCACTTGCTCTCCGCCGACGGCGCGGGCTACGCGCTCGACGACAGCGCGTGGGACGCTGCGTATGACTACTACGGCCATGACCTCACGGGCGTGACTTATGCCGATCAGGTGCTAGCCCGCGCCATCGGTTGGTCTCAGCACGGCTTCTGCATCAACTGCGGCCTGGAAACGGCGATGGTGGAAGCGGTGCATAGCGCTTACGGGTCACCGGTGGCGGCCTCGCTGGAAGCCGCCACCGTCGCCCGCGTCAAGCCAAGACGACGCCATTAGACGACGCCAGCTAGTAGCGCCACTAGACGACGCCAGCTAGTAGTAGTGCCACCAGACGACGCCACTAGGCGGTGTTGCTAAGCGGTGCTGCTATGAGCCCCGTCCTTAGGCGGCGTCGGCTTGAGCGATGAGCTCGCCCGCCACCCTGTCGGTGGCTGCGGCGGTACCGCCCAAGAGGCGCCGTGAGAGCTGAGCGCGGCGGAAGTAGAGCGGCGCGTCGTGCTCCCACGTGGCTCCAATACCGCCGTGCACGGAGATCATCGTGCGTGCTCCGTGATCGAGCGCCCGTCCCGCGACCGAGCGAGCGGCACTCGCGGCGAGCGGGAACTCAGCCGGGGCGCCCTGGCGCGACCAACCGGCGTAGTAGAGCAGCGAACGTCCGTTCTCGAGCTGGCGGAGCACCTCGGTGAGCGAGTGCTTCACCGCTTGGTAGGAACCGATTGCCCGTCCGAAGGTATGACGCTCCTTGGCGTAGGCAACCGACATCTCGAGCGCGGTCTCGACGCTGCCAAGCGACTCGGCCGCGATCAGCGCCTGCGTCAGATGCCAGGCGCCCGCTAGCGACTCTTCCGGGGCGTCGAGCAGCGTGGCGGGGGCATCGCTCAACTTGACGTGTCCGAGCGAGCGGGTGGCGTCATAGCGGTGTACCGCCTCGATTGCCACGCCCTCGCCGGATGCCTCGATCGCGACGCCGACGGCTTTCCCGCTTGTGCCCCCTTGTGGGGTATCGAGCAGTGCCACACCCACGAGCAGGTCGGCTCCCGGAGCGTCTGGCACGAACGCGAGCATGCCGCTGACGAGCAGGCCTCCGTTGCCATCCTCCTTCGCCTGCGGGGCAAGCGGACGGGTGCTGCCGTGGGCGGGGTCTACCGTCCACTGGTTGGATAGGTCGCTGGGTGGCATCGTCGGCAGGTAGGCCGCGCGCCTCTCGCCGCTTGCCAGCGGCTCGAGCAGACCGGCGCCGGCGGGCGATTCGCCGAGGATGGCTGTGGCGGGCAGGTGTCCGAGCAAAGCCACAGGGGCTAGCACCCGTCCGCACTCGCCGAGCACGAGCATCGCGTCGAAGGCGTCGAGCCCGGCGCCTCCGTGGGCGTCGTCGATCAGCAGTCCTGGCCAGCCCGCCTCACAGGCGACCGGCCATAGGTTCGGTAGCGCGCTGTTATCGCCGTCGAGTGCCTCGCGGGCGGCCTCCAACGTCTTGAAGCGCGAGAGCGCGCCACGGGCGGCCTCGCGTAGGAACACCTGCTCGTCTGAGAGTGCGAGGTTCATTGTGTGGCCTCCGTGGTGGTGGCGCCGCGTGTGAGGTTGGACGGGGATGCGATGGAGCGTTGCCCGCTCATGCCGTGGCTCCTTCCTTGGAGCGCAGCTCGGAGAACGGTATGCCCTTGTCGAGCCGTGGCTCGGGGGGCAGTCCCAGCACACGCTCTCCGATTGTGTTGCGCAGGATCTCTTCGGTCCCGCCGGCCGACTTCAAGCCGGGCAGGAAAGAGATCATGTAAGCCCACTCGGAGTGCTCGTCGAGCGCGTCGGGGCCAATTACGTCTGAGATCAGGTCCCCTGCTTTGATGGCACCGTTGACGATGGTTACCTTCGCGAGGCCTGCCTCTGGGCCGGGGATCTGGCCTTTCTGCAGAGCGGTGAGCGTGCGGTAGCCGGTGAAGCGTACGGCGAGCAGTTCGCTCGAGATCTCACCGAGCTGCCTGCGCACCTCGGTGTCGCGCCGACCGTGCTCGTCGGAGGCGATGCCCTTGGCAAAGCGCACCGAGTTGTAGCCGAGGCCCTCGCCGCCGAGCCCGATGGTGACGCGCTCGAACATGAGTGTGGTGAGCGCGGTGCCCCAACCGTTGCCCACGCCGCCGACGACGGCGTCTGCGTCGAGTACGACGTCGTCGAGGAACACCTCGTTGAACTCGGCCTCGCCGGAGATCTGGCGTAGACCCCTGACGGTGACGCCGGGGGCGTCCATCGGCAGGATGAACATGGTTAGGCCCTTGTGCTTGTGCTGCTCGGGGTCGGTGCGGGCGAGCAGCAAGCCGTAGGAGGAGAACTGGGCGTTGGTGGTCCACACCTTCTGGCCGGTGAGTCGCCAGCTTCCATCCTCGGCCTGACGCGCGCGCGTTTGAACAGCTGCGAGATCGGAGCCGGCGGCGGGCTCTGAGAAGAGCTGACACCACACCTCGTCGCCGTGCAGCATCGGGCCGAGGTAGCGAGACTTCTGCTCCTCGGCGCCGTGGGCGATGATGGTTGGGCCGAGCATTCCCACGCCGATCGCATCGAGGATGCCGGGGGCGCCGGCACGGGCGATCTCCTGGTTGCAAATCACTTGCTCGATCGGCCCTAGGCCTTGGCCGCCGTACTCCTTGGGCCAAGTTACTCCGGCGAGACCCGCCTCGGCGAGCTTGCCCTGCCAGGCGCGTCGCGCGGAGATGATCTCCGCCTCGTCTGTCAGTGCGTTCGGTCCGGTGAGGACCGGGGCTTCTTCCTTGTGTTGCTCGAGCCAAGTGCGCACCTTGGTGCGGTGGGCTGCCTGCTCGGGCGTATCGTCAAGATCCACTAGCTCTCCCTTGGCTGACTGGCCAGTCAATAACTGGGAGCTAAGGCTACTCCTTCACCGTCCGGGCGGTATCGGTGGCTCGGGGATGGGCGTTTGGTGGTAGACGTCCTCGAACCCAGCGTTCAACAGGTAGGCGGCTTGACGGCCAAGTTCGGGGGAGTGCAGCAGTACCACGCCGAGGCTCACACCGTGGCGCTTGGCGGTTCCCACCAGGCAGTCGCCCGCCAGTTCGGTGTAGCCGGTCTTCATGCCGGTGGCGCCTGGATAGGCGTAGACGAGCAGTGGGTTGTTGTTGTAGAGGTAGAGCTTGCCGCCCTTGATCGGGAATGGCAGCACCGCTTCGGCGGTACCCACGACGTGGGCGATGCGCGGCTGCTGCAGGTCGACGTGGGCAAGCTCCGCGAGGTCGGCGGCGCAGGAGTAGTTGTGGGCGTTGAAGTAGCCAGAGGGGGAGCTGTAGTGAGTGCAGCCCATCCCCAATCGCGCGGCTTCGGCGTTCATCGAATCGACGAACGAGCTCACGCTAGTGGAGACGGATTCTGCGAGCGCGACGGCGGCGTCGTTGCCGGAGGGCAGCAGAAGGCCGTAGAGCATGGTGTCGGCGGGTATGTGCTTGCCGAGCGGCAGCACGCCCACCTTCGAGCCAGCCTGGTCGATGGCCTCCTTGGTGATCGGCACGGGGGCGTTGGCTGGCTCTGAGCGCACCACCCGCAGCGCGGTCATCATCTTGGTGAGGCTTGCCATGTGCAGGTGCTCGAGCGGGTTGAGCTGCCACAGAACGCGACCGCTGTTCAGGTCGAACAACAGACCGGCGCGCGGGGGGTGACGGAAGGCGACTTTTACCGGATCGTTTGAGCCGCTCAGGTCGAGAGCCAGCGGAGGGCGTCCGAGCGGCAGTCCCGCGGGAGAGCGAGTGAGCGCCGCCGTGGGCGTCTTCTTTCCGGCAGCAACGCTTGCTCTTCTCCGCGGTGAGGCGGAGTTGTGCGCGGCGCCGGATCGGGCGAGCCCGAGTGAGATGGCCACGCCTCCCGCGAGGAGGACGAGCGCGCAGGCGGCCAGCATGCGCCGGCGCCGCCGTCTGCGCCTGGCGACAGAGCGCGCCCGCCGTGAGCTGCGGCTCTGGCTAAGGAAGGGGGAGTTGCTCACGAGAGCTTTCCCATCACCGTGGAGGATTGCGCAAGGCCCCGACGATGCCAACCGTGAGGATTACGAGCACGAGCACCGAGAGCACGGCTTGAACGCTGAAACCGAACTGCTCGATGCCGCCGATCGTGAGGAACGCGAAGCCGAGGATGAACGCGAGCGCGATCGCGAGCACTGCGACGCGGGTCATCGAGGCCCGCTCATCCGAGGCCCGCTCATCCGAGGCCCGCTCATCCGAGGCCCGCTCATCCAAGGCCCGCCCATCCGAGGCCCGCTCATCCGAGGCCCGCTCATCCGAGGCCCGCCCATCCGAGGCCCGCCCATCCAAGGCTCATCCGAGGCCCGCTATGCCGAAGCCCACCTGCAAGGCGAGCCATAGGCCAATTAGCAGCCCTGCGGGCACCTCGACGAGCGTCGTGAAGAACGGGGCCACTACCAGGCTCAGGACCCGGGCGTGCGGATGGAGCAGGAGGTAGCCGCTGAGCACAGCCAGCGTCGCGCCTGAGGTGCCGAGCAAGACCGGTGAGGGCCAGCTGCTGCCGAGAAGAGCCCATGTCACACCAACGAGCAGGCCGCTGAAGAGGCACAGCACACAGAAGCGCACTCGCCCGAGGGAGCCCTCGACGCTCGGTGCGAGCAGCCCGAGGATGAGGATGTCGAGCAGGAACGCCAGCAGCCCATCGTGGCGTGAGAGAGCATAGGCAAGGACATCGATTGCGATCAGGATCGCTGTCACTAGCGGGAAGCGTTCGCGTGGGATGTTGTCCTTGACGGGGATCATGCGCGGGAGGGGGACGGGGATCATGCGCGGGAGGGGGACGGGGATCATGCGCGGGAGGGGCCTCCACGCGCGCGCGTGGGGCGAGCATTTGCGCAGACTATCCGCCCGCCCCGGCGTGGCCCCCCAGCACCCTCGTGAGTTACCTGGTGGCGGCGAGTGGCCCGACGCCGGGCCGGGGCTGCGGGACGTGTTGGTCTGCGTGGTAGGAGGACCGTACGAGCGGACCAGCGGCCACGTGGTCGAAGCCGAGCGCGTAAGCGGCGGCTTCGAGCGCGGCGAACTCATCGGGGTGCCAGTAGCGAACGATCGGCAGGTGACGCTCGGAGGGGCGTAGGTACTGACCGACGGTGAGCACTTGCACCTCGTGCTCGCGCAATACCTCGAAGGTTTGCACCATCTCCTCGTGTGTCTCGCCGAGCCCTACCATCAGCCCGGACTTGGTGAGCACCTCGCCTTCGCCCATTTCGGCGGCGCTGCGCAGCACTCGGCAGGAGCGCAGGAACTCCGAGCCGCGACGGGCGATGGGGTATAGGCGTGGAACCACCTCGACGTTGTGGTTGAACACGTCGGGGCGCTCGGCGATGACCTTCGCAAGCGGCATCTCCTGGCCCTGGAAGTCGGGGGTGAGCACCTCGATCTGGCAGTTGGGCGCCTGCGCGCGAACCTGGCGGATGACCCCGACGAACGCGGAGGCTCCCTTGTCGGGCAGGTCGTCGCGGTCGACTGAGGTGACGACGGCGTGGCGTAGGCCCATGCGCGCGATCGAGCGAGCCACCCGCGCCGGCTCGAGCGGGTCGTTCCAGGTTGGCTTGCCGGTCTTGACGTTGCAGAAGCCGCAGCGGCGCGTACATGTGTCGCCGAGGATCATGAAGGTGGCGGTGCCGCGCTCCCAACACTCGCCCACGTTGGGACAGGCGGCCTCCTGGCAGACGGTGTGTAGGTTCTCCTCGCGGATCAGAGCCGATAGCTCGCGGTAGCGGGAGCCGCCGGCGGCGGGTACTTTGAACCACGGCGGCTTGCGCTCGCGCAGCGGGCGCACGTCTGAGCCGAGCACCTTGAGCACGTCCATCCCGCCGGGGTTGGCGCGCGAGCGGGTTGCGCTCACTTGTGCCCCAGTGGGTATGCGATCGGCCGCTCGCGCT
The DNA here is from genome assembly GCA_963713015.1 of uncultured Solirubrobacterales bacterium. GTDB lineage: Bacteria > Actinomycetota > Thermoleophilia > Solirubrobacterales > Solirubrobacteraceae > Palsa-744. The sequence goes on along the minus strand of CAVQKC010000008.1, from coordinate 572,549 downwards.
CGGACAGTGGCAGGGCGGCGTGAGGCTGGCAGTCATTTGGGTCGCATCCGCGCGACTTTGTGGGTGTCGGCGGCTCCGCTACGCGGGACGTCCTGTCCCGCGCCCATGCAAGTGGCTCGGACCGGGCGATTCCAAGCGACCGGGCGACTCCAAGCTGTGCGGGCGAGACGACGCGAAGAGAGCGATCGTGGGCGTTGGCGAAGCATCGTGCGACCCGCTCGCGCACGGCCACGAATCGACTGCTTGGGTCTTCGCCGCTCATGCGTTGCCCCAGCTCTTGCGCGACTGAGGTCATGGTGACCTCAGGCAGCCCACACGGAACGATCCAGGTGAACGGAGTGAGGTCGTTGGTGACATTGACGGCGAAGCCATGCGTGGATATCCCGCGTGAGACGTGTACGCCGATCGAGGCGATCTTGCGATCCTCGACCCACACGCCGGTGTAGTCGATGCCCTCGGTGTGGCGCGTGCGAGCTTCGATTCCCTCGTCGGCGAGCGCGGCGACGAGGGCGGCCTCCATCGTGCGCAGGTGAGCGCCGATGTCGCTCACGCGCATGATTGGATAGCCCACGAGCTGGCCTGGCCCGTGGTAGGTGACCTTGCCGCCGCGGTCGGTGGGGACGACTTCGATGCCGCGCGCATGATAGAGGTCCTCCCCAAGCGTCAGCTCACCGTCGGCCGCGCGTCGGCCGCGCGTGTACACAGGTGGATGCTCGAGCAAGAGCAGTGTGTCGGGCAGCTCGTCTGCCTGGCGTTGCCTTTGAACGTCGGCCTGGATGGTGAGGGCCTCGCGGTAGGGAATCGTGCCGAGATGGCACACACGCAACTCGTCCAAGCTAGAGGCTCGATGTATCGGTTGTGCGACCGTCATGAGTCAATCTAGCCTAGCCGCCTACAACGTAAGCGCGACCGGCTCCTCCAGCAGCTCGCGGATGCGCGAGAGGAACAGCGCGGCGTCGGCCCCGTAGAGGATGCGGTGGTCGCAGGCGAGCGTGACGCTCATGATGTGGCGGGAGACGATCTTCTTCTTGTGGGCCACCGCACGCGGTTGTACCGCGCCGACCGCGAGGATCGCGGCCTGCGGTGGGTTGACGATGGCGGTGAAGCTCGCGATGCCGTACATCCCGAGGTTGGAGACCGTGAACGTGCCGCCGCTCAGCTCCGGTGGGGCGATCGTGCCGTCGCGCACCCGCTCGGCCAGCGCGCGCGTCTCGCGAGTGATCTCGCCGAGCGCCTTCGTGTCGGCGTCGAGCACGATCGGTACGACAAGCGCTCCGCCTGTTGGATCGTCTGAGGAAACCGCTACAGCCACGCCAACGTTGACGCGCGAGTGCAGCTCGAAGCGCCCGTCGCGGTAGCTGCCGTTGGCGCGGGGATGCTCGCGCAGTGCCAGTGCACATGCCTTGACGATCATGTCGTTGTAGGTGGGCGCGTCGGTGTGCGACAGCCGCTTCAGCTCCGCGCGCAAGTCGACGCAGCGCTCCATGTCGATGTCAGCCGTCAGGGTGAAGTCGGGGATCGTCGCCTTGGACTCCGCCATGCGCCGGGCGATCGTGCGTTGCGTGCGCGAGAGCTCGACAGTATGCGTCTCGCCCTTCGCGCTCGAGGTCTCCTCGGCGGGTGCAGCGGGTGCAGCGGGTGCAGCGGTCGGAGCGGGCAGGATGTCTCCAGGGGTGGCTGCTGGAGTTGGTGGGATGTCCCTTGTGCGCGACTCCGTGGCTGGCTTTGAGGGTGCGGTGGGGGCTTCCACGTCGGCCTTGACAATACGACCGCCCGGCCCGCTGCCGGTGAGCGAGCCGAGGTCCAGGTCGCGCTCGTGAGCGATACGTCGAGCGAGTGGCGAGGCCTTTATGCGTCTGTCGCGTGCATCCGTGCTTTGTTGGGCCGGAGGCTCGGAGGAGCCCGGTTGGGAGACGGAGGGGCCGTCTGGCCGGTCAGCGGTGTTCGCCGCCGCGGACTCGTCGGAGGAGGCCTCTCCGATTTGTGCGATCGGCTCGCCGACCTGGAGGGTGTCGCCCTCGTGCGCGATTGTTTGCAACACGCCATCGCTATCGGACTCGTAGGTCATGGCGGCCTTGTCGGTCTCGATCTCGACCAGTTCCTCACCGCGGTGGACGTGCTCGCCGTCATGCTTGAGCCAACGCAGGATGGTGCCCTCCTCCATGGTGTCCGACAGCCGCGGCATCACGACGTTGCTCATTGAGGGGCCTGCCCGATGTTGCTCTCCACGCCAGCCTCCTGCATCGCTTCCTGGACGGCTCCGGGCGCATCCTCGTCCGTGTCGCGCTCGCCGTTGCGGGTGGCAGACGACGAAGTCATCGGGACGCTCGCCGCTACCCGCCCGAGGATGGTGAGCGCGGCATGCACGATGTGGGGCTCGTGCGGAAACGCGATCTCCTCCAGGGGCTTTGAGTAGGGCATTGGGACGTCTGCCCCGCTGACCCGAGTGACCGGCGCGTCGAGATCGTCGAAGGCCTGTTCGGATACGAGTGCCGCGAGGTTGGCGCCGACGCCGCCGTGGGGCCAGCCCTCCTCGACGACGATGCAGCGGTTGGTCTTGGCCACCGACCGCAGCACCGTGTCGAGGTCGAGCGGACGCAAGGTGCGCGGGTCGATCACCTCCGCCTCGATGCCGTGCTCGGTAGCGAGTTGCTCGGCGGCACGCTCGGCGGTGAGTGCCATGCGCGAGACTCCGACGATCGTCACGTCTGTGCCCTCGCGCACGATGCGTGCGCGGCCGAATGGAAGCGGTTGCCGGTCATCCTCGTCCACCTCGCCGCGGATGCCATAGAGCGACTCGTGCTCGATGAAGATCACCGGGTTCTCGTCGCGAATCGCCGTCTTGAGCAAACCGCGGGCGTCGGCGGGGGTGGAGGGGACCGCCACGAGCAGACCCGGCACGTGTAGGAACATCGCCTCGAGGCTGTGGGAATGAGTGGGGCCGAGCTGGTGGCCCGCCCCTTGGGGCATCCGCACTACCAGGGGCACGCGTGCGTGGCCGCCGAACATGTAATGGATGTGGGCGGCGTGATTGACGATCTGATCGAACGCGAGCAGCGCGAAGTTGACGGTCATCAGCTCCACCACCGGGCGTAGACCCACCATCGCCGCGCCTACCCCCATTCCGACGATCGTGTTCTCGGAGATGGGGGTGTCGCGCACACGCCGCTCGCCGAACTCCTCGAGCAAGCCGGCGGTGACCTTGAAGGCGCCGCCGAACACGCCGATGTCCTCGCCGAGCAGCATCACGCTGTCGTCGCGCAGCATCTCTTCACGCAGCGCGAGTTTCAAGGCGTCGCGATAGCGCAGCTCGGTCATTGTGGCCTCTTGGGGGCAGAGGCGCCAGTCCAGGGGTGTATGCGTGCGGACGCGTGAGCGCGTGCCGTCTCGCTCGAGCATGGGGGCGTGCGCATGTGAATGCTCCTCCCCGCGGCTGGCCGTGCGTGCGCTATCCAGTCTGCCTGAGTCATCCGGCCGTGCTCGTTTCGCTGTGGTACTGGCCGTGGATGTCCCCGTCGAGCACGTATACGTCGTCATAGAGCGTCTCCGGACCAGGGAATGGTGAGCGCTCGGCGAACTCGACAGCTTCATCCACGCGTTGTACGGCGTCGCGGTCGATCTGCTCACGCTGCTCGGCGCTGAGCAGGCCCTCGCGTTGCAAGCGCTCGCCGAAGGCGGGGATCGGGTCGCGCTCGCGCCATTGAGCGACCTCCTCCTTGGTGCGGTAGTCCTCGGGGTCTGCCATCGAATGCCCGCGAAAGCGGTAGGTGACGGCCTCCACGAGCAGCGGCCGCCGTTCCTCGCGCACGCGGGTTAGCGCCTCGGACACGACGGCGTGGGTATCGAGGATGTCCATGCCGTCGCAGCGCATGCCGGGCACTCCGAGCGACTCGCCCTTGCGTTGCAGGTCGGTCACAGCGGAGTGACGACTGAGGGAGGTACCCATGCCGAACTGGTTGTTGACCACCATGAACACCACCGGCAGGTGCCATAGGGCGGCGAGATTGAGCGTCTCACCGAAGGTGCCTTGGTTGGAGGCGCCGTCGCCGAACGTGCAGAGCGTCACCTCCTTGCCGCCGCGTTGGTCGCATGCGAGCGCGATCCCCGCTGCTATCGGCAGGTTGCCGCCGACGATCCCATAGCCGCCCATGAAGCGCCGCGTGGCATCGAACATGTGCATCGATCCGCCGTGCCCTTTCGAGCAGCCGTCGACCCGCCCGAACAGCTCGGCCATCACCTTCTCTGGTGGTGTCCCCCGCGCGAGCGCGTCGCCGTGGGAGCGGTAGGTGGAGACGAGGTAGTCGGCATCACGCAGTGCCCGCGTGCTGCCCACGATTGTGGCCTCCTCGCCGATCGACAGGTGCAGGAAGCCACCGATCTTCGCGCGGGCGTACATCTCGCCCGCGCGCTCCTCGAAGCGTCGAATGAGCACCATCGCCGCGAGCCACTCGCGGGCCACATCGGGCTCAGGAAGGGGGGCTGTCATCGGTCTTCCACGGTACTCCAGCGCGCGAGGAAGTCCTCGCGATCCATGCGGCCCAGGTCCTCGCGCACTTCGCGCGCGAGGCGCGAGGCGGTGTGCGGCGGGCAGTCCCAGAAGAACACAACCTCACCGCCGTCGATCTCCACCACCTCGATGTGATCGACGCGGCTAGGACTGGCAAGGAAGGCGGGCATCGACCCACCACGGCGCACGATCAGGCGAAAGCATCGCCCGGCCCTCATGGGACAGGCGCCTCCGCGTAGGCAGCCGCTTCCTCCAGGGAGCGCTCCCCCTGGAACACGCGCTTGCCGACGCGCACGGTAGGCACGTCACTCACGCCCAACGTGGCGGCCGCGGCGGTAGCTGCCGAGAGCTGCTCGCCCACGGAGCGCAACTCGGCGCCCTTCAGCACGGCGGAGGGATGCATCTCGCAGGCCGCGGCCGCGATCAGCACGTTGTCGGCCTCCGCGAGTGTGCGCCCGCCGGCGAACGCCTGGCGGAAGGCGGCTTGGGCGAAGGGCACGACGCGCCCGATCGACTTGGCATAGGTGGCTGCGCGCATCGCAAAGGCGCTGTCGAACGGGAACGGGTTGGGCCAGCACAGTTGCTGCAGTCCAAGCTCGCTCGCTCGACGTGCCAACTCGAGACGAAAGATCTCTTCGTCGTCGCGGCAGCGAAACGCCTCGAAAGACTCGGCGCCCGGCAGCTCGCGGGCGAGCACCGGCTGCCACTCGGTAGCAATGGGCATCGTGTGCAGCACACGCTCGGCGGCGAGATAGGAGAGCGGCGAGAACAGGTCGAAGTAAAAAGCGGCGTCCAGTTCGGACATCACATCGAGACTAGTGGCTCGTTGTGGATTCGACATCCATCGTAAAGGGAGCCAAAGGCGAAGATAAAAGAGGATGAGGCTATATGTTCTTTTTGGAAGATACCATTATAGATACACGCGGATATACATTCGCAAAATTTCGAAAATGAACTACATCTTCCCCTTCACATCTTCTCCCTTCCCCTTCCCCTTTCCCTTCCCCCAAGCCGCCCCATGCGCCGCCACCGGGGCTCCAGGAACGCGATCCTCAACCGTGGATGAGCCAACCGTCCGCGGCGCGGCCCGCCTCCATCACGGCCTCCGACAAGGTGGGATGGCCATGGACTATGCGGGCGACCTCGCTGAAACCGCCCTCCAGAGCGCGCACGTTGACGAGCTCTTGGATCAGCTCGGTAGCGCGCGAGCCGACGATGTGGCCACCGAGCAGCTCGCCGTACTTGGACTCGCCCACGAGCTTCACGAGCCCGGTACGGTCGCCGTAGACGGTGCCTCCGCCGACGGCGCCGTAGGGCACCTTGCCGACTACCACGTCATAGCCCTGCTCGCGGGCCTGCTCCTCTGTGAGCCCAAACGAGCCGACGTTTGGAGTGCAGAAGGTGGCCCGTGGGATGTCTACGTAGGAGAGCGGATGGGTGGGCAGGCTGGCGGCGCTCTCGGCGGCAATGATGCCCTCGTCGGATGCCTTGTGAGCGAGGGCGGGGCCATGCACGAGATCGCCGATCGCGTAGATGCCGGCGGCTGTCGTGCGCTGCGCGCCATCGACGCGCACCAGCCCACGCTCGTCCAGCTCGACGCCCGCGTCCTTCAGGCCAAGCCCGTCCACGTCGGGCCCGCGTCCGGCGCAGATCACGAGGTAGTCGACCTCGGCGGACTCCGAGCCATAGCTGAAGCGCACGCCGCCATCGCCGACGCTGACGCCCTCGACAGGAGTGCCGGTGTGGATCTCGATGCCCTGGCGCTTGAGTCCGCGCTCGACCAGGCGCGAGATGTCGGCGTCCTCTGTTGGGAGCAGGCGGTCCATGACCTCGAACAGCTTCACCTCGCTGCCCAGGCGCGCGAAGCCCGAGGCGATCTCTGCGCCCGAGGCGCCCGCTCCGACGACCGTCAGGCGCGATGGCAGGTTGGTCAAGGCCCAGGCCTCCTCGGTGCCGATCACGCCGCCGCCGAACTCGACGCCGGGGATCGAGCGCTTGACCGAACCGGTGGCAAGGATCACGGTGGTGGCCAGCAGCTCCTGCTCGCCAACGCGCACGCGGACGCCCTCGCTCTCACTGTCACTCGAGCTGCCGTTGCCGCTCGGGTTCTGGCGGACGAGCGACGCCTCGCCCTCGATCAGCTCGATGGAGTTCTTCTTGAACAGCCCGCCCACTCCGCCGACGAGCGTGGAGACCACCTTCTCGCGACGAGCTTGGACGGCGGCGTAGTCGACCTCGACAGCGCTGACGTTCAAGCCATAGTCGCCTGCCTCGCGGATCTCTGAGAGCAAGTCCGCCGAGCGCAAAACCGCCTTGGCGGGAATGCAGGCGTAGTTGAGGCAACGCCCACCCACCTTGTCCTTCTCGATCACGGCGGTCTTCTTGCCGAGCTGGGCAGCTCGGATCGCCGCGACGTAGCCACCGGGACCGGAGCCGATCACGATCGTGTCATAGGAGGTCTCAGCCATTCCGGCGCGAGCCTATCGCACGACCGCCACCAAGCCCGACGCAAGCACCAAACGCAAGACTCGACGCAGACTGGCGGGAGCCCCGATGCAAGGCCGACGCGAGGTTGTCCGAGCGATTGCCGGGGAGTGGACGTTTGAGCTACACCGGGGGCCGGTGGAGGTGCTCGCCCGCTTGGATGCGACTCATGACTCGCACCAGCTTCCAGAACAGCCAGCCGGCGAGGCCGATACTGAGTGCGCACAACCCGGCGGCGAGCAGCGTGTCGGCCACGATCAGCGCCAGCGAGGTGACGATGATCTGGAAGGCGAGTAGCGCCTCGAAGCCGAGCACCGCCCAGTAGCGGCGCTGGTACATGCCCCATGCGAGCGCCAGCAGCACGGCGGCGAGGAAGATCCCGCCCGGCAGCGAGCCGCCATGACGAGCGAGGTCATGGACCGTGAGAATGCTCACGCACACCCCGAGAGCCAATGCCAAAGCCACCGCGATTGCCACGCTCAGCGTCACCGGTCGCTCGTGCTTGCCGAGCGGTTGCAACGCGGGGCTAGCGTCGACCATCGCCGTTCAAGAGCGGTCGGAGCTCCAAAGCCGCGCGTAGCGTGAGCGCTGCCTGCTCGGGGTCGCGCGCGTCGCAGATCGCGCGCAGCACGCAGACTCGTTGAGCGCCGGCGTCGAGCACGGTGAGGATGTTTTCGCTGTCGATCCCCCCGATGGCGAAGAACGGGACGCGAGCGTGAGCGGAGGCGTAGCCGATTAGCTCTGGGCCGACGGGCAGGCGCCCGAGCTTGGTGGGAGTAGCGTGCACCGGGCCCACGCCGATGTAGTCCACGTAGGGCGACCCATCTGGGGCGGTGGCGGTGGCGGCGTCGATCTCGCTGGGGGCATGGGTGGAGAGCCCTACGAGCATCTCCGGGCCGACGATCTTGCGGGCCTCTGCCACCCCTACGTCTTCCTGGCCGACGTGGACGCCGTCGGCGCGTACCGCCGCGGCGATGTCAGGGCGGTCGTTGAGGATGAAAAGGGCTCCGTGAGCGTCACAGACGTCGGCGGCGATGCTTGCGGCTTCGACGAGGAAGTCGTCCTGGAGGTGCTTCTCACGCAGCTGCACCACGTCGACGCCCCCGGAGATGGCTTCGACGAGGAACTCACCCAGGTCGCGATCCCCCGGCATGCAATTGCATACGAGGTAGAGGCGCGCAGCGGCGAGGCGAGCGCGGCGCTGCTCTCCATTGGGGTCGGGTACGGGCCGCAGGTGGGCCATCGATGGCAGTCTGACACCTGTGGGCGCCGTCTAGCATCAAGGAGATGCGCGCAACGAACGGATCGACTCTCGATTTGGCGGTTGTCGGCGGCGGGATCGTAGGCCTGTCGGTGGCCTGGCGCGCCTGTGCCCGCGGCATGTCGGTGGCGGTGCTCGAGCGTGACGAGCTTGGTGGCGCCGCCACGCACGTTGCCGCGGGGATGCTCGCGCCCGTGGCCGAGGTGGAGTTCGGCGAGTCAGGGCGAGGAGCGCTCGAGCTGGGGGTGCGCTCGGCGGGGATGTGGCCGAGCTTTGCCGAGGAGCTCCAACGGGCTAGTGGGATCGATGTGCGATTGCGCCGCGGCGGCACGCTCGTGGTGGCTCGCGACGAGGACGAGGCCCGTGAGCTCGAGCGCCAGCTCGCCTTCCGTGAGTCGCTCGGCCTGCCTGCCATCCGCCTGCGCGCCAGCGAGGCGCGCGAGCGCGAGCCGGCGCTCGCCCCAACCGTGCGCCTGGCGTTGCACGCCCCCGACGATCACAGTGTCGATCCGCGCCGGGTAGTCGCGGCGTTGCGCCGTGCGTGCGAGCAGGAGGGGGTGAGCCTGCGCGAGCACACCCCCGTGAGCCGGCTCGAGCTCGATGCGAGCGGGACGCGTGTCATCGGGGTGAGGTATGGAGCGCGGAAGCGGGAAGCGCGGCTGGCGGATGCGGGAGGCGGTGAAGTCCGAGTCGGCGGCTTGCTGACGGTGGGTGTGGCGCCCGGAGGCTTGCTGGGGGCGCGTGGTTTGGGTAATGGGTCGTTCGAGCTGGTGCGCGCGCGCGACGTGGTTGTGGCGGCGGGCTCATGGAGCGGTGGCCTTGCCGGGCTCCCCGACGGCGCTGGAGTGCCGGTGCGCCCGGTGAAGGGCCAGATCATGCGTCTGCGCGATCCCGCCGGGCCCGGTTTGTTGGAGGGGGTGGTGCGCTTCGAGGGCGGCTATCTCGTCCCTCGTGACGACGGGGGCTACGTGCTTGGGGCGACGATGGAGGAGCGTGGTTTTGAGAAGCTGGCGACGGCGGGCGGCGTGTATGAGCTGCTGCGCGACGCCCACGAGCTACTGCCGGGCATAAGCGAGCTACACATCGAGGAGCTGGGGGTGGGCTACCGTCCAGGCACACCCGACAATGTGCCCGTGATCGGACCCGGCGCGTTGCGAGGGTTGACCTGGGCCACAGGTCATCACCGCAACGGAATCCTGCTTGCCCCACTCACAGCGGAGCTGGTGGTGGCGTCGCTGGCGGGAGAGCCGCGGGTGGCGTCGTCGTCGGGAGAGCCGCGGGTGGCGTCGTCGTCGGGGCAGCCGCGGGTGGCGTCGTCGTCGGGGCAGCGGCAGGCGGTGGCGTCGTCGGTTGAGGAGCCGAAGTCCGTCGAGGAGCGACTGGCGATGGTGTCCTCAGGGGAGCGGCTGATGGTTTCCTCGGTTGAGCAGCGGCAGGCCGGCGTCGAGCACAAGCCGGCCGTGGGCGATGTCACCTTCGAGGAGTTGGCGAGGATCTGCGATCCCGGGAGGTTCGCTTCGAGATCTTCCCCCCTACAGACCGACCCCATTCCCTTTTCATGATCTATCTGAATGGCAACCCGCACGAGGACGGCACGGTGCAGACGGTGACGAGCGTTCTGCTGTTTCTCGGCCTTCCCCACGATGCACGTGGGGTGGCGGTGGCGGTTGACGGCGAGGTTGTGCCGCGGGCCGGCTGGGAGACGTTCGCGATCTCCGACGGCGCGCGCGTAGAGGTGCTTACCGCGATGCAGGGAGGATGATCTGAGGATGGGCGATCCCACCACGCCACCATTCCTAGAGACAGAGACACCCGCCAACGAGCGTGAGAACGGGAGCCCACCGGTCGCGCCCGCCGATCCACCCGAGGTCGAAGGAATCGACTCGCCTGCCGTCGATCGCGAGGATTCCTCCGCCGTCGACCGTGTGGATTCGCCCGCCGACCCGCTGACGATCGCCGGGCGCACTCTTGGTTCGCGCTTGCTGCTCGGCACCGGAGGCTTCCCCTCGCTCTCGCTACTTGCAGACGCCATTCGTGCGAGTGGCAGCGAGCTGGTGACCGTTGCGCTGCGGAGAATCCCCCCCGTCGATTCGAACCCCGCCCATCCCAATCCTGGCTCCTTGATCGACGTGCTCGAGCAACAAGGGTGTCGAGGTGTTGCCCAATACCGCCGGCTGCTTCACCGCCCGCGATGCGGTGCTCACCGCGAAGCTCGCCCGCGAGGCATTTGCCACCGACTGGGTGAAGCTCGAGGTGATCGGCGACGAGGACACCCTGCTGCCCGACGCCACCGAGCTGCTGAAGGCCGCCGAGCTGCTGGTGGACGACGGCTTCGTGGTGCTCCCCTACACCACCGACGACCCGGTGCTCGCACGCCGGCTCGTCGATGTGGGCTGCGCGGCGGTGATGCCGCTCGGTGCCCCGATCGGCAGCGGCATGGGCATTCGCAACCCCTACAACATCAGCTTGATCCGCGAAGCGGTGGAGGTGCCGGTGGTGTTGGACGCCGGTGTCGGCACCGCCTCCGACGCCGCGCTCGCGATGGAGCTCGGCTGCGACGCGGTGATGGTGGCAAGCGCCGTCTCGCGCGCGCAAAACCCGGTGGCGATGGCCGGCGCGATGCGTCACGCCGTGCACGCCGGGCGGCTGGCCCGCGGCGCGGGACGTATTCCACGGCGTACCTACGCCACCGCCTCGACCCCCCGGGAGGGGATGGCGGACTTCTCCTCCTCAGTCTGACTCTCCCCTAAACGAGGAGCACCTGGAGACCTGCCCTACCTTGAACGCATACCCGGAGACGCTCGTCTCCGGTGCCCGCTGGTGCCTGCGGACTTCAGCTGACTACTTCGATCGTCCCGTTCATGGTTGTCGGGAGATACGTGCACTCGTAGTGGATCACTCCCGGCTTTTCCAGCTTCAGTTCGAAGCTTTCCGCCTTCGCCGAAGTCTTTGGAGGCGAATTTGTATGCCCCGCCCTCGCTCGTGACGTTGCACTTTTCGGGTCTTCGTTGGTCCACTTGACCGTGCTTCCCACCTTCGCCTTGGCTGTATCGGGTTCGATCGTGAATTCGTGATAGGAGATCTTGACGATCCCGCTCTGCACCGGCGCGTTGGCGGGCGGGCTCGCATAGTTGATCTTCCTCCGTGGTCGGGCCACGAGTCCCGCTCTTGACCACCTGGCGGTCGTGCTCGCGTCGCGGTGCTCGATCGCTCGGCTGCTGTCGCATGGCGCAGGCGGTGAGGACAAGTACGGCTCTCTTCATCGACGATCCTTTCGATTTGCTCGACCCGCAACCAGCCACGATGCGCGAGCGCGGCGGCGGCAGGCAGCGCGAACGGAGCCACGTAGACTGGTCGGACTGTGACACGCCACTTCCTCACAGGCGCCGAGCTTAGCGCGGCGGAGCTCGACGCGCTGCTCGATCGCGCGATCGAGCTGAAGGGCGCCCCGCTCTCCTCGCGTGCGCTCGCCGGGCGCGGTGTGGCGCTGATCTTCGAGAAGCCCTCCACCCGTACGCGCCTTTCCTTTGAGATGGGCGTACACGAGCTCGGCGGCCACGCCGTTGTATTGCGCTCGGATGAGATGCAGCTCTCCCGCGGGGAGTCCCCGCGCGACACCGCCCTTGTGCTCTCGCGGCAGGTGGCTGCCGTCGGGCATCCGCACTGGCCCCCATGCGCTGCTGGTCGAACTTGCCGAGCACGCCCAGATCCCCGTGTTCAACATGCTCACCGCCCTGCACCATCCCTGCCAGGCGCTTGCCGACCTGATGACCGTGCGCGAGAGCTTTGGCGAGCCTCGCCGGACTGCGCCTCGCCTACGTCGGCGACGGCACCAACGTGGCTCGCTCGCTCGCGATCCTGGGCACGCTCGCCGGCATGGACGTCGCGATCGCCTCGCCGCCCGGCTACTCGCTCGAGGACGATCTGTCGCTGCCGCCGGGCGCCGAGGGCTCGCTGACGCTCTACAACGACCCGCGACGAGGCGGCCGCGCGGCGCCCACGCGCTCTACACCGACGTGTGGGTGAGCATGGGCGACGAGGACAGCGCCGAGCGACCGTCGCGCGGCGCTCGCCCCCTACCGCATCGACGACGCGCTGCTCGACGCCGCCGCTCCCGACGCGATAGCTCTGCACTGCCTGCCCGCCCACGTGGGCGAGGAGATCACCGCCGAGGTGCTCTACGGCTCTCGCCAGCGCATCTGGGATCAGGCCGAGAATCGCCGCCACGCGCAGAAGGCGCTGCTCGAGCTGCTGGTCGAGCCGGCATCGCTATGAGCGCCGGCGCTCAGGCGGGCGCCAAGCTCGCCGCCAACGGCCTCGACGGGACCTGTCGATGCCAGCGGCGGGCAAGCACCGCCAAGCGACCCGAGCGCGGGCAGGAGATAGAGCTGCAAATCGACTCGCTCGCCCACGGCGGCGAGGGCGTCGCGCGCTATGGCGATGGCGGCTACGTGGTGTTCGTCTCGGGCGCCATCCCCGGCGACCGTGTGCGCGCCGTGGTAGTCAAGCGCAAGCGCTCCTACGCCCATGCCCGCACGCTCGAGATCCTCACGCCGAGCCCCGAGCGCATACCGCCGACCGCGTCGCATCCGGGCGTGCCGTGGCAGGTGCTGCCCTACGAGCGTCAGCTGGAGATCAAGCGCGAGCAGGTAGATGATGCGCTGCGGCGCATCGGCAAGCTCGACGGCTTCGAGCTGGAGGAGATCGTGCCGGCGCTTGAGCAGTGGCGCTACCGCAACAAGCTCGAGTACTCCTTCGGTCGGGACGAGGACGGCGCGCTCATATGCGGCTTCCATGCCTCCGCCGGCTGGAACAAGGTCGAGCCGATCGAGGACTGCCTGCTGGCCTCCGAGCGTGGCAACCGGGCGCGTGAGGCGGCGCTGCGCTGGTGTCGCGAGCAGAAGCTGTACGCGTGGAGTCGCGGGGGCCGGCCGGGCGGCGGCAGGGCGCGACGCGGCGAGCACGAGCAGGACTCTGGGCTCCCGTCCGATTCGGCCGCCGGAGCGCCTCGGCAATCGCGTGAGGAGCGGTCCGATTCGGCCGCCGAAGCGCCTCGGCAATCGCGTGAGGGGCGGTCCGATTCGCCCGCCGAAGCGCCTTGGCAATCGCGTGAGCAGCGCACCGGCCCAGCCCCCGACGGACGGCCGTTCCTGCGCAACCTCGTGGTGCGCGAAGGACGCCACAGCGGCAAGCTCCAGATCCGTCTCGTCACCACCGACGGCGAGCTGGAGGTTGGCCTGCTCGCCGCGGCGCTCGTCGCGGAGCTGGGCGAGGAGACGCTGAGTGGCGTGCTGTGGACGCGCTCCTCCTCGCTTGCGGAGACCACCATGGGCGGCGAGACGGAGCTGGTGTGGGGCGAGGCGGAGCTGCCCGAGCGCATCGGGCGAGCTCGACCTGCGCATCTCCTCGGAAGCGTTCCTGCAGACCAACACCGAGATGGCCGAGCTGCTGTACGGGATCGTCGTCGACTACGCCGCCCTGGAGGGGTGGGAGCGCGTGTATGACCTCTACAGCGGGATCGGCACGATCGCGCTCACGCTCGCCCCGCGCGCGGGCGAGCTGTGGGGCATCGAGATCGTCGAGCAGGCCGTCGCCGACGCGATCGCCGCCGCCAAGCGCAACGACGTCACCAGCGCCCACTTCTTCGCCGGCGACGCACGCCTAGCGCTGCCTGAGCTGATCGAGCGCGCCGGCAAGCCCGACGTGGTGGTCGTCGATCCGCCGCGCGCGGGCCTCTCGCAGAAGGTGGTGCGCCGCATCGTCGAAGCCTCGCCCAAGCGCATCGTGTACGTCTCGTGCAATCCCACCACGCTCGCCCCCAACGCCGCCCAGCTCGTCGAGGCGGGCTGGCGACTGGTGAAGGTGCGCCCCGTGGACATGTTTCCGCAGACGCCACACATCGAGTGCGTCGCCCTGCTGGAGCGGGGCGCGGGCGAATCCGCGCGGTGACGAGCGTATGGACTCCTCCGAGTAGGCTTGCAAGCCGATGCGCGCAGCCACTATCCGCGACGGGCAGATTCTGGTCGAGGAGCACCCCGACCCTGTGCCCGGGGTCGGCGAGGTGCTCGTGCGCGTGCGCGCAGCGGGGCTGAACGGGGCCGACATGATGCAGCGTCGCGGGCTCTATCCGGCGCCCCCCGGCTCCCCGCAGGACATCCCCGGCATGGAGCTCGCCGGCGAGGTACAGGCGCTCGGCTCGGGCGGCGCTGCGGTTCGCCGTCGGGGATCGCGTGATGGCGATCGTCGGCGGGGGCGCGCAGGCCGAGCTGGCCGTCGTGCACGAGCGTCAGCTGATGCCGGTGCCCGCGGCGCTCGACTGGCCGGGGGCGGGAGGCTTGCCGGAGGTGTTCACCACCGCCCACGACGCGGTCTTCACGCAGGGCGCAATTGCGCCCGGCGAGCACCTGCTCGTGCACGGCGGCGCCGGGGGCGTCGGCACCGCTGCGATCCAGCTCGCGAGAGCGGCCGGCGCGCGGGTCACCGCGACCGTGCGCAACGAGCAGCTACGCGCGCAGGTGGCGGCTCTTGGCGCTGAGGCGATCGCTCCCGAGGGCTTTGCCGATCGGGGCCCGTTCGACGTGATCCTCGAGCTCGTGGGCGCTCCCAACATGGACGAGAACATGAAGGCGCTCGCCACGGGCGGGCGCATCTGCGTGATCGGCGTCTCGGCAGGCGTCAAGGCCGAGCTGAACCTGCTCGCGCTGATGGGCAAGCGCGCCCGCATCCACGGCTCCACGCTGCGTGCGCGCCCGCTTGAGGAGAAGGCGCTTGCCGCACGCCTGCTGGAGCGCGAGGTGCTGCCGCTGTTCGACACGGGCGCGCTCACGGTCCCGGTCGCGGAGACGTTCCCGCTCGACGAGGCGGCGGCCGCCTACGATCGCTTCGCGGCCGGCGGCAAGCTCGGCAAGATCGTGCTTGAAATGGATCTGAACCCGCACATGTGCGGGTTCACCGAGCGGTGCATGCACCGCTCGGCCGGCGGGCGCATGCGCCCGCCGGAACAGCATGACAATCAGTAGGGAGGCTGTGCGGCGTGCCACTCGCCGAGCATGCGAAACGCCGCCCAGAACGCTCGCTTGGAGTCCTGCTCGTCGAGCGAGTCGTCGATGTTGGGCACGTACAGCGCGTCGATCGTCGGCGTCAGCTGTTGGATCTCCCCTAGCCGTGGCTCCAGCTGCCTGGCGAGCGGGATGTCCAGCTCGTTGAGCGTCGTCAGCGCCTCTGGGCCCATCACGACCACGATCCGCGGCTGCACGATCGCGATCTCCTCCACCACCCTCGCCACGCACTCTGGGTCCGCCATCGAGGCGTCGCCCAGCGGGCACTTCACGCATAGCGTCCCGTACACCGTCAGCGGGTCGATCGACAGGCGCTTGAATGACTTCATCAGCGCTCCGCCTGAGCGCCCGTAGAACGCCACCCCCTCCTCCACCTCCGAGGGCAACGGAGCGTGCTTGAGCAGCATGATGTCCGCCTGCGGGTGGCCCGAGCCGAGCACCGGCATCAGCTGCCCACGCGGGCAGTGCGGGCAGCTCTGCAGCTCGCGCGTGAGTGTGTTCAGCTCTCTGATTGCCCGCTCGAGGTACTTCTCGCGGATCTCGTCATCTGTAGCGGGCATCGACGCGGAGGGATTTGACGGCAGCTCCGGTTGTCCTTGCCGCTGCATCGCTACTTGCGCCGATGTCGCCGACTCATGTCCTGCCTCCATCGCCTCGAGTTGCGCGTCTGACGCGCCGTTCGCGGCTAGCGCGGCGGGCGGCCGCGGGGGTTGCCTTTGTTTGGAGGAACTTCAACGCCTGCACGTAGATCAGGCTAGAGGGCTTGGTCATGATCTCCGCGTCGCTGAGCGACTGCAGGAACTCTTGGGGTCCATCGAAGTCGCGCATGCGGATGCGCACCGAGCCGAGGCCTTGGGCTACGTGGGAGTCTGAGCCCGCGCCCGCCACGATCCGGTACTTGGCGGCGAAGCGCACCGCCTCCTCGTTGAACGAGCCGATCGCCACGCGTGGGTTGAACACCTCGATGGCGTCGATCTCGTCGAGGATTGCCGGCAGGTGCTCGTAGTCGGGCACCGCGTGCATCCGGTCGAATGGGTGGGGCACGTACACCAACCCGCCCTGGCGCTTGATCTCCGCCACCGTCTCCGCCATCGATCAAGCCACGCGGGATCTTCTCCTCGATGAACAGTCCGATCACCTCGCCCTGCTCGGCGGTCTTGACCTCCTCGCCCACGATCACCTTGATCCGGTCCCGCCCGCCCCGGGCAGTCGATTCGGCTGCCTTCTCGCGCGCCTCGAGCGCCCCTGAGATCTCGTTGTGGTCGGTCACCGCAATCGCCCCGAGCCCCGCCTCTTTTGCCGCCGCCAGCAACACCTCCACCGGCGTTTCGCAATCGTGCGAGTGGTCTGTGTGCATGTGCAGATCCACGTCGATCAGCTTGCGTCGTGACAGGCGCCGACGTAGCTCGCTTCGCTTGCAGGCGGCTCGTGGCGACGTGCCGCCAGCTCTCGGTAGCTCCGTTCGACCGCTCTCGCATGTCGGCGTCGCTTGCGCAGCACGCATGTCCAAGCGCGCGAGGAAGCTCTCCACGAAGCGGCGCGCCAACGTCGTCGAGAGTTGGCGCTCGTCGGCGGTGTGGAAAGAGCCCACGTTCAGTGCCCGCGAGTAGCGCAGCGCGCTACTCGACGCGCTCGGTGCGAACGGGTCGTGGACGTGCACGAGGTCAAGTGGCGTCCTGCTCAACAGCTCCTCCAGCGTGCGCGCCACGTCAACCGGCAGCGAGCGCGTGCGCCGTCCGCTGGCGCTCGGCACGTCCAGCACCTCACCGATCGCGATAACCCGCGGCTCACCGCCGATCGGTGCCCTCCAGCAGGCTCTCCGGCTTGACCTTGGCGGCCCGCAGCTCGCGGCGTGACTCGCGCACTCGCTCCGGCGAGCGCGAGGGCGCGAGGATCAGTACGCGGTGGCCGCGTTGCGAGAGCGTTTCCGCGAGCTCCCGCACATACACGTTGACCTCGTTCTCCTGTGCCTCCCATGGGTAGGGAGACACATGCGCGATCGAGAACGTTGGTGAGGTCACACCACCATTATCGCGCGCTTACGGGGCCTTGACGGCGGTCTTGCGTGGAGCGCTCCGCCCCTTCGCTTGCGTCGCCGCCGAGCGGACCTTGTTCCTGGTGTGCTTGGCGATGAACTTCTCGGTCTCCTCGCGCGCGAGGTTGTCCGGTCGCTGGTTGTGCGGGCTCTTCATCAGGTAGGACGACGGTCCGTCGAGCTGGCCCCCGACGCCGTTGTCGAGCGCCAGCTTGCAACAACGAACCGCGTCGATCACGATCCCAGCCGAGTTGGGCGAGTCCCACACCTCGAGCTTCATCTCCACGTTTAGCGGCACGTCGCCGAACGCCTGGCCCTCCACGCGGATGTGCGCCCACTTGCGGTCTGTCAGCCACGGCACGTAGTCCGATGGGCCGATGTACACGTCCTCGGGCGGCAGCTGCTCGTCCATGATCGAGGTCACCGCGTTGGTCTTCGAGATCTTCTTGGACTCCAACCGCTCGCGCTCGAGCATGTTGTAGAAGTCCATGTTCCCGCCGACGTTCAGCTGGGAGGTACGCAACATCTTCACGCCCCTGTCGGCAAACAACCGCGCGAGCGTGCGGTGCACGATCGTGGCGCCCACCTGCGACTTGATGTCGTCGCCCACGATCGGCAGTTTTGCCTTCTTGAAACGGTTGTTCCAGTAGTCCTCGCGGGCGATGAACACGGGGATGCAGTTCACAAAGCCACAGCCCGCCTCGAGGATCTGCTCGACATACCACTTGGTTGCGTCCTCGCTACCCACCGGCAGGTAGGACACCACCACATCGGTGTGGGTGTCCTTGAGGATGCTCACGATGTCAGCGGTCTCTCCCGGGGCCTTCTTGATCTTCTGCTTGAGGTACTTGCCGAGGCCGTCGTGGGTCATGCCGCGGTACACCGGCACCCCGAGCTTCTTCGGCACCTTGGCGAACTTCATCGTGTTGTTTTGCCCTGCCCAGATTGCCTGGCCCAGGTCCTTGCCCACCTTCGTCACGTCGATGTCAAACGCGGCGGTGAACTCGATATCGCTTATGTGATAGCCGCCGAGGTCCACATGCATCAGGCCCGGTACGAGCTCGTTCGGGTTGGCGTCCTTGTAGTAGTGCACGCCCTGCACGAATGCCGAGGCGCAATTGCCGACGCCGATGATCGCTACGCGAACCTTGTCCTGCTGGTAGCGCGCCCTGCCGTTGCTAGAGGCGGCGCTGTTGCCAGACGCGCCGTTTGTGTGCTGTGTGCTCACGAGAGATTTGTCCTTTGTGGAAGTTCGGGGAGAGTACCCCGTTGGGAGCGCTCGGTCACAGCAGGGCGCGGTTCTTGGCGGATGCCCGCTATGCCAGCTCGCGCTTGACGTGCCAGATGCGCTGTGCCACGGTGATCACGCTGAGCGCCGCCAACACGTACACGGCTGGCGCTAGCAGGCTGAAGTCTCCCAGCGAAGCGCCCTTCGCGAAGATCAAGCCGATCGAGAGGATCACTACCCGCACCGGCCGCGTGGCGATCCCTACCTTGCACTCCACTCCAAGCGCCTCCGCCCGCGCGCGGGTGTAGGACACCATCAGCGACGCCAGCACCGCCACAACCACGGCAGCCGCCGCCCCCGAGCGCCCTTCGCGCGCGAAGTCGGCTGCCACGGCGGTCAACACGATTCCCTCCTCGATGCGGTCGAGTGTCGAATCCAGGAACGCACCGAAGGGGCTGCCCTTGCCCGACATACGCGAGTAGCGCCCATCGAGCGTGTCCATCACCGAGCCCACCACGAACGCAATGCCGCCAAGAAAGTAGAGGCGTTCCCACACCAGCACCGCCGCCACCACATTCAGCGCGAGCCCGGTCATCGAGATCGCGTTGGGGGTCAACCGCGACTCGATCAGCCGGTTGCGTACGATCTCGCGGCGCTCGGCTCCCGTGAGCGTTGCGCGCCCGTTACGGCCTGGTCGTCCCACACCGGCGCGGGGACGGCGACGGGCGGTCGGTTGCCTATGTGAAGGTGGCGAAGGTCCCATCGAGCGGAGCGAAAGAGCCTACCCGGCTCCGGCGGGCGTAGGTCCGAAACGCCACGCCGCGGGTCTCATTCGTGCGAGCCGACGCGCCCCCAGCGCGGATACCCCGGCGGTCAGCGCGCCTAGCACCGCATCCAGGATGAAGTGGTTGGCGGTGGCGACGATCACAAACGCGATCAGTAGCGGGTACAGCCGCCACGGGACGCTTGCGATGCGCGTGCGCGACAACGAGGCAAGCGGCCAGCCGATCATCAGGGCGAACGCCACATGCATCGAGGGCACCGCCGCATACGGGTTGAATAGCGTGTCCATCGAGGCCGACGCATGCGATACATGCACGCCCGTGAGGTCCGACACCGAGTCGATGAAACCCCACTCTGGCAGGAAGCGTGGCGGCGCCGTGGGGAACACCGCGTAGCCGATCAATGCGATCAGCATCGCAATCGCGAACATGTTGCGCACGAAGTAGAACGAGCTGTTGTGGCGCACATACAGGTAGATCAGCGCCGCGAGTGTGATCGAGGTCTGCGCGTTCACGTATAGCCAGCTGGAGAAGTCCATCAGCAGGTGGCTGCTGGACGCCCATGCCTGGATGCTGGGCTCGACGAACACGTGCATCGTGCGCTCGAGCTGGATCAGGTCGCGTGCGTGCTGGAAGGCCGCGGAGGCATCTCCGGCGACGAGCCCGCGCACGAGGCTGTAGGCGCCGTAGGCGAGCGCGACCAGAATGACTTGGCGCGCCACATCAACCCAGCCGTGCGGGAGCAGGCGTGCCTGTAGCGATCCTCGAGAGACAAGCGGCTCATCAGACGCTTCCTGAGGAACCCGCAAAAGCCTAAGCCGGGCGAGCATCCCAAGAAGCCTAGCCCATGAAGCGGTACACGCGCCAGTGTTGCCGACACCACAACTCGCGCAAATAGGGGAGTCCGTGGGCGATCAGCGCGCCCTCCCGGGTGCCGGCTTTGTCGAGGTGCGTGTCGGGGAGCGCCACGTAGGAGACCTTGCGCGGACAGCGCGAGCAGCACGCGCACACCCGTGGATCGAGCGGCTTGGGCGACGAGCATGGGCTTGGGCGGGGACCTTTATGAACAGTGGGTTGACAAGGTGCCAGTGGTTGTGTATGTTGAGTGGCGTTCCATGTACCCAAGGGTGGGTGCAGGGCGAAACATAAGGTCGGGTTTTGGGTTGGCCCTGTGGTCGACACCAACTTGTTTTGACGGGGACCTTGGGAGAGGGACCGGGTCGCTACTGAGAGGGAGTTGTCGTTCGCGTGGTTTCTTTGGGGAATAACGTGCATGAGAGTCCGTGTGCCGTTGGACCGTCCGTTATAGGACGCGTCAGCGTCGCTGACGCGTCTCTCTCTCTCTCTCTCTCTCTCTGGGCCAGCCGGCGCCTAGGCGCTAGGTCTCCCCACCGCCGGGAGAGATCACAGCTCGCCGAGCATAGCCCTCGGCTTGGTTGCTTGTGCCCAAAAGGGTGCTCGCGCGTAATAGAGGCAGACGCCCCTATCGCGTCCATGGCTTCTTGTTCTTCCGCCGTCGTGGGCTCTCTGCCCGCGGCGGTCCTGTGCTGCCCGTGCGCGGGTCGGCGTCGTGTTGGTTCTCTCGAGGAGGGGATGGGTTGATGGGTGCTCGCCGATTGGTGTTGGCTGTCTCGCTATCCGTGTGTGCGTTTGTGGCTGTTGAGGGCACCGCCGTAGCTGCGACGCAGCTCGGTGGTGATCTCAAGGGCCCGACTGGTGTGGCGGTCGACGCGACGGGTGATGTGTACGTAAGCGATACCGAAAACAATAGGGTCGACAAGTTCGATGCGTCCGGAGCTCTTTTGTTGGCCTGGGGCGTGGGCGTGGTCAATGGCGCTGACGAACTGCAGACGTGTACGAGCTCATGCGGCCCTGGCTATGCAAGCGCCGTTACGGGTGGGTTTGAATTCCCTACGGGCATCGCTGTCGATGACGAACTGTCGAGTATGTCCTATGGAGACGTATACGTGATGGATCATGACCATGTGCGTGTGGAGAAGTACGATTCGGCGGGAAAATTTCTGTCGATGCTCGGCGGACATGTGAACGAGGCGACCGGCGGGAACATGTGCGTCGCGGGCGAAACATGTCAAGAAGGCGTGCAGGGCGTGGGCGATGGGGAATTCTCGTACTGGCCCTCTGGCAGCAAGGGCATAGCGGTCGGTCCAGATGGTGACCTGTATGTGGGAGACGGGGCTCGTGTTCAGGTGTTCGAATCCTCGGGCACGTGGAAGGAAAATATCTCATTGTCCGGGTTGTCGAGCACTGGGTTCCCGTCGGCGCTGGCGGTCGACTCAACCGGGGATATTTATGTAGAGGATGAAGGTGTCGCCGGGGTGCGCGAGTTCGGTCCGGGGGGGATCGAAAAGAACGTTCAGTTCGATCAAGGCAGCACCTCCGTTACCGCATTGGCGCTCGACTCTTCAGGCGATGTGTATGTTGGCGACTCGACCGATGGGTTTCATGTCTTGGAGTACGACGCCACCGGGAAGCAGCTCGCGAACTTCGGTTCGAACACGGTGGTGGGCTCCAACAACGGTCTGGCCTTCTCCGAAGCAGCCAAACAGCTTTATGCGTCTGCCGGCGAACAGAACAGTGTGTGGGTGTTGACCGTGCCGCCGCCGGGTCCGTCGATCGAAGGTGAGTCGGCTACACCCGGTTTGCGGGGAACGGTGAGGCTCGAAGGGGAGGTCGATCCTGAGGGCAATGAAACGACCTCCCATTTCGAATATGTCGACGAGTCGCAATATCAGAGTAGTGGCTTTGCGGATGCGTCGAGCGCCTCGAGCACTTCGGTCGCCACGGGCCTCTTCGAAGACCATCCGGCGACCCTGGATTTGACGGGCTTGACGCCCGGCGAGACGTATCACTACCGGCTCGTCGCGCATGACTCGCTAGGACACACGACGGTCGGCCCCGATCAGTTGTTCGAAACGACGCCGGCGGCGCTGATTGACGGTCCGTGGGCCACGAACGTCGCCGGGACGAGCGCGACTCTTGCTGCACGGATCAACCCGTTGGGAGCAAGCACGAGCTACAGCCTGGAATATGGCACAACGACCTCCTACGGACACGTCTTGTCCGGGAATGTCGGTGAAGGCGACGGTTATGTGCAGATCGGCTATCACGTCCAGGGTCTGGAACCAAGCACGAGCTATCACTATCGGCTCGTCACGACCAGCGAAGTCGGGACGGTCGAAGGCCCCGATCATACGTTTACGACACAGCTCAAGGGTGGAGAATTCCAGCTGCCTGACGCCCGGGCATGGGAACTGGTGTCCCCCTCGAACAAAGGCGGTGCTTTGATCGAACCATTCGGTGGGCGCGGCAGGGATGAAGGAGATATCCAGGCCGCGGCCGACGGTCACGCGATCTCATATCTTGCGACCGAACTCCTCGGAGAAGACCCTAAGGGAAAGGAACCCTTCTCTCAGCTTCTCTCGATGCGCGGCGCCGATGGCTGGCAGTCACAACAACTCGAGATACAACAGGGCTTCCCTAAAGAAGGAGAATACTCAGGCGAACTGCTTGGCGTCACCAACAGTTATGGACTTTTCTCATCGAACTTGTCATCGGGTATCGTCGAACCAGGATCGGTCTCGATGCCGTTGTCGCCTGAAGCGACGGAACGAACGTTGTATTTGCGTAATGATGCGGATGGCAGCTTCCTGCCGCTCGTGACATCAGCGAATGTCCCGCCGAACACGAAATTTGGTGGGGAAGCGTCGAAAAAAGAAAGCGCCATACAGCAAATGAAGTTTCTTTCTGCGACTCCCGATCTAAGCCACATCGTGTTGGAATCGACGGCGGCGCTGACGAAAGAAGCGATCGGCGCGAGTACAAGTGCAAACGGTGAACCCACAAATAAGAATCTCTACGAGTGGAGTGGAGGCCGGTTGCAGCTCGTGAATATCCTGCCGGACAAAGAACCGCTCGTTTCACCAACTATATTTCTGGGGTTGGAGGCCAACGGGAATGGGAGCGAACTGACTGCGCACTCTGTCTCGAATGACGGTCGCAGGATTGTGTGGCAGTTCGGGGAACCGCAGAAAGAGGCGTCCGCAGCTCTCTATGTTCGCGATATGGTCGAAGAAAGGACTGTGCGGGTCGGTGGTCCGACTGCTCAGTTCCAGGCCATGAGCAGTGACGGGTCGAGAATATTCTTTCTGGAAGGCGGCGCTCTGTACGAGTTCAACTACGCAACGGATACGCAGACGGATTTGACGGTAGATCATGGCGTGGGTGAGACCGGCGCCGGCGTCAAGGGCCCCGTGATAGGCGCAAGCGAAGACGGCTCGTATGTGTATTTCGTGGCTACGGGTGTTCTTGCCGAAGGTGGCGTGAGCGGCGCAGATAATATGTACGTCGCGCATTATCACGGTGGTGAATGGACCATCGAGCATGTCGCCACATTGTCAAGTGAAGACGAAAGGAGCTGGGCTTCTTTCGGTGGAAAGGCACAGCTCTCGCAGGTGAGCTCGCGTGTGTCTCCAAATGGGCGTTTTGTGGCGTTTATGTCGAACATGAGCCTGACGGGCTACGACAATCTCGACGCGAATAGCGGACAGCCTGACGAGGAGGTGTATCTATACGACGCTGTATCGGGTCGTGTGGCGTGTGTCTCGTGCGACCCGACGGGAGCGCGGCCCGTGGGAGTTCTTGACTCTAAGGCACTTGACTCCGAATCGCTGCTCGTGGATCGCCAGCAAGCCTGGGCTGCCAACGGGGTGGGTGAAACTGTTGGTAATCATCGGTTGGCGGGAAATATTCCAGGCTGGCGCGAAGCTCAGGGGCTGGCGGTGTATCAGCCGCGTTATCTCTCTGACGGTGGCAGGTTGTTCTTTCAAAGCCCGGATGCGCTTGTGCCTCAAGATACAAATGGGCTTGAGGATGTGTATGAGTACGAGCCGCCCGCGAATGCAGAAACCGCCGCCAGCGATAGTTGCACGAGGACGAACCCAACGTTCAGCGAACGCTCTGGTGGCTGTGTGAACCTGATCTCCTCGGGGACGTCAAGCGGAGAATCGGCGTTCTTCGACGCGAGTGAAAATGGTGACGACGTATTCTTTGTGACGGCCAGTCGTTTGACTGCGACCGATTACGATACAAGCTATGACGTGTATGACGCGCACGTGTGCTCGACGTCAGTGCCCTGTGTTGCTACGCCTGTATCGTCGCCGCCGTGCACGAGCGGTGATTCGTGTAAGGCAGCGCCGTCGCCGCAGCCGGAGACTTTCGGTCCTGCGCCGAGTGCGACGTTCTCGGGTACCGGCAATGTGATCTCCTCCCCGGCGCCCGTCCCGACCCCGAAGTCGCTGACGCGGACGCAGAAGCTCGTGCGGGCGTTGACAGCGTGTCGCAAGAAGAAGGACAAGAGGAAGCGGGTGACGTGCGAAGGACAGGCACGGAAGCGGTATCGAGCGAAGCAGTCCGGTAAGGCCAAGGCGACGACGAAGGGCGACAGGTGATGATCGTGGGGTACATCAGGAGAAATGCTCTCACCGTCGTGGTGCTCGTTGTGGTGTCATCGCTGTCGGTCGGGGCCGGTCAGGCATTCGCGGCGATGCCGTGGTGGCATGTGAATACTGTTTCGGCGCCTGCGAACCCGGCCGGTGGCGAAGGCAGTCTTGTCGTCGAAGTCAGTGATGTGGGCGACGCGATGGTCGACGGGATCGACAGTCCCGTGACGGTCGTGGACAAGCTGCCGGCGGGTGTCACTCCCACAGCTGTCTTTCCAGAAGGTGGCGGAGGCAATATCGGTCTCAACGACGCGCAGCTCTTCTCGAGCTGTTCCTGGGCGGCGCAGACGGTGACATGCACATATTCGGGCCCACTGTTGGCCTATGAACGCTTGATAATCGAGATCCATGTGAAAGTGGCGCCGGGGACGGGCGGTGGCGGTAACGAAGTTCGTGTCGGCGGTGGGGGAGCGCCCACGGCCGTCTTGCAGCGCGCGCTGGCGCTCAGCGACTCCACCCCACCGTTTGGCGCGGAAAACTATGAACTCGATGCCGAAGAAGAGGGCGGTGCTCCGGACACGCAGGCTGGATCGCACCCATTTCAGCTGACGACGACGCTCGTGTTGAATACGAGTGCGATACCAACATTGCACGACTTCCCGTTGTCCGGTATTGATGAAGTGATGCCCGAAGTGCAACCTCGGGCCTTCACGAAGGATCTGCGTTTCAACCTTCCGGCGGGCCTGGTGGGCAATCCGACACCGCTGCCGAAGTGCAGCATGTACGTGTTTACGCAGGCGGCGGCACAGGTTGGCCCACCATGTCCAGACGATACGGTCGTAGGCGTAGCTACGCCCATCGTCGGCAGCATTGATGTGCGCCGGCGCGTCCCGTATGCGTTTTCGGCGCCGTTGTACAGTCTTGTGCCGTCGGTCGGCGAGCCGGCGAGGTTTGGGTTCAGGACGGCCGCGGGGCCGGTGATTCTCGATACCTCTGTGCGCACAGGCGGGGACTACGGCGTCGTCGTCACCGTTCCCAACATCACCGACCTCGCGGAGTTCATCGGTAACCAGGTGACCTTCTGGGGGGTGCCTTCCGACTCGCGTCATGACACCACGCGCGGGACCTGTCTCGATCAGTCCAATTTCGAATCCGAATCGCCCGAATTTGAAACAGCGTGCCCAATACGGGAAAAGACCCAACCGCTGCTGCTGCTCCCCACTTCGTGCACGGGTCCTTTGCGCACGAGCGTCGAAGCGGACCCATGGTCAGCGCCGGGTCAGTTCACCGCACCAAAGGAATACATTTTCCAGAATCCCGCAGGTGAACCGTACGGCCTTGATGGCTGTAACCGCTTGAACTTCGAACCGTCTATCAGCGTCGCTCCGGATGGCCAGGAGGGGAGCACTCCGACGGGTCTGACGGTGGGGGTGCATGTTCCACAGGAAGCCAGCTTGAACCCGACTGGGTTGGCGGAGTCGACGGTCAAGGACACGACAGTTAGCTTGCCTGCTGGTGTGGGTTTGAATCCGGCAGGGGCGGACGGTCTGTCGGCGTGTGGTCTGGGAGAAATCGGTTTGGAAAGCCCGGCTGAACAGTCGTGTCCTGAATCGGCGAAGGTAGGGACCGTTGAAATCAGGACACCGTTGTTGTCGAACCCTTTGACCGGTGCTGCGTATCTGGCGCAACAGAACGCGAACCCATTTGGGAGCTTGGTCGCCTTGTATATCGTTGCGAAGGATCCCGTGTCCGGTGTGCTCGTGAAGCTCGCGGGCCAGGTGACACCCGATCCGGTTACAGGTCAGTTGGTCTCGACGTTCAAGGAAACGCCGCAGCTGCCTTTTGAAGATTTGAGTCTGCATTTCTTTGGTGGCTCCAGGGCCCCGTTGGGCACTCCCGCACTGTGTGGGTCCTATACGACTACGGGGTCTATAGTGCCGTGGTCGGGGAGCCAGGCGGTTGATTCCTCGTCGGAATTCCGAGTCACGAGCGGCCCAAATGGCACGCCATGCTCGAATCCATTGCCGTTCGATCCGTCGTTGACGACGGGTAGCCTAAATATTCAGGCTGGTGCGTTTACGCCGTTCACGATGACCATGTCGCGTGAAGACGGGAATCAGAACTTGGATGCGATCCAGTTGAAGATGCCTCCGGGGTTGCTTGGCGAGCTGTCGAAAACCAAATTGTGCGAAGAAGCACAAGCCAATGCTGGGACGTGTGGTCCTGAAAGCCTGATCGGCGAAACAACCGTCAGTGTCGGACTGGGAGGTAACCCCTATACGGTCAAGGGCGGCAAGGTGTACATCACCGGCCCTTACGGCGGTGCACCCTACGGATTGTCGATCGTGAACCCGGCTAAGGCCGGCCCGTTCAACCTCGGGCAGGTGATTGTCCGGGCGAAGATCGAAGTGAATCCCGAAAATGCTGCGATCACGATCACGAGCAACAGCACGGGTCCGTATGCGATCCCGCAGATAATCGACGGGATCCCCCTACAGATCAAGCATGTGAACGTGTCGATCAACCGGCCGGAATTCACGTTCAACCCGACCAACTGTGCTCCCCAGGAAATCGGAGGATCGCTCACTAGCAGTCAGGGTTCGATCTCGACGCTGCACGTCCCGTTCCAGGTCACCAATTGTGCGGTGCTGAAGTTCAAACCGATCTTCAGCATCTCAACGAACGGCAAAACATCCAGGGCTAACGGTGCTAGCTTGAACGTGAAGTTGACCTATCCGAAAGCTCCGTTTGGATCCCAGGCGAACATCGGCAAGGTCAAGGTGGACCTGCCCAAGCAATTGCCATCACGCCTCACTACATTGCAGAAGGCCTGCCCGGCAGCGACGTTTGAAGCGAACCCGGCTTCCTGTCCGCCAGACTCAAGGATTGGTAGCGCGACAGCTATCACGCCGGTCCTCCCGGTTCATTTGGAAGGACCAGCGTATTTCGTATCGCATGGTGGCCAGAAGTTCCCCGAACTGATCGTCGCACTGTCAGGTCAAGGCGTCACCGTGTATTTGCACGGCGAAACGTTCATCAGTCCCGCAGGGATCACGAGCAGCACGTTCAGAACGATCCCTGATGTTCCGATCGGCGTATTCGAACTAAAACTACCCCAAGGCCCCGATAGCGCCCTCGCAGCAAACGGGAACCTTTGCACGTCGAAGCTCACGATGCCCACGATCTTCGTTGGCGCCAACGGTGTCAGCCTCAAACAATCAACACCCGTCACGGCCACCGGCTGCCCCAAGCACAAGACCAAGAAAACTAAAGTCAAGAAGACCAAGAAAACGAACAATCACAAGAAGAAATGAGATGGGAAAGGCAGAGGTGTCATCTGGGGTGGCGGCGCTGAAACCCCGCGGGCGGGCGACTGGACTGACCCCGGGACGCGAAGACGCTCGTGTGCGCAAGGTCGTGCCCAACCGTGTAGGGGGCGCGAGCGGATCGCGCCGCGGGGGCGGTCGTGTCGCGGAGATGCAACGCCGTCGCCTGCTGCTCGCGTTTACCGAAGTGCTCGCGGAGTATGGCTTGGAGGACGCGGGCGTGGGACGCGTGTGCAAACGCGCGGGTGTTTCGCGTCGTACGTTCTATGACCTGTTCGACGATCGCGAAGCATGCTTTGCCGCGGTGCTCGACAACGCGGTGCAGCGTATCTCCCCACTCGTGCTTGGCGCATATGAGCAGAAGGGCGATATCCAAGGGACGCGCAGGTGGCGCGAGCGAACTCGCGACGCGCTCGCCGTCTTGCTGGAGTTCTTCGATGAGGATCCCGCGCTCGCGCGTGTGCTGCTGGTCGAGACGTTGAAGGCTGGACCGGCCGTGTCAGAGCGACGCCGGCGTGTGCTCGACGCGCTCGCAAACGCCGTGGAGGAAGGCCGCTCCGACGCGAGGCACGGTACTGAACCTCCTCCACTGACGGCGCAGAGCACCGTCGGCGGAACGGTCTCGGTCATCCACGCGCGCCTGTGCGAAGAGAACGCTCGACCCCTCACAGACTTGTTGAATCCGCTGATGAGCATGATCGTCCATCCCTATCTCGGTCCGGCCGCGGCACGCCGAGAGCTGGAGCACCGCCTACCACCACCGAAAACCGCGGGCAACGGGCATGCCCTCAAGCCACCGTCAGACCCCTTCAAAGACATCCCGATCCGTCTCACATTCCGCACCGCGCGCGTGCTCGCGGCGATCGGCGCCCAACCCGGTGCCAGCAACCGCCAGATCGCCAATACAGCCGGTATCGCAGACCAAGGACAAATCTCACGACTGCTCAACCGCCTCGAAGCCGTCCAACTAATCCAAAACCACGGCGAAGGCCACACCAATGGCGAACCCAACGCCTGGACACTCACACCACGAGGACAAGCAATACAAAACGCCATCGGCGAAGACGGGTAGTTGCAACACTGTGTCACCGTGCTCGCGGCGCGGACGAATCGCGCCCTCAGGCTCTACGGTGAGCCCACGACTCGGTACAGCCGCCAGTGCACTGAGTGCCACAGTTCGCGCAGGTAGGGCAGTCCCTGTGCGACGAGCTCTCCCTCCAAGCGCCCGGCCTGATCGAGCCGCACGTCCGCCAGCGCGACGTAGGAGACTCTGTTTTCGGTGAGCCATGCGCGGTAGGCGCCCGCGCTGAGTGTCTTGCGGTAGAAGATCGCGGCGTAGCGTGTGTCGAGTTGGCGCTCCCAACCGCGTGCGAGCTCGATGCCGTCGTGACCCGCCAGATATGCCGATTCCCAGTGGGCCGCGGTCATCGGCACCTCCACGATCGTCGGCTCGCCATGACGCAACCGGTGCAGCTCTGACAGCAGTGGGGCGTAGTAGGACGCGTGCACGGAGGGGTCGCCTGCGATCGAGCTGTAGTCATGAATTGGTGTCGCCAGCTGCCAGTACAGCAGCGGCGCGGCTAGCCCGAGCAGGACCATTCGCCGCCAGTCCCACAGGATGCCCACCAGCAGCGGCGCGGCCAGCAGCGGCCCCAGCCGAGCCGCATTGCCACCCACGGGCGTGTGGATCGTGTACGCGCCGATCAGCGCGAGCGCGTACAGCGCGGCGCCGACGCGCAGCGTGCGCCGTCCGTATGGGGTGAGCGGTCCTTGGGGAAGCAGTAGCGCGATCAGCAACACGCCGCCCAGCGCGGGCCAGAAGGCTGAGGCGACAAACGGCTCGTAGCCGCCGTCGGGATAGGCGAGTCCGAGCGCCACGGTTGGGATCAGCGCCGCGGCGCACAACGCGCCACCGCGCCGCCAGTCAGCCGAGCCCGCGGTGTCCTCTGCCCCTGGTGGAGGCTCCCGGTCGTGACTTCGCGCTCGCCCGGGCCCACGCCCGGCCAGCTCGACGAGCGCGATCGCCAACCCCGCAAGCGCGAGAAACGCGCCGGCGACCGGCGAGGCCACGCTCGTGAGTACCGCCAGCACGAGCGCCGTCGCCATCCGCCCGCGCAACAGCGCAAGCACCGCTCCGAGCCCGATCGCGAAGCCGAGGTCGTACGGCACGCGCCCGGACAGCATCCCTACGCAGAAGCCAAGCGCGAACACCACGGCCGCGGCGCGTGCGGCGGCGGGTCTGAACACATGCTCTGCGATCAGTGCGAACAGCGCCGAGGCCGCAACGGCCGACAGCGCGAGCAGCACGCGCACCCCCAGTAGCGCCCCCAGGGCGGGCGACAGCAGCGAGTAGCCGGGCAACCAGTAGCCGTGGGCGGCATACCAGCCCGTGTCCCAGGTTGTGACGCCCACGCGCACGAACAGATCGCTTCGATATGTGGCCGCGGCCAGGTCGCCCGCGGACGGGGCCACGATCAGGTAGGCGATGGCAAGCGGGACGGCCATCGCCAGCGCGAGTGCCACCGTGCCGCTCGGTCGGGCAATGCGGGGGAGCGCCTGCACCCCACCGCCCCGGGCGCTGCTCTCGGTCGCTGCAGACACGGGGCGAGGATATAGGGGCCGGCGAGCTGGCCGGCTCAGTTGGGAAGCAACCGCAGTGCCTCACAGTGGCTGGGGCGCACAGTGTGGAAGTGGCGGCGATCGAGCGTGGCCAGCTTGGTCTCTTGCAGCATCTCGGTGGCGGCCAGCACGGTTGCGTCGACCAGGCCGAGTTGCAGGTCCCGATAGCGCTCGAGCAGCTCGCCGGCGCGCTGCAACCAGCGCTTGGGGAGATCGAGCAGCTCCAGCGCGCCGCTGTCGAGATCCCCCAACAGCGCCGTGAACGCGGTTGGCCAGGGTCGCAGCAGGTACTCGACCTCGACGAGCACACACACCGGTACCAATCTGGGCTCCGTCGCCTGCTGGAGTAGTTCGGCGCAACGCTCGTGATCGGGGTCGCTTGCGTCGAGCAGTGCGACGAGCGGTCCCGTGTCGAGGATCAGCGCCATGCGTCGGGTCGGTACACGCCGGCGCGCGCCTCGCCACCGGTGTCGATTATCCCGGCGCACGCGATCGGCTTTGGCGCGGTCGCGCTGACGGCGAGCTCGCGCTCCAGTGCTTCGCGCACGAGCTGGGGAAAGCTCACACCGCGCTCGTGCGCCGCTTGCTGTGCTCGCTCCAACAGCGAGCGTTCGGCTTGAAACATCACTCGTTGCATCATGCTAGCAATGCTAGCATGATTGTCAGTCGTTATGTTGGGGTGGATCGCAACAGTTGCTGGCATCGTTTCTCCTGATCCGACCCAACGCACTGCGCGGGACAACCCGGCGCGATAACGCATGGAAACACCCAACCCGCGCGCGCGTACTGCGCATCCGCGACCGCCTGCGCGAGGTATACGGCATCCCGCGCATGGCTCCACACGGGCGCCCGCTCGACGAGCTTGTACTGACGGTGCTCTCGCAGAGCACTAACGACCGCAATCGCGATGTTGCGTTCCTGCGTCTGCGCCAGCGCTTCGCCGCGCCTGGCCAACCGATTGACTACGCCGCGACGCTGGCCGCGCCCGTCTCGGAGGTCGAGGAGGCGATCCGACCGGGCGGCATCTCGAAGGTCAAGTCGGCGCGCATCCAAGCGATCCTCGCCGCGATCGCCGAGCGCCTCGCGTTTGGCGGGGAGCATCCCGACCCCGGCGATCCCGCCCGCCCGCGCGATCCGCTGTCGCTTGAATGGATGCGCTTCGCGCCGGTCGCGCAGAGCCGCGCGTATCTGTGCGCTCTGCCGGGCGTCGGGCGCAAGACCGCCGCATGCGTGCTGCTGTTCTCCTACGGGCTGCCCGACATCCCGGTCGACACGCACGTATCGCGTGTGGGCACGCGCCTCGGCCTGTTCCGGCCCGGCGCCCCCTTCGATGAGCTGCACGACCAGATGCTCGCGCTCACGCCCGCGGGCCACGAGCTCGAGTTCCACGTCAATCTGCTGCGTCACGGGCGGCGCACCTGCCACGCGCGTACCCCCGCGTGCGACGAATGCGCTCTGGCGCGGATGTGTCCAAGTCGTCAGCCGTGAGGCAGCACCGCGAACGCGATCACCGCATATTGCAACGCCGCCGCCGCGATCACGAGCGCGTGGAAGATCTCGTGGTAGCCGAACACCTTCGGCCACGGGTTGGGACGGCCGCTCGCGTACACGACCGCCCCGATCACGTAGAGCAGACCGCCGGTGGCAAGCCCGGCCACACCGAGCCAGCCGATCGCGGTGGGCAGCTCGCCGAAGACTGCCGCTGTGACCAGCCCAAGCGCGACGTACACGGCCGCGAACAGCCACTTGGGGGCGTCGATCCACAGCAGCTTGAAGACCGCTCCGCCCAGCGCCCCCGTCCAAAGCACGATCAGGATCGTGCTGGCCAGTGACCCTTTGAGCGCAAGCAGGGCCACCGGGGTGTAGGTGCCGGCGATCAGCACGAAGATCATCGAGTGGTCCAGCCGCCGCATCCAGCGCCGCGCCTTCGGGCGCCATGTGACTCGGTGGTAGAGCGCACTGGTACCGAGCAACGCTGATACCGCCACGGCGTAGATGCTCGCGGCGAGACGCGCCCGGCCGTCGGACGCCCCCAGGATCAGGGCCACGCCGCAGCCGAGCGACACGAAGAACGCGTACTGGTGGGAGACACCTCGTAGACGCGGCTTGATTGGCCCTGCCAGCAATGCCAGCTGTGACCTGGAGAGCTCCATCGACAAAAGCTAGCGCGTGCGCTTGCGAATGTGTGTGATTCGAGCTCCCTTTGGGTAAGCAGCCCAAGGGACTCGCCGATCTGGCGCGGACCAACGATAGATCTGCTGCGAATACCTCGCCGGCTGCATCAGCCATATGGGATGACCGTGCGGGACCGGTGGGGGTGGACCAGGCGCCACTAGCCGCCGCGGTAGCGAGTCCTACATCGTTTCCTCTTATATCCCTGCAGATAATCTGCTAGATTCTCACTTAGATTTGAACCACGCCTAACGCAAGGAGCATCACCTCATGGGCAAGACCATAGGCATCGACCTCGGCACAACGAACTCGTGCATGGCCGTGCTCGAGGGTGGCGAGCCCACCGTCATCGAGAACGCCGAGGGCGGCCGCACAACCCCTTCCGTAGTCGCCTTCACCGCCTCTGGCGAGCGCCTCGTCGGCACCGTCGCCAAGCGCCAGGCCGTCACCAACCCGCAGAACACCGTCTTCTCGATTAAGCGCTTCATGGGCCGCAAGGAGGGCGAGGTCCGCGAGGAGGAGTCGATCGTCCCTTACAAGGTCGTCTCCGGTCCCAATGGCGACGCGCGCGTGGAAGCCGCCGGCGAGCAGTACTCGCCGCCGGAGATCTCCGCGATGATCCTGCAGAAGCTCAAGACCGACGCCGAAGCGTATTTGGGCGAAACGGTCGACTCGGCTGTCATCACGGTCCCGGCTTACTTCAACGACGACCAGCGCCAGGCCACCAAGGACGCCGGCAAGATCGCCAACCTGGAGGTTAAGCGCATCATCAACGAGCCCACCGCGGCTTCGCTGGCGTATGGCCTGGACAAGGAAAACGACCAGACGATCCTCGTGTTCGACCTCGGCGGCGGCACCTTCGATGTGTCGGTGCTCGAGATCGGCGACGGCGTGTTCGAGGTCAAGTCCACCGCCGGCGACAACCACCTGGGCGGCGACAACTTCGACAAGGCGATCGTCGACTGGCTCGTGGCCGACTTCAAGCGCGACCAGGCGATCGACCTGTCGGCCGACCCGATGGCGCTGCAGCGGCTGTACGAGGCCGCCGAGAAGGCCAAGATCGAGCTCTCCACCACCCAGGAGACGCAAATTAACCTGCCGTTCATCACGGCCGACTCCTCGGGCCCCAAGCATCTCGACACCCGCTTGACGAGGGCCAAGCTCGCCGAGCTCACCTCCGCGTTGCTCGACCGCGTCGTGGCGCCCGTGCGCCAGGCGATCGACGACGCCAAGGACAAGGGCGTCAAGGAGATCGACCACATCGTGCTTGTCGGCGGCATGACGCGTATGCCTGCTGTGCAGGAGAAGGTCAAGGAGCTCACCGGCAAAGACCCCCACCGCGGCGTCAATCCCGACGAGGTGGTGGCTGTTGGCGCCGCGATCCAGGCGGGCGTGCTCGCCGGCGACGTCAAGGACGTGCTGCTGCTCGATGTCACACCACTCACGCTCGGCATCGAGACCAAGGGCGGCGTCATGACGAAGCTGATCGAGCGCAACACCACGATCCCCACCCGCAAGGGCGAGGTGTTCTCGACCGCCGAGGATAACCAGCCCTCGGTTGAGATCCACGTGCTGCAGGGCGAGCGCGAGATGGCCCAGTACAACAAGTCGCTGGGCAAGTTCCAGCTCACCGGCATCCCTTGCGGAGGCGAGTGGGCGGGGTCGTGAGGGGACTCATGTCATCGAGATGCAGCGTCGGCGTTTGTTGCTCGCGTTTACCGAAGTGCTAGCGGAGAGTGGGTTGGAGGATGCGGGCGTGGGCCGGGGGTGTAAACGTGCGGGTGTCTCTCGCCGCACGTTCTATGATCTGTTCGAGGATCGCGAAGCGTGCTTTCTCGCGGTGCTCGATAGCGCGGGGGGACGCATCTCCCAGCGTGTTCTTCCCGCATACACCCAGGAGGGTCGCTGGGCGGAAAGGATTCGTGGCGCGCTTGCCGTGTTGCTCGAGCTATTCGACGAGGATCCCATGCTCGCCCGCGTTTGCTTGGTGGAGACGCTGAAGGCGGCCCCTGTGGTGGCTGAGTGTCGTCGGCGGGTGCTCGACGTGCTCGCGGATGCTGTCGATGAGGGGCGCTCCGAAGCGAAAGCCGGTATCGAGCCACCGCCTCTGACAGCTCAGAGCACGGTGGGCGGTGCGGTCTCGGTCGTCCACGCGCGAGTACTAGAAGGCAACCAGCGGCTAGGAGGCAACCAGCGGCCGCTGATGGAGTTGTTGAACCCCTTGATGAGCATGATTGTCCATCCCTACCTTGGTCCTGCCGCGGCCCGTCGCGAGCTCGAGCGTCCGATCTCACCCCCAAACCAGTGCGCAACGATCGTGCCCCGATGCCCGTCCGCGACCCTTTCAGGAATCTTCCGATCCGTCTTACCTTCCGTACCGTACGGGTACTTGCCGCCATCGGCGCTCAACCTGGCGCTAGTAACCGCCAGGTTGCAGACGCCGCAGGGGTGGTTGACCAAGGTCAGATCTCGAGGTTGCTCAGCCGCCTTGAAGGGTTCGAGTTGATCGAGAATCGCGGTCACGGCTATACCAAGGGCGAGCCCAATGCGTGGACACTAACTCCACGTGGCCAGGGAATCATGCACGCCGTCGGCGAGAATGCCCATACGTAGCGCCAGTGTCAAGACGACCTTTATGAACAGGGTCTTGACAAGCTGCCAGGGGTCATGTATGTTTGCTGGCGTTCCATGTACCCAACCGTGGGTGCGTGGGCATCACATAAGGTCGGGTTTTGGGTTGGCCCTGTGGTCGACACCAACTTGTTTTGACGGGGACCTTGGGAGAGGGACCGGGTCGCAATTTTGAGAGGGAGTTGTTGTTCGCGTGGTTTCTTTGAGGAATAACGTGCTTGAGAGTCCGTGTCGTGTTGACGG
The DNA here is from genome assembly GCA_963713015.1 of uncultured Solirubrobacterales bacterium. GTDB lineage: Bacteria > Actinomycetota > Thermoleophilia > Solirubrobacterales > Solirubrobacteraceae > Palsa-744. The sequence goes on along the minus strand of CAVQKC010000008.1, from coordinate 536,744 downwards.
GTCCGTAATAGGACGCGTCAGCGTCGCTGACGCGTCTCTCTCTCTCTCTCTCTCTCTGGGCCAGCCGGCGCCTAAGCGCTAGCAGTCCTTGCCGCGGCAAAAGCCCGCGGCTCGCCGAGCGTAGGGCTCGGCTTGGCTTCTCGCGCGCTGTAGACGCGTCTCAAGCTTCGTGTTCTTCCGCCGCCGTTGGCTGTGTGCCCGCGGCGGTCTTGTGCTGCCCGGGCTCCTCGGGTGGTCGCCCTGTCGATTGTTCGAGGAGAGGATGAGTGTGATGGCTACTCGCTGGCTTCGGTTGACGAGGGCGGCTTTGCTGTGCTGCCTCATTTGTGCGTTTGCGGGCTGCGCGGCGCCTGTGATGGCTGCGGCGGCGTCGTCTTTCGGCAGCCCTGGACCGGAAGCGGGACAGCTGAATGGGTCCCGTGGCATCGGGATCGATCAGCAGACGGGTGACCTATATGTTGGTGAGTCTGACAACGAACGGGTCTCCAAGTTTGAAAGCTCGGGGACCTTCCTGCTGGCGTGGGGCTGGGATGTGAATGAAACCAGTCCTGTGGAAGAGCTGCAAACGTGCACAACCTCGACGCGATGCCAACTTGGGAGTGCAGGGACGGGTGCGGGTCAGTTCGCCAGTACCTGCGGTCCACAGGGCGTGGCGGTCGATAACAGCAATCCGTCCAAAGATGTTTATGTCGAGGATTTCTGCAACCACAGGGTCCAGAAGTTCGGTCCTTCTGGGGAATTTCTACTCATGTTCGGTGGTCACGTCAACGAAACAAAGGACAACACACCGGGCGCCACGGAAGCAGAAAGGGATGTATGCGTATCTGGTGAAAAATGCACCGCGGGAACCGAAGGCACGAACAACGCAGAATTTACTTGGGCTTATGAACGAAGCACCATTGCGATAGGGCCAGGTGGCACGGTGTATGTAGGTGACACCGGGCGTATTCAGGTGTTCGATCCGTCGGGGCTATGGCGGGAAAATATCTCGCTCACCGGTATCTCGCTAACCGGCCAAGTCACGGCGCTCGCGGTCAACTCGGCCGGGGATATGTTCGTGAAGGACGAAGGCGTCGCCGGTGTGCGCGAGCTCGAACCCAACGGGACCGAAATAAGCACCCAGTTAGACGCAGGTAGCGAATCGGTCGAGGCGCTCACGCTGGATGCCTCAGGCGATCTTTTTGTCGCCGATGCGAGTGGCGGGCTCCACATCCTGGAGTACGGTCCCGCTGGCGATGAGCTCGAGAGCTTTGGCTCCAAAACCGCTGAACGCACGAACGGAATCGTCTTCTCTGACTCTTCGGGCCAGTTGTATGTCAGCTCAACAGCGAACGACGTATGGATATTGCCCGCGCCCGTCTCAGGCCCGCTGGTAGAGGCTGGCAGTGAGTCTGCGGTCCCAGGCCAGAGGGGTACCGCTACGTTGCAAGCTACGGTCAACCCGGAGGGTTATGAAACGACGTACCGCTTCGAATACGTAGATCAAGAGCATTTCCAGAAGAGCGGTTACATGGATGCGTCAAGTACGCCGGACGCATCGATCGGCTCGGGCGCCAGCGAACGCTTCGAAGAACTGCCGGCGAGCGCGCACGTGACGGGACTGGTTCCCGGGGAGACCTACCACTACCGGATCGTGGCGACCAACTTGCAGGGAACTTCGACAGGCTCTGACCAGACGGTCACGACAATATCTGCCGCGCTCGTCGAAGGCCCGTCGGCATCCGATGTAGCAGCTACGAGTGCGACTCTCTCCGCGAGCATCGATCCCTTGGGCGCGGACACAACATATCGATTGGAATATGGTGTGAGTCCCTCGTACGGACAGACCTTGTCGGGGAATGTGGGCAATGGCGAAGCCTATATTCCTGTCAGCTATCACCGTCAAGGACTTCAGCCTGGCACTACATACCATTACAGGCTGGTGACAACCAACGAAGTCGGGACCATCGAAGGATCCGACCACACATTCACAACGCAGCCCGCAAGCGCAGGCGAGATCGTGCTGCCCGATGGGCGATCTTGGGAATTGGTGTCCCCACCAAACAAAAAAGGCGCGCTTATCGAACCTTTTGAACAACTAGGCTACGACCAGGCGGCCTCCGGCGGAAACGGGATAGCTTACGTAACAGAGGGCCCGCACGTTGGGGAAAATCCAGCTGGTAGGGCCATCGCCTCCCACGTTCTCTCGAGGCGTGGTCCTAGTGGCTGGAATTCTGAGGATATAACACTCCCGCGCCATCTGCTCGAAGGCAACGGCAACGAGGTCAATGGATCCCAGCAAGAATATTTTCTGTTTTCACCAGATTTGTCCACGGCGGCTGTTGAACCTCCACTGGGCCTATCACCGCCACTCTCAGCGGAAGCGACCGAACGCACTCTGTATCTACGTAACGATAACGATGGGGTGTTCTCACCGCTTGTGACTGCGGCAGATGTACTTCCGGGAACGAAGTTCGGCGGTGAAGTCGGGCCAAAAAGCGTTGCCAATACACTCATGATGAAATTCCTTGCCGCAACTCCAGATCTCGCTCATGTGGTGTTCCAGTCACCTTACGCCCTAACGCCAGGCGCATCGAGCTCATTGTGCGAAGACGAAGAATGCGGTCTCGCCAATTTGTACGAGTGGGCCACCGGCCAGGTGCTTCAGGTCAACATTCTGCCCGATGGAAAGCCGGCGCTTGGGGCGAGTCTCGCCGGTCAGAATGGCGAAATTGGTGAAGTACGAGGATCGGTCGCGCGCGCCGTATCGAGCGATGGTCGCTGGGTGGCATGGACCTCCAACGCTGCGTACGAAAGTAGTAACGCTTCGGCGCTCTATGTGCGCGACATGCTCAAGGACAAGACGACTCGGATCGGTTGGCGGCATGCTCGTTATCAGACGATGACCAGCGATGGCTCGACTATCTTCTTCTTGGAAAACGGCGACCTGTACGCCTTTGACACCGAAGCCGGTACCCAAATTGATCTGACCAGCTCACGGGGAACGGGTGAAAGCAGTGCGGGTGTGCAGGAACTTGTATCAGACACCAGCGAAGACGGCACGTACGTGTATTTCGTGGCGACAGGTGCCCTGGCCAGCGGAGCCGTCGACGGTCAGGACAACCTATACCTCCTGCATCGCGCAGGCGCTAGCTGGTCGACGACCTATATCACGACTTTGTCCAGCGAAGACGAAAAAACCTGGAACGCCAAAGGGTTTGGCAACCCCCCATATCTCGCAGAGGTGACCTCGCGGGTATCGCCGGACGGACGGTATCTGGCGTTTATGTCGAGTCGCGCATTGACGGGATATGACAATACGGACGCGCGTAGTGGCCAACCGGATGAGGAGGTCTACCTATATGATGCGCTCGCCGATCGCCTTGTCTGCGCCTCGTGCGATCCGACCGGCGCACGGCCAGTCGGGGTGCTTGACCCGCCGAACGAACATGAATCGCTGTTGGTCGATCGCAAGAACACATGGGCTAGTCCTAACCCGCACTGGCTGGCTGGGAGCCTGCCTGGTTGGGATGAAGTCGGGGAAGAGATGGCCCTTTATCAACCGCGCTATTTGTCCGACAGTGGTCGCCTGTTCTTCGACAGCCCGGACGCTCTTGTGCCGCAGGATACGAATGGTCTCGAGGATGTTTACGAGTATGAGCCGGCAGGTGTAGGTGACACCGATGGGTGTTCCATTTCCTCCCTGTCATACAGTGAAGGATCGGCTGGGTGTGTGAATTTGATCTCTTCTGGTACATCGAGTGGGGAATCGGCCTTTGCCGATGCGAGTGAAACTGGCGACGACGTCTTCTTTTACACCGCAAGTCGTTTGACGGCGGTGGACTATGACACGAGCTATGACGTGTATGACGCGCATGTGTGCTCTGAATCGGCACCGTGCGTAAGCGAACCTGCCGGCCCCCCACCGTGTAGTTCGGGCGATTCGTGTAAGGCGGCACCTTCGCCACAGCCGGCGATATTCGGACAGGCGCCTAGCGCGACCTTCTCCGGTGCCGGCAATGTTGCGGAAGAAGCGAAGACTGTCGTCAAGCACAAGGCGAAAACCAAGTTCAAGCCCAAGACGAAGACGAAGCGTAAGCACAAGAGGCGGACAAGGCCAAAAAAGCGCAACCTACGCGGGAAGAAGTCGTATATCAAGTCGAACCCGAAGGGCGGTAAGTAATGGGCATCAAGGACGTCAAGCGTAGCGTCTTGGGTACGACGATTGCCTTGTTGTCGCTGATCGCGATTGGCACTGGTCAAGCGTCGGCAAAGATGCCCTGGTGGCATGTCAACACTGTTTCTGCGCCCGCTGCACATGCGGGAATAGAAAATTCGATCGAGCTGGAAGTCAGTGATCTCGGTGACGCGATAGTGGATGGGCTAAACCATCCCGTCACGATCGTCGACAAACTACCGCCCGGTGTGACACCGACGGCTGTGCATGCAGAAGGCGGCGGCGCCGCTTTCGGTCAGTTTACAGCCGTGTATCTGTTCAACTGTACGTTCACGGCTTCCACCCGGTCGGTCTCATGCACCTACTCGGGGCCGCTGTTCCCCTATGAACGCTTCATGATCGCGATACCGGTTGATGTCGCCCCCGGTAGCGGCGACGGAACGAGCGAAGTAAGCGTGACAGGGGGTGGTGCGCCGCCGCTCACGGCAAGATCCACTCTGACATTGGGCAGCCTGGCACCTGGATACGGAATGGAAAACTATGAATTGACGCCGGAAGAAGAGGGCGGCGGTCTCGACACCCAAGCCGGGTCGCATCCATTCCAGTTGACGACGACCCTGACATTTGATAGCGAGACGACTCGCTCCGATCGCAACGGGAAAATTACGCTTGAAATAGAGCCATTGGCAGCGACAAAGGACCTCTATTTCAATCTTCCTCCGGGACTGGTGGGTAACCCGACACCGTTGCCGAAGTGCAGTATGTATGTGTTCACTCTAGAGGAGCACGGAGGCGCGGCGTGTCCGAATAATACGGTAGTCGGGGTCTCGTCGCCAATAGTCAGCAGCCTGGCTGGACCGAATGTGCCATTTGCATTCGCCTCGCCTTTGTACAGTCTCGAACCGTCCGTCGGTGAGCCAGCTAGATTCGGATTCATGCTGCCGGATAACCAGGGTGGTGTGATTCTGGATACGTCAGTGCGCACAGGTGGAGATTATGGTGTTGTTGTTAGCGTGCCGGACATCCCCCAGAACCTGAACCTAATTGGCACTCAGGTGACCTTCTGGGGTGTGCCGGGTGACTCGCGACACGACAATACGCGTGGGATCGAATGTTTGGACAGACCTGAAACCTACCTGTCGACAGGGGTCGAAGTATCGTGTCCCCTGCAGGAAAAGCCACAGCCGCTGCTCGATCTTCCGACTTCGTGCACAGGGCCTTTGCAGAGTACCGTCACAGGTGACACGTGGCCGGCTCCGGGGGTGTCTGTCGACAAGCATTATGAATTCACTGACGATATGGGGGAACAATATGGTCAGGATGGCTGTAATCGCTTGAATTTCGAACCGTCGATTATCGTTGCTCCCGATGGGCAGCAGGCGAGTACTCCAACAGGGCTGACTGTTGGTGTGCACGTCCCCCAAGATGCCAGTCTGAACCCGAGCGGATTGGCGGAGTCGACCGTCAAGGACACGACCGTCACGTTGCCTGCGGGCGTCGGGCTGAACCCAGCCGGCGCAGACGGGCTGTCTGCGTGCGGTGAGGGTGAAGTGGGTCTTGAAAGCCCGGGCGAACAGTCATGTCCTGAATCCTCCAAGGTTGGGACGGTTGAAATCCGCAGTCCACTGTTGCCGAACCCAATCGACGGGGCGGCTTATTTGGCCCAACAGAACGCGAACCCGTTTGGTAGCCTCGTCGCGCTGTATCTGGTGGCGTACGATCCGGTATCGGGTGTGCGGGTGAAGGTTGCGGGTGAAGTCAAACCGGACCCGGTGACCGGTCAGCTGGTCTCGACGTTCAAGGAAACACCGCAGCTACCGTTTGAAGAATTGAGCCTGCATTTCTTTGGTGGGTCGAGGGCGCCGTTGGGTACTCCGGCTTTGTGTGGTGGGTATACGACGACGGCGTCTATCGGTCCGTGGTCTGCTAATGCTCCGGTTGAATCCTCGTCTGAATTCAAGATCACTTCGGGCCCGAATGGGAGTCCGTGTAGTAGTCCGTTGCCTTTTGATCCGACGCTGACGACGGGCAGCTTGAACATCCAGGCTGGTGCGTTTACGCCATTCACGATGACTATGTCCAGGGAAGATGGGAATCAGAACTTGGATGCGATCCAGTTGAAGATGCCTCCAGGCTTGTTGGGTACCTTGTCGGCTGTGAAGTTGTGTGGCGAAGCGGAAGGCAACGCGGGTACATGCGGTCCTGGAAGCCTGATCGGGCATACCACGGTAAGCGTTGGCTTGGGCGGTAACCCCTACACCGTGACCGGTGGCGAAGTGTTCATCACCGGTCCCTATGAGGGCGCGCCATACGGTCTGTCGATCGTGAACCCCGCGAAGGCTGGTCCGTTCGACCTGGGGAAGGTGATTGTCAGGGCGAAGATCGAAGTCAATCCCGAAACCGCTGCATTGACGATCACGAGCGATAGTACCGGTCCGTATGCGATTCCGCAGATCATCGACGGTATCCCACTAGAGATCAAGCACGTGAACGTGTCTATAGACCGTCCTGACTTTACTTTCAACCCAACCAACTGCAGTCCAATGAGTATTGGTGGAGGCCTGACTAGCAGCCAGGGCGCGGTGTCATCGTTGCATGTGCCGTTCCAGGTCACCAACTGTGCGGTGTTGAAGTTCAAACCGATCTTCTCGGTCTCAACCAGTGGAAAAACATCTCGCGCGAAGGGTGCGAGCTTGAGCGTGAAGCTGACCTACCCCAAAGCAGCGTTCGGGACCCAAGCAAACATCGGCAAGCTCAAGGTAGACCTACCAAAGCAACTCCCGTCCAGACTCACGACGCTACAGAAGGCATGTCCGGACAGCACATTCGATGCGAACCCAGCTGCTTGTCCAGCGGCATCGCGGGTTGGGATGGCTACCGCGACGACACCGGTGCTACCGGTGCACTTGGAAGGCCCCGCATATTTCGTCTCCCATGGCGATCAGAAGTTCCCCGAACTGATTTTCGCGCTATCGGGTGAGGGCGTCACCGTCTATGTGCATGGCGAAACGTTCATTAATCCCGCTGGGATCACGAGCAGCACGTTCCGAACGGTCCCCGACGTGCCGATAGGCACATTCGAATTGAAGCTCCCCCAAGGCCCCTACTCAGCACTCGCAGCGAACGGAAACCTCTGCACCAACAAGCTCGTCATGCCAACGACATTCGTCGGGGCTAACGGCATGAGCATCAAACAATCAACGCCAATCACGGCCACAGGATGCGCGAAGCACAAGACCAAGAAGACCCAGAAGAAGAGCAAGCACAAGAAGAAGAAATGAGATGCCTACAAAGGGAAAGGCACGGTCAGAAGTAGCCGCGCCCGCGAAAATCGGAAGACGTCGTGATGAGCTGACAGTGGCACGCGCCGGGTGGCGAGCGGTGGACGTCTCGTCCAGCGGTGTGGCAGGCACGAGCGGGCGGGGTCGTGAGGGTGGCCAAGTGGCTGAGGTGCAGCGCAGGCGGTTGTTGTTGGCGTTTACCGAGGTCCTGGCTGAGTATGGCCTGGAGGATGCGACTGTGGGGCGTGTGTGTAAGCGCGCGGGCGTTTCACGTCGTACGTTCTATGACCTGTTCGAGGATCGCGAAGCATGCTTCCTGGCGGTTCTCGACAGCAACATCCAGCGCATCTCCCAGCTTGTCCTTCCCGCTGATACGCAAAAGGGGCACTGGGCAGAGCGGGTCCGTGGCGCGCTCGCTCTATTGCTCAATCTGCTCGATGAGGACCCCGCGCTGGCCCGTGTCTGTCTGATCGAGACACTCAAGGGGGGACCCGCGGTCTCGCAACGTCGCTGTCTGGTGCTCGACGAGCTCACCAGTGCGGTGGATGAGGGACGCGGCCAATCAAAGGGGAGCGCCGAGCCTCCGCTCTTGACCGGGCATAGCATTGTGGGCGGTGCCGTTTCGGTGATCCATATGCGTGTCCTGGAAGGGAATCCCGCACCTCTAACAGAGCTGTTGAACCCTTTGATGAGCATGATCGTCTATCCCTATCTCGGGGCGGCAGCTGCACGCCGAGAGCTCAAGCGTCCCGTTCCACCCCCAAACCCGGCATGCAACGGTCGTGCCCCCATGTCCGTGCGCAATCCTTTCAGGGATCTCCCGATTCGCCTTACGTTCCGTACGGCACGCGTACTTACGGCGATCGGCTCCGAACCAGGTGCCAGTAACCGCCAGATCGCGGACACGGCCGGTGTCACCGATCAAGGACAGATCTCCAGGCTGCTCAATCGTCTGGAAGGCTTCGGGTTGATCGAGAACCACGGTCAAGGTCACGCTAAGGGCGAGCCCAATTCATGGCTGCTCACCGACCGGGGGCACGGAGTGCGAAGTGCGATTGAGGCACCTTAGGGGGCCTGCGGGATCGTTGCTCGTTGAGCTCGTGGTGAGGTGCTCGTCGGGAGCGGAGTTGTACGGTCCGAGGGCATCAGAGAGGAGACCTTTATGAACAGGGTCTTGACAAGCTGCCAGGGGTCATGTATGTTTGCTGGCGTTCCATGTACCCAACCGTGGGTAGTGGGGCATTACATAAGGTCGGGTTTTGGGTCGGTCTTCGTGGTCGACACCAACTTGTTTTGACGGGGACCTTGGGAGAGGGACCGGGTCGTTACTGAGAGGGAGTTGTTTTTCGCGTGGTTTCTTTGGGGAATAACGTGCTTGAGAGTCGGTGTGTCGAAGGCGGGTCCGTAATAGGACGCGTCAGCGTCGCTGACGCGTCTCTCTCTCTCTCTCTCTCTCTGGGCCAGCCGGCGCCTAAGCGCTAGCAGTCCTTGCCGCGGCAAAAGCCCGCGGCACGCCGGGTTTAAGGCCCGCTCATCCCGGCCCTCGCGGCTTGGTTCTTCGCGTGCCCTAGGCACCTTTACAACTGCTTGTTCTTCAGCCGCCGCACCCTGTGGTGTGGCGGCTTTCTGCTGCCCGGCTGCGGGTGGGTCATACGTGGATTGCTCTGAGGAGGAGATGTTCGATGATCGCTCGTAAGCTGACGTTGGCGACCCTGACAGCGACCGTGCTGTGCATGCTTATGGGTAGTGCGGTACCTGTAGCGAATGCCATGCGGTTCGGCAGTGGAGGCGGGGGCTCCGGACGCTTGAACACTCCGTCTGGAGTGGCCGTCGATCAGGTATCTAACGATTTGTATGTAGCTGACAGGAACAACCGGCGAATCGACAAGTTCGATCAATCCGGGAGCTTTCTGTTCGCGTGGGGCTGGAAAGTCAATGAAGAAAGCCCCGCCAACGAACTGCAAACGTGTACGGAAACATGCCAACCAGGAATATCTGGCAAAGGCGCGGGTGAGTTCTCAAGCGAAGGACCCCGCGGTGTGGCCGTCGATAACGATCCATTGAGCTCGTCCTACGGCGACGTGTACGTGGTCGATTGGGAAGGTTTTCGTGTCGAGAAGTACGATCCTTCCGGAAAATTCATCTTGATGTTCGGTGAGGATGTCAACGAAACCACGGGTGGGAACGTATGTGTCGCAGGCGAAACATGCAAGAGTGGCACGAAAGGTACGGCCGACGGGCAGTTCGAATGGGCCTATGAAGGCAGTTACATAGCGGTGGGTCCCGGCGGCGCTGTGTATGTGGGCGATAAGGCTCGGGTGCAGGTGTTCGAACCGTCGGGGGCTTGGAAGGAAGGCATTTCGTTGGCTGGCCTGTCGAGCACCGGCAAGGTCACGGCGCTCGCGACGGATACCACGGGTGACATATTTGTCAGTGTCGAAGGAGTGGCCGGCGTGCGGGAGTTCGAACCGAACGGGACCGAAAAGAGCACTCAATTCGACGCAGGCAGTACGACGGTCGAAGCGATCGCGCTGGATCCGGCGAGCGAACCGAACGGGCTGTTCGTTGTCGATTCGACAGGCGGGTCTCATATCTTGCAATACGATGCAACGGGCAAAGAGCTCTCCAGTTTCGGCTTCGACGCCGTTGATGGTACGAAAGGAATCGCGGTCTCGAGAGCGTTGGGCGAGTTGTACGTCGCCGGCTATTACGATAACGAAATTGTAACGTTGACCATTCCTGGCTCCGGTCCGACAATAGAGAGCGAGTCCGCCGTTGCGGGTGAACGCGGTGTCGCGACGCTCGAAGGGTCCGTCGATCCGCAAGGAGGCGATACGAGCGCTCATTTTGAATATGTGGATGAGGCTTCCTATCGGGGAAGTGGCTTTGCAAGCGCTTCGAGCACCCCCACTGTCACGCTCGGCTCTGGCTTCGACATTCAGCCACTGAGCGCTGCTTTGACCGGGCTTGTGCCCGGTGCGGTCTATCACTACCGGCTCGTCGCGACCAACTCCGCTGGCACCGTTACGGGTTCCGACCAAGTGCTTACCGAGGTGCCCGCCGCGCTGGTCGAAGGGCCATGGGCGGCAGACGTGACAAGCACGAGTGCCACCCTGGCCGCGCGGATAGACCCACTTGGCGCAAGCACGGAATACCGTCTTGAATATGGCACGAGCACCTCATATGAACATGTCCTGACGGGTAGCGTCGGTGAAGGCAGGGGCTATACAACGATCGGCTATCACGAGCGGGAACTACAACCCGCCACCGTCTACCACTACCGGCTGATCACAACCAACCAGGTTGGGACCGTAGAAGGCACAGACCAGACGTTCACGACGCAGGCAGCGGGCAGGCAAGAGCTTGCGTTGCCGGACGGACGGGCTTGGGAACTGGTTTCGCCGCCGAACAAAAACGGTGCGTTGATCGAAGCCTACGGGCAGGACCCAATCCAGGCTGCAAGCGACGGAAGCGGGATCACCTATGGAGCATTTGAACCTCTCGGAGAAAACACGGTAGGCAAGGCGGGCCTCCTCTCTCAGATTCTTTCAAAGCGCGGTCCGAGCGGTTGGCGAACTCAGGACATCAATCTTCCACACCCTCTCGCCGCCCAGGAAGAAATAGCCTCCGAGGGGTACGAATATCGGGCGTTCTCACCGAATCTGTCCGTGGCTTCGCTAGAACAGACAGGCTCCGCGCTTGTAGCTCTATCGCCGGAAACTGCCGAAGGTAACCGTCTGTATCTGCGTAACGATATGGGTGGCAGCTTCACTGCGCTCTTGACTCCAGCGGATGTCCCACCGAGTGCGAAGTTGAACGGGGAACCGGGAGAAGTTAGCGCGGCCCGGGCGAAGGTTAAATTCCTAACTGCGACTCCAGATCAAAGTCATGTCATCATAAAATCGCAGTTGGCTTTGACCCCGGATGCTACTAGAGGTGAAAATGAAGGCGCGACGAACTTGTATGAGTGGGGCGCGGGAATATTGCAGCTTGTGAACATTCTGCCAGACGGACACTCGGACCCGAGTTGGGACGTGCGTCTCGCCGGCGAAGGACCCAGCGAAATCGGAGCTATGCCACGCGCTGTGTCGGACGATGGTCGCTGGGTGGCGTGGACCACCGGGAGACTGTATGTTCGTGACATGGTTGCGGGAGAGACCATGCTAGTCGGGGGAATTCATGCACGGTTTCAGACGATGAGCAGTGACGGGTCGCGGATATTCTTCCTCGAAGGTGGGGAACTGTATGAGTTCGATACCGGCACACATGCGCAGACAAGTCTCAGCGCCGATCATGAGACGGGCGAAAGCGACGCTGGCGTACAGGAAACGCTACTGGGTGTAAGTGACGACGGCTCGTATGCATATTTCGTGGCTACGGGTATATTGGCCAGCGGCGCGACCGGCGGGGAAGACAACCTCTACGTAGCTCACGAGAGCGGGAACGCATGGACGACAAGATATATCGCGACTCTCTCAGGAGAAGACAAGGGTGACTGGTACACACAAGTCTTTGGCGCGGTCAACCTTGCAGGCGTGGCGTCGCACGTATCGTCAAGTGGACGCTATCTGACGTTCATGTCGAGCCGCTCGTTGACGGGCTATGACAATATCGACGCGAACAGCGATCAGCCTGACGAGGAGGTATATTTGTACGACGGGTCGACGGATCGCCTCATATGCGCTTCATGCGATACGACGGGTGCCCGGCCTGTGGGCATATTCTCCACAGGTAAAAATATCCTGATGGATCGTAATATTGACCAGGATGCCATGTGGGTTGGTCACTGGCTGGGAGGGATTATTCCCGGCTGGGACGAAGGCACCGGCTTCCATTCGCTGTATCAGCCGCGCTCCCTGTCAAATAGCGGCCGGTTGTTCTTCGACAGTCCCGATGCGCTTGTGCCGCGGGACACGAACGGGCTGATGGATACGTATGAGTACGAGCCCGTAGGTGTCGGCAGCTGCACGGCCGGCGGTGTCGGGTTCACCGAAAGCTTGGGTGGATGTGTGAGTCTGATTTCCTCGGGCACGTCCAGCTCAGAATCGGCATTTTTCGATGCAAGCGAAGATGGCGATGACGTGTTCTTCCTCACCTCTGGACGCTTGACGGCGGCCGACTATGACACGAGCGTGGATGTGTACGACGCGCATGTGTGCTCTTCGACGGTCCCGTGTACGTCGGAAGCCGTGTCGCCGCCACCATGCACATCCGGCGATTCGTGCAAGGCGGCGCCGTCGCCGCAGCCGGAGATCTTTGGGCCTGCTCCAAGCGCGACATTCTCGGGTACGGGCAATGTGGTGGAAGAAGCGAAGAAGGCCGTGGTCAAGCACAAGATCGAGCAGAAAAGCAAGCACAAGAAAAAATCGAAGACAAAGCGCAAGACCAAAGCGAAGCGTAAGGGGCATAGGACTAAGAGGGCCAGCAAGGCTCGTACCGGCACGGCAAGCAGGAAGGGCCACAGGTGATCGTCGTGAGCATTCTCCAGAGAGCTGTTCTAGCCACTTGCGTGGTGGTATTGATGACGATGGTTGGGGCGGGGCAGGCTGTGGCAGTTGAGCCGTGGTGGCACCTGAATACCGTCTCAGCGCCCGCGAGCACGCCTGGTGGTGAAGACAGGATTGTCGTAGAAGCCAGCGATGTCGGTGACGCGATGGTCAGGGGATTTGAAAATCCCGTGACGATTGTGGACAAATTGCCAGCGGGTGTGACGGCTACTGCGGTGTACGGCGAAGGAGGAGGCACCGAAGTCGCCAGGGGAGGAGCGCGCCCCGCAACGAATTGCTCGCTTGCGACGCTGACATGCACGTTCAGCGGGCCGTTGCTTGCGTACGAACGCTTGATGATCGCGATTGTCGTAAAAGTCGCACCCGGGGCCGGTAACGGCGAGAACGAAGTGAGCGTTTCCGGTGGAGGCGCTCCCGCGCTCGTGTCGCGCGGAGCGCTCGCGCTCGCCGATCCGCCACCTTATGGTGTGGAAAACTATGAATTCACGCCCGAAGAAGAAGGGGGCGCGCCCGATACGCAGGCTGGGTCGCATCCCTTTCAGCTCACGGCGACGCTTGGGTTGAACGCTCAGTCGGTACCAACCGGACCGGGGGATCAACGAGAAGGCGTCCACTCTGAAGTGCAGCCGCTTGCGTTGACGAAGGATTTGCATTTCAATCTTCCGCCCGGGGTCGTGGGCAATCCCACACCACTACCGCAGTGCAGCGACTACGTCTTCACGCAGTCGACCTTGGGCCACGACGAATGCCCTGCCGATTCGGCTGTCGGTGTCGCGACGGTTGTTGTCACAAACGTGCGGGAAGGCACCGAGGTGCCATGGGGTGAAACGAGACCCGTGTATAACCTTACGCCGTCGGTGGGTGAGCCGGCGAAGTTCGCGTTTCAGACGCTCGCCGGGCCGGTGGTGCTCGATACTTCGGTGCGTACGGGCGGCGACTATGGTGTCGTGGTCACGGTCAACAACATCATTCAGAATATCGGGTTCATTGGCAGCGAGGTGACGCTGTGGGGCGATCCCGGCGATCCGCGACACAACACCGCTCGCGGGCTCAGCTGTCTGGACGCGTCCGGGGAACGCGTGGCAGGCGAAGAATTCCACTGGGAATTCTCGTGTCCAGGACAGGAAAACGGACAGCCGTTCCTGCTGCTGCCGACGTCCTGTGCCGGTCCGCTGCAAGCAAGCGTCGAAGCAGACTCATGGGTGCAGCCGGAACAGCGCGCGGTAAAGCAATACGAAGCCCAGACCAGTGCGGGCGCACGCTACGGACAAGACGGCTGCAACCGCCTGAACTTCGAACCGTCGGTCAGCGTCGCACCCGACGGTCAGCAGGGCAGCACGCCGACCGGGTTGACCGTCGGTGTGCACGTCCCTCAGGAGGCAAGCTTGAACCCAACTGGTTTGGCGGAGTCGACGGTGAAGGACACCACGGTTGTATTGCCCGCGGGTGTGGCGATCAATCCTGCTGGCGCGGATGGTCTACAGGCGTGCGGCATGGGCGAAGTGGGGTTGGAAAGTGCGACTGAACAGTCTTGTCCCGAAGCATCGAAGATCGGGACAGTGGAAGTCGTGACGCCGCTGCTACCCAACCCGCTGGTGGGCGCCGCCTATCTGGCACAACAGGACGCGAACCCATTCGGGAGCCTCGTGGCCATGTATCTTGTTGCGTACGATCCTACGTCTGGTGTGCGGTTGAAGGTCGCGGGCGAAGTGAAACCCGATCCTGTTACTGGTCAGTTGGTCTCGACGTTCAACCAAACTCCACCGTTGCCGTTCGAAGATTTGAAGCTGCATTTCTTTGGTGGGTCGAGGGCGCCGTTGGGTACCCCGGCGTTGTGTGGTGGGTATACGACTACTGCGTCGATCGCGCCGTGGTCTGGTAATGCGCCGGTTGATTCGTCTTCGGAATTCAAGATCACGTCGGGTCCGAATGGGAGTCCGTGTGCGAGCCCGTTGCCGTTTGATCCGTCGTTGACGACGGGGAGCTTGAATATTCAGGCTGGTGCGTTCACGCCGTTCACGATGACGATGAGTCGTGAAGACGGGAATCAGAACCTGGATGCGATCCAGTTGAAGATGCCTCCCGGCTTGTTGGGGACGTTGTCGAGCGTCAAGTTGTGTGGTGAAGCGGAAGGCAATGCGGGGACATGTGGTCCTGAAAGCTTGATCGGTCATACGACGGTGAGTGTTGGTTTGGGTGGCAATCCGTATACGGTTAGTGGTGGTGAAGTGTTCATTACGGGTCCGTATAAGGGTGCTCCGTATGGGTTGTCGATCGTGAATCCCGCGAAGGCCGGTCCGTTTGACTTGGGGAAGGTTGTGGTGCGTGCGAAGATCGAAGTGAACCCAGAAGACGCGGCCCTGACGATCACGTCTGATAGCACGGGTCCGTATGCGATTCCGCAGATCATCGACGGGATACCGCTTGAGATCAAGCATGTGAACGTAAGCGTGGATCGGTCTGATTTCACGTTCAATCCGACGAATTGTGCTCCGCAGGAAATCGGGGGTGGCCTGACGAGCAGTCAAGGTGCCGTGTCGACCCTGCATGTCCCGTTCCAGGTCACAAACTGTGCGGTGTTGAAGTTCAAACCGATCTTTTCGGTCTCGACGGCTGGGAAAACATCGCGAGCTAAGGGTGCGAGCTTGAACGTGAAGCTGACCTATCCCAAAGCGCCGTTTGGGACGCAGGCGAACATTGGCAAGGTCAAGGTTGATTTGCCGAAGCAGCTCCCGTCACGCCTAACGACGCTGCAGAAGGCTTGTCCAGACAGTGTGTTCGATGCGAATCCGGCGTCCTGTCCGTCGGATTCGAGGATTGGGACTGCTACCGCGACGACCCCGGTTCTACCGGTGCATTTGGAAGGTCCGGCGTATTTCGTGAGTCATGGTGGCGCGAAGTTCCCCGAACTGATCGTCGCATTGTCCGGTGAGGGCGTGACTGTGTATTTGCATGGTGAAACGTTCATCAGTCCGGCGGGTATCACGAGCAGCACATTCCGCACGATCCCCGATGTTCCGATCGGTACGTTCGAACTGAAGCTCCCTCAGGGTCCCGATAGCGCTTTGGCGGCGAACGGGAACCTCTGCACCGCAAAGCTCATCATGCCCACGACGTTCGTGGGTGCCAACGGCGTGAGCCTCAAACAGTCAACGCCGATCACAACCACCGGTTGTCAGAAGAAAAAGACAGTTAAGAAGAAGACCAAAAAAACTGGTAAGCACAAGAAGAAGAAATGATATGCCCCCCAAGGGAAGGGCGCCGTCAGAGGGGACGGCGCCCACAAGAAATAGACGACCCAGCGGAGAACTGACAGTAGTCGACGCTAAGCATCGAGTATCAGGCGTTTCCCCTGATGGTGTTGCGGATGTGAGTGGGCGGGGTCGTGAGGGGACTCATGTCATCGAGATGCAGCGCCGGCGCTTGTTGCTCGCGTTTACCGAAGTGCTCGCGGAGAGTGGGTTGGAGGACGCGGGTGTGGGACGGGTGTGCAAGCGTGCGGGTGTTTCACGTCGTACGTTCTATGACTTGTTTGAGGATCGTGAAGCGTGCTTTCTCGCGGTGCTCGACGGTGCGATAGGGCGCATCTCACAATCGATTCTTCCCGCATACACCCGTGAGGGTTGCTGGGCAGAAAGGACTCGTGGCGCGCTTGCAGTGTTGCTCGAGCTCTTCGACGAGGACCCTATGCTTGCCCGCGTTTGTTTGGTGGAGACGCTGAAGGCGGCACCTGCGGTGGCTGAGTGCCGTCGGCGGGTGCTCGATGTGCTTGCGGGTGCTGTCGATGAGGGGCGCTCTGAAGCGAAGGCCGGTATCGAGCCACCGCCTCTGACGGCTCAGAGCACGGTGGGGGGCGCCCTCTCTGTACTCCATGCGCGTGTACTAGAGGAGAGCCCGCGACCTCTCCAGGATCTCCTGAACCCCTTGATGGGCATGATCGTCCACCCCTATCTTGGTCCCGCCGCGGCACGCCGCGAGCTCGAGCGTCCTATCTCACCCCCAAAACCGGTGCGCAACGGTCCTGCCCCACGATCCGTCCGCGACCCCTTCAGGGACCTCCCGATCCGTCTTACGTTTCGCACCGCACGAGTACTTGCCGCGATTGCCGCTCAACCAGGAGCAAACAATCGTCAGATAGCAGACACCGCCGGCATCACAGACCAAGGACAGATCTCGAGATTGCTCAGCCGCCTCGAAGGGTTCGAGTTGATCGAGAACCGCGGTCATGGCCATACAAAGGGCGAGCCCAACGCTTGGATACTCACCTCACGTGGCCAGGGCATCATGCATGCAGTCGGTGAGAACGTCCAGACGTAGCTACGGTGTCAAGGGGACCTTTATGAACAGGGTCTTGACAAGCTGCCAGGGGTCATGTATGTTTGCTGGCGTTCCATGTACCCAACCGTGGGTAGTGGGCGTCACATAAGGTCGGGTTTTGGGTTGGCCTCGTGGTCGACACAAACTTGTTTTGACGGGGACCTTGGGAGAGGGACCGGGTCGCAATTGAGAGGGAGTTGTTTGTTCGCGTGGTTTCTTTGAGGAATAACGTGCTTGAGAGTCCGTGTCGTGTTGATGGGTCTGTAATTGGACGCGTCAGCGTCGCTGACGCGTCTCTCTCTCTCTCTCTCTCTCTCTCTCTGGGCCGGCCGGCGCCTAAGCGCTAGGCACCCTCGCCGCGGCAAAAGCCCGCGGCACGCCGAGCGTAGGGCTCGGCTTGGCTTCTCGCGTGCTGTAGGCGCGTCTTCAGCTTCTTGCTTTTCCGCCGCCGCTGGCTGTGTGCCTGCGGCGGTCTTGTGCTGCCCGTGGATGGGTCAGCGTCGTGCCGGTTCTCTTGAGGAGGAGATGGTCTGATGGATGCTCGCAGGGTTAGATTGACGGTTGTAGCTTTGTTCTGCGGGTTTGTATGGATGCTTGGGGCCGGTGTGGCGCCTGGGGCGGCCGGCGCCACAGAGCTCGGCGCGACGCATTTCGGCGAAAAGGGTTCCGGTGCTGGACAACTTTTGGGACCGTCTGGTGTGGCGGTCAATAACGACTCCTCGAGTTTGTTCTATGGAGATGTGTATGTCGTCGAGCGTTACAACAACCGGGTCAGCAGGTTCGGTGGTTCGGGAGCGTTTCAGCTGGCGTGGGGTTGGGGCGTGGCTAACGGCACGAATGAATTGCAAACATGCATGGCGTCGTGTCGCGCTGGAGCATCCGAAGGAGCAGCGGCGGACACCGGCGCGATTGACCATGCCAGCGCTGTGGCTGTCGATAGCGATCCTTTGAGCTCATCCTCTGGAGACGTATATGTCGGTCAGTACGCCGGCAATGAACGTGTAGAGAAGTTCGGTCCCTCCGGCGAATTCTTGTTGATGTTTGGTGGAGAAGTCAACGAAGGCAAGGACAAAACGCCGGGCGCCACCGAAGCGGAAAAGAACGTGTGTGTCGCCGGCGAAACGTGTAAGCGTGGCACACATGGATCTGCCGATGGTCAGCTCGAACTGGGAGAGGACAGTGCTATTGCGGTGGGTCCGGACGGCATGGTTTATGTGGGCAGCGGCGCACACGTGGCGGTGTTCGAACCCTCTGGTGCCTGGAAGGAAAGCATCACGTTGGCAGGTTTGCCAAGCACTGGTGAAGTAACGGCATTGGCGGTCGACTCGGCTGGTAACCTGTTTGTGAGCGACAACGAAGCCGCCGGTGTTCGGGAGTTCGAACCGGATGGG
Source organism: uncultured Solirubrobacterales bacterium (assembly GCA_963713015.1). Lineage (GTDB taxonomy): Bacteria > Actinomycetota > Thermoleophilia > Solirubrobacterales > Solirubrobacteraceae > Palsa-744. The sequence goes on along the minus strand of CAVQKC010000008.1, from coordinate 518,092 downwards.
GTTGAAGAGGCCACACAGTTCGATGCGGCTAGCACTTCGATCGCCTCGATCGCGCTGGGCGCGTCAGGTGAAGTGTTCGTCGGTGACTCGGATGGATCGTATAACGGATTTCACGTCTTGAAGTACACGCCCTCTGGTAATGCGGCGGCCAACTTCGGCTCGAATACTGTGCGCGGAGGTATCCAGAACGGAGGATTTGGTGCTTACAACGGCATGGCGTTCTCAGAAGCTTCTGGTGACCTGTATATCTCCGAACGCTACGAAGAAGAAGGCGAAGTGGCTCACGACAGCGTATGGACGGTGCCGGTCCCGCCTCCAGGCCCGGTGATCGAGAGCCTCTCGGCAAAGCCGGGTCCGCGCGCGAGCTTGGCTTTGGAAGCGACGATCAACCCGGAGGGTGGCGAAACCACCTATCACTTCGAATACGTCAGCGACGCAGATTACGAAGCGAGTGGTTATGCCGGCGCGTCGAGCACCCTGGTAGTCTCGCTCGCGCCCGGCCTCGAAAACGAATCGGTGAGCGCTCAAATAACCGGTCTACCGCCGAGTGCGGGTTACCACTACAGGATCGTCGCGACAAACGCTGAAGGTACCTCCACAAGTTCCGATCAGACCGTTGAAACGCTGCCGCCCGCGGTCATTGACGCGGAGTATGCGACGAATGTGGCGTCTACGAGCGTGACGCTCGACGCGGACATCAACCCGCTGGGCTCGAGCACCGAATACCGGTTGGAATATGGGACGAGCGCTTCTTATGGCCACACACTGAGCGGAAATGCTGGCGAAGGTGCAACAAGCGTGGTGGTCGGCTTCCACCTACAGGAATTGGTTTCGGGCACCACTTACCACTACAGGTTCATGGCAAATAACGATCTCGGCATAGTTGTCGGCGTCGATCATCAGTTCACGATGCAAAGCGCGGGCGGCGAGCTGACGTTGCTCGACGGACGTGCGTGGGAATTGGTTTCTCCTCCCGACAAGAATGGGATTCTGATCGAACCTAGCGAACAAGGCGAGACGATGATGCAGGCCGCTGAAGGCGGCGGGTCGATCACGTATCTGGCCTTGGGCCCACTCGGCTCGGGCATTGACTCTAACTCCACATTTGCGCAGATTCTCTCGACACGTGGCTCAGGTGGCTGGTCATCTGAAGATATCGAGTCGCCCCACGAAAAGCCGACTGAGATCGCGTCGGCCGACAGGGAAGGGACCCTCGAGGAGGATAGGTTCTTCTCTGCCGATCTGTCGCTCGCGGCTGTTGAACCCGTGGAAGCGGAAGGTGAGAAGTCACTCTCGACAAAAGCGACGGAACCGACTGTGTATCTACGTGATAATGCGACGGGGACCTACCGTGCATTGGTGACGACCTCGAATGTGCCGACTGGTACGAAATTTGGTTCCCGTCAAAGGCGAGTGGAATTCGTGGATGCGACGCCTGACATGTCGCATGTGATCCTCAGGTCCCCTGAAGTCTTGACAGAAAATGCCAAGCAAGCGAAAGAAGCGGATCTGACTACCGAAGACGACAGCAACCTGTACGAGTGGACGAACGGGGGATTGCAGCTCGTGAATGTACTTCCAGACGGTGAATCGACCGACGGTAAGGCAAAGCTCGGTCGTCGCAGCCTCACACTCGCGCATGCCGCCTCCAATGATGGTCGTCGTATTGTGTGGGAATCAGAATCAGAAGAAAATAAGCTCTACATGCGTGACATGATGGAGGGCGTGACGGTGCAGCTTGGGGCCCCGGATGCGCTCTTTCAGACGGCGAGCACGGATGGCTCAAAGATCTTCTTTAATTCTAACGATGATCTGATGGTGTATGACGCGAATACTGGTGCGACCACGAATCTGTCTGCGCCATTGAATGCTGGCGAAGGGGCCGGCGTGGCAAATGGTTTGATGGGTACTAGCGAAGATGGTTCGCATGTGTATTTCATAGCATCAGGTGTTCTTGCCAAGGGAGCCACGAGTGGCGGAGATAACCTTTATCTATCGCGTGATACGAGCGAGGGGTGGCAGACAGCATTTATCGCTACGCTCTCCAAAGAAGACGAGACGAGCTGGGTTTCCACATCCTTCTTTACCCCAGGAGAGGATAACCTGAGTGGAGTAAGCTCTCGCGTCTCCCCCGACGGCGAATACGTGGCATTCATGTCGGAGCGGAGCCTGACGGGCTATGACAATCTCGACGCCGTCAGCGGTGAGCCGGACGAGGAGGTATACGTTTACAGTGCGTCTGCGGGTCGTTTGGCGTGCGCGTCTTGCGATCCGACGGGCGCACGCCCAGTTGGAGTGCTCGATGAGGGGAAAGAAGCCCTCCAAACGCTGCTTGTCGATCGCCACGGGTCATGGAACGAAAGGCAAGGTACCGGCCCTCATTGGTTGGCCGGAAGTATTCCGGGCTGGGCGCCGGGGCAAGGCGAATCTGGTTTCTATCAGCCCCGGTATCTGTCGAATAGCGGTCGTCTGTTCTTCAACAGTCCCGTCGGCCTGGTTCCACAGGCCACGGATGGGCTCGAGAACGTCTACGAGTACGAGCCGACGGGTGTTGGGAGCTGTGCATCTGGGAGCGTGACGTTTGTCGAAAGTGAGCGCGGTTGCGTGGACCTGATCTCCTCAGGAACTTCAGCTGAGGAATCGGTGTTCTATGACGCGAGCGCGAGTGGTGACGACGTGTTCTTCCTGACGACTAGCCGGTTGACCGCCGCGGACTATGACAATAGCTACGACGTGTATGACGCGCACGTTTGCTCAGCGTCCTCGCCCTGTATTTCCGAGCCAGTGAGCCCGCCGCCATGCACGACCGCTGACTCGTGTAAACCGGCGCCGTCGCCACAACCGACGAGCTTCGGTGCGCCGGCGAGCGCGACGTTCACTGGACAGGGGAACATTTCCCAGACGACATCCAAACCTGTGGTGAAGTCGGCTAAACACAAGAAGAAGGCCGTCAAACGGCGCAAGAGGCACAAGGTAGGAGCGAAGAAGGGTAAGGCAAAGAAGTCAAGCGCGAGGGGACACTCCTCGGTAAGGACGCAACGCGACGGGGGAGCGAAGAGGTCATGATGAGCCTACGAAACAGAGCAGTCGTTTCCAGGCGACTAGCGAGTATGGTCGTGCTGGTCATCGCGATGGCCATGTTGTGGGCCGGCGCTGGGGTGGCTCACGCTGAAAGCTCCTGGTGGCAGGTGACCTCCAATCCCGCGCCGACGGTCATCAAACCGGGCAGTGGTCAAGATGAGGTGCAGAAGCTGACGGTCAGTGCGGAAGGAGGCCAGTTCGTGCTGATCCATTCATTGCCAAGCGGATTTAGGCTCTTCGCGTGGGATGCGACACATGAAGAAGTCGAGCAGGGCCTTGAAGAAATCTACGGGAAAGGCAACGTTCAGGTGACAGGTGGCCCGGGCGACAAGGAAGGCACGAAACCGTACGTGATTACGTTCGTCGGGGAATTGGCAGACAGCGAAGTTCCGCTGATACGAAGTGAACCTTACTCTTATAGCTCGCTCGAGGGCGGACTCAAAGAAGCGGTTGTAAACGAAGTCACTCCTGGCCGCAGCGATGGGGAGATTGTACTTGCGGTCACCAATCTGGGCGACGCGCCGGTGGATGCGAGCAACAGTCCTGTCACCATCAGCGACAAGCTCCCGTCCGGGCTCACGGTGACCGGTATTTCAGGGGGAGATAGTGCTAACAATTCGGCGATTACTAGTACGCTGAGCTGTACCATTTCCTCTGTGTCGTGCACATTCGAAGGTGATCTCGCACCGTATGAGCAACTTGAGATATTGATCAATGTCAAAGCGCAGGCGGGCACTTCTGGATCCTTCGAGAGCGAAGTGTCGGTGACGGGTGGCGACACGCTGCCTGTGAGCGTGAATCGTCCCTTGACGATCGGTAGCACGTCGCTAGGGTTTGGTCTGGATAATTATGAACTGTATCCGGCGAATGAAGATGGTAGCCCTGCGACGCAAGCGGGATCGCATCCGTTTCAGTTGACTACGACGTTCAACCTGAATACGAAGCTGGAACAGGTATGGTGGCCGTTCGGGAAGAGGTACGTCACGGAAGTGTTTCCTGCGGCATTGACGAAGGATCTGCATTTCGATCTTCCGCCTGGTTTGATCGGCAATCCCACACCGCTACCACAGTGCAGCGAATACGATTTCTCGATACCAAAAAAAGGCGAACAGTTTTACAATAATTGCCCTGCGGACACCGCCATCGGTGTCGTGACGGTTGTGGTCACCAACGCTGTTTCTCAACACACGTTGCCTGAGGTGATCACAGTGCCATTGTTCAATCTCGTTCCCAGTCATGGCGAGCCGGCACGCTTCGGGTTCACGCCGCTCACCGGCACCGTGACATTGGATACCTATGTTCGTACTGGCGGGGATTATGGCGTGGTGGTGCATGTAGATAACATTACGCAGCTCGTGGGGTTCATGTCCTCGCAGGTCACGTTCTGGGGTACCCCAGGGGATTCGCGCCACGATGCCTCGCGCGGTACGGAATGCCTCCTGGGAGACTTCGGAGGCGCGACGCCGTGTACCAGTGGTGGTGAAGAACATCCGAACCCGTTCTTGATCCTGCCGACGTCGTGTTCTGGTCCGTTGCATACGAGTATGGAAGCGGATTCGTGGGCGAACCCAGGTCAGTTCACGCCGCCGAGGGAATATACGTTCCAGAACATTCTCGGTGAACCGTTTGGGATGGATGGGTGCAACCGCTTGAGCTTCGAACCGTCGATCAGCGTGACTCCTGACGGTCAGGCCGGGAGCACGCCGACGGGACTGACCGTGGGTGTGCATGTCCCGCAGACAGCGAGCCTCGATCCCACGGGCGATGCCGAGTCGACCGTGAAGAACACGACGGTGACGCTACCCGCCGGCGTGGGACTGAACCCGGCGGCGGCCGATGGCTTGTCCGCTTGTGGGCTTGGCGAAATCGGTCTAGAAAACCCGGCTGAACAGTCCTGTCCTGAAGCGTCGAAGGTCGGGACCGTCGAAATCAAATCGCCGTTGCTACCGAACCCGCTTGTTGGCGCAGCGTACCTGGCCCAACAGGACGCCAACCCCTTCGGGAGTCTCGTGGCATTGTATTTGGTGGCTTACGATCCGGTGTCGGGGGTGCGGATCAAGGTCGCTGGCGAAGTCAAACCAGATCCCGTGACTGGCCAGTTGGTCTCCACATTCAGGGAAACACCGGAGCTACCCTTTGAAGAACTGAGCCTGCACTTCTTCGGAGGCTCGAGAGCACCGTTGGGAACCCCAGCACTGTGCGGTGGATACACAACGACAGCGTCGATCGAACCGTGGTCGGGTAACGCCGCTGTCAACTCTTCCTCAGAATTCAAGATCACGAGTGGTCCCAACGGTAGTCCGTGTGCTAGCCCGTTGCCGTTTGCTCCGTCGTTGACGACCGGCAGCACGAACATTCAAGCCGGCGCGTTCACGCCGTTTACGATGACGATGAGCCGCGAAGACGGCAACCAGAACCTTGACGCGGTCCAGTTGAAGATGCCTCCAGGACTGTTGGGGACCCTATCCTCGGTGAAACTGTGCGAAGAAGCACAAGCGAACGCGGGGACGTGTGGTCCTGAAAGCCTGATCGGGGAAACGATCGTCAGCGTAGGGTTGGGAAGCAACCCGTTCTCGGTCACTGGAGGCAAGGTCTACATAACCGGTCCCTACGACGGTGCGCCCTACGGCCTATCGATCGTGAATCCCGCGAAGGCCGGACCGTTCAACCTGGGCGAGGTCATCGTCAGGGCCAAGATCGAAGTCAACCCCGAAAACGCGGCATTGACGATCACGACAGACCCATCGGGTCCGCACGCCATACCGCAAATACTCGACGGGATACCCCTACAGATCAAGCACGTCAACGTCACCATCAACCGACCAGACTTCACGTTCAACCCAACAAACTGTTCTCCAACAGCGATCACGGGTGGTCTCACCAGTAGCCAGGGAGCGACATCGGCACTATCTGTCCCCTTCCAGGTCACAAACTGTGCGGTGTTGAAGTTCAAACCGATCTTCTCGGTGTCCACCAACGGGAAAACATCGCGGGCCAAGGGGGCGAGCTTGAACGTAAAGCTCACCTACCCCAAAGCAGCGTTCGGGACCCAAGCGAACATCGGGAAGGTCAAGGTCGACCTACCAAAGCAACTGCCGTCCAGATTGACGACACTGCAGAAGGCGTGTCCAGACAGCGTGTTTGACGCGAATCCGGCGTCCTGTCCGCCGGATTCGAGGATCGGGAGCGCTACCGCGACTACCCCGGTACTACCGGTGCATTTGGAAGGCCCCGCGTACTTCGTGAGCCATGGTGGCCAGAAGTTCCCTGAACTGATCGTCGCCCTATCGGGCGAGGGCGTCACCGTCTACTTGCATGGCGAAACGTTCATCAGTCCCGCGGGGATCACAAGCAGCACGTTCCGCACCATCCCCGACGTCCCGATCGGCGTATTCGAACTGAAACTACCCCAGGGCACAGACTCTGCATTGGCAGCGAACGGGAACCTCTGTACTAGCAAGCTCGTGATGCCAACGATCTTCGTCGGCGCGAACGGTGTCAGCCTCAAACAATCAACACCGATCACCACAACGGGCTGCCCCAAGAAAAAGACGGTCAAGAAGAACACCAAGAAAACAAGCAAACACAAGAAGAAGAAATGAAATGGCCACCAAGGGAAGGGCGCCGTCAGAGGGGACGGCGCCCAATGGTCTGAGGTCTAGACGCAGCGCGCGAGCGCGCGATGTATCGCTCGATGAGGTCGCGGGCGCGAATCAGCGGGGTCGTGGGGGTGGCCAGATTGTCGAGATGCAGCGTCGGCGGTTGTTGTTCGCGTTCACGGAAGTCCTTGCGGAGGACGGTCTGGAGGACGTGGGTGTGGGTCGGGTGTGTAAGCGAGCGGGAGTGTCGCGCCGCACGTTCTATGACCTGTTCGAAGATCGCGAAGCGTGCTTTCTCGCGGTGCTAGACGCCACGATCGAGCGTCTCTCACGGGACGCCCTCCCAGCCTCCGCACGCGAGCGGAGCTGGCGCGAGCGGACCCGTGAGGCGCTTGGTGTGCTGCTCGATCTCTTTGACGAGGACCCCATGCTGGCGCGTGTCTGTTTGATCGAGACGCTCAAGGCGAGACCTGCTGTGTCTGAGTACCGCCTGCGGGTGCTCGACGCGCTTGCGGGCGCTGTCGATGAGGGACGCTCTGAAGCGAAGGCCGGTATCGAGCCTTCTCCTCTAACGGCACAGAGCATTGTCGGCGGCGCCGTCTCGGTTATCCATGCGCGCCTATTGGCGGAGCACCCCGCGCCCCTCACGGAGCTTCTGAACCCTTTGATGAGCATGATTGTCCATCCCTACCTTGGTCCTGTCGCTGCACGCCGTGAGCTCGAACGTCCCGCCCCGCCATCGAAGCCCGCACCTAACGCTCACACCTCGAAGTCCGCTCGTGATCCCTTTAAGGATCTCCCGATCCGTCTCACCTTCCGTACCGCGCGCGTACTTGCCGCCATCGGCGCTCAGCCCGCGGCTAGCAACCGTCAGATCGCCGACACTGCCGGCATCACAGACCAGGGGCAGATCTCGAGGCTGCTCAATCGTCTGGAGGGCTTTGGGCTGATCGAGAACTGTGGTCAGGGCCACGCCAAAGGCGAGCCCAACGCTTGGTTGCTCACCGAGCGAGGGCACGGAGTACGAAACGCGATCGAGGCACCGTAGGGTCTGGGGAATCCATGATCAGCTGAGCTTGTGTGGAGGGTGAGCTTCGTCGGAGGAGATGGGGCGGGTCGAGGGCTCCGGGGATACGACCTTTATGAACAGGGTCTTGACAAGCTGCCAGGGGTCATGTATGTTTGCTGGCGTTCCATGTGCCCAACCGTGGGTAGTGGAGCATCACATAAGGTCAGGTTTGGGTTGGTCTCGTGGTCGACACCAACTTGTTTTGACGGGGCCCTTGGGAGAGGGACCGGGTCGTTACTGAGAGGGAGTTGTTTTTCGCGTGGTTTCTTTGAGGAATAACGTGCTTGAGAGTCGGCGTGTCGAAGGCGGGTCCGTAATAGGACGCGTCAGCGTCGCTGACGCGTCTCTCTCTCTCTCTCTCTCTCTCTCTCTCTGGGCCAGTCGGCGCCTAAGCGCTAGGCTCCCTCGCCGCGGCAAAAGCCCGCGGCTTGCCGAGCAGAAGGCTCGGCCTGGTTGTTTGTGCCCGAGCTGGCACTCGCGCGCTGTAGGCGCGTTTTCAGTTGCTCGTTCTTCTGCCGTCGCGGGCTGTGTACCCGCGGCTGTCTTTGCTTGCCTCCCGTATGGGGGGTGCTGCCCGAGCTCCTCGGGTGGTCGTCCTGTCGATCGTTCGAGGAGGAGATGGGTGTGATAAGTGCTCGTCGGTTGGTTTTGGCTCTTTTGATGTCTTTCTGTGCGCTCGCATGGACACTCGCGAGCGGCGTGGGCTATGCCGCGGCCGCCACGCAGTTCGGTGTCTATGGCCCCGGGTCGGGCCAGCTCAAAAACCCGTTTGGTGCTGCCACAGATGCAGCCGGGGATGTTTACGTCGCCGACACCGAAAACCATAGGGTAGACAAGTTCGATGCCTCCGGCAATTTTGTCCTGGCGTGGGGTGCGGGAGTGGCGAACGGCACTAACGAACTTCAAACCTGCACCGAATGCACCCAAGGGATTGTCAGCAGTGAAACCGGCGGCTTCGAATACCCCTCAGGAATTGCGGTCGATAATGAGCTTGCGAGCATGTCCTATGGCGACGTGTATGTCGTCGATTTCGGTCATGCGCGGGTCGAGAAGTACGGTCCTCAGGGGGAATTCCTGCTGATGTTCGGGGGGCACGTGAACAAGGGCACCGGCGGAAACGTTTGTGTGTCCGGCGAAAGTTGTCAGGCTGGTTCATCCGGGACTGGGAACGGTGAATTCTCATCATTTGCGCTCGCCAACAACATTGCGGTGGGCCCCAACGGAGCTGTGTATGTAGGCGACCAAGGACGTGTTCAGGTATTCGAACCGTCTGGTGCCTGGCGAGAAAGCATCTCACTCGCGACCCTGTCGAGCACGGCGAGTCCTGAAGCTCTGGCGGTCTCATCAATGGGCGATGTGTACGTCTATGACGGAAACGTCTCCGGAGTGCATGAGTTCGAACCGGGTGGAGTCGAAAAGAGCACGCAGCTTGATGCCGGCAGCACCTCTATCGACGCGATCACGGTGGACCCTGACGAAAATCTTTACGTCAGCGACTCAGCCGGGGGATATCACGTGATGAAGTATGACAGTGAAGGGAATGAGATCGCAAGCTTCGGCACGAACACCGTCGGAGGTATCAACCACGGTCTGGCAATTTCGGACACGACGAATGAGCTGTATGCCCCCTCCTTCGTCCCCTGCTCGTGCCAAAGCAGCGTGTGGATCTTGACCTCACCGCCGCCGGGCCCGCTGGTGGTGAGCGAGTTGGCGATCCCCGATTCCAGGGGCGCGGCGACGTTCGAAGCGGAAGTCAACCCGGAGGGTGCCGAAACGAGCTATCATTTCGAATATGTAGACGATGCAAAATTCAAGACTGGCGGCTTCTCGGGCGCCGTCAGTACCGCCAGCGCATCGATCGCTTCAGGGCTGTTTGAAGGTCATGCGGTTAGCGCCAGCCCGAGCGGTCTGACTCCTGGCGTTACTTATCATTATCGTCTCGTTGCGTCAAATTCGAAGGGCAGCACGACTGGTATTTCACAGTCCCTTGAAGAGATCCCACCGGCGTTGATCGAAGGTCCCTGGACCACGGGCGTGGCCGCCACGAGCGCGATGATCGCGGCTCGCATAGATCCGTTGGGCGCTAGGACCGAATACCGCGTGGAATATGGGACGAGCACCTCCTATGGACACGTCGCGACGGGGAGCGCGGGTGCAGGGGCAAGCTATGTCCCGATCGGCTATCACCCGCAGGGCCTAAGCGCGAGCACTGTCTATCACTATCGGATCGTTGCCGTGAACGAAGTTGGCACGAGCGAAGGCGCGGATCATACATTCACGACTCAAGCCGTGAATGGCGAACTGACGCTCCCAGACGGTCGGGCGTGGAACTCGTCTCACCGGCGAATAAAAAAGGCTCTGTGATTGAACCGTTTGAAGCGGGCGGGGAGATACAGGCTGCCAACGATGGCACGGGCATCACATATCTAACGGCGGGCCCGGATGCTGGGGAAAACCCGGTGGGTAAGCGTGATTTTTCCCAAGTCCTCTCAAGGCGAGGGGTTCAGGGTTGGACCACACAGGACCTCGTGCTGCCTAACGTGCTTCCCGAAGATGAAGCCGCGAACGAACTCTATAGCGCAAGCGGCGCTCAGGAATATGGGTTGTTCTCACCCAACTTGTCGTTGGCGACCCTTGCCCCGCTGAAATCCGGTACGCCTCCGCTGTCACCGGAAGCGACCGAACGGACGCTGTATCTCAGGAATAATGCGAATGGAGCGTTCCTTCCACTTGTTACGCCTGCGAATGTGCCGTCGGGAACCAAGTTCGGAGGGGAAAACGGAGGGGAAAAGACCGGAAACGGAGGGGAAAAGACCGGAGAAGTCCATTCGCAAATGCAATTTGTGGCTGCGACACCAGATCTGGGTAGCGTGGTGTTCGAGTCGCCGCTAGCTCTCACGCCTGGCGCGATAGCTAAAAACGAAGAAAAGAATCTGTACGAGTGGAATGGCGGGCATCTGTATCTGATCAATTACGATACGAGCGGTCATCCAACGCTCGGGAAGGTGTACTTCGGAGGCAATGGCCTCAGGGGAGCGGTGCCGCGCGCGATGTCGAGCGATGGTGAGAGGGTGGCTTGGACCGAAGGCGATCCTTACAATTCCGGGTTCTACGGCGGACTATATCTCAGTAATATTCTGGAAAAGCGCAGTCAGCGTGTGGGTGGCCCGCTCGCGGTGCTTCAGACGGTGAGCAGCGATGGGTCTCGGGTCTTCTATACCGAAGCCGGCGAACTCTATGTATTTGACGCGGATACGTCGAGGAAGACAGATATAACCGGCCATCATGGCGCGGGTGAAACCAGCGCTGGTGTCAAACAGGCGGTATTGGGGACAAGCGAAGATGGCACATATGTCTATTTCGTGGCGACAGGGGTTCTGGCTAGTGGGGCGGTGAGCGGTGAACCGAACCTATACGTGTCGCACGATGATGGGTCGGAATGGATGACGACGCTGGTCGGCACATTGTCGAGCGAAGACAGCAAAGACTGGTACGCGCCGATGGATCCAATTGGAGCGAATGAAGCGGAACTTGAAGAACTCGACCTCTCGGAGTTGAGCTCGCGTGTCTCGCCCAATGGCCGCTATGTAGTGTTCATGTCGGATCGGTCTTTGACTGGGTATGACAACATCGACGCGGTCAGCGGTCAGCCCGATGAGGAGGTGTTCGTGTATGACACGACGGCAGGAAGGCTTTCGTGTGTGTCATGCGATCCGACGGGTGCACGGCCGGTAGGAGTGCTCGATACCCCGAATAACCTGACGGACGATCGAGCTAACATGTGGACGTCGATCTGGGCAAGAACCGATCGTTGGCTCGCGGGGAGCGTGCCGGGTTGGGATGATCTGGAAGTTGGAATCACCAAAGCGCCGTTGTATCAGCCGCGTTACCTGTTGAACAACGGCCGGGTGTTCTTCGATAGTCCGGATGCGCTCGTCCCTCAGGATACGAATGGTTTGGAGGATGTGTACGAGTATGAGCCGGCGGGTGTCGGCGATTGCGCGGTGGGCGACACTACGTTCAACGCTCGGTCGAACGGCTGTGTGAATCTGGTCTCTTCTGGGACGTCCAGTAGCGAATCGGCGTTCTACGACGCAAGCGAAAACGGCGATGATGCCTTCTTCATCACGACCAGCCAACTCGTACCGTCGGACTATGACAGTGGTTATGACGTGTATGACGCGCATGTCTGCTCGGCTTCGGCGCCGTGCACGTCCTCGCCGGTGTCCTCGCCCCCGTGTACGTCCGGCGATTCGTGCAAGGGCGCTCCCGCGCCGCAACCGGAAGTGTTCGGGCCGACCCCCAGCGCGACGTTCTCTGGTACCGGAAATCTGAGTCCGTCTACGACGAAGCCCGCTGTGAAGCCACGGGCTATCAAACAAAAGCAAGTCCTCTCGCGCGCGTTGAAGGCGTGCCGCAAAGGACCGAAGCGCAAGCGTGCGGCGTGTGAACGGCGAGCACGGAAGAGATACGGCGCGAAGAAGGCCAGTAACGCCAAGAAGAGTGGAAGGGGCAACCGATGAAGGCGCGCTCGTACAAGGGTCTAGCGGTCTGCGTGTGCGCGATCGCGCTGGCCATGCTGGCTGGTGTGGGGCAGGCGAGCGCGGCGATGCCGTGGTGGCATGTGAGCACCGAGTCCGTGTCTGCGGCAACCAGCGGCGGCGAAAGCGCGATGGTCGTCGAAGTCAGCAATCTCGGCGATGCGATGGCCAACGGGCTTACGGAAAACATCGTCGTGGTCGATCAGCTGCCGGCCGGCGTCACGCCGACCCAGGTCTATGGAGAGGGGGGTGGCGGGGACATCGGCGTGCAGGACGCACGGCATTTGACGAGCTGTTCGATAGCCAGTCAGACGGTGACCTGTACCTATTCCGGCCCGTTGCTGACGTATGAACGGATGATGATCGACATCACCGTGAAGGTCGCCGCGGGCGCCGGGGAGGGCATCAACGAAGTGAACGTCTCTGGCGGTGGAGCGGCGCCGATCGTGTCACGCAAGCCGTTGGGGTTGAGCGACTCGAGGCCGTCTTTTGGAGTGGAAAGTTATGAACTGATGCCTGAAGAAGAGGGCGGCGCTGCTGACACGCAGGCAGGCTCGCACCCATTTCAGCTGACCACTACGCTTCTGTTCAACACGATCGGCGTGCACGTGGTACGCGAAGGCTACGGCGTGAACTTCGTAGAAGCGCAGCCGCTCGCGATGACCAAGGATCTGCGCTTCGATCTTCCGCCTGGGCTGATCGGCAATCCGACACCGTTGCCGAAGTGCAACACGCATACGTTCCTGAGACGGGAATGTCCCGATAACACCGCGATCGGAGTTGCGACGCCGATCGTCCTGAACCCGGACGTATCGGCGCACGTACCGTATGCGTTCTCCACGCCGCTATACAGTCTCGAACCGTCTGTGGGTGAGCCCGCACGGTTTGGTTTTGAGACGATCATCGGTCCGGTGATTCTCGACACGTCGCTCCGTACGGGCGGTGATTACGGTGTCGTTGTGACGGTACCGGACATCCCTGAGGTCGGTTTCATCGGAGACCAAGTCACGTTTTGGGGTGTGCCAGCCGATCCCCGGCATGACGTCTCGCGCAACACGGAGTGCCTCGACAAGTTCGGTGAACGCGTCGAAGGGGAAGGCTTCAAATGGGAACTCAAGTGTCCTGTGCAGGAAAAGCGACAGCCGTTCTTGATCATGCCGACGTCGTGCGGTGCCCCGTGGAGTACGAGCGTCGAAGGGGACTCGTGGTCTAACATCGGCCAGTTCACCGCACCAGCACGCTACACCTTTCAGGACAGCTCGGGCGAACCGCTCAGCGAGGACGGCTGTAACCGTTTGAACTTCGAACCGTCGGTCAGTGTCGCGCCCGACGGGCAACAGGCGGCGACACCGACGGGCTTGACCGTCGCTGTACACGTTCCGCAAGAAGCCAGCTTGAATGCCACGGGCTTGACGAACGCGACCGTCAAGGACACTACGGTCACCCTGCCGGCCGGCGTCGGCTTGAACGCCGCGGGGGCTGACGGCCTGCTCTCGTGCAGCACGGAACAGGTGGGTCTTGAAAGCCCTTCCGAACAGTCCTGTCCTGAAGCGTCCAAGGTTGGGACCGTTGAAATCGAAACGCCGTTGTTGCCGCACCGTCTTGAAGGTGCCGCGTACCTGGCGCAGCAGAACGCCAACCCGTTCGGGAGCCTGATCGCGCTGTATCTGGTTGTGAAAGACCCGTATTCGGGGATCATCGTCAAGCTGGCGGGCCAGGTCACGCCAGACCCGGTCACCGGGCAGTTGGTCTCGACGTTCAAGGAAACGCCGCAACTGCCGTTCGAAAACCTCCGGCTGCACTTCTTCGGTGGGTCACGAGCGCCTTTGGGGACCCCTTCATTGTGCGGTTCGTACACAACTACGGCATCGATCGCTCCGTGGTCAGCTACCGCGCCGGTGAACTCGAGCTCCACCTTTGAAATCACCTCTGGCCCGAACCACACACCGTGCAGTCAATCGTTGCCCTTCGATCCGTCGTTGACAACGGGCAGCTTGAACATTCAAGCTGGTGCGTTCACGCCGTTCACGATGACGATGTCCAGGGAAGACGGGAATCAGAACTTGGATGCGATCCAGTTGAAGATGCCTCCCGGCTTGCTCGGCACGCTGTCGAGCGTGAAGTTGTGCGGGGAAGCTGAAGGAAATGCTGGTACGTGTGGTCCTGAAAGCTTGATCGGGCATACGACTGTGAGCGTTGGGTTGGGCGGTAACCCTTATACGGTGACCGGTGGCGAAGTGTTCATCACGGGTCCCTATGATGGTGCCCCCTACGGCTTGTCGATCGTGAATCCCGCGAAGGCCGGTCCGTTCGACCTGGGGAAGGTGACCGTGCGGGCGAAGATCGAAGTCAACCCCGAAAACGCGGCGCTGACGATCACCTCTGATGCGACGGGCCCGTATGCGATCCCACAGATCATCGATGGGATTCCGCTCGAGATCAAGCACGTGAACGTGTCGGTAGACCGTCCGGACTTCACGTTCAACCCAACGAACTGTAGCCCGCAGGAAATCGGGGGTAGCCTCACGAGCAGTCAAGGCAGCGTATCGACCTTGCATGTCCCGTTCCAGGTCACGAATTGTGCGGTGTTGAAGTTCAAACCAATCTTCTCGGTCTCAACGAACGGCAAAACATCGCGGGCCAAGGGCGCGAGCTTGAATGTGAAGCTGACCTATCCCAAAGCGGCGTTCGGGACCCAAGCGAATATCGGGAAGGTCAAGGTCGATCTACCGAAGCAGCTGCCCTCTCGGTTGACGACGCTTCAGAAGGCGTGCCCGGATAGTGTGTTCGATGCGAATCCCGCGTCGTGTCCGTCTGATTCGAGGATTGGTACTGCTACGGCAACCACGCCGGTGCTACCGGTCCATTTGGAAGGTCCCGCGTATTTCGTCTCGCACGCTGGCGCGAAGTTCCCTGAACTGATCGTCGCGCTATCGGGCGAGGGCGTCACCGTCTACCTACACGGCGAAACATTCATCAACCCAGCGGGAATCACGAGCTCAACATTCCGCACGATCCCCGATGTCCCCATCGGCGTGTTCGAACTCAAACTACCTCAAGGGTCCGACTCTGCTCTCGCAGCCAACACAAACCTCTGCACCAGCAAGCTCATCATGCCGACGATCTTCGTAGGTGCCAATGGGGTCAGCCTCAAACAATCAACCCCAATCGCGGTCACGGGCTGCACGAAGGAGAAGACGAAGAAGGCCAAAAAGACCACCAAACACAAGAAGAAGTGAGATGCGAACCATGGCAGGAGCACTGTCAGGTCAGCTGGCGCCGAACAGACCGATAGCGCCAAGCGAGGCTGATGCCCCCGAAGTCTTGCTCGACAGCACCACGGGCTCGAGCGGTCGACGTCGTGAGGGTGGCCACATCGCTGAGATGCAACGTCGGCGCTTGCTGCTCGCGTTCACAGAAGTCCTCGCCGAGAACGGCTTGGAGGACGCGGGTGTTGGTCGGGTTTGTAAACGCGCTGGTGTGTCGCGCCGCACGTTCTACGACCTGTTCGATGACCGCGAAGCTTGTTTCCTGGCCGTGCTCCACAGTGGCGTGGAGCGGATCTCCGAGCGTGTGCTCCCCGCATACACGGGGAAGGTTCGATGGCGGGAGCGGATACGTGACGGGCTTGCTGCGCTCTTGGATCGATTCGACGAAGACCCTGCCCTCGCACGGGTCTGCTTGATCGAGACGCTCAAGGCGGGACCCGGGGTCGCCGGGCTGCGTCGGCGCATGCTCGACACGCTCGCGAGGGCTGTCGATGAGGGCCGCGCCGAGGCGAAAACGAACGCCGAGCCGCCTCCACTGACAGCACAGAGCACCGTCGGTGGCGTCGCCTCGGTTCTCCACGCGCGCCTACTGGAAGAGAACCCTGAGCCGCTAACCGAGCTCCTGAATTCCCTGATGAGCATGATCGTTCACCCCTACCTCGGTCCTGCCGCGGCACGCCGCGAGCTCGACCGTCCCGCATCTCCCTGCAAGCCCGAACGCAACGGTGGTGCACCCAAACGTCCACACGACCCATTCAAGGACCTACCGATCCGTCTCACCTTCCGCACGGCCCGCGTGCTTGCCGCGATCGGTTCAGAGCCGGGTGCCAGCAACCGTCAGGTCGCCGACGCTGCCGGCGTGACCGATCAGGGGCAGATCTCGAGATTGCTCAGCCGCCTCGAAGGGTTCGAGCTGATCGAGAACCGCGGCAACGGACGCGCCAAGGGCGAGCCCAACGCCTGGCAACTCACCCCACGAGGGCACGGAATCCTACGAGCCATCAGCGACGACAACGAGGTGGATGCCAGGATTGCGGGCGACCGTTAGAGCCAGCTCGTGCGTCTGCCGGGAGCGCTCAGTCTTCGCTGAGGAAATCTGTAGCGCGCTCGATCGCGTCAGGCCGATCCAACCACCACCAGTGGCCGGCGTCTCCAGCTCCACCAGCTCGCTGTTTGGCAGCGCCCGCGCGTACTCCTCGGCAAAGCGCCAAGGGATGTAGGGTCTTGCCGGCCCCAAAGCACCAGCGATGGCATCTCCAGGCGCGAGAGGTGCTCTCCCGCCTTGCGCGAGAACCTCGCTTGGCGAGCTGCGATACAGGCGCAGGATCGCGCGCTGGGTGCCCTGATCGAAGTGGCCCATCACCGACTCGATCCACGTCTCGGGCAGCGGTCCCGGGGTGACGTTCGCCTCGCGCTGTGGAGCGTCGCATCAGGCGCCGCGTGGTGGCGCCCATCGCGATCTCCCCGAGTACCGGTGTGCGCCACATGCGCGCGGTGCGATGCCATCTCGTAGCCGGGCAGGAATGGCACGGCGTTGCTTACGACCAGCCGCTCCACCCGCTCGGGGTGCGCCTGGGCGAACGCGAGGCCCACCGCCCCCCAGTCGTGCACGAGCATGCGCACGCGCTCCACTTCGAGCATGTCGAGGAAGCGCTCGATGAAGCCCGCATACTCGTCGATCGTGTACTGCGAGGTAGTCCGGGCTTGCCCGAGCGCCCGAAGCCGGGCAGGTCGGGAGCCAGCCCGCCCGTGCGCTCGAGGAACGGCAGCCAGTCATCGGAGCTGCTTGGCACCCCGTGCAGGTAGAGCGCGGGCGCTACCGCGTCACCGCCAGGGCGCGCTGCGCCAAAAGACGGGCAGCCGCCGTCTGTCCCGAGCTGGGTATCGATCTCGGCGCTGTTCTCGCTTACCTCTGGCACGCGCTGCCGCCGATTAGCTTCGAGGGTTGCACCGGGCGAGGATATAGCGTGGGCCTGTGCCCCACCCCTGGAAGCCGCCGCCCCGCGCGCGCGTGCTGCGTATCCGCGACCGCTTGCGCGAGGTATATGGCATCCCGCGCATGGCCCCCCACGGGCGGCCGCTGGACGAGCTGATCCTGACGGTGCTCTCGCAGAGCACGAACGACCGCAACCGCGACGTCGCCTTCCTGCGCTTGCGCGAGCGCTTCGCCGCCAATGCCCAGCCGATCGACTACGCGGCGATGCTTGCCGCGCCTGTCGCCGAGGTCGAGGAGGCGATCCGGCCCGGCGGGATCTCCAAGGTCAAGTCGGCACGCATCCAGGCGATCCTCGCCGCGATCGCCGACTCCGCGCCGCGATCCCGCCGATGACCCGCTGTCGCTCGAGTGGATGCGCGACGCGCCGGTCGAGCAGAGCCGCGCCTACCTGTGTGCCCTGCCGGGCGTCGGTCGCAAGACCGCGGCGTGCGTGCTGCTGTTCTCCTACGGGCTGCCCGATGTCCCGGTGGATACGCATGTCTCGCGCGTCGGCACTCGCCTCGGCCTGTTCCGCCCCGGTGCTCCCTTCGAGGAGCTGCACGACCAGATGCTCGCGCTCACGCCGGCCGGGCAGGAGCTCGAGTTCCACGTCAACCTGCTGCGCCACGGGCGGCGCACCTGCCATGCCCGTAACCCGGCTTGTGATGAATGCGCCCTGGCGCGAATGTGCCCCAGCCGTGGACTGTTCTCCGCGGCGGAGGTTGCGAGCCGGCGCGCTTGACTGAAATAGCGGCGAGTAGCCGGCCGGTGCGATCAACCGTGAGGCAGCACCGCGAACGCGATCACGGCGTACTGCAACGCCGCCGCGGCGATCACGAGCGCATGGAAGACCTCGTGGTAGCCGAACACCTTTGGCCATGGGTTCGGTCGCCCGCTTGCATACACGATCGCCCCGATCACGTAGAGCAGGCCGCCGGTGGCAAGTCCCGCGACGCCGAGCCAGCCGATCGCTGGCGGGCAGCTCGCCGAAGACCGCCGCCGACACCAGTCCGAGCGCCACATATACCCCCGCGAATAGCCACTTCGGCGCGTCGATCCACAACAGCTTGAACACCACGCCGCCGAGCGCTCCCGTCCACAGCACGATTAGGATCGTGCTTGCCAGGGACCCTTTCAGGGCAAGCAGGGCAACCGGTGTATAGGTGCCTGCGATCAACACGAAGATCATCGAGTGATCCAAGCGTCGCATCCAGCGCCGCGCGTTCGGACGCCACGTCACCCGGTGATAGAGCGCGCTCGTTCCGAGCAGCGCCGATACCGCTACCGCGTAGATGCTTGCCGCCAGCCGCGCCCGTCCGTCGGATGCCGCCAGGATCAGCGCCACGCCGCAGCCAAGCGACACGAAGAACGCGTACTGGTGGGACACGCCACGCAGCTTCGGCTTGATCGGTCCCGCCGGCAACGCTAGCTGTGGCCTAGGGAGATCCATACCTAAAAGTTACCGTTTATAGCTGTGGAAGTGTGCACCTGAAGGGCCTTGGGTAAGCCTCCATTCAAGGTATGTCGGCACATACAGATGACTGCTTGAACGTCTACAGATAATCTGCTAGATTCTCACTTAGATTTGAACCACGCCTAACGCAAGGAGCATCACCTCATGGGCAAGACCATAGGCATCGACCTCGGCACAACGAACTCGTGCATGGCCGTGCTCGAGGGTGGCGAGCCCACCGTCATCGAGAACGCCGAGGGCGGCCGCACCACCCCCTCCGTAGTCGCCTTCACCGCCTCTGGCGAGCGCCTCGTCGGCACCGTCGCCAAGCGCCAGGCCGTCACCAACCCCCAGAACACCGTCTTCTCGATCAAGCGCTTCATGGGCCGCAAGGAGGGCGAGGTCCGCGAGGAGGAGTCGATCGTCCCCTACAAGGTCGTCTCCGGTCCCAATGGCGACGCGCGCGTGGAAGCCGCCGGCGAGCAGTACTCGCCGCCGGAGATCTCCGCGATGATCCTGCAGAAGCTCAAGACCGACGCCGAAGCGTATTTGGGCGAAACGGTCGACTCGGCTGTCATCACGGTCCCCGCTTACTTCAACGACGACCAGCGCCAGGCCACCAAGGACGCCGGCAAGATCGCCAACCTGGAGGTTAAGCGCATCATCAACGAGCCCACCGCGGCTTCGCTGGCGTATGGCCTGGACAAGGAAAACGACCAGACGATCCTCGTGTTCGACCTCGGCGGCGGCACCTTCGACGTGTCCGTGCTCGAGATCGGCGACGGCGTGTTCGAGGTCAAGTCCACCGCCGGCGACAACCACCTCGGCGGCGACAACTTCGACAAGGCGATCGTCGACTGGCTCGTGGCCGACTTCAAGCGCGACCAGGCGATCGACCTGTCGGCCGACCCGATGGCGCTGCAGCGGCTGTACGAGGCCGCCGAGAAGGCCAAGATCGAGCTGTCCACCACCCAGGAGACGCAGATCAACCTGCCGTTCATCACGGCCGACTCCTCGGGCCCCAAGCACCTCGACACCCGCCTGACGCGGGCCAAGCTCGCCGAGCTCACCTCGGCGCTGCTCGACCGCGTCGTGGCGCCCGTGCGCCAGGCGATCGACGACGCCAAGGACAAGGGCGTCAAGGAGATCGACCACATCGTGCTCGTCGGCGGCATGACGCGTATGCCGGCTGTGCAGGAGAAGGTCAAGGAGCTCACCGGCAAGGACCCCCACCGCGGCGTCAATCCCGACGAGGTGGTGGCCGTTGGCGCCGCGATCCAGGCGGGCGTGCTCGCCGGCGACGTCAAGGACGTGCTGTTGCTCGATGTCACACCGCTCACGCTCGGCATCGAGACCAAGGGCGGCGTGATGACCAAGCTGATCGAGCGCAACACCACGATCCCCACCCGCAAGGGCGAGGTGTTCTCGACCGCCGAGGACAACCAGCCCTCGGTTGAGATCCACGTGCTGCAGGGCGAGCGCGAGATGGCCCAGTACAACAAGTCGCTGGGCAAGTTCCAGCTCACCGGCATCCCGCCGGCACCGCGCGGCATCCCGCAGATCGAAGTCGCTTTCGACATCGACGCCAACGGCATCCTCAACGTGTCCGCCAAGGATCTTGGCACCGGCAAGGAGCAGAAGATCGAGATCAAGGCAGGCTCCGGGCTTTCCGAGGATGAGATCAAGCGGATGGTCACCGACGCCGAGTCCCACGCCGAGGAGGACCGCAAGGCACGCGAGCTGGCCGAGGCCCGCAACAACGGCGAGAACGCCGCCTACCAGGCCGAGCGCCAGCTGGTCGATCTGGGCGACCAGGTCGACGCCGACTCCAAGGGTCGCATCGAGGAGGCGATCAAGGAGGTACGCGAGTCGCTGGAGGCCGAGGATCCGGCCGCGATCAACGCTCGCACCGAGGCCCTGCAGAGCGCCTTCCACGCCGTCTCCGAGGCGATGTACCAGAAGTGCCCAGGCCGAGCGGCCGCTGCGTCAGCCGACGGCGCTGGCGAGGAGCTTCGAGCGACGGCGCGTCCTCCGAGGAGGACGTCGTCGACGCCGAGGTGGTCGACGAGGGCAAGAGCTGACCTCGATGACCGACACCGAGTCGCACACCACGGGCGTCCCCGAGACCCAAGCAGCACCCGACGGCAGCGAGGCCGAGGCCCCGCTGACCGTCGAGGTGGAAGCCGAGCAGCGACCGGGGGTGGACCCCGGTGGCCCCCCCACCCCCCAACAGTCCATCCCCGATCAGGGGATGGACCCCGCGGGAGCCCTCTCAGAGGAGCTCGATGAGCTGGTGAAGACCGCTGCCGAGCGCGATCAATACCTGGCGCTCGCGCAGCGCACGCAGGCCGACTTCGAGAACTACCGCAAGCGCGTCGCGCGCGACGCGGCAGCCGCGCAGGATCGCGGCGTGGCCAAACTCGCCAAGGAGCTGTTGCCCGCCCTGGACAACCTCGACCGCGCGATCGAGGCGGCCGAGGACGAGGACCCATTGCTCGCGGGTGTGCGACTTGTGCGCTCGGAGCTGGGCGCGGCGCTTGCCCGCCTCGGCATCGAGGCGTTCGCGCCGCTCGGGGAGCCCTTCGACCCAACTCTGCACGAAGCGGTGGCCCAGCAGCCGGTCGAGGGCGCCACGAGCGGCACCGTGGCGGAGGTCTTCCAGAACGGCTATCGCATGGGCGAGACGATCATTCGACCGGCCCGCGTACTCGTGGCCGCATAGGCGACGGAGATCCACATGGCAACGCGTCCCGACTACTACAAGACGCTCGGGGTCGACAAGAAGGCGAGTCGCCGAGGAGATCAAGAAGGCGTACCGCAAGCTGGCCCGCACAGTATCACCCCGACCGCAACCCCGACGACAAGCGGCCGAGGAGCGCTTCAAGGAGATCTCCCAAGCCCACGACGTGCTCGGCGATCCCGAGAAGCGCAAGCAGTACGACAACGGCACCGGCCCGTTTGCGGGCGGAGCTTCGGGGGGTCCCGGCTTCGGCGGCTTTGGCAACTTCGACTTCGACGCTTCCTCGATGGGCGACATCCTCTCCAACCTGTTCAGCGGTGGCGGTGGAGGAGGCGCTACGACCGGCCGGCGGACGTCGTGCCCGTTCGCGCCCGCAGCGTGGACATGACCTGGAGACAGAGGTGCGGATCTCCTTCGACCAGTCGATCTCGGGCGCGCAGGTCCCGTTGTCGGTGCCTACCAGCGGTGTGTGCTCAACCTGTCACGGCACGGGCGCCAAGCCGGGCACCACGCCCAAGGTCTGCCCGCGCTGCGAAGGCCGCGGCATCGAGAGCGAGGGACAGGGCATGTTCTCGATCACCCAGCCGTGCTCGCGGTGCGGTGGAAGCGGAACGGTGATCGAGGACCCCTGCCCTACATGTCATGGCTCGGGCGCGGTGCGCACCGTCAAGAAATTCCGCGTCAACATCCCCGCTGGAGTAAAGGAGGGCTCGCGCATCCGCGTGCCCGGCAAGGGCGAGGTTGGAGCGCGCGGTGGGCCCGCGGGCGACCTCTATGTCATTACCCACGTCGATCCCTCGCCGGCGTTCAAGCGCAAGGGCGACAATCTCGAAGTCGAGGTTCCCTTGACGATCCCCGAGGCGCTGCTTGGCGCCGAGGTGCGTGTGCCCACGCTCGACGGCTCCAAGACGCTGCGCGTGAAGCCCGGAACCCACCATGGCGCGCTCCAGCGCCTGCGTGGCGAGGGCCCGCCCAAGCTCGGCGGCAAGAGCCGAGGGGACATCCACTATCGCTTCACGCTCGACGTTCCCGAGCAACTCAGCGACGAGCAGCGTGCCGCTGTGGACGAGCTTTCGAAGGTCATGAATGGCAATCCGCGCGCCAAGTTGTTCGCCGGCGCGGGACAGTCGGCTGAGGCAGGTGAGGATCGATGACCGCCCGGCGTGGAGAGGACTCCCAGGACGTTCAGCCCCGGCTCCGCGGTGCCTCCAAGCGTGTCACCCGCGTCGAGGTCGAAACCGACCGTGGCGTATTCATGATCTCGGTTGCCGCCGAGCTTGCCGACATGCACCCGCAAACGCTGCGCATGTACGAGTCGCGCGGGCTGGTGGAGCCCAAGCGCTCGCCCAAGGGCACGCGCCTGTACTCCCAGCAGCGACGTCGAGAAGCTGCGCCGCATCCACGAGATGACCGTCGAGCTAGGCCTCAACCTCGCCGGCGTGCAGCGCGTGCTCGATCTCGAGTCTGAGGTGCAAACCATGCATGCGCGCATCGAAGAGCTCGAGCTACAGGCGCTGCGCGCCCAGGTCGAACTGGCCGAGGAGCTCGAGCAGGTGCGCCGCTCCTTCCGCGCCGAGTTGGTTCCCTATCGCGCCATCGGCACGCAACTCGTTCGCAGGTCTCAGGCTCCATGAGCGCGCAACCGCCTGTGCAACCGCCCGAGGAGGAGCAAAAGCCGCTCGAGCGTTTCGGGCAAGGACCTGACAGAGCTGGCCGAGCAGGGCAAGCTCGACCCCGTGATCGGGCGCGACGAGGAGATCCGCCGTGTCATCCAGGTGCTTTCGCGTCGCACCAAGAACAACCCGGTCCTGATCGGCGAGCCGGGCGTGGGCAAGACCGCGATCGTCGAGGGTCTGGCGCAGCGGGTCGTGTCCGGCGACGTGCCCGAGTCGCTGCGCGAGCGACGCGTGATCGCGCTCGACATGGGCGCCCTGATCGCCGGTGCCGTCTACCGCGGCGAGTTCGAGGAGCGCCTGAAGGGGGTGCTCAAGGAAGTCTCGGAGGCCCAGGGCACCGTGATCCTGTTCCTCGACGAGCTGCACACGATCGTTGGCGCCGGCGCCGCCCAGGGCGCGGTGGACGCCGCCAATCTGCTCAAGCCGATGCTCGCGCGCGGCGAGCTGCGCTGCGTGGGCGCGACCACGCTCGACGAGTACCGCAAGCACATCGAGAAGGACGCGGCGCTTGGAGCGCCGCTTCCAGCCGGTGATGGTGGGCGAGCCGAGCGTGCAGGACACGATCGCGATCCTGCGTGGGCTCAAGGAGCGCTATGAGACCCACCACGGCGTGCGCATCCAGGACAACGCTCTGATCGCCGCCGCCACGCTCTCCCACCGCTATATCGCCGATCGCTTCCTGCCCGACAAGGCGATCGACCTGATCGACGAGGCCGCCTCGAGGTTGCGCATCGAGATCGACTCCGTGCCCACCGAGATCGACGAGGTGGATCGGCGGGTGATGCAGCTGGAGATCGAGCTGACCTCGTTGCGCAAGGAGAAGGACGAGGCCTCGGAGGAGCGTCGCGGGGCGATCGAGGCCGAGCTGGGCGAGCTACGCGGGCGCTCGGATGAGATGCGGGCGCAGTGGGAGAAGGAGAAGCAAGCGATCCAGGGCGTGCGCGAGACCAAGGAACGCCTGGAGCAGGCGCGCGTCGAGGCCGAGCGCGCCGAGCGCGAAGCCAACCTGCAACGCGCCGCCGAGCTGCGCTACGGCGAGATCCCGGAGCTCGAGAAGCAACTGGCCGAGCACGAAGCCGCCGAGCGCGAAGACGGCGACGGTGAGGCTGGAGCAGGGGGAGGTGGAAGACAGGCTCCCCAGTTCCTCAAGGAGGAGGTCGACGCCGAGGACGTGGCGGAGGTCGTGGCCCGCTGGACCGGCATCCCCGTCTCGCGCCTGCTGGAGGGCGAGGTGGAGAAGCTGATCCACATGGAGGAGCGCTTGCACGAACGCGTCGTCGGCCAGGACGAGGCGGTCGAGGCGGTGGCCACCGCGCTGCGCCGCTCGCGTGCGGGGCTACAGGACCCCAACCGGCCGATCGGCACGTTCCTGTTCCTCGGTCCCACCGGCGTTGGCAAGACAGAGTTGGCGCGGGCACTTGCCGAGTTCATGTTCGACTCCCAGGATGCGATGGTGAGAATCGACATGAGCGAGTACATGGAGAAGCACTCTGTCTCACGCCTCGTCGGAGCGCCCCCCGGGTATGTGGGCTACGAAGAGGGCGGCCAGCTGACTGAGGCGGTGCGCCGTCGTCCCTACTGGGTGGTGCTGTTGGATGAGATCGAGAAGGCCCATCCCGACGTGTTCAACACGCTGCTGCAGGTGATGGACGACGGACGCCTCACCGACGGCCAGGGTCGCACAGTGGATTTCAAGAACACGGTGCTGATCATGACCTCCAATATTCCGGTGTCGGCGACCGGCGATGATATGCGCGCCGAGCTGACTACCCACTTCAAGCCCGAGTTCATCAATCGACTCGATGACATCGTGCGCTTCGACCCCTCTCGCGCGAGCAGATCTCGGAGATCGTGAACCTGCAGCTGGAGCACGTGATCGAGCGGGTGGCCGAGCGCGGCGTGCAGCTGGAGATCACCCCCGCCGCTCGCGAGCTGCTGGGGAACATGGGCTATGACCCCACCTACGGCGCGCGGCCGCTGCGGCGCGTGATCCAGAAGCAGCTGGTCGACAAGCTCGCGCTTGCGCTGCTGGAGGGACGCTTCCATTCCGGCGAGGCCGTGGTGGCCGATGTCGCGGATGGTCAGGTAATGCTGGCACGGGCCGAAGTTCCCGTAGCCTGAACCGATAGGATTCGCGCACCCAACCTCAGGAGAAGCTCAAATGCGGCAGACAGGCAAGCGCGGCAGCTCGACGCGCGTAGGGAGACGTGGCGCGACGCTGGTAATGATCGCGCTGTTCAGCATGCTGCTCGCCCCCGCGCTGGCCTCGGCCATCGTGTCGTCGACGCCAACACCCGTGGCGTCACCCGCCCCCGTCAATACCGTGGCTCCCACACTCACGGGTACCCCTGCGCTCGGGCAGACGCTCACCTGCTCGACGGGCACTTGGACCAATAGCCCGACTAGCTTCTCTTACGCATGGTTGCGCAGCGGCGTGCCGATCGCCGGACAGGCGGGCAGCACGTATGCGGTGGAGGCGGCCGACCAGGGCCATACGGTTTCCTGTCAGGTGACAGCCGGCAATGGTGGCGGCAACTACACGATCTCGGGCTTGGCGACCGGCTCCTACAAGGTCGGCTACTACCCTGAGGGCGTAAGCGCCAACTACCTGTCTCAGTATTTCAACGGCAAGCTCACGGAAGCCGAAGCAACTCCTGTGGCGGTGACGGTGCCGGCTACGACCGAGGGTGTCAACGCCGAACTGCATGCGGGTGGTCAGATCGCCGGAAGGGTGACCGCCGCCGCGACACACGCGCCACTCGGAAGCGTCGAGGCGTGCGCTGAGGAAGCCTCCGCTAAATATGACAACTGTGCGGAGACGAACTCTAACGGCGAATATACGATCTCCGCGCTGCCGAGCGGCTCCTATACAGTCGAATTCCACACGTACTCTTTTGAATCCGGCTATCTGTCTCAGTACTACAACGGCAAGTCCTCGTTTGGCGAAGCCCAAGCGGTTGGTGTGACCGCCGGAACCACGGTCGCGGGCATCGATGCCGAATTGCAATCGGCCAACCAGGGTGGTCAGATCAGCGGGATCGTGAGCAGGGCGCTCGGAGGCACGCTTGCGGGAATTGAGGTGTGTGCCTATGAGACGAGCGAAATCGTGTTCTTCGATAGTTGTGCGGTCACGAACTCTAACGGCGAATACACGATCTCGGGCCTGCCCGAAGGCTCCTTCACGGTCTCTTTTTCAGGCGAGGACTGCCAATCCAGTCCGTGCACAATGGAGAACTACATATTTCAGTACTACAACGGGGTGGCTTCGTCAACAGAAGCCACACAAGTGCCCGTCCTGGCGAATACGGACACCCCTGGGATCGACGCGAAAATGGTGGAAGGCGGTCGGGTCGAAGGACGCGTCACCAGCGCCGCCACGGGTGAAGCTCCACTGGAAAATGTCGACGTATGCGCTGACGAAGGGACAAGCGGTGGCTGTGACGAGACAAACAGCAATGGTGAATACAAGATCGAAGGTCTGTCGAGCGGCACCTCTTATACGGTTTACTTCGCCGCGTTCTCCGGCAACTACCTGGATCAGACGGTTGACAATGTGGCGGTCAAAGCAGGCGAAACGACCCATCCACCGGTCGATGTAAAACTGCTCGTAGGCGGTCAGATCGCCGGAAAGGTGGCAGACGCCTCCACGCACGCGTCGGTTGCCGATGTGGATGTGTGTGCCGAACGCGTCGGTGGCGAATACGCCGGCTGCGCTGCCACCAACGTCGGTGGCGAATACACGATCTCATCGTTGTCGAGTGGCTCTTATAACGTCGTCTTCACTCCCGAAGGCGAAACCAACTATCTGCCCCAGTCTCAGAGCGGCGTATCGGTGACCGCTGGTGGCACAACCACGAACGTCAATGCCGAATTGCACGGTGGCGGTCAGCTCAGTGGAAGGGTGACCGACGCCTCCACGCACGCCGGGATCGCGGGGATCGATGTCTGTGCTGAGCAGGTCGAAGGCTCATCTGGGAAATGTGCACTGACAACCGCCGGCTCCGCGTCGGCTAGCGCCACCAGCAACGCGCTAACGGTTCCCGGTGGGGGCTTCACCCTGACAAAGACAAGCTTCGACTCGAAGGCCAACGACCTCGACTTCTTCTTCACGTTCCCAAGCGCGGGTACGTTGAAGTGGAGTCTGTTCTTCAAGAACGCGGACGTTGGCTTTGCCGACTCGCTCGGGTTGTCGCTAGGGGCCAACGGAGTCCAGGCGGACTCCGACTCGACGCAGGCGCTTGCCGAAGCAGCCAAGAAAAAGAAGAAGAGCAAGAGCTGCAAGAAGGGGACGATCAAGCACCACGGTAAGTGCGTCAAGGTGCTTGTGCCGTTCGGCTCTGGTTCGCAAAGCGTCCCGGCCGGCACGGTCGAGGTCAAGGTGCACGCCAGCTCGAAGGCGATCAAGGCGCTGAAGGCAGGCCACACCCTGCACGTGAGCGGGACGTTCACCTTCCAGTCGGCGTTCGGCGGCTCGCCGGTGACTCACACCGAGTCCACCGTCGTGCACTTGAGCAAAAAAGCCGCCAAAGTCAAGAAACACCGCAAAGGCAAAGGGCGCTAGCGGCTCTCGCTCGGGGCACTGGTCGCGCAAGCCAGTGCCCATCCGCCGGGCGCAAGCTGTGCCTGGCGGAGTTTCGTTGGTCTGACCGCGAGTAGTCGGCGGGATCGCGCATGCTAAGGGCCTATCCCTGTAGGGCGGTGGTTGTGCGTGCGGTGTGTGCGCGCTTGAAGGCGATCATGCCGCTGGCGAGTTGGAGGAGAGCGAGGTGGTTTTGGTCCTTCTTGGACCAGCGGATCAGGATCGCCCGGTTGCGGTTGAGCCATGAGTGACAGGCCTCGACGACCCACCGTCGTGCTCGCCAGTCCGGATTGCGCTGCTTGAGATCGATCTCCTCACCACGCGTGCGGATGTGTGGTGTGAACTCGCGTTCTTCGAGTAGTTCGCGGACGATGGGGAAGTCGTAGGCCTTGTCCAGACAGAGACCCTGGGGTTCGACCTTGGTTGGCTGGGGACGCTCGATCGGGATCGACTCGAGCGTCTGCTTCAGTAGCTTGTGATCGTTGCGGTTCGCGCCGTCGTGCGCGATCCCGATCGGGACCCCACGCGCCTCGACGAGGAGCGAGCGCTTCGCCCCCCCTTCGCCCGGTCAGTGGGATTGGGACCTGTCTTCGGCCCACCAAGCGGCGCCTTACTCATCGCTCCGTCGGCGGCCAACCAGGACCAGTCGATACCAATCTGCTGGTCGTAATCGAGTAGGCCTTGACGCCAGATCTCGTGGAAGACGCCTGCCTGCTCCCATTCCTGAAAACGCCTGTGCGCAGTAGAGGAGTTGCACACCCCGGTCACGTTGAGCGCGTTCCACTGCATACCAGTGCGCAGCACCAGCAAGATCGCATCCACTACCTGGCGCTTGGGAAGACCACGCCGGTGAGTCCCCAACGGATGCTCCGGCGCAGGCGGCAACAAGGGCTCAATTCGCTCCCACAACCAGTCCGGCATACGCCAACCATCGTCACGGTCAACCAAGCCCATCACCGGCCTCCTATATCCGATCAACAAATCGGCTCAACAATTCGCCACAGCCAGCCAGGAACCCTTCCTACAGGGATACGCCCTAAGGTGCGTGGCACCCTGTGACACTTAGTGGTACAGTCTCGATATGAGCGACCATTTCACGCTACGGCTCCGCCCAGGTGTCAGCGAGCGGTTGGCCGCTCAAGCCCAACGAGCCGGCCTTGCTCCGCGAACGCTGGCCCAGCGATACGTCGACGAGAGTTTGCGGCGGGAGGACCATCCGCTGGTGCGCTTCGCCGATGGGCCTAGTGGCCGCCGAGCGGCTCTGGCGGGCAGCGGCCTCGATGTGTGGGAGGTCATTGCGACGGTCCGCGAGAACGACAACGATCCAGAGGAGACCGCCGCATATTTGGAGGTCCCGTCCGGACTGGTCCAAGCCGCCATTCTCTACTACGGCGACTACCGCGAGGAGATCGACGCCGAGATAGCCCTCAATAAGGCCGAGTGGGAGCGTGGGTACGCCGCCTGGGAGGCGGGCAAGCGGGCACTGACCTTGCCGTGAAGGCGCTGCTGGACGAGCAGCTCTCGCCTTTGATCGCCCGCGTCCTACGAGAACGCGGCCTGGATGTCGTGGCCGCGGCTGAGCGCCCCGATCTGATCGAGGCTTCTGATCGCGAGATCGTCGACACGGCGACGCGCGAGCAGCGTGCGGTTGTGACCAATGACATCAAGGACTTCCGTCCGATCGCAGCCGAGCGCTTGACAGACGGTCGTGGCCATCCTGGCCTGATCCTGTTGCCGGCAAGCCGCGGTCGTCGCCGCGATGCGACAGGAGCGCTGGCCGATGCGATTGAGAGCATCCTGCGTGCACATCCGGACGGAATACCCGGCTCTGAGCATTGGGTGCCGCCGCGAAAGTTGTAGGCGCCTGCGGCGCAGTGCTCAAGCCGCGAGGATCTGCGCGGCGAGGATGGCCGCGTTGCGGGCGTTGTCGAGCCCAACGCAAGCAACCGGCACGCCCGGCGGCATCTGCACGATCGAGAGGATCGCGTCGAGCCCGCCAGCGGCGGTGAGACGTCCTGACAGCGGCACGCCGATGACAGGCAGGTCGGTGTGTGCGGCGACCGCCCCGGGCAACGCCGCGGAGATGCCGGCGCCGGCGATCACCACGCGGAGGCCGCGTGACTTCGCGTTCTTGGCGTACTCGGCGACCGCGTCTGCTTCACGGTGGGCGGACATCACCTGTATCTCGTGTGGGATGCCGCGCTCGCGCAGCTCCTTGGCGGCCTTCGCCATCGCCTCCATGTCGCTTTCAGAGCCCATCACGATGCCGATCAGCGGCCCGGCAACGTCGAACTCCTCTAGCTGGGCCTGCACCTCGGCTTCGGCGAGATCGGTTCGTATGGGGGTGGGGGCGGCGTCGCTCATAGCACGGTGCTGGTCTCGCGGTCGGCATCGGCGGCGATATCACGCCGCATCTGCATTCCGTCGAAGGAGATCTTCTGGGCGGCAGCATACGCCGCCGCCCGGGCAGATCCCGCGCTCGGGCCGAGAGCAGTGACGTTCAGGACCCGACCGCCCGCCGTGACGAGCGCATCGTCATCGGGTGCTGCCTCGTTGCCTGCCTCGCGGGACGAGCTTATGGGCACCGAGTCGTCGTGCCCTTCGTCTGAGGGACCGTTGCCCCGCGCGGTACCCGCGTGCGTGACCTCGATGTCAGCCGGCACCGTGTTGAGTCCATGGATCCGATCGCCACTGGAGGAGGACATGGGATAACCGGCGCTTGCGAGCACCAACGTCACAGCCCATTGGCTCCTCCACTCCAAAGCAATGCCCTCCAGGCCACCGGGCTTCGTGGCGGCGAGGAGCAGCTCCAGTAGGTCGGAGCGCAAGCGTGGCAGCACCGCCTGGGTCTCGGGATCGCCGAAGCGCACGTTGAACTCGAGCACGCGTGGGCCGTCGGCGGTGAGCATCAACCCCGCGTAGAGGACGCCGTGGAACGGCGTGCCTCGCTTGCCCATCAGGTCCACGATCGGCTGGTGTACGTTGGCGGCTAGCGCACTCACGCTTGCCTCGTCGAAGCCAGCCACCGGCGAGTATGAGCCCATCCCGCCCGTGTTCGGCCCCCGATCGCGGTCGAAGATGCGCTTGAAGTCGCGTGCTGGCGCCATTGGGATGGCACGTACGCCGTCGCACAACGCGAGCAGCGATAGCTCCTCTCCGAGAAGGCGCTCCTCGACGAGGGCGCTGGGTGGCGTCGACTGAGTCCTCGCCCCGCCCGCTCCAAAGCGATTCTCCACGAAGATCTCACTCAACGCCGCGTGTGCTTGCTCGGCATCGTCGGCAACCGTAACCCCCTTGCCTGCGGCGAGCCCGTCGGCCTTCACGACGACGCCGGGGCTTGCCAGCTCGCCCACCGCCTCGATCCCCTCCTCGAGCGACTCCGCTCGTCGCCAGCGTGCGGTTGGTACGCGGGCCTGCTCCATGGCTTGCTTCGCGAATGCCTTCGAGCCCTCCAGTTGCGCGGCGGCGGCACTTGGGCCAAAGGCCGCATGGCCGCGCTGGGCCAGCGCATCGACAAGCCCGGCGACGAGCGGCACCTCAGGGCCGACCACGGTCAGCTCGACGTGCTCGCGCTCGACGGCTGCAACAAGCCTGGAGATGTCATCGACGGCGATGTCGAGCACCTGTGCGTCGCCGGCGATGCCGGCATTGCCCGGCGCACACAACAACTCTGGTTTTTGGGGTGACCGCGCGAGCGCGCGCACGAGCGCGTGCTCGCGCCCTCCGGCGCCCACCACCAGAACCCTCACGAGATCGACCTGTGCACTCGGTAGCGCAAGCTCAAAGTGAGGCTATGAACTCATCCACGGGTATGGCGGCGAGCGTCTCATAGCGACCTGTGCCACGCGAGCCGAGCTCGAGCGATACGCGTGCCATCGTCTTCTCGTCGGGGGCCTCGACGACCGAGATGAAGTCGACATTGCCAAGCGTTGCCCACTGCGCCTTGACGGTGGCGCCGAGCTGCTCTACCTCCTTGTTGACCTCGCGGATGCGCTCCGGGTTGTTCTTGACGGTCTGTACGCCCTCGGGTGTCAGCGTCGAGAGCATGATGTACGTGGGCATAGCTCCTCCGTCTGTCGCGGGTTGGTTCGCGCCGCCGGGGCGCTCCCTTTGGTTGTACAGGATCGGCGGGCGGTAGGGATAATCAAAGAGTGATCGCTCGCTACACACCCCCCGAGTTGGGCGCGCTGTGGACCGACGAGGCGCGCATGGAGACATGGCGCCGCGTCGAGGTGGCGGCGTGCGAGGAGCTGCCGGGGCTGCTAGGGGCCGGCGAGGGACCGACACCGGCGGAGCTCGAGGCGATCCGTGCGGCCACGTTCACGGTGGACGCCGTCGACGAGCGCGAGCGCACAACCGACCATGACATGGCTGCGTTCGTGGACGTGCTTTCGGGCTCGGCGGGCGAGGCTGGGCGTTGGATCCATTTTGGGTTGACCTCCTCGGACGTGCTCGACACGGCGCTTGCGCTGCAGCTACGGGACGCGGGTGAGGCGATCGTGCCTGGAGCGCAGGCGCTCGTACAGGCGCTGGCCAACCGTGCGCGCGAGCACATGGACACGTTGTGCGTGGGACGCACGCATGGCGTCCACGCCGAGCCCACGAGCTTTGGCGTGAAGCTGGCGGGCTTTGCCTTCGAGGCGCACCGCAATGCGTTGCGCCTCGAGCGCGCCTTCCAGCAAGTGGCCGTCGGTGTGATCTCGGGTGCGGTTGGCACCTACGCCGCGACGAGCCCCGAGTTCGAGCGGCGTGTGCTCGATCGGCTGATGCTTGCGCGCGAGGACGTCTCTACGCAGGTGGTGGCACGCGACCGTCACGCCGAGCTGCTTCAGGCGATAGCGCTCGCAGGCGCCGGCTTGGAGCGCTTGGCTGTCGAGGTTCGCCACTTGCAGCGCACCGAGGTGCGCGAGGCGCAGGAGCCGTTCAGGGCAGGACAGAAGGGCAGCTCGGCGATGCCGCACAAGCGCAACCCGATCAAGAGCGAGCAGATCTCCGGGCTCGCGCGCGTGCTGCGCGGCAATGCCCAGGCGGCGCTAGAGAATGTGGCGTTGTGGCACGAGCGCGACATCTCCCACTCCTCGGTCGAGCGCGTGATCTTGCCGGACTCGACGATCCTGATCGACCATCTGCAGCGCAGCGCCACCAAGCTCGTGCAGGGACTCGTGGTGGACGAGCAACGGATGCTCGCCAACCTCGAGCTGACTCATGGTGCGCTCTTCTCTCAGCGTGTGCTGCTGGCGCTCGTGGAGGGTGACGCGGTGGCCGGGCGTGCGCCGATGGTGCGCGACGACGCCTACCGCATTGCTCAGGAGCTTGCCCAGCGCGCTTGGGATGAGGGCACGCCGCTACGCGAGCTGCTTGCCGCCGACGAGCGCGCTGCGGGGCTCGATCTGGACACGATCTTCGACTACGGCCACTACACGCGCTATGCGCACGAGATCGTGGCGCGCCTCGACGAGATCGCTTGAGTTAGAGCCACCTGAGGACCGGAGGGCAAGCGATGCAAGGACGCAAGGAGCGTGGCGTGCTAAGCACGCGTGCTGGCCGATCGGAGGTTCCATTGGACCTCCGATCGGTAGGACGCCGCAGCGCGCAGCCATCCGGTCCTCAGGCGTTGGTAGCATCGCGAAAAGTGACTACTGCCCTGGCCGACCTGTCCCTGATCGCAAGCGGCAAGGTCCGTGAGCTGTATGGATTGGGTCCCGCCCACCCCGATCGCTTGTTGATGGTGGCGAGCGACCGCATCTCCACCTACGACGCGGTGCATCCGACGCCGATCCCCGACAAGGGCAAGGTGTTGACGGGACTGTCGGCGTTCTGGTTTGAGAAGACCAAGCAGATCGTCGCCAACCACATGATCTCAGCCACCGACGGAGTGCCCCAAGAGGCGCGTGGCAGGGCGCTGGTAGTACGCAAGCTGAAGATGTTGCCGGTGGAGTGTGTGGTGCGTGGCTATATAACGGGCTCCGGTTGGAAGGACTATCGGGCAAGTGGCGCTGTGTCGGGGATCGAGCTGCCGGCGGGGTTGCGCGAGTCGGAGCAGCTGCCCGAGCCAATCTTCACCCCCAGCACCAAGGCGGAGGTGGGCCACGACGAGGCGATCGACTTCGAGCGGGCGGCTGAGCTCGTGGGCGACAGAGGCTTGATGGAACGCGTGAAGGACATCTCGATCGCCCTCTACTCCTACGCGGCCGTCCACGCGCGCGAGCGGGGTGTGATCCTCGCGGACACGAAGTTCGAGCTGGGACTCGACGAGGACGGCGAGC
Organism: uncultured Solirubrobacterales bacterium; assembly: GCA_963713015.1. Taxonomy (GTDB): domain Bacteria; phylum Actinomycetota; class Thermoleophilia; order Solirubrobacterales; family Solirubrobacteraceae; genus Palsa-744. The sequence goes on along the minus strand of CAVQKC010000008.1, from coordinate 483,844 downwards.
TGGTGGTGGGCGACGAGGTGCTGACGCCGGACTCCTCGCGTTACTGGCCGGTGGAGGGCTATGAGCTGGGCAAAGGGCAGCCGAGCTTTGACAAGCAGTATGTGCGCGACTGGGCGGCGGGCAGCGGCTGGGACAAGAAGCCGCCGGCCCCGGCGATCCCCGATGACGTGGTGGCGGGAACCCGGATGCGCTATGTCGAGGTGTATGAGCTGATCGCCGGCGAGCCGTTCAGCGCATGGCTCGAGCGCACCGGCGCCGACGACGGCGTCTCCTAGATGGTTGGGTACGGCCGCGAGCGCGTCGAGGACAGGTTCGTCTAGTGCGCGCGCGTGTGCTGATCCGCCCGAAGGCGGGCATCCTCGACCCCCAAGGCGAGGCGGTGCAGCGTGCGCTGCCGGCGCTCGGCTTCGAGGGTGTCGCGAATGTCCACATCGGCCGGCTCGTGGAACTAGACGTAGAGGACGCCAACCAGCTCGAGCCGATGTGCGAGAAGTTGCTGGCGAACCCGCTCGTGGAGGACTACGAGATAGTCCTCGACCAATGAAGTTTGGAGTTCTGCGCTTTCCCGGCAGCTGCGACGAGGTGGACGCGCTGTACGCCGCTCGCCGGGTTGGCGACGCCGAGCTGCTGTGGCACGGCGAGCGCGATCTGAAGGGCGTCGATGCGGTTGTTGTGCCTGGTGGCTTCTCCTACGGCGACTACCTGCGCGCCGGAGCGATCGCGCGCTTTTCGCCGGTTATGGAGTCGGTGATCTCCTTCGCGAATGACGGCGGTTTGGTGCTCGGCATTTGCAATGGCTTCCAGGTCTTGTGCGAGGCGCATCTACTGCCGGGGGCGCTGCTGCCGAACGCGAACCTGCGCTTCACCTTCAGGCAGGTGCGGCTCGAAGTGGTGGAGCCCGACACGTCGTTTACCTGCGCCTGTGAGAGTGGGCATGAGCTGCGGGCAGCGGAGCTTGAGACAGTCGAGCGCTTGCCGCTCGGCGGTGGGTCGACGCTCGGCGGGGGCCGGCAGCTGAGCATCCCCGCCAAGCATTCCTGGGGCCGCTATTACGCCGATGAGCCGACGCTTGCCTCGATGCAAGAGCATGGCCAGGTCGTGTTGCGCTACGCGGCTGGTGAGAACTTCAACGGCTCGCTCGAGGACATCGCGGGTGTGCGCAACGAGCAAGGCAACGTCTTCGGCCTGATGCCCCATCCCGAGCACGCTGTGGACGAGCTGACGGGCTCAACAGACGGGCTGTGCATCTTCGCTTCGATGCGGATGGCAGTGGAGGGCGCCTATGTCTGAGGCGGCGACGTTGCCCGCTATCGAGGACGCGCTCGCGCTTGGCCTGACGGAGGCCGAGTACGAGCTGATATGCGAGAAGCAGGGTGGCCCGCCAAACCAAGTGGAGCTCGCGATGTACTCGCTGTTGTGGAGCGAGCACTGCGCTTACAAGCACTCCAAGAAGCTGTTGCGCACGTTGCCGACGGAAGGCCCGAGCGTGGTTATGGGACCGGGCGAGAACGCCGGGGCGGTGGACGTGGGTGGTGGATTGGTTTGTGCGTTCAAGGTGGAGTCGCACAATCACCCCAGCGCCGTCGAGCCATTCCAAGGCGCTGCTACGGGTGTGGGTGGCATTCTGCGCGACATCTTCGCGATCGGCGCGCGCCCGATCGCGGTACTCGATTCGCTGCGATTTGGTGAGCCTCATCTCAAATCCCGCTATCTCCCCTCTCTGGAGGAGGGAGATGGCGGTGGAAATGGAGCGGCGGGGGCACGCTCACGCTACCTGCTCGACCGGGCCGTTGCCGGCATCGGCCACTACGGCAACTCGATCGGCGTGCCGACGATCGGCGGCGAGGTTTACTTCGAGGGCCCGTACGAGCAAAACTGCCTTGTCAACGCGATGGCTTTGGGCATCGCAAAGCGCGAGCAGTTGGTGACGAGTGCCGCTGTTGGTGTTGGCAACGTCGTGCTGCTGTTCGGTGCCTCGACCGGTCGCGACGGGATCGGTGGTGCTTCGGTGCTGGCCTCGGCCGAGCTCGGTTCAGCCGACACTCCGTGGGGTGATACCCCCCAAGGGGGGTATCAGGATAAGGATTCTTCAGTGGACAAGCGGCCTACAGTCCAGGTGGGCGATCCCTTCGAGGAGAAGAAGCTGATGGAGTGTACGCTCGAGCTGCTAGAGCGCGGCCTGCTTGTGTCCCTCCAAGACCTGGGTGCGGCTGGACTGACCTCCTCGGCCTCGGAGATGGCCTCCAAGGGCGAGGTTGGGATCGACATCGACGTTGCCAGCGTGCCTCTGCGTGAGGCTGACATGGAGCCGTTCGAGATCATGGTCAGCGAGTCTCAAGAGCGCATGTTGTGCGTGGTGGAGCCCCAAAACGTAGGAGCTGTGCTCGGATTGTGCGAGAAGTGGGAGGTCGGCGGTGCACCGATCGGCACGGTCACCGACACTGGCCAGATGCGCGTGTTCAAGGCGGGTGAGCTGGTCGGGGCGATGCCAGTGCGAGCGCTCGTGGATGACTGTCCGCTTTATGACCTGGAGCCGGTTAAGCCCGAGGGAACGCTATATGCAGCGCCGAAGGCGCTCCTCTCCAAAGAAGCCACCGCGGCAGAGATGCTGCTCGCCCTGCTCTCCTCGGCGAACATCGCTTCGCGCAGGCCGCTGTTCGAGCAGTACGACGCGGTGGTGCAATCGCGCACGGTGCGCCGCCCTGAGCAGGCCGATGCGGCGGTGCTGACGATCGCCTCGCATGTGGGAACGACAGCCGCGGCTGGCGTGCACGACACCGACCCCCCATCGCGGGAGGGAGGCGAGCCGGTGCCGGGGATCGCGGTTTCGATCGACTGCAACGGCCGGCGCGTGGCGGCCGACCCGTACACCGGCACGGTGGCGGCGGTGCTCGAGTGCGCATCGAACCTTGCCTGCGTGGGCGCAAAGCCGCTCGGCACGACCAACAACCTCAACTTCGGCAATCCGGAGAAGGGCCACATCGCCTGGCAGCTGACCGAGGCGATACGCGGTCTCGGTGATGCTTGCCGGGCGCTTCAAGCGCCGATCGTGGGTGGCAACGTGTCGCTTTATAACGAGGGCGCGAGCGCCGGGCCGATCTACCCGACGCCGGTGATTGGCATGGTGGGCGAGCTAGCCGACGCGCGCCGCGCGGGCCGGCTTGGATTCGCGCGCGCCGGTGACGCGATTGCGCTTGTGGGCCCGTTCGTGCCGTCGCTGGACGCCAGCGAGCTGGCGAAGCTGTGGGGCTACCCATTGCCCGACGGGCTGCCCGGTATCGACATCGACGCGGTGGCTAAAGCGCAGGCGGCGATCCGCGACGCGGTGCGCGCCGGAGTGGTGTCGAGCGCTCACGACATCGCCGAGGGTGGTCTGGCGGTCGCGCTGGCGGAGTGCTGCCTGGGTGGTGGCCTCGGTGCGCGTGTGTCGCTCGGGGAGGAGTTTGTTGGGGCTGAGAGAGCCCACGCGACGGGACGCGAGGCTGGAGGGAGCGGCATTTCGCTCGACTCCGCGGACGCGCTATTTGGCGAGGGTGCGGGCGGTTTCGTTGTGAGCGGCGGCGAGGATGCGCTGCGGGCGCTTGGCGCTTCGACGCCTGTGCGGATCGTCGGCATCGTGGGCGGCGATGTGTTGCAAATCGATTGTTCCCCGTGCGCGCGCGGGGCATCGCCGCTTGCGTTGACCCTTGCCGAGCTGGCCGAGGCAAATGGCGCGCTGATGGAGTTGTTCGTGTGAGGGCGTGTGGTGTATGGAGTTGTGCGTGTGTGAGGGTGTGGTGTATATAGATTTTGAAATTTTGCGATGGTGGCTACATCGGTGTATGCCATGGTAACGTCGCAAAAAATAGACATAACCCCCGGGTTCCGGCACTGCTAGCGTGAGTCGAGCAATGCCTTTTGGAAGGGCGGCTGGCCCTTGTCCCGAGGATCGTGACGGACCGCGCGACGAGTGCGGTGTGTTTGGTATATACGCGCCTGGGCATGAGGTCTCGCGGCTGTCGTACTTCGCGCTGTACGCGCTCCAGCATCGTGGCCAAGAGTCGGCTGGCATCGCGGCGGCAGATCGCGGCGGCAACATCATGACCCGTCGTGAGCTGGGACTAGTCAGCCAGGTGTTCAGCGAGAACGACCTGCGTACATTGCGGGGAGAGCTCGCGATCGGGCACGTGCGCTACTCGACCACAGGCTCAAACGCTTGGGAGAACTCCCAGCCGGTGCAGCGCTCGGAGGGCACCAACGGCTCGAGGCGTGAGTTGGCGCTCGCCCACAACGGCAACTTGATCAACGCGGTGGAGCTGCACGACGAGTTGAGCGAGCGGGGTGTCACTTTCAGCTCCACCTCGGACTCCGAGATAGTGGCGGCCTTGATCGCCACCCACCCGGCAGAGCGCATCGAGGACGCGATCGCCGACATCCTGCCGCGCTTGAACGGGGCGTTTTCGATCGTGGTGATGACCAAGGACCGCGTGGTGGCGTTCCGCGACCCGCACGGCCTGCGCCCGCTCGCGCTCGGCGTGCTCCCCCCGACGGGGACTCCCGGCGACGGGGCACACCCGAAGGCCACCCAAGATGGGGCACACCCAAAGGCCACCCAACAGACAGACAAGGGGGCGGGCAGCGAGTTGGCGCGCTACTGCGTGGCGAGCGAGTCGTGCGCGTTTGACATCATCGGCGCCACGCTCCTGCGTGACGTGGAGCCGGGCGAGCTTGTGACGCTTGGCGAGCAGGGGCTAGAGAGCCGACGTGTGTTGCCCGACGCGCGCAAGGCGTTTTGCGTGTTCGAGTACATCTATTTCGCCCGCCCCGACTCGCGCATGAACGGCCAGGTATTGCAGGTGGCCCGTGGGCGCATGGGTGAGAACCTGGCACGGGAGTCGCCGGCGGACGCCGACCTCGTGATCCCGGTGCCCGACTCCGGCAATGCGGCGGCACGCGGGTATGCACGCGCAAGCGGCTTGCCCCAGGACGACGGTTTCGTCAAGAACCGCTACGTGGCACGGACATTCATCCAGCCCGGCCAGGAGTTGCGCAAGCACGGATTGCGCCTCAAGTTCAACCCACTCCCGGAGATCGTGGGTGGCAAGCGTTTGGTGGTGGTGGACGACTCGATCGTACGCGGCAACACCACCCGCCAGATCGTGCAAATGCTCCGCGACGCGGGTGCAATTGAGGTGCACATGCGCATCTCCGCCCCCCCAATCAAGCACCCCTGTCACTACGGCATCGACATGAGCACCCGCGAGGAGATGATCGCCCACGAGCGCAGCGTCGATGAGATCGCCGAGGAGCTCGGCTGCGACTCGCTCGCCTACCTGTCGCTCGACGGGGTGTACGAGGCGGTGGGTGCCACACGCGCGACCCACTGCGACGCGTGCTTCACAGGTGATTACCCAGTGAAGGGCAGCGACGCGGCACAGGGCAAGTACGCGCTAGAGGTCGCCGGCGCCTAGTCGAGCGTTTGAGGGTCCGGGTCACCCCAGCCGTCACGCCCGCCAGTCACGCGCTCGTCACGTCCGCCGGTCAAGCGCTGGTCACGCCCCTTCGGGTCTCGGTCACTCTTCGGTTACCGGCGCCCACGAGGGAAGAGATTTAAGAACGCAGGCTTGACAAGCAACCACCTGTCGTGTATCTTGCCGTTTGTTCCTGCATCTCAATACTGATGCGGGACTAGACATAAGGTCGGGTTTGGGTTGGCTCTGTGGTCGACACCAACTTGTTTTGACGGGGACCTTGGGAGAGGGACCGGGTCGCAATTTGAGAGGGAGTTGTTTGTTCGCGTGGTTTCTTTGGGGAATAACGTGCTGGAGAGTCCGTGTCGTGTTGATGGGTCTGTAATAGGACGCGTCAGCGTCGCTGACGCGTCTCTCTCTCTCTCTCTCTCTCTGGGCCAGCCGGCGCCTCGGCGCTAGGCCACTCCTTCCGGCCCTAACGGGCCGTCCTGGTTCCCCGCAGGGGGATACGGGTGGGGCTGGGCGTCTAGGCGCTGAGCGCCGCCGCCGCGGCGCTCGCTCGCGGCTTGCCGAACTTGACGCTCGGGTCGGTTACTTGCGTTTCCGCGACGACGGAGGGTGCCCGGATGGCCACCGACGTGCTGTAGGTGCGCATGAAGCTTCTCGCTCTTCTGCCGTCGCGGGCTGGGTGCCCGCGACGGTCTTGTGCCGTACGGGTGTGAGTTGGTGCTGTGTTGATTTTCTCCAGGAGGGGATGTGTCTATGAGTGTCGCAGCTCGTCGTCTGCTGTCGGTCGTATCTGCACTAGTGTTGTTGGCGGGTGTGAGTACGATGGCAGGCGCGTCCGCCTCTGCGGAGGTCGTTCACGAATTTAGATTTAGCGTCGATGGGCATACCACGCCGGCCGGTACTAGCGGCTTTAACTATTTGGGCGCAATTGCGATCGAACAGGCCAGTGGTGACGTGTGGGTCGCGGAATGGGCGACCGGTGTGGTCTATAAGCTCGATGCGGAGGGCGAATACACCGGCGTGGAGGTCACGGGCGCATCGGTACCGCAGGGATCTTTGGGTTTGTTCAAAAGTGCATCAGGAGTGTCTGGAATCGCTGTGGATAACTCCGGCGGTCCCAGCAACGGCGACCTGTATATAGCAAGTCCAGAAAACGGGCTGGTGTACAAGTTTGATGCCTCCGGCAAACTTCTGACTGAGCTGAACGGTTCCGCCACCCTCGCGGGATCTTTCCAGCCCTACGGTGTTGCAGTCGATACCGGTGGCAATTTGTATGTTGCCGACGCGTTGAAAGATGTGGTGTACGAGTTCGATGCGTCGGAAAAATTGATCTCGGAACTTTCGAGCCCCGAAATTACCGATCCGGCGACGATCGCGGTCGATTCGGTTGGCGATTTGTATTTGACAAATTTCGATGGGAGCACGGTCAAGCTAGAAGCTGGTGGTGGCGCATCGGTGGTGGACGCCAACGAGACTACCGCTGTAGCGGTGAATCCAGAAGATCAGCACGCGTATATCGCTGAACCGACGTCATCGGGGCAGGTAGCGGAATACGACAGCTCGGGAGATCGTCTCGACGCGTTCGGCCCAGAACAGCTCGGTCGTGCGTTTGGTATCGCCGTACGACGCTCAACCGGAGAAATATATGTCGCTAACTATACCCACAATCTCCTCGATGTCTACGGTCCTGCAATCGTGATTGCTGACACGACGACCGAACTGGCGTCAAGTGTGCAGCCGACCAGCGCAACGCTCAACGGAACCGTGGATCCTGATGGCGTCCAGGTGAACTCTTGCGAGTTCGAATACGGAACAACCACCTCCTACGGACAGACCGCGGCGTGTGCACAAGCATCGGTCGGGTCAGGAACGATTCCAGTACCGGTTAGCGCGAATCTCACCGGCCTTCAACCTAATACGACATATCACTTCCGTCTTCTCGCCACGAACGCAAACGGCACCAATTACGGGACAGATACCACGCTGACGACAACCGGTCCCCCGAGAATCGACGGCGTGTGGGCCGCCAATGTTGCCTCGACGAGCGCGACTCTGCAAGCAGACATCAATCCGCTATGGCCCACGGATGCGGAATACCGTCTGGAATACGGAACAACCACCTCCTACGGGACGGCTTTGAGCAGTATCTTGGGAGGGGGCCCAAACGACGTGCTGGTCAGTTTTCATCGCCAGGAATTGCAACCGGATACGACCTATCATTACAAGCTCACAGTAAGTAACATCTACGGCACCAGCGAAAGCTCCGACCACACATTCACAACGCAGCCTGCTGGTGGCAACCAGCTGGCGTTGCCCGATGGGCGGATATGGGAATTGGTCTCGCCCCCTAATAAACAGTTTGGCTTGATCAGGCTCACACCCCAGGTGGAGGAACTTGCGTCGATCGACGGGGATGCCGTAGTGTATAACGTGGAAGGAGCCCTCGGGGAAGACCCAGTGGGATATCAAGGCGAAAACTCCACGGTTCTGTCGGTGCGAGGTCCGCATGGTTGGCAGACGCAAAATATTACGTTGCCGCTTCACCCGGGGAAGGCGGCAGCCTTCGAACTTGTCGAGAAATGGGGTACGTATGAGGAGTTTTCACAGGATTTGTCGCAAGCCCTGGCTAAACCTGGGCTAAATACGGAATTGGCGCCAGGGGGAGTCGAAGGCACCTTGTATCTGCGGGACAATGAAAGTAATGGTTTTAGCCCACTATTGACGCCTAGCAACGTACCGGTCGACACAAAATTTGGATCAGCGCAAGCGAAGCCGGAAAAGGCGAGCTTGTCGGTGGCCGCCACAACGCCTGATTTGAATCACATAGTGCTGTACTCGTCGGCGGCGCTAACGCCCGAAGCCGTACCTGGTAAAACCAGAGAACACGAAAATCTCTATGAGTGGTCTGATGGGGAACTGCAGCTGATAAATATTCTTCCTGGTCCGGACGGTGGATCTACGCAGGAATCCGGAGTGAATGTGAGTATCGCAGGATCGGTAAAAGAACACGGGGGGAGAAGCGAACGTGCTATTTCCAATGATGGACGCTTTATGGCCTGGTACTGGGGTACCCCCTACTCTAAAGGGCCAAATGGGGAATGCGCAAGGCCTTCTGAAAACAAGGGTCTGTATGTGCGTGACATGGTTGCAAAGGAAACTTTTAGGATTGGCGGGGAATGTCCTTATTATCGGACGATGAGCAGCGACGGATCCCGGATCTTCTATACTGAAAACAGTGAATTGTACGAATATAATACTAGTACACACACTCAGAGCGATCTCACTGTCGATCATGGTGCCGGTGAAGTAAATGCAGGGGTGCAGCCTGGTGCCTCAGACATAAGCGAAGACGGTTCCTACGCCTATTTTGTAGCCACAGGTGTGCTGGCGAATGGGGGGATACGCGGCGAAGACAACTTGTATTTGCTGACGTACAGCATGGGTGAATGGTCGACTGCGTATATCGCGACATTGTCAAAAGAAGATGAAAAAACCTGGTACGCCCCCGAAGCAGGTTCTCAAGATCCTCAGCCAAACCTAACAGGGGTGGCGTCTCGTGTATCACCGAATGGACGGTATTTTGCTTTTATGTCGGAGAGATCGTTGACGGGTTACGATAACGCCGACGCGGTCAGCGGACAGTCGGACGAGGAGGTGTACCTGTACGACGCTCTGGAGAAACGTACCGTGTGTGCATCCTGTGATCCGACCGGTGCCCGCCCCACCGGCATATCCGATTCTCAACCGTCGCTAGTCGATCCGGGCCAGGTTTGGACGGCCTATGAAAGAGTTCATCCGCCGCATTGGTTGGCTGGGAATCTTCTGACCTGGCGGGGCGGTCCGTATCAGCCACGGTATCTGTCCAACAGCGGACTCCTGTTCTTCGATAGCTCGGATGCGCTGGTGCCGCAGGACACCAACGGACTCGAGGATCCATACGAGTATGAGCCGGCGGGTGTTGGCAATTGTACGACAGAAAATGTGACGTTTAGCGAACGCTCAAACGGTTGCGTGAACCTCATCTCCTCCGGTACGTCAAGTTCGGAATCGGGATTCATGGACGCAAGCGAAAATGGTAATGACGCGTTCTTTGTGACCGCGAGCCGATTGACAGGTGCTGATTATGACACCGCGTATGATTTGTATGACGCGCACGTCTGCTCAGAATCGGCGCCGTGCGCGAGTGTGCCTGTTTCCCCACCGCCGTGCACATCTGGTGATTCGTGCAAGGCCGCCCCTTCGCCGCAACCCGAAATCTTCGGTCCAGCATCGAGCGCGACGTTCTCTGGTATCGGGAATGTGGCCGAAGAAGCAAAGCCCGCTGTGGCCCCCAAGTCGCTGACGCGAGCGCAAAAGCTGACACGCGCCCTTTACGCATGTCATAAGGATAAACGCAAGAGGAAGCGTGATGTGTGCGAACGGCAAGCGCGCAAGCGATATCCGGTAGAGCACCCTAAGGTCAAGGCGAGCAAGAAGGACGTGTCACGATGAGTACGACAGATCTCAAGCGGAGAGTACCGGTCGCGATCGTCGCGATCGTCTTGGCGATGCTCGCTGGGACTGGTAGTGCGTCGGCAACTATGCCGTGGTGGCATGTTGATACCTTGTCCGCGCCAGCCAACCCTCCTGGTGGGGATGCAAGAATGGTCGTTGAAGTCAGCAATCTCGGCGACGCCCAGGCAAATGCTATCGAAACGCCTGTGACGATAATCGACAGATTGCCTGCTGGGGTTAGCGCGAGCGCTGTCTATGGCGAAGGTGGCGACGGTAGCTTTGTCGGTCAAAGTTATGTGCATGAATTTATGACTTGTGGGATCGAACGGCAGATCGTAAAGTGCACATACGCTGGGTTTGTCCTGCCTCCATATGAACGCATTATGATCGCTATAACGGTGAAAGTAACAGGCCCTGCTGGTAATGCGGTGAACGAAATAAATGTAAGCGGTGGAGGCGCTCCGTCTGTCCTCTCGCGACGCGCGCTGTCACTGAGCGATGCTGTCCCGTCGTATGGTGTCGAGAACTATGAAATTAGTCCCGAAGAAGAAGGTGGCGGTCTGGATACCCAGGCGGGCTCGCACCCATTTCAGCTTACGACATCATTTACGCTGAACACGAGCACGGTTCCTGTCCTAAATTCCTACTTCCCGGGGTTCTCGCCCGAAGTACAGCCACTGGCTTCGACAAAGGATTTGCGCTTCAACCTACCGCCGGGTCTAGTCGGCAACCCTACACCGCTACCGAAGTGCAGCATGTATGTCTTTGACAAGGAATTCAACAAGTGTCCTTATAACACGGTAGTTGGTGTCGCGATGCCGATTGCGACGAACCCAGATGCGGACACGCATGTGCCCTACGCTGGTACCACGCCGTTGTACAGTCTCGAACCCGCGGTGGGGGAACCGGCACGGTTCGGGTTCTGGACGTGGGGCGGTCCAGTTATTCTGGAGACCTCAGTGCGTACAGGCAGCGACTACGGTGTGGTGGTAACGGTGCCAGACATCACAGAGGCTGCGGAGTTCATTGCTAGCCAGGTGACGTTTTGGGGTGTGCCCGGGGACCCACGACACGACACGACGCGTGGACAGGAATGTGTCAATCAATTGGGGTATCCCAACGAAGCGTCGTGTCCGGTGCAAGGAAAGCCACAGCCGCTGATCGTTATGCCGACATCTTGTAACGGGCCATGGCTTTCCAGTCTGGAAGCGGACTCATGGGTGGAACCGGGCACCTTCACGCCGCCAAAGGAGTACACGCTTTCCAATAGCGAAGGCGAACACGTCAGCCCGGACGGGTGTAATCGATTGAACTTCGAACCGTCGATTGTAGTTGCACCAGATGGACAACAAGCAAGCACCCCTACGGGACTGACTGTCGATGTGCACGTCGACCAAGGGGCAAGTTTGAACCCCACCGGCCTGACCGAGTCAACGGTCAAGAATACAACTGTCACGCTACCTCCAGGCGTCGCACTGAACCCCGCCGGAGCAGACGGACTTTCCGCGTGTGGGATGAGCGAAGTGAGTCTGGAAACACCCGGCGAACAAACGTGTCCCGAATCATCGAAGGTTGGGACCGTAGAAATCAAGACCCCCCTGCTGCCGAACCCGTTGACCGGAGCCGCGTATCTTGCTACCCAGGACGCGAATCCTTTCGGGAGCTTGATCGCCCTCTATATCGTCGTCTACGATCCCGTATCTGGAGTTCGCGTGAAGCTCGCTGGTCAGGTAACGCCCGATCCAGTCACAGGCCAACTGGTCTCGACATTCAAGGAAACACCGCAACTACCTTTCGAAGACCTGGTATTGCACTTCTTCGGTGGATCGCGAGCACCATTGGGTACCCCCGCGCTATGCGGATCGTATACGACGACGGCATCGATCGAACCATGGTCAGGCAACGCCCGGGTGAATGCCTCCTCGGAATTCCAAATCACCAGCGGTCCAAGCGGCACGCAATGCTCGAACCCACTGCCATTCAAACCATCCCTGACGACGGGTAGCCTGAACATTCAGGCAGGCGCGTTCACCCCGTTCACGATGACGATGAGTCGCGAAGACGGCAACCAGAATTTGGATGCGATCCAGTTGAAGATGCCGCCGGGCTTGTTGGGGACCTTGTCATCGGTCCAGTTGTGCGAAGAAGCACAAGCAGATGCTGGATCGTGTGGCCCCGAAAGCCTGATTGGCCATACCACCGTCAGTGTTGGCTTGGGTGGAAACCCGTATACGGTAACTGGTGGCGAAGTGTTCATCACCGGTCCATATAAGGGCGCCCCGTATGGCCTGTCGATCGTGAATCCGGCTAAGGCTGGTCCGTTTGATCTGGGGAAGGTTGTCGTCAGGGCGAAGATCGAAGTCAACCCCGAAAACGCGGCACTCACGATCACCTCCGATAGCACAGGTCCATATGCGATCCCACAGATCATCGATGGGATCCCATTGCAGATCAAGCATGTGAACGTGAGTGTGGATCGTTCTGATTTCACGTTCAACCCAACGAACTGTGCTTCACAGGAAATTGGGGGTAGCCTGACAAGCAGTCAGGGCGCCCTGTCGACTCTGCACGTCCCGTTCCAGGTCACGAATTGTGCGGTATTGAAGTTCAAACCGATCTTCTCGGTCTCCACTGCCGGGAAAACCTCGAGGGCCAAGGGTGCGAGCCTAAACGTCAAGCTGACCTATCCCAAAGCACCGTTTGGGACCCAGGCGAACATCGGGAAGGTCAAGGTGGATCTGCCAAAGCAACTTCCCTCCCGTTTGACGACACTGCAGAAGGCTTGCCCGGATGGCGTGTTCAACGTCAACCCAGCTTCCTGTCCACCGGATTCGAGGATCGGTAGCGCCACAGCCACCACTCCGGTGCTGCCCGTGCACCTGGAAGGTCCGGCGTACTTCGTATCCCATGGTGGCGCGAAGTTCCCCGAACTGATCGTCGCACTATCGGGCGAGGGCGTGACCGTCTATTTGCATGGCGAAACGTTCATCAGTCCCGCGGGGATCACCAGCAGCACGTTCAGAACGATCCCCGATGTTCCAATCGGCACATTCGAACTGAAGCTCCCCCAAGGCCCCGATTCAGCCCTGGCAGCGACCGGGAACCTCTGCACGAGCAAGCTCGCGATGCCAACCACATTCGTTGGAGCGAACGGTGTGAGCCTCAAACAGTCCACCCCGATAACAGCGACCGGGTGCCCCAAGAAGGCCAAGAAAGCAAAGAAGACGGGCGCTAGAAAGACAACCAAGCACAAGAAGAAGAAATGAGATGTCCATCAAGGGACGAGCGTTGTCGGAGGGGGCGGTGCCCAGCAGATTGATAGCCACCCGCGACCGAGCTAGGACTCGTGAGGTTTCGTCTAAGGCGGCGGCGGATGCGAGTGGGTCTGGTCGTGAGGGTGGGAACGTGTCGGAGATGCAGCGTCGCCGGCTTTTGCTGGCGATCGGCGAAGTGGTGGTGGAGCGCGGTCTTGACGGGGCAAGCGTTGGCCGTGTTTGCGAGCGGGCGGGGATGTCGCGACGCACGTTCTACGAGCTGTTCGAGGACCGTGAAGTGTGCTTCCTTGCGGCTTTCGAGCTCGCGATCGAGCGGATCGCAGCTCATGTTGTCGCGGCGTGCGAGGGAAAGAGCCGCTGGCGTGAGCGCATCAGAGCGGCTCTTGCGGCGCTGCTCGAATACTTGGATTCAGAGCCGGGAATCGCGCGTCTTTGCATAGTCGAGACGCTCAAGGCGGGACCGCGTGTGTTGGAGCGTCGCCGTCAAGTGCTTGATGGGTTCAAGGTTGCGATAGACGAGGGTCGCACTGAGGGAGGTAGTGGTGGCCCGGTCTCATTGGTCGCGGAGGCCACGGTTGGAGGAGTCCTGTCGGTGATCCATACGCGTTTGCTGGCCTGTCCACCGTCCCTGGTTGGGGGTCACCGCATGGTTGTGGGGAATCCCTGCGTGAGCGAGCTCGATCGTCAACCACTGTTGGAGTTGTGTAACCCGTTGATGAGCATGATCGTTCACCCCTACCTCGGCGCGGCGGCTGCCAAGCGCGAGCTCGACGTGCCGGTGCCGCTGAGCAGCGTGATGCCAGCAGAGCGTATGACGAACAAAGGCGCCGGCCCCGATCCGTTCAGGGACTTGTCAATACGTTTCACCTATCGCACCGCGCGTGTACTAACCGCGATCGATAGACAACCAGGAGCGAGCAACCGTGAGGTTGGCTATGCCGCCGGCGTCTCTGACCAGGGCCAGATGTCGAAGCTCTTGCGACGCCTGCAGCGCAGCGGACTGATCGAGAACCTCAGCTCAGGCCAGCCCAGGGGCGAGTCCAACGCTTGGAGGTTGACCCCACGCGGCGAAGCCGTACAAACAACCTTTGGTGTAGAAGTCGCCGCGAACTGACGCGGCTCGCCGCATGTCCTATGCCCGCAGCGGTCGCGATAGCTGCGATCGTGACTACCAGCTCCATGTGTGCGAGCCGGCGGGAAGTGTGCTCGATAGGGTGCGCGGGGATGAATATCGAGTCCACGCCTCTGCCGATCGCGGTGCTCGTGTCCGGTACGGGCACCAACCTGCAGGCGCTGCTCGACACGGTGCACGGACACGAGGCGCAGGTAGTGACTGTCGTGTCGGGGACGCCCGGTGCACTCGCATTGGAGCGGGCCGCTGTGGCCGGCGTCGATACGGCGGTGTTCGAGCGCTCCGCGTACGCTGACCGCCAAGCTCGCGATCTGGCGATGGCCGATTGGCTCGCCGAGCGCGGCGTGCGGCTGGTGGTGCTCGCCGGCTACATGGAGCTACTCAGCGCCGCTTTTCTCGAGCGCTTCCCGGCGGCTGTCATCAACGTGCACCCCTCGCTGTTGCCGGCATTCCCTGGCCTGCATGCGATCGAGCAGGCGCTCGTCTACGGGGTGAAGGTATTCGGCGTAACAGTGCATTTCGTCGATGCGGGCGTGGACAGTGGCGCGGTGATCCTGCAACGCGCGATCGAATTGCCCGACGCGCGCGACCCCGATGAGGTGTTGGCGGCCCTGCGCCCGCTGGAGCACGCGCTGCTGCCCGGGGCGGTGCGGCTGTTCGCGGGCGGGGCGCTTCGCGTCGACCCCGAGAACCCGCGCCGGATCCTCAGCTCCGCGTCCTAGACCCTGTTATCGGTTAGCCTCGAGGATCGTCTGGCCATCCACCACACCAGTCAACAACACGGACTAGCCGACACATCGGATGCTATGCCCAGTGCCGGCACACGCGCTCGATGCTACGCAGTGCTGCACGGTGCTACACTTGTGCCGTGCCGACTGTTCGTCCTCGCCACACGATCACCGAGACGCCGCCCGTCGCGGAGGCGCTCGAAGAGTTGCGGGCAAAGCTGGGCGAGGGTGAGCGGATTGACTTCGCCGAGCTGGTAGCCCTCGGCGCGCGCGCGAAGGCGCGCAGGCTGAGGGCAGACGATGCGGCGGGCACGGTCGCGCGTAAGCGTTTGGCCGGCAGAATTCGTGGACGTTCGTTCTCCTATGAGCTGGATGTGGACGCCGCGGACGAAGTCAAGCACCTCGGGCTGATCCCCAAATACGAGTAGTCGTGCTGCTGCTCGACAACTCGGCCTGGTCGCGTATCGTCCAGGGTGCCCTCAACGAGCAACGCGGCGCACAGGTCGCATCGTGGGTTGAGGAACAGGAGCTCGCTACCTGTCTGCCCTTTCTACTCGAGGCCGGCTACTCCGCGCGATCGGCCTCCGATCACCAAGCCACACTGGCAGACTTGGATCTGCTGCCGTTCATACGCGTAACGGCGGCGATCGAAGAGCGGGCGCGTGCAGCCCAGCGCGAGCTGGTGACGGTCGGTCACCACCGGCTCCCGCCGATCGACATCATGATCGCCGCCTGCGCCCACGAAGCCGGTGCCGGAGTGCTCCACTACGACCGTGATTACGACATCCTCGCCGAGCACACCAGCCTCGAGTTCGAGAGCGAGTGGGTTGTGCGCCCTGGAACGTTGTAGGACGTGTCGGGGCTAGCCAAACGCGTGGCGACTCACGCCACGCGGCCAGGAAATCGACGCGGCACCGGGAACCCACGCCGGATAGTCTGCGGTGCATGAGCCTCGAGCAGCCGCACACCGGGATCGAGCGCGCTGAGCCGGGTGCGGTGCTTGTACGCCGGGCGCTGTTGTCGGTGTCCGACAAGGCCGGCGTTGTCGACTTCGCCCGAGGCCTCACGTCATTGGGGGTGGAGATCGTCTCCACTGGCGGCACCGCGCGGGCACTTGCCGACGCCGGTGTGGATGTGCGCCCAATCGAGGACTTCACAGGCTTCCCCGAGATGATGGATGGACGCGTGAAGACGCTACACCCGCGCCTTTACGCGGGTCTGTTGGCGGTACGCAGCAACGACGAGCATCTGCGGGCCGCCGCCGAGCACTCGATCGAGCCGGTGGACCTAGTGTGCGTGAACCTGTACCCGTTCGAGCAGACTGTCGCGCGTGGCGACGCTTCGCCCGAGGAGATAGTCGAGAACATCGACATTGGCGGCCCCACGATGATTCGCGCGGCTGCCAAGAACAGTGCATTTGCCGCCGTCGTGGTTGACCCTGCCGACTACGAGGGCGTCCTCGGCGAGCTGCGGGAGTCCGGCGGGCGACTGTCGCTGCCCACGCGTCAGCGCCTGACGGCGGTTGCGTTTGCCACCACGGCGCGCTACGACGCCGCGATCTCGCGCTGGTTCGCGGCGCATACATATGAGGGCTTTCCTCCTCGCTGGGCCAGCTCATACGAGAAGGTGATGGACCTGCGCTATGGCGAGAACCCCCACCAACGCGCCGCCTTCTACGCCGAAGCGGGTGCCCCCACGCACCTGCTCGCCGGCGTCGAGCAGCTACACGGCAAGGAGCTGTCGTTCAACAACCTGCTCGATCTGAGCTCGGCGCGCGAACTGGTCGAAGACTTCTCCGAGCCCGCGTGCGCGATCGTCAAGCACAACAACCCCTGTGGCTGCGCGCTTGGGCAGAGTGGCCAGCAGGCCTACGAACGCGCTTTTGCCTGCGATCCGATGAGCGCCTACGGTGGTGTGATCGCGCTCAACCGCCGCGTCGATCTCGCCTGCGCGCAGGCGCTGTCGAAGCAGTTCATCGAGGTATTGCTCGCCCCCGGCTACGACCCCGACGCGCTTGAGCTATTGAGCGAGAAGAAGAACGTACGCCTGCTGGAGCTAGCCGACTGGCCCACGCGTGGCGAGGGCATGGAAGAGAAGCCGGTGCTTGGCGGCGTGCTCTCCCAGAGTGGTGACATCGTCACAGAGACGCGCGAGCAGATGCGCATAATGAGCAAAGTCCAGCCAACCGAGGCGCAATGGCAGGACCTGCTGTTCGCCTGGAAGGTGTGTCGCCACGTGCGCTCCAACGCAATCGTGATCGCCTCAGGCGGCGCCACGATCGGGATCGGCGCCGGCCAGATGAGTCGCGTGGACGCGGTAAACATCGCGATCGAGAAGGCCCGCGCGGCCCAGCCCGATCTGCTTGCGGGTTCCTCGCTGGCCTCAGATGCGTATTTCCCATTCGCCGACGGCCCCCAGCTCGCGACCGACGCGGGCGTCACGGCAATCATCCAGCCCGGGGGCTCGGTGCGCGACGTCGACGTGGTGGCGGCGGCGGACGCGGCGAACGTGGCGATGGTGGGCACGGGCGTCCGCCATTTCCGCCACTAGCTCACGACCTCCGGACCGTCCTGGCGTCTGGCCTGATGCCCGGCTTCGGGGCGCCCGCAGGTCGAACCAGCGAGTGTGCAGGAGCCGACCTCGAGCACCGCATTCTCCGCTCTCGAGTGGCTGGCTGCCCCCGGCGCGCTGTAGCGCCTGAAGTGGATTCAGGCCTCAAACGCTCGCAAGCAGCGCGGCGATGTCGAGATCTTCGACCTCGGCAAGGGGAGAGGGTACGCAGGCGCCCTCGCGGTAGATCTCGCGATGGGCGTAACCGTCGGCGCCGGGTTGTGTGCGTACCTCGACGGCTCTGCCGGACACATCCACGAGCCAGTAGTTGGGGATGTCGGCGCCAGCGTAGAGAGTCGCCTTCTTGCCCCGGTCGAGCCAGTGCGAGGTGACGGCGACCTCCACCACGAGCAACGCCGTGCTCGGGTGGACTCCGGCCCGCGGCCTCTGTGCGAGCAGCGCGATATCCGGCTCTGGTTCGCAATCGGGTGGGATGTGTAGCGGCGACTGGACGCGGATGCGAGCCGCGGAGCGAGCGAAGTAGTCCACCAGCTCTTCGAGAATCGCGGCATGCGACGGCGACTGGGGGCTCATCTCGACCAGCAGCCCTTCCAGCAGCTCGATGCGCTTGCCGTCCAGCGCTCCTGAGGCGACCATGCGGTGATAGGCGCCGACGTCGAGTCTGTGGATCGGATCCTCGCGGGCGGAGTCCTTATCGATGAGTTGTCCGTCGAGCAGCTCGACATCCATGCCGACCAGTGCGCCAGCCCGCGCCAGCCGGCGATAGGTGCCCACGTCGAGTCGGTAGAGCGGGAGGTCTGTGCTCGCAATCGCAGCCATGAACCCATGCTAGCCGCGCTGTGGCGATAACGCAAAGGGGGCGATATCCCCTTATCCGTCCGGGAACACTAAGCGGGACGCTCTTTCCGCGGACGCGGGCGAGCTGCCGCTCCAGTGGGCCGGCGCCCCGTAGCGGGGCCTACCTCAGCCATACAAAGAAGCACTTGACAACCCCTCCATAACGATATATCGTGAGCTTACTTTGATAGATCACGATAGGAGTTAGATATGTTCGCTCACGCGATATATGCAACCGATGAGGGGGGCTGCACGCACGACGACCCGCGTTGTCTGCACGGCGGTCACCGACACGAACTGAAGGAATACCTGCGCGCGATGACCGGGCGCGGCGGACCCCCCGATGAGGGACACCGCCACGGTCACCACCGCGGAGGAGGACCGCGCGACTTCGGGCGCGGCGGCTTCGAGGGGTTCGGTTTCGGCGGCCCCGGCGGCGGGCGTTTCGGTCGCGGGCGCAAGGCGCGCCGCGGCGACATCCGCACCGCCGCGCTGCTGCTGCTCGCCGAGGAGCCCCGCAACGGCTACCAGATCATGCAAGAGGTGGAGGAGCGCAGCGACGGCGTCTGGCGTCCCTCGCCCGGCTCTGTCTACCCGGCGCTCCAGCAACTCGAGGACGAGGGTCTGATCCGCTCGAGCGTCGACGCCGGCGGTACCGGCAAGGTGTTCGAGCTGACCGACGCCGGGCGCGCCCAAGTGGAGCAGCGCGACAGCGACGCCCCCGCTCCCTGGGAGCAGATGAGCGGCAATGTCTCAGACCAAGCGCACGAGCTCGGGCGCACGATGCGCGAGGTTGCCTCCGCCTTCACGCAGGTGATCCGCACCGGCAGCGAGAGTCAAATTACGCAGGCCGGCAAGGTGCTGGCGAGGACCCGACGCGACCTCTACCGTATCCTCGCTGAGGGAGACAACTACACCCCCGCTGAGGACTAACGAGTGAGTCAAACCGATCAAAAGGGCAACGGCGCCCCTGCGCCCGCCGCCGCCTCAAACGGCGGCGGCCCCGCCGGCGCCACATCAAACGGAGGCGCGCCCAGCGGCGCCGCCTCGAACGGTGGCGTCCCCGCGATCTCCGTGCAGGGGCTCACCAAGAGCTACGGCGAGATCGAAGCCGTCCGCGGGATCGATTTCGAGGTGGCGCGCGGGGAAACCTTCGGCTTCCTCGGCCCCAACGGTGCCGGCAAGTCCACCACGATCAGCATGCTATGCACGCTCGCCCGTCCGACGGGCGGTTCCGCGCGCGTGGCGGGTATGGACGTCGTCTCAGAACGCGACAACGTACGCCGCAACATCGGCCTCGTGTTCCAAGACACCACCCTCGACAACTACCTCTCAGCCGAGCAAAACCTGCGCCTGCACGCGGAGCTGTACGGGATGCCGCGCGAGCGGATCGCCCCGCGCATGCAAACAGTGCTCGAGATGCTGCAATTGTGGGAGCGGCGCGAGAGTCTCGTCGGCACGTTCTCCGGCGGGATGAAGCGGCGCCTGGAGATCGCCCGCGGACTGCTTCACTCGCCCAGGGTGCTGTTCCTGGACGAGCCCACGATCGGCCTCGACCCGCAAACGCGCAGCTCGATCTGGTCCTACATCACCAAACTCGAAGACGAGCAGGACGTCACGATCTTCCTCACCACCCACTACATGGACGAGGCCGAGTACTGCGATCGCATCGCCATCATCGACAGAGGCAAGATCGTGGCGCTCGACACGCCCGAGGCCCTGAAGGCGAGCGTGGGCAAGGACCGCGTGCAAATCACAACCGAGGACGACGAGGCCGCGATAGTCGCACTAGGCGAGCGCTTCGGCATCGAGGCGCAGATCGCCGAAGGCGAGGTCACCTTCGGGGTGGCCTCAGGCGAGCAGTTCGTGCCGCGCCTGTTCGAAGAATGGGATCCCGCCCACCCCGCGATCCGCTCGGTCAGCGTGGCCCGCCCATCGCTCGATGACGTGTTCATGTCCTACACCGGCACCACGATCCGCGACGCCGAGGCGGGCTCGAACGACATGATGCGCAACATGGCCCGGATGATGAGCCGCTGATGGCCACTTCACCCGTCGTGGCGTCAGGGTCCGCGCCGGCGCACGATGTCGCAACGCTGCACGTACCGGCCCGTAGCGTAGGCAGCGAGCTACGCGCGATCCGTGCGGTGTGGCGGCGCGAGCTGATCCGCTTCTCGCGCGACCGCCTGCGCATCCTGACCTCGTTGATCCAGCCGTTCCTGTTCCTGTTCGTGCTCGGCACCGGGCTCTCCTCGCTCGTCTCCGCCAGCACCCACGGGGTCAACTTCCGCACCTTCATCTACCCCGGCGTGCTGTGCATGGCGGTGATGTTCACCGCGATGTTCTCAGCCGCCTCGATCGTGTGGGACCGCGAGTTCGGCTTCCTACGCGAGATGATGGTCGCGCCCGTGCGGCGCTCCTCGATCGTGCTCGGCAAGTGCTTCGGCGGCGCCACCGTGGCGGCCTTCCAGGGCGTGATCGTGATGGCAATCGGCCCACTAGTGGGCGTCCATTACAC
Source organism: uncultured Solirubrobacterales bacterium (assembly GCA_963713015.1). GTDB lineage: Bacteria > Actinomycetota > Thermoleophilia > Solirubrobacterales > Solirubrobacteraceae > Palsa-744. Next base: position 462,830 of record CAVQKC010000008.1, on the reverse strand, counting down.
GCTCGGATTGGCGCTCGAGGTGTTTGCCCTGCAGCTGCTCCTCGCCTTCTCGATCACCGCGTTCGGGATGATGGCCGCCGCACGGGTGACCCAGATGCAGTCGTTCATGGCACTGATGCAAATGGCGATCATGCCGATGTTCTTCCTCTCAGGCGCCATGTTCCCGGTCAACAAACTGCCGACCTGGTTGGCGGTGCTCAACCGCCTTGACCCGCTTACCTACGCGGTCGACCCGATGCGCCGCGCGGTGTTCGCCCACCTCGACATCTCCCCGCTCGTGCGCCACGCGCTGGCGCCCGGAGTGACGTGGTGGGGGTGGCACGTGCCAGGCCTGCTCGAGGCGGCGATGGTGGGGATCATCGGCCTGGTGATGCTCGCAATCGCGATCGCCGAGTTCTCGAGCGTGGAGTAGCACCGCGTGGGGGTAGGCCGGCGTGGAGTAGTCCCGCTTGGAGTAGCCCGCTTGGAGTAGCCCCGCGTGGGGTTGCCCGGCGTCAGGGGACGGGTTTGTCGGATACCGCGTGCATGGCAACCCCAAGCACCGGGTCGTGGCTGCCTGACTCGCTCGAGGCTTCGGCGGCCTGGATGCCGGCGCTGAGTCGCTTCTGATCGGCTAGCAACGAGCGTTCGAGGAACGGTTGCAGCACGCCGCGCATCACAATCATCGCCCCCACCCAACGTGGCGCCCACAGCCGTGCCGCTCGTCGTTCGATGCCACGCTCGATCGCATCGATCGCCATCGACAGCGGAACGGGATTGCGGATGAAGGCCGGCGCCCGGCCGCTGAGCGCTTGCGAAGAGGGCTGCGAGAAACCCCCTCGTACCAGATCGGTGTCGATGAAGCCGAAATAAGCGCAACCCACACGGGCCCCGCTCGGCGCCGTCTCCAAGCGCAGCGAGTCGGTCAGCGCCTCGATCCCTGCCTTCGCGGCAGCGTAGGCGCCCATCAGCGGGGAGTGCGTGATGGCGGCGAGCGATGAAATGTTGAGCAAGTAGCCCTTGCGCTTGGCGATCTCCGCGATGAGCGCACGGTCTGTGCGCCATACGCCGAGGAAGTTGACCGCGAGCGTGCGCTCCACCTGCTCGAACGGTCCCCCGGCGAGTGTTCCGCTGAAGGAGATCCCGGCGTTGGCGATTCCAACGTCGATACCCCCGAAGCGTTCAACCGTGGCTTGTACGGCCCGTTTGAGCGCCTCGTAATCACTGACGTCGGCTTCGAGGGCGATGGTGCGCTCGCCGAGCTCCGCAGCGAGCTTCTCCAAGCGCTCGAACTCGAGGCCCACTAGTGCCACATTGGCGCCCTTTGCATACAGCCTGCGGGCGGTCTCGGCTCCGATGCCACGCGCCGCTCCCGTTATGAAGACGGTGCGTCCGTTTACGTCGAAGGTTGCCGGTTTGCGATTCATGTAACCGCTAACTCTATGTGCTCGCGCTTGCGGGTGGAGTGCTGGTGGTTTACCCAGCTCGAACTGTTGGCGGTTCGTCTAGCTCAGGCTGTTGGCGGTTCGTCTAGCTCAGGCTGTTGGGGGGCTTGTCTAGCTCAGGCTGTTGGGGGGCTTGTCTAGCTCGGGTATCGGCGGTTCGTCTAACTCGGGCTTTTGGGCGGCGATGTTGCGGATGGCCCGGGGATGCAACACAACTGCGCGGATCCGCTCGCAAGCAGTCTCCCCTCGGTGTCCCACACCCTGCCGCCAACGCCCATGAGACCCCGGTCGGCGACGGCGCACTCGCTGTCGATGAGCAACCATTCGCAGGCAGGGCTGAAATGGTGAAACCAGGCGCTTGTGTCGAGATTCGGCGCTAGGTACTCCCAGCTTCGGTAGCGACCGTATGCGGCTGGAAAACCGTAGGTGTCCAACAGGATCAAGGAGCGTGCAGCGTCGAGGAATGGATCTTCGAAGCAAGCCCTCGGCCGGTAGCGCGTCCACTCGCGGAGAACCGGCACTGTCGGCTCATCGGTCGTGCTCTGGTTGACCGGCCGCCGTTCGATGTTGTTCCAGAAGCTGAAAGGAGGAGGCTTCCTTGTTGGCTGCAACTCCCGATAGGTCTTCAGGGTCTCAGGGCCCGGCACTTCAGGTGCCTCGGGATGTTGGTGGCTGTAGCCAGGCGCGTCGGCGGCGGTCTTCACCAATGCGTGAAGGATTGGCTTGCCTGCCTGCGCCATCTCCACGGCGAACGACTCGGCGCGACGGCCTTGCTTGAGGACTCTCACATCGAGCTGGACAGCGTCGAAGGCGGGAGAGCTGAGGAAGTGGCAATAGAAGCTCGCCGGCTGCTTGATCTGAGCGACCATGCCCGCGGCGCGCAGTGCGATGGTGGCGAGGTAGCCGCCGTTCGGGCCCCAGATCTCCCAGTCGCCTGAAAGGTGTGAGACATAGCTGCCGTTTTCTGTCTCGACGCGCGTCGCAGACTCGAGATCCTTGATGTCTAGTGGCATGGAATAGGAGAACAATAGAGAGGCGGTCGGGGCCCTTGAGTGCTCACAGTACGCCCCGCACAGGCCCTCCCCGTCGCGAGCAACCTAGAGGAGACGATCGAGGCCGTGGATCGCCGCGCTGCCCAGCACCACCTCGAGCACCACGCCCGCTATGCCACCGCGAGTGCCACCACTACCACGACGAAGTCCTCGAGTATCGGCGCGCTCCCACGCGAGGTCTTCTCGCGTGGCTCTATGCTGGCGCGATGGCTGAGTCCGATATCGAGTTCACTGTGCTCAATCGCGCTAGCGACGAGCGTTTCCAGCCATTGCGCCGCGAGTTGGGCCTGCACGCTTTTGGGATGAACCTGATCGTGCTCCAGCCTGGCCAGCGGGGGCGTATACACGCGCACGAGCAGCAGCAGGAGGTCTTTCTCGTGCTCGAGGGTGAGCTGACCCTGCTGATCGAGGGCGTCGAGCACATCCTTGGCGAGGATCGGCTGGTGAGGGTCGCTCCGGCGGTGCGCCGCCAGCTCGTCAACGCGGGAGCAGAGAGGCTTGTTCTGCTCGCTCTTGGTGGATCGGGAGACCACGCCGGGCGCGATGGTCATGCGTGGAGCTCATGGGATGAGGATGGGCCGGGTCTAGCTCCGCAGGAGATCCCTTTGCCGGAGGACTTGCCGGGTTATTAAGCCCGCACCTATTCGTCGGGCTGCCCACTCTTGATCAGTAGAAGCTTGATCCTTTTAAGGCTACGCGCACGCGTAGGCTCAATCGATCGATCCCGCCTCCGCAATCCAGATGCTTTCGATCCCGAGCACCCGACAGAGTGCGTCGAAATGGTGGTCGTAGTGCAGTACCCCCGCACCGCGCCCGGCGGCAGCCGCCGCGATGAGATAGTCAGCGGCTGGGATGCGTCGCTCGCCTCGCAGTTCACGCGAGGCGCTGATAGCTGCCGCCCCGGCGCTGCGGGTCACGGGTGCTGCCGGTAGTGACGTCAGAGTGCGATCGAGCTCGGCAAACTTTTGCTCGTTGCGCGCACTTGCAAGTAGCTCGAGCGCCACCACGGGACAAACGGCAAGCAGGTTGGAGGTGGTTGTGGCGAGCCATCGGGGAAGCACCGCTGGGTGTCGCTGACGGTTCCAAGCCGATGTGTCGAATACGAGCAGTCCGCCCGAGCCATACGGTTCAGCGGGAGGCATGAAGCTGCTCGGAGACGGCGAAGTCATATCCGTCGTCGTCTCCGGCGGCGATCCGCATCAGATGTTCTTGAGCGTCGCGTTTGTCGGCGCGTTCCGCGCGGATGGCCTCGGCGCCACGCACGGCGAGATCGCGTACCGCACGTGACCGTGGCTCCGTGCCGCCGAACTCAGCCACCGCTGCCGCCAGCTCGGCGTCGAGCGTGACTTGGATACGAGGCGTTACTGAGGGCACGAGCCTACTGTACCAGGTGGGCGGTACACCGTTGCCGCCCCCAGTCGTGGACGAGCTGATCGTGACGGCCTACCGAGCTGTCATCGCTCCTTGATGTGGTGAATTCGGCGGAATGTACTTACCAGCCGATTCGCCGCCAGGTATTAGCGATATCGAGTCCGCGATCTGTGTGTCCAAGGCACCACCCCATATCGGTTTCTCCATTTTCGCAGCCGTGCTCCCGAGCGACGCGCCGACGCCCTTCCACGTAAGACCGAGGCTGGCGAAGATCCCGGCCAATCCCGCGGCGATGCCCCCGGCGCTGGGTTCGGCAATGATGAGCGCGAGGCCACCAACGAACAGGATCGCCACGATGCTCACCGCGAGCTTGAAGCGGCCGAGGAAGTTCAACGCGAGACTGCTGCTGTGCGAGAGAGCCAACTCACCGGCCTTCACGTAATCGTTCAGGTTGAGCGCGTCGGTAGCGCTCTTCTCGCCGGAGAGAAGCGACCTCCACCGCTGGCCCTGCCGGCGCAGCAGACCGATCTCCTTGCTTGAAGCGTCGCCATCTGGGGCGGCGTTTGCTGCCCAGTCTCGCCATGCTTCGAGCGAATCGTGGACGACGTGACCGGCATGCGCAGGGAACAGGCTCGTCAAGTCGGAGAGCCAGTTCGTGAGGTTGGTCACGCGGTGCGGGTCGAGCTCGCGCTTGAGCGTGTCGAGATCTTTGGGGACACGTGTGGTGTCAGCGAGCGCCCGACCGAGCCCATATGCCTTGCCGAGCTTGAAGTGCGCCGCGGTGAGCGTCGTCAGGAGCGCGATGTGCAGTTCGAAGATGGCCTTGCTGTAGGCGACGTTGGGCATGTTCCCGGGGATCGCGGCCTTGGCCTGCGTGACGCTGGGGATAGGAAGATCGGCGTCCTTGATCGCCGTTTCCAGCTTCTTCAGGCCCACCGCTACCTGGTCGAGGCCGAGTTCGGCGCGTTCTTTGCCTCCGAGGCGACCGAGGCCAGGTAGGTCGGGTTCGGGTGCCGCATTACCGGCCGGCCACGAGTTGGGCTTGTAGAGCTCTGACATCTGCCAGCCGAGCGCGAATGCGGCCATCACTTCCGGGTCCCCGGTGGGTTCAGCCACCGTGACACCCTTGGCAAATTCCTTGACGAGGGCTTCTCCGGCTTCCTTCGTTCCCTTCACGATCTGCGCAGAGACGTCTTCGCTCGGCTGCTTGCCCGGCTGCTCGCCAGCCTTCTCTGGTTGAGCTTGCTGCTCCTCTTCCGTCATCGTTCAGGGCCCCCTTGGTCTACCTCTAGCCAGTGCGACGTACATCTAATGGAACAAAGCGCCTGGTGTCAAGACTTGGAATCTAGTCATACTTGCCCCCTGGCGGCGGTGTTCGAGGCTCTGCTGGATGAGCCGCCAGAGCGGTCTTAAGCCTCCCGCGCCCTCACCCGAGACGACATAAGTCAACGCCAGGTGTTGTCTGCCGGATTGCCTCGCTCTCGGCCCTGCCGGGGGACGTCTAGTCCGCTTAGACGAATCGCGGTGTGTGGTGGCACAATGAGAGGGGTGCTACCGGTCGCGCCTCGCGTGCGGTCCCTCGTTGTGCCATGCGACGAACCCTAAGACGCGATCGCGAGATCGGCATCGTCGCCAGGCTGGATTGCGGCTCCTACCATCCGACGATTTCGACTCCTACTTAGGTAGGAGGCGGGAACCGAGGGGGTCGAGTACGTTCAGCGCGTGAGCCGAATCGAACATCTCGCCCGCACGTACTGGTTCGACCTGCTGATCGCGCTGCTGGCGATCGTGGCGATGCTTGACGTGTTGCTCGGACGCGGCTCGTCCGGAGCTCCGACAACTACGCTGTGGTTCTGCCTTCCCGCGCTCGCGATCCTGGTGCTACCTGTGTTCGCGCGGCGATGGTTTCCGTTTGCCGGACCGGCGGCGTACTGGCTTTTGGCCGCGGGAATCTCGTTCGTCGACCCGCTGCTGATCCCGTACCCCGAGTCCCTCTTCCCGATCGGGCTGGCGGCCGCATTCCTGCTCGGGAACCTTCGGGACGTCCGGCGGGCTGGCCTCGGACTGGCGATCGTGGTCGGCGCTACGGCGACTCTCGTCTACAACATCCCCGGGCACTCGGTCGACGAGCTCGTCTTCATTCCCGTCGACTTCGCCGTCGCCTGGGTTGCAGGCCTTGCCGTCCGCGCGCGGGCCGAGCAGGCCGAGGTGGCGGAGTCACGTGCGACACAGGCCGAGCACGCCGTGTTCGAGGAGCGCGTGCGGATCGCGCGGGAGCTGCATGACGTCGTCGCCCACCACGTGAGCATGATGGGCGTCCAGGCGGGCGCCGCCCGCGTCGTGATCGACCGTGACCGCATCAAGGCCAAGGAGTCGTTGACCGCGATCGAGGCCTCGAGCCGACAGGCGGTGGGGGAGTTGCACCGCCTGCTCGGATTCCTGCGGCAGGCCGGCGACCAGGACGATCTGGCTCCACGACCCGGCCTGAGCCAGCTTCCGCGGCTCGCGGCGAGCATGACCGACTCCGACCTGGCCGTCGAGGTCAGCATCGAAGGCGAGGAACGCTCGCTGCCGCCGACGATCGACGTCTCGGCATACCGCATCGTGCAGGAGGCGCTGACTAACACCCTCAAGCACTCGGCGGCGTCGCGCGTCGACGTGCACGTGCGGTACTGGCCCGGAGAGCTCGAGGTGGAGATCGTTGACGACGGGCGCGGCGCAACCCGCGCCTCAGCCATCGGCCCGGGCGGCCTGGGCCTGATCGGCATGCGCGAGCGCGCCGCCCTGCACGGCGGCCAACTGACGGCGGGGCCGGCATCCGGCGGCGGGTTCGCCGTGCGCGTCAAGCTGCCCACCCCGGACGGTGCGCTGTGAGCATCCGTGTGCTGCTGGCAGATGACCAGGCGATGGTTCGCGCCGGCTTCCGGATGATCCTCGAGTCCGATCCCGAGATCGAGGTTGTCGGCGAGGCGGCGAACGGCGAGCAGGCCACGGCCAGCACCCGGCGCCTGCGGCCCGACATCGTGTTGATGGACATCCAGATGCCCGACGGTGACGGACTCGAGGCCACTCGGCGGATTACCGAAGACCGCGAGCTGCACAGTCGTGTGGTGATCCTCACCACGTTCGAGCGTGACGAGTACGTCTTCGAGGCCCTGCGGTCGGGCGCCAGCGGCTTCCTGCTCAAGAACGCCCCACCCGAGGAGCTCCTGCACGCGGTCCACGTCGTGACCGCCGGCGAGGCTCTGCTCGCCCCGTCGGTCACGCGGCGCATCATCGAGCAGTTCGTACGCCGGCCGGTCAGGCCGGAGCTCGGCACGCGGCTGGACGCCTTGACGCAGCGCGAGCGCGAGGTGCTGAGGATGCTGGCGCGCGGTAAGAGCAATGCCGAGCTGGCCGCCGAGCTGTTCGTCACCGAGGGCACGATCAAGACCCACGTCTCCAGCCTGCTCGCGAAGCTCGGGCTCCGTGACCGCGTGCAGGCCGTCGTCCTCGCGTACGAGAGCGGGCTGGTTACGCCCGGCGCGTAGACGCGTCTCCGTGTCGAGCTGGTCACGCCCGGCGCGTAGACCGTCTCCGTCCTTCGACAGAGGTGCGAGCGGCAAAGATCTGCGCTGAGCAGGAGCGCAGACGCGCCCTGCGGCCGATGACAGGCGCAGGCGGTGGTCCCAGACTGATCCCCAGGCAACTAGCACCGACCTGAGGAGCAGTGATGACCGCACCACAAGCCGTACTGAAGAAGTTCCCCGCGAGCTCGAACCGGCGTCTCGCCGCGTCGATCATGCCGGCCGTGGCCGTCGGATCGGAGGGCCGACCGATGGCCCCCGTCGAGATCCGCGATCTCTCCAAGCGCTTCGGCGACGTCGCCGCCGTCAATCACCTCTCGTTCGACATCGAGCCCGGTCGCGTCACGGGGTTCCTCGGACCGAACGGCGCCGGGAAGAGCACCACCCTTCGCGCGTTGCTCGGACTGGTGCGGTCATCGTCGGGATCGGCCACGTTCGGCGGTCGGCGCTACGACGAGCTGGACGAGCCCAGCGCCCGTGTGGGCGCGGTGCTCGAGGACGCCTCGTTCCATCCGGGTCGCAGCGCCCGCAACCACCTGCGGGTCCTGGCCATCACGGGAAACCATCCCCCTCACCGCGTCGAGGAGGTCCTGTCCGCGGTCGGGCTCAGCGACGCCGCCGACCGGCGTGTGAAGGGCTACTCGATGGGCATGCGTCAGCGCTTGGCGATCGCCGCCGCGCTGCTCGGCGACCCGCAAGTCCTGATCCTCGACGAGCCGAACAACGGCCTGGATCCGCCCGGGATCGCCTGGCTGCGCGGTCTGATACGGGAGCAGGCGGCAGACGGGCGCGCGGTGCTGATCTCCAGTCACGTCCTGGCCGAGGTCGCCCAGTCTGTCGACGACGTCGTCGTGATCGCCGACGGCGAGCTGCGCGCCCAGGGGTCCCTGGAGCAGGTGCTCGGCGGCGACGACGGCCCCGCGACCACGGTCCGCGCACAGGACCCGGTCCGGTTGACCCGCGCGCTCGAGCGTCGCGGTCACCGGGTCGACCGCGACGGTGACGTGCTGAACGTCTTCGGCGCCACCCCCGAAGAGGTCGGCGAAATCGCCGGCCACGAGCAGCTGGCCGTGCTCGGCCTGGCCCCCCGAACGCGCTCCCTCGAAGAAGCGTTCTTCGCCCTCACTGGCGTGCAATCATGACCGCGCTCCTGCGAGCCGAGCTGCTCAAGCTCCGCACCACCCGCACCTTCGCCGCGGTCGTCGCCAGCGCCGCGGCGCTGTCGCTGACCCTCGTCGTTCTCGGCGCGGTCCTGGGGAAGGAAACCAAACCGCACGCGCTGTTCACCAACAGCGCGATCACCTACATCATCGTGATACTCGGTGCGATCGCGATGACGGGCGAGTGGCGTCATCGCACGATCACAGGCGCCGTGCTCGCCGCCCCCAACCGAGTGCGGCTGCTCGCCGCCAAGGCGATCTCCTACTCCGTGGCCGGCATCGCCCTCTCGATCCTAGTGACGGTGCCGACCATCATCGTCGGCGAGCTGGTCCTGTCAGGCCGCGGGCTAGCAACGTTGGGCGCCGGCGGCATCGCCGACGTGCTGTGGCGCAACCTGGCCGTCGCTGCCCTGCTCGGCCCTCTCGGCGTCTGCGTCGGTGCGCTGGTACGCAACCAGATCGTCACCGTCGTCGGGCTCGTCATCATGGCCGCGGCGCTCGAGCCCGCCGTCTTCCAGGCGGTCCCGGAAGTCGGTCGCTTCCTCCCGCTCGCCGGCGCTCCGGGCGGCGTCCTCGGCGGCACCCACGGGGCGCTGTCGCCCGGCCCCGCACTCGCGGTCATGGTCGCCTGGACACTCACCGTCTTCGCGGCAGCCGCCTGGCGCCTGTGTGGCCGCGACCTCGTGTGAGGCGAGGCGGACACGCAATGCCGCTCACCTGCTCGCTCTGGTCCGAAACCGCCGATCCACCCTCCCGGTGGGTCGGCGATGGACCATCCGCCAGGGTCACACACCTATCGAGAAGGTCCCCAATGGAGACGACACCAGCGACGCCGGAGGACGGGCGACCGCCTCCGCCCGTGACGCCGAGCGTGACGTCGAGGTGGACGGGCGGGCGCATCGCCGCGCTCGTGGGAGGAAGTCTTCTGGCGCTCATCGCGCTGGGTTTGATGGCCTGCGGCGCGTACGGCCTCTGGCTGCACACGACCCAGCGCTCGGACGGCTATGTAATGACCTCGAGCGAGCGTTTCTCGACGGGAAGCTACGCGCTGGCCACGAGGACACTGGAGATCAGCTCCGGCGTGCCCAGCTTCCTCTACGGCCGCGACTGGCTAGGCGACGTGCGCATCCGCGGCCACAGCGCGAATCCGAACCAGCCGCTCTTCATCGGGATCGCCCGCAAGGACGACGTCGACCGCTATCTGGCCGGCGTGGCGCACTCGGAGGTGGTGGACGTCAACGCGAACCCGTTCGGCACGACGTACCGGCCGAGCTACCGCGCCAAGCCCGGCGGAGCGCCTGCGATTTCCCCAACCCGCGCGACGTTCTGGGTGGCTCGCGTGGCGGGCCCGGGCAGCCAGTCGCTCACCTGGAGCGTCAAACAGGGACGCTGGACGGTCGTCGTGATGGGGCCGGACGGCTTGCGCGGGGTTTCCGCCGACCTCGCCGCTGGCGCAAAGCTGCCCGCCCTCCTGTGGGCATCGATTGTCCTGCTCGTGTTCGGGATCCTGATCCTGGGTGGTGCGGCTGCGCTGATCTACTTCGTCGGCTGTCGCGGCGCTCGGCGAGCGTTCTCGATACCTTGAGCATATGGATACTTCGGATATCGCAATGGACCACGAGGTCGTCGTGATCGGTGCCGGCTTCTCGGGCATCGGGGCGGCGATCAAGCTCGACCAGGCCGGCTTCCGCGACTTCGTCGTGCTCGAGGCCGGGGACGGTGTCGGGGGCGCCTGGCATTGGAACACCTACCCGGGGATAGCGGTCGACATCCCGTCCTTCAGCTACCAGTTCTCCTTCGAGAAGCGCAGCGACTGGTCGCGCGTGTACGCGCCGGGGACGGAGCTCAAGGCCTACGCGGAGCACTGCGTGGACAAGTACGGGGTTCGCGATCGCATCCAGCTGAACACCAAGGTGGTCGGGGCGAGGTTCGACGAGGACGCCCACGCGTGGCACATCCAGACCGCGAGCGGCGAGCAGATCATCGCGCGCTACATGGTTGGCGCGACAGGCGTGTTCAGCCAGCCCAAACCGCCCGAGATCGAGGGCCTCGACTCCTTCGCCGGCACGACCATGCACACGGCGCGCTGGGATCACTCGGTCGACTTGCGCGGCAAGCGCGTCGGGGTGATCGGCACGGGCGCCTCGGCGATCCAGCTCATCCCCGCGATCGCCCCTGAAGTCGAGCAGGTCACCGTCTTCCAGCGCACTCCCATTTGGTGCCTGCCCAAGCTCGACGCGCCGATGAGCCCACGCGTGCGCCGGGCGCTGCGCTCGGTGCCCGGCGCCGAGCTCGCCACACGCTGGGCCAGTCAGGCATTCGTGGAGCTCACCTTCGTGCTCGCCGCCCACTTCGCCCGCCAGTTCCCGAGCCTCACCGCCCGCGGCGAAGCCACCGCTCGCAAGATGCTCCGCGAGGTCAAGGATCCCGTCGTGCGCGAGAAGCTCACGCCCAAGTACTCCCTCGGGTGCAAGCGCCCGAGCTTCTCCAATGAGTACGTCCCCGTCTTCAACCGGGAGAACGTGCTGCTCGAAACCACCTCCATCGAGGCGATCGCCGAGACGGGCGTTCGCACGAGCGACGGGGTCGAGCATCCTCTTGACGTGCTCGTCCTTGCAACCGGGTTCAAGGTGTTCGACTCCGGGAATTTGCCGGCATTCGAGATGCTGGGCGTGGCTGGTGTTGACCTCGAGGAGTGGTGGGATGCCAACCGGTTGCAGGCCTATGAGGGCGTGAGCGTCCCCGGCTTTCCGAACTCGTTCTCGATCCTCGGTCCCTACGGGTTCAACGGCCAGTCCTACTTCGGTCTGATCGAGACCCAGATGCGCCACATCGTGCGCTGCCTGAAGCGGGCACGCAGCGAAGGCGCCACGCGCGTGGAGATCACGCCCGAGGCCAACCGTCGCTACTTCGAGTCGATGCTCGGGCGCCGCCACAACCAGGTCTTCTTCCGGGGCGCCTGCTCGAACGCGAACAGTTACTACTTCGACAAGCACGGCGACGCGCCGTTCCGGGCCAGCCTCTCGCTCGAGGCGGCCTGGCGCAGCGCCCGCTTCGACCTCGACGACTACGCGTTCGCACGATGACCCGTTTGACGCGTGCAGAGTCCCAGGCGCGAACCCGAGCGCTGATCGTCGACGCGGCCACCCGCCTGTTTCTGCGCGACGGCTTCCAGGTCACCTCCCTCGAGCAGATCGGCGAGGACGCGGGGTTCACCCGCGGCGCGGTTTACTCCAACTTCCCCAGCAAGACCGCGATGGGGATCGCCGTAATCGACGAGCTGTACGAGCGCATGGCGCGCGATCTCAGACATTCACTCGAGGAGACCGACAGCCTCGATGAGTGGTTTGACGCGCTCGCCGCGTGGGCGCAGGACACCATCGGCGAACCGCAGTGGACGCGCTTTGAGATAGAGCTCGCGGCATTCAGCGCTCACGACGACACCTACAGGGCCGCCACCGCCGCTCGCCACGCGCGCCTTCGCGCGGGCTGGGCCGAAGTCATCGCTGCGCGGCTCGGCGAGGACTTCCCGATCGACCCCGAGGCGCTGAGCACCATCATCCTCGCGCTCGGACTCGGCACCGGGGTGCAGCGTGCCGTCGAGCCCGACCTTCCCGGGTCGGGCTGGGTAGAGCTCTTGCGCGTGCTCGCCGGATCGATCGTCGCGGGTGCCCAATGAAGGTCGTGAACTGTAAAGGAGGCCAGTTGACGGTTATCGATCTGCCGACGCCGACTCCCGAGGAGGGGCAGGTATTGATCGATGTCCTTCGCTGTGGCATCTGCGGATCAGACCTTCATGCTCGCCATCACTGCAACGAGATGGCAGACGTGGCTCTGGAGACCGGCTATGCGGACTTCATGCGCTCCGACCAGGACGTTGTGATGGGGCACGAGTTCTGCGGTGAGATCGTCGAACACGGCCCCTCCTGCCGGCGGTCGGTGCCGACGGGGACGACGGTGGTCTCGTTGCCTCTACTGCGTGTCGGGAAGGACGTCCACGCCACCGGTCTGTCGGTGGCGGCTCCCGGTGCCTATGCGGAGCAGATGCTCGTGCAGGAGTCTCTTACCGTTCCCGTGCCCAATGGCCTCGCGCCCGGAGTCGCCGTGCTGACCGAGCCGATGGCTGTCGGCTGGCACGCTGTACGCCGAGGTGAGGTCAAGAAGCGCACCGTCGCGGTCGTCATCGGCTGCGGGCCGATCGGCCTGTCGGTGATCTGCATGCTCAAGGCACACGGTGTGCGCACCGTCATCGCGAGCGACTTCTCCGCGGGGCGTCGCGCGTTGGCGAGGGCATGCGGCGCTGACGTCGTCGTCGACCCAGCACACGAATCGCCCCACGCCTCAGCCGAGAAGCACGGGCACCTCACCGCGGTTCCCGCCGCCCTCGACCTCGCAGTTGACGGTATGGGCAAGATGCAGCGGCTGCCGATTCCCTGGCATCACACCTGGCGCGCGGCCGAAGCGCTCGGCCTGGCCAAGCCCAAGAGCCCCGTGATCTTTGAATGCGTGGGCGTGCCCGGGGTGCTCGACCAGGTGATCGCGAGTGCGCCTCTGTTCTCCCGCGTGGTCGTCGTCGGCGTGTGTATGGGTACGGACAAGATCAGGCCGGCAATGGCGATCAACAAGGAAATCGAGCTGCGCTTCGTCCTCGGTTACACCCCCGTCGAGTTCCGCGACACGCTTCACATGCTCGCCGAGGGAAAGGTGAACCCCGGTCCTCTTGTCACCGGCACCGTGGGACTCGACGGCGTCGAGGGGGCCTTCGAGGCACTCGGAGATCCCGAGACCCACGCGAAGATCCTGGTCGACCCGAAGAGCGCCGCCGTCGCGCCTGATGACGATCGCCGAGCGTTCGGGCGTCGCTGAACCATTGATCGCCATCATCGAGCAGGACATGGGCGGGTGGTTTGCCGGAGGCCGCTCGGGCCGCGGGACCGCGCGAGGCTCAGCTCTCGGCGGTAATCGAAGCGATGCGAGACACAATTGGGGTGGAAGCCGCCAATGCCATTCTGGTCCGCGCTCGTGTCACGGTGCCAGACGCAGCAGCGTAGGGGCCGCTGCCCTTCGCAGCGGCGACGCTGAGGGAGCGACGCCGAACCGCCGTCAAATGGGTGATATCTCCGCGCCATGTCGTCGTCCTGCACCTTCTCAAATGACATTCGGAGGCAAATCTCGGGACCAATTGGGGACCAATTTGGCTGACTCGTATCCAGTTCCAAGCGAAAATGGCTTGGTTACTGGGGATTGGGAGTGCGCCGTGCGGGACTCGAACCCGCCCCGCCGGATTAAAAGTGGCTCCCTGGGGCGTTTTCTGAGGTCTGTGAGCCCTAGATACGGGGCTTAGGTGTGCTCAGGTGGGGTCAGAAATGCTCGTTTCGCGACCAATTTCGCGACCAAGTTTGGGTGTCTCGGGTCGGAGGGAACTCAGGCTTTGCTTGGCTGATCGGACTCGTGCTCGGGTATCTCGGGCGTCTGTTGCTCCAACTCGTGCACTCCAATCACGATGCCCAGTTGCTTGGTCCCTCGGCGTAGACGAGCATCGATCGTTACCAGGCGGCAGCCGAGGATCTGGGCGAGCGCGACGTATTCGGCGTCGTAGGTGCGCCCCCAACCGAAGCGCTCTGCCAGCTCCCACGCTATGAGACCAAGCTCGGGCGGATCTTCTCGTTTGACTGGGCACGCCTCCAAGCGCTCATGCATGATCGCCGCGTCCTCTGCGGTGATCGCTTGCTTGAACAGCTCGAGGTGAAGGTTCGCGCGTGCCTCCGACCACATCAGTGGTGGCGCCGCCAGCTCATCGCCAAGCTCGGCGAACCCTTCCTCCTTGGCGCACGCAGCCACGGCGACGTTCGCGTCGATGACGAGCATCAGTGTGTGTGGCGCACGTCATCAAGCCCTGCCACCCAGTTTGGTGCCTGCCGCCCGGATGGCAGCACCTGCCAGGCCGGCGGTAGCGGCAGCATCTCGGGCTCTCCTTCAAGCTCGCCGTGCCCGCCGCGTGAGGCGACGAACTCAAGCGTCGCGTCGACCTCTGTCTCTGAGAGCTCCTCCACGAGCTTGTGCAGATATTCCTTGGTGGTCATGGCCATATTCTACCGGTGTCGCTCGGTCGCACCTTGGCCTGGCCCGAGTCGCAGCTCCCTTGGGGTTGCCTCCTCGGTAAACGCCTCGGCGGCCCCGAAGGGGTTCCCTTGACAGGTTCTGAGCGGTCCGCTATTCGGCGGCTATGCGTTCGGGGGTCGGTAGCGGGAGTCGCCGCGCGGGCATCCGCAAGGTGACTTCTTGTTGGCCTGTTGGCCGACTTGCGAGCGGGGGGTTGTGGGCGGGTGTGCTGGTCGACGCCCGGCCTTGTTTCGTTCTTGGTTGGGCGTGGCGTGCTGGGGTAGTGCGTGGCGGCGCGGGTGAGCCGCTCGACGCGGTGCTCTGTCGGGGGGTGGCTGTGGTCGCTCAGCCACATGAAGGGGACGGGTAGGTCGATTAGTGCCCGGCGCTCGTCAAGGAACTCACAGAGTGTGTTGGCTTGCCGAGGTGTGCGGCGTAGTGGTCGGCGTGGTGCTCGCGGCTGCGCCAGTAAGCACCCCAGGCTGCTCGGAGTGGCCACATCCCGACCGCGCCGGTAGCGAGGAAGGAAAGTGTTTTCAGGCCGCGGTGGACTTGGTCGCGGGGTGGTGTCGTGATCCTGCAGAGTGCGGCGGTGAGTCTGCCGTCGCTGGTATTTAGGTGTCCCAGCTCGTGTGCGAGGACGGCCTCGAGGTAGCCGCTGTCGAGTAGTCCGCGGCTGACCATAAGAGTGTCGGCATAGGCGGCGGCACCCTCGTTCTCTTCGTCGAGCACGAACCAACGTCGAGGCTCACGCAGACGCGGATTTGCTTGGCGTAGCTGGGCGAGGGCGTCCTGGTAGATCAGTTGCTCACGCTCGGAGGGCAAGCGTCCGCCTGCTTGTTGCTCCCACCACCAGCCGCCAAGTGGCAGCACAAGCGTTGCAAGCGATAGCGCGAGTGGCCCGTAGCCGACTACGAGCGCGATCAGGTGGACGGGGCTGGTGGGTTGGCCGAGGAGTTTGAAGAACAGCCAGATGACGGGATAGGCGACGAAGCCCCTGATTGCGGCACAGGGCACTTGTAGGCGAAGGTTGCGAGATAGAGCAGCAGCCAGCTGGGGGATAGCTCTTTGGGTGAGATGAGGTATTCGCCGGTCCGTGGCGCTCGCATCTGGTCCCCCTTGACGGTGGAGTGGGCGCGGCTGCGTTCACGGTTCATACGATGGCCCGCTGGGGTTTGGGGCTCGGGGTGCTCGCCCTTGCTGGTTCGGGGTTCGCAGTCGCTTTTTGGGGATCCCATACATACACGCCCCCACCAGCACCAACACATCCGCCCGTTGTCGATGCGGCAGCGGTGCGCGCCAAGTCGGTACGACTCGGCGGCGGCGCATACCTCGGACTCGGACCGGGAGGACGGTGGGTCACGGCCGACCCCGAGCACGCGGTGATGGTGCTGGGGCCACCACGGTCGGGAAAGACGGGCTCGATCGTGATCCCCTCCGTGCTTGCGGCGGCCGGGCCGGTCGTCTCGACCGCTACCAAGCCCGACGTGATGAACGCGACGTGGCGCGCACGGTCTGAGGTCGGACAGGTCTGGTTGTATGACCCCTCGGGAGAGCGCGAGGCATGGCCGCGAGGAATACGACGGTTGTGCTGGTCGCCGGTGCCCGCAGCGGCGAGTTGGGACGGGGCGCTGTTGATGGCCCGCGCTATGGCAGCGGGAGGATCGGCTGCGAAGGGCACCACCAACGAACAGCACTGGCGCGAGCGCTCCACAGCGTTGCTCGCCCGCGCTCAACATTGAGCGTTTGGGACGGATACGACTCTCAAGCGGCAAGGTCCTCAAGTCGCGCCTCAATAAGCGTGTTCCACCCATAGCATGGTGGCCGGGGGAGGCTCCAAGTAGCCTTGCTCGAGTTTGGCAACCCAAGCTGGCCGGACGCTTCCAAGGGCGCCGGTGGTGCGTGATTGCAGCGGGTCGACGGCCCAGCGGCAGATGCCCGTTTCGTACGACCGTCGTGCGCGCCGGCCGAGGATCGGCGCACGCCCGTTCGTGTCTGGCGAAGCGCGCGCGTCGGCTTTCCTGCGCCTCTGACCTGGTCCTCGTCCGAAGAGGTAGCGTGCGAAGGGGCGAGCGAGACGCCTGCTCTGTTCATACAACCGCTTGTGGTTGAGCTGAGAAGCCGCCGGTACTTCACGGTATCGCCCATCCCGGGTGCAAACCGCAGCCACGAGCAGCCGGGCGCGCCGTACGCTTGTGCGATGCGCTCGCACTCGGTGATGTACGCTCGGCAGGCCGCGTTGCCTGATTGGCTGTTCGTGTTTCAGCATGAGTTGGGGAGCAAGCTGTTTGACGGTCGCGATGATCTACTCATGCTCTCGGCTGTCCTTGATGAGCTCGATACGGTGGTGGCGGGCGTGCAGCACGGCCACGGGACGCTCGCTCGGCCGCACTGGCAGAGTCTGCTTGCGGAGCTCGACCACACGAAAGGGGTGTTTGGACCTGGTGTAACGGAGCTCGTCGCGGTCGCGCTCACTCCGCTCAACGGCGCGGTCGATCGTAATTCGCCGCCAACCATGTCAAACGCGTCGGCTCTCGGGTTGGCGATCGAGCAGACGCGTGTGGCGCTGTGCGACCCGTTGGTTCGTCGCACGGCGTGGGATGACGCGCTGGACGGGTTTCGCGAGGACATCGCTCCCGAGCTGGCCGCTGCCCGACTGCGGATTCTGCGGGATCTGGTGGAGCTCGCGCAAGGAGATTGGGGTGGCATCTCGTCGACGCTGGCTGGCGCTCTGAACAACGACACGTCGGCGCTGGCACCGATGGGATACGACGTGGAGGTGGTTGCCGGCGCATACCAGAACGCCGCCGGCTGGAGCGTGGAGAAGAGGCTCGACGCCTGCCGTGAATACGTCGGCAAGCAACCATCGAAGGGTCACCTGATCGCTTGGCTCGCGTTTGATCAGGCTTCGCTCCCGCACTTCTATCAGCCACTTGGCCCGGCCGAGCTGTGGACGGCCCAGGTTTGCCCGCAGTGGCCGCAGGAGGGCCGTGGACGCGCCGAGGGCCCTGTCCCTGACTTTACGGGCGAGGAATACGAGATGTTCCTGCCCTCGTTGGATGAGCCGGGACGAGTTCTGATGCGCCTCGATCTGGGCGAGCGCTCGAGCGCTGGTGCTCCCGAGCACGCCCGGGACCTGGCGAGCACGATCGTGCAGATCGCGGTGACGAGCTCCAGCTGGCAGCTGCTCGACGGCTGCGCGTTCGTGCGAGCCGGTCACTGGTGGGGATCTCCGATTGGTCCGCGCCCGGAGATCCCTGAGAACCCCGTGTACGAGCCAACCGGAACGTTTCTGGCCGATCTGGATCCCGATCTCGTCTCCGGCTTGATTGCCCAGCTGCCTCATGTCGAGGAACTGGCGGCCGACGTGAAGTGGGCGGAATCAGTGAGGAGACTGCCGGACGGTGCACAGCGGGCGGCGCTCTCAATCCGGTTGCTCGAGCGTCGTCTCCCGAGGGCACCAGAGGCTCAGACGGGCTGGGGGAGGACAGACGGCTGGCTTGCTCGCGCCCACTGGTGGCTGCGCGCGGGGTGCGCCAACAGGCAGCTTTTCCGGGACCTTTCCGATGCTGCGTTCGAGGGCGTCCACAGAATCCCGGGTCAGCACGCAGCGAACAAGGAGCTCTTCCTGCGCTATCAGGCGCTGATGCTTCCATCCAAGGGCGGCCTCGCGTTCGAGTACCGGTCGAAGGAGATCATGGAAGGCCTCGGTGATCTCGCCGGCGAGCTGCTCGAGGGAAGCATGGAGGCTCGCATCGTGACGAGCGCGGCCGCCTTCTTCTCCGACGGCCCGGCGGCCGCTGAACGCCACGAGGAGCACGGCCGGCGCTTCGACATCCTGCTGCGCCGCGCTGCGCGTGTTCGCAACGCCGTCCTGCACGGCAACAACACAGTGCCGACAGTCGTAGAGTCACTCCAGGCAATCTTGGAGCAATTGACGGGGCCGGTCATCAGCGCGCAGTACCACGCGATCGAGTCGGCTGAAGAGATCCGCGACATCCTCGATCACCGCCGCGTGCTTCGCGAGGCTGGGCTAGCCGCACTCCGCGACCGCGCGAGCCCGAAGGACGTGCTGTTCGTGCCAACCGCGGCAGGCTAGGGCGAAAAGGGAGCTAGTTCAATCATCGTTCGGTTGCGCTTTCATTAGGTCCATGCACGTTCAGGCTCCCAGGCCGAGCCGCGATCCCTACCCGCGTGCCGCGAAGTTGTGGATGTGGACGGGGGTGGTGTTCTTCTCGTGGCCGATCCTCGCCGACGTTGCACACTCGCATCGAACTGGCGCCCTGCGGGAACTCGGTACGTCTTGGGCGGCATTCATGGCGATCGCGGCCGTGATCGTGGTGGCGTGGAAGCGGGATGACGCTGCGAGGTCGCGGTGGATGGGTATCGCGGGTGGCCTGAGCGCCTCTGCGGCGGCGGTCGCAGAGCTGGCGCAGCTACAGGTTGCGTGGCAAGGTCGCGAGTTCGGCTACGCGTTCCTGCTATTCGTGGCCGCGTACTTTGGGACAAAGATCCGCGACATGAGCGATTGCGCCCCGGAGCCGCTGGCTGCTCGAATGAAGTGGTACATGGGCGTCCTCGGTCAGGGGGCGCTGACGATCCTGATGGTTACGTCAGCTTGGTCCCTGGCCATGCCGACTGGACTCGGTGGCGACCCGGCCCACCCTCCTGCTCGAGGTCTGGTTTTCTTGATCGTCTGGGCGACCGCAGTGCCTGCCATCGCACTGATCGGATGGCCGGCCGCCAAGCGAATGCCGAGGTACGGGGCGCGATCGTGATCAGAGCTAATCGACATCAGTCGGTATGAGGTTAGGCCCCTGCCTCGTCCAGAGCGGGAATGTCAGCAGGTCTGCCGAGGCGCCTCCCGTTCACGCGAAGCGGGAGTCGCGGTCGGCCTATGACGGCTCGTCTCTTGGGGCCGGCGAGCCCACCAGACGGCGACGCTGGCCAAACTCAGCAAACGCGTTATCGACCTCCCCTGACATTGTTGCGACTAGCTCGGCTGTTACCCGCTGAGCGCCGTCCGCGTCGAGTTCTGCCTCGCGTTCAAATCGCCACAGCTCTTTACGTTCGTTGCCCGTGCTGAGCCAGCGCTCCAGCTCACACGCTGCGTGTAGCTTGACCCGCGCATCTGCGAGCACTTGGACCGCTGCGGAAATGACGAGCGTAAGGCTGTAGCGGGGAAGATTCTCAACGATGCACACAGCGCCACGCTCATACTCGGGCCCAATCGTTGGGACGCCCGGTGCTCGGTGTCGCTGTGGTTGCGGGACGGCCGTTATCTGCGGAGTCACAGCGACGTCGACTGCCTCCAACGTCTGTGCTCGAATCGCAGTTTGCTCGATTGCGGACTGAATCTGGGAGAGGAATGGAGCAGCAAATCGCTCGCCGCGTGCCCGTGTCTCGACGGCATCCGTCTCGGCCTGAGCGAGAGCCAGAACGCGTTCGTCAAATGTGCCGGAACGTCGCGATATTCGCTGAGGGCGTGACTCTTGAGCAACTGGCATCACATGCATCCAAGCGTTATGGAAACTTACCTTTCTGATATCGAGTCCGCCGTGGCGCTTGGCAAGCTCGTGCACAGCGTCCGCACGCTCGATGGGAAAGGCGTCGCCAAGTACGATCCCAGTTATACATCAGTGATGTCAACGTATGCTGGCAATGGTCCCGGTTCGACAAGGACCCAGCGGTACTCGTACTCACCTGACCAGTCTTGATGCTTGGAGAAGTACAACTCGCGGTGATGCACCCGGATGTATTCTGCGACTACCGCGTCGAGGCCGAACTCACTCACTTGCTCTAGATCAAGGGCTCTCGATATGCGGCTCGGATGCAAGGTGTACTCGACCGAACCATGAAAGAGCTGGCCCCGCGGACCCAGCACGGCCTCAATTCGGTCAGCCAGCGCGCGACGGCTAAAGCGAAGACAGACACCTGCGTGATCGCCGCCGTAGTGTGCCCAGAGCGCCGGATGCGCGTAACCGCGCAGAGCGTTTCGGTCGAGAACCGAGTCGGGCAGCTCGTAGTCGAGCGTGAAGCATGCAACCTTTGTTGCTCGGCGCATGAGGCGATCCGCCTCCTCCCATAGATCCTCGACTCCGTCACTGGAGGCGCCGTCAGGCTGCTGCAGGCTCGGATAGCGTTGGCGTGCCTCGCGCGGATCGTTCATCCACTCGACGAGGCCAAGCCGGAACTGCGCCTGCGCCAGGATGCTGTCGAGGGCGACCTCTGCGGATGTGTAGTGATAGAGGTCGTCCGTCAGGGTCTGGGGGACCGTCATATATCAATCTTCTGCACGTGAGCATTATGCTTGACGAGTCCACAGAAACGCATGGCAACGATGGCTTTGCGCTAAGAGGAGGCGTCTCGATCAGCGTTGTTCGCGCTCCTGCTCTGGATGACAAGCAGCACTCTCGCGAGCGCCGCGGGACAGACAGTTACGGACAAAAGCGACACTCTTTCGAGTTGTCGCAGAGTCAATAGTAGTTGCGTTGCTAGTCCATTTCGAGGCTGAGGTGGTCGTCGCGCTCGTCGGCTTGTTCGTGTGTGAGTTGGTTGGATTCGCGTTCGGGTTGTCGCTCGTGGCTGGATTCGGTGGTTTCGCGGTCGTGGAGTTCGGGTGAGGGGTCGGGGCCGTTTGGGGCGGCGGCCCCGACCCCGTCTTCGATGGTCAGGCCTGGCTGCAGTGCGGGGGTGGTCTCGGCGGTCTGGTCGAGGCTGCGGATGGCTGTGGGCTGTCGGGTGATGCTCGCTTCCTGGACGTTGCTTTGTTGCATTTTTTCGGCTAGGCGTTCGATGGCGTCGGGGGTCATGTCTTGGGTGCCGAGGTTGTCGCGGCTGGCGTAGATGTTGGTTTGCTCGCGGGCTCGGGTGAGCGCGACATATGCGCGCTCGCGGTCTGTTTGCCAGCCGCCGATGAGGGCGAGTGCGGTGTTGGTGGTGAGGCCTTGGGCCTTGTATACGTGTTGGGCGTAGCCAAGGCGTAGATCGTTGAAGTTGTTGGTGTCGACGTTGACCTCGCGTTGGTTTGCTCCGTGGGTGTCAATGGTGAGTTTGTTGTGGTCTTGGATGTCTTTGACGGTGCCGACTGTGCCGTTCTCGACCCGTGGTTGGCTGCCGGGTTGGTGGAGGGGTTTTGTGAAGATGACGTGGTCGCCGGCTGCGAGCTGGTAGGGGGCGTCGGGTAGGTCTGCGCGGTCGTTGCCGAGCTCCCCGGCGAGGTCGCGGTATTCCTGGGCTTGCTTGTTGAGCCGGTCGAGCTCCTCGTTGGTGTTGTCGGTCAACATCACGGTCCGGCCCTCGGGATGTTCGAGGCGTTGCTCATTCCAGTCGGCGACCATCTTTTCCGCAGCCTGCTCGCGGGTGTCGGCGATATGTAGGCGGTCGTGGGCTTGGTAGGCGGCGAGCGCGGCGGTGGCGTTGCCTTCGCGTACTTGTGCCCATGCTTCTCGCTCCCATTGGTTCTCTGTCCGGTGGACCTCGGTGAGTTTTGGGTGAGACCGTACTCGGCGGCCAGTTCCCGCCAGGCCGTGTCTACCTTCTCGGCTGCGAGTGTGACTTTGTGCCGCGGGTACCGGTCGTTAGCTCGGCCAGCTCACGCGCGTTGGGCTCTCGTCCGTACTGTGTCCTGAAGTCGCGGGCGGCTTGGCGGATCTCACTAGTGCGGGTTGACCAGCGGTCCGCCAGCTCCT
The DNA here is from genome assembly GCA_963713015.1 of uncultured Solirubrobacterales bacterium. Taxonomy (GTDB): domain Bacteria; phylum Actinomycetota; class Thermoleophilia; order Solirubrobacterales; family Solirubrobacteraceae; genus Palsa-744. Next base: position 440,464 of record CAVQKC010000008.1, on the reverse strand, counting down.
GTGGTATGCCTTTGACCTGGAAGTAGCGTTCGTCTTTGCCGGTCCCGCGTTCGATCTGTACCCCAAGCTCTTGGAGGTTCTGCGCGAGGACGGAGCGATACCAAGCCCCGTTCTCCCTTGCACTCAAGAAGACTTGGCGTGAATCGACGGCGGCGAACTTGCCGTTGTGGCGCTCGGCCGCGAGGACTACTACGTGGGTGTGTAGTTGTGGGTCGGGGACCCCGTCATTCTCCTGGGTCGCCGTAAGTCGACTCGCGTTGTGCATGAACTTCGCCGCTACGACCCCTTTCGCCGTCTGCCATATCAACTCGCCCGCTTCGCGCACGCGCACCAGCTCGACGTCTCGCTCGAGGTGGCCCATGGCGCTTGTGACCGCGTCCTTGTGCGCGGCCTCGATCTGCGCGCGATACTCTGCCGAGGACGCCGCCCACAACGCAGACACGTCCTTCGTTGCGCCGCATGAGCCGCCTGCGCTTACTGCGCAGCTTGTGTGCGTGTGCTGGCGTCTACCGTTGTGCTCGGCTACAGCTCGAGGTCGTCCATTCGCTGCGCGGCTCTGGTGGCCGCGACGAAGTCGAGCCCTAGCTCGTGGATCAGCCCTGATGCCGCGAGCCCTGCCAGCGCGTCCGTCGCCTCAAGGCGTGATGCGCTCAGTTCGCGTATCAGCTCCTCGCGCGACCACAGTCCGTGATGGTCGGTGCTCAGCAGCAACGCGATGATCGCGGCTTCCGTCCGGTCCTGATCATGGTCATCGCTCGACTCGTCTTTGCACAGGCACCGGCCTGAGTCGATATTTTGGGTTTGCATGGGAAGGGTCAACTCCTTTCCAGGCCACGGCCCCGGCGTTGACGCGCGCGGGGCCAATAGCGTTTTTGATGGTTGTCTTTAGCTATCGGCCGATGGGTTGGCGGATCAAGGCTTCGGGCTCGAATCTGGCTTGTTTGCGTGAAAGTTGGCCGGGAAACGCTCTTTTGTATCGCGATGAGCTGATGCGACGCGGACGGTCGCCGCTCCCGGCTCGGCTTGACCGCAGGGTTTGTGTTGCGGTGGCGCTTGGAGCAGTTGCGGACGGGGGTCTCGGATCGCCTGCTACACGCTTTCATCCCGATCTCGCGACCAATTGGCGACCAATTTGGCTGGCGGGGCTTGCGTACCAAGCGCAAATGGCTCAGTTGAGCGGGATTGGCAGTGCGCCGTGCGGGACTCGAACCCGCCCCGCCGGATTAAAAGTCCGGAGCTCTACCCGATGAGCTAACGGCGCGCGAGCAACTCAGTGTGCCAGATGGGCCGCCGAGCGGTGTTTCCAAGCTGATGCCCTACCGAGCCCTGTCGCGCGGGTGCCTTTCAGCATGATTCAACGCAGGCCGAGGGTGTCGAGCGGTTCGGCCTCAGGGGTTTCGCCCGCACCCACCCGTAGTAGCTCCTCGATGCGCGTGAGCTTCACCCGCGGACGCCCATGGGGCTCTCCGAGCGATTGCTCGTGACGGTCGATCTCCGACCAGCCCTCGTACGTGATGAGCGTCGCCACACGCTCGCGCAACAAACGCTCGATCGCCTCGGGATCTGGGTTGGGGGGCTGTAGGTAGGTGTCAGCCGCGAGGTCCGCCAGCAACGCATCCACCGTCTGTTGGGCGTCCTTCTTGTTCGTGCCAATCACACCGGAGGGGCCGCGCTTGATCCAGCCAACGACATACTCGCCGGGGAGCGGTCCTTCGGGACCAACAACCCGTCCTTCCTCGTTGGGAATGGTGGCGCTGCGCTCATCGAACGGCACACCGGGCAGCGGCTTACCGCGATAGCCGATCGCACGCATCACCAGACCCGCCTCGATCGTCTCCTTCTCGCCTGTTGGCTCAGCACGGAGCCGGCCGTCCTCGCTGGCCTGTAGTTCATTGCGCGCGAGTACAACACCTCGAACGCCATCACCATCCCCAATCAACTCGATCGGGGACAACAGGAAGCGCAGGATCACCCGCTTACCCTTTCCCGTAGGAGCACGTTGGGCGTAGCCGCGCAAGACGGAAACATTGCGCTCGGAGGTGGGGTCCATGTTGGGGTCGCTCACCACCAATGCACGCTCCAGCTCCTCGGGGTCTACGATCACGTCCGCGTCCTCGAGCTCCCCCAGCTCCAACAGCTCAGGGTTCGTAAACGCGGCCTGCCCGGGGCCGCGGCGGCCCACCACCACGATCTCGCGGACGTTGCTCGCGTCGAGCACCTCTAGCGCGTGGTCGGCGATGTCGGTCACCGCAAGCTCATCGTGGGTAAGCGTGAGCATGCGTGCAACGTCGAGCGCCACGTTTCCGTTGCCAATCACCACCGCCCTGCTCGCCGAGAGATCGAAGTCGTGCTCGCAGAAGTCGGGGTGGCCGTTGTACCAACCCACGAAGTCCGTCGCCGGATGACTGCCCTCCAGCTCTTCCCCAGGAATGCCCAAAGGACGATCCGCCGGTGAGCCGGTGGCGTACACGATCGCGTGATAGTGCTCGGCGAGCTCCTCCCGCGACACATCGCCCCCCAGCTCCACGTTGCCAAAAAAGCGAAAGAGCGGATGTGCCGCCGTCTTCTCATAGATGCGCGTCACCGACTTGATCTTCGGATGGTCTGGCGCCACCCCCGAGCGCACCAATCCCCAGGGGGTGGGTAGACGCTCGAACATGTCCACCTCGATCGACTGCCCTCCCTCCCCAGACTGCTTGAGCAGGTGCCCCGCCGCGTAGAAGCCAGCGGGGCCCGAGCCGATCACGGCTATGCGGATTGGTGTGTCAGGCATGATGATGGGCGCGGCCCGACTCGAACGGGCGACCCCCTCGGTGTAAACGAGGTGCTCTGGCCAACTGAGCTACGCGCCCCAGGTGGGGCCTTAACGTTAGACACTCCCAGCCTGCCAAGCTGTGGGCATGTCCTCGGGGTGAGGACGCATCGGGTGAGTCGTCGTGGCGCTTGGTTCGGAGTACCTTTGGTGCTGGCGTAGTGCTCGCCCAAGCGTTCCTTCCCACGCTCGCCGCCAAACGCGTGAGCGACCGCGTGGCGCGATACGGGACCGTCAAGAGTGTCAGCGTGAGCGCCCTGCCCGCGCTCGAGCTGTTGTGGGGGAAAGCCCACTCGGTCGAGGTCTAGCCGCCGGCACGCTCACCGTACCCGCGAGCCAAATCGCTTCGCTGCTGTGGGAAGCCCACGACGTGGGCAGCATGACCTTTACCGCCGACGCCGCCACCGTCACCGCCGTGCCGAGCTCTCGCGCAGGGGCTCACCATCGACGACGTTCGCATGGAAAAGCACGGCTCGGCGATCCACGCAAGCGCCACGCTCACTCAGCAGCAGCTCAACGAAGCGCTCCCGAGTGGCTTTCATGTCGAACCGAGTGGCAAGCGGCAACGGGGAGGTGGAAGCGACGTGCCTCCGGTGGCCTGTTCGGCATGCAAGCGTCCATCACCGCGCTCGTCAAGCCATCCGAAGGCCGGCTTGTGGCCGAACCGCAGGGGCTTCCCGTTCGCGAGTCTCGCCACGGTGACGCTCTTTGCCGACCCCCACCTGAAGGTGCAGTCAGTTGGCGTCCAACTGCTCGGCGCATCAACCGCTCACCTACGGGCTCTTCGCTGCCCGCGAGTTTGCTCTGAGCGCTCGCGCACGATCATCGGCAAGCCCTCACGCGGGCTGATAGTCGGCATTTGGCGGTAGGCCAGGGTGAAGTCGCTCGGCAGCTCGAGCCTGAAACGGCTCGCTATGAGCGTCGCGATCGTCCGCACCTCCAGCTGTCCAAAGCGCATCCCGATGCAGGTGCGCGAGCCGCCTCCGAAGGGGATGTATGCGCCCTTCGGGATCGCTGCCTTGGCCTCAGGGGCGAAGCGCTCGGGGCGGAACTCCTCCGGCTCCCCAAACACATCAGGCAAGTGGTGAGAGGCCCACGAGCAATAGTTCACATATGCGTTCCCCGGCACCCTATGGCCTTCGAACTCGAACGGCTCAACCGACTTGCGCGGCCCAATCCACGCCGGCGGATACTTTCGCAGGGTCTCCTCGAGAATCATCTCCAGCTCCGTCAGCTCGCCGCTCATCAGCTGGGCGGCGTTTGCAGTGCCGTCGTGCAAGAGCACCTGTTGCTCCGCAATCACACGGTCGGCGAGCTCAGGAGCCCGGGCAAGCTCATAGAACATGAACGACACCGTGGACGTAGTGGTGTCGTGGCCGGCAAACAGCAACGTCATCATCTCATCGCGGATCTGCTCGTCGGTGAGCCGCTCTCCGTCCTCATCCTGAGCGTCAATCAGCAGGCTCAGCACGTCCTCGCCTCGCTCGCCGCTGGCCCGGCGACTTGCAATCTCCCCGTACAACATCCGATTGAGCTTGCGCGTGGCGTCCTGCAAGCGCGCCCACGGGGTGCCCGGAGCCCGGAGGAAGCGGAACTGGTAGCTAGAGGCGAAGAAGGCGAGCGCCTGCTCGAACATAGCCGCCGCGTCGATCTCGCGGGCCGCCGGGCCATCGGGCTCGATTCCAAACAGCGCCCGCATCGCCACACGTGTGGCGAGCCTCCGCGTCCACGCATATAGGTCGATGTGGGCACCCTCGCTCCACTGCTCGAGCGCCCGCTCGGTCTCCGACACCATCACATCGATCGACGCCGCTATCCGCTCGCGGTGAAACGCCGGCAGCATGATCGCCCGCGAGCGCCGATGGTAGGGATCGTCCGTGGTCAACAGCCCGTCCCCGAGCACCCCGATCAGGTCACGAAAGTGCGATTCCCGCCACAGGAAGTTAGAGGCGTGGGACACCGTTATGTAGTGATTGGCTGCCGGCCCCAGCATGAACACCACGTTGCTGTGCAACACGCGCATCGTGAAGATCGGCCCATAACGCTCATACCCTTCGAGCAGCAACGGCAGCGGCTCCTCGATGAAGCGCTTGGTGCGCGCCAACGAGAAGCTCTTGTCCCCGGGCGGGTAGGGCACGGTGGCTGCTCGCTCGTCGGCGAGGTCCCGCACGAGGATCCTGAACGGGTTCTCGTGGCGCAACGGCGGTGGCTCGAGGGCAGGCATGCCGTAAGCCTAGTGCACCTCCCAGCGGTCTGGCTGGCCGGCCAGCTTGGTTCGATGTCGTCGGTGCGCCTGCCTCCTACCAACCGCGCCGGGCGTCGCGATCGCATGAGCTCATTCTCAGTCCGAGTAGGGCGCCCGCACGCCCGCTGCGATACTCTGCCCTACGCACGTAGTGGTATCCCGTGCACCAGGCGCGGGGGCGTAGCTCAGTTGGTTAGAGCGCTGCCCTGTCACGGCAGAGGTCGCGGGTTCGAGTCCCGTCGCTCCCGCTTTTGTCACCCCGCTTTTCCGGTCTGCTTTGGGGTGTTTGGTGCGGGCCTCGTTGGCCGCGACGAAGTACTTCGCAAAGGCCGCTTGTGGCTTGACGGCGACGATTGAGCCGTCCTTTTGCCAGACGTGCTCGAACAGTGTCGCGATCAGCTTGCGTCGCTCTGCCGGGTCGGGCTCGGCTTCCCAGAAGCGCGCGAAATCTTCGAGCAGCGCTTGGGCGCGGTCGAGGTCTGGCGTCGCGGGAGGCGCGGTTCGCTGGAGTTCTTCCTCAAGCGCTTGGCGGCGCATGACGTATTGGGCCTTGGTGTAGTCGCCCATCAGGTAGAGGTCGCGCAGGCGCTCCAGCTGGATCAGCAGATTGGCGCGGCGAGTGGGGTCCTGGCCGGGTTGATTGTCCGTCTCGGTGCGGAGGGTGTCGAGCATCAGCTTGCGCAGTTGCTCGTCGGGCTGGAAGGTATGCACCCAGTCGATGAGCTGTGCCTCCAGGGCTTGCGCCTTGACCATCGTCTGCTCGCAGTTGCCGTGGTAGCGACGGGTGGAGCATTGGTAGCGGCGGATACCCGCACGCGATCCGCTGGTGCCGTGCATCCGTGCGCCGCAGTGCTCACAGCGCAGGAGCTTGCGCAGCAGGTAGTCCTCGGATGGGCGACCAGGCTTGACGACGCGCGTTCGCCATCCGCGAACTTCCTGCACGCGGTCGAACAGCTCATCGCTGACGATCGCTTCGTGCAATCCCTTGATCGCACGGGTCTTGTCGCGAAGGCCGCTCACGTATCCGGCGTAGGCGGCGTTGCACAGCATCTCCCGCACGGTGTCCTTGCCGAACTCGCGATTGCGTGCGGTTCGCGCGCCGGTTGCGTTCAGCCAAGCGGCGAGCGAGCGGTCGGACTCCTGGCCGGTGGCGTAGCGCTCGAACAGGGCGAGCACGAGCGGCGCGCGCTCTGGATCGGGAGCCGCAAGCTTGGTGTTGGGGTCGCGGACATAGCCCCACGGAAGGCTGCCGACCAGATGACCTTGGCGGGCCTTCTCGCGTAGTCCGCTGCGTGTCCAGAAGGACAGCGACACCGAGTAGTACTCGTCGAATATCTCGTGGATCGACTCCGCCAGGAACGCGGACGGGTCGGATGGGTCCTCGCCCATCGGCTGGGTGACGGAGACGACGCGGATGCCCAGCCGCTCGCGTAGGAGTTGCTTGTAACGGCGCGCCTCGACCTGATTTCTGGCGAATCGCGACGTGTGGTACACAAGCACCACGTCGAACATGCCCTCGGCGGCGTCGGCCATCAGGCGCTGGAACTCGGGACGAGCCTCGGACTTGCGCCAGCCGGAGTGGAAGTCGCAGTACTCGCCGACGAGTTCGAGATTGTTCTCGGGCGCGAAGCGGCGGATGCCCTCGCGTTGGGCGTCGGGCGAGAATCCCTGGCCCTGCTCCTCGGTGGACTCACGGACGTAGGCGACCGCACGCCGCTTGACCGTTGTCTCTGTCGGACTATCCATCTCCTCACCTGTTGCCTTGGGCGCCGGTGAGGTCGCGGCCACGTCGCAGCCACCAGTCTGCGAACCAATGCGCGAATGCTTGTAGTTCGGTGTGGGGGTCGCCGGTTGGCTGGGCATCGTTGTCTCCTCTGTAGTTGGGCGGTTGGCGGCAAACGTCTCTCGATCGGCTTCGTGCTGATCGCAAAACTGAATCGGTGCGGCGCCTGCTTCGGGTGCCGCAGTGTTGACTGGCGGGGTCGGGCGGGCTCATGGCTGTGATCGCCACCTTCCGTTCTCGTGGTCGGGCATGGACTGGTCGCTGTAGTCGCCAAGCTGATCGCTTGCGCCGCAGTAATGGCAGGGCGAGGACTGGCGCCCGTAGACGTCTCTGTTCTCACGGGTGGCGGGATAGACAGCCTCCTCGCAGCGCTTGCAGACCTTCAGGTGCTCGCTATCGAGCTGCGGGTAGAAGCTCGCCGTTGGGTGAGTGAGGCGCCCGAGGCCACCCGCCTGGCGGGCGAGCTTGCGGGCGGTGTGCTCTCGCCACTCCAGGTAGGAGAGTCGCTGCTGGCCTTGAGTCTCGCGCGCCGTGATGTCGAGCTCCGCATCTGCTGGCAGTTGGTCCCAGGTGCGTCGCTCGAGGAGCTTGCCTTCCCGTAGCGTCGATCGCGCCCGGCGCAGGGATGGCCCGTCTGGTCGTCCGTGGCTGGTCAGCGACTCGATGAGCCTGCGCTGTGAGCCGCGGTAGAAATCGGTGAGCAGCGCCACGTCCGAAGTGACCGCAGCGCCTGGAGCGGCTGTGCCGTCGATGCTTGGTTCCAGTAGCTCGGGGAGGTCGCGGGCAATCGACGCGAGCACCGCTCGCTCATCCAGCTCCGCCGGTGCGACGCCGCTGAGCAACAGTCGCACTGTCTGCTCGCCTGCTGTGCCGAGCGCTTGCAGGTAGGGCCGCAGAGAGGATTCGTGGCGGCGCATGTGCTGGCGCATCGCCTCCGGGTCCTCCCGCAGCCGTTTGTGCTCGCGGTCTTCGGCTTCATGTCGTTCCCGCGTGGATTGGAGCGCGCGCTCGTAGGGCGCTCGCGCTGTGCTCAGGACATCGGCGAGCGCCAGGTCATCATTCCCGGCGGCGTCCGCGAGGTATCCCTCCTCAAGCAATAGGCCCGGCTGGAACGCGACGCCCGCGGCTGCGGCGGTGAAGCTGGCTGGGTTCCAACCACGGCGCTTACCCGTGAGCGTGCTGCGGAGTGTTGCGAGGAACTTGGTAGCGCGCGCCTGGGTGCTCGTGAGGAACAGCAGGGCGGGCAGGAACGGGTGGCGCTCACGCCACGCCCCTGCCGTGACGTAAGCGGCGTACAGCTCCGCCTTGGCGCGCAGGCGTGGGTGGGACATCGTGCCGAGGTCAAGCTCCACGAACGCCCGTAGCTCGCGACCGTGCTCGTCGTGGAGCACGAGCAGTGCATCGGGCGCCAACGCGCGCTGCTTGCCCATTGCCTCGAATGGCTCGCGGGCATCGCCCTCTCGCTGGAAGCGCTGGAGGGATAGCCCGGCCTGCTCGGCCTGGGTCACGAGCGTGACGTACAGCTCGCTGAGTAGCGCGGCGTGCGTGAGGAAGACAGGGTTGGGTTGTTTGCGCTCGCCGCCGCGCGGCGATGGGGCGCCGCTGATGAGAGCATCGGCTCGCCGGGTGGGCCAGTGATGGTTGGGTGCCGAGCCGCGTTCGCGGTAGGGGCGGGTGCGGCCCGCGTAGCCGAGGTCGCGCAGGCGCCGTGTGCGGTAGCGCAAGGTGCGCTCCGGAACATCGGGGAACAGTCGGGCGAGCTGATCTTGGGTCATCACGCGGTGCTCGCACAACACCTCCAGCACGCGACGGTCGAGCCCGGCAAGTGCCACGCCGCCGGGATCGACAAACGAACGACGACGCCGCACGACACGACGCCGGTCCACCGAAAGACAAGAATTCAAAGGAGGCGTCTCGCTCATCAAGTCACCAGATGGGGCAGAGATAAGAGTCGGGCGCGGGCCGACCGACCGGAAACCGCATGGGCAGGCCAGATTGGCTTGCCAGGGCCTTGCCGATCGCAAACGACCGAACGGCAGGCCCGCGGCAGCCCTGAGCACGCCTTCTCGTGCTCTGATCGATTGGTTCCACATCCCTTAAGCACCGCCACGCCCGGAACCGGGTCAGCGAGTATTGGGCGGGCAGAGTGGGCGCCCGTTTAGGCGACTATCTGGTCGTAATGGAGTGCGGCCCGCGTAGGGAACACGAGGTCGTCTGCGGTGCGATGGATCAAGCCGACTCCATGTAGCCGTCTGATCGCGTCGGTCGTGTCTGCACGGCTGGTCTGAGCGTCCGTGCGGTCGCGGACCATCTCCTCGACAGACCATGGCCGCTGATCGTCGGGGTCGAGGATTCGGATCATCACGCCCCAGTCGTGCATGTTGTCTGCCTCCATCGCTGGGTTAGGCTGTTCTTGCATCAGGACTCACCTCCTGGTGTCGCGGCCCCCGGCAGACCACAATCTGCGCGGGGGCCAACTTTGTATGTAGTGCGACTTATAGTGTATAGACTCATAGCAGTCAAGACGCCAGTCTTGCGGCTTGCCCGCCATCTCCCCCATCCACGCAGCGTTCGGCGACGCCCTACGCGAGCTACGCGCCGAGCGCGGCATGTCCCAGGAAGCCGTCGCGCTGGAGGCAGGGCTGAATCGCGGCTACTACAGCGGGGTCGAGCGCGGCGTACGGAATGTGTCGCTGGCCAACATCGTCAAGATCGCCGGGGCGCTTGGGTGTCCGGCCTCGGAGGTGCTTGGGCGGGCGGAGGGTGTTGGGGGGCGCGGCTATCGCTAGCGATTCGGCGGGCGATTACCGGTGCGAAGGACTTGTCAGATCTGAGCTGCGAGCTAGTCGCCGACTATCCGAGTGCGCCGGCCCAGTTTTGCCCGGCTACGCGGCGAAACGAACATAAATACCGAGTACTGATTAAAGAACGCCTCTGCCGTGAACCGCTTTGCATCGCCGTTCAGGTCGAGCAGGGTGGTCATGTCACTGATAACCCCCGGCGCCTGAAGCACGCCGGCTGCGATACGGCCGAGCGATGACGTTGGGTCGGTGACTGGTAGCGCCGCTCCCGGCAGCTGATCCACAAACCTCCCAAAGCGCTCGCGGAAGGGCTCGCTCTCGAAGCTAGTCCAGATCGGCAACGTACCGTCGAATTGGGTGTATCGGCCTGCAACGAGGACAGCTACTGGATCCGGGTGCCCCTCGACGTAGTACCTGATCGATGCATGCAGGGACGCGCCGTAGTGTTTTGCGAGATCGATCGGCGTATCGATCGAGACTTCGTTCTGTAGGGCGCGCTCGTGGTAGCGGCGGCCTTGGAAAATCATGTGCGCAGCCGCATAGTTTGCCTCGAGCTCAAGCTCGTCGCGCGAGTCAAAGAACAGTTGGCGCTCGTCGTCGAAGCGATACACCGCCTCGTGCCAGGGCAGCAGGCTGTGCGCTATCTCATGGGCTTCGGTGAAGTTCGCGCGTGCGGTCAACTGGTTGTTTCGATCGACATAGATCGTCTTTTCCGGGAACACGATCGCGCCTAGGATCCTCTTCCACACTGGAGGCTTCTTTATCGCTATTTCCTCAGGGATCGCCGCTGCGTCTCTGATCTCAAGGATTCCGGCAGCCTTCGCGAGCTCCTCCAGCGGGGTTGGGAGTACTTCGACAGCGCCCGCCCACTCCAGGGCCCGCTCGGCAACCGCCGCGACGCGACGGCGAGCATCCTCAGACAGATCCGGGACGGCCGCGCGTGGCGGTTGGGCCATGCGCTGTAGATATCCGACGGCCTCCATTTGGCGGTTAGGCGCGAGCTGCCCGACGGCGCGAAGGGCCGCAGAGGCGACACCCCGCCGGACCGTTCCATCGTGACCCTCACGGAGATGGCCTGAGGCCTCCATCAGAGTCCCCAGGTCGAGCTCATAGAGCTCGGCGAGCTGAAACAACAACCCGATCTCCGGACGCTCGATCTGACCCGTCTCGATCTGGGAAAGGTGCGCGTTATGGATCCCTGTACGCCGCTGCACCTCCCGCAAACTCAGCCCTGCGGCATTGCGTCCTTCCAGAAGAAGGCTCCCCAGCCTCGTCATCCGTCACTCACCTCCCTGTTCGATCCCACGCTAACGGCCACCGCAGACACACCAACAGTCTACCCTGCAAAGTCCATTAGCAGTCTGCTAAAGTGGCGTGCGTCGGTGCAAAGATCCCGCGCGGTACGCGCATGAGGGCCGCCTCAGGGCGGCAGAAGGAGAAGGTCATGGGAGAAGAGTCGGAGGAGAAGAAGCCGAAGGACAAGCAGCTGCATGTGAAGGTCAAGGCGCCTCGCGACCCCGAGCCGAAGGAGTTCGTCTGGGACGAGCACCTGCTCGTGGGCGTAGCAGCGCAGGAGGCCGCGACCGCGTTCGGCTACAGCGGTGGAGTGGCATCGCTGGTGCATCGCAACGAGGCCCTGGCGAGCGACCTTGAACTTCACGCGGCCGGCGTTCACAACGGAGAGCACCTCGATCTGCTCGATACCGGCGGCGGTGTCTAGTCGATGGCGCTCCTCTCAGACGAGGTCGTCCGCGCGTATCTCTCCGCACCCGGAGAGATGCCCGCGGCGATCGCCTACGCCCGCAGCTGCGGGCTTGAGCCCGAGTGGGACGAACATGCCCTGGTCCTGCGCCTCCCGCTCCTAGGTGTACCCGCGCCGAGCGGCGAGGAGCGGCCGATCGCCGTGAGCGATATCAAGGCGGAGCACCTGACCGAACCCTTCCTGCTTGAGGGCGTCTTCGATGACTATCGCGTCCTCCCTCCGATCTGGCGCTTCCTCGATCACCGCAACGGAAACAACATCGGGACCGCCGCATACCCTCAACCCCGAGGGGCGTCGGTTCTGCACGGGCAAGGTCTCATCTGCGCACACTTCAGCCGAATGGCCTACAAGGAATACGACGGCCCTCACGAAAACTGGAACGGGGTACAGGCATGGGAGAATCGGGTCGAAGGGACCGAGGCGCTGACCGTCTCGGACATGGTTGCCAGGCTGATCTGGGAGACGCGCTACAACAGCCAGGGGCGGATGAGCCCGTTGCAGCCGTGCGCAATCGCGGCGTAAAGAAGTGGCAGCCACGGCTGTCGATCCTGCCGCTCGCGGGCACCTTTCAGATCACTGAGGGCGCACTCGCAGCGACAGAGCGCCTACTCCCGACCTATCGCGGGCCGGACGGTGACCATGAGGGCATCGTGTTCCTGTGCGGACGTGAGTTCGGCACCACGACGGTGCTGACGACCGCGATCTCGCCGGAATGCGACCACGGCCCCGGGCACGTGATGTGCTCTATGGCACAGGTACAAGCCGTGGCAGCACGCGCTCATGACGTCGGCCTCGGGGTGCTCGCCCAGGTCCATTCCCATCCCTCTGCCTGGAGCGAACACTCCATAGGAGATGACACGATGGTGCTGATGCCATTCGAGGGGATGCTCTCTATCGTCGTGCCCCATTACGCACATCACGGGATGCGCCCGCTGCACAGCCTAGGCGTGCACCAGCATCGGAGCGGACAGTGGGTGCGCGTCGAACCGCACACGATCAAGGCCGGAGTCACCGTGCTCCCTGGGTTCCTCGACCTCCAATGAGCAGCAGTGGAGGAGCCGCAAAGCTAGCTCGGATCCACTTCGAGGAGGCCTTCCACGCCCGGACACTCAGCTACATGCCCGGATACCGGGACGAGGGCCGACAGGTAACTGTCCTCCTCGGCGCAGACGCACACAACCCTGCCGGGCACGTGCTCGCGTCGACCCTTCTCAACCAGCTCGCCCGCGCGCACCGACGGATCGCGGTGATCGGCGACCTTGACCGGAAGCTCGAGTGCAGTTCGCCGTTCGCGGCACAAACGATCGGGGACGCGACCGTCGGCACCGCGCGTGCGATAAACCCATACATCGACATCGCCGCAGCGGAGAAACTCACCGCTGCCAGCGAAGAAGACAGCCTAATCATCGGCGTGGGCGCAACGGCGGAGGCACATGTGCGTCTGGGCGCCGACGGGTTCATCGCCGAGATCGGCACGAGCGCAACGATCGCTGAGCGACCCGCGTCTGTCTGGGGGGCGCTCCTCGCTGCTTGTCTCGGCGCAAACGTCGCGTTCCACTGGGCGATAAACGGCGAGGGGAGTGCCCCTGGCGGTCGCTATTCGCTGTGGGAGCTCGGCAAGCCAGGTGGGGAGGACGGCCCGGACCATCCAGATCCGCTTGATGTGGGACGTGTACTTCAGGTCGGCGCTGGCGCGGTCGGGTGCGCGCTCGATCTCGCCGGGATATTCGTTGGGCTTGCGGGCCAGTGGGCGATCGTCGACGGGGATCTAGTTGAGGTGAGCAACCTCAACCGGCAGGCGCTGTTCCTCGCCAGCGATGCGGGCTGGCCGATTGGTGCTGCCGCAAATAAGGCGTTGACTGTGTCGCGCAGAATGAAGGCCTCAACTGGCGGTGAAATCACCGCCGCAGCGGGCTGGTATGACGGGGAGCCGGAGATCCTCAAGGGAGCCTATGACGTGGTACTTGTGCTGGCGAACGATCGCGGAGTCCGAGGTGCGTTGCAGGGCCGTCAGCCGACCGTCCTGTTGCATGCAACCACCAGCGCTTCGTGGCAAGCGCAGATACATCGACATGTCGCGGGGCGTGACGATTGCATCAACTGCCGGATCCCACCGCAGGTGGGGGGGATGCGCTGCTCTACGGGTGAGGTCGATGCCGCGGGCACCGCGACTGACGCGGCTCTGCCCTTCCTATCGATGACGGCGGGTGTGCTGCTCGCTGCGCAGCTCTCCAGGCTACAGCACGGCGCGATCCTCCAGACGGCCGCCAATCAGGCATACATCGATCTTCGGGAGGCGACACCTTTGCATGGGGAAGTGATCCGCCGGTGCCGGGCATCTTGCCACACGCGTCTGCCACCAACGATTCAACGTACACTCGATGCCCACTCGCGCTGGCGCCATCTCAACAACGAGGCGTAGCGGCCTGTCACGGGCGTTTTTTCTTGTGTTTCAATGGTTGTTGAGCGGCGAGTCTCTGCATGTTTCGGATTCGTCATCGATCTCCACGACGCGATTGAGCATCCAGTCGGTAGGCGCTTCGTTGGTTTGGGCGGAGCCGCCCTCGATATGGGCGATGGCAGAACTAAAGAGCGGGAGTTGAGCGTCGCGTGGACGTTGTGGCAGAACGACGAGCCCTGTGTGCAACTCGGCATTCCCGCAGAGGCCGATGAAGTCGGTGTGGTTGTTCGTGACGAATACGAACTCCTCGTTGACGGCGATCGCCAGCAGCTCGTCGTCTCGCATGCCGAGTTGCCCGCGGTCGCGGTTACAGGTCGCCTCGTATCCGTGGGCGTGTGCTCGGCCGACGAGCGCCGGGGTCAGGCACTCGTCGATCCAGAACTTCACGTGCCCCGCGTGGAGCCGTGCTTGCGCGTGAGACCGCTCGCAATACTGTCCCAGGGGTGTGCTGGTCGTCCACGGCGCGGGTTGGCGCGCGTCCATTGCACTGCGACGGCGTATGCCTCCTCGGGGATGTGCGGGTAGTCCTCGCGCATCACCTCGCGTGTCTCGCCCATCTCGATCAAGCCCGCGACGGTGCGTACCGGCACGCGTGTGCCTGTGATGACCGGCTCACCGCCCATTACAGCTGGGTTGCGCTCTATGTAGCGGTCGCGCAGGCGAGCGTAGGACTCGGCGCGCTCGATTGTCTGCACTGCATCTTCGGTCATCGCCACGCGCAGAGCATCGGACAATGCGAGCTCCGCTCCGACGGCTTGTGGCTGTGGGCGTGCCAACCACTTGCGCAGGCGTCCCTTTGCCTTGCTTGGCAGCGCAACGTCGATCTGGCGCAGCAGCACGAGCAGCGCGACTTCGTGCGCGGGCAGCAGCGGCTTGCCTGCTCGGCGCCTCGGCTTCAGCACCCCCTGCTCGATCGCCTTGTCGATCGCATTCAGTGGGACTCGGCCGATCTCTGCGGCCTCGCGACGGGTGAGTAGTACGGATGTGGTTGCCATAGAAATCTATCCCCTAACTTGCAGCACTTTATCAGTCCTGAGTCATCATCAAACGACTGAGGGGACGGAGCTGGGGCTGACAAGCTACGTCGAGCTGACCTGGGCCAGTAGCAGTCGCTTGATCTCATGGCGCCCCGACTGCTGGATCGTGATGTAGACGACTTCGGGATCGGGCCTGCGATTCTCAGGGATATGTGCTTCCGCGTTGTACTGGTAGAAGCGAGTGTGACGACCCCCACGGCGTGAGTACTGAGCGACCACGAGTGCGCCCCAGTATGGGCCGTCGCGCCAGGACTCCCTACTTCGGTCGAAAGGGAGCACGAGCCATTCAAGGCCGTGGCTCTCGCAGGCGTCATCGAGGCGGTGAGCTAGCGTCTTGGTCATCATCGTCTCATCGTCTGTCCGTCCGAATTTGCTGAACAGTGGCGCTTCATAGCATCCACGCCTGAGCTGGCAGAATGCTTTGTGTGACGGGACGGGGCGATGCGGCCGGGCTGCGCCAGCAGCTACGCGAGGAGCTAGCGGCTCATCTCGCGCCTGCCGGCTGGTATCCGGTCCCAGCTAACGACGACCATTCGATGACTCTCGCAGCGTTTGTGCGTCCACTGAGCGACGACTTCGCGGCGACCGCCGAATATACGCGTGCATTGTCCACGCCGGATCGGCCACCCGTCCGGATCACGCAACCAATGCTCGGGGTCGCCTATGAACCACTGCGCAGGCTATGGCCGCTCCTCGGGGACCACATGCGAATCGCCGCGCTGACGGACCTGCCCGAGTCGGCGGGTCGGATGGAGGTCCATATACAGGGTGACGTTGCTCCCGTTGCAAAGCAACTGGCCGGGCTCGCGCTCGAGCGGGCCGTCGCGTTCGCAGAGCGCTACATCAGCGTCGATGCTCTGCTTGACGCCCATCTCGACGATGAAGCCGACGGGTCTAACCAGCTTGTGCCAGCGCTTCTTGCGGCCGCGGGGCGTTTCGAGGAGGCACGTAACGCGCTCGTGCGCTATCGCCATGACGTAGATGTGCCCGAGGCAAAGAGGCGCGAGAGACGCTTCGTCTACCAGTTGACTCGCTGGATCGACAGCGGCGGTGATCCAGCGCTTCTGCCGAGCGCGCCGCCCCCGCGCCGCTATGCGCATTCCGAGCGAAGGTCCGCGACGGACACCTGGCATGAGGTCCGTGCCCGTAAAGCGGCTGTGGAGGCACTCAAGCGAGCCGGAGACGGGCACGATCGAGCGGAGCTTCGCTTGATGCTGAAGTCCGAGCTTGCCGAGCGCGGCGTAACCATGGACCCCCTCGGGATCGAGCAGGCCATCAACCAACTGTGGATATCGCACGGGGAGCGCGCTCGTAATGGAGCCCAGGCACTGAAGACGGTGGGCAAGATCGGACTTGCCGTCGCGAATGCGATCCGCACGCATGAGCTTCCCGAACTCCCAGATATGTCTGTACCGGAATGGCTGGAACCGCCGCCTCGGGCCGTCTATGCCGTACCACAGCGTGATGATCCCGGCTACCAATGGACGGCAGTCCCTCTGGATGAGGGAAACACTGATTGGCTACAGCGCGTTTACGCGGCTGTACCACGCCTTGTCGAGATCGTCGAGAGCGCGACCCTCGACGCTTGGCTTGACTGGACAAATCCTCAGGATCGGAGTGGTCGTCTACAGGTGCATCTCGGTGGGCGACGGGTCGGCCTGCTCGACGAGGAGGCCACCGCCGTCTATCGTGACATAGCGGATGCCGCGGCGCAACGGGAGGAGTTGCCCTGTGTTCAGGCCCGACTTACACCCACTCACGCAGAGGACAACTACCTGCTTGAGGTTGCATTGCCAATGCCGCGGCAGTCACGCAGCAAGGTCACATCTCCGCAGTAGAGGCGGGGACCGCGCCATGTCCATCGTTGGCAGGAGGGGAGGGATGGCGGCGAGCTGGAACTAAAGCCGGATCTCGATCCGCGGGGTGACAATCGCGGGTTTGACCCCCGTCGCTCCCGTACTTTACACCCCCCTTTTTGCAGGGGTTTTGTGTTTTCCCAGCCCTCAAAGAAGGCCAGAAATGAGGGCTTTGGCTGGACGGCGACGACGCGCTTGCCGTCCAGCCAGACTTCCTCAAAGATGAGGCTGAGGAATTGCCTCTTGGCTTCGGGTGTCGTCTTATCGTCTCGCCAGAAGATCGAGAAGTCCTCGAGCACCCTGCGGGCCTCATCGAGGTCCGGGATCGGGGACGGTGCGAGGGTGTTTAGCTCGGCGTTGATCGCGTTGCGGCGGGCGATGTACTCGCCCCGTTCGAGGTCGCCAAGTTCGTAGAGGTCGCGCATCCTGCGTAGGCGCTCCTCAAACGCGGCTCGGCGCACGATGATGTCGTGGGTTTCGGGTCCAGCATCTTCGGCCAACCGCCTCAGTATCTCCTCGCGGACCTGGGCCTCGGGCGCAAAGCCTTCGATAAACGTCACGAGCTGACGCTCGACCTCCTCGGCGGGCACGAGCGGTTGATCGCAAGAGTGATTAGAACGGCGCGTGGCGCAGAGGTAGCGAGGGGTGCTTTTCTTGCCTGTCGTCGTGCCCTGCATGTTGGCGTGGCAGCGTCGGCAGCGCGCGAGGCCGCGAAGCAGATAGCGACGCTCGGATGGCCGCCCCGGCTTGCGTGTCCGCGAGCGCTGACGACGTATCTCCTGCACGCGATCGAACAGCTCCTCCGGCACGATGGCCTCATGCTGCCCCCTGATCGCCTTACTGCAATCACGTCGAGCTGAGACATATCCGCAGTATGTTGCGTTGCAAAGCATCTCCCTCACGGTGTCAGCCGTGAAGCGGCGACCCTTTAGCGTGCGCTGTCCTTGTACCTCTAGCCACGCGGCTATGGTGCGGTCGCTGTGCTCACCGGTCGCGTACATCTTGAACATCGTCAGCACATATGGCGCCTTCTCCAGGTCGGGGACGGCGATCCCGTCCTCACCCTTCACCAACCCCCATCCGATCGAGTGGAGAAGGCCTTGCCGTGCCTTCTCCTTGAGGCCCATTTTGATCCAAAAAGAATGACAGTAATTCGTACAGTTTTGGTATCGGTACACAAAGCACGTTCGATCTCCATATATGGTCTAACGAAAATTTCCATACAGCATATCTTGTTGAACCTGACGGAGCTAAGATAAAGTTCGTGCGGACCTCGGCCGGTGAAGGCTTCGTCGAAGCTGCGTACGGTGCTGTAGAAACGTCTGGGTCGTGGGAGGGGGCGACTCTGACCTGGAATACCTCTAGGGGCGACTGGGTGCTGCGCAGGCGTGACGGAATTAAGTTCGTCTTTGGCATGATGGCACCACTGCAGGCGATCGAAGACCGTAACGGAAATCGCATTACATTGATCCGCGAAGGAAGTATCAGTGGACCGATCACGCAGATCCGCACACCCCATGGTCGTGCTATCTACTTGCGCCACGACAGTGACCATCGTATTATCGAAGCGACGGATAATGGCGGTGCGCAGAGGATCCTATATTCATACGATAGTGACGGGCGCCTTGTGAAGGTCACGGATCCGATGGGACGCACAACGCGTTACGCTTACGATTCAGAAAACAATATGACGAGCGTCACGGAGGCGCGGGGTAAGGTATTGATTGCTAATACCTACGGTGCGAACGGACGCGTACGGAGGCAAACGATAGGCAGCAAAGGTAGCTACACATTCAATCAGTTGCCGACGTGCTCAGGTTGTGAAGCAGAAGGTACAGGAGGCACTGAAATCATTGATCCAGACGGCCATAAGAGTTACGACTACTTTACTCATTGGTTGTCTATTGCGGAAGTCAGAGATCCGGGTTCGTCAGAGGAGTGGAAGACATACACGCGCGACGGAAATGGTAACATAACGCGGATCGCTAGTTCATCCGGTGGTTTATCTTACAAATATGACGCATCCGGAAACGTGACATCTGTCACCCGAGAATTAGCCGCCGCCGCACCGCTGGTCACTAGCTACAGGTACAACGAATTTTCTGAGCCCACCAGTATCGTCGATACTCTTGGCCAGACAACGAGTTACACATACGACGGCGGCGGTAATCTGATTAATGCGACTGATCCGACCGGGAGTCGAACGACGCATGATTACGACGGTGAAGGCGAGCTGATTTCGGTGACAGACCCACAGGGTTCCAGCACTACTTATACCTATGCGGATGGCGAGATCGTTGACATCACAGACCCGCTCGGCGAGCATACCGAAATCAGCTATGACGCGGCAGGGCAACCAGTTGGTATCCGCAACGCAGAAGGTGGGCTCACACAGCTCACTTATGACAAAGACAACGAGGTCGTAAGCGAAACGGACCCTGCCGGCGATAAAACTAATTATACTTACGATGCTGATGGCAACGTGGTGGCGGTTGCGGATCCTCGCGGACACACCCAAACAGCGACTTACGAAGCATTCGGTCGGCTGAGCTCTCGGACTAACGCACTGGGCGACACCACAACTTATGCTTACGATGGTCTGGGTAACCTCACGAGCATAACTGACCCCGATGGGCAGACCACAGCCTACACTTACGACGCGCTCGATCAACTATCTGAAGCGTCCTTTGGCGCCATCGGTGGAGGGTTGCCGACAAGTACCATCTCCTATGGGTACAACAATGAAGGAGATCTTACGTCGGTCGACGACTCGCGTGCTGGAGACTACGCGATGAGCTATGACCCTTACCATCGCCTTGTCGAAGAAACGAGCCCTAACGGCACGGTCGGCTATACGTACAACGCGGCGAGTGAGCGCACCTCTATGAGCATCGAAGGCAAAGAAGCCGCAGCCTACACTTACAACTCCGACGGTCAGCTCTCAACCATATCCTCTCCCAACGGAGAGGTCAAATTCAGCTACGATCATGATGGTCAACGTACGCAGACAGACCTCCCGGACAGTGATACTGAGGACTACGCCTATGACGCCGCCTTACGGCTTGCGAACATCACATATCACAATCCGGCTGAAGAACAAATCGGTAACCTGCAATACACGCGTGACGCGCTCGGACGCGTCTCGACAGTATCGGGGAGCTATGCACGGACAAACCTGCCTGAAGCGCTAAGTGAAGCCACGTATAACGAAGCAAACGAGCTCACATCACGTGAAGGACATACACTCACCTACAATGACGACGGTGATTTGACCAAAGATGCAACATCGACCTACACATGGAACGATCGAAATCAGCTGATTGATTTGACTCAAGGCACAAAAATGTGGAGCTACGCCTACGACCCGTTTGGTCGCCGGGTCAACAAGACCGTTAATGGTGTCGAGACCAACTATCTCTACGATGGTGGTAACGTAGCCCGCGAATCGAGCGAAGGAGACACGGCGGAACTCCTAAACGGTCTAAGCGCAGACCGGCGCTATGCTCGTACGATATCGAGTGGAACAAGCTCTTATTTGACAGACGAGCTTGGGAGTACAATAGCCCTAGCAGACGAAGCCGGTGCGCCTGTGACTGAATACACATATGATCCGTTCGGGGTCACTACGACGGCGGGTGTTAGTAGTACCAATCCGTATGAGTACACCGGACGCGAAAATGACGTGAATGGTCTGCAAGACAATCGCGCCCGTTACTACAATCCAGACACCGGTAGATTCGTAAGCCAAGATCCCCTGGGAATAGGGGGCAGCGGTATAAATCTTTACCAGTACTCAGGTGGAGACCCGATTAATGAGATAGACCCTTCGGGGGAAATCGGCGTTTCTGCTCACGAAGACGAACGTGAAGGGGAAATCATAAGTGAAATTGAAGGCGAACTGGGTGAACCAAGTTCATGTAAAAGGGGTCTCGGAGGTAGCGGTACCGGCTTTGGTGGAATTGTTCCACCAATGAAAGGCATATCAGGTGAATTTGGGACGCCAGAATTCAGTGAAGTTCCTGGTCCTCCGCACGGAGAAAATTGTAATAAACCAGCCCCCAAGGGCAACTCTCCGTCCGTGCCAAACCCGTAACTATGCGAAGAAATATGAAATGAGGGCCGGACGGAAACCACTGCCATGGTGGAGTTACCGAAGAATTCGACTTACGGTGCTAATGACATGCCTCACAGTACTGATGGTCTACGTTATCGGACTGAACACGAATCTCTTTGGTGTAAAGACGGGCGTCAGCCATGGGAAGATTGACGATTATTTGGCACCAGGGTGTCCCGCTCGTAGCGTGCCGTCGCTCGCGCAAATGACACCGGCGGTCCTTGTTGAACTGCGCAGCGCAGTGCGAAAAGTGATGCGGGGCAGGCATGGCACCCTGTATCAGCTCGGAGTGGTGACGCCTGAAGAGCCTTGGTCAGATAACTCACCCCAATCGAGCGTCGCCTTGTTCCGTCACGCAACGCAGGTGCCTGCAGGGTATGAAATGAGATGGTGGGCATCGGATCGAGACGATATTGCGGCTGACGTGTTCGTGTTCTCTCTCGCAAGCGACGCTCAGAAGTTCTTTGAACGGGCATCGAGTGATCGCTGCCGTCCTGCTGGGGTTAACGCGCTGATTACCTCCCCCCAAAGCGCTAGAGACGTTGCATGGCGTAATCCTGACGGCGTGGGTCAAGAGGACGTATATATTCTGCGTGGGCACCGCGTGTATCGCGTGAGTGATGTATTGGCGAGTTCTAGCCGGATGGCCGGGGGGGCTTCCCAGGAACGACAGCGAGGCTTGATGATTGTTAACACGCTTGCGTGCTCTCTTCCTGATGCAGGTTGTCGGACGTCTGGTCATTGACTAAGGGTGACCAAAACGGTGATGATTAGTTTGAGATTATGACTACGTCGCCGACTGTTACGCCGATATGTCATCGAACTTCGTCTCCGGTCGAAGCTCTATCTAAAGATGGCAGAAAATCATGGAGGCGATGAAAAGAACAAAGATACATCGTAAACGTGGTCTAGCTATGTCTATGACAACAAAGTCTCGCCGATAAATCCGCCCGGTTGGGTACCGGGTGGACAGGCGAAGATTGAACTTGAAGTGTGCAGCGTATGACGGTTTAGAGCGTCGCTGCTGGCGAGTCGACGCTGTATAGGAATAAATTGCTGCTCTGGGTTGCGTTGAAACGCGATGAAGAAGAGGCCGGCGTCGATTTGACCGGTACCTGGTTCGGCCGGTTCGGAGTATGAATAGCCGCGTCTGAGGATCCTCTGACCATTGTTGGTGTGGGGGCTCGCGAGGCGGATGTGCGCGTTGCTCGGTATCAGAAGTTCACCGTCAGGCGCGGTGGCCGAGAGTTCGAGTGCGTCGTACTCGTTCTTGCTGCCGAGTGGCGCACCAGAGAACTTCTCGCGGCCTATCGTGCGTTGTTGGCCTTCGAGGCTCGTGCTGTCCCATACGTCGAAAGGATCTTGATTCTACGTGCGATGAGGTAGGTTCCGCCTGTCATCCAGGTAGGTCGATCGTCCGGCTGAATCCAGACGTATTTGTTCATTGCGACGGTGTCTTCGGCTCGGATGTTGTCGGTTCCGTCCTTGAAGCCCATTAGGTTGCGCGGTGTGGTCTGGGCGTTGGTTGTGCTTGACGTACGACCGAAGCCAAGTTGTGACCAACGCAGCGAAGCGGCGCTGC
This sequence comes from uncultured Solirubrobacterales bacterium, assembly GCA_963713015.1. GTDB lineage: Bacteria > Actinomycetota > Thermoleophilia > Solirubrobacterales > Solirubrobacteraceae > Palsa-744. Next base: position 418,011 of record CAVQKC010000008.1, on the reverse strand, counting down.
TTGCGAGTCGCGAAAAGAGGTGTATAGCGTGAAAAGCAACCTGCGGGTCGTTTGCGCACGCTTGAACACAGAGGTCGCCGCCGGAGCTCTTGGGGTCAAGGCTGTCACCCTGGAATGGTGGTAGAGGTCGCAGCATTTCTGGCTTCTTCGAGCTGAGCCCGAAACGATCTGAACCCGAAGCCCCGAACAGACTTGGGCCAAATCCGACGGTGATTGTGAGGTGGGATGGTGCGAGCCCGATCGCCTCACCTGTATCATTGGGTGGCTGACTTGGTTCTTGGAACCTGGGACGATAAGGCCGCCCGGCCGTGAGCAAGGCGGCGGCGGCGGTCCATTCTTGAAGGATGCCGCGGAGGTCTTCGATAGCGTCGCTGGTGAGATCGAACGCGGCGAAGCTGAGATAATCCTGTGCAGCCGTTGAAATCCCGCTCTGGTGACTGCCGTAGAACGGTAGGATACCGTCAGGATATTCAGCTTTTGTAGGTTTGGTGACGGGTTTTACAAGGAGCTGGTCAAGTCCTGCTCCTATGCCCAGTAGTGCAGCGCTCGACAGGACATTGCGGCGAGTCAGTCCCCGCGTAGCACGCTTGTCATCGGCCATGGGATCGGTCGGACTGGACATCATATCGGCTCAAGCATGGTCATTGGACGAGTCATGCAGATCATTTGATCCTAATGGATGGGCGGATAGTTCCCGATGCAAACCACCTACACGTGGCAGGACACGGCGAGCGGCGGCACATTGATGACGCTGCAAAATCGTGGGGAGCCTGCCGGTTTCGCAAAGGCCGCCGCGCCGGTGATGGCGAGCGCGATGCGACGCGCGAACCGCAAGGACCTGCGCCAGCTCAAAGAGATCCTCGAACGCGGGTAGACGCCGCACTCATCCCAACCGGGTAAAGCGCGAGCGTGGCGCGGAGTAGTGTTCTTGTAGTGCCTGGTTGACGCTGACAGCTCCCGTATACGGCCTACCCTCGGACTTCGCCCTGTTGGTGCATTTACCTGACGCCTGTAACGCACAGGAACGGACTCGAACGGCCGACGAACCGGGTCAGCTGGGGGCTGCCACCGCTCTCCAAAGATCATCGGCAGTGCAAACTGCTGAAGCAGCTCGCGGACCTCGGGCGGAGCGTAGGGGCTACGCATACTCAACATCGCCGCACGCACCGCCGCGATCAGACGCTCCGTGCTTCGTGGAATTTCGTGCTGAGTGCCGCCAGCTGGAATGTCGCTTGAGGGTTCAACCCTTTGGGAGCACCGACCTCTCTCGTGAGCTGTTCGACCAGGTAGCGGTGCGCTAGCCGGTCGCGGATGGGGATCAGCTCCTCGATTTCGGCCAAGAGTGCAGCGTCGAAGTCCGCCGGCAGCATGTTCCGTAGCTCGCTGGCCGACGCCCGCTGGAATACATGGCTCATTCGAAGCTCGATCCGATCCAGCGCTCTTAAGACCAGCCGCGTCTTTGGCGGCGCGCTCCGAGCCTTTCCGATCGAGTGTCACGGCGAGCAGGGCGAGCATGCGCCCGAAGATCTGCACCTCCAACATGGTCAAGGCGTAGCGTTGGAGCACGTCGGTCGCTTGCACAGGCTCCGGTGATGATGTCATCTGCCTATTGTCAACGGAGTTGCTTGGGCAGGCACATGATCTAGATGTGGGATCGTGGGGGCCATTGGGTTCACGTTAGCCCGAGCGTCTCGCTCGCGCCCGGATGGTGCAGCGAGGCGCACCCTGCTGCCCATCCTCTAAGGCACGGCCGGTGCGCGAAGGCGCGCTGTGTGCCAAGGCGGGGCCGCGAGTGTGCCCACTCTGCGTCGGCAGCGCAAGGTCGTACGTGCCGGCAGAGCGGCGATGCCGAATAGTGACCGAGCTACGGCGAGAGGCGGACCGCCGACACCTCGATTTGCGGTCGCTCGATACCCGTAGTTGCCGGCGGTTCAGGACTGGCTGGCCCGCCCAAGTCCTAAACGCCCCGTTTTCACGAAACGCCCACGCTCGGCTCCTGCTTCGGCCAGAGAAGCAAGCGTTCTGGCGGCACGAACCCGGACTGCTCTTCGTCCTGAGCGAGCGCCTCGAGCGGAGTCGGTTGACGCGCTTGCTGCCACGCGGATGCAGCATTCTGACCCACGGTGTAGGCGTCTTCTTCTCGGGCGAGGCGTTGGTAGACTCGGCGTCTGATGTATGCCTTGCGCAAGCCGGTTGCGGTCGTGCGCAGGTCAATCGGAGGAGCCCGATCGTGAGTCTCGTGGGCGCAGCAGTGCTGGGCGCGGTCTTTAATCTGAATCATCCCGCGCGCGTGGTGGAATGGCATTTCATTCAGCTGTCCGTCGCGAACCTGATCGTGATTGCGCTGATGTTCGTGGTCTTCGCCTTGGCGATCACGCTGCCCTTCCCCGGCGCGCGTGCTCGCGCGGTAGCCCGCCGGACTGGAGGGGATCCCGAGTGAGCGCCGCCGGGACACAGAAGCCCACATGGACGGGCCGCGTGCGGGAAGCCGCCGTTGAGGCGCTGCCCCCGGAGAAGCTGCTTCCCGACGACCAGCCGACGTATGTCGCTTCGTGGATCTACATCTTCGGCGTCGCCAGCATCGCCGCGCTGATCGTGATCATCGGTTCTGGCACGATCCTGGCGCTGAAGGGGCCCGCTTGGTGGCACTACACGGGCATCGGTCACTTCTTCAACAGCATCCACCTGTGGGCGGTCGAGTTGTTCTTCTTCGCGATGGTCGTGCACTTGTGGGGTAAGTATTGGATGGCCGCCTGGCGCGGGGGGCGCACACGCGTCTGGATCACCGGCGCCGTCACGTTCCTGGTCGCGGTTCCGACCGCATTGACGGGCTATGTCTCTCAGCAGAACTTCGACGCCCAGTGGATCGCAACCCAGGCGAAGGACGGCCTGAACTCCGTCGGCGTGGGCGCGTTCTTCAACGTCACGAACTTCGGCCAAATGTACAGCTACCACGTGTTTCTGCTGCCACTCGCCGTCGTCGGGCTCGTCGCCGCCCACGTGCTGCTCGTGCGCCGCCACGGCGTCGTGCCACCCTTCGAGCTCGACAGGCCTGCCCTCGCCACGCGCCCGCCGCAGGCCGGCAGCACGCCACCCGCGGTCCCCGACAGCAAACCCCCGTCGGCTACGACGGGAGTGACATCGTGAGCTTCCTTCACTCCAAGGACGACACCGGGCCGTGGAGGGGCGCCTACGCCTCTTATGACCTCGTCAAAGAGCTGTGCATCGCCGTCGGCGTCATTGCGCTACTGGCGATCCTGCTGACGGTGCTGTTCTCATCGCCGGACGAGAAGCCGAGCACGGTCGCGCAGTGGTCACGAGCAATGCCGATCAACTTCGTCGCGACCGCCGCCAGAGAGCTCGATGGCACGAGCGACACCGCCGAATACGGGCCGCCCTACAACCACAACTCAGGAAGCGTGCAGCACTTCCTCTTCCTGCACCCGCAGCGGTGGCTCGGTGTGAGCCATCCAATCGATACGGCCCAGGACTACGTGATCGGCCCGCTGGAGACGGTCCCCGGAGACCCGGCGTTGCGGAGCGCCTTGGCCGCATATCGAGCGGCACCCGCAGCGACGCGGAAGGCGTGGGGCGAAGCGTACGCCAAGCCGCTGGAAGAATACGAAACGGCTCAGGAAGAAAAGAAGACGCCGCCCAAGACGGTTGCCCTCGACCCCTCGAGCGGCGCAGTGACGGTCAAGGCGAGCGGAACCGGACCGGTTCCGGCGCTGATGGGAGGGCTGTTGAGCCTCGCCCAAAGCGGCGGACTCGACGGCGCCCTGTTGACCAGCAACCAGTTCTTCCAGACCGACTACACCAAGCCGCTGCTGTTCATGGCCGACGGCGGCCTGCTGGGCGAACGCGCCGAAGGCGACCACCTGCTCGGTGAGCAGTGGGGAATGATGAACGAGACCGGCAGCTATCCAGGCCAGGTGTGGCTGTGGCTATACACCCTCTGGTACCAGGTGGAACCGATCAAGTCCTCCTCCAACGCCGATATCCAGGTGATGCTCATCATGGGCCTTCTCAGCCTCGCTTTCATCTGCATACCGTTCATTCCGGGCGTGCGTGACCTCCCCCGCCGCATCCCGATCTACAAGCTGATCTGGAAAGAGCACTACCACGCACAGAAAACCGTGTAGCAGTGCTCTGACGAAGGAGTCATGGTGAACAGCTGGAAGCTCAAGACGCTTGACCTCAAGGTGCGGTTGCCGGAGATCCTCTCCTCAAGCGAGGAGGCACGTGCAATCGTGCTTGACCTAGAGGCGGGCGAGAGCCTGTCCGACCATGAGGTTCATGAGCGCGCATGGCTCCTCGTGATCGATGGCGCGATCAAGGTAACCACGGCTACGGGCGAGCGCGCGAGTGGCGAGGCTGGTCTGCTGGTCGAGTTCGCTCCAGGAGAGCGCCACGAGGTCATTGCATCCTCGGCTGCGCGGCTGCTGTTGCTGTTGACCCCCTGGCCCGGCAGCGGACACCCCGGGGCGATGACGATCCAGCAGAAGCTCTATACCAGGCGCCACGCAGCCAAGCGAGCCCGATAACGCCTCGTGACCTTCTATCCGGGGTGAGTCGTGCGACAGCCTCCTCGGCGGGGATCACATCGTGGAGGCGGCGAACGGTCTCGCCTGCGTAGAGCGCCGCGCTGTCGACGGTGTGCTTTGGCATTCCTGCGAGCGGGAGTGCCGGGGTGAACAGTGTCAATCCGGTGGTGCTGGCGCCGCACGACCAGCTTTCCAGAATGTCGAGCGGCATGGCGCGCGCCCGAGCGGCGCATTGAGCCGGTTTGTCACACACCACCGGGGGAGTCTCGAAACGATCAAATCGGCCGGGCAGCTCAGGTTGGGAAAACGTGGCAGACGGCGCGCTCCTACTTCCGCACAGAAATGCAGAACTCGCGAGCCACCACAACGCTGCTTGTGCTCTGGACGAGCCGCAGGCGTCTCGCCGTCGGTGGCAGGCCGCGGGAACGCAGAGTCGGCGTTGGGCCAGATGCCTCCCCGGTTCTCCTTGCCGCGCGGAGCGAGGCTGTCGTGGACGTCGATGGGATGCTCGTCGCACCGTCGAAGCAGGAGCGGCTTGTCGCCGCGATCGTGCTGTTCTGTCTGGTCATCGAGCGCGACGCTGTTCCTGCGGGCTGGCACAGCGATTCGCCCCGACCCTTGCGGAGCGAGCTCGGCAGGGTTAGGATGCAAGCGCGGATGTTCGACTTCGATGCCTATCTGGAGCGGATCGGTCTTGCGGGGGGCCGATTCGCCGACTGGCAGGCGATCCACCGCGCGCACGCCACATCGATCCCGTTCGAGAATCTCGATTCGCACCGGGGCATCCCGGTCTCGCTCGAGCAGCAGGACCTCGAGCGCAAGATGGTCGCTGAGGGGCGCGGCGGGTACTGCTTTGAGCACAATCTGCTGCTCGCCTCCGCGCTTGAGCACCTCGGCCTAGAGGTCGAGCCGATGCTCGCGCGCGTTCGCGTCGGCGGCGCGCCCCCTGAGGCACGCCCCACCACCCACCTCGTGCTGCGGGTCACCGACGGCGATGGCAACAAATGGCATGCGGATGTTGGCTTCGGCCTCTGCACGCTGCTCGATCCGATCCCGTTCGGCCCGGACCCGGACACGGTGCACCAGCAGTCGGACTGGAACTACCGCGTCGTCCAGGACGGTTCCGAGCTTGTGCTGCAAACACGCGGCCCTGACGGCTGGTCGGACGTCTATGGGTTTGTGCCGCGTCGAGTTCCGCGGATCGACATCGAAGTGAGCAACTGGTGGATCTGCACCAACCCACGCTCCCCGTTTGTGTTCGGGCTGATCGCCTCAATCAACCACGACAACGGGCGGCGCGAGGCGATCTCGGACTGGAGCGGACCCCTGCAGGCAATGACCATCACCCCCGATGGCGTCGAGTCGTCCGAGCAGCCCCGGACCGTGATCCCGGGCAAGCTCGAGCAGTTCGGCCTGCCTGGGTTCCAGCTCGGCGAGAACGGACGAGTCCACGCGACCTGAGTAACAGCCCTGAACCAGACGCTGTAGTGCCCGCGCCGAGGTCAAAGCGGGTCGCTGTCAGTCAGCTGTGCTCGGTCCTCGATCCCGCCGGCGCGAGTGCGACTGTTTCGCTGCTCGGAGGTAGCGACGAAGGGCTTCGCGGATCAGCTCAGAAGTGGTGGTTCCCTCGGCCTCGGCACGCTCGAGTAGCTGGCGGCGGAGTTCAGGGTCGAGCCGGACTGACTCGACGCTGGCTGGCGCGTTGCCGATCGCGGGCCGTCCGCGCTTGTTGCGCCTGGCGATCAGCGCCTCCGTGTCGTAGCCGGCCTCCGCTTCCGCGGCGAGGTCTTCGATGTCCTGATCTGTGATCGGACGTCCGGACTTCGTGTGGCCGTGGACGGGTCGTTGGGTCATGGCTCGAGCAGCCTCGCGTACTTGTCGCGCATCGGCATGGCGTGGATCACGATCTGTGTGCCCTCGGCCGTGATCAAGACCACCATCTCAAGGAGGTTGCCGGCGGTGTCCGGGCCGATGAGCAACCACCGGTCGGGGTCTTCTCCAGCGTCTTCGATCGCGAGCGCATGGTCGATGCGTGGAGGATGTCCTGTCGGCGACGCCGTGCTTGCGCGCCGAGCCGTGAATCTCCACACGCTTATTGTAATACGAAAAGACGTCGGTGAGTTCCTGCCCCAGATGTTGGACGCGCCAGTGGCGCGACGATCAGCAGGTCCGATCAACAACCCAAGGAGGAGAGGACATGGAATCTGTGTTGCTGGATGCTGCTGGTCATCGCCGCTCGCCGGCCACGATGCCCGGCTACCACCAGGGCGAACTCCGAGGAACAAGGGCCTTCGCTATCCGGCCGATCCGCCGACGATCGAGGAGATCGTCGCCGTCATGCGCGCAGCAGGCGATGGTCCTGACGGTGCGCGCCTCGGGCACTGATCGTGATGCTGTGGCGTGCCGGTCTCCGGATCAGCGAGGCGCTCGACCTCGCCGAGACTGACCTCGACCGATCCCGAGGCGCCGTCCTCGTCCGCCGCGGCAAGGGCGGCAGGCGCCGCGAGGTCGGGATGGATCACTGGGCCTGGGATCAACTGCAGCCGTGGCTCGAGATCCGCGCGAGTCTTCCAGTCGGGGCTTTGCTTTGCGTCATCCACGGAGCGACAGCCGGACGGCATTGGGAGCCGTCAGCCGCCCGCAAGCAACTCCGACGAACCGCAGCGCTCGCCGGTGTCCGTCGCCGCTTCGCCCCTCATCAGCTCCGCCACGCTCATGCAGTCGAGATGGCCCACGAGGGCGTCCCCCTGGTCGTGATCCAGCGTCAGCTCGGCACGCGAACCTCGGTATCACCTCGATCTACCTGCAAGGGATCGACAGCTCGGAGATCATCGACACCGTTCATTCCCGGCCAGCACCGGTGATCTCAGCCACGGCTGGTCTCATACAGCGGACAGCGGGCAGTGTCCACGAACGTGGCCTCTGGATGCCTCGTTGGAGCTACAGCGCGCGCAGGGAGCGAAGGCCCCGCGCGGCGCTGACTGCGGCCACCGCACTTAGCCCGAGCATGCCGATGAACTGAATCGCGATGCTGGTCGTGACATTGATCAGCTGTGCGGGACCGTTCCCCGACGTGCCGACATGGGGTGCGTCGGCGACGATCCCGACCAAGAACACCCCGGTGGCTACGGCGACCGCCGCCATGCAGAGGGCGACGAGCGCGACAGCGGCCACTGAGAACGCAAATGCTCGCTGCGGCACCTCAATGCGGCGCATGATGGCGCGCGGCGCGGCCCAGCAGGCGAAACCGCCGGTCCCGGCGCAGAGCAGGCAAAACCCGAGCAACAGCCAGCCGCCGACGCCGGCTCGGTGGTGATGAGCGTTCAGCCACAGAGCGAGTAGGCCGACCGAGCCAGCGAATACGGCGATCGCCGCCGGTGGGACCGCGATCAGCTTCACGAGGGCCGGCTCGCGCGTGCGGTGTGCCTGTGCTAGCGAGGCTAGACGAGCGGCGCCGCCGCCAGCGCCAGAGCGCCGGCGGCGGCGATCGCGACGATCAGGATCACCGAGTGGGAACGCCCAGCAGCGGATGGACGTGCTCGGTGTGGTCATAGTTCTCGGTCGTCTTGGCAAAGCCCGAGCCGAAGACGCAGAAGACGATGAAGCAGCCGAGCACCTGGGCGATCGTGTTTCTCGCGCGGGCCGCCGGCGCTGAGCTGGCGAGTGGTCGTAGGTGGGCCGTCAGCGCACCGCGCAGCAGATCCAGCGTGGCGGTGATGCTCGGCGGAGTCTCATCGAGCAACGCGGACATCTCCTCGCCATAGCGATCGCGCCAAGCCTCCGGGTACAGCGAGAGCAGGCGCTTTCTCATGCGCGTGCTCGGCTGCCGACAGACGGCGCAGACCAACGCTCGCCACGCGCTCCTGCGCGGTCAACTGTTCGCGAAGCACCGCGGCGCCCGATCGCGTGAGGCGGTAAGGGCGACGGCGATCGTCGGCCTTGAGCGGCTCGATCAGGCCGCGCTCCTCGAGACGGGCGATCGCGCCGTAGAGCGTTCCTGGCCCGAGCGCGACGCCGGTGATCTCTTGCACGTCACGCGTGATCGCGTAGCCGTGCTTGGCGCCTTCGGCGAGGCTCACCATGATGAGCAGAGAGGGGTCACCGCTACGCATCGCGGTATATCGTAGCACGTAGTAACGCCTGACATCCGAGGCCGCAGCGCAGCGGATTTTGCGTCGCCGGCAAAGACCGGGGAACGCTCGGTGTGGCAATGACGCGCAAGGTCCCCGCTGAACCTGTCGTCACGCGAACGCCCTGCCTTCCGGCGGGTCCACCGGAAGGCACGACGCACGGTGTACAAAAGGGCCCCTCAGTCCCGCGCGCGTTCCTGGTCTCTCGCCGCCGGGCTCGGGATGCGCGTGCGGACGCCGAAGCAGGACGAGCTGGCGCGTGCGCGAGAGATGGACGAGGGGCTACCGTTCCCTGCGCGCCGCCGATCATAAACCCCTCGCCACCGCTTCGGGAGGTTCGAGCGGGAATCATCTCGCGTCGTCTGTCGGGGAGGATCACGCGCTCGGGGAGCGAACAGCCGTCATAACGCGCCGCAAGCAGCGGGGACCCCTCGTGGGGACTAAAGGCGATCGCGCTGCCTCAATCGGACCCATGCACACATAAGAGCGCCGTCAACGACGATGCGTGCGCGAACACAAAGGCAAGACGCGACCCGCGCGGAACGCGAGCGCCCTGCTCTCGCCAATCGCGGGGCGGCGATAGCTGCTTTCCGGTGGCGAGCGGTAGCCAGCGTCCGCGGCGATCGCGTAGCCGCTTCGGATGAAACTCAGGCGTCCGCTCCGCGACGCGCGAGACGCTCGCTCACCCCATGGCCAAGCAGTAGTCTCGAGAACCGGTGCTCGGACGAGGGTTTTTCGTCCGGAGTAGGAGCGTGAGACGCGCCCGCCAACGCGCTTGCATCCATGCGGTGGCAGCAGCGAGGTGGGTCCGTGTAGGGTCGAAAACTCTGATTCGGTGGCGTTTGGGGGCGTTGCTTGGTCGGGCCGACACGTTTCCTGGGGTAGGCACGCTGGTAGCGGCGCTTCAGGGGGTGGGGCGCTTGCATCCCGGCGTAGTTGACGTGCTCCGGCGTTGGGCTCGGTCTCCTTGAGCTGCCGTTCGGTCGTCCGCGAGTTGGGGTTAGGCCGCGTCGGCTAGTACTCGTGGATGACGCCGCCGAGGATGTCGCGGCGTCTGATCTCGACGCGCGGCTGTCCGTGGGCGGCGGGTGTCTCGCCGGCGGGGGTGGCGAGCGCGAGTGCGCGATGGGGCCGTTGCTGGTTGTAGTGGGTCGTGTAGTCGTGCATGGTGTCTTCGAGATGGCGGCGGCTGGTGATTCGGCGCACGGATCGGTGTTTTGAGGACCTTCGCGTCCTCGGTAGAAGATCGGCCTCCTCTAGCATTGCCAGGTGGTCAGCAACAGCCTCATGTAGCTGTGCTCGAAGACCTGGGTTCGCGCTCACCACATGCTGGGCAACACAAAGCGGGTTGCGTCGTTGGGCGCAACCTACTCAGATGGACACAACTACTCGGGCTACCCAACACCACCGTCCGTACTGCCCGCACACTGCGCCGCCGGCTGCTGCAGGTCCCCGGGCGCCTAACCACCACGCCCGCGGCTGGACACTACATTTGCCCGCCCGCTGGCCCTGGCACAACGACTACCTGGACGCGCTCAACCGCATCCGCTCGCTGCCCGCCGGTCCCTGACCGCCGCCAGACGCGTTCACCGACAACGAGCATTACCCCGCCCGCCGGGCGTGATCATCGCTGCCCGCCAACACCCCCCAAACACGTCCACGCAAGCACCCACAAGCCCGAGCCACCCAAACACACCCAAACACACCCCAACACACCCCTCCACCACCGCGCGACAGCCACCGCATACCAACCTCACCCCAAACAAGGCCCCCACTGGTGGATCCGGGCTAAGGCTCAGCTGAGCCTGGGTCATCGGGATCAAAACACGGGTTCGAATCCCATTGGTCCTCTAGCGGCGGTGCCTCTTGCTATTGCCGGTACTGGTTTCGATACGCCAAGTTATGACCTCTCGGTCCACGGCGGGACGCGCCATACTTCGATGTCCTGCTCGTCGGGGGGTGGAAAGTCCGGGACTGACTCCCGTCGCTCCCGCTTTTGTCACCCCGCTTTTCGGGTCTGCTTTGGGGTGTTTGGCGCGGGCCTCGTTGGCGGCTACGAAGTACCTCGCGAAGGCTGCTTGTGGCTTGACGGCGACGATTGCGCCGTCTCTCTGCCAGATGTGCTCGAAGAGTGTCGCGATCAGCTTGCGTCGCTCTTCGGGGTCGGGCTCGGCTTCCCAGAAGCGGGCGAAGTCTTCGAGGAGGAGCGTTTGGGTGCGGTCGAGGTCGGGTGTCGCCGGGGGCGCGGCGCGCTGGAGTTCTTCCTCCAGCGCTTGGCGGCGCATGATGTACTGGGCCTTGATGTAGTCGCCCATCAGGTAGAGGTCGCGCAAACGCCCTAGTTGGATCAGCAGATCGGCGCGGCGAGCGGGGTCCTTGGGTTGGCCGTCCGGCTCGGCGCGGAGGTGTCGAGCATCACAAATCTAGGACGGCGAGCGCGACGGCGGCTGTCCGTGTATGCGCTGATGGGCGAGTTGATAGACGGTAGGGCGACGCGAGTCCCTGGGTGGGTGCCGCACCCCGAAAGCAAGGTAGGCAAGATGCAGACGACCATCGATCTTGATCGCCCTGAAGACCATGCCGAAGCGCCCAGCCGGTTGAGGCAAGTAGACCTTCGCGCAGTCGGGCAGCACGGTGCCGTCGCGTCCCTCCTGCTCCACGCGACGCAGGTGCTCAAACGGAATCCCGCTCTGCTCATAGGCCCGCTGGGCGGCTTCAGCGGCCTCGCGCCCAGCAGGAGTGGTCCGCGCTAGATCTTCCTCCCAGCCCTCTGGATCGAAGTGCGCGGGAAAGCCGCGCGCCGCAGTGTCCGCCACGTCCTACGGCTCGCCGTCAGGCGGGAGCATGAGCGAGGCATACTCGTTTCGGAACTCTGCGGACTCCTCCGGAGTTAGCTCTCGGCCGTCCGAGCGCTCCACGATGGCCGACCAAGACGTGTCGGGCGCGAGCGTCAACTCGCCCCCGGGGCGCCTCTCGGTGACGACATAGCGGCCACTGATATCGCCGCTGAGCTGGACATGAGCCTGCTCGGCCATGCCTCCATGATGGCAGGTGATCTGGCGTGTCGCCAGGTTGCACAGGTTACGCAAAGCTACAGCCCTGATTTCAACTCCCCGCGTCGACTCGTGGCCTTTCGTGCGCTGCCTCAGCCAGTTCGTTACCCCGGATGAAGCCGTACACGCGAATGATGTGCCCCTCCCGACCGAGTGGAAGGATCAGCCCAGTCCCGATTGCATAAAGAAATAGCTCTACGTACGCAGCCGTTCTCAAAGGGGAGCTAACCGGCAGGATGATCCCTGCCCATGCGCTGGCATAGAGGACTCCACCAAACAGGAGGTAGCTCCAAGTGGGCCAGCAGACGGCGCGCACACCGGGTATGAGGAGTAGGGGAGTAGAGACGGCAGCGACGAACCTCATCAACCGGAGGGCGGCATAGCGACCGCTACGGTCCAACTCGCACACCAGCAGACCCATTTAGCAAAATCTCTACCAGCCCCGTTAGTACGCTCTGCGGTACTACCGCGAGTACGGCTACTAGCACCGCCAGCACGACCATGATCGTGAGCGGCCCGGGCAGCGGGGAGTTCAGACGACCATCCTGGCGTGAGGTGACGTAGGCCGGTGGTCTGATCACGGACGAGCGCACGAGCCCGAGCCTCACCCAACGAAGTGAGCGCGAAGTATCGACGCCGACGACGGCCCGCGGCCGCCTCGTCGATCTCCTCCCATCGCGCCGTCAGCCATTTGTTCTCAAGCAGACGCTGTAGGACTGGGTAAAGCGTGCCTACCTTGAGGCCGGTGTATTGAGCGAGTGCGAACCCGTAAGCCTCTTCCTCGGGGTGATCCAGGAAGGCTTGAAGCACAATCTTTGTCTGATGAGACACCCTCGCCATTGCCCACATGACCGGCTTTTGAGTCGGAATGGGTCTCTCGCGACCGAATGTACGAATAGTTCTGGTGAGCGCAAACCGGCAGATGGTTGGGTACGATCTTTCAATGCGATTGTCTGGGGGGCGGGGGTCGGTCACGGGTAGGCATCGCCCTCACGTTGGTCGTAGCTGCGCAGCCATGGTGACCTGGCTCGCGTGCGGCGTGCGGCGGATTCGTCTTGCTGGTGCGATTGTTGGTGCGCTAGCGCTGGTCTGCTCGTCCACGGCGTTTGCGGCGCCGACGTGGTCGGCTCCTGACCCGATCGATCCTTCGATCGGAGCGAGCTCGGTTTCGTGCTCGTCGGCCTCGTTTTGCATGGCTGTGGGTTCTGCATCGGGGTTTGGCTCGACTGCTGTTTATCGAGACGGGAGCTGGAGCGGAGCGAGCCTGATAGTCCCTCGGGAAGAGCTCTTTTCTGTCTCGTGCACGTCATCGTCGTTTTGCATGGCATTGGACGGCTCAGGTGGAGCACTTGTCTTCAACGGGAGCGGGTGGAGTGCGCCCACACCGATCGGGACAGATCTGACTTCGGTGTCGTGTGTGTCGTCTTCCTTCTGCGTCGCTGTCGGCAGCTCTGAAGATGCTTCGGTTTACAACGGAAGTACGTGGAGTGCACCGAGTGGGATGGGTCTCCGAGGCGTGAGATCGGTCTCGTGCGCTTCTGAATCGTTCTGTATGGCTGTGGGCTCCTTCAACGGTGAAGCCGGATATGCATCTGTTTTCAACGGTAGCTCTTGGAGCACTCCTACCGAAATGGACAGCGATTACGAGTCAGCCTTGTCCTCGGTCTCATGCGGTTCTCCCTCGTTCTGCGTCACGGTCGGAAACTTCGATGACGAGGAGACCTACAGCAACGGTGTGTGGAGCAAACCCACCGTAGTTGGCAAGGAAGGTTATTTCCAATCTGTGTCGTGCCACTCGGAATCATTCTGCATCGCTATTTCCCCTGGCGGAGAAGCGGTGACCTACGATGACGGCACATGGAGTTCGACAGGCAATATAAGCGAACAGGCCGTCGGTGCCGTGTCGTGTCCGACAGGCTCCTTCTGCATCGCGATCGGCGGATACTCCTCGACATATAACGGGAGCAACTGGACCAGTCCAGTCCCGGTTGGCGGTGGCGGTCTCAGCTCGGTGTCGTGCTCAAGTCCCTCGCTTTGCACGGCCGTGGACTTTCATGGCAGGGTGCTCAACTACGATGGGGCGACGTGGAGCGCACCGACCCTCATAGATCCGGAGGGTGGGCTTGATTCGGTGTCGTGTCCCTCGACAGCGTTCTGCCTGGCGGCCGGTAGTCGTCGACAACACAGCTACGCGCTCACCTATGACGGCTCCGCATGGAGCGCAGCGAGCGAAATAGACCCCGAAGGCGGCCTTGATTCTGTGTCTTGCGTTTCTGCGTCTTTCTGTATCGCGGTGACAGAACATAGGGGTGAAGGTTATGAACACGGGTACGCTCTGACCTATAGCGGTGGTGCGTGGAGTGCGCCGAGCGAGATAGATGGCGAAACCGCGCTTGTATCGGTTTCGTGTGCCTCCGCATCTTTCTGCGTTGCGGTCGGTGGTCACGCTGCCGTGATCTATAGCGGTGGCTCTTGGAGCCCACCAAGTCAGATAGATGCTGACGGCAACATGAGAGGTGTTTCATGTCCCTCTGCTTCATTCTGTGTAGCGACAGTCGAACACTACACTCCAGCATGGGCGATCGGGGAAACGCTCATCTACAACGGCTCGACGTGGAGTACGCCAAGTGAAATACCGCGGGCGCCGGACCGCGGACCTTTTGATATCGGCTCCATATCGTGCGTGTCATCCTCCTTCTGTATGGCCGCAGGCCGATTCGAAGGCGCTGCGACGACCTTTGAAAACGGCGCCTGGAGCTCGTGGACTGAACTAGAGATCAATGGGTACTTCTCCTCGGTGTCGTGTCCCGCCATCGCGTTCTGTGTGGTGGTAAACGACACCGGTCAGACATTTACATATGGGACTCCTCCTCCTCTTCTTCCTCCTCCTCCGAGTCAGCTTGGTGGCAGCAGTGCGACGACGGGCACTCACGGCTCCGCTGCCCCAAATCCACCCGTAGAGAAGGGCAAGCCCCGTGTAAACAACAAGACGGGTGAAATAACACTCGAATACGACTTCCCCAAACCGGGCCAGGCTGAAGCCTCCGGAGAAGTGATCAACAAGACGTCAACTGAGGCCACGTACGAGCAGGCCAAGAAATGCAAGAGCGGGTACGTCTGGAAAGGCAAGAAATGCGTCAAGGGCCCGCCAGTTCGTTACGGGCGAACGAGACTTGCGATCACCACCGCCGGAACCTACAAGCTTCGCATCAAGCCATCCACTGCAGTGCTTACCGCGCTAAGGCAGGGCAAGACGCTAGCGGTCCGCGTATCTGTTGTCTTTACGCCGGCAGGGACCACCGACCATATCTCTAAGATGACCCTGGTCGTGGTGCATCTAAATAGAACTCACAAAGCCACGCACCGCGCCAAGAGCAAGAGGTAGCGCGAGGAAGCATGCGCTTGTTTTACGTAGCGCGAGTGATCGCATGTGATTCGGTCCAATCGCAAGGCTACGAGTCCTCGGCCCACGGAGGCTCGCGCCATACTTCGATAACCCTGTCCTCGGCAGGGGGTGTAAAGGCCGGGACTAAGTCCCGTCGCTCCCGCTTTTGTCACCCCGCTATGGGGACCGGCTTGGCGGTAATGACCGCACCCCTGCGTTGCCGTGAAGTCGCCCCTCCGAGCCTCAGCCGATCGTGACCTGCATACGGGTCGTGACCCAGCGCGCCCCCCGATGGCGGACAAGGATGAGCGTGTAGTCCCCCGGCTTCAGTGCGCGACTGTCGCTGAGCAGCAGCTCGAGACGCCCACGAGCGTTGAGGATGCCTGTGCCGACGGCGTACACTTGGTGTCCGTGCTCTAGCTTGGCGCGAGCTGCCCCGGCGCTTCCGGCAAGTGTGCTTGTTGCAGACGCCGGAACTGTGCTGCACACACGGTGGTTTGCATCGGTCTTGTGGCCGCTCCGGCGCAGCGAGGTGGTGACGGTGTAGCAGGTGACGATCTGCACCGCTCCCTTGGGGCCTGTCGCGCCGCGGGGGCCTTTCGGCCCCGTGGCGCCGGTAGCGCCGCCGGTCCTGTCGGCCCCGTGGCCCGGCAACGCCTGCCAGTCCCTGCGACCCCGTGGCGCCGGCGACACCCGGGGCTCCTTGTGGCCCGGTGGCGCCGGTCGGCCCGGGGCCCCTGTTCGCCGGTCACGCCCGTGCCGGCAAGGTCGATGACGGAGGGGGTGGTCTCGTTGTCTTCGAGAGTCAGTGTCGCCGAGAACGTACCGACGCTCGGGGGCGTGAAGCGACCATCAGCGCGCAGCTCTGTCGAAACGTGAGCTCTGCCTCGATACAGGTGTCCTGTTCGACTTTGAAGGCGCCCGCGCCCGCGCCGGTTACGGCGACGCTGGACAGGAGTAGTGGCAGGCTGCCTGTGCTGTCGACGCGCTCACGAGCTGGGTCGCCGACGGTTCGCCGACAGGCTGATGTCCGAAGCCTCCTCCCAGGATCTGCGCCTTGCACCACAGGCCGTGCGATTTCGGCGCTCGCGCTGAAGTGCCGCCCGCGATCAGGACCCTGCCGCCGGGAAGCGTGGCGGCGACCGCCCCGCCACGGGCTTCGGCGAGCTGTTCGCCCGCGAGATCTTCGAATTCGGAGGTGGCCGGGTTGAAGAGTTCCGCTCCGAGCGGATCGCCGCTGTCGTTGCCGTCCGCGAT
The DNA here is from genome assembly GCA_963713015.1 of uncultured Solirubrobacterales bacterium. Taxonomy (GTDB): domain Bacteria; phylum Actinomycetota; class Thermoleophilia; order Solirubrobacterales; family Solirubrobacteraceae; genus Palsa-744. The sequence goes on along the minus strand of CAVQKC010000008.1, from coordinate 401,642 downwards.
CAATACCTCGCCGCCGGACAGCGGCAAGGCGACTGGCAGACCGGCGCGCGAGGCGGTCATTCTGTGCGCGAGCGCCACGAATTCGTCCGTCAGTCGGATCGAACAGTTCGGCGCTCTCCGAAGAGGCCCGCCGACGATCAGAATTTCGCCGTCGGGCAGCGCCGCTGCCGCGGCGCCCTCGCGCGCGCTGGTCATCGTGTGCGCGAGCGCTTCGAATTCGCCGGTCGTCGGGTCGAACAGTTCGGCGCTGTTGTGACGCTCGAGCCGTTGTAGCCGCCCGCGATCAGCACCTTGCCGTCGGGCAGCGCGGCGGCGATCGGTTGCTCGCGGGGCTGGGTCATGGTGTGCGCGAGCGCTTCGAATTCTTCAGTTTTGACGTCGAAGACTTCGGCGCTGTTCGAGTAGGTGCTGGTTGTAGCCGCCCGCGAGAGCACGTCGCCGCCGGAAAGCGTCGCCGTGGCCCCGTCCGCGCGTGCGTTGATCATGCTGTGGGTCAGTGCCCCAGAATTCTTCGGTCAGTCGGGTCGAAGAGCTTCGGCGCTCCGCAGAATGCCCGTGTTGCCATTGCCGCCCGCGATCAGAACCCTGCCGTCGGGCAGGTCGGCCGCGAAGGCTCCGTCGCGCGGTTCGGTCAATTCGTGTGGAAGTCGCGAGAAGAGCGACCCGGCCCACGCCCCGGAAGCGCCGGACCCAGGATGAGCGCAGCGCTCAGTGCGCACGCGAGCGCCAGCGTCGACCGCCGCACGCGCGCGACAGGGCCATGATGTTCCACTCCGCGGGGATGGCCAGGTCTTCTATACAAGGTGTCAGCTCCTTGGGCTGGTGCAAGCGCGAGGTGGCGCAAGCGTTGGGCAGTCATCGCGTGCCTCTCGACGGCGCACTCTGCGGGCCTGAGGGGTGCAACGGGAGCTGCATTGGCCTTGGGCTGATCGTCTGTCTCCGCACGGAGGACGCCACCCGGACCCTCTTGATGACACCATCAAGACACGCGATACGTCTATCAAGGCCATCAGCGGGTATACAACCGTACAGTCCAGCATCCGAGTACGGTCCAGCGTCCGACGTACAGTCCAGCGTCCGACTTCGCAGGAGGCAGTCATGGCCGCGCCATATACCTTGAGGAAGCTCACCGATATCGAGGATGCAGCGCCAAAGTCAGGGTTCGGCGATGTCCAAGAGGCGCGATTTGCAAAGGATGCGCTCGATACGAAGGACACAGGCTTCAGCTACCACCGTCTCAAGGCGCAACAGCGCCAGCCCTTCGCTCACAAGCACGAGCGCGCTGAGGAGGTCTACGTGGTTCTCGCCGGCTCCGGCCGAGTAAAGCTCGACGAGGAGGTCGTGGAGCTTCAGACGCTCGATGCGATCAGAGTCGCTCCTGAGGTGACTCGCGCGTTTGAGGCCGGCCCCAGTGGCCTCGACCTAATCGTCTTTGGCCCACGGTACGACGGCGACGGCGAGGTGGTCATGGGATGGTGGGCCGACTAGGCTTTGGATGGCCACTACGACCATGACCGACAAGCCAATCAAGCAACCCGGACCGGACCACCCAATAACGATCGAGCCTAACCCAGCGCGGGTCGTCGTTTCGGTCGAGGGACGAGTCCTCGCTGACACGCGGAACGCGCTGACGCTGCGTGAGGCCGACTACCCGCCGGTCCAGTACATCCCACTCGACGACGTGGACCGGTCGCTGATCCAAGAGACCGACCACGCGAGCTACTGCCCCTTCAAGGGGGACGCCAGCTACTACAACATCCCGGCTGGAGGTGAGCGTTCGGTCAACGCCATATGGACATATCGAGACCCTCACGCCGCGGTCGCGGAGATCAAGGACCATGTCGCCTTCTATCCCGACCGCGTCGACGCGATCGACGAACAACCGTAGACCGACCCAGAGCGAGCAACGGCATAAGCGGCTCGAAGACGCCTGATCGGTCCTGTCAGCTATGTGCGCCCGTCTTGCGCCGCCACGCAGGTCTGACCGCCGTTGCTCCTGTAGTCCCTTGATTCGACTGAGCGCGATCCCGAACAACACCTCGCATTCCTTTACCTCGCCGCCGCGATCATCGGACAGCTCAACCCTTGAACGTCGAGGCGCCGTGATCCCCGAAGGGCTCGTCGCGCTCGCGCACGGCCTCGCGGAAGCCGGCCTGCATCGCACGCCGCTGAAAGTCGTAGCCCTCGGCGGTGTGGCGTGCGGCCCCATCCAGGAGCGCCCCCAGGATCTGCGTCTCGTGCAGTCCTTGGGCGTGGAGTGTTTGGTTGACGAGTAGCTTCATCATCCGCAACTGGTTGACCGGCAGGCGAGCGATCCGCCCGAGCAGGATCTCGGTGCGCTCGTCGAGCTGCTCGGGCGGCGGTGCCTCGATCGCCAGTCCCCACTCGAGCGCCTCATCGCCCGAAAGGCAGTCGCCGGTGAACAGCAGTCGCTTGGCGCGTTGGGCTCCCAGCCGATATGCCCACATCGAGGTGGTGGGCGCGCCCCACACACGCGCCGGGGGATAGCCGATCTTGGCGTCGGCAGCGATCACGAGCAGGTCTGAACACAGCGCCATGTCGGTGCCTCCGGCGACGCAGAATCCCTGCACCTTGCATACCACCGGCTTGCCAGCGTAAAACAGCGACATGAAGCCGCGCACGTTGCGGCTCATCATCGCGTAGTCAACCATCGCGTCCCAGGTGCCCGTCGGGTCGTGGTTGGCGGCCATCGCAGCCGGATCCAACGGCGAACCTGGCGGTTGGGCGGGGTCACCCTCGCCCAGGCCTCCGCCGCCCTCGGCGCTCTCGACGAGATCGTAACCGCCGCAGAATCCCTTGCCGTTGCCCGCCAGCAGCATCACGTGGACCTCCGGGTCCAGGTCGGCGCGCTCCACGCAGCGCTCCAGCTCCTCGACTAGCCCCCGCGTGATGCCATTACCGCGCTCCGGCCGGTTCAGAGTGATCCGCGCGACGCGGTCGGCCACCTCGTAGGTCACGGTTCGCAGAGCTTCGGCCATCGGCCGCACAGTCTCCCACGGCTCGCGCCCTATGTGCCGACCCAGTTCACCGACGCATCATGGTTGTCGTGCTGTGCAGTCCCGGATACGCAAGCTCGGTTCGCGCTCGGCGAGCCTACCGCCAGGGCTTACAAGATCGTGAAACTGAGGTAGTTGGTTTCCGACTGGCCTGCTGGGTTGGTGGCTTTGATCTCGAGCGTGTAATCACCCGGCCCAAGCTTGTTTGCGCGTGAGATGTGGCCGTCGAACGACACTGCGTTCTCGCCAGTCTTGCCTGCCGCGGATAGCGAGCCCTTGCTTATGGTTCGTATGCAAGGTCTTCCGTGGCGGCCACGTGTTTCGATCACGCATTCCTGGTTGATTTCGTAGCCGTGCACGTGCTTGACAAACTCGAGTTCCACAGTTGCTGGCTCGTTGAGCACAAACGAAAACTTCGTGCCGATAGCACGCCGCGATTTCCGGTAGGTGCCATCCGCGGTTTGTGTATCGCGCCATCGGTTGTGTGACTGGTGCAGATGTGTGAGTGTCGGTGCAGGCAGGGTGGCTTGGGAGAGGGTCGACGGTGGTTGCGACTGCCAGGTAGTGCCGCCCCCGACGCGTTCGGTAAAGCCATCAGCCGACACGCGTGCAACCGGCGTGAGCCCGAAAACAACGAGCACGCCCACCAACAAAGCCCTCGACCTAGCCACTTGTCATGATTGTTTCATGCGGTAACCGATAGAGCTCCGATCCTGGACATGGTGTCGGTCAGCCAGGCGGCGTCCTTGCCAGTCGGCGCGCGGCGCTCATTCTCAGCGTAGGTCCACGGAACGCCCCAGGAACCTTGAACCGCGCCGTTGCGAGCACCGGTACGATCCTTTCCGAGGCAGCATCGAAGACGCCTGCGGCTCGTAACCTTCGGACTCGTCAGCTAGCCCTTGCCCAGCCCACCTTCCCACAGCACGGGCAACCGCGACAGGCCGCGTGGTAGCTCGAGCGATGGCCCGGCGGAGGACGGGGTAGGTGGGTCCGATTCAACGGTTACGGCGAACGCACAGCTGCCCGAGCTCGACCAACGCGCGCTTGCCGCGCTAGGTGAGGTGGGACGCAGTTGGGCGGGGTGCATGCCGCCCCGGCAAGTTTGGGAGCGTGCGCTGCCTGTCGATCGCCGTCTCGATTTCGCCGATCCACAACAATCGCGCAGCGGGCGTTTCGTGCATATCCGCAGTGGGCGACGCGAAGCCGACGACGACGAGCTCGAAGCAACGGCTGAGGCGGGGGAGACCGACTCGCGCTCGGGCCGTGTCTCCCATGCGCTGCGGCAGGCGGTGATCGGTCCGGCGCTGCGCAGCACGGCGATTGTGGAGGAGCGCATGGGGCGCCTGCTTGCCCTCGCCGTGCTCTCGCCCGACGCGCTCTCCTCGGTGGCCTACGGACCGGAAGCGATGATGGCCATCCTCGTGCTTGCCGGCTCGGCCGAGCTGAAGCTCTCGCTGCCGATCGGAGCTGCCCTCGCGATATTGATGCTGTCAGTCGGCCTCGGCTACCGCCAGGTGATCCGGGCCTACCCGCACGGTGGAGGCTCCTACATCGTCGCAAGCGACAGCCTCGGCCGTCAGTGGGGCCTGCTCGCGGGCGCCGGACTGATCGTCGATTACATCCTCACGGTCGCCGTGTCGGTTGCCTCCGGGGTGGAAGCCGTCACCTCGGCGATACCGTCGCTTGCCTCGGCACGGGTGGCGATCGGCCTGGTAGTGATCGTGCTGTTGGTGGCAGGCAACCTGCGCGGCGTGCGCGATGCCGGCGCCGCCTTCGCCGCTCCCACCTATCTGTTCGTGGTCGCGATCGCACTGGTCGTGATCGCCGGTCTCATCAAGGCGGGTTCCCACGGCTTTCACCCCACACCCGCGGCGCCGCACCGCGCCACCGAGGCGCTCGGCGTGCTGCTTGTGCTGCGCGCCTTCGCCTCCGGGGCGACGGCGATGACGGGGATCGAGGTGATCTCAAACGCGGTCCCAGTCTTCCGCCCTCCGCAAGCGAGGCACGCCCGCCAGACGCTCACGGTGATGATGGGGCTTTTGATCTCGATGTTCATTGGCGTCGTGCTCGTCGCTCACTTCGACGGCGCCGCGCCGAGTGGGAGCGAGACGGTGCTCTCCCAGATCGCCCACGACAGCGTCGGCGGCGGCATTCCTTACGGCTTCGTGCAGGTGGCAACCACGCTCGTCCTGCTGGTAGCCGCCAACTCGGCGTTCAACGGCTTTCCGCGGCTTTTGTACTTCATGGCCCGCGACGGCTACGTTCCACGACTGTTCCTACGCATGGGCGACCGCCTCGCGTTCAGCAACGGCATCCTCGTGCTCGCCCTCCCCGCGGCTGTGATCTACGCAGCCTTCGGCGGTCGCACCGCCCCGCTGATTCCACTGTTCGCGATCGGTGTGTTCCTTGCTTTCACGCTCGCCCAGAGCGGGATGGTCGCGTATTGGTGGCGCCACCGCGGGCCGAGTTGGCGCTCAGCGCTGGCCACCAACCTGCTCGGCGCGGTCCTCTCCGCGCTGGTCGTGTTGATCGCCACGGTCACCAAGCTCACCGAGGGCGCTTGGGTCGTGGTGGTGCTGGTTCCGCTGATCGTGCTGGCATGCGGGCGCGTGCACGCCCACTACGTGAGCGCCCGCGAGGCGCTCACGCCACGACCTGACACGCAACGATCCAAGGCGGGCGGGCACGGGCGGACGACACGCGTGACTCCGCCCCGGCTGGGCCGGGAGGTCTCCGAGCACTTGGCCGAGACCCAAGATGACCCGTCCGAGGTGCACAGCTTCGCCGTCGTCCCCGTCGCGGTGCTCGACCTCGCGGCGCTACACGCGCTCGCCTACGCCGTCTCGCTCGCCCAGCCGGTGCTCGCGCTGCACGTCAGCCCCACCGAGGAGGAGGCCGAGCGCTTCCACCGCGCGTGGCATGCCTGGGGCGAGCATTTGCCACTCGAGGTGGTCGTGTCCCCATACCGCTCCACCGTCGCCCCACTGGCCAACTACATCGCCGCGCTGCACCGCCAACGCCCCGACGTGATCCTCACGCTCGTCGTTCCCGAGATCGTCGTTGCCAAGCGCTGGCAGCGGATCCTCCACAACCGCATCGCCGCACGCCTGCGCGCTGCCCTCATCGCCTACGAGGGCATCGTCATCACCACGGTCCCATTCCACCTACCTCGGTGAGCCGCACACGCTACGCATGCGCCCCAATACGACCGCTTCGGGCGGCGCTGGTGAACAGCTTCGGGCGGTGCGGGCGGATAGCTTCGGGCGGCGCGGGCGGATAGCTTCGGGCGGTGCGGGCGGATAGCTTCGGGCGGTGCGGGTGAACATCCTTTCGCGCCGGCGCTTGCTGCTAGCGCTCGCGCGGGTCGGTGCTTTCGAGTGGCCAGTGGCGGACGACGCCGGGGCGCCAGTGGTCGTTTTCCTCACGCGTCAGGATGAAGCGGCTGATCGTCAGCTGCCCGCCCTCGTGGTCTCCGTAGAGCAGATCGACGGTCAGCGTCTCCCCGGCGAGGAACGCATCGCGTAGACCCTCCCGGAAGGGATCGTCGGGCTCGCGTATCGCCCCCTGCCAAAAACCGATGTCGCCGGCGGGCACGTACAGGTCACGTGACTGTCGGCGATGCTCTGCCGGCTCAGCGTGCCCGGCGTCCAACTCAGGGCGCCCCGACTTCAAGCGCCAGGCTTGAAGGACCGCAAGACCGTTGCCCACGTTCCGAAGCGGGATCACAAAGTAATAGTTCTCGCCCTCGCGCTCGACCGCGGCCATCCCGCCGTCCACGGTCACCGTCCGCCCCTCACCGAAGCGCACCGTCTCGGGCGGATCGGTCACGCGCGAGGGAGCGATAACCGGCCGTAGGCCGAGCAACAGCGCTCGCTCGGCAATCGCCGTCGAGCGCTCCGCGATACGTGTCGAGCGCTGCCCGAAGCGCACCGAGGAGAACGTCGCTACGGCCAGCACGAGCGTGCCGCCCGCGGTTGCCAGCGAGGCAATCGTCGGCCAGTCGACCGCGAAGGGCAGCGTCATCCCTGGATGTTCTCGCCGGGAGCGGACGGTGGAGGCCGTTCCAGACACGCTAACTTGGATGTATGCTCACACAAGCAGATCAATGACTACGTTCTTCGTCGCTGGTATCGAATGGCAGAGCGGAGGTTCGGAGGCGGCCTATCGTGAGTTGCGCGAGCGTTCGCAGACTGTGGTTGGCAGCCCGGCGAGGTCGCGTCGCATCTTCAAGCTGAGCTGTCGGTTCGACGGGAGCGATTGCGAGATCGAGGTCGGTAGGCCGCTGTCTCACGGCAATGATGTCGTGACCGCGATCCTCGACCACGGGCGCGAGGAGGCGTTTGTCGTGCACACCGCCGCCGACGGGGTAGGCGCTTCGGTGCGTGTCGGACGTCCTGTGTACTCCGTGACGGAGTTCTCATGAGACATTCCCGGTCTAATTCCCAGTCTGGTGTAGCTGTCCTGTGCGCTCCATAGTGGCGCGCTGCGCGCCACTGGTACGGTGGAGATGTCCATCGCGCCCTGAACAGGTGGCGATCGTGCGCTCGCCGGGTCCTTCCTGACCTCTCTGCCTCGCGATCGCGGCCCTTGAGAGGCTCGTGAGGAGCGTCCGTGAATGCCGTGGCTGCAGGGTCTGACCGTAGGTCCCCTCGCTGGTCCTCAGGGCGCCCGCCGAAGCGCTCCGAGGCCGCGACGTCTTGCTCGTCCGCCGGGGCCGCCCCTGCGTGTCGCGATGCTCGCACCACCTTGGATCTCTGTCCCTCCGCCGGGGTACGGGGGTGTGGAGTCGGTAGTCGACGTGCTCACGGAGGCGCTCGTCCGGCGTGGGCACGCGGTGACGCTCTTCTGTGCCCCGGGCTCTGTGTCGAGCGCACGCGTGGTTACCCTGCTCGACGAGTCCCACCCAGATGAGATCGAGCGTTCGCTCTATGAGGTCGATCACGTCGCCCGGGCGTTCGAGGAGGTCGAGCTCGCCGCTGACGATGGGCGTTTCGATGTCGTTCACGACCACTGTGGCTTCACGGCCCTCGCCATGGCAGACCGTCTCGACACACCGTTCGTGCACACCCTGCACGGGCAGTTCACCACGAGTACCGCGGCCTTCTACGCCCGCCATGGCCACAAGGCAGCGCTCGTGGGCATCAGTCGGGCGCAACTAGCGTCGGCGCCAGCCGGTCTGGAAGCGGTGGGTGCGATCCCGAACCCCATCGACCTACGGGCCTGGCCGTTGCGCGAGCACAAGGACGACTACTTGTTGTGGATCGGAAGGATGACCGCCGAGAAGGGCCCCCACCGCGCGATCGTCGCCGCCCGCGCCGCGGGCGTGCCGCTTGTCTTGGCGGGGGTCATCCAACCCGGCCAGCAGGCGTTCTTCGACCGTGAGATCGCGCCACACGTCGACGGCGAGCGTGTCCGCTTCGTAGGCGAGGTCGGTGGCTCGGTCAAGCGTTCGCTGTTCGCGGGTGCCCGCGCGCTGCTCATGCCGATTCGCTGGGAGGAGCCTTTCGGCATGGTGATGGTTGAGGCGCTAGCCTGCGGAACCCCGGTGATCGCCTTCCCCGAGGGTGCCGCCCGCGAGCTCGTCCTCGACGGGCAGACCGGTTTCCTCGTCGAGGACGAGCAGGCGATGGGCGCGGCGGTTGCCCAGCTTCCCCATATCGCCGCGCGGGACTGCCGTGCCTGGGTCGCCGCACATTGCGATGTCGATGTGGTTGCCGCTGCCTATGAGTCGGCCTACCGATCGGCGGCACATCGGCCGGCAGAGACCCTCGCGCTTGTCTGAGCGCACCCTGAGCGTCCTGGACGGCAGCACCTTTGTCGTTGGGGACCGTCTCGGCGACGTGCGGGGGGAGGCCGGTCGCGAGCACGGCTTCTACTGCGAGGACACCCGCTTCCTCTCGCGCTGGGTCTTGCCGCTGGTCTTCACAGGGCGAGGCGCCGCTGGAGCTTCTCGGCCTCGACCAGGGCGCGCACTTCGCAGCTCAGTTCTTCCTGACTCCTCGCGTGGGGCCGGACGAGGAGGCGCCGTGCTCGATCATGCGCCGGCGGCTCATCGACCACGTGTGGATGGAGGAGATCTCGGTGACCAACCACCGCCATGAGAGCAGCGAGATGCAGGTGGTATTGGAGGTCGACGCCGACTTCGCCGATCTGTTCGAGGTCAAGGACGGCGCGGTCGCCGAGCGGGAGGTGATCTGTCGCCACGATGACCAAACCCTCACGCTCGCCTACGAGAGTGAGGGTTTCCGGCGCTCAATCGCTATCTCCGCCAGCCGCCCGGCGGCGGTGACCCGCGAGGGCTTTGCTTACTCGATGCAGCTCGCCCCCGGCGAGCGGTGGTCGACCACCTTCACCATTACCCCTTACGCCGCACAGCCGGGGATCTCATTCTCGCGACGCGAGCCGCGGGGCTCCCTGACGCAATTGAGCGCCTCCAAGTCGGCCGAGCTCGATGAGTGGCTGGCCCGAGCGCCGGTGTTGCAGACACAAGACACCTCACTGGCACATACCTACCGTGCCAGCCTCAGCGATCTCGGTGCGCTGCGACTGCATCCCGATCTCTTGGAGGGTGCCACCCTCCCGGCAGCCGGGCTGCCGTGGTTCATGGCGCTCTTCGGTCGCGACAGCCTGATCACGAGCTTCCAGGCCCTGCCATACCTGCCAGAGCTGGCCGCCACCACCCTGCACGTGCTCGCCGCCCGTCAGGCGCAGGGGCGCGAGGACTTCCACGAACAAGAGCCCGGCAAGATCCTGCACGAGCTGCGCTTCGGCGAGCTCACGGCGCGCGGGGAGCGCCCGCACTCCCCGTACTTCGGGAGCGCCGACGCCACGCCGCTGTTCCTCGTTCTCCTCGACGAGTACCACCGTTGGTCGGGCGACGATGAGCTCGTCCGCACGCTCGAGTCCCATGCTCGTGCCGCGCTTGACTGGATCGAGGACAGCGGGGACGCCGACGGCGATGGGTACGTCGAGTACGCCCGTCGCAACCCGACCACCGGACTGGTCAACCAGTGTTGGAAGGACAGCTGGGACGCGATTCAGTTCGCCGACGGCACGCTGGCCCGGGGGCCGATCGCGACCTGCGAGATCCAGGGCTACGTGTACGACGCTCGGCGCCGCTCGGCTCGTCTGGCCCGTGAGGTGTGGGGCGACGAGGCGCTCGCAGGGCGCTTGGAGCGCCAAGCCGCCGACCTGCGCGAATGCTTCCGCCGCGACTTCTGGATGCCAGAACGTGACTGCTATGCCCTGGCGCTGGATGGCGAGAAGCGCCAGGTGGACAGCCTGACCTCCAACATCGGCCATCTGTTGTGGTCGGGGATGCTGGAAGCCAGCGAGGCAGCCACCACCGCCGAGCTGCTACTCCACGAGCAGCTCTACTCCGGCTGGGGAGTGCGAACCCTCAGTACCAGCGAGGCGGGCTACAACCCACTCGGCTACCACACAGGGACTGTCTGGCCCCACGAGAACTCGCTGATAGCTAGCGGCCTGGCGCGCTACGGCCACAACGAGGCAGCGAGCACCATCGCCGTTGCGATGCTGCGTGCGGCGCCGTATTTCGAGCATCGTCTGCCCGAGGTCTTTGCCGGCTACCCCGCGTCGGTGACATCGGTCCCCGTGGCGTTCCCGACGGCCTCGCGCCCCCAGGCATGGGCCGCGGGGACCCCATTGTTGCTGCTGAGCACGCTGCTTGACTTGCACCCTGGGCGTAATCGACGCGGAGGTCGAGGTACCGTGTGGCATCGGGCACGTCGCGCTGCGCTCGCAGAAAGACTAGTGTGGGTGGCGTGGACGACGACGATATCCGTGCCCTGGTGACACGTTTGGCGCGTCCTCACCTCTCCGGTGGCGAGGTAATCGAGCGTGCGGCGATCCTCGCCGAGGGTGCCGACTCGGCGGCAGTCATTGAGTGGATCACCGCCCACGCCGGGATACCCGAGGCGGCGGTCGCGACATCCCCCAGACACGGCCTACACGGCTCGCGGCTGGGTGACAGCGGCGGAGCGAAGCCCCCGACACCGCTTCGCTTCGTGCTGCCAGCCGGCGCGCTGGTCTGAGCCTTACCGACAGCGGCTCGTCCATGCTGACGGGCGCCCCCGGTCGCTGTCGAGCTCAGCCTGTCTGTGCCGGGCGGCAAGGCGGTTGTAAAGTCGGTACTGATTACGTGATCGTGGTTTTCGCGTCGCTGGAGGCCGAGCACGGCGAGGCACGGGTACTATTCGTGGGGCGGACATAAGGGCTCATGAGTGGGCGACTGCCGGAGTTGAGACGCCAGTTGAGACGCCGAATGCGACGAATTTTGAGGATCTGGGTGTTGACCACGTTATTGCTCGAGTCGTGAGCCTCAACCGGTTGCGTAAACTGCCGCGACTCGTTGGCGGTCTAGTGATTGTTGTTGCGCTCATCGCAAGCCTAACCGTATCCCCAGGGGCCAAAGCTGACACACCTATTACCTACCACCCGTATTGCGGTGGTGCTGAGTCTGTTTCGCTCCCAGACGGCGAATATGCCTGCCCGCTGAGTGCCGGTCCCTCTGGCAACAGCTACTCCGATCAAACTTCGTATGAGGGCGCGACTAATTATGTTTTCTCCGCCCAAGAGAACACGATATTGAACGTGACGATCACCGATGCCGAGGATCCCAGTTGCTATTCAATATCAGGCTCTACAATCGGCGATTGCGGGCAGGTGGATGCGAGTATTGCCGAGGTTAGCAGTAACAGCATTCACGATAACGGCAGCATACAGCTGGTTGGTCCGGAAATCGTTCCCGGTAGTGTCGAGTATGTCGAGTCTAGACCGTACCCAACCGCGGCGGGTACGTCTGCGATAGATAACCCGGCAAGCTTCGAGTATGCGATAACCCTTGCTTTCACGGGCACGATGGCCCCGACCACCTGGGGTTATACAAGTCGAGGGTCTCTCTTATAACGGCGTACTACCGTACACGTTGACCGTAAGCGCGTCGCCAAGTGTGCAGCCCCCGCAAATCCCAAGAGCACGGCAATCAGAGCCCCATCGCGTGCACGATCACCCTGTCCATCACGTGGGTCGGTAGAAGTCGCGAGAGGAATGAGGCGTATCTTCGCGTCGCGTCCAACTACATAACGGGCCTTGGGTCGGCTCGCGGTCAGGGCGTGCTCCACTGCCCGCGCAACCTCGAGCGGCGGTACGCCAGAACGCTCACCAAGAGAGATGAACTTGGATATCGCCGCGATCCCCGCGCTATAGAGCTGCTGAGCTTCGTCCGGCATGCTCGCCGTTGCCTGCTCTGCGCTCGCGCGGCCCTTCTCCCAGATCGGCGTAGCGACCGCCCCCGGCTCGACGGCTGCGACCTTGATGCCAAACTGGCGCAGCTCGAGTCGGAGCGCGTCTGTGACCGCCTCGAGTGCGTACTTCGACGCGTTGTAGGGTCCGAGGAATGGACTGGCCAAACGACCGCCGATCGAGGTCATGTTCACGATTCGCCCCCGCGCCTTGCGCAGTGCCGGCAGGGCAGCCTGGGTGACGGCTACCTGGCCGATGAGGTTGACCTCGAGCTGGTGCCGCCATTCATCGATCGCCACAAACTCGAGCGGTCCGCCCACTGAGATGCCGGCGTTGTTGACGAGTCCGGCAAGGCCAGTGGGGGAAGCCTCATCGACGGTTCGCATTGCGGAGGCGATCGACTCGCTCTCAGTGACGTCGAGCATCAGCGGCTGCGTGCGCCCAGATCCAGCGCCACGCAGAGAGTCAGCGTCTGACTGCTTGCGCACGCCGGCAAAGACCGTAAAGCCGAGGCTGTCGAGATGTTCGGCGCAGGCTCGCCCTATGCCCGTGGATGCACCACTAATCAGGACCGCGCCTCGGTGCGAGTTCTCGGGCATGGCTGCACGATCCTAACAGCGCAGCTAGCTGAGCGCCGGCGTTGCGCAACATAGAACATGGCCTACCGAGGAACGCGTGTATTCCATGCGCGATCGCGGACACGCCAGGGGCGAGGTTCATGCTCTCTATTCGAAAGTCTCATGTATTCAGCTTCGAGTCATGCGGCGCTCGGCTTCTGCGAGGCGTCAAGCGAGCGCGTCCACACCCAGCTCGCGTTGGATCGCCAGAACTTCGGCCTTCATCGCCTCCCCAAGCGCGAGCATTGCCGAGCGTGGGCGGACCATCACGGTCAATTCATCTATCAACCCGTCATGACCTGTGTGAAGGAAGTCGCACCCGTGTAGCTCGCGGTCCCCCACCCGTGCCCTGAACAGCAGTGCGTGGTCGCTGGCCCCCTCCGCACCAATTTCGCGTTCGTAGTGGAAGTCCTCGAAAACGCGCATGACGGCGCGGAGGATCACGCCGAGCGCCTCGCGTCCCCGATAGGGACGAAACACTACGGGGCTGTTGAACACCACCTCTGGCGAGAAAAGCTCGAGCACGCGGTCGGTCTCGCCTGTCTCGATTGCGCTGCGGAACGGATGCATGGAACGCGACCTTTCTATAGGGATTGCCCTAACGCATTTCGCATCCGACAAGATAATCGAGTTCAGCGGTCAGGATCACCCTGTCGGGCATCGCCTCGAGCGGGTTTCCGAGAGTCTTCTCGAGCTCTACCTCCCGGCCGCAAACACGGACTCGTTAGAGACCCTTGCGTAGAATCCGTGCAAAGAACGATTTGAAGGGTGAGCCCCGTTCATGACCCCGCAGCGGCCCACGAGATGAATACACACGCCGAGAAGGCTGCTGACTTTCTGGCGCTACACCGGTCGGATCCACCGCTGCTGTTGGCTAACGCCTGGGATGTAGGCTCGGCAAGACTGCTCGCCTCGCTTGGCTTTCGGGCGCTGGCGACGACGAGCAGCGGCTACGCGGCGAGCCTTGGGCGCCTGGACTACTCGGTTAGTCGCGAGGAGGCGCTCGTCCATGCCTCGATGCTTGTCGCCGCAACCGACGTCCCTGTGTCGGCAGATTTCGAGGACGGCTTCGCCGGGAGCCCCGCGGGGGTTGCTGAGACTGTGCGCCTTGCACTCGATGTTGGCCTAGCGGGTTGCTCGATCGAGGACTGGAGTGCCGCGGAGCAGCGGCTGTATGACAAGGACGCCGCCGTCGAGCGCGTCGCGGCTGCCGCTGAGGCCGCTCACGCCGGCCCAGTGCGGCTCGTGCTCACTGCTCGTGCGGAGAACTATCTGCGCGGCAACCCAAACCTGCGCGACACCATCGAGCGGTTGCGGGCCTACCAGGAAGCAGGCGCCGATGTTCTCTATGCGCCGGGGCTCGACCGACCCGAGGACCTGCGCGAACTGCTTGCGGCGGTGGATCGTCCCGTCAACGTGCTCGCACGCCCAAGCGCTCCACCCGTGGCCGATCTAGCCGCATTGGGTGTCAAGCGCGTCTCGGTTGGAGGTGCGTTCGCATTCGCCGCGTATGGAGCGGCGATAGAAGTTGCCAGCGAGCTGCTGAGCGATGGCACATACGGCTTTAGCGAGCTGTCGGCTATTGGCTCGAAGGCCGCCCGCACGACGTTTATGAGCTGAGTGCCTCGCGGACACCTCGTAGGGCTCCTCACACGAGAAGCACACCCCGTCACAAATTGCCTGGGTTCACGATGTAGTGGTTATGAGCGTCGATGACGATCGTGCTGACGAGGCGCTGCTTGTGGCGGGCAAGCACGAGGTGGAGGCATTTGGGCTCTTCTACCGCCGGCGGGTGGACGCAGTCCTCGCCTTCTTCCTACGCCGCACAGGAGACCGCGAGCTGGCGGCGGATCTGACGGCGGAGACGTTCGCTGCCGCACTTGCTGCGCTTCCCGGCTACCGACCGGAACGCAGCTCCGCGCTTGCTTGGCTGTTCACGATTGCCCACCGCAAGATGGTGGACTCGATCCGTCGCGGGCAAGTTGAGGATCGGGCGCGCAGACGCCTGGGCCTCGAGCCGCTGGTGTTCAGCGACGAGGACATCGAGTTGGTGGAGCAGCGGGCCGCCGCCGCGGCAGGCGACTCGGCGCTGCTGGCGCTGGAGCGGCTGTCGGCCGAGCAGTCCTTGGCGATCAAGGGCCGAGTGCTGGAAGAGGCCGAGTACGACGAGCTGGCCCGGCGTCTGAGGTGCTCGGAGTCGGTCGTTCGTAAGCGGGTGAGCCGCGGGCTAGCTGAGCTTCGCACGAGGATGAAGGAGGCTTAGAGATGGACGCGATGGACAGGTTCGGTAGGGAGTTGGTCGAAGCTGGGCGTCACCGTCGCCGCAATAGGTGGCCGCTGTGGGTGGTCTCCTACGCCAGACTCGGACGCACGCCAAGGCTTGGCGGCTCGCTTGCTCGCATGCGTGTCCTATTCGCTGCGCTCGCGCTCGTGTTCGCTACCACCGCGATCACCCTCGCCGCCACCGGCGTGATTCTCACGGGTTCGCCGGTTCGTCCGGTTCGTCCCCCGATCGCCACAGCCGGTGAGGGAATCCCACTCGCGGGCGCCACCCGGCTCCTGCCACTGCGAGTGGCGGATCCCGCGGGCGGTCTGCCGTGGGGCATGCGGATCGTCCACACTACGCGCGGCCTGATCTGTGTCCAGATCGGTCGGGTCTACCACGGCCAGCTCGGCCAGCTTGGTGTGGATGGAGCATTCGGCGACGACGGGCGCTTCCACCCGCTACCAGCTGATGCTCTGCCCGACGTGCTGAGCAACTTCCAGGGATGGAGCTCTGGGAACTGTGCGGCTCCGGAAGCGATCTATGCGGGAGACATCGTCGGGCTACAGCTCAGCGCTGCCAGCAACCCCCCAACACGAGCCGGTGTGGCGGCGGATCGTAGGGAGATCTCCTTCGGCCTCCTCGGTCCCCACGCCGTGAGCATCACCTATCGCTTGGGATCTGAAACACACACTCAACCCGTCTTGCCGGGACTTGGCGCGTTCCTAATCGTGCAGCGGTACACCAGTGGCAGGCAGCTCGGTAGCGTCAGCGAGACCGACGGTCATGACGGACCCGGCTTGCACAGCTACCCTGCCAGCCCCAATGGGGCGCTGACTACCATCACCTACCGCTATGCGGGCAAACCATGCATAGATAGGGGGAGTGGGCCCAGGCTAGCCTCCTGCGGACTCTCAGAAACTCCGCCTCCCCAACCCAACGCGTTGCCGATCGTGCACGTGCCCCTGCGAGTGCACTTGCAGATCCACGGTCATGTGATCACCGGCGCCGACATCAGCTTCTCCGCGCCCTATCCAGTAACCAGTGCCAGCCAGAGCTACTCCGTCACGGCGCACACCTGTCGAGGGCTCAGCGGATCCGGACCCAACAACGACCTAGCGCGTGGGGCCACGGTGAACATACCCATCGGGGACCTACTGTCCCTTGCGTGTACCCGCTCTCTGAAGATCGAGGTTGAATACATCCGATTCATCAACGAACTCCCTCAGCCAACGCTGGTGGGCACCGTGACCGTTCGAGAGCCCCCGGGCACGTACGCCGCCCCGTTGCCGCGGCGACGCTAAATCCCAAGGGGCGTCGGCGCCTCGACCGGTAGTAATCCGTAGGGTTCCCATCGGGATGGTCCACTACCAGGCGACACGACGGCCGCATATCCAGGATGTTGGTATGCACCCCTCCGCCGATCCGGCGATCCTCGAGCTGGCCGACGCCGACGACCGGCTTTTGCATCGCAATTGCCTACCACCGGCATGAAGCGAGCGAAATCGCGTTCGAGCTCGATCGTGGAGGTGGTGGTGGTCGTCGCCGTAGCGGTAGGGCTCGCCCTTGCTATCCAAGCGTTCATCGTCAAGCCCTACCGGATTCCCAGTGGCTCGATGGAACCGACCCTCGCCGTCGGACAGCGGGTGCTGGTCGATCGTGTCGCCATGGACTTCAGCGAACCCCATGTCGGCGGTATATACGTATTCCACCCACCCGAAGGCGCCGAACAGGAAGAGTGTGGCCCCACGCCCCACAGCGTGAAGGTCGGCGGCGAACCTTGCTCGCTACCAGTGCCCAAGAAGGCGAGCGTCAACTACATCAAGCGAATCGTCGCCGGCTCCGGAGACGAAATCTATATCAAGGAAGGCCACGTCTTTCGTAAGGCCGCCGGCACGAGCCGGTTCGCTCAGGAGAAAGATTCCTATATCGATCCCTGTGGCCCGAGCCCTGAGTGCAACTTTCTCAAGCCCATCAAGATCCCGCCCGGCCACTGGTTCATGATGGGGGACAATCGTGGCGAATCTGATGACAGTAGGTTCTGGGGACCTGTCCCAACTGGATGGATCATCGGGCAGGCCCTCCTCACCTACTGGCCACCCGATCGCATCGGGATCTTCTAAACAGCCCCAGCGCTCGCCTCGTCAGGCGCATTGGCGTGCCCACCAACCGTTGGCGTGCCCACCAACGATTGGCGCGATCGACGCGTGATGGTGCCAACGACACGGTACGCGCTTAGTGGCGATGCAACTATCGCCTATCAGGTCGCGGGTGAAGGGGCGCTCGATGTGCTGTTCATGACCGGCTGGATCTCACAGATCGAGCATCTCTGGGAGTCTCCCGGTCTCCGTCGTTTGTTGGAGCGTCTGGCTGTGTTCAGTCGCCTGATCCTCTTCGACCGGCGCGGAACAGGGCTGTCTGACAGTGCCGGCGATTCCTACACCTTTGAGCAGGAGGTACGCGATGCGCTTGCGGTACTCGATGCCGCGGGGAGCGAGCGAGCGGCGCTATTCACTTATGGGTTGGGTGGGCCGGTCGGTGCGCTGCTGGCCGCCGATAGCCCCGAGCGTGTGGGTGCCTTGATCATGTATGCGTCCATCGCACGCACTTCCTGGGCTCCGGACTACGACTGGGCGATGACCGTCGAGGATCGCTCCCGATGGACGGAGGACACGGTTGCCACCTGGGGTGAGATTGGTGGCCCTGCGCTCCCCGTACTGGCGCCCACGATGGCTGAGGATCCCGCTCTCGCTGCGTGGTTTGCGCGTCTGCAGCGCCTGTCAGCGAGCCCGAACGAGGCCCGTATCCTCTTGAATGCGGCGGCCGATCTCGATGTGCGTGAGACACTGCCCCGCATCCGCGTGCCAACGCTGGTGATGCACCGATCGCATGACAGCGCTTGGGACCCCCGCCACTCGCGATACCTGGCTGAGCACATCCCGGGTGCGCGCTACATAGAGCTAGAAGGAGTCGACTCGCTTCCATTTGTCGGCGATAGCGATGCGATCGTTGAAGAGGTCGAGGAATTTCTTACCGGTGGACGGGGTGGCGGAGAGCGAGCGCGTGCACTGCTCACGGTGATGTTCACGGATATCGTGGACGCGACGGTGCGTGCCGCCGAGCTCGGCGACAGCCGTTGGCGCGACCTGCTCGCGCGCCACGAGGAAGAGGTGCGCAAGGAGCTTCACCGCTTCGAAGGGCGCGAGGTCAAGACGTTCGGCGACGGCTTCCTGGTGACATTCTCCGGTCCGCCATCGCGCGCGCTGCGCTGTGCTCTGGCGATCGGATACGCAGTACGCGAGCTCGGGGTCGAGGTGCGCATCGGTTTGCACACCGGCGAGTGCGAGCTGATTGGCGAGGATGTCGGCGGGATGGCTGTTCACATCGCCTCGCGCGTCAACGGGCTCGCTGGCCCGGGCGAGGTACTCGTTTCAGGAACCGTATTCGGGACCGTCGTGGGCGGGCCGTTCACGTTCGAGGATCGGGGCTTTCACGAGCTCAAGGGCGTACCTGGTCGTTGGCCCCTGTTCGCACTCGGCGGTTGAAGCGGTCTCTCAGACGATGGGCGGTGGCGCCCCGTCGATGCTGGCAAAGAGCGCTGGATCCCAGTCGCACACCTGGCAGGCGTGTTGGAAGACCGAGCGTGCGAAGTCGAGCGCCACAACATGTGGGTTGGGATTGGAGCAGAGGTCGTCCCAGTCGAGGATGTACTCGCCGAGGGACGCGTCCCAGTGTGCGGCTGCGGGCGATAGCGTGGCGGAGTCGAATCCCGCCGGTGCCGGGTGAGCGTAGGCGTAGAAAGCGGCTTTGGCATATCGCCCGTCGCCGGGCCACCAGCCTACGGCGACCTCTTGGGAGTCCATCGCGTTGCGCATGATGAATTCCCGCGACGGAGGGTCAGCTGGCTGGCCCGAGAACATATTCACCGCGAGGTCAAACGAGCCCCACCATGCGTTGACCGGTGTCGAACGCCCGCGGTAGGGCGCGCGGAATGCCGTCAGAACGAATGCCGCCTGGGTGGCCGCGGCGAAGTAGGAAGCGACCTTGTCGGGCTCATAGTGATGGTGCTCCTCGTCCTCGTCCAGCGGCACGCTCCATGCCACCTCCTGCGGAGTTGGGTCGATCTTGACCTCCGCCGAGAGCTCTCGGACTGCTCCGAGAATCGCTCGTGTGACCTCCGCGACCGATCGGGGTGGAGTGAGTGGGATACGTCGTATGCCGCTGTCGCTGTGTTCAGCGATCGCCTCGTGAGCTCTCAGGTCTAGCGCTAGCACTAGCGCCCCTGAGCCGTCGGGTGCCGGCAGGGGAGCTGTTTCCCAGCCGCGTGCACTCAGACGTAGGGCGGCGTGTTGGAGCTGAGGCTCGGGTGGGGCGAGGACAACCGCAAGCTTGCCGAGTACTTGCGTGAGAGCGTGCAGCGTGTCACACGTCTCGTTCCAGTCCTTGTAGGAAATTGTCGGCCAGCTGTGCGACATCCCTTTACGCTACCCAAAATAGTGCACCTCGTACTCTCTAATGAGATCGTTATCGTGGCGGCTCGCGACTAAGGTTGGAGTCGAAGGCCCGTCATCCATCTGTCAAAGGAGATTCAATGTCCCGCTTCGCCACCGTGAACCTGTTGGAAGTCGAGGATTCCGTGGGCGATCGCGCTCCTGGGATCGAAGGCAGGTTCGCTCGCAAACACCTCGACTCGCGTGATCTTGGGATCAGCCACTTCCGCTATGCCGCGAATCTGCGCAGTCCGATGGCCCACAGTCACCGCGAGCAGGAGGAGGCCTACGTCGTTGTCTCAGGCTCTGGGCAGGTGCTGCTCGATGATGAGGTCCATGAGCTGCGCCAGTGGGATGTCCTGCGCGTGGCGCCTGAGGTGGTGCGCGCATTTGAGGCCGGCCCCGACGGGCTGGAGATCCTCGCCGTAGGCGGTCCCAAGCCCGAGGACGGCGATGGTGTCATGGGAGAAGCCAGTTGGCCCGACGCGGAGTAGCTGGATTCGCCTAGCCTCTTGGGATGGTGCTAGGAGCCGGCGCCTTCGGGCGCCGGCTCACGTCAGCTGCTGTCTTTTGGGATTGGCTCAAATAGCCATCTACCAGACGCTTTGGGGCACGGGCGAGCCATGCCTCGGTGATCAGTTCCTCGAGATCCTCAACCGCGATGCGCTCGAGCTGTACGAGGATGGCTGGATACCCATCGAAGTGTGGAGTTGTGAAGAAAACATCCGGATCGTCGGCCAACAGCGCTTCCTTGGCCACGAGGTGCTCCACTCGTGCTGCCAGGATTGAGCCGGTTGGGGCGTCCTCTCCAAGCGCATCGATTTCCTTGGCTCGTAGCGGACGCTCCCAGACGAACAGCTTGTCCTTCACCCGCCATTGGCGGGTGCCACGTCTGAGCTGCTCGTCGGTCTCGGGCAAGGCCAGCGCTAGTCGTCCAACGTCGTCCCAGGTAGCCATGCTGCCCACCTTAGCCAGCTACCTCACACTCCCTGGGTTACGCGCCGCAAGGCGTGGCCGCTGACACTCCTGGGTTACGCGCCGCAAAGTGTGGCCGCTGACACTCCTGGGTTACGCGCCGCAAGGCGTGGCCTCTGACACTCCTGGGTTACGCGCCGCAAGGTGTGTGGCCGCTGACTGCCACCACCTATAGAGCGGCTATTCAGCTAAACATACGGCGTTTGGAGCCGAATGGTGACTGCAGATCACGCTCCTGGAACGGGCCTTGCGCGCTATTGGTCTTGGCATAGCGGTAGAGCGCTACCGCGAACGTTTGGCGAACGACCGCGCTGATGGCAAGGATCGACACAAATACAACAACGGCTACCGCGATCACCGTATCGCGTGCGCCGGGATCATGGCCAGTTGCCGCCAAGCCGATCCCCAGTACCAGAGCCAGCGGAAACATTACGATGATCGTCCACGCGCTGACGATCACGTTTCCGCTTATGCCCTCGCCCCAACGCTCCTTGACCAAGTGCGCCGAGCGTTGCAGACACTGTGGCGCCGAGCAGCCTTCGACGGCGAGAATCGGGATCGCAAACAGGCTAGCCAGAGACCAGCCGAGACCCACGAGTCGGGCAATGATGCTGCCCCCGAGGGGCAGCCGATTCGCGATCTGCTCGAGCACAACGCCCACCACCGCTGCTATCAGCGCCCACAGCGCCACCTGACCAACCCGGCGCGCGGGGACGGCGAGCGCCTCACCCAGCGATAGACGGTTCCCTTCGAGCGCCGCCGATGCCGCTGCCGCGATAGCGGTGTTGAAGAACACGCTGACGAATGTCAGTGGATAGCTGAGGATCAGGGCGATCAACGCAAGATGTCCCTCGGTGAAATGTCGATGCCCATAAAAGCCGCTCAGCCCGAAGATCACAGCGATGGACGCGCCGCCAAAGAGCCCAGACACCAGCGCAAGGATCAAAAGCGCGCGATCGTGTCGTACGACCGCCCACGCCGCCCGCGTCAGGCGCCAAGAGCGAGAGATCCTTCCTTCACGCTGAGCTCCTGGCGTGTCACTCACGATCTCCGGCATTCCCGTCTCCTTCTCGCATTGAGATTGCCGGCAATGTATACCCCGGGGGAGGTATCTCAAGCGCGCTCCACATCTTGCTAGACGCTCGGCGATGAAGGATCGGTGAGATGCGCGGCGGTATGGATATGTCGTTGGTGGGGATGCAACAGCTCCGCAAAAAAGCCCTTGCCGAGCACGCTGAGGGCGAGCAGCGATCCGAACAGCACCACGGCGTCGATGCTCTCGCGGCCTTGCTTGGCCCAGTAGACGTCTTCGAGATTGAGCCACAGTGCGAACTCGTCGAGGGTGAGTGCCGCACCGCTGCCAAACACGGCAGCGGTCACTCGCGATGCTCGGCGTTCCTCGTTGATGCCTATCTCCAACAGCCATAGATAGCCGACCGTCAGAACGCCCCCGATCCCGATCGTCATGTGGTGGATGTGTCGTCCACCGGGGGTGATGTTCCTGAAGGGACCCCGTTCAGCGCGGATCGCGTGGGTGATGGCGCGTGCGGTCGCGAAGGTTAGAAAGAAGGCACCGGTTGAGAACAGCTGGCGCTCCTTGCGGCGATCGCCGAAGTGCTTGTAATAGAGCGAGCGCACATCCCGTGCGGATGTCAGCCACGAACGAGCTCCTCGCGATGGCTTCAACGGTGGGGTCTCGCTTGTCATCCTCGCTCGAACCCTAGCCTGCCCGCGGTCGGTATGCCCACGGGCACAATTGCCCCTACATGGTTCGCCGGGCTCTTACGACATTTGCCTGTGCTGATTCGCGGGGCCTTCGCGGCAATCGCCTCTGCGCAATGATTGCGCGATGCCACAGCAGCCCGAGGTCGCGGTCACGGCCCCTTTCGCTGGTGTGGTGGTTGCGGTCGAGCACCCGCCTGGAGGGATCGTGCGGGCCGGCGTGGCGCTGGTTGTGCTCGAGGCGATGAAGATGGAGCACGAGGTCATCGCGGAGGCCGACGGGGTGGTGAGTCGGGTGGAGGTCAATGTGGGCGACGCAGTGCAGGAGGGCCAGATGCTGCTCGTGCTGACACCAACCGAGGCGATGGGCCAAGAGGCAAGCGATGGGCAGCTTCCCGCCGAGCTCGACCCCGAAGCTGTCCGCGCCGATCTGACCGCGGTGCGTGAGCGTCATGCGCTTGGCTTGGACGCCGCCCGTCCGGAGGCTGTGGCACGTCGACGTGAGCGCAACCGTCGTACCGCTCGCGAGAACCTCGCCGAGCTGGTGGATGAGGGCACCTTCGTGGAGTACGGTCCGCTGCTCTTTGCCGCTCAGGAGCGTCGTCGCTCTCGCGAGGAGCTGATCGCGAGCACTCCCGCAGACGGTCTGGTGGCGGGAGTGGGGGACATCGATGGGAATCCCAGTGTGGTGATGTCCTATGACTACACGGTGCTCGCCGGCACCCAGGGTATGCGTGGTCATCTCAAGAAGGACCGCCTGTTCGAGGTCGCCGAGCGTCGTCGGCTGCCGGTTGTGCTGTTCGCCGAGGGCGGTGGCGGGCGTCCAGGGGATGTGGACTGGCCGATCGTGGCTGGCTTGGACTGCCGCGCGTTTCACCTCTTCGGTCGCCTCAGCGGCTTGGTGCCGCTGGTTGGCATTGCCTCCGGATACTGCTTTGCCGGCAACGCCGCTCTGCTCGGTTGCTGCGACGTGGTGATCGCTACCGAGGACTCGAGCATCGGGATGGGTGGCCCGGCGATGATCGAGGGCGGAGGCCTGGGAGTCCACGATCCCGCCGAGGTTGGCCCGATCGACGTGCAGCACCTAAATGGCGTCGTAGACCTGCGTGTCGCCGACGACCGTGCCGCGGTGGTCGCCGCGAGGCGCTACCTCTCCTATTTCCAAGGCCCTGTTGAGGAGTTCACGGTGCCCGATCAGCGCCTCCTACGCCAGGTCGTCCCCGAGCAGCGCAAGCGGGCCTACGAGGTGCGCCGCGTGCTCGAGGCACTATGCGACGAGGGCTCTGTGCTCGAGCTGCGCAGCGGCTTCGGCGTCGGGATGGTCACGGCGCTGACACGAGTGCAAGGCAGATCATTGGGAATCGTCGCGAACGATCCCTCACACCTCGGTGGCGCGATTGACGCGGAAGCCGCCGACAAGGCCGCCCGCTTCCTTCAGATGTGCGACGCCTTTGGACTGCCAGTGCTGTTCTTGTGCGACACGCCCGGCTTCATGGTTGGACCTGCAGCCGAGCAAACGGCCACGGTGCGCCACTTCGCGCGCCTGTTCGTGATCGGCGCCAATCTCGAGATCCCGATTGGAACGATCGTGCTACGCAAGGGCTATGGCCTTGGCGCCCAAGCGATGGCTGGCGGTTCGTTCAAGGCACCGTTGTTCACAGTCGGCTGGCCAACTTCGGAGTTTGGGGGGATGGGCTTGGAGGGGGCCGTTCGTCTCGGTATGCGCCGCGAGCTCGATGCGATCGAAGACCCCGAGGAGCGCGAGCGTATCTTCCGTGCCACGGTTGCAGCTGCCTATGCACACGGCGAGGGTTTGAATATGGCCGCCTACGGCGAGATCGACGACGTCATCGACCCGGCCGATTCACGGCGCTGGATTGCCACGCTCCTCGACCCGCCAAATGTTGACTGGCGTAAGCGCTCCACCAAGAGACGTCCCAACATCGATACCTGGTGACATGGGCGGCCACGAGCCGCCCGAATCGCGCTCGAAGGGAGCCTCGGATCGTGGGTCTAACCGGTCTGCGGCGCGGTTTGCTCGGGGCCGCCGGCCTGTGGCCCTGCCTGCCCGGGGCCGGCCTGTGGCCCTGCCTGCCCGGGGCCGGCCTGTGGCCCTGCCTGCCCGGGGCCGGCTTGTGGCCCTGCCTGCCCGGGGCCGGCCTGCACATCCTGCTCCTCAGGAGCCTTGAGCCGGGCGCGGAACACGTGGAAGGACCAGCCTTGGTAGAGCAGCACCAGCGGAAAGAAGATCACGGCGACGATTGTCATCACCACTAGCGCGTAGTGGCCCGAGGCTGCGTTGTTGACCGTCAGGTTGTACGCGGCGTTGGTACTGGAGATCATCACGTTCGGATACAGGTCGATGAAGATCGAGCCGACGGTGGCGGCCATCGCCACTACCGAAGAGGCGAAAGACAGGCCGTCGTGGTCGGTCATCGCCAACCGTGCCGCGAAGGCTGCCGCGATCACAGCGAGGATCTCAACCGGCTGGGGCACGTCGGGGCCGCCGGCGACGCTGCGCGTCCAGATCACCCAACCCACTACGAACGCTATTGCCACCCAACCCAAGGGCCGTGCGGCGGCACGGGCGCGCTCGCGCACGTGATCTGTGGTCCTGAGCTTGAGGAACGTGGCGCCGTGCAGCAGGCACAGCGCAACAAGCGTCGCGCCGGTCCACAGGCCATACGGAGTGAGCAGGTTGAAGAAGTTGCCCGTGTACTCGTGGCTCGAGTCGATCGGTAGGCCGTTCAATAGGTCGCCGAGCCCCACCCCCAACAGCAGCGGGATCAGTAGGCAGCCGATCGTCAGCGCCAAGCGCCACGTCGATCGCCAGCGGGGATTCTCGCTCTTCTCCCTGAACTCGAGTGACACGCCACGCGCCATCAACGCCACCAGCACGAGCAGTAGCGCCAAGTACAGGGCCGAGAACATCGTCGCGTACCAGCCGGGGAATGCCGCGAAGGTCCCGGCGCCGGCGACAACCAGCCACACCTCGTTCCCGTCCCACCATGGGCCGATCGTGCTCAGCGCGCGTTTGCGCTCCTCCTCGGTGCGCCCGACGATCGTGTGCAACATGCCCACGCCGAAGTCAAAGCCCTCGAGCACGAAGAACCCGATCCAGAAGATCGCGAGGATGACGAACCAGATCGTGTGAAGCTGCACCGGGCTCCTAGTAGCTCATGGCTGGCGTCGGGGTCTGCCTGTCCGAGCTCGTCCCGTCAGGGCCGTCGTCGGGGTCCAGCTCCATGCGCGAATAGCGCAGCATCAAAACCAGGTCGGCGGCCCCGAGCGCGATGTAGATCGACACGAACGCGATCAGGCTGATCCAGATGTCGGTGGAGCTGACCGAGGGAGAGTTGGCGTTGATCGTCTTCATCAACCCCTGCACGATCCAGGGCTGGCGACCGCTCTCGGTCAAGAGCCAGCCGGCGGTGTTCATCACGAATGGCGTCACCACGGCCCACAGGCCGGCACGCAGGAACCACTTAGAGCGGTCGAGCCTGCCCTTGTGGATCGAGCCAGGCTCCCCACAGCGCCAGCAGCGCGATCAGCGACCCCAGGTAGGCCATCACGCGCATCGACCAGTACTGGATGAACACGTCGGGGATGTAGTTGCCGGGTCCGTACCTCTTGACGTCTTCCTTCTGCAGTTGATTGAGCCCCACGACCGCGCCGTCCCAGGTCCCGGTCGCGAGGATCGAGAGCAGATGCGGGATCGAGATGACTTGGGTCGGGGTCTGGTCGTTGTTGCCCCCGCCGATCTGAAATGCCGAGAACGAGCACGGCTGACAGTTGTTCCACTGCGCCTCCGCCGCCGCGATCTTGGCTGGCTGGTAGGTGTTCTCGATCTCTCCGAGCTTGTTGCCCACGAACATCTGAAGCAAGATTGCCGGGAGCAGCACCAGCACCGACAGGCGGGCAGTGTGGTGAAACGCCGCGGCGTTGCTCGACGCGCTCGTCTGTCCTCGGTCATGGAGGATGTCCACGCCTGCCTGTCCTCCGTCATGGAAGGAGATGCCTGCCGACGACGCGCCTGCGGGCCCACCGGCCTTGGGTGCGGTTCGGGCGCGTAGATGCCAAGCGGAGATCGCGAGCATCACGAGGGAGCCGGTCACGAGCGAGGCGAGGATCACGTGGACGTATCCCCATAGGAATGTCGGGTTCGTGAACAGCGCCCACACGTTGTTCAGTTCCGGCTGGCCATGACTGTTGAGGACGTAGCCGACCGGGTGCTGCATCCACGAGTTGGCGGCCAGGATGAACATCGCCGAGAGCATCGAGCCGGCCGCCACCAGCCAGATGCACGCCAGGTGGACGCGCTTGGGCAGCCGGTCCCAGCCGAAGATCCACAGGCCGAGGAAAGTGGACTCCAGGAAGAATGCCGCCAATCCCTCCATCGCGAGCGGGCCGCCGAACACGTCGCCCACGAAGCGCGAGTAGGCCGACCAGTTCATCCCGAACTCGAACTCCTGCACGAGGCCGGTGACCACCCCCACGGCGACGTTGATCAGCAGCAAGGTGCCGAAGAAGCGCGTCACGCGCTTGTATGGCTCGCGCACCCTCTGGTTGCGATACCACGCCGTCTGCAGCAGCGCGACCAGAAAGGCAAGGCCGATCGTCACCGGCACGAACAGGAAGTGGTAGATGCTCGTCGTCGCGAACTGCCAGCGGGCCAGATCGTTAGTCATGCCTCACGTCCCGCCAGGCCAGATTGCCTCGACCGCCGTGTCTGGCCAGATCGTTGGTCATGCTTCAAGTCCCTCGGGCCAGATCGGTGGCGATGCCTCGACACCATTACCCATCTCGCGGCGCCACATTGCTGCGTAGTACCCGTCGCGCTCGATCAGCTCGGCGTGCGTGCCGCGTTCAAGCACTTGCCCGCGATCGAGCGCGATCACTTCGTCGACCTCTTCGAGTTGAGCCAGCCGGTGCGTGATCAGCAGCGTTGCCCGATCGTGCGTGCCGGCGAGCAGGTCGGCGACGATCGCGTCGGCCGTTTGGGTGTCGAGATGCTCGCCGGGCTCGTCGAGGATCAGGACGGGGAAGTCGGCAAGCAAGGCTCGCGCGATCGCCAGGCGCTGGCGCTGCCCGCCGGACATGCGCGCGCCACGCTCGCCGACCTCTGTGGCAAGACCCTGCGGCAGCCCGTCCACCCAGTCGAGCAGTCGTGCCTCGGCGAGCGCGTCGCGCAGCTCATCCGCGGCTCGCCTCGCGTCTGGCCAGGCGCAGGTTCTCCTCGAGCGTGCTGTCGAACACGTGGGCGTCCTGGCTTACCAGTCCCACCACGCGCCTGAGCTCGTCGCCGTCGAGCTCGGAGATCTCTGTTCCGTCCAGTGTCGACAGAACCGCCTTGGTAGGGGAGGAATCTCAGCAGCACCCCCGCGAGCGTCGACTTGCCGGCGCCGCTGGGCCCGACGATCGCCACACGCCTGCCCGGGCTCAGATCGAGGTCGATCCCGCGGAGCGCCGTGCGGTCAGCACGCGGATAGGAGCAGCTCAGTCCATGCGCCCTCAGATTGTGGGGTTGCTGTGAGTGCGAATCGTCGAGACGGGTGTCGGTGCGGAAGCGGCCTTCGGGTGACTTGCCAGTGGGCAAGCGATTGTCACGCGTGGCGAGCACTAATGGATGCTGAGGCTCCGCCACTGGCGCCGGCGTGTCGATCACCTCTTGCACGCGTGCAGCCGCGCGGCGCACGCGTTGGAGCGTCTGTGTCGCCGCCGGCAGACCCGTCACCAGCTCGAATGCCACAAGCGGGATCAACGCGATACCGGCCAGCAAGACGCCGTCGAGCCGCCCAGCGCGAACGGCTGCGACGCCGACGAGCAGCGCGCCCCACATCGCAAGCCCGCGAGCAGAGGGTTGTCAGGCCTTGGCCGATGCCCGCGGTGCGCGCACTCGCCCGTGCGACCCGTGTGAGTTCGGCATCGGCTGCCAGCGTGCGCCTCAACTGCTCGGGCGCGGCACCGTTTACGATCAGCTCCGGCGCGCCCTCGAACAGGTCGACCACAGACGCCGTCAAGCAGCCCGCGTGCGGCCGCCTGCCTGGTCTCGCTGCGCGCGGCGAGCGTTCCCGTCAACCACGGCACGAGCACGCCGGCGATCAGCAGTGCCACCAGCAGGATCAGGCCGGCGGCCGGCAGCATCCACCACACCAGCCCGACGGTGGCCACGCCGACGAGCACGGCGATCGCGAACGGAGGCACCACTCGCAACAGCAGGTCCTGCAGGGAGTCAACGTCATGGACCAGGCGTGCCAGCAGCTCGCCGCTGCGGAAGGCGGGCAGGCCGAGTGGCGCCAGCCGCTCCAGTCGCTCATAGACGGTGACTCTCAGGTTGGACAGGACACGGAAGGCCGCGTCGTGGCCCACCAGCCGCTCCGCGTAGCGACACAGACCTCTCGACAGCGCGAAGAACTGAACCCCCACGATCGCGATCGCAACGGCGGACTCCTGCGGGCGCTGGGAGGAGCGGGAGATGAGCCACGCTGAGGTGGCGATCAGGCCGATCGCGGCCGCCACCGCGCCTGCGCCGAGCAGCGTGGCGAGCGCCAGTCGTCCAGGCGGCGGGACGCGCGATCGCGAGCGTCCGCAGCAGGGGTGCCTTGCGCTTGTCCGCGGTCGCATCGACGCGCGGAGACGTCAGATTGCTCGCCGCGGCTTGGGTCTCATCGGACCTCGATTGCGGAAGTGCGCCGATCGGCACTGCCGCCGACTTCGACCCCGCCGAGCATGAGCACACGGTCGGCGATCGCAAGCAGAGCCGGGCGGTGTGCGACGAGTACCACGGTGCGCCCATGCGACAGGCGTTGTACGGCCTCCAGCACCTCGTGCTCGGTTTGGCCGTCGAGGTTGGCGGTCGGCTCGTCGAGCAACAGCAGCGGCGAGTCGCGCAGGAACGCCCGCGCGAGTGCCACCCGCTGGCGCTCGCCTGCGGACAGTCCGGCGCCGCGATCGCCGAGCATGGTGTCCAGGCCTTCGGGCAGGCGAGCCACGACGTCGGCGAGCCCGGCGGCGCGGACGGCCTCCCACAGCTCCTCGTTGGATGCCTCGCTCGACGGCCGAGACGCACGTTCTCGGCGATCGAGGTCGCGAACAGGTGCGGTCGCTGTGGCACCCACGCGAGCTGGGCATGCCACGCATCGGGGTCAAGATCGGCCAGCTCCACGTCCCCGATGCTCACGGTTCCCCGCTCGGGCACGCTCAGGCCGAGCAGCACGCTCAGCAGCGTCGACTTGCCACAGCCGCTGGGCCCAGCCAGCGCCAGTACCTCGCCTGCTTCGACGCTCAGCGAGACGTCTTCCGAGGCTGGCTCAGAGCGACCGGGATAGGTGACCCACAGCCCATCCACCGTAATGTCTGCTCGCCGCCATGTCGGGCACATCGCGACGCGTGCCGCGCGCCGGCAGCGGCTTTTCGAGCACCGCGAACACCTGCTCGGCGGCGGCCATGCCCTCGGCGCTCGCGTGATAGTTGGCGCCCAGTCGGCGCAGTGGCAGGTAGGCCTCCGGGGCGAGCACGAGCGCGAACAGGGCAGTGCGCAATCCGAGCTCCCCGCCCATCAGGCGCAAGCCGATCGCAACCGCCACGAGCGCCACCGAGAAGGTCGCCACGAGCTCGAGGATCAGCGAAGACAGGAATGTGATCCGCAGCGTTGCCAGAGCGCGTGTCGCGGTAGCGCTCTGAGATCTCACGGATGCTCGCCGCCTGTGCCTTGGCGCGCCCGAACACCTTCAGCGTTGGTAGCCCTGCGACCACGTCGAGGAAGTGGCCGCCAGCCGCTGCAACGTGCGCAGCTGGCGGTCCATGCGCTCGCGCGTGGTGGCGCCCACCAGGGCCATGAACAGCGGGATCAGAGGAATCGTGGCGGCGATGATCGCGGCCGAGATCCAGTCCCTGCCGACCACTGCCGCCAGCACCACGAGCGGCACGATCACGGCCAGGAACAGCTGGGGCAGGTACAGCGAGAAGTAGCCGTCCAGGGCGTCGACTCCCGCGCGTGGCGAGCACCGCGAGCTCGCCGGTGCGCTCCTCGCGCGAGCTCTCCACGCCCAGTCCAGCTACGCGCTCCAGCAGGGCACCACGCAGCTGTGACTTCGCGCGTGCCGAGCAGCGGCCCGCCGCCAGCTCTGCTCCCCACGCGACGAGCGCGCGGGCACCACCACGCACAGCAGCACCACCAGCGGCGTTTGCAGCTGCGCCAGGCTCCTTGCCGCCGGAGAATGCGCTCGCGACGACGTCCGCCAGCAGCCAGGCCTGCGCGACGATCAGCAGAGCGCTGAGAGCGCCGAGGCCGACCGACGCGAACAGGAATGTGCGCGTCGCGCGCGCGTACTGCAGCAGTCTCGGATCGAGTGCTCTCACTGCCTACTCGCGACATCGTCGGAGCGGCGGCGACCTCACTGCTTGACCCCGCCGGCGGCAGATCCGCTCGCAGACGGTGCGGATACCCGCTCGACACTGGCCAGATAGCCATCCATCACTTGATTCTGGGGATTGCCCAGACGCGCGCTGATCCAATCGATCAATACCTTCAGGCGCCCGCCGCGAACGCCGCCCAGGTAATACATGTGCACGGTCAGATAGGTGAAGAACGCGAGCCGCCCGGAGATTTCGTGGCCACGGATTTCGCACACGGCCTTGCCCCGGCCGACGACCGCCAGCGCGCCCTTGTCGAGGTAGTGAAACGGCGTCGAGGCGCCGGGCGCTCCCTTGTGGATCGCCTTTGCCACGTGGCGCGCCTGCTGGATCGCAACTGTCGCCAGTCCCGGGTACGGCTTGCCGTCTGGGCCCGTCGAGCAGCGATCGTGTCGCCGATCGCCGAGATCTCGGGATGGCCGGGGATCGTCAGGTCGGGTTCGATCTGCACGCGCCCCGCCCGGTCGGTGGAGGCGCCGGTTGCCTTGGCAAGCACGCGGGAGAAGCCGACCGCCTGCACGCCCGCCGCCCAGATCACCGTCCTCGCGTCGATCCGCTCGTCAGCGCCGTCGACTGAGGCGTCACGCCGTGCGCGTCGATCGCCGTCACACGTGCGCCCTCGCGAACCGTCACTCCCAGCGAGGCCAGCTCCTTGGCGACCTTGCCCGACAGCCGCTCGCTGAAGGCGGCCGTCACGCGCTCGCCCGCGTCGAGCAGGATCACCTGCGCATTGCGCGGATCGATCCGCCTGAAGCCGCGCTTCATCCCGTGCTGGGCGATGATCCGCAGCTCCCCGGCGATCTCCACGCCGGTTGGGCCGCCGCCGATCACGACGAACGTCATCCACTCGCGCTGCTCGGCTGGGTCGCCCGCGCGCTCGGCCTCCTCGAACGCGCCGTAGAGCCGATTGCGCAGGTCGAGCGCGTCTGCGAGTGTCTTCAGGCCGCACGACACTTCCTGCCACTCGTCTTTGCCGAAGTAGGAGGTCTGCGCCCCGCAGGCCACGATCAGGCTGTCGTAGTCCAAGTCGCTCCCCGCGGTCGAGGATCAGCTGGCGTGCGCTCCACGTCAATGCCCTTCGCCTCGCCCATCAGCACGGTGATGTTGGAGTTGCGCCTGAGCGCCGTCCTGATCGGCGTGGCGCACTCGCCCGCCGCCAAGCCGCCGCACGCCACCTGGTAGAGCAGTGGCTGGAACAGGTGGTGGTGGGTGCGGTCGACGAGCGTCACGTCCACGTCGGCGTGTCTCAGCTCGTGCGCGGCCGCCAGGCCGCCGAAGCCGCCGCCGACGATCACCACTTTTCGGCGGGAGCCCTCATGCGATGGCGCGCCATTCGCGGCGTATGGACTGCGGGTGAGGTCCTGCTCAGGCGCCATCGGCACCCAGGCGCTGCAGCAGGTGGTCGCCGACGCGCAAGGCGTTGGCCATCGCCGTGAGCGCTGGATTGACGGCCGCGATGCTCGGGAAGAAGCTCGTGTCCACCACGTACAGGTTGTCGACCTCGTGCGCGCGGCAGTCCTTGTTCGAGGGCCGAGGACGCGGGGTCTGAGCCGAAGCGGCAGGTGCCGGCCTGGTGGGCCACGCCCGCCACCGGGATCTTGTTCTCCAGGTATGCCCAGCGCGGGATCAGATGGTGCTCGTGCATGCCCAGGTGGCCGAGCAGCGAGCGCAGCTGCTCGAACAGGCGGTCCCGCGCGGTGTTGTTGCTGGCGCTGGTAGGCCAATGTCAGCTTGCCATCGCGAGTCCACGCTACCCGGTTCTCCGGCTGGGGCAGGTCCTCGGTGGAGAGCCAGAAGTCGACGGCGTGCTCTGCCACGTCCGCCAAGCGAGAAGGTGGGTGCGAGCTTGGTCATCAGCGGCTTCTCGCCGCGGTACATGTCGGCCACCGACTTGCCCACCATCTGGATGTTGCCCATCGGGAACTCCCAGGCATCGCTGGCGAAGTAATAGTCGTTGACCCCCAGCGTCTTCTGGAAGACCGTGGGGTTGGGCTCCTTGGAGATCGCGAGCACCGCCTGGCTGTTGTGGAACATGTAGTTGCGCCCCACCTGGTCGGAGCCGTTGGCGAGCCCGTTGCGGGTGCTTGTCGGTGGCCGAGCTCGAGCAGCAGCTTGGCTGTGTTGGCCGCGCCGCAGAGACCACCACGATGTCGGCTGCGTAGGTCTCGCGCCGCGCTCGCCGTCCTGCGCTCGACCACGACCTCGGTGACGGCTGTGCCGCGCGGCTTGGTGTCTCAGCGCCGACCGCCGTGGCGTTCGTCAGCAGCGTGACGTTGGGGTGCTCGAGCGCCGGTCGCACGCCCAGCACCTCGGCGTCTGACTTGGCGTGCACCAGGCACGGGAAGCCGTCGCAGGTAGAGCAGCGCACGCAATTGCTGTAGGGCATGTTGCCCTCGTCGAGCATCACCCCGCAGGGCGCATGGAAGGGGTGCAGGCCGGCCGCCGCGAACGCCTCGGCGAGCTGCGCGATGCGCGGCTCGTGGGACACCGCCGGATGGTCATAGGGCGCCTGAGGCGAACGGTTCGGTGGGGTCCTCCCCGCGCGCGCCGTGCACCTGGTAGAGCTGCTCGGCCTTCGTGTAATAGGGCTCCATCGCCTCATAGGGGATCGGCCAGGCGGGGGAGATGCCGCCGTGGTGGCGCAGCTCGCCGAAGTCCTCTGCGCGCATGCGGTAGAGCGCGGCGCCGTACATCTTGGTGGCGCCGCCCACGCAGTAGTGAACCTGTGGCTGGAAGGGCTTGCCCTCGGCGTCGTACCAGGTGTCCGGGGAGACATAGCGGTTGTCGACGAACACGTCCGCGGCAGACCAGTTCTGTGGCTCGCGCGGCAGCCAGTCGCCGCGCTCGAGCAGCAGGATGCGCTTGCCCGAGGGGGCCAGGTGACGTGCGAGCGTGCCCCCGCCGGCGCCGCTGCCGATGATGATCACGTCGTAGTGTCATCAGCACTCCGTGGTCCATCAGGAGATCTCACGCGGTGCATCGCGCGAACTCCGCGAGGCGCTCGGCGAGGATGATGCGCGCCGCGGCCTCGATCAGCGCGAGGTGGGAGAAGGCCTGGGGGAAGTTCCCCAGGTGGCGGCCGGTGCTCGTGTCGAACTCCTCGGCGTACAGCCCGAGCGGCGAGGCCACGCTCAACAGCTTTTCCATCAGGTCGCGGGCGCGCTGCTGCTCGCCGACGACCGCGAGCCCGGACACCAGCCAGAAGGAGCAGATCAAGAAGCTGCCCTCCTTGCCCGACATGCCGTCGTCGGTCTCCTCGGTGCGGTAGCGCAGCACGAAGCCGTTCTCGGTCAGGTCTTCGGCGATCGCCAGCACGCTCGCGCGCAGGCGCTCGTCGTCGCCGGGCAGGAAGCCGAAGATCGCGGCCAGCAGGTTGGAGGCGTCCAGGGCGTCGGTCTCGTAGTGCTGGCGCAGCACCCCGTCGCTCGGTGAGCCCGTGGGCGAGGATGTCCGCCCTGATCTCCTCGGCGGTCGCGTGCCATGTGGCCTGCGCGCTTGCTGTCGCCGCGCATCGCCGCGAGCTTGGCCGCACGGTCCATCGCCACCCAGCACATCAGCTTCGAGGAGACGTAGTGCTGGGGCTTGCCGCGTGCCTCCCAGATGCCCTGGTCGGGCTCGCGCCACACCTTGGTCGCGCATTCGGCTTGCGCCTGCACGATCGGCCACAGCCTGCGCGGCAGCCGTTCTGAGCGGCGGGTGTGCAGCAGGATCGAGTCGAGCGCCGCGCCGAACACGTCGTTCTGGCGCTGGTCGAAGGCGCCGTTGCCGATCCGCACGGGGCTTGCCCCCGCGTAGCCGGAGAGGTCGTCGCGCGTGGTCTCGGTCAGGTCGCGCCGCCCGTCGATCCCGTACATGATCTGTAGCGCCCCGTCCGCGTTGGGCTCCAGGTCGGCGATGAACTGCATGAACTCCTCCGCCTCCCAGTCGAGGTTGAGGTAGTGCAGCGCCTGCAGCGTGAAGGTCGAGTCGCGCAGCCACGTGTAGCGGTAGTCCCAGTTGCGCTCGCCGCCCGGCGTCTCGGGCAGCGAGGTCGTCAGCGCCGCCACGGTCGCGCCTGTCGGCATGTACGTGAGTCCCTTGATCGCGAGCGCCGAGCGCTGGATCGGATCGCGCCAGCGGTGGTCGGGTATGCGCGCGCGGCCCAGCCAGCCGCGCCAGAAGCTGGCGGTGGAGGCCAGCCGGGCGTTGGCGTCGTCGATGTCCTCGGGTGCCGCCAGCTCCTCGGCCCACGAGAGCGAGCAGTAGATCTGCTGGCCCTGTTTGAGCACGTGACGGGCCCTCACCCAGTCGCCCTCGACGCCGATGGCCATGTCCGTCTGCAGCCTGATCGTCTGCTCCGCGCCGCTGGCGTCGGCCCGGTGACCGTCGTCGCTGACGGTCCACTGCGCCGTTTCGCGCCCATAGTCGAAGACCGGTTCGCACGTCAGTTCCATCTCGACCTCGCCGTCCAGGCACATCGCGAGGCGCACGAGCACGTGATCGGCGTCCTGGTCGGCCGGGGGGCGGGTATGCGGTGTGACGAGATCCACGCCACGACGGGGACCCAGGATCAAGCGCCTCGCGCACGATCGCCCAACCGCTCGTGGTCTTCCAGGTCGTGAGCAGGATGTTGGTCCCGGGCTCATAGCTGCGTGCCGTCGGCACGTTGATCCCGAACGGGCCCGAAGCGAAAGCCGCCGGCCTGGCGGTCGAGCAGCGAGCCGAACACGCTGGGGGCGTCGAAGCGCGGCACGCACAGCCAGTCGATCGTGCCGTCGGGAGCCACCAACGCGCCGGTGTGGCAGTCGGATAGGAACGCGTAATCGGCGATCGGCGGGAAGGGCGATGGCATCGCCGCGCTCTGGGGTCGCGTCGGCCTGACTCGGCTGTTCTCTCCGGCGCTCGCTGGCTCTGGCGTTGAGCTTGCTTCGTGGCTCCTTGCTGGCCTTGGCCGCACCTGCCGGCTTCGCGTGCCCGCTTTCGCGGTCGTGCCGTCTCGGCCTTGGCCTTCCCCGGGCCCATCACGGCCACCCACGGGCCGTGCCAGCCGCCGTAGTGGGCCACCAGCTTGTCAGCCTCAGGCGGACCCCACGTTCCCGATGCGTAGGGGTGCACGGATGGGGGATCTTTGAGCAGCGGTTCGAAGATGCGCCAGGTCTGCTCGACGCTGTCTTGGCGGGTGAAGCGCACGCTGTCGCCGCGCATCGCATCCAGCAAGAGCACCTCGTATGGGGTGGGGGCCTCGCCGCCCTCCTCGGCGAACTCCATGTCGAGCGTGACCGGCTGCGGGCCGCCTTCGTCGGCGCGGTGGGCGTCGAGGATCATTCTCACACCGGTGGCGGGGTCGAGCTTGATCACAAGTTGGTTGGGCTCTGGGCGGCGGCGCCCGTGCTCCATGAAGCCCAGGCGTGGAGGATTGCGGAAGACGAGGCGCAGCTCGGTTTGGGTGACCGGCAGATCCTTGCCAGTGCGGATGAACCACGGCACGCCTGACCAGCGCCAGTTGTCGATGTCCAGGCGCAGGGCCGCATATGTCTCGGTAGTCGATTCTTTGGCCACGCCATCGATGCTCAGGTAGCCGTCGTATTGGCCGCGCACATAATGCTTGGGGTCTGCCGCAACGGTTGAGCGGAACACGGCGAACTTGGCGTCCTTCAGCGTTTCGGCGTCGTCGCCGGCGGGCGCCTCCATCGCTGCCACGGCCACGAGCTGCATCAAGTGGTTGACGACCACGTCGCGTACCGCGCCTACGGGATCGTAGAAGTGGCCACGGTCCTCGACGCCGAAGCTCTCGGCCATCGTGATTTGCACGCAGGCGATGTGGTTGCGGTTCCACACCGGCTCGAGCATGGTGTTGGCGAAGCGCAGGTAGAGGAACTCGTCGATGCCCATCTTGCCGAGGAAGTGGTCGATCCGGTAGAGCTGTGGCTCCTCGATGTACTGGTGGACTTCCGCGGCAAGCGCCTGCGCTGACTGGAGATCGTGGCCAAAGGGCTTCTCGACCACCACACGCGCGTTCTTTGCGATGCCGCTGATGGCGAGGCCTTTGATGACTGTCCCGAACAGGAATGGCGGGATCTCCAGGTAGAAGACGGGAGACTGGGCGTCGCCGAGCGCGTCGGCTACGCGCGCATAGGTTCCTTCGTCGGCGAAGTCGCCGGACACGTAGCTCAATCGTTCGGCGAAGCGCTTGAACACCCGCTCGTCGATCGTCTCTCCGCACTCTTCGATCGAAGTGTGTGCTCGCTTGCGCAAATCCTCGATGGTCCAGTCGTCGACGGCGACGCCCACGATCGGGCAGTCGAGTAGCCCACGTAGCTCGAGCCGGTAGAGCGAATGGAAGGTCATCACCTTGGCGAGATCGCCGGTGATGCCGAACACCACCAGCACGTCGGCAGGCTGGGTGTAGGCGGTGGAAGAAGACGTGGTGGCAGGCCGGGGATGTGCTGCTGTGCTCATGAGTGCCTTTCGTCTGGGGGACCGGTCTGCGGGAGGTGCGCAGATGCTCTCACCCTTGCACCTGGGTGCACATCATCCGTATTGGATGACTCGCGTCTGCGCGGTGGGCGAATTGTGCGGAGGTGTCGCATACTCTCGACCACGTGAATCTGTGGATACCCGATCGAGCCGATCGCGACGCGATCGGGGAGCTACCGGAGGGCGTCACGCTAAACGTGACCCCAGACGAGCCTCCCGCAAATGGGCTGCTCGACGCGGAGTTCTTGGTGCCTGGGTCGGACAAACCCTTCGTGCTCGAGGCGCTCGGACGCATGCCGAGGCTGCAGGTAATTCAGACGCTCTCGGCGGGAGTGGACTGGCTGCTGTCCGCGGTACCGCCCGGCGTGACGCTGTGCGACGCGAGTGGAACGCGTGATGGGGCGGTGGCGGAATGGGCGCTTGGCGCGATCCTCGCGTCGTTGAAGCGGCTGGGAGAGGCGCGGGACTCTCAACGCGAACACAGCTGGGAGTGGCGAGAGCCAGGCGAGCTGGCGGGTAGGACGGTGATGATTTTGGGTTATGGGTCGATCGGGGTGGTGCTAGAGGAGCGCCTCGCCATCCTCGAAGCTGAGGTGATTCGCGTCGCGCGAAGCGCTCGTCTGGGAGTGCACTCGGCGGATGAGCTTCCCGCGCTCCTCGGTCTTGCCGACATAGTGGTGGTGCTGCTGCCGCTTACGCCGGCGACCAGCGGGCTGCTCGACCGCGAGATGCTCGAGCGTATGCGCCCGGGTGCCCTGCTCGTGAACGCTGCGCGCGGAGCGATAGTCGATACCGACGCGCTCGTGGAGCTGCTTCGCGTTGGGCGCATCCGCGCGGCGCTCGACGTGACAGACCCCGAGCCGCTGCCTGAGAATCACCCACTCTGGGATGCGCCAGGCGTCCTGATCACGCCGCACTTCGCAGGGGATACGCGCGGCGCGGAACGGCGTGCGTTCGCGCTCGTGGGGGAGCAGGTGCGCCGCTACATGCGCGGCGAGTCGCTGGCTAATGTCGTCGAGAACGGCTACTAAATCGAAAGGGTCAACTGGTGCTCGTAGGGCCCACGCCCGGTGAGGCAGACCGCTCCACAGCGGGCCGCTAGGGCCAGCGCGTCGGGCACCGTGAGGCCTGTGCCAAGGGCATAGGTGAGCCCGGCGGCAAAGGAGTCGCCGCAGCCGTAGGAGTCGCTGGGCTCGCCGGGAAGCTCGGCGGCCGGCCACGTGCCTGTGCTGCCGTTGTGCTCCCGGTAGGCACCTCCGTGCCCGCCCTCGGTGAATACGACGAG
The DNA here is from genome assembly GCA_963713015.1 of uncultured Solirubrobacterales bacterium. Lineage (GTDB taxonomy): Bacteria > Actinomycetota > Thermoleophilia > Solirubrobacterales > Solirubrobacteraceae > Palsa-744. The sequence continues at coordinate 363,138 of CAVQKC010000008.1, read as the reverse complement.
CTTTGCATCCGCTTCGGCTTGGGTTGCCTCGCGGCGCTCGACCGCGTCATCGGCGCTCAACACGAGTGCGTCCAAGGGCACGCCATGTCCGAGCGCGTGCAGGGCGCGGGGGCTGCTCACGAGCACGCGTGCAGCGCGGGCGGCCCGCAGGGCGCCGACGTCACCGGCGGTGAAGTACACGGCGTCCATCTCCGCCAACTCATCCCAGGGGATGTCGGCATCGTCGAGCGCCGGCTCCAGACGCGATCCGAAGGTGGCGATCGTGCGCTCGCGATTCTCGTCGACAAGCGTGACCGCCGTGCGCGTGGGCGCGGTCCTGCGCGCTCCCCATACCTCGACTTTCAGTTCAGCCAAGCGTTCTACCGAGCGGCGCCCATGTTCGTCGTCGCCAAGCGCACTCACCAGCACAGCCTTGCCCGTCAGGCGTGCAAGCTGTACAGCCGCGACCGCTCCACCACCCGCCGGCTCCTCGAAAGGGTCCTCCGCGTGCACGATCTCCCCCGCATGCGGGATATGGGACACGCGCGCGAACCTCACCCACTCGACGTGGCCCACGACAGCGACTTTTGCTGGGCTCGCTCGCATGCGTGGCAGTCTCACATACTGGCGAGTTACACGATGCGTGCCGATGCGTGTAGTACGCTTTTGTCGTGGAGGGCTCCCCCCAGCGGCTGAACGTTACGCTCGACCCCGAGCATGCCGCTCGGCTGACGCGACTCGCCGAGCGCATGCATCTGCAGGAAGGGACCCTGGCACGATCGTTGCTGTCGACAGCGATCGAAGAAGCCGATCCAGATGCGCACGATATTGCCGCGCTGCTCGACGGGATACCGGGTGCCTATGAGCGGGCCCAGCTGGGCCTCGAGAGCGCTCGCGCCGGCAGAACGATCTCGCTTGACGAGTTGTAGGCAGTGGCAGATGTCAGGCTGAGTGTTGAGGCCATTGAAGACCTTGACCGCCTGATCCTCACTCATAGTCTTCCTGCTGACACGAAGACCCGCATAAAACACTCGCTTCGTGTGCTCGAGCGCTTTCCTCGAATCGGCCGCGAACTAGAAGGGCGCTGGCAACCATTTCGGTTCATCCTTGGACCATGGCGGTGGCTGTTGATCGTCTACGTATGCGAAGAGCAAGAGAACATCGTCCAGGTTCTCACCATCCAAGACGCCCGATCGTTTCTGGTGGCGACTTCGGGCCGATATTCGCGTCCATGACAGTCCATATCGCCCTCCTTCGTGGCATCAACGTCGGGCCGCACAAGCGCATTGCGATGGCGGACCTGCGCGGGTTGCTTGGCGACCTTGGTTACAGCGACGCGCGCACCCTTGTGCAGAGCGGCAACATCGTGCTCAGCGCCGCGGTTTCCCCGGATCGCCTCGCGCGCGAGCTCGAGCGGGAGATCGCGGACAGGCTGGGGGTCCAGACCCCGGTTGTCGTACGCACGCGAAAGGAGCTTGCCGCTGTGGTGGCACTCGATCCTCTGGGGGATGTCGCCGATCGGCACAAGCTCTACCAGGTGAGCTTCCTATCCGCGGAACCCGATCCGGGGGTGGTGCAGAAGATTGCGGAGGTCGATGTGGCGCCGGAGCGATTCGTCCATATTGGGCGTGAGATCTATGCGTGGCACCCGGAGGGCATTCACAGCTCGCGACTTGTGAGGTTGCTCACCGACAAGCGCCTGGGCGTTACTGCAACTGCCAGGAATTGGAAGACCACCACCAAGCTTCTCGAGATGGCCGACGAGCTCGAAACATGAGCGGCCCGACCGACTGAGACCTAGGCGAGCAGCCGACCGTTGAGGTTGGCATTCGAGCCGGCGACGTCCCTGCGGGTGACGGTCGCGCGCGTCGCCCCCACGTGTCGCGTCCGCGCGGGTTGCCTTTACGTGTCGCGTCCGCGCAGGTTGCCTTTACGCGTCGCGTCCGTGCGGGTTTCCTTTACGTGTCGCGTCCGTGCAGGTTGCCCTCACGTGTCGCGTCCGCGCGCGCGGCGAATCTCTGCCAACCGTGACGCAAGTGCTGACTCTGCGTCGTCGGGCGTGTAAAAGCGTGTACTCACAACCTCATCGGGCGAGAGCTCCTGAGGGCCGAGATGCCCGGGGTGGGAGTGAGGATTGTCATAGCCCTGCCCGCGTCCGCCCGAGCGCAACTGAACCGGGGGTGGTGCAGCGCCGTGTTCACGTACGAAGTCACGGGCCGCCCCGATGGCGCGCTTGGCGGCGTCGGACTTTGGCGCGAGCGACAGATAGATGGCGGCTTGGGCGAGCGCGAATTGACACTCAGGTAGACCGGCGTGCTCGACGGCCGCGGCAGCCCCCGTGGCCACGGTGAGCGCATTTGGATCGGCGTTGCCGACGTCCTCGCTTGCGAGGATCACCATGCGCCGGGCGATGAAGCGCGGGTCCTCGCCGCCCTCGAGCATTACCGCCAAGTAGTAGAGCGAGGCGTCGGGGTCCGAGCCGCGTGTCGCCTTGATCCAGGCGGAGATCGTGTCGTAGTGACTATCGGCGGCCTTGTCGTAGTGGACGATTCGTCGCTGTAGAGCGTCTTCAGCGTGCTCAACCGTGACGCTGTCCGTGGCCGTCTCGCATGCCAGCTCTAGTGCACTCAGCGCCGTACGCGCGTCGCCACCGGCGCGGGCCGCCAGCATTTCGATCGCCTCATCCTCGACCTGTGCTGGCCGATCGGCGATCCCACCCTGTGCCCGGGTGGGTGGGCCTCCTATTTCGGTGTCGATCCTCGATCGGTCGCACTCGCCGTGCTCGAGCGCCCGACGCAGCAGCGTGAGCACGTTCTCCTCCGTGAGCTCTGTGAGCTCGTAGAGGCGCGTGCGCGACAGCAAAGCGCGATTGACCTCGAACGAAGGGTTCTCGGTCGTTGCGCCGATCAGCGTCACGAGCCCTTCCTCGACGGCTGGCAGGAGCGCGTCCTGCTGGCTCTTGTTGAAGCGGTGGATCTCGTCGAGGAAGAAGATCGTCTCGCGCTCGCCGAGCCTACGTTCGCGCGCCCGCGCGATAACCGCCCGCACCTCCGCGCGGCCTGCCTCCACGGCGCTCAGCTCCTCAAACGCCGCGCTTGCGCTCGCCGCGATGATCCGCGCGAGTGTGGTCTTGCCACTGCCTGGAGGGCCGTGCAAGATCATGGAGTGCGGCCTGCCGTGTTCGATTGCCGTGCGGAGTGCCGAGCCTGGGCCCAACAAGTGCTCTTGGCCCACAAACTCCTCGAGCGTGGACGGCCGCATGCGTGCGGCAAGCGGCGTCCCCTCCGACAGGCCGGCTGTGCCGGTCTCCGTGTCGGCTGGATCGAAGAGCGAATCCACTGCTCACAGTGTGGCGTAGAGTCGCCGCCGCCGAGGTGGGGCTATCGTGTCCGCGATGCCATCCACCGCTACCAAGCTCGCGATATCTCTGGCCGACGGCGGCTCACTGGAGGCGGAGCTGTTCTTGCCGCGGTCTCCAGAGGGAGCCACGCAGAGCGGTGGAACGGCTGAAGGCGAGGCGGGGCCTCATCCAGGTGTGCTCGTACTCCACGAGTCGTTCGGGCTCAACGACGACATCCGGCGGATCGCCGCCCGCTTCGCCGATGAGGGCTACGTGGCGCTTACTCCGAACCTCTTCTCCCACGGCTCGCGGATCGCATGTATGAGTCGCGTGATGACAGACATGGTCAGAGGCACCGTCGATCGCGAGATCGCCGACATCCTCGCCGCCCGCGCGGTGCTAGCCGATCGCCCCGATGTCGATGCCGATCGGATCGCTGTCGCCGGCTTCTGTCTCGGTGGCGGCTTCGCCTTGATTGCTGCCACCAAGCCGGGCTTTCGCGCGGCGGCGGTCAACTATGGCGACGTGCCCAAGAACCGCGCGAGGTTGGACGGAGTCTGTCCGGTGGTGGGTAGCTTCGGTGGGCGTGACCGGCTCTTCGGGCGCAACTTGGCCGAGCGGCTGGAGGAGCACCTGAGCGCTCTCGGTGTGTCGCACGACATCCAAACCTATGACGATGCCGGCCACTCGTTCTTCTCCCAGCACGAAGGCTGGCAAGGTTGGCTGGCCAGGCTACCGTCGCCGATGGCCGTCGGGCCAAACGCCGCGGCTTCGGCCGACGGCTGGCAGCGGATGCTCACGTTCTTCGACGAGAACGTTCGCGCGCCCGTCGCCTAGGGGCGTTACTGAGCCAAGCTAGGAGATGACGTCGTGCCCTTGATGCTCGGACTCTGTCAAGGCGGCAATGTCAGCGAGATCGACGGCCCGGCCAGCCGCTCGCTTCATCTTGATGAGATCGTCCCGCGAGACGATTGGGATGTGGTGATCGCCGAGTGTAATCAGGAGCGCTCGCTCGCGTAGTTGGGGAAATGAGGCGGCGCCCGGCGCGTCGTGCAGGACATCGATATCGCCGTGAATCGTCGCAAGTTGCCAGAGCGTTGCTCGCGGAAGCATTTTCGCGTCTATTTCTAGTTTCTCGCTGCCAGAGTTCATTACGCGCGCTTTCAGATCCTTGAGCGCGGCGGCGAGACGTTCGAGATTCTGTGGAGTCGGCGAGGGGATCAGGTCTATGTCGTTTGTCATCCGCACATGACCGTATACCTGCACCGCGATACCGCCGATCACGACGTACTCGACCTTGTGGGCGTCAAGCGCGGCAAAGATGCGCTCTGCGTCGAGTGGCTGCTGGTCAACCATCCTTCCGCACCTGCCGCCCGGCGGCGGCGAGGCGTCCCGCCATCTTGTTCCAGGAGAGAGCGAGCGCCAATCGTTCCTCGGGAGTGCGCGCGAGGGTACTTGCCATGTGCGTGGGATCCCAATCGGTGGGTAGACGACGTGCGCTGAGAACGGGTTCCTCGCCCATAGCCACCATCAGCTCGCGAATAGTCGTGAAAGTGGGCGAAACAATGCCGCGCTCGATACGGCTGATGGCGGCCTGTGTTGTTCCGGCGCGCAGCGCAAGTCGGCGCTGGCTCAAGCCCAGGCGCTCGCGTGTCGAACGAACCAACTCTGCTGGATCGGTGATGCCATAAATGATATCAAGATGAGTGGTTCATGCTCACGGATCTCGGCGTGCTGCTCGAGCTCACGTGTGGCGCGCTACGCTCCGGCAAGTGCGCTTCATGCCGACAGCTCCGGTCGCGGCTGCTTCGCTGATCGTCGCCTATGCGGTCGCTGTGAGCACCGGATCGAGACCGCTCGGTGGCGTTGTGCTCGCGATAGGCGGCCTCTGGTGTATCCAGGCGTGGGCGCGGCGCCATGGGACGCGGACAGCCGCGACTCTCGCATGTGTCGGCCTTGGTGCGTTCGTCATCTCACACGTGCTGGCGCTTGCCATCGGGGCGTGGCCTTCGGTGTTGACGGTCTCGGCAGTGGTTGCCATCGTGGCGTGGACGCAGGCAGACGCGCGCTTGTTCCAAGCCGCCGGTGGATGACCAGACCGCACGTGCTCAGCGGGTAGGACTCTCCTTCGCCGACGCACGTGCTCAGCGCGTAGGACTCTCCTTCGCCGACGCACGTGCTCAGCGCGTAGGACTCTCCTTCGCCGACGCACGTGCTCAGCGGGTAGAACTCTCCTTCGCCGACGCACGTGCTCAGCGGGTAGGACTCTCCTTCGCCGACGCACGTGCTCAGCCCGCAGGACTCTCCTCCGCCGACCGCACCGGCTCAGCGCCTGGAGCTCTCCTCTGCCAGCGCCTTTCGCAGCGCGTCATCGAATGAGGCCGGCGTGATTCCGAATGGCTCGACGCCGCTCGGGTCGGTTACCACGGTAGCGGTCTTCAAGCCCTCGACGAGCGGACGCGCGACGTTCGTGTCGACTGGAGTCACAAGACCTATCCAGAGCGAGGAGAGCCAAGGGGTGATCAATGGCACCGGGATCATGAGGCGCGGACGAGATCCCATCGCAAGTGCCATCCGGGCGAGCATCTCGCCGTAGGAGAGGACGTCGGGTCCGCCGATCTGCACCTCGCGACCGCTCGACTCGGGAACCTCTGGAGCACGGCTCAGGTACTCGATCACGTCATCGATGCCGATCGGCTGAGTCTTCGTGCGCAGCCAGGCAGGCGCGATCATTACTGGGAGCCTCTGCACGAGATAGCGCAGCGTGCGGTAGGACTCGCTCTTGGCTCCCACCACCATCGCGGCGCGGAGGTATGTGAGCGGAGGCCCGTGTCGCGCAAGCGTCAAAGCTGTCTCGTGACGGCTGAGAAGGTGCTTTGAGACGCTCTGATCGCCCAGGCCCCCGAGATAGATCACGCGTCCGATCCCTTCTCGCGCGGCCATCCGCGCGAAGTTGCGCGCGCCGTCCTGCTCGCGCTGTTGAAAGCCATCTCCGCCGGCCATCGCGTGGATCAGGTAATAGGCCACCTCGACGCCGCGGCCGACACCATCGAGGCTGTCTGCTCGCACCACATCGCCTTCGACCACTTCGCAACCGGCAGCTCGCAGAGACCCGGCGCGGCTGGCGTTGCGCACCAGACAGCGAACGTGCACGCCCGACCCTGCCAGGTTGAGAGCCAGGCGGCCGCCGATGAAGCCGGTGGCTCCGGTGACCAGGACGCTCCTGTTTACGGCGACATTCGGGATGCTGCTTGATTACCCAGAGCGCCGGTTGCCCACCCATGTAGTGGCAAGGATCAGGGCGATGATCCCGATCCCTACCGCGACGCAGTCTCCCGCCACCAGCAGATAGCCGCCGTGGCGGTTGGGGTCGACGAAGAAGTAGGGGTAGAAGTTCACGATCGCCCCACGTGTGAGCGTGTAAGCGATGTATACGAGCGGAAAGCTCATCCACAGGATCGTCTGTCTGAGCTCCAGGCGCATGCGTGGAGGGTCGATCGCCCAGTCGAGCGCCACCACGATTGGCATCATCCGATGCACGATCGTGTTCACCCATGGGTAGGTCACGTCCTGGCCGGACAGCAGCACGGCGTAGACGATGCCCGTCGTCAGCATGTACACCACCGCCGCACCTCGCAGCAGCTCTAGAGTTCGCGAGCGCCTGCGCGTCGCATACACGGCGCAATACAGGAAGATCGCCACGGCGAATAGATTGCTCAGCTCGGTGAAATAGCTGAAGTAGTCGGTGACGCTGAAGCCTTTTTGTTCCAGATCCTTTCCCACCTGGTAGGAGATCGCCACAAGTACCGCTATTCCCGCAAGCGCTCGGTAGGCACGGATTGCTGTATCGCGTCCCGTCCGCGATACGACCGATGGATGGCTTGCCTCGGCAGCGGGCTCGGATTGGAAGGACACGCCCCGAGACTATCCGAGCGTGCTCCCGTGGCGCAAGCGGATTTGCGCCGTCGCCGTTCGCCTTACTGCGACTTTGCGCTGGCCGTCGGCGGAGACCACTTCCCCTTGCCGTAGCGGGCTAGCTCCAGGCGGGCCACTACGCCCCGGTGTACCTCATCTGGTCCATCCGCCAGTCGCAACGCGCGCGCGGCGGTCCATGCGCCGGCGAGCGGCACGTCATTGGATAGGCCCGCTCCGCCGTGCAGCTGCATTGACATATCGACCACCCGCTGGGCCATGTTGGGAGTCGACACCTTGATTTGCGACACCGCGCCAATCGCCTCAGGTGCTTTTCGATCGACCAGCCAGGCAGCGTGTAGCACGTGCAGCCGCGCCTGGTCGATCGCGATGCGGGCGTCCGCGATCCGCTCACGGTTGCCGCCGAGGTTGGCCAGTGGCTTGCCGAACGCCGTACGCTCGCTCGCACGCTCGCACGCGAGCTCGAGTGCCATCTCGGCGAGCCCAATCAGCCGCATGCAATGGTGGATGCGCCCGGGGCCGAGCCGCGCCTGGGCGATTGCGAATGCCTGCCCAGCGCCGCCTATGATCGCGCTCGCGGGCAGCCTCACGTCGGTGAACGACACTTCGCCGTGGCCGCCCGGAGCGTCGAGGAAGCCCATCGCCTGCAGCATCCGCTCGACTTTCACGCCGGGCGTGTCCATCGGCACGAGCACCATCGAATGCTGGTGGTAGCGGTCTGCCTGTGGGTCTGTGAGCCCCATGAAGACGATCGCCTCACAGTTGGGGTGACCCACGCCCGTGCTCCACCACTTGAATGCCGTTCACCACCACTTCCTCGCCATCGAGCGCCGCGGTTGCTTGCATGTTGGTGGCGTCCGACGAGGCCACCTCCGGCTCGGTCATGCAGAACGCCGAGCGGATGCGTCCGTCGAGCAATGGCTCCAGCCAGCGTTGCTTTTGCTCGTCAGAGCCGAAGTGCCACAGCACCTCCATGTTGCCCGTGTCCGGAGCGTTGCAATTGCATACCTCAGCGGTTATCAGCGAGCGCCCCATGCGCTCGGCCAGCGGCGCATACTCGACGTTGGAGAGGCCCGCCCCATATTGCTCGTCTGGCAGGAACAAGTTCCAAAGACCCTCTTGCTTGGCGATCGCCTTCAACTCCTCGATCGCCGGCAGTACCACCCACGGATCCTCGCGCGAGAGCAACTCGCGCATATACGGCTCCTCGCGCGGGCCGATCTCGCGCTGCTGGAAGGCCACCAGGCGCTCCAGCAGTTGCTGTGTTCGCTGCGAGTGCTCGAAGTCCACGGCTAGCCTCTCCTCGCTGTTGGCGCTAAGCGCCGTATCGACTGCAGATCGACCCAATATCCCAAAAAAACAAGCCGTCGGCTCGGCCGCGGCCGGCCTGACAGACTGCCTGCAAGTCAACCAACAGGGAGAGCCGCCAAATGGATGCCGTCAACCACCAGTTTCGTCTAGCCGCCCGCCCGCAGGGGATGGTCACTCGCGAGGACTTCGACTACGTCGAGGAGGCCATTCCTGAGCTTTCAGACGGTCAAGTGCTCGTCAAGGTCCTGTATGTGTCGCTCGATCCCGCCATGCGCGGTTGGATGAACGAGGGCCGCTCCTATGTTCCGCCGGTGCAAATCGGCGAAGTGATGCGTGCCGGGACGGTTGGCGTGGTGGTTGAGTCCAAGGGTGAGAAGCTCGCCGCCGGCGATCACGTCTCGGGCTGGCTCGGCGTGCAGCAGTACGCGGTTTGCAATGAGAACGAGGTCTTCGAGATCGACGCGCGAGAGTGCGCCGCTGCCCACTTATCTGGGTGCCCTTGGAATGCCAGGCGTGACCGCCTACTTCGGCCTGCTCGAGGTGGGTGCTCCCAAAGAGGGCGAGACGGTTGTCGTCTCAGGCGCAGCCGGTGCCGTCGGCAGCGTGGTGGGGCAGATCGCGAAACTGAAGGGCTGTCGCGTCGTGGGCATCGCCGGAGGGCCGGAGAAGTGCAAATGGATTGTCGAGGAGTTGGGCTTCGACGCTGCCATCGACTACAAGAACGAAGACGTGAATGTGGCGTTGCGCGAGCACTGTCCGGAGGGCGTAGACGTGTACTTCGACAATGTCGGCGGCGACATCCTCGATGCCGTGCTCGCTCGCCTGGCGCTGAGAGCACGTGTGGCGATCTGTGGGGCAATCTCCCAGTACAACAATCTCGACGCAGTCAAGGGTCCGTCGAACTACATGTCGCTGCTGGTCAATCGTGCCCGCATGGAGGGGTTCGTAGTGGTCGACTACATGAGCCGCGCCCCCGAAGCCGTCGGCGAGATGGCTGGTTGGATCGCTGACGGCAAGCTGGTCGCGCGCGAGGACGTTGTCGAGGGCTTCGAGAGCTTCCCAGAGGCGCTTTTGAAGCTGTTCGCGGGCGAGAACGTTGGCAAGCTCGTGTTGAAGGTCGCCGACGACAGCTGACACAAACCCACTCAACGTCACAAAGGTTTACAACCATGCTATGGTTGTAAACCTGATGGCAATGTCGATCCTCCGGGAGGCAAGGGAAATATGAGCTCAGTGCAAGCGCATACACCGGAACAGGTAGAGGCAGCGAGGCCAACCTGGCGCGATCGCAAGCGCTACGCCTGGTTGCTCGGGTTGATCGTGCCGCTCTTGCCGTTCATCTCCTGGGGCTTGGTCGAAGCGACCGGCCTCGGCGTGCTCTGGTTCTACGGGCCGGTGCTCATCTTCGGCTTCTTCCCGTTGCTCGATCTGCTGGTTGGTCTCGACGCCTCCAACCCGCCCGACAGCGTTATCAAGTGGCTGGAGCAAGACCGTTACTACCGCTGGTGCACCTATCTGTTCCTGCCGCTCCAGTACGCCGGGCTGATCTTTGCCTGCTGGATGTGGTCGCGCGGAGGTCTTTCAACGCTCGAATCGGTTGGCCTCGCCTTGACAGTGGCGATGGTTGCCGGCGTAGCCATCAACACCGCCCACGAGCTCGGCCACAAGCGCGCGAGCTCAGAGCGCTGGCTGAGCAAGGTGGCGCTTGCCCAAACCTGGTACGGGCACTTCTTCGTCGAGCACAACCGTGGCCACCACGTGCGCGTCGCCACACCCGAGGATCCCGCCAGCTCGCGCATGGGCGAGAGCTTCTACGAGTTCCTGCCGCGCACCGTGATCGGCAGCCTGCGCTCGGCGCTGGAGATCGAACGCGAGCACCTCGCGCGCGATGGTCATCGCTTCTGGAGCATCCGCAACGACATCCTCAACGCTTGGCTGATGTCGCTCGTGCTGTTCGCCGGACTTGCCATCGCGTTTGGCCCAGTTGTGCTGCCATACCTATTGATCCAAGCAGTGATCGGCTTCTCGCTTCTAGAGGTGGTCAACTACCTCGAGCACTACGGTCTCTTGCGTCAAACTCGCGAGGACGGCCGCTACGAGCGTACCCTGCCCGAGCACAGCTGGAACAGCAACAACGTGGCTTCCAACGTGCTGCTCTACCACCTGCAACGTCACTCCGACCATCACGCCAATCCGCTACGTCGCTACCAGTCGTTGCGTCATTTCGAGGAGGCGCCTCAGTTGCCTACCGGTTACGCCGGGATGATCGTCGCTGCCGCGATTCCACCTCTGTGGCGGCGGATCATGGACCCTCGTCTGGTGGAGCACTATGGCGGAGACCTGTCGCTCATGAACATCCACCCGCGGGCGGGTAGGCGCGTACTGGCCGCGTCTATGTCGCTCCGGCGATGTTTCTTCCCTCGATGAGCTCTTGACAGCACACCGCCGAGCCATACCGCCTCGCGGCGCGCCAGCTGTTGCGCGACACGCTCCTTGACGCCGCTCGGCGACTGTTGCGGGATCGTCCATGGGCACAGATAACGATGGCCGAGGTGGCTCGCGCCGCTGGAGTCAGTCGCCAGACGCTCTACAAGGAGTTCGGTTCGCGCGACGAGTTCGCCCAAACGTTCGTGATTCGCGAGGGCGCGCGCTTCCTCGACGCCGTAGAGCAGGCCATCGACGCGCATCTCGACGACCCCCGCTCCGCAGTCGAAGCCGGACTGGAGGTCTTTCTCACCGCCGCCGCAGAGGATCCGCTCGTAAAGCTGTTGCTCGATGACGACGGCACAGGCGGAATGCTGCCGCTGATCACCACCCAGAGCCGCCCAGTGCTCGAATGGGCCTCAGCGCGTCTGTGCCAGGCGATGCGCTCCGGCTGGCCGCACATCGAGGACGAGGACGCCGAGTTGCTGGCAGACTCGTTCGTGCGGCTTGCCATCAGCTACGTCACGATGCCCCGCTCCTCGTCCAAAGACGCCGCCACCGCGGCAGCACGGCTACTAGCTCCCTATCTGGAGCGGGCCATGCACGGCTACTAGCTCCCTATCTGGAGCGGGCCATGCGCGGCTACCAGCTCCCTGATCTGGAGCGGGCCATGCACGGCCACTAGCTCTCTGGCTGGAGTGCGCGATGGTGGAGCGGGCTATGGCGCGCGCTATCCCTTGATCGTGGGTGAGGTGCCGAGCACGTTGCCTTCCGCGCCGAGCGCCCGCACCGCCACGTAAGCCGGTGTCCCCGGCGTGGGGATCGTCGTCTCAAAGCCCCCCTTGATCGCACTCGCGCTCACCGTGAGATTGGTGAGGCTCGTCCCGGCCAGCACCTGCCAGCTGGCGATCGTGGTGGCGCCGTTCCAGCTCGCATACACGTTGGTGGTGCCGCCGGCTCCCGCCGCAATCGCAATCGCCGGAGCGCCGGTGGGGTAGCCGCTCCACTGAAAGCGATAGGCGCGGTAGGACTCGACCAGGTGTGGCAGACGGGCGTCGAATACGAGCGACCCGCTGGCGGTGTATTCCGAGAAGTACGGTTCGGCTCCCCAGCCGATGAACATGTTGCCGTCTTCCAACGCCTGCACGCTGCCCTGGCTGCCCGCCGACAGGGGCGTCGGGTGCTCGTACTCGCCGACGAGCGTGTCGGTCTTGGTGGTGGGATTGACGGACAGGATCACCCCGCGGGATTGGGGGTGCACCTTCGGGACGCCACCGTTGTCAAACACGCTGAAGTCGCCATCGGGCAGTTCCTGGGCGTCGTGCTGGTAGGCGGTGGCGGCGCCCGCGCCGAGCTTCTCGGTGGGGCGCTTGCCGCCGATCTGCGCCGTCACCTGGCCGGTGGTCGAGTTCAGCTCGTACAGCGCCGAGGTGTTTCGCGAGGAGATCAGCAGCGAACCGTCCTGGCGCGTGTCGATCGAGTTGATGTGGAAGTAGTCATATGGCCATGCCGTCGAGGAGCTGGTCGCGCTCGCGTAAGACTGGGAAAGCGCGATGTGATCGAGCGGATGCCACTCGCGTCTGACCAGATGCGTCTCGAGGTCGATTTCCTGGAAGATGCTGTCGGTGACCGCGGCATCGCGTGGGCCGCCGACGCTCGAGAGGTTGCAGTGGATCGGGTCGAACGAGGTGAGCAATGCCGTGTCATTGGGGTCGATACGGAATTCATGCAAGTCCGCAGGGAGACCGTTGCCCGCCCGGAATTTGGTTATCTGCTGGTAGGAAGAGTTGGCGATCACCTCTTCGCCCTGGCCGAAGCCCTGCGGCGGGATGTAACCCTGCCACCAAGTGAGTACCGGCTTGCCTTCGTACTGCTGGACCTGAAGGTTGGTGGCCTCGGAGCCCGGGGGAAGCGGGTCGAACCACACGAGGTTGCCGGAGCTGTCGAAGATCATCGGCCCGTCCTGGCCCGGACCCGAGTAGGGCGCTACGAAGATGTATCCCGGGGCCTCGCTCGCGGAGGAGGCGTCGATCGTCACGAGCGGCGCGTGCAGTTCGGGGCGCGAGTGGAAGACGAACAGTTCCCCGCTCTTGGCCGGCGGATTAGGGCTGGAGGCCGGGTGTCCGATCGGATCGGGCACCGAGGTGTTGAAGTGAAACGCGAACGGATACGTCTTGCCCGCGCTCGCGAGCTTGCCGTGCACGATCACCAGCTCACCGGGATCGAATGCCTTGGACGGCACGAAGCTGGCGCCGTCGCCCTGGGAATACGCCTCCAGTCGCCCCGGGTGGTTGCCGCTGCTCGATCCGCTCACCGAGATCGCCGAGAGGGCGTGCGCAGGGTAGCCGAGCATGCTGATCTGGGTGTCGATCGACGCGTCGAGCGAGTCCGGCAGCGGGGAGACAACCAGTTTGGTGCCAGGCAGAAGGTCCGTGCGGTTGAGTTGGGCGGGCACGCACTGGCTTATCGCCGGCGCTTTGTAGGCGGCGTTCTCCGCGGCGATCCGCTTCGCTCCGAGCGCCAGCGTCGTGACCGAGCCGGCGAGGATCGCAACTCCGAGCAGCACGAGCGCCCTGCCTAGCAGGTGCGCCTTGACGGTGGCGATGAGGAATGGATTGCGTGGCATGCCGTTGAGCGTGTTCCCTGCGCGGCCTCTCCGCGTCCCCCGGGCTCCTAGAACCCTAACGGGGCAAACCCGTGGAAAACCTAAGAAGTTGCGTGCAACGAGGGTAAGAAATCCCGAAACACCAGTATTGGCCTCGATCTGTATGCCCCGACTTCGCCGGTGAGGCCCTCGATGCCTTCTGAAGATTGGCCTTAGGAGACTGCCACGCGTGGGCTCGGGGCACTGAAGATTGGCCTTAGGAGGGGGCCAGGTGTGGGCTCGGGGCACCTATGCGCAGAGAAGAGCCAACCGCGCTCAGAATACTGGCGACTCGGTGTAGCGACCGAAAACTTGCTGCATCGACTCGACGATCTCGCCCTCGCTGGCGCCCGCGCGGGCGCAGTCGATCAAGGGGTCCATCAGGTTTAGCTCGCCGGCCGCAGCGGCGCGCAACTCAGCCAGGGTGCGCTCGACCTCCTCGCTCGCGCGACGGGCCCGGGCCGACTGCAGACGGTCGATCTGCTTGCGTTCGAGCGCCGGATCGATGCGCAGGATCTCGGGCTCGCCCTCGTCGCCCTCGGTGTAGCGGTTGACGCCCACCACGATGCGCTCGCCGGCGTCTATGTCCTGCTGCAACGTGAACGCGGCGTCCGCGATCTCGCGTTGGGGGTAGTTGCGCTTGACCGCCTCCACCATCCCGCCGAGCTCGTCGATCTTGGCGAAGTACTCGTAGCAGCGCGCTTCCATCTCGTCGGTGAGCGCCTCCACGAAGTAGGAGCCCCCGAGCGGATCGGCGGTGTTGGCGACACCGGTCTCGTGTGCAATCACCTGTTGGGTGCGCAACGCGATTCGCACGGCCTGCTCCGTGGGCAACGCAAGCGCCTCGTCGTAGGAATTGGTGTGCAGGGACTGGGTGCCGCCGAGCACGCCCGCGAGCGCCTCGACAGTTGTGCGCACGATGTTGTTGAGCGGCTGCTGAGCGGTGAGCGAGACGCCTGCTGTTTGCGTATGGAAGCGCATCAGCCAGGAACGCTCGTTGAGCGCGCCGAAGGTGTGGCGTAGCTCGCGGGCCCAGATGCGCCGTGCCGCACGGTACTTGGCGATCTCCTCGAAGAAGTCGATCTGGGCGTTGAAGAAGAAGGACAACCGTGGGGCGAACTCGTCGACGTCAAGCCCACGGGCGATCGCCTGCTCGACATAGGTGAGCCCGTCCTTGAGCGTGAACGCGAGCTCCTGCTGGGCGGTGGAGCCGGCCTCGCGAATGTGATAACCGGAGATCGAGATCGGATGCCAGCGGGGCATGTGGTGGGTGCACCACTCGATCATGTCCCCGCACAGGCGCATCGCTGGGTCGATCGGAAAGCACCACTCCTTTTGCGCGATGTACTCCTTGAGGATGTCTGCCTGGATCGTGCCCGACAAACGATGAGATCCCACCGGGTGGGCGGGTCCCAATCCGTCTTTGCCCGCGCCGCGCATAGCCGGGTCCGGTTCTTCGGCGGCGACGACGAAGAAGGCGAGCATGATCGCCGCGGGGGCGTTGATCGTCATCGATACCGACACCTCGCCAAGGTCGATGCCGGCGAACAGCGTGCGCATGTCCTCGGTCGTGTCGATCGCGACGCCCTCGCGGCCCACCTCTCCGAGCGAGCGCACGTTGTCGGAGTCGTGGCCCATCAGGCTTGGCATGTCGAAAGCCGTCGATAGCCCGGTTTGACCGTGCTCGAGCAGGTAGTGGAAGCGCTCGTTGGTCTCCTCGCTGGTGCCAAAGCCCGCGAACTGGCGCATCGTCCACAGCCGCCCGCGGTACATCGACTCATAGATGCCACGCGTGAACGGGTAGGCGCCGGGCGCTCCGATTGGGTCGCGCTCGGGCTCGCCGATGCCGGCAGGCAGGTCTTCGGGCGTGTACAGCTCGCGGACCGGCTCGCCCGATAGCGTGCGGGCCTCGAGGCCAGCGACGTGCGTTGAGGAGGATCCCTTCAAGTGATTGCAAGATACCGCCTGGCGGTTAGAGCTCTGAAGCCGGTGCCCGCACGGGCAGCAGCGGCGATGTGGATGCGAGCTCTCCTGCTCGTGGCTGTGCTTGGTGGCGTGTGTGCCATATGCGGGTGCGGCTCCTCGCGGAATGCGCCCACGGCGACGAGCGCCGCGGCCGTCCGGAATACGCCCACGCCGACCAGCGCCGCGGCCCTCCGCTCCGGAGAGCTCACGCCGGCTGCGCTGAAGCACCCGACGAAGGCAACGCTGATCCTCGATTTCACCCCCAACGCGGTACATACGGGCATCTATCGCGCGCTCGCCGCCGGCTATTACCGGCGCGAGAACATCGACCTGCGCGTGGTCGAACCGACCTCGACACAGGAAACGCTGAAGTTGATCGATGCCAGTCGCGCGCAGTTCGGGCTTGCCGATGGCAGCGATGTGGCGGGGCTGATCGACTCCGGTGGGGACGCTCGAGCCGTGATGGCGCTTGTGCAGCGCCCGCTCGGCGGGTTGATTGCGCTCGCCTCCGAGCACCTGCGCTCGCCCGCCGGGCTGGCAGGCAAGACGGTTGGGGTTACCGGCGTGCCCTCCGATGAGGCTGTGCTCGATACCGAGTTGCGCAGCGTCGGCGTGAGCCCCACACGTGTGAAGGTTGTGACCGTGGGCTTCAACGGCGCCCAAGCACTCGTGGCGGGACGCATTGCCGCGTTTACCGGGTTCATCCCCGACGACGGTGTGGCGCTCGCGGTGAGCGGTCACCCGATTACGGCGTTCGGCCTGAACCAATACGGCGGACCCGCCTATCCGGGTCTCGTAGCGTTCACCACACGAGAGCTGATCGCCTCAGACCCACAGCTAGTGCGTGATTTCGTTGCAGCGACGGTGCATGGCTATGAGGACACGCTTGCCGATTCCCCGCGTAGCCTCGCGGAGCTAGAGGCAGCCAACCCGACGCTCCCGCACAAGCTGACGGCAGCGTCGTTGAAGGTTTATTTGCCACTATTCGCGGCCCGCTCACACCGTGGCCTTCGGCACGTTGCGCTCTATCGACATCGAAGCGATGTCGAAGTGGATGCTCGGTGCAGGCTTGATCCACGCGCCGATCGCCCCAGGGCGCTACGGGACGAATCGGTTCCTGCCGTAAACCGCGCAAGCGAGAAAAGGAGATCTAGCTGTAGTTTCCGAGAACGTTCATCTAGGCTCGCCCGGCGAGGGCTCGCGTGGCGGCCATCGGGGTGCTACCGTCAGTTGACAACAACGAGACGGTGTGTATCAAATGCGGGTGTTGGTGACCGGAGTAAGCGGTCTGATCGGATCGAACGTCGCCGCCGCCGCGGCGCAGCAGAGCTGGGATGTGCTCGGTTGTTATCGCGACGAGAGGGTGGAGCTTGAGGGAGTGCGGAGTATCGGCTTTGACATGGCTGACCGCAAAGCATGCGTGCGAGCGGCGATGGAGTTCGAGCCGGATGTGGTGGTGCACGCCGCCGGTGGCGTGGCGCTGAGCCGCTTCGAGCACGAGCCCTACATCGCCCAGCTCGACTATGTCGGCACCGAGCACACACTCGCGGCCGCACGAGCGGTGCGCGCGCGCTATGTGCTCGTGTCTTGCGACTGGGTGCACAGCGGCTATCGCCCCGCCGGGTTGTGCTTCAGCGAGAGCGACCTGCCCGACCCGGTGAACGCATACGGTCGCTCGAAGCTCGCCTGCGAGGAAGCCACGATGCGCTCGAATGTGAGGTGGCTGATCACACGGCCCTCGGATGTGTACGGCGTGAACGTGTCGCGACCGGCGCGCAGACAGACGCACGACCGGCATGTATGGGAGCACTCAGGCACGGCGTTGCGGTTTGTGAGGCGTCTGCGCGATCGCACCGAGTTGCCGACCCCCGCGGGATTGCAGCGCTCGCCGACCTACGCCTGGGACTACGCCCAGCGGGTGTGCGAGCTGATAGCTCAAGGGTGCGAAGGCGTTTACAACATGGGCGGCCCCGTTTCGCTCGGACGCCAAGCCTGGCTGGAGCTGCTGGCGGGCGCGTTTGGGTGCTCGCCAGAGCTCGTACGAGATGGCACGCCCGCCGCGTTCTTACAGGCTTGCGGGGAGGATCCGCACCTGAAATTGCCAGCCAACACAGCCCTCACCGATGAGAAGGCGCGGGCAGCGATTGGGTGTGCCGCGGTGGCTCCGCGGCGGGGTGTGGGACTGATGCGAGAGCAGTTGCGCCGCACGCTCAAGCCAGTTGGCGTGCAGGCACGCTAGTCTGCGCCCCTGCCAGTCACACCTATCGAAAGGAAGCACTCCATGAACAAGAGCCAGCTTGTCGAGGCGATCGCCACCGACAGCGGTCTCTCCAAGGCGGATGCCGGGCGTGCGGTCGAGTCGTTCCTGGCGACCGTTGGCAAGACGCTGAAGAAAGGCGACGAGGTCGTGATCACCGGCTTCGGCAAGTTCTCCGTGGTCAAGCGCGCAGCCCGTCAGGGCGTCAACCCGCGCACGGGCGAGAAGGTAAAGATCAAAGCGTCCAAGGCCCCGAAGTTCACCCCCGGAGCGAGCCTCAAGCAGACGGTGCATCCGAAGAAGTAGGTTCCACCCACTAACCCCCAACCCACACGCGACATGGCGCTCGTCGGGGAGCTGGAGCTCGAGAGCTTCGACTACACCGACCCCGAGCTTACGGGGGAGCACTTTCACACGGCTATGCGCGAGCTGGCAGCCGAGGGGTGGCTGGCGGCTGGGCCGTACGGGTACGTGGTGCTCGACCGCGAGGCGGGCGAGTTCTTCCTGCGGACACGCTCGGCGATCTTCCCCGGTATGAAGATCGCCGAGCTGTTCGATGTGCGCGAAGGCCCGCTGTGGGAGGAGATGAAGCGCAACATCCTGCACATCAACGGCGCCGACCACACGAGGCTGCGCAGTCTCGTCAACCCCGCCTTGACTCCGCGTGCGGTGGAGCGTTGGCGCCCAGCGATGCGCACTTTCTTGGATCGGCTGTTCGCTCCAGTCGAGCAAGTGGGGCACTGCGAGTTCGTGGGGGCGTTTGCCAAGCCCTATCCGTCGCAGACGATCGCCACGGTGATGGGTGCTCCGCTGGAGGATGCCCCGCGACTGCACCATTGGTCGAACTGGATTCAACGTCAGTTCGACGCGGCAAGCATGACCAACGAGCGCCCCGCGATCGAACAGGCGGTGGCAGAGTTCTACGAGTATGCCCGCGCACTGCTCGCCGTTCGACGCGAGAATCCAGGCGATGACCTGATCTCGACCCTCTTGACGGCGGAGGAGCAGGGGGACAGGTTGAGCGAGGAGGAGTGCGTAAACCTCGTGCTGAACGTGTTGATCGGTGGCGTAGACACAACCCAGAGTCAGCTCGCCCACGCAGTCAGGCTGCTCGCCGAACACCCCGACCAGTGGGCAGAGCTCGTGGCGGACCCATCGCTTGCGGGGCGCGCGGTGGAGGAGGCGCTGCGCTATGAGCCGATCACGCCGTTCACCGCGAGGATCACCGTGGAGGAGCTGACCTATCGCGATGTAACTTTTCCAAAGGACACGATGGTGATGGTGTGTGCGTTCACCGGCAACCGCGACCTGCCCGATGGCGAAGGGGACGGCGAGGCGAGCGCCAACGGGGAACGGGCCGAGGGTGAGGTTCGGAAGGGAGCTAGCGCCGAGCGCTTCGACATCGCCGTGGAGCGCCCGAAGGCGAGGGCGCTGACGTTCGGTGCCGGAGTGCACTACTGCTTGGGCGCCAACCTCGCGCGTTTGGAGTTGGAGGAGGGCTTGAGCTTCCTGGCGCGCAAGATGCCCCGCCTGGAACTCGACGGGGAGCCGGTGTTCGAGAGCATCCTCGGCATCTACGGGCTGGCAGAGCTGCCGATTCGCTTCGGCACGTAGCTGCCCAGCCACCAGCTGCCCAGCCAAATCCTTCAACCAACGCCGCCCAGTCGCCGTGCTGAGCGCGTCGATCGACGCATGGTGCGAACTGGAACATCCGTTGATTTTGATCATCCGAAGGCTACGAGCCCCTAGCATGGTGGCGCGATAAAGACATCGTGTCAGTCAATTGACAGGGGGGTGAGCGACGGCCCGCGAGCGACATGGAGGTCGAGGGCGGCGACAGCCACCGCCGCTATAGCCCGATCGGAAAGGAATCTGAGACATGTCCAGGATGAGATGCGCCGGCGGTCACCTCACGCTCGTGGCGGTGGTGGCACTTTGTGTGCTTACGCTCGGTCAGGGGAGCGCGCAGGCGACGGGGGAGTACCACGTGTATAGCTGTCGTATGCCCGATGGGCAGGTGGCGCCTACGGATGGGTGGAGTGGAAGCGCGTCGGAGGCCTTTGTATATGACGAAGATAAGTGCGCAAAAGGCGGCTCGCTGGTTGCAGCGCTTGGCGATGGAGTAGAACACGAAGGTAGCGACATCGCAACCTGGACGCTCAGTGTCCCAACAGG
The DNA here is from genome assembly GCA_963713015.1 of uncultured Solirubrobacterales bacterium. Taxonomy (GTDB): domain Bacteria; phylum Actinomycetota; class Thermoleophilia; order Solirubrobacterales; family Solirubrobacteraceae; genus Palsa-744. The sequence goes on along the minus strand of CAVQKC010000008.1, from coordinate 343,110 downwards.
AGAGATGCTAACGGGAGCCACACTATGGCGTGCCGGAGATGCTGACGGAGGTGTCTCGAAAAGCGGGACGTATGAGTTTTGGCTAGCTGGACCGAAGGAGAACGAAGTTTTCGATGAATGCGTATACGGGGGCTCTGAACCCTGCAAGGCCGGCTTGGGCGAATTTGAAGAACCACTTGCTCCGGCCAATCGGCTTGCCCTGCCACTGACTCATCTTGGCTCCAACATCTACGTCAACGCTGCCTGTTTCGCGACGCTCGGGTTGTGCAAAAAGGGTGAACATGACCCCAACGGCTACGCAGCCGTCGTCTACCTCTACGCCGCCGATCTAACCCTCGAACAAGCCTCTCAGCCCACGGTCTCCAACGTAGAAGGCGAACTTGCCACCGCATCTACGCTCAGTGGTAGCGCCGATCTCTCGCTTCACGCCGAAGACCCCGGTTCGGGGGTCTATCAGGCGGTGTTCACCGTCGATGGCGTCGAAGCCGGCCGTACTGTGCTCGATCCCAACGGTGGCAAGTGTCAAGACGTTGGTCAAACAACCGACGGCCTTCCCGCCTTCCTATATCTACAGCCATGTCCCGCGAGCGTCAGCGCCGACCTTCCATTCGACACCACCACCCTCGCCGATGGCACTCACCATCTCGTTGTGTCAGTCACCAACGCCGCCGGCAACTCCACCGTGGCGCTCGACCGCAAGATCGATATCTCCAACCATCCAGCTTCGCCCGCCTCGCCACCGCAGCCTTCGTCCGAAGGCCAGGGGCCGACGGGCACCACAGAGAACGACTCATCTTCCAATTCCGATTCCCCTCCTACAACCTCCACCAACCCGGACTCCACCGTCCAGTCTCAGGGCGCCAACGGCACGAACCAGGGCGCAAACGGCACGAACGCCTCTGCCACCGCCACGCTGCTCGTGCACTGGTCCGCCACCGCCAAGACGAGCCTCGCTGGGACCTATGGTCGTGCCCAAACCGTGTTCGGACGACTCACCGCGCCCGGGGGCACACCTGTCGCTGGCGCCGTTGTACAGGTGCTCGACACCCCTGCCTATGAGAACGCCCCCACGCGCCTTCTCACACAAGTCCACACCGCAGCTAACGGCAGCTTCCGCGCGCGCATCCCCGCCAGCATTCCCTCCAGCCGGCTCACATTCGCTTACAACAGCCATCCCCCGCAAGCCGTGCCCGACGTCACCGCCGCGCTACAGCTCACGGTCTCCGCGAAACTCGCTCTCAACGTCAAACCCCGCATCTCCCACGTCGGCGGCACCATCCTCTTTACCGGTACCCTCCATGGCGCTCCCCTGCCGCCCGGCGGCAAGCAGTTGGTGCTCGAGGCTCGCACGCTCATCGGGTCCTGGCGCCAGTTCCAGGTGCTCTCCACCCGCGCCCACGGCCGCTACCGCGCGAGCTACCGCTTCCGGCTGGTCGGCCCCATCACTTATCAGTTCCGAGCCGTCTGTCCCGCCGAGGCCGACTTCCCCTACGCCACCGGCACCTCCAACGTTGTGGCGGTGAGGGAGCGATAGCGCCAACGCTTCTGGCGTTGCCACTCAGGCTTACGGGATATTTCCCGGATGATGCTCTGCAGCTCGCCGCCGAGATCGAGGCGCTTTTGCGACCCCTGAGGCGTTCTCTTCTACGCTTTGACCAGCTCACGTTCGGCGGCGTCGATCACGCCTGAGCGGTTCTTGTGGGAGCGCTCATAGGAGCGCACGCGCTTGACGCGGTCCTCATCGCCCTCGTCCAGCACCGTGCCGATCTCGCCCACGCTGAGCTCGTCATATCCTGGCCACGGCTCGTCGTCGCGTAGATTGGCGATCCGGCTGAGGATGGTCGTGCGGTTTTCATTCTTGCGCTCGTAGGAGTCGATCTTCGCGAGGTCGACCTGCGAGAGATGCGGGAGCTTTTCGACAATCTCCGCAGCCGTGAGCTTTCCGTAGCCGGTGATCGCCAGGTCTCCTTCGGAGGCCAGCGCGCCCTTGACCTGACCCTCGGCCTGCGCGACCCCGGGTACCTTGCGTGCCTTGCGGGCGGTGCGTTTTGCACTCGATGTCGCGTCACGAGCAGCCCCTTTCACGCTCTTCGACGCCGAGCGTGCCGCGTCGGCAGCACCTGTCTTGCCGATGTCGTATGAAGAGTTCCCGCGGATCTCTGAGCGCACCACGGCCTCGGTCAGCTTCGGGATCTCCCTCAAAATCCGGTCGAGCATCTTCTGCTCATCGGCCCGGATGGAATCGGCGAGAGCCTGTGTGGCCTTATCGCCGACAGAGCTCGCCAGATGCTCGATGGCGGTGTAGGTGGCGATCTCCAAGGCCTCCGTCGCACACGCGTCCTTGGCGTTCTTAAGGACTTTCTCCTCTCCTCCCGTGCCGCGGACGAGGTCGAAGGGCGTCTTTCCCAGGGCCAGTGCCTGCCCAACGATGCTCTGCACGAGCCCAACGCCGGCTTGTATCGGACTGCTGCCCTGTCCGAGCTCGTCTAGACGGCGCTGCACCCGGATTGTGTGGTCGCGCGTCTCGCGTAGGTGAGACTCGAGGCCGTCGCGGTAGCTTCCACCAGGGGTCATCGCAATCTGCGACCGCAGCATGGTGACGAGCGCCTGCTCCATCGCATGCGCCTCGCTGAGGTACTGCACGATCTTCTGTTCAGTCTTGTTCATCGGTCTCCGGCTTTCTCTTAGACAGTGTGCGATTAGGTGCGCAAGACGCACGCTCGAGCTGGGGCACCTCGCCGCTCTGCGCGCATGAGCTCAGCGACCCTCGCGGCCAGGCCGTTCGTTGATCGCCAGCGCCTCGTCTTGGCCGCTGTCGCTCGCGTCCGGGTCGATCGCACGTGCTTGTGCGTGTCGATCGCGGGCAGACTCGGTCAGATGCTCAGCCTCAACCGCCCGTTGCTCTGCGGAGGCACGTCCTTGCCGCGCCTGAGCGGCGCGTTCCTCGGCTTCAGCCTGAGCACGCTTGGCTTCGGCAGCCTGCTCATCAGCCGACGCGCGCGCACTTTCGGCTTGGATCGAACGGCTTCTGGCCACCTGGCGAAGCTCGCCCGCCTGCTCACGACGACGTTCGTTGCGTCTTCGGCTCGCGGCGCGAGCGGCGACGGCGATGAGCATTAGCACCACCACGGCGCCAACAGCAATTATGATGATCGTTCCGGTGCTCACGGTTTCCTCCTAAAGTTGGGTCTATTGAGTTCTGCGACCTCGTCGCGGACCGACGCGAAGGCGTTTAGCCCGAAGAGGCGCGTGATGGCTCCTGGTGGCGATTGGAGCTGAAGGCTGCGGCGTTGGCTCACAGGGCATCATCACGACGCTAGAGGTGCGGCTCTTCGTAAGTTCGGCCGCCTACTCGGCGTCGAGCGGTGGCCATGTAGATCAGCGACAGCACGACGCCAACAACGCCGGCGATGATCAGGATCAGGCCGATCGCCGGACGCGACACGCCAGACACATGAAACGTCACGGCATAGCGGATGATCGCGCCAACGGCGATGAGGAAGATCGATGTGCCTATAGACATACCTAGAGCCTCCCGCCTCTGCGATAGCCGAATCCGCCGCTCGTGAGGAAGACCACGACGGCTACCAGCAGCAGCAGCCAAAGCAACGGACTTACACCGATCCCGCCCGCGACGGCTACGATTACTAGGACGATCAAAAGCAACTCCACGAGGCCCATAGGACCCTCCTTTGCGTTGACTCCATAAGGGGTGCTGAGTGGGCTACTACCCGGCGGAACGCTCAGCGAACCTTGCATAGTGGAGAGAACGCTCTCTCTATCGGAGAGAGAGCGTTCCAAGCAGGTGAGGGGGCGGTAGCGCCAGCGCTTCGCTCGCTCAACGTGTGGTGGTGAGGGAGCGGTAGCGCCGGGCCTTCGCTCGCTACCCTGCACCCGTGAAGGCGGTGATCTTGGCTGGTGGCTTCGGCTCGCGACTCAGCGAGGAGACCACTGTACGCCCCAAGCCGATGGTGGAGATCGGTGGCAAGCCGATGCTGTGGCACATCATGAAGATCTACGCCGCCCACGGCATCGAGGAGTTCGTCATCTGCCTTGGCTACAAGGGCTATCTCATCAAGGAGTACTTCGCCAACTACTACCTTCACACGTGCGACGTGTCCTTTGACTTGGCAACCGGCACCATGGAGGTGCACCGCTCCGCCACCGAGCCCTGGCGGGTCACACTCGTGGACACCGGCGAGCAAACGATGACCGGCGGACGCCTCAAGCGCGTGCTCCCCTACGTCGGCGACGAGGACTTCTGCTTTACCTACGGCGACGGGCTCGCCGACATCGACATCTCGGCGCTCGTCTCATTTCACCGCCGCCAGGGCACGCTCGCGACCGTAACCGCCGTGCAACCCCCCGGGCGCTTCGGGGCGCTGGACGTGGACGGTGAGCGAGTGCGCCAGTTCGAGGAGAAGCCCCGCGGCGACGGCGCCTGGACGAATGGGGGCTTCTTCGTGCTCTCCCCGCAGGTCTCCCGCTATCTCGAGGACGACGCCACCGTGTGGGAGCGCCAGCCGATGAGCTCGCTTGCCCGCGACGGCCAGCTCTCCTCCTATCGCCACGAGGGCTTCTGGCAGGCGATGGACACGCTTCGTGAGCGCAACCATCTCGAAGAGCTCTGGGCCTCAGGTCGGGCCCCATGGCGGGTGTGGGACTAGGGCGCATTCAATAAGGCGGCGTCCTGTCTACTCACGGGCTCCGATGAGACTCACGGTTGTGGGCCGCGCAGTGGCTGGTCTCTCGATAAACGACGCTCGGTAGGCTAGGCCGATGAAAGCCATGAGCGAGGACCGGCACCCGCGCGGGCCGACCGCCGCGAGTCCAGCCGGCGGGGCCTCAGTCGACGTTGGCTTCTGGAGCGGTCGCCGTGTGCTGCTCACCGGTCACACCGGCTTCAAGGGCGCGTGGCTCGCCCTGTGGCTGCAGTCCCTGGGTGCCCGCGTTGCCGGCTTCTCCAACGACGTGCCCACGGAACCATCTCTATATGAGCTCGCCTGCGTGAGAGAGGGAATGGAGGAGTGCATCGCGGGGGACGTGCGCGACCCGGCGGCGGTTGAGAGAGCGGTGAGCGCCCACGAGCCGGAGATAGTGATCCACATGGCGGCCCAATCGCTCGTACGCCGCTCCTTCGCCGAGCCACGTGAGACATATGAGACGAATGTGATGGGAACCGTCAACCTGCTGGACGCCGTGCGCCGTCAGGGTGGCGTGCGTGCGCTCGTGAATGTCACATCCGACAAGTGCTATGAGAATCGCGAGTGGGAGTGGGGCTATCGCGAGCACGAGCCTATGGGAGGCCACGATCCGTACTCCAACTCCAAGGGCTGCTCGGAGCTTGTCACGGATGCCTTCCGTAACTCATTTTTTGCGGGTCCCGAGGACACCCACGTCGCCTCCGCGCGCGCGGGGAACGTCATCGGTGGCGGCGACTGGGCGCAGGACCGGCTGATCCCCGACATCATGCGCGCTGCTCTCGCCGGCGAGACATTGCACATACGCAACCCCGAAGCCGTGCGCCCATGGCAGCACGTGCTCAACCCGCTCAGCGGCTATCTCCTGCTCTCCCAGGCTTTGTGGGATTCCCCAGAGCACGCCCGCGGCTGGAACTTCGGCCCCGCGGATGAGGACGCCCGCCCGGTTGGCTGGATCGTGAGGCGCATGTCCGAGCTGTGGTCGGACGATCTGTCTGTGACCCACGACGAAGGACCGCACCCACACGAGGCGCGCTATCTCAAGCTCGACTCCTCGATGGCCAGGGCCCATCTGGACTGGCGACCCGGCTGGGGGCTCGCACAGGGCCTGGATGCGGTCGTCGACTGGTACCGGCGTCTGCGCGCGGGGGAGGACCCGCGCACCGTGACACTTGAGCAGATCCGGGCTTTCCAATACGCTCCGGCGTCTTCATGAGCGAGACCGCCTGTCGATTCTGCGGCGCCGCTGTCGAGGCTGTGTTTGCGGACCTCGGCATGTCGCCACTTGCCAACTCCTACCTCCCGCCCGAGCGCTCCAACTCGATGGAGCCGTTCTATCCGTTGCGGGCACTTGTCTGCGGGAAGTGCTTCCTCGTGCAGCTCGAGGAGTTCGAGACCCCGCAGCACATCTTCTCCGACTACGCCTACTTCTCCTCGTACTCCTCCTCTTGGCTAGATCACTCTCGTCGCTACTCCGAGCTGATGATCGAGCGCTTCGGCCTCAATGGCTCGAGCCACGTCGTCGAGCTGGCCTCCAACGACGGCTACCTGCTGCAGTACTTCCACGAGCGACGCATCTCGGTGCTCGGGATCGAGCCCGCCGCGAACGTCGCGAAGGTGGCCCTCCAGAAGGGCATTCCGACGCTGGTTGAGTTCTTCGGACAGGAGACCGCCAGCTCGCTCGCCGGTGAGTCCTCGGCGGATCTGCTGCTCGGCAACAACGTCCTGGCCCACGTCCCCGATCTCAACGACTTCGTGGCCGGCATGAAGATCCTCTTGAAGCCCGGCGGGGTCATCACGATGGAGTTCCCCCACCTGATGAGCCTCATGCGGGACAACCAGTGGGACACGATCTATCACGAGCACTTCTCCTACTTCTCCTTCCTCACGGTCAGCCGCGTGTTCGAGGCTCATGGCCTGCGCCTGTTCGACGTCGAGGAGCTGCCCACCCATGGAGGGTCCTTGCGCATCTACGGTTGTCACGAGGACGACGCGGAGAAGCCCCAGAGCGCCGCTGCCGCCGAGCTGCGTGAGCGCGAGCGTGACGCTGGCTACGAGCAGATCGGCACCTACCTGGACTATGGTCGTCGCGTCGAGCAGGACAAGCGCCAGATATTGAGCTTTCTGATCGACCTCAAGTCCCAGGGCTTGACCATCGCCGGCTACGGCGCTCCCGCGAAGGGCAACACGCTGCTCAACTACTGCGGCGTCAAGCGTGACTTCATCGACTACACCTGCGACCTGAACCCCCACAAGCAGGGCCACTACCTTCCAGGCTCCCACATCCCGATCCGCTCGCCCGAGGCCCTGCGCGAGGACAAGCCCGATGTCGTGCTGATCCTGCCGTGGAACCTCAAGGACGAGATCATCGAGCAGCTCAGCTTCATCCGCGAGTGGGGCGGGCGCTTCGCCGCGCGCACGCCGGAGCTCACGCTGCTCTCGTGAGCATGCCCGCGCCCAAGCGCGCCACGGGCGTCCGCGCTATCGGCGGGATGCGGCATTGAGATTTCTACAAACACCGCTCGCGGGCGTGTGGGTGATCGAGCTGGAGCGGCTGGGCGACGAGCGCGGCTGGTTCGCCCGTACGTTCGACCGCGAGGAGTTTCGCGCGCGTGGGATGAATCCAGATGTCGTGCAATGCAACGCCTCCTCCAATCCCGCCCGCGACACGCTACGCGGCATGCACTACCAGGCCGCCCCCCACGGGGAGTCAAAGCTCGTTCGCTGTACCCGCGGAGCCATCTTCGACGTGGCGGTCGACCTGCGCGAGGACTCCGCCACCTATTGCGGATGGCACGGGGCTGAGCTGACCGCGGAGAACGGACGCGCCCTCTACATCCCCGCGGGTCTCGCGCACGGATTTCAAACGCTGACCGACGACTGCGAAGTGCTCTACCAGATGGGTTATCGCTATGAGCCCGAGGCCGCCACAGGGGTCCGCTTCGACGATCCGGCCTTCGCCATCGAGTGGCCCGAACCGTGCGGAGAGCTGATCGTCTCCGAGCGCGACGCCTCCTATCCGGATCATGACGCGTGATGAACTTCCTCAGTCTCTACGATCGCTATCGCGCCACGCGCAACGCTCTTTTCTCACGGCTTGTGGCGAACTCCTTCATGGAGTTCGGGTCTCACAGCGTGATCGAGATGCCTGTACTAATCCACGGTGCAAGCCGCATCTCGATCGGGCGCAATGTGCTCGTAGGGTCCGATTCGTGGCTGCACACACGAGGCACGCAATCGCTGCTCGAGATCGGCGACGAGACGCGCATATCGGGCCACTGTGTGCTCTCCGCCGTCGAGCACGTGCGTATCGGGCGTGCGGTCCTGCTCGGGCGCAACGTTTACATCGCCGATCACAACCACGGCACTTCCGATCCCGATCTGCCGATCCTCGCCCAGGAGCTCGAGGGCATCCGTCCCGTGGTCATCGGCGATGGTGCCTGGCTTGGGCAGCACAGCGTGATCCTCCCCGGCGTGAGCGTCGGAGCGGGAGCGGTCGTGGGCGCCAACTCCGTCGTGCTCGAGGACGTGCCTGCCCGCACGGTCGCCGTCGGAGCGCCGGCTCGAGTGGTTCGTGAGCTTGCAGCCCCAGCACGATAGGACGGCTCTCGCGGTGAGTCTCGAGGACGAGCTCGATCCGCAGCCGGACCTGCTCTCCACGTCCGCCGCTGGGCCGGCGGCCGTGCGCGGAGGCGCCCTGCGGGTCGGGTCGTTCTTTGGCAGCTCGCTGCTCGCGGCTGGCTCGGCCGCGTTGCTCTTTCGCCACCTCGGTGTGGTACAGACCGGCCACTACACCACCGCCCTTTCGCTCAGCGCGGTGGTCACTGGCTTCACCGACCTCGGTCTGACCGCGATCGGCATGCGCGAGATGGCGGTGCTCGAAGGAGAGCAGCGTGCGCTCATGGCCCGTGACCTGCTCGGCATCCGCTTGGTGCTAACGATCGTCGGGGTCGTGCTGATCACCCTGTTCGCGGGCATCGCCTACGGCGGCTATCTCGCCGCCGCCGTGCTGATCGCGGGCGGCGGTGTTCTGTTCCAGAACACCCAGACAACATTGTCGGTGCCGCTAATGGCGAGGTTGCGCCTCGGCTGGGTGGCGATCCTCGCGGTTACCCAGCAACTGGTCAGCTCGGTTCTGATCGTGGCGCTGGTCCTGCTCGGCGCGCACTTGCTGCCCTTCATGGCGACCCCCCTGGTCGCCGCGCTGGTCGTCCTGTTGCCGACGATCGTGCTCGTCAGAGGGGACATCCCGATTCGTCCCTCCTTCCGCTTGCGCCGGTGGCGGGCGCTACTGGCGCCGGTCTTCACCTATTCGGCCGCGGCCGCTGCTTCCACTCTCTACTTCCGTGTGGCGATCGTGCTCGTGTCGTTGATCGCCGGGGCGCACGAACTTGGCTATTACAGCGTGTCCTTCAGGGTGGTGGAGGTACTGTTCACGATTCCCGCGCTGCTTGTCAGCTCCGCCTTTCCGGTCTTTGCGCGCGCCGCCCGGGACGACCCGGCTCGACTCGGCTACGCGCTCTCGCGCGTGTTCGAGACGTCACTGATCGCCGGTGTCTGGACCGCGCTCTCGCTAGCGGTCGGGGCGAGGATCGCGGTGCAGGTCCTGGGAGGCGATGAATTTCTCGCAGCGGTGCCGATCCTCGCGGTACAAGGGATCGCCGTGGGCGCCACATTCGTCAGCGCGGTGTTCGGATACGGGATGCTCAGCCTGCACCTGCACCGCGCGATCCTGCTGCTCAACCTGGGCATGCTGGTGCTTGTCAGCGTGGTCGTGGCCGTCCTCGTTCTCCTGGATGGAGCCGAGGGGGCAGCGATTGGGACGGCGGCCGTCGAGGTGGTGGCGGCCATCGCCAGCGGGGTCGTGCTCGTGAGGGGTCGGCCGCATTTGATGCCGAGGCTGTCCGTAGTGCCGAAGGTCGCTCTCGCAGGCCTGCTCGGTGCTCTGCCAATGTTGGCAAGCGGGCTTCCTGTGATCGTGAGGCTCGCGTGCTCGACTGTCATCTACGCCGCCGTCGTGCTCTCGCTCCGAGCCGTCCCGGAGGAGCTCAATATCGTGTTGCCGCCCATCTTGCGCCGCCGGAGCTGACGGACGTTATGCGACGGTCACACGCCCGTGAGCCACTTGTGATCGACGCGCTGCGGCCATCGCCGCGCCCGGAGTCCTCGCGCCCGTGTGTCGTGCACCTGGTGCGCGCGGCCAACGGGCCGGCTCCCTTCCGAGCGTTCCTGGATGCGCTGCGCGACTTCCCACCCGGCGCGAATTGCGAGTTGGTGCTGGCGATGAAGGGCTTCTCCTCCCCCCGTGACGCCGAGCCATATCTGGAGCAGGCTCGCGATCTCGGCGCAGAGACGATGTTCTTTCCCGACACGGGCTTTGACCTGGGCGTGTACCTCGCCGCCGCCGCTCGCCTTCGCCGCGAGCGCTATTGCTTCTTGAACTCCTACAGCGAGCCGCTGAGCGAGGGCTGGTTGGCCAAGCTGGACGCGGCCCTCCAGCTCGCCGACGTCGGGATCGTCAGCGGGAGCGGATCCTGGAACAGCTCCCGCTCGTGGGTGCTCCACTCGTTGGGACTCCCGAGCGCCTACAGGCACCTGTTGCCGGCGCGGCGCTCGATACGCGAGCAGTTCGCTCAGATGGATGCCGAGCGGCCCACCGCCGAGCCGGAGCTGCCCGCGGGCGGTGGGGCGGGCGACGGTCGTTCCTCAAAGGCCGCGACCGCTCGCGCGGCGACGCGCGTGCCAAGCGTCGCGCTGCGGGCACTCTCAGAGATCCCGCGGCAGATGAGGGACTTCGAGTCGTTCCCCGCACACCACCTGCGCACCAACGCTTTCATGATCGCCCACTCCACACTCGCCGGGCTGCGTTTGCACCAGATACGCGAGAAGGCCGACGCCTATGCGCTCGAGTCTGGCCGCACCGGCCTCACCCGCCAGGTTCAGCGCATGGGGCTCCGCGCCGTCGTCGTCGATCGTGCGGGCCGCGCCCACGATCAGGACGGATGGCATCTGAGTCGTACGTTCTGGCAAGGCTCGCAGGAGGGCCTGCTCGTGGCCGACAACCAGACGCGTATGTACGAGCGCGGAGGAGCTGACCGCAGGCGGCTGCTGTCGGCTTTGGCCTGGGGTCCGTGCGCAGATCCGAGCCCGACACCCGAGGGCGAGCGAGGCTGAACCGGTCCGCTGTCTCAGCCCAATCGTCGAACGAGCGCGCTGCGCAGGCCGGGGCGCCGCGGTCGCTGCCAGCGCAAGGGATCCCGGCTTGGATCGACACGCTCGACGACCGCGCCGATGTCCTCATAGGTGGCGTCGTCACGAACCGGGTCCCACGCCGGGAACTGACGCTGCGCGAGCAACAGCGCGCGCGGGATGACACCGCGGGCGCGCTCCGGCGCGATCCGCTCCAGCAGCCGCAAGAAGGAGAACGCGGTGCCGTAGAGCGCGCGCTCGCGCCTGGTCATGAGCCGTTGCAGCTCGGCGAGCTCCGACGCGTCGATCGAGCCCCGCAGGTAATGGCCCTCGTACACGTAGGCGATCTGGAGCATCCGATAGCGCCGGTAGTCTGGCCGCGGGCTCGCGGGGCCCCCGAGCTCGCGGTGCAGCTCGCGCATGGCCGTGAGCCACCCATCGTTGATATTGGTCCCGGGCAGTAGCGGCGCGGTGGGCGAATCCGAGTCGGTGGGCGCGTCGTCGCCTTGTAGGAAGGAGCGTCCCGCCGTCTCCTGTCGGTTGTAGTGAAAGAAGCCATACGAGCGCGGGGAGACGCCGATGACCACCATCGGGTGGGGATCCACGACGATCGAGTGGGCGCGCAAGAACATGTGGTTCATCGCGTAGTAGTCGGGAAACGGCGAGCGATAGAAGAGGCCGTTGCGTGAGAGCTCATCGACCAGGCTTCGCGCCACGGTGACGAACTGCATGTTGAAGCCGTACCGCACGCGGAAGCCCATGGCCGCGTGTGCCATGCGCGTGGCTCGATCGCGCTCGAGGCTAAAGGGCACGCGCGCGTCACGCAGGAAGTCCGCGTACCCCTCCGATCGTAGGTAGCCTCCGGGCTCCTCGGGCACAACCCCGGGATAGGCGTAGACAAGTGCATTGTGATAAACGACCTGCGGCTGGTCGAACTGCGCGATCAGCCTCCTGGTCCTGGAGAAGTACGTACCGAGGAGAGCATCGTCGTCACCCAACATGATCGTGTAGTCGCCGCTGCTGTGCTCCAGGGCGTTGTTCCAGTTCTCGGTCACCGCGAGCAGACGCGGCGTGCGGACATAGACGACGCGCGGGTCCCCGAGGGAGTCCACGTACTCGGCCACGTTCTCGGAGGAGGCGTTGTCTGAGATCACCAGCTCGCAGTCCTCGTCGTCCAGGCGCAGGACGCTGTCGACCGCGTGTCGTAGCAACGCCAGTCGATCGCGGGTGGGGATCAGCACAGAGATCTTCATCGGGCCTCGCCCGGGAGTCTGTCTCGCGGGAGAGACGATCATGCCAGCTCGCCGTGAGCTACGACCGGAGCTCACGGGCGCCTCGCGAGCCGTCCCCGGGCCAAGGCTGGGAGGCTGTCCGTGAGTCGTGTGCTCGTCACCGGCGGGAGCGGCTTCGTCGGGCTGCCGCTCCTAGAGAAGCTCGTACGCAGGGGCGAGGAGGTGCACGCCATCTCCACCCGCGCCGCGCCGACGGCGGTGCCTGGCGTCCGTTGGCACCGCCTCGACCTGGCCGACTCGGCCGCGGTCGAGGCGCTTGTGGCTCGTGTCTCCCCCGAGCACCTGCTGCACCTCGCCTGGTACGTCGAGCACGGTCGCTTCTGGACGGCTCCGGAGAACGTGCTCTGGGTGGAGTACAGCCTGCACTTGATTCGTGCGTTCATTCGCGCGGGAGGCCGGCGGGCGGTCATGCTGGGGACTTGCGCCGAGTACGACTGGTCGGCGGCGAGCGAGCCGCTGCGCGAGGACAGCTCGCTCCTCGCCCCCGCGACGCTCTACGGCGTGGCGAAGGACTCGCTGCGCCGCCTGGCGGAGGCCTACGCCAGCAGCGAGGGCGTCGAGCTGGCGTGGGCGCGGCTGTTCTTCCTGTACGGACCCCGCGAGCAGCCGGGGCGTCTGGTGCCGTCGGCGATCCGCTCGCTGCTGCGCGGAGAGAGCGTCGCGACCACCAGCGGCGAGCAGCTGCGCGACTTCCTGCACGTGGAGGACGTCGCCGGCGCGCTCGCGGCGCTGCTGGCAAGCTCGGTCACCGGGCCGGTTGACATCGCCTCCGGTCACGGCACGCGCGTACGCGAGCTCGTGGGGGAGATCGCCGGGCAGATCGGAGCCCCCGAGCTGGTGCGGCGCGGGGAGCTGCCCGACCGACCGGGCGAGCCGGCGATGCTAGTAGGCGCTGGCTTTCGTCTGCGCGAGGAGGTGGGGTATCGCCCGCGGATGAGCCTCACGGAGGGCGTGGCCGACACGGTGCGGTGGTGGAGGGAGCGGGGATGAGCGACGGAGGACCGGGGGCGGGCGAGGCCGGCCTGACGGTTGTGGTGCTCAACTACAACGGCCGTTCCCTGCTGCAGACGATGCTCGCGTCGCTTGCCGCGCAGACGCTCGAGGACTTTGCGATCGTCGTCGTCGACAACGGCTCCAGCGACGATTCGCTGGAGCACTTGAGTGCCCATTGGTCGGAGGTGAAGGTGCTGGCATTGGCGGAGAACGTGGGTGTCACCGCGGCGCTCAACATGGCTTTGCGCGCCGCCACGAGCGAGTACGTGGCGCTGTTCAACAACGACATGGAACTGGAGCCGGACTGCCTGGAGGAGATGATGAGGGAGCTCGTGAATCATCCGCAGGCTGGCTCGGCGACCCCCAAGATGCTCGATTTCCTCGAGCGCGAGCTGCTCGACGGAGCCGGGGACCTGCTCAACTGGCGGGGAGGCGGCGCTCGCCGCGGGCACGGCGAGCGGGACACCGGCCAATATGAGCAGCAGGAGGAGGTCTTCGGCCCGTGCGGCGGCGCGGTCATGTACAGGCGCGCCGCGATCGCGGCGGTCGGGGAGTTCGACGAGGCCTACTTCGCCTACTACGAGGACGTCGACTGGGCGTTTCGTGCACAGCTCGCCGGCTTTCGTTGCCGTTACGCGCCCACCGCGGTGCTCTACCACCGCGGTAGCGCCACGCTCGGGCGTGGAATCACGGACTTCAACGGCTATCAGCTGTGGCGCAACCCGATTTGGCTGATCGCGAAGTGCTTTCCGATGGGAGCCCTGGTCCGGCACGCCCCGGAGCTGGCGCGCGGCCAGGTGGGCAATTTCTACGTCGCGCTGCGCGAGCGCAAGCTGCGCGTGTGGGCGCGCGCGATGCGCGACGCCGTGCGCGGGTTGCCGACGGCCTTGCGCAAGCGCCGGGCCGTGCAACGCACGCGTGTCATCACGCTCGCCCAGCTCGAGACGGTGGCCCGCGCCGGACGGCGGTGACGCGGTGATCGGCGTCGTGCACCTCGTGTGGGCTCCGCTTGGCGTGGATCCGTTGCGTGCGTTCCTGCGCTCCTACCATGCGCACGACGCGGGCGTGCCGCACGAGCTGATCGTCGTGCTCAACGGGCTGGATGTGGACACGCACGCGCAGGGCGCGACGCGCGAGGCGCTGCTGGCGGAGTTGCGAGGCACCGAGCACAGGACGATGGAGCTGGAGCGGGCGGTGCTGGACCTCGTTGCCTATGGCGAGGCCGCTCGGCGACTAAAGCACGATCGCCTGTGCTTCCTGAACTCCTACTGCGTCATCGGCGGCGAGGACTGGCTGGCCCACCTCTCCCGGGCGCTGGACGAGCCCGACGTTGGGCTCGTGGGAGCGAGCGCCAGCTGGGAGAGCCAGGCAGAGTGGATCCGCGGCAAGGCCAGGTACTGGCCCTACCAGCTGGCCCGGGTGCGCCGCGCGCGCAGTGACTTCCCGCGCTTTCCCAACCCGCACGTGCGCACCAGGCCTTCATGCTCGACCGCGGGCGCTGCTCGAGCTGGGTCTGGAGGGCGCGCGCGACAAGCGCTCGGCGTACCTGCTGGAGAGCGGTCAGGCGGAGCATCACCCGACAGGTGCCCGAGCAGGGTCTGCGCGCGGTGGTCGTGGGGCGCGACGGGCGCGCCCACGACGTAGACGAGTGGCCGGCCAGCAACACGTACCGCAGCGGCGACCAGGACAACCTGCTGATCGCCGACAACCAGACGCGGACTACCGGAGCGGGCTCGCCGACGCCGGCGGCGGCGCCTCTCGCCGCGACGCTGGGGCGAACGCTGCGGCCAAGCTCTGGTTACTGCGGCGGCGAGCCGGCTCTGCATCGCGCTCCAGGCGCAGCGCAGAACGAGTCGCGCAACGTGATCGATTCGTCGATCGCCTCGCGAGGGCGGCCAAGTCGACTGGCGCGCATTCCGCTGGCCGTGCGCCAGCCCTCCAGCCGCCCAAGCGCCGCCCGCAGGTCGCGGGAAAGGATCGTGTCGCCGGCAACGACGACCGTCTCGGTCAGCAGGGCACGCAGCGCGGTCCGGCGGCGAAGCACGCCGTAGCGGCGCAGCAGGTAGCCGCGGCTGAAGCCCGCCAGGCGGCGCTGGTTGGCTCGAGCGGCGGCCGAAGGTGTGCCGAGCCGAGGTGCACGCCGACCGCATCTGGCAGCGCACGCCGTCTCCCATCCCGCCTGGCGCAGCCGCACGCTATGTCGACGATCTCCATGTAGGCGCGGATCGCTCGTCGAAGCCCCCCACCTGCTCCCACGCCGCACGGCGGTAGGCGGCGGTGGTGCCCTCGGGGCCGGCTCAGCGAGCGGGCGCTCGTCTTGCGCGCGCTGAGGCAGGCAGACCCTGCAGGCGCGGGAAAGCCGGCGAGCGTGACGTCTGTGGTAACCCCGACGCTGTCGATCGCTCGCCTCCCCGCTCGCAAGCAGCACCGCCGCCACCGAGCCGACGCGGGCGGTCTCGCTCAAGCGGCGCCACGCAGCCGCTCGAGGCAGTCAGGACGCAGGTCGACGTCGTTGTTGAGCAGCACGACTTACTCGCCGTCACCGGCCGCGACGCCGAGGTTGACAGCGCTGCGTGAACGGATGTTCTGGCCGATCTCGACGACCGTCACCTGCGGGCCACTCGCGGCGCAGGGCCTCGCGTGTGTCGATCGGTGCGACCCGTTGTCGACGACGATCGCGCGGTGCGCGACCGTCTGCGCCCGCAGATGGCGCAGGCAGCTCGCGTGAGATCCCAGTGGTTGTAGGCGAGCAGATACGACATCGATCGGGGCGGCCACGCGAGCATGGTAGGTCGGCGCTCACGGGAGCGGATCCCGGGCGCTCGCGCGGTTAGCGCTTGCGCTGAGCCTTGGCCGCGCGAGTGCACATCGGCCTGAACCTGATCTTCCTCGTGCCCGGCGAGACCGGCGGGATGGAGGTCGCCGCGCGCGAGCTGATCCCCGCGCTCGTCGAGCAGGCGCCGCCGGGCATGCGCTTCACGGCGTTCGTCAACCGCGAGGCAGCCGCCGCGAAGCGGGCCGTGGGGAGAGCTGCTGCCGGCGGTGACCGTGCCCGTGAACGCGCGCCGTCGCGTGCAGTGGGTGTGGGCGAGCAGTCGCTGCTGCCGCGCTTGGCGCGCGCGCGCGGGCGTCGATCTCGTGCACAGCCTCGCCAGCACCGCGCCGGCCTGTGGGGCCGCTTCCGCGCGGGTGGTCACCGTGCACGACCTGATCTACGCGCGCTTCCCCGAGGCGCATGCCGGCATCCGCGACCGGGGCATGCGGGTGCTGGTGCCCTGGGCGGTGCGGCGCTCCGACCGCGTGATCGCCGACTCGCACAGCACTCAGCGAGACCTCGTCGAGCTGCTGGGCACGCCCGCCGAGCGCATCGACGTTGTGCCCCTGGGCATCGGCACGGTGCAGACGCGATCGGCCGCTGCCCGAGCACGAGCTGCGGGAGCGGTTTGGGCTTCGGCGAGCGACGCATCGTGCTCAGCCTGTCGGCCAAGCGGCCGCACAAGAACCTGCTCGCGCTGATCGGCGCTCTGGCGCGCATCCCCGTCGAGCGTCGCCCGCTGCTCGTGCTCCCCGGCTATCCGCACCGCGCACGAGAGCGAGCTGCGCGAGCGCGCGCGCGCGAGCGCGGCGTGCAACAAGACGTGCGCTTTCTCGGCTGGCTCTCAGGCGAGGAGATCGAGGGGCTGTGGCGGCTCGGCGGACGCGTTTGTATACCCATCTCTGTACGAGGGTTTCGGCCTGCCGGTGCTCGAGGCGATGGCGCGGGGCGTGCCGGTGGCGTGCTCCAACGCCTCCTCGTTGCCGGAGGTGGCCGGCGAGGCGGCGCTGCTATTCGACCCCCACGACGAGCCCGCTATCGCCGCAGCGCTCGAGCGGCTGCTTTCAGACGGCGAACAGGACCGTGCGGAGGTCGAGCGTCTGCGCGCCCGCGGCCTCGAGCGTGCGCGCGAGTTCAGCTGGGCGCGTACGGCACGGCTGACGCTCGAGAGCTACCGGCGCGTGCTTGGCTGCGACGGCGCGCTTGGCCCTGAGGGCGCGTTGGACTCCGAGGGTACGCTGGGCCCCGAAGCACCCTCCCCGTAGCTATCGAGCACGGCTCGCAGCGAAGACGCGAGCGTTAGCCGCTCGGCGTGCGCGGCAAACCAGCTCGCGGTGCTCTCGCGCATCGCCATACCTGCCTCGTGCATGCGCACGATCGCTTCGGCGATCGCCTCGGGGTCGGCGCTGGAGGCGACCACACCATTGATCCCGTCCTCTATCAGCTCGACTGCCGCGTTGTCGGGCGCGGCGACCACCACCGCCGGGGTCGCATGGGCCGAGGCCTCGACCACCACCATGCCGTAACCCTCGCGCTCGGAGGGCAACAGCACGCACAAGGCGCGACGCATGTCGGCGTCCACTTGCTCGCCGGCGGCGAAGCCGGGGGCGGAGATGAACGAGTCGGCGTGGTGCTCGGCGATCGCGTGGGCGAGCGCCTCGCGCTCGGGACCGTCGCCGTAGAAAACTCCGTGTAGCCCTTCGATGCTTTGGGCGGCGCTGGCCACGGCGGCCACGCCAACGGTGACGCGCTTCTCGGGGATCAAGCGTCCGGCGAATAGCACGAGCGGATCGGCAACGCGCGGGACGGCTGGCTCGGTGGAGCCGGCGTAGAGGCCACGCAAAACCGTGATCTGTCCGCGCAGGCCTTGCTCGCGCAAGCGCGTTGCATGTAGCAGAGAGAAACAGAACGCCCGTTGGGGGACTAGCGCGCATATGCGTTGGACGAGCTCGCCCACACGTCCGCCGACACCGCCGAGATAGCCCCGCCAATACTCAGCGCTCCATACCTCAAACCAGTCGACCACAAGGCCGTAGCGAGCAAATGGCCGTGTAATCGCCGCTGCCAATAGCGAGAAATAGGGGAAGGCACAGGTGTGCACCACGTCGTAGCGACGGCCGTGGCGCAGCAGGTGCCAGAGCACGCCCACGCCGAACACCAGCGGTGGCAGGATGCGCCGCCGACCACCGGTATAGAGCCCCATTCGCGGCCCGGCGCTCACCACGCGAATGCGCGGGTCGAGGTCGAGTTGCTCGCCGCGCTCCCACTGGCGCAGCGTGAGATAGGTCACCTCATGGCCCTCTGCCACAAGCCGCTCGGCAAGGTTGCGGTACCAGCGCTCGGCTCCACCCACTGTATATGGGTACAGGCAGTCGTAGACTAGGCAGACTCGCATCCCAGGGGAGACTGCCAGGAATGAGCCCGAGATAGCCATGAGCACCGCACAGAAGAGCAGGCCCACCCTCGGCGAGGGTGCCGAGGAGACCCGACCGACACTCGTGTCGGTGGTGATTCCCTGCCTGAACGAGGCGGAGAACATCGAGCTGTGCGTGCGCACGGCGCGGGAGGTGCTCGAGAGCAAGGGCATCGACGGCGAGGTGCTCGTCGTGGACAACGCCTCCGAAGACGATTCGGCCGCGCTCGCGGCGGCCGCTGGAGCGCGCGTGATCTTAGAGCCGAGGCGCGGCTATGGCAGTGCCTACCTCGCGGGCTTCGCGGCGGCAAGCGGGCGCTACATCGTGATGGCCGACGCCGACCTGACCTATGACTTCAACGAGATCCCCCGCTTCGTGGCCGAGCTCGAGGGCGGGGCGGAGCTCGTCATGGGCGACCGCATGGACAACATCCAGCCGGGGGCTATGCCGTGGCTTCACCGTTACATCGGCAATCCGATCCTCACCGGCCTGCTCAACCTGTTCTTCCGTACGGGTGTCAAGGACGCCCACTGCGGGATGCGGGCGCTGCGCACCGATGTATTGCCTCGTCTAGACCTGCGCACGACGGGCATGGAGTTCGCCTCGGAGATGGTGATCAGGGCCTCCAAGGAGAAACTGAAGATCACCGAGTTCCCGATCGAATACCACCCTCGCGGCGGCGAGTCGAAGCTGTCGAGTTTCCGTGACGGCTGGCGCCACCTGCGCTTCCTGCTCGTGCACAGTCCCACGCACCTGTTCATCGTGCCGGGCACGCTGCTGGCCGGCATCGGCACGTTGATCGTGGGGCTCGTTGGTGGGGGTTTGGATTTCTTTGGTCGATCCTGGGGTATCCATGCGCTGATCGGTGGGGCGCTTTTGATGGTGGTGGGCACGCAAGTGCTCGCGCTTGGGCTGTGCGCGCACGCCTATGGCACCTATTTCATGGGTGAGCGCGATCCCTGGTTCGATCGCATGAGAGCGCGCTTTCGACTCGAGCATGGGCTGCTGTTGGGGGGCTTGTTCGTACTGGTGGGCCTCGTTACGGGCGGGATCATCGTGGGGACTTGGATCTCTCACGGCTTTGGCTCGCTTGCCGACGAACACCTCGCGGTGGTGGCCGCGACGTTCTTGATCGTCGGCATTCAGATCTTCTTCTCCTCGTTCCTGCTATCGATTCTCGGCTTGCGTAGACGCTGACGGTGGGCGATCGTAGGGTGTGGAAGGCGGCAGCTCTGGTTGCCGCTCCTTTGCTTGTGCTGTTGCTGTATTGGGGACTGCACCCTCGCCCCTACTACACGGGCACAGACGGCGTCGAAGACATCACATATGTGGCTCCAACGCCACCACATGTACCGGTTTGCGTGCCGGACCTCGACGTGCCGGCCCAAACGGAGGTAGTGCGCCTGAACGTGGTCTCCGCCACACCGATGCGCCCCAGCTTGCACATGACCCTTCGGCTGGCGGGCAGGACGATCTCCTCGAAGCTCGCGCCGAGGAGCGTGTCGATCGGACAGGTCACTAACGCCGACTTCCCGATCCCACAGACGCCCGCCCATCCGGCGTCGGGCTCGGCGTCGCTGTGCGTGAGCGCAAGCGGCGTGGTCAACTGGGGCGGCACGGCCTTGGGCGCGGTGGGAGAATCGCCGCCCACGATCGGCGGTGTGCCGATGCCTGCGCGCATCTCGATCTGGTACCTGCCGCATGCTGGGGCCAAGCGCAGCTTCATCTCCCAGGCGGGCGCGATCTTCAAACGCGCGGCGCTGTTTCGCCCCGGCGTGGTGGGTGCTTGGACATACCCGTTCTTGTTGTTCCTCGTGCTGCCGGCAATCGGACTGTTGGGGATACGCACGCTTGCGCTCGCCGTATCGGGGCGCACGCGCAGGCTTGCGTTGTGGGTGTTCGCGATAGCGGCGATCAATGCTTGCTGCTGGGCACTGATCACGCCGGTGTTCCAGGCGCCTGACGAGGTCGATCACTTCGCCTACGTGCAGTCGTTGGTGGAACGTGGCCAAACGCCAAGCGACAATCTCGGCTCGCCGCTCTTGCGCTGGTCGACCTCCGAGGGGACGGCGCTTGAAGGCGTGAACTTCGCCACCGACCACCAGACCGACACCAGTCGCCCGCCGTGGCTCTCCTCCGAAGAGCGCGCGTATGAATCGCGTCGCGAGCGGCTGCATCCGGTGGGGAACAATGGTGGCGGATACACGACTTCGGCGGTTCACGGCCCGCTCTATTACCTGGCGCTCGCCCCTGCCTACCTGGCGACTCGTCACTCTTCCGTGTTCTCACAACTGACGCTGATGCGCATGACCTCGGCGTTGATCGGCGCGCTCGTGGCGCTGTTCGCGTACCTGCTCGCTCGCGAGCTTGCGCCGGGCAGGCCTTGGCTTGCGGTGCTGGCGGCCCTGCTCGTCGCTTATGAGCCGATGTATGGGTTTGTCAGCGGGATCGTCAACAACGACGTAGGCGTGAACGCGGCGGCGGCGGCGCTCGAGCTGTTGCTGATACGCCTGTTGCGCCGTGGCATAACGATCCCGTGGGGAGCGCTCACCGGAGCCGTGCTCGTGGCGCTGCCGAACATCAAGGGCACGGGACTTTCGCTGTATCCGGTGGCGGCGCTTGTGTTCCTGGGGGCGCTTTGGCGCTATCACAGCCGTCGTGATCTGTCTGGCTGGGCGGCGCTTGCGCTCACAGCGCTTGTGGTGGACGAGCTGGCTGTGCATCTGCTCGGCGGTTTGCGCCTCTCCGAAGGAGGTTCCGGGGCAAGTGGCTCGGCGATCGGCTCCAACGCTGGAGCGGCTAGCGAAGCGCTGCACAACATCCCTAGTTATCTCTCCTATCTGTGGCAGGCGGTGTTGCCGAGGCTGCCGTTCATGACGCCTCACTTCCCGGCTGGCGTGCACCCCGGTTTCGTGATCTTCATCCAACGCGGCTGGGCGGCATTCGGTTGGTATGACGTCTTCTTCCCGCATTGGGTCTACGTCGCGATCCTGGTGGCCATCCTCGCGCTCGTCCCGTTGGCGGTGTGGGCGCTGCGCCGTGAGTGGACTTGGGTTCGAGCCCACTGGATGGAAGCGCTTGCCATCCTGTCGATGCCGATGGCGGTGGTGGCGGGCTTCGAGGCCGCCTACTACACGCCTGGCGTGCGACCGTTGATTGCCGAGTTCGGACGCTATGCGTTCCCCGCGATTGCGCCGCTGGCGCTGATCGCGGTCGGGGCCTTGCACGCCTTTGGGCGGCGGCGGATGCTGTGGGTGGGAGTGGGGGCGCTGATCGCGATGATGTTCCTCAGCTATGCCTCCCAGATGTTGACGTTGACCGCCTTCTATGCCTGAGCCGAGCGTGACCGTGGCGATCCCGGTGCGCGATGGGTTGCCGCTACTCGCCGGAACGCTTGCGGCGCTACAGCGCCAGAGCGTGGAGCACGAGCTGCTGGTGTGCGACTCGGGCTCGCGTGACGGGTCGGTGGGCGTGGCGCGCGCGCACGGGGCACGCGTGCTCCAGATCGAGCCGACTCAGTTCAGCCACGGCGGCACTCGCAATCTGCTCGTACGCGAGGCTCGTGGCGAGCGGGTAGCGCTGCTCACCCAGGATGCCGAGCCGGCAGACGAGCGTTGGCTAGAGCGCCTGCTCGCCGGCTTCGAGCTGGCGCGGGACATCGGCATCGTCTACGGCCCATACCGCCCGCGCGCGGGAGCGAGCGCGGCGGTGCGGATCGAACTGGAGCGCTGGTTCGGTTCGCTCTCACCCGACGGCACGCCACAGGTGGAGCGCTCGAGTAACCCCGAAGCAGCGCAGCCCATCTCGAGCTTCATCGGCAGGCGCGGCTTCTTCACCGACGCCAATGCTTGCATCGCGCGCGCCGCCTGGGAGCGGGTGCCATTTCGTGAGGTCGCCTATGCCGAGGACAGGGTGCTCGCGATCGACATGCTGCGCGCGGGCTATGCCAAGGCGTTTGTGCCTGAAGCGGCGGTGCTCCACTCCCACGACTACAGCGCCCCAGAAGAGTTGCGCCGCTCTTTCGACGAGTGGCGAGGACTGCGTGAGGTGTATGGCTGGTGCGAGCCCGCTTCGCCTGTGTACATCGCGCGCAAGCTGCGCGGCGAGCTCGGCGCGGCGCGGCGCGAGCTGCTTGGCTCGAGCATCTCGCCGGCACGGCGGCGAGCGACGCTCGCGGCGATGGCCCCTCACCATGCGTTGCGCTTGACGGGCGCGTTGCTCGGCTCGCGCGCACAGGCGCTGCCGCCCTGGGCGCGACGCTGGCTCTCGCTCGAGCGGCGCGCGAGCTTCGCGGCGGTCGACTTCGGATCCTCGGGGATGGGCGGCTAGCCCGGGCGCCGACCGGTTGCGGGACCTACCATTCGATTGCGACACCGCCGCGCGGGCGCCCGGTCTATCTACTAGGCTGCCGCCCATGCCCAAAGGCCCGCTGGCGGGTCTGCGCCGGCGCATATATCTCACTTATCGCTATCTCGGATGGCGCACGCTGCTGTTTCGGGTGCTGACGTTGCCGTTGCGCCTCACGCCGCTGCGCCACCGATTGAATCTGCGCTCGCGCACCGGCGAGGACACATTCAGACGCGCGCTTGCCTGGTATCGCGAGCACGGGCGGCCGGTGAGCATCGTGATCCCTAGCTATCGCGACGCCGAGCAAGTGGCGACGCTCGTGGCGAGCATCCACAAGACGGTGCCTGACGGGTTGGCTCGTATCGTCGTGGCCGACGACTCGAGCGGTCCCGAGCACGTGGCGGCGCTGCATGCGATCGAGGGCATCGAGGTGATCGAGGGACAGTCCAATAGCGGCTTTGCCGCGAACGTGAACAGGGGCATACGCGCGGCCGATGAGGCCCTCGACGTGGTGGTGCTCAACTCCGACATGGAAGCCCGCCCCGGTTGGCTTGCCTGTCTGCAGTACGCGGCAAGCCAGGAGGATGACGTGGCGATCGTGGGAGGACGGCTGCTCTATCCCGACGGGCGCATCCAATTCGCTGGCACCGTTCGCAACCTGGGCGCGCCGGAGTGGTTCGACCATCGCTATCGCTTCAAGCCCGCCGACTGGGGACCGGCGGCGATGCCGGGAGCGGTGCTGGCGGTGACGGGCGCGTGCATGTACGTGCGCCGCGAGACAATCGAGCGGATCGGGCTGCTGGACGAGCGCTACCCGATGGCTTACGAGGATGTCGACTGGTGTTTGCGCGCGTGGGAGGCGGGCATGCGCGTGATGTATTTCCCTGGAGCGAGTCTCTACCACCATGAGTCCCAAACGCGCGGTACCGAGGTGGGCGAGCGCGAGCGCGAGTCGCAGCGGATCTTCTGGGAGCGTTGGGGACCGTTCTTCGACGCGCGCGAGGTGCGAGCGGCCAACGGCAAGCTGCGCGTGGTCTACGTCACCGAGGGCACTGGCGTTGGCGGTGGGCACCGCGACATCTTCGAGCACCTCAACCGCCTGGCAGACCGTGGGCACGAGGTGGCGCTCTACACCCTCGGCGAGCAGCCCGAGTGGTTCGATCTGCGCGTTCCGGTGCACAGCTTCGAGTTCTACGAGGAACTCGTGCGGGAGCTCGCTGAGCTCGACGCGATCAAGGTGGCGACATGGTGGAACACTTCGATGCCCGTGTGGTACGCGAGCGTGCTCAAAGGCATTCCCGTGTACTTCGTGCAGGACATCGAGACGAGCTACTACCCCGATGACGAATCGGTGCGCCACGCGGTAATCGACTCCTATCGCCCCGAGTTCCGCTACATGACGATCTCCGGCTGGAACCGCGAGCGTCTGCGCGAGCTGGGCCTCGACGCCGAGCTGATCCCGCCAGGGATCGACCTGGAGTGCTTTCGCTCGCGCGCGGAGGTGACGCGACGCGAGGACATGGTGCTCGCGCTTGGGCGAACCAACCCGCTGAAGAATCTGCCGCTCACGATCGAAGCGTGGCGGGCGCTACCCGAGCCACGCCCGGAGCTGTGCATGTTCGGGATCGAGCCCGAGCTTGCCACCGACGCGGGCATGCGCTATGTGGAGTCGCCCAGCGACGAGCAGGTGGGCGAGCTGTTCAGCCAAGCCACCGTGTTCGTCCAAACCTCCACGCACGAGGGCTTCTGCTTGCCGGCGCTCGAGTCGATGGCAACCGGCGGCGCGGTGGTGTGCACCGACGCCCACGGCAACCGCGACTTCTGCGCCGACGGCGAGAACTGCCTGATGCCTGAGGCCACGCGCGAGTCAGTCAGCGCGGCGCTAGCGCGGCTGCTGGATGACGGCGAGCTACGCGAGCGCGTCGGACAAGCCGGGATGGAGACGGCCGCTGAGTTCGCATGGGAGCGGCGCATCGACGCGCTAGAGGCGTTTCTGGAAGAGGTCGCCCGACCACGCAAGACCGTGGTATCGACCGAGGTTGTGCCCGGTCAGGTGGAGTGAATGCCATGATCGCGCACACGGACCTTCAACTTGTCTGAAAGGGCCGACTCGGGCGTCGAAGCCGTCTGCGATCAGCCTACGCGGCGCAGCTTTGAGAGGGGGGCGAAGATGATCCTGTCGAGGATCGGTTCGAGTGGCATGCTCGTGATCTCAATCAATGCAACATCATCGTCGCGCAGCTCGAGAACTCCGGCACGGGATCCAGCGGGAGCTCCGGCGACCGGCTCGGTCAGCTCGACTGTGTCGAGCGTAGTGATCTCGCGGACTGCTGGCATCAGTTTCATGTTAGGGGGTAGGGAACGCGGTTACGAGTCGTGGTGCCTCGCCCAGTTGTGCATAGTGCCAAGCAGTCAGGACCGGAGCTGTGCGTGCTCGGAGAGCGATCGTGATCCGTACCTCACAGCTGACACCGTACGGGCCCGCGTCCCGGATCGACGATATGGAGATACCGAGGATGGCTTGTGCGATAGCTCTCCAAACATCTTTGGCATCGCCGGGCAGGACGCGAAAGACGCGCGTCCATTCCGGACCATGCCCGTGAGCGGCGAGCATCCATTCCAACTTCTCGGGCGCCGCATGGGCTGCGCCGGCCAGAGGAAGCGGCTCTCCGACCATCGGGATTGGCACTTGGGTAGGCATGGGCGGAGCAGGCTACTCATGGACCCGGAGACAATCCGAGCTACAAGTGGGCACGCCCGGCTACGCTGCACGGTCAGCTGGGATCAGCCCCGAGACCGAAAGGCGTGCCCGTGAAGCTTGAGTTTGCTCGTGAGTTGCGCTGCCCCGCCTGCGGAGGCGACCACACGCTGAAGCTGCGAGCCGAGGAGAGCGATGAGCGGGAGGTGCGGGAGGGAAGGTTGCGCTGTAGTGCGTGCGCAACTGAGTTCGCCGTGCACCGAGGCGTGGGCGAGCTACTGCACGAGCCGCCCGAGTACATCCTCGCCGAGGCAGCCGGGCTGGGGCGCTTTGCCGAATATATGCGCGTGCATGGCTGGGATCGAGAGATGGTGCGCCGGCTTCCGGATGTGGAGCACGGCTACTGGTATGTGCAGGCGCGCTCGATGAACCAGCTGCTGAACACAATTCCCTTTCAACCTGGGCAGAGCATCCTCGATGTGGGATCGAACACCTGCTGGGCGGCCAATCGCTTCGCCGAGCGCGGCTTGCGGGCGGTCGCGCTCGACATCGCAACGGCCGAGCTGCAGGGGCTCTACACCGCCGAGTACTTCATCGAGGACGGCGAAGTGTTCTTCGAGCGACTGTTGGGCTCGATGGACGCGATCCCGCTGGCCTCGAGCTGTCTCGACTACGTGTACTGCTGCGAGGTCCTTCACCACAACGATCTGGAGAGCCTGCGCCGGACCTTCCAAGAGATCTTTCGCGTGCTGCGTCCCGGGGGCAGGCTCTTGATGATCAACGAGACGCTCAAGACGCTGCACGATCCCGATGGCGTCCACGTCGAGGGGGTAGAGCAGTACGACGGTTACGAGCATGCCCACTGGGCGTGGCGCTACCGCTGGGAGGCCACCCGCGCGGGCTTCATAACGGAAGTAACCGAGCCGCACTATCGCCCTTTCTTCGGCGATGTGGGCACGGACGTGACGGTGAATGTCAAAGGGCGATTGCTTGGCCCGCTAGCTCGCAGGGTGGTGCGCAAGGCGCGTAAAGTGGGCGTGTTGCGCAGGGCTTATCTGGCTTGGCTGAACCATGGCTGGGGCACCGTCTCGATGAACATGGTTGCCACCAAGCCGGTGCGCTACGTCGGCACGCACGAGCCGATCGGCCCGCTCAGGCGCCTGCCACGAACCTTGGGGGCCATCACACGCCTGCGCCACGACCGCGCTACGGGCCGAGCGGCGAAGAAAGTGCCCCGCACGCCCGAGCAAGCCACCGAGGCGCTGCTGCGGGCCACTGTGCCGGCTTCGCCCGCGGGAACGTCAGGATCGAGCGACGCTCCCGCGCCGAGCGCTTCGTCTAAAGATTCTCGGCGACGAACGGCGCCGAGCGGTTGAACACCCAGAAGCCGAGCGCGAAGGTCGCGGCGGCGACTCCCAGCGGCTCGAGCAGCCCGGCCCCACCGCCAAGCGCTTCGCCGGCGCTGATCGTGGCGTGGGTGATCATCGCGTGGCGGAATTGCTGGAAGACCGTCACAAGCGGGTTGAGCATGTAGAGGTGGTAGAGGAGGTGATCGAGGCTGTCCGAGGTAGCTGGGGGCTTGGGGTAGAGCAGCGTTTCGCGGACCTTGGCCAGCGGGATGATTACTGGCGAGCCGTAGAAGATGATCTGGCTGATGACTTCCCAGATCGGCGAGATGTCGCGAAAGCGCACGAACAACGCCGCGAGCAGCATCGCCAGGCCCGTGGAGAAGACGACCAGCAACGCGAGGATCAGCGGCAGCTCCAGCCAGCTGAGCATCGGGGTGACGCCGGAGATGAGCGCGAACAGCAACACGACCACGAGGTTGAGCAGCAGGTTGAAGAAGGACAGCAACACGATCGCAAGCGGTATGACCATGCGCGGAAACTGGATCTTGCGCACGAGGTTCTCGCGATCGAACACGCTGCGCACCGCCCCGCCGGTAGCTTCGCCGAAGAATGTGAACAGCACGATCGAGCCGAGCAGCTGCGCGCCGTAGAAGGCTTCGCTGGGCTTGCCTCCCTGCCCGACGTGGGTGATGAGCACGAAGAACACGTACAGCACGCCGAACAGCAACAGCGGGCGCATCACCTGCCAGACGTAGCCAAGCACCGAGCCGAAGAACTTCAGCTTGAATTCGTTGCGCGCGATGTTGTAAGTGAGGTGCCAGAAGCGCCGCCAGTCGTCGTTCAGTGCCCGCGGGCCCTTGATCGGGCGGCCGAGGGACTCGTAGTCGATGGGCTCCGCACCGGTCGCCTCGGGGGCGCTCAGGGTCTCTGTGCTCATCGTGCTCGGCGTGAGTGCTGCTGGGATGACATGGGCGGAGGGTATCGCCTAGCCAAGCGCCCCAGATGCGCTAGACCGTGCAAGGACCAGGGTGGCAGGCACCGAGACATCCGGATGAACCTTGAAACATTGATGCCATCACGGATATCAATGATGGAATCATGGGTCGCCGTGATGGAATCATGGGCTTCCGTGAAGGAATCACGGAGAAGCCGCCTCGTAGCGCCTCACTTCTACAATCTCCCCGCTGGAAAAAGAATATTTTCCCCGCTGGAAGGTCTACAATCTCCCCGCTAGACTTTAGACATTCTCCCCCCTAGGATGCCAATCCCCTATCAGGCCAGGGTCGTCGACAGTGAGCTGGCCGCTCGGTTGGCGGCGACCGGTGCCGTCGCGATCGAAGGTCCAAAGGCCTGCGGAAAGACAGCTACGGCGAGACAGATCGCGTCAAGTGAGGCCTTGCTTGACACCGACATCAATGCTCGCCAGGCGGCGGCGGTGGATCCCACGCTCGTACTCGACGGCGCCACGCCGCGCCTGATCGATGAGTGGCAGCTGGAGCCTGAGATCTGGAACCACGTTCGCCGCGCGATCGACGATCGCCAGCAGCCAGGCCAGTTCATTCTCGCAGGCTCTGCTGTTCCACCCGACGACATCACAAGGCACACGGGGGCTGGGCGCATCACCCGTTTGCGAATGCGCCCGATGAGCCTGTTCGAGATGGGTGCGAGCAACGGCGAGGCCTCACTCGCACAGCTGCTCGCGGGCGATCTCGTGAGGGGGGGCGACCCCGGTCTTACGGTCGCGGATCTAGTGCGCGAGATCTCGATCGGTG
Organism: uncultured Solirubrobacterales bacterium; assembly: GCA_963713015.1. Taxonomy (GTDB): domain Bacteria; phylum Actinomycetota; class Thermoleophilia; order Solirubrobacterales; family Solirubrobacteraceae; genus Palsa-744. Next base: position 314,541 of record CAVQKC010000008.1, on the reverse strand, counting down.
GCTGGCCTGGCTTCCGTGGACTTCAAGTCGATCAAGCACTGCATGCTGTACGCGACTACCTCGAGGAGATCCGTCGTGTCGACGTGGGCCGGGTCGAGGACAGACGCCGTGACCCAGGCAAGGTGGGGCAGCTGCTGCGTAGCCTCGCTCGCAATGTCGGTACCTACGTTGCCACCACCACGCTTGCCCGCGATACTAGAGGAGCGGATGGACCCCTGAAGGACGACACGGTGCGCGCGTACCTCGACGCGCTCGAGCGGCTGATGATCGTGGAGGACCAACCGGCTTGGGCGCCACATTTGAGGTCCAAGTACACCCTGCGCAGTGCAGCCAAGCGGCATTTCGTCGATCCTTCACTGGCTGTGGCTGCTCTGCGCGCCACGCCAAAGCGACTCCTTGGCGATATGAAGCTGCTCGGCTTCCTCTTCGAGTCGCTTGTCGTGCGCGATCTTCGCATCTACGCCCAAGCATCCGATGCTCGTGTACTCCAGTACCGCGACAGTCACGGCTTGGAGGTGGACGCGATCATCGAGGTTGCTGACGGACGCTGGGCGGCGCTCGAGATCAAGCTTGGACCAGGCCAGGTGGACCAGGCTGCCGCCAACTTGCAAAGGTTCGCCGGGCAAATCGACACAGATCGGTGTGGCAGTCCCGCGGCGCTTGGTGTGATTGTCGGTACCGGCTACAGCTATCGTCGCGAGGACGGGATTATGGTCATCCCAATTGGAGCGCTAGGGCCGTGATCACAGCACGATCTCCGGCGCGGCCCCTGCCTCGGTGCGGCTCATACCGACCTCGATGGGCACGTCGACGACTCCACCCATCGCTTCGGGTCCGGTGACCACGAAGGAGAAGGCGCCCTCGTAGCGATCGATCAGATCCATGCCGGTGCCGCGGTGGGCGAGCGTGAACAGCGGGTTGTAGCGACCTGGCGCGAGCACGTTCTCAAAGGAGAACGAGCACAGGACCTGCTCGCCGGCGCGGAAGCGTCCGCTGTGCTCGTTGGTGCGCAGGCTGGTGGCGACGACGATCGCCAGGTGATCTTCGTTGAGCACGTAGAGGCTCGCCACGGGGTCCTCGACGTCGACCTCGAAGCGCACGAGCGCCTTGAGCACGATCCGCTGACCTTGTGGAAGCGAGGAGGGGCGCTCGCCGTGCTCGTCCTCGATCCACGCCTCGAGAACACGGGCATCGCCATCGCCGCCGCGGCCGTCGGCCACGCCGCCGCTCGCATCCGCTTCGCGGCCGAAGTTGATCTCCAGGTAGCGGTCGGCGACTTCGTGGGGCTCGCCGAGATGCACCGTCTCGCCGCGCTCGAGCAGCAGCGCACGGTGGCAGAAGCGATTGAGCGAGCCCATGTCGTGGGTCACAAACACGATCGTGCGGCCCTCGTCGCGCATGCGGTGAAAGACGTCGAAGCACTTCTGTTGGAAGGCGGCATCTCCCACGGCGAGCACCTCGTCGACGAGCAGGATGTCCGCGTCCACCTGGATGGCCACCGAGAAGGCGAGCCGCACGTGCATGCCCGAGGAGTAGTTCTTGAGCTTGAGCTCCTCGAACTCCCGTAGTTCGGCGAAGTCGATCACCTCATCGACACGTCGGCGTGCCTCGCGCGGGGAGAGTCCCATCATGATGCCGTTGAGGATCACGTTGTCGCGTGCGGCTAGGTCCTGGTTGAAGCCGACGCCGAGCTCGATGAACGTCGAGAGGCGCCCGTCCATCCAGATCTGGCCGCTGTCGACCCCGTAGATGCCGGCGAGGCACTTCAGCAGTGTGCTCTTGCCGCTGCCGTTGCGCCCGGCGATGCCAAAGAATTCGCCGCTACGCACCTCGAAGGTGATGTCGCTCAATGCCGAGAACGTCTCGTGGCGGGTGCGACGTAGCGGGTGCAGCGCGGTCTCCTTGAGCGTATGCGTGCGCTCCTCGGGTACGCGGAAGGTCTTGCTGATGTCCCGAACGACGATCGGCGGGCTCTCGCCGGCTAGTTGAGGCATGGGTGGAAGGGTATCGGGGCCCGGTCGCGACTCGCCGAACGCGAGCTCCGGTTTCTCGTTCCTCTCCGTCGTGTACTCACCTTTACGGAGGCGATAGAGCGCGCCACGCCTGACCCGGAGGACACTGCGATATCGTCCCCATTCCCGCGGTGACAGGAGCCATCGTCGCCGCGCGGCAATCAATGTTCGAGCGAGTCTGCCACCATCAGCGGGACCGGCGATCCGGCAATAGGACAAAGGCGTGAGCTTTCGACGCCGTGCGGCGGCACCGCGCCTGATCGAGTGGACCGGCGAGCGATGCGTCCCGTGGGCGCCGGACGTGCAGGTCGTCTACGAGCACTTCCACCGCTACATGTGGGCGGCCCGTGTCGTCAGCGGACGCAAGGTGCTCGACCTCGGTAGCGGGGAGGGGTTCGGCGCCGCCATTCTCTCCGAGTCCGCCACGCATGTAGTCGGGGTGGATGTCGACGAGCTGACCGTCGAACACAGCCGACTCAACTACGCGGGAGCGAATCTCGAGTTCCACACGGGCACGGCACTCGACCTGTCGGCTTTCGAGGCTGGGTCCTTCGGCGCGGTTGTGGCATTTGAGATCATCGAGCACGTGCGCGAGCAGGAGCGCGTACTCGAGGAGGTGGCGCGAGTCCTGGCGGATGACGGCGTGCTCGTGGTCTCAACGCCCGATCGGCGGTTGTATAGCGAGCTCACCGGCCAAAGTAACCCTTTTCACGAGCGGGAGTTGGCGCTCGATGAATTCCACGACCTATTGGCCGCGCATTTCCCGCATGTAGCAAGCTGGGGCCAGCGCGCGATCACGGGCTCTCACCTGCATGCCCTCGAAGGCGCGCGACCTGACGTCAGCACACCGAAACAATCCGACTTCTATCTCGAGCGCTCAGGCGATGAGTGGCGGGCGGCGGGCGATCCCGTCTCCCTTTATGTCGTTGCACTGGCATCGAAGGCGCCACTGCCCGAAGTAGCGGACACTTCGACGCTCGCCGACTGCGGTCTCGAGTTGATGCGCGTGAAGGAACTCGATACCGCGCATGCGCTTGCCGAACGAGACGCGGCGGTCCGCCTCGACGATGAGTTATCGGCCGCCTTCGATCGCGAGCGTGCCGAGTTCGATCGCGAGCGAGCCGGCCACGATCGTGAGCGAGCCGACCATGATCGTGAGCGAGCCGACCATGATCGTGAGCGAATGGCACACGCTCGCGAGTTGCGTGAGTGGGACATCCGAATGAACGAGGAGCTCAACCAGCGCGACCAGGACATCTTATTCGGGCGCGAGCGAATCGTCGAGTTGCGTGCTGAGATCGCCTCACGCGATCTCGAGATCGCCTCACGCAGTGCCGAGCTCCAAGCCGCCAGGAACCTGAACCGTCGCACCGAGGAGTCGGTGACGTGGCAGACCTTTCAGCGTCTCAGGGGTCGTCTCTACGGCGCGATTGGCGATACGTCGCTGTCGGCTAGAGCACTGCGTCTGTCGCTACGGCTGGCGGGCAGGGTTCTGATCAAACGTCCGAAGCCAGCCCCTGAGTCCGCCGAGGGCCAAGCTGGAGTAAGCGCGACCAGCGAGGCCGCGAACATCGAAGTGATCAAGCTGCCGGAGTATGAGAACCCGAAGGTTTCGTTGATCATCCCCCTGTACGCGCACGCGGAGCTGACGCGGGCATGCCTGAGCTCGATTCGCGACAACACCACTCGCGTGAGCTATGAGGTGATCCTCGTCGACGACGCTGCCGACGAGGCCACCAAGCGTCTGCTGGAGGGTGTGCGTGGGGCAAGGATCGTCCGCAACGAGCAGAATCTCGGATATCTGCGCAGCATGAATCGCGGCGCGAGCTTCGCGCGCGGTCGCTGGCTTGTGCTCTTCAACAATGACACCGAGGTGAGGAGCGGCTGGCTGTCGGCGATGCTCGCGTGCGCAGAGTCAGCCGAGGACGTGGGCGTGGTGACGCCGAAGTTCCTTTATCCGGATGGCAGCCTCAACGAGGCCGGCGGGATCGTATGGCGCGATGGCACGGGTGTGAACTACGGACGTGGCGAGCGCCCAGACCACTTTCAGTACGAATACCGGCGCGAGACCGACTATGGCTCAGCCGCCGCGCTGATGGTCAGCGCCGATCTTTGGAAAGCGACGGGAGGGTTCGACGAGCGCTATCTGCCGATGTATTACGAGGACACCGACCTGTGCTTCGAGGCGCGCGAGCGCGGGCTGCGCGTCCTCTACGAGCCCGAGGCTTCAGTCGTTCACATCGAGGGCGCGACCGCGGGCAACGACCCGAGTCCGGCCACAAGCGCTACCAGGAGAAGAACCGCTCCAAGTTCGTCGCCAAGTGGCGCCACCGGCTGGAGTCCGAGCAGCTGCGTCCGGCGCCGACGAACGTACGCTTGGCCGCCAACCGCCACCGCGGCCGCCACGTGCTCGTGGTCGACTTTCGGGTTCCCATGTGGAATCACGATTCCGGCTCGCTGCGGATGCTCAACATCGTGCAGGCGCTCATTGGGATGGGAGTGCGCGTGACACTCATGCCAGACAACTTCGCGCCGCTACAACCGTACACGCGGATGCTTCAGCGGATGGGAGTCGAGGTGCTCTACGGCCCGCTCGATGTCAACGCCGAGCTTGGCGACGATCGGCCCCAAGCTGAGCGGAGCGATCCTGTCGCGGCCCCATGTAGCGAGTCATTGGCTTGACACTGTAGAGAGTTCGCCCCGTCGGCGAACGTCGTCTACGACACCGTCGATCTGCATTGGCTGCGAGAGACAAGGCGCAGCGGATCGGAGAGTCCTTCTTTGGGGATCGGCGTCCACGAACGGGAGTAGCCATCCGATCGGCCCGAAGGCCGAAGCGCTGCGCCAGATCGAGCTGGCGATGATCCGAGCCACCGATACCACGCTCGTTGTGAGCGACTCCGAGCGGCCCAGGTCGAGAAGCGACGTCCCGGCGCAAACGTGCTGGTAGTGCCCAATGTGCACGAGATCGAGCCGCTGGTGCGCGCCGCCGGAGGATCGCTCGGGCATCCTCTTTGTGGGGGGCTTCGAGCACCCGCCGAACACCGGCGCGGCTCTGCGCTTGGTCAAGGAGGTGATGCCCGCTGTATGGCGCGAGCTCGGTGATGTGCATGTCACGATCGTCGGACCCAACCCGCCCCCCGAGGTCCAGGCGCTGGCGGCGCCGCTTGTCGAGGTGACCGGGTGGATCGAGGATCTAAACCGCTGCTGGACAGTGCAAGGTTGATGGTGGCCCCGCTGCGCTATGGCGCGGGCCTGAAGGGCAAGGTCACCCAGGCGCTTGCCGTCGGGTCTGCCGGTGGTTACGACCCCGATTGGCGCTGAGGGCGTCGATCACCCAGATGAGTGCCTCCTGGTCGCCGAGGACTCACAGGATCTTGCCGCTCATGTGGTTCGTGCCTACCGCGACGATGAGCTATGGCGGAGCCTCTCTCGTGCGGGTCAGGCATTCATCCTCGCGCAGTGCTCCACCGCGGTTGTCACTGAGCGTCTCACCCAGCTATTCGATGGTGCTCCTGTGTCGGCCCCAGGTAGCGGTTCAGCGTCGGTGCGCCCTTAGACGGATGGCAACGCGGTGCTGCCAAGCAGCAGGAACATGCGCTCGTCGTTTGTCGGAGTAGATGGGTCTGAGTCAATCCTGTTACCTACGTTTATGCGCTCCAACACCTCCCAACCGGCTCGCCTTGCGAGTCGCTCGAGGCCAGAGGGAGAGAAGATCCAGTAGTTGGTGGCATCGTTGTTGGTCTCATCTGGGGCTAGCAGGTAGGCCACGGGAATATCGCCGATCGGCGTGCGCTCTGGACCGGCGAAACGCGCAACTCGGGTACTGAGCAGGCAGTATGAGGACCGTAGGGCCAGCTCTCGCAGGACGTAATATGGATTTTGAAGGTGATAGAGGATTCCAAGTAGGAAGATGAGGCCATATCGTTCGCGGGGCAGCGTGAACTGACGATCGAGGTCGATGTCATAGATCTGGACCTTGGAGCCGAGCCGATCGCACAGCGCTCTGGCTCCTTGTAGCCCGTTCATGTTGGTGGCGGCTGTGTCGACGATGTCGATCTCCCAGCCGGCGGCGTCCTCAAGCACGAAGGCCAAGTCGCCATCGGCCGCGCCGATGTCGGCGACCGGCAGACCCTGAACGAGCCCGTCCAGGTTGCGGTGCGCACCGGAAAGCATTTGGTTCAGGTGGAGGAGATTGCTCAGGATGTCATACGGATACCAAGCTATGTCATCGCCGATTTGCAAACGAGCGTTACGCATTCGCTCGACCTGATCTGGAAGGCCTGCCGTGAGTTGGTCTATATCCATATTCAAGCTCCGAGTTGAACGAGTGCTAGATGCGGCGAATCCACAGCGAGCCTCCACCGTCGGCATACTTCTCGGGGTAGTCAGGCAGTGAGTCTGCCAGTACCGCCGGCTGGAACTGGCTCATCCAGGCCACGCCGAGCCGTATCTCAAAGGCCGAGTTGAAGGTAAGGAACGATCGCACAGCGTACTGCTCATTCCATGCACGGCCTGTAAATACCCACTCCTGCGGATAATCCCAAGGCAAGAAGATGTCGTGGATGTGAACGGTTACGTTGGACGCCAGCCGCGGCAGGATCTCCTGGAGCAGGAACACGACGTCGCCGCCGGTCTTTACCGTGTGTGAGCTGTCGATGAAAAGGACATCTCCTGGCTCTAACTCTAGGAAGCGAGCGACAGGAACCTGCTCGACGGGCGAGACGAGCAGTCGCGAGATGCCATCGACACCACCGGCGATGAAGTCCGGAGGGTAGGGCTCGATGCACGTGAAGTCGATCTGCCCGTCGAAATATTCGCGGTTGACTCTGGCCGTCACCAAGGAGGACCATCCACAGCCGACCTCGATCACTCTCCGCGGCCGTACATGGCGCAGCATCGCTTGAAGCATCCATGCGTCCAAGTGCGAGAACATCTCGTTGCCGGTGTGATAGTCACGCGGATCTCCGGTTGCGCTGTCGGGGAAAAGCAGCGGACTTTGGGTCGCAAAGTGGTTGCGCACGAGCGCAACCTGCTCCTCTGCCCGCCAGTCGATCCCTGGGGTCTCGGGAGGGCCAGATGGCGGCCACACGCGAGAGCGGGCCGGCTCCTGGCTCAGGACGCGTGTATTGGCGATCGGGCTGTAGTAGTGGTCTAGGGGCCAGCAGATCAGAGGGGGATCTGCGGTTTCATGGTCAAGCATAGGCGTATGCTACTGGTCTAGGGCTGGGCAAAAATGCGCACACCGACGGAGCCACCCAAATTCGCGGCTAGTCCGGCAGTACGAGTGGCACCGTAGTAGAGATACAGTCGGTTATCCACAATCAGTGGCGACGGATCGATTGAGCTTGCCGGTCCCCAGCGGGCCCCATTGGGGGTGGCTGGGTTGTTGCTGCACACGACCCAGCCAGCCGTTGATTCACGCGCGAGACCGAGGCTGCGAGTCAGCTCGTGCTGGGCGAGTCCCACAAAGAGGAGATAGTGTTCGCCTCCGGCGTAAAACGGGGCAGGCTCTCCGAGATCGGCGCTCGCCCAGCGCAATGATGCGACCGATTTGATGTTGAGGATAATGTGAAATCCAGACCAGTGCCCATCAGAGAAGGACGCAAAGGCCAAGGACCTTCCGATGCCTCCGGCGGGTGGAACGGCGAGCATGTATACGCCCAGGCGCGTGCCCTCGGGCTCCAAGAAAAAATCGGCGCCACGATAAGTGATGCCTTTGGTCGTAAAGCCTGGAAGAGATGCTTGGTGATGCCAGTGAATGCCGTCGCTGGACATGGAAAGTTCGCTGTGAACGTCGGTTCCTTCGACAGGATTGTCCTCGACAACGTGCCAGAGGTGTCCTTGCCATACGGTTGTCCCACCATTGAGATAGTTGCCTTCTATATCTCCTTGGACGCGAAACGGCCCGGTTGGCGACGTGGCGATTGCGAGACCAGTGCGCCATTCACCCTTCGCTGTATGACTGTTGTTCCCTGAGAAGTACATGAAATAACGTCCATGAAAAGCAACTGTGTCTGGATTGAGCACGTCTACTGAGTAGAACGTACCAGGGCGAGGAGCGACTAGCTGGTGCCCTTCACCCAGCTGTTTCCCTAGTGAACATTGCGATGAATTTCGGTCGGCAATGCCGGAGGATGACGAACCGCAACCTACGAGGATACAGGAGAGTACCATCGGGGTGGCGCAGGTCCAACCGCGCGAAAACTTCACTCGCAAAACGCCTTCAACTTGTAGAGACCTTTATAAAAGCGAATGGCATGTACTCAGCGCATTGGCCTAATTCGTGTACGCACCAGAACGTATATAGCGCGGAACCCGTCCTTCCAGGTGATGTTCTTGCCCTCGTCATAGGTTCGACCATAGTAAGCGATGGGCATCTCGTAGATACGTAGTCCGCGGCGGCAAATCTCGCCTGTGATCTCAGGCTCGATTCCAAAATGGTTCTCAGTGAGGCGCAGTTCTTTGAGGACCTCCCTGCGGAAGGCCTTGTACCCGGTCTCCATGTCCGTGATGGTTGTGTTGAACAGGAGTCCGGTCATCAGCGAAAGGAACCGGTTACCGACTAGGTGCCAAAACATGTATGCACGTTGAGGACGCCCTCCGGATAGACGCGAGCCATAGACCACGTCAGCGGCTTCGCGTCTTATAGGCTCAATCAGTGCCGGCACGTCGCATGGGTCGTACTCCATATCTGCGTCCTGTATGACCACGATATCGCCTCGGCAGTGTGGAATTCCGTGTCGCAGTGCGGAGCCCTTGCCGCCGTTGGTCTTACGCAGCAGGCGAACGCGCTCGCTCGCTTGCGGGTGGGAGGCGACGATGTCGGCGGTGGCGTCAGTGGACCCATCGTCTACGACGATAGCCTCGAAGTCGAGACCGAGTGTCGCGATACGATCGAGCACTTCGCTTATCGTACGGGCCTCATTATATGCTGGGATAAGAAACGTGACTTCCATGCGGCGGCATCCTAGTGACTCAGGGCGCGGGTCGCGTCCTCGTCCTAGCCGGCTGGGACAGGATCGGCGTGCTGTCGTCGTCGCGACAGCCGGGTGACAAGCTCTGCCAGCCAGACGCTGGCAAGCACCGTGAGCAATGTTGCGGGGCCGGCCATAAAGCGAGTTCCCTGGTAGAAATAAAGGCCAAAGACCAGCAGCGAGAGGAATGTGACGAGCAGCACGTACCGGCCGATCGGGTCACGTCGATGTCGCCATGCGTATATCAAGCCCAAGAGCGGGATGAGTGGTGGTGAGAACACCCAGAACATACCCGTCAGAAGCGCCGGGTAGAACGTCAGATTTGGCATGGAGGCCTGCGGACCCCCGAGTTGGCAGGGACAGACCGAGCTGAGAAGTTTCCCACCAAGCAGATCGGGAAAGATAAACGGGCCCTCGCGCACGGAGCTCCCGGTGAGATAGCTGAGCGAGAAGTTGTGGCTGGCCACCCCCCAATATGAGTAGCCCGTCTCCAGTGGGTTCCCGAATAGCGCCCACTGAAGTAGAGCCAGCACGACGAGCGATGGCACAGCGAATAGCAACGCAGTCTTGAAATAGCGATGCGGCAAGGAAGCTAGCAGCGCAATCAGATTGATACCGCCCGTAAGGCGCGCGAGCATAGAAAATCCACTAGCGGCGCCGGCTAGCCGTGCGCCAGTACGGTTTGTGTACCGAAGCAGTGGCAACATAAGCACGGCCAGAGTGGCGGTGAAGGCGTCGGAAAGGACTAGGCCGGCAGCGTCTTTGGCAAAGGGCGACACCCCAATAAACACGGCTGCGATGGCTGCAGCAAGCGACCCGCCCAGTGTCCACGCCGCAATCGCCGCCACAAGCACGTACATCATCGCCCAGAACTTTGCTCCGCGCTGGATGTTGCGCGGATAGGATCCGATGGCTGCGAATGGAGCGAGCGCCATAGGATATCCCGGAGGGTAGCGTGGTGGTTGTCGCCAATTGTGAGTGACTGTAGAGGATGCGTAGAAGCCATTGTCTTCGATGAGCGAGCGAGCCGAGGTCGCGTATTCGATCGAGTCGGGTGCCGGCTGTGTGGCGAGCGGACGCTCTGGGGCCCTCTCGATAGTTACCAACACAACCACACATATAAGAACTGCCAAGAGTGCTCCGATACGTCTAGGCATCGCGTCGCACCTCTAGTACATACATTGCTGAAAGTAGAGCTAGAAAAGCGATAAGACCAAACGAAAGCAGCTCCAGCAATAGATTCTCGGCAGGGGAGGTCGCGCGAGGTGCTTGTGGCAGGGAGACGACTTCAAGCGATGCCGTTTTGTTTACATGAAGACGAGCCAGTAGCCTGTGTGCGGGAGCGATTGAGTAGAGCCGGAACACATATGCGCCACCGGCGGTTAGCCACGGCGCCAGGGCGGCCCCTTCGGCGCCCCATGCGAAGAACGTTTCTTTGAGTCGGTTTGAGCTAACCGTCACAGTCGCAGGCGTGCCGTTGCCGGTAGACCACGTCACCTGAGGCGTTTGTTGAGGTGGATTCGCGGCGGTCGGGATCGGCGCTACAGAAAGCAGCACCTTCGTGCGGGCATCTGGCCGCGCCGATGGGGCACCCGGCCATATGGCCATAGAAAAGGCACATGCGGCAACGACGCAAAATAGTGCGAGTACTCGCCTCACCCGTCGGAAGAGTAGCAATGTCAGGTGACGAAGATGCCGTTGCTGTCCGCTAGTGGAGCAATCGTGCCGATGGGCGGCGACCCAATTTGGGCCAACAAATGACCACGCCAGACCCAAGTATATGTCGGGTGCGTGCAGCTCATGTCTGGTCTATGGGTTAGGCTCATACCGTGGAGGGAAATCGTTGGCAGGACGACGGGCGCCGTGGCACTGCGGTAGTCCGCCGCGCGTGGGCCTGGGCCGCAGGCGCGATTATTGCGCTCTCCACGGTCTTCTTCCTGCTCGCCAGCGGTGCCGGATTGTCGAATCCTGGTCTTCAGTATGACGAACTTCTATTCGTCAATGCGGCTCTCGGTGATCCTCATCCCTATCACGGCTTTATTTCTAGCGAAGCCTTCGGGGTACCGACAATGCTCATGCCTTACATCGGGGCATTGAAGGCATGGCTCTACACGCCAATCTTTACCGTGTTCGGGGTATCCGTCGATAGCATTCGCGTGCCGGCTGTGCTACTGGCTGCACTGGCTTTGGTGCTCGCGATCGTACTCGTCTATAGGCTCTTGGGCGTGTGGCCCGCAGTAGCACTTGCAGTGTTGCTGGGCACCGATCCTGTATACAGCTCGGTCTCTCGTGCCGACTGGGGACCGGTGGTGCTCAGCGCACTGCTACGTGTGACCGCACTGCTTTGCTACTTTGCGTTTCTGCGTTTGCGCAAGGTACGCTACCTGTGGTTGCTCGTTCTTGCGTTGTCGCTCGGGCTCTTCAACAAGCTTGACTATGTGTGGTTCATCGCGGCGCTCGGGGTCGCGGCGCTCGTGGTGCATCACCGTGAGCTGGCTGAGCTGGTTCGTCGCAGTCGTGCTGCGGTACTCGTCCCAATAGCGGTTCTAATCGCGGTGGGGATAGCTGCTTTTTTCACTCTGATACTGCCTGCGGATGAACTGCCACGCGCTGGTCCGCATCTGTCGTTGGGAGGCCGCATCTCCGAAGTTGAGCAACTCTTCCGGAGTACCTTCGATGGTGCTGCAGTCTACCAATATATGACTGGCTCTCCTTTGGAGCATGCAACGCTCATGGCAACTCTGTTTCCATGGATATTGATCAGTTGCGTAGCCGTGGCCGTGTGGAACGCCGTTTGGGGTCGCCGTCGAATGTCAGATGACCCGCTGCGCGTGGCGACTACCATTACGACGTTCTTTGTCGTTCTGTTCGTTGTGCTGGCTGCGGGCATAACCGCAACAAGGCAGGCAACTGGACCTCACAATATTATGTTGCTCTGGCCGCTCCCCGCTGTCCTAGCGGTATGTCTGCTCGCGACGATGATATGCGTGTCACTCCAGGTCCCCAGGCTGGCGGCGGTGGCTTGTGTCGGTGTGGCGCTGGCAGCGTTGATTATCACTCAAGTCCGCACCACCGTCACATATATTGACGCATACCGCAGCCACCGCCAATGGAGCACGCCGTGGAGCCCGGAGATCTACGCGGCAGCTGACGCGGTCGCACGTTCGGCTACGGGAGTCGACAGCATCATCACAGCCGATTGGGGGCTGGGCACGCAGATCTTCGCGCTTGGCAACGAAGCTGTTCGTGATCGTTTCAACGATGAGTGGGCGAGTTTTACGAACCCTACGGCTACGCCTGCCACGCTTGAGCGTGAATGGTTTCAGGGTGGTAGCGTCATCGTCATATTCCATACCCAGGCTGCGCAGATCATGCCCTCGACCACGCAGCGAGTGGAGACGATCCTCAAGAATCTCGGCTCTCGCGCTCGTCCACTCTATGTAGGACGGCAGATCGAGGCGGAGATTGTTGCCGGCTGAAGTCTCTTGAAGTAGAGCCGCTTCATCCGCTTCCGTCATCCGTATCCTTGAAGGCGTTGAGCTCCGGCACCGAACTCGGGACGCTCAATGGCCTCTACACCTTGCCCGTTGGGGGCGGGCGCAGCGGCTGATTGGTTGGCTTGCGATCGCGGGTCTCTAGCTCATCGGCTCGGCGCGCGAGTTCATGCAGGGCGAGCCCGAGGCTGCGGGCGATTCTATCGGCGACATCCCAGGTGGGATTGGCTACGCCGCGCTCAAGGCCCCTAATCGAGGTGGGGTCGAGGTCGGCGGCGTCAGCCAAAGCCTCTTGAGTCAGGCCGATCTCCTCTCGGCGCAAGCGGATCGCTCGGCCGAGAGCGACTTGAGGGGTTTGGCTGATCCGCACATCTGAACCCTCAGTGACCGCGTCGCGAATGGCTAGGGGACATGTTCCCGCTAGTCTTTCCGACGCTCTGCCAAGCGACTGCATAAGCTCCGCCCCACGATGGGCTCATATAGGAATCTGACAAGCAACCGGAATTGCGCCCCTCGGGGACGCAGAGGACACACAACCCGCGACTTCAGCACCTCCGTTTCACGACTAGGCGCCGACTGTGCTCACGAGCTATCCGTATGCCCGGTAGCCAGCTCGATGAGGCGATCTCGGACCTAGCGCAGCGACATGGCTAAAGATCGTTTCGTGACGACCGTTGTGGGCCGTTTTGATCCCCTGGTCGGTCACGGGCTGGCTCACGTACTCAGGAGCGATCCGAGGGTGCGTGTCATTGCTTCCGGCCTCGAGCATGCGGAGCTAGAGCGCACCGTTGTAGACCACGCGCCAGAAGTCGCGGTCTTGGATGAGACGGCTGAGCCCTTCGCGCTAACACGTCTAAGATCGCTCCAACCAGCGACCGGAGTCATCGTCATCGCGCATAATCCCTCACAGGCATACGGGATGAGCTTGCTGACATCTGGCGCCACATGTCTCGCACGTAGCGTATCCGAAGCTGACATTCTGGCTGCGATTCACTTCACAGCGCAAGGCGGGCGTCTGTTCGTCTCTGTGGATGGCGAGCGAGCCGAACGGCGATATCCGAATGACGCATGTCTTCTTACGCCCCGAGAGACCGAAATCCTAGAACATCTTAGTGTTGGCCGGTCGAATCCAGAAATTGCACGTACGCTGCAAATTGGTGTTGAGACCGTTCACACGCACGTCGCACACATCCGGCAGAAGCTAAAAGTTCAGAGCAAGCGCGATCTGATCGGGATACCGGTATTAGGTCGTGCGCGAGCCCGGTTAGCCAGTCTATAGCTTTTGGCTGCCGCGATCAGCACCCTATTCTCAATCCCCCATATCACCCTAAAGATCCCCTGTCTCGGGGGATAGACATCTCTGACGCGGTCAAATAGCGTCACATTCTGGGTATGACCCCGATTTATGGTCACTGCCTAAGCGATCCAATCCGAACTACCGAGGAGGCACGGGTGTCAGGTCGAGGCCAAGACGTAGGAACTATCCGCCTAAACAGGATCACAATGTGTTTGTTGGCCTGCCTGACAGTGCTAGGATTCGTACCATACGTGGGCAGCGTGGCGAGAGCTGATGTTGATGCAGGTGGGGAACTGCGCGCAATTTCACCTGTCCTCTCTGCTCCGGGAGAAGTAAAACCACTAGACAGCAGCGAAAGCGAAGATTACGAATGTACGGCCAAATATTCAGATGTACAGTCCGGCGCGTTCACTTGGGTGATAGGTAACTGTCCGAAAGGTAGTATCTTGGAAGCGGTAGTACGTGGGGCTCATAAGGAATCTGAACCGGAAAACTATTCTCTTGGTGGCTGGGTTGGTGGATCGGTTCAGGGTTGTGGATGGATTGAAGATCGGACGTTCAAACCAAAAGCAATTAAAAGCAAACCTACTACTACGTGTACAGAAGTCGCTAGTGGCAAACATGAAGTAGCGGAATCAAATTTCATGAACAAACATAACCACGGTGAAGGCGATGGCTACTACGTCGTGAATAAGACCGCTTGTCCTGAGTATGCCAACTACCGTCCCTGGAGCTCCAGCAATCTTGAGCAAGAAAAGATTCGAACAGAGTCGGCATATGCAAGACGAGAACCGGGGTCCAGGTATCCGGCACTCAAGTGGCGCTATACAACCAAGTACAATAGCACCGACGGAACCGGACAATATGTCATGGTGCGAGATGCGAGCATAGCAGATGGTGAAGGTAACTGGGTCTTCGTTCCTCGCTCGTGCCTGCCCGCCACTTTGCCTGAAAATGAAGAAGAACGTATTCCTCTCGAACCGGAAGTAGCGACTGGCCCGGCGTCAGGTGTGCAAACGCCATCTGCAACTTTGAATGGGAGGGTGAATCCCGAGGGAGTTGCGACAACGTACTATTTTCAATACGGAACTACCACAAACTGGAACGAACACTCAACGACTCCGGTGGAAATCGGCTCCGGAACAAGCGCCCTGAGCGAGAGTGCATCTATTGGAGGTCTCGCAGGCGGTACCACTTACTATTTTCGTATCGTCGCCACTAGTGCCACTGGAACTAGCGTCGGTGGGCCCGTAAGCTTTACGACACAGCCTCCACCTCTAGTGTCCACTAACGCCGCGTCGGAAGTGGAGGAAACGCAGGTGGTGCTCAATGCGAATATAGATCCGGAGGGCCTTGAAACGAAATATCACTTTGAATACGGGAAGATCCCAGGAGCATACGAAGTCTCAACGGCCGAAGGCAACGCCGGATCGGGTACGAGTTTAGTGCCAGAGGTTGCGACGATTAGCGGGCTAGAACCGGGCGTCGCCTACCATTACCGTGTCGTAGCGACTAGCTCTGCAGGGACGAGTAACGGTAGCGTTCGTGAATTCCGCACAAGAGGGTCGCTACATTGGGTTTTCTACAACGGTGGCGGGTCTCTTGAAGAGACCTTCTGGAATGGGCATGAATGGGGTTACGTCCCACTGGGCCACGGGATTACAGGTAGTCCGGATGCTGGCATAAACGCCGCGAATGATCAATTTGTCTTTTACAATGGAGGCAGTTCACTGGAAGAGAGTATTTGGAATGGGAGTGAATGGGGTTACGTTCCGCTCGGTCACGCAATAAGTGGAAGTCCTGCGGTTGCAGTCAACGCGGCCGGTGAACAGTGGGTATTTTACAACGACGGAGGGTCGCTAGAGGAGTCTTATTGGAACGGGCACGAATGGGGTTACATACCGCTTGGTCATGGAATCACGGGCAGCCCGGCCGTCGGCATTGACGCGGCGAACGAACAGTTTGTGTTCTATAACAATGGTGGGTCGCTCGAAGAGTCTTTCTGGAACGGTAAAGAATGGGGTTATGACCCTCTTCATCACGGAATCACGGGTAGTCCCGCCGTAGCAGTAAATTCAGCTGGCGAACAGTTTGTGTTCTATAACAATGGTGGGTCGCTCGAAGAGTCTTTCTGGAACGGTAAAGAATGGGGTTATGACCCCCTTCATCACGGAATCACGGGTAGTCCCGCCGTAGCAGTAAATTCAGCTGGCGAACAGTTTATCGCTTATAATGGAGGCAGTTCACTAGAAGAGTCTTTCTGGAACGGTAAAGAATGGGGCTATGTGCCCCTTCATCATGGAATTACCGGATCGCCAGCAATCGTCATGAACCCGTATACAGGCGAACTATGGATCTTCTATAATGGCGGCTCGTCGCTGGAAGAGTCAGCCTGGAATGGCAAAGAATGGGAATATGTTCCGCTCCATCACGCCATCACAGGCAACCCAACAGCGGTCGCGAACACCGGAAACTTCGGAGAATAGCCCCAATGATCCAGAGGGTGACGTTGGTCGGGGGGCCAACGTCACGCTCATCACGTCGCGCACTACTACGCTGCATATGTAGGCGGCAGATCGAGGCGGAGATCGTCGCCGGCTGAAGTCTCTTGAAGCGCTTAAGGCAGACTGTTAGCGGTCGAGTGCGCAAGCCGTGGGGAGTGGCGCGAGTTGTAATGCAGGGTCAGTACGCCTACGAGGATGTATGGCACGAAGTTGACGAGGTGCAGTACGACCGCGTATGAGAGCGCAGAGGAGTGCGGAATGCCATAGGCCGTGAGCGCGATCAGTGCGGCGGCCTCAAAGACCCCGACTGCCGCCGGTGGCGAAGGAAGGATCATGCCAAGTCCGATTGCGATGGCGACGAGCAAGCCGCAGGCCAACGGAAGGTGCAGGTGGAAGGAGACGCTCACGAAGTATGCGCAGAGCGAGGTACACAGCCATGCCGTGATCGTCCATAGCGAGGCTTCTAGTGCGAGGCGGGGGTGACGCAACCCGCTAAGCCCATTCGTGAGCTCTTCGATGGTGTGCTCCAGACGCTCTCCCGAGAACAGCGAGAACCGATGCAGGGGGCGTAGCAGTATGCGCAGAGGCCGGTCGCCATAGATGGCGAGTACGGCTGCGGCAACGATAATGAAGATGGCGAGCACCAAGGCCGCCACTGCTGCCGCGTCGAACCAACTCACAGCTGGAAGCCAGGGCTTGGCCGCAAAGAAGATCAGGAGGATGGCGAGCACGTCATAGAGGCGCTCGAGCACAACGGTGCCGACGATTTCGGTTGCTGGAGCCGAGCTGCGCTGTGTGAGCACCACGACGCGGGCTGCTTCGCCCGCGCGCGCGGGCAAGATGTTGTTGTAGAGGTAGCCGACCATCATCGCGTTCCATACCACGCCCACAGGGGGGCGGCGGCCATGTGCGAACAGCGAACGCCAGCGGAACGCACGTGCCACGTTGCCGAGTCCGAAGGCCAGGAGCGCCACGGCTAGCCACCAGTAGTCGCTTGTGCGCAACGCACGCCATGCCAGCGACAGGTTGATGCTGCTGAGGGCGAGGTAGGAGAATGCGAGCGTGACTGCCACGATCAGGAGATTGAGGAGCAGACGCGAGCGCTGTGGCCTTCCTGGCAGGTAGCGCCATGGGCCCTGCCGCGGGCGCATCGCAGCCGAGGGACCGCAGCTTTGGAGTTCTTGATCTTCAGCAGTGATGGATACAAGTTATTAGATGCTGCCGACCAACCCGTCATCCGCCCTCTGGATGACACTAGACCAGCTTGGAACTGCGACTGTTTCCTGTCTGCGCACGAGACGACGCGGGTCATCTGCGGGTAGCACCCGAAGCTCTCTGGACATCTACAGCCGGTTCATGGGAATGCTACGACGGCTCGTGCATGCCTGCGCTCTGTATAGCGAGCATTCCGGAGCTAGCAGCAACATGATCGCGGCAAGGATGAGCATCCGACATTATGGGCCGATATCAAAACTGGTAGCTCTTGCGGCTGACAGGCCCATCGCCCGACCCGTGTTTCGTATGGTGCACGAATCTGCGATCCGTCAATGACTACTGAGCCGTTGCCGTTTTGCGGACTCGCGGTGGTCGTGAGTCTTGTCAGCTGTTTCTCATCTCTTGATATGCACACTTGCTGCTGGTCTCATACTGCACTTGGCTAAACTCAATAAGTATTCATATAATTTACTAAAACTTATCAATATCGTATGAGGTCTTGGGTAATTCGCAGCCCTGCGGAGTGAACCGCTCCGGGATTCTTGGAGGCTTGGCTTCGTGAGAGGATGGGCTGATGGGAAAAGCGAAGAGGTATCCACCTGAGGTGCGTGAGCGCGCTGTGCGTTTGGTGCTTGAGCATCGTGAGGAGTACTCGAGTATGTGGGCGGCGATTAGTTCGATTGCTGCGAAGTTTGGTTGTTCGGCGCAGACGTTGCAGGGTTGGGTGCGTCGGGCTGAAGTTGATGGTGGTGTGCGTCCTGGGACGAGCAGGAGTGAGGCTGAGCGGATCGGAGAGCTCGAGCGTGAGAATCGTGAGTTGCGGCGGGCGAACGAGATTTTGAAGGCCGCTTCGGCTTTCTTCGCGCGGGAGCTCGACCCGCAGCCGAGGAGATGAGCGCGGTGATTGACGAGTTGCGTGTTGAGTATGGGGTCGAGCCGGCTTGCAGGGTTCTGGAGGTCGCCCCGTCCACTTATTACTCCGTGAAGGCTAGGCAGCGCAACCCGTCGTTGCGCGCGCGACGTGATGCTGAGTTGGTTGAGCGTATCCGCCGTGTTCATCAAGAGAATTACGGTGTCTATGGGGTGCGCAAGGTGTGGTGGCAGCTGCAACGCGAAGGCGTGGATGTGGCGCGTTGCACTGTGGAACGCTTGATGGCCAAGGCTGGGTTGCGTGGCGCTGTGCGTGGCAAGAAGCGGCGCACCACGATCCCCGATGGGCAAGCCGACCGCGCCCCGGATCTAGTGGATCGTGACTTCAGTGCACCGGCCCCGAACCGACTTTGGGTGACTGATTTTACATATGTCGCGACCTGGTCGGGCGTGGTCTATGTCGCGTTTGCGATCGATGCATTCAGCCGCCGGATCGTTGGTTGGAAGGCAGACACGACAATGCAGACCACTCTCGTTCTCGACACGCTGGAGATGGCTCTCTGGGCACGCGACCACCACGGGCAGCCCGTCATAGACGGGCTCGTGGTTCACTCGGATGCCGGCAGCCAATTCACGAGTTTCGCCTTCACGCAGCGGCTGATCGATGCCGGCGCCGATCCCTCGATTGGATCCGTCGGTGACGGCTACGACAACGCTCTAGCCGAGTCAACAATCGGGCTCTACAAGACAGAGCTGATCAACCGCAGAGGCCCATGGAAGACCATCGACCAAATCGAGCTCGCGACCCTCGAATGGATCGACTGGTACAACCACAAACGACTACACACGGCATGCGACGGGCTCCCTCCCGTCGAGTACGAGCAGGCGAGGGAAAGACAGATCACTCAATAAACTATCTCCAAAAAAGCCGGGGCGGTTCAGAGTGACGTGCAGGTCTGAAGTCACACTCTCAATAGACATTCAGGAGCCTTATCACGTAGATCAAACAGATTCGCGATTCGAGCAGTGGAGAAAAAAGATGACGAGCGAGACTTGTAAGACTAGGGCTCCAAACATTTACCACATCATCCGCACCTTCCTTGACTGTTGACAAGAGCTTTTGATTCTGCCGAGTCAGCTTCGAGGTTCGGAAAACGATAGATGGTGCCAACCTAATCGATTCTGAAACGGGAGTATGGGCAATGCGGCCACGTGCCTCCTAGGTGACTAGGTCATCCACGCTGAGATCACTGTCCATCCCACCGCTCGTGTATCCTAACGCGCCGCTCCCACTCTACAAAGAAAGCAGCGTTTCACCTGAGGACGATCATCGTTCACTACCATATCTTCAAGAACGCCGGCAGCTCTGTCGATCGCATCCTGAGGATGAGCTTTGGCGATCGCTGGGCCTCCTTGGAGGGTCGTACGGCCACGTCGCTCTTGCGCGCTCGTGACCTCTCTCTTTTCTTGAGGGATCGACCGGAGGTTCTTGCGGTGTCCTCTCATCTGCTGCGTCCGCCGGCGCCAGCGGACCTGGATGTGCTGCCTGTAGTCCTGATCCGCCATCCGCTGGACAGGGCATTCTCTGTATATAGTCAGTTGCGCAGAAACACCCTAGGTGTTCTTCTCAGCGAAGAGGTGGCTCAGCGGACGAGCTTCTCCCAGTTCGTTCTCTGGTGCTTGAACAACAAGTCGCTTGGCGGGATGGTGATCGCCGACTATCAGGTCATCCATCTTTCACAAGCATCCTTCCGAAACGGGCACATATATAATGCGGTCGCCACCGAGCGCGACCTTTTGCACGCAATCGACTACCTGTCCGACGGTCCCTGCTTTGGAACCGACGATCGCTTTGACACAGTAATGACGAGATTGCGTTGGGCAGCAGAAGAGGTTGGCCTACCCCTTTCTGCTACCACCGCCGCCGAGAATGCGACGTATGGCAGATCACCAGATCTTGCCGAGCGACTGTTGGTTGCCCAGCAACAGCTGGGTCCAATGTTGTATAATCGCTACATGCAAGAGAACCAGCTCGACTATCGTCTCTATGACTGGGTTTGCACGCGGCAAGCCGATCTAGAGCGATGTGCTTTATAGACGAGTCGTGGGTCCTTGGGGTCCAGAACGCTCGTGCAACCGATGGCCTTTGTCGGCTGTCTGGGCAGCTGGGATTATTGACGTCATGAGTAAGCAAGATACGCCGATGCCACCCCAACGTGAGCCTTTGGCTCCGTCACCTGTGCCTCTATCATTGCCCGCTCCTTCCTCGGTACCCCATATGGGCCCCGGCGGGATCATCAAGGATGACGACGAGCGTCGATGGAGTTGGTTCAGGCGTAAGCACAAACGTCGAGAATCGCTGTAGGCATAGGCTCGCGGTATCGGGCGGCGGGAGCCCGGACGACATATGCTCGTGGGCCTCTTGCTCCCTCAGTGCCCAGGTCGCTGTGGCGGGCCAGATGCTCGAGCGTCAGGTTGGTGAAGACAGCCACCTCGGCAGGAACGTGGGAGTTGCTTCGAGCTGAAGCTCGACACCTCGCAAACCACCCACCAAGACCCCGCCGACACGTTATCGCGAGGTTCGTTCACGGGATTCGCGCTCGTGCGGCGATGATCGTCTCATGGGCGCTTGATCAACGAGCTTGAAATGTCCTCAGGGGACGTTGCAATCGCCCTCGGCTACCGGGCGGCGGGAACTGGTCTGCTGTCTCTACTGCCCACCACGACAAGGGCCGTGCGCTCGACCGGATCGTCGGCGCATACGCCACACGCGCCGAGAACCGTCCCAAGCGACGTGGATCATCAACGCAAACACCGACACGGGAGAACTTGTTCTGAGTCGAGGGAGGCGGTTGGACGCCCCGAACCGGACCCTTTATTATGTCTGACACAACTGATAAACTCTCAAACGCGAGCGTGCGGTTTGCGCGCGCCGCTACACGTCATCGCGTGTCGAAGGATCGCATCCGTCATGTCATCGCCAACTATCGCGTCCGATTCGAAGAGCCCCCACCCGCTGGGCGCGAGGGGGTACCGGACACCCGGCTCGTCTTCCTCGGAGATGACCCTCAGGGGGAACCGCTGGAGGTCATGGTTATCCAGCTTCCCAACGGCGGTCTGCTTGTGATCCGTGCAATGTCGCTACGCAACAAGTACAGACAGCGGTACGAGGAGGCCAAGAAATGACGAAGATCAAGACCCTCGCCGGTACAGAACTTTCAGAGGAGGACATTGAGGCGCTGGCCGACGAGGCCGAACGCGGCTACGACCTCGATAAGGCGATCAAGGTCACGATTGGGAGGCCCTCCCTCGGTACCGAGGGAGTCTCGCCGCGTGTGCAGGTGCGCGTTGATCCCCAACTCGCCAAGGCGCTTAAGGCGCGTGCTCGCGAGGAGCGCCGCTCGGTCAGCGAGATCGCCCGTACAGCCCTACGCGAGTATGTAGACCGCGCTGCCTGACAAGACTTCGACTGTCGGGCCGCCCACAAGACCGCTCACGGCCCCTGCGAATCGCTAGCACCCGAACCAAGCATCACCATTCGTCCCGATTGAATTGCTGCTGAACTCAAGGGACGCTGGGGGAGCACTGGACCCCGAGCTCGGGCGCCTACACGGGAAGGCCGTCAGAGCCGCCACGGGATGGGAGGGAAGCCTTTACCTCGCCACCCGCCACTTCGCGGGTTGGTGTCAACGAGCTTGAAATGTTCTCCGAGGACGTAGCCATCGCGCTCGGACACGAGGACGGAGGGAACCTCGTCCGTCGCCCACCTGCGAGCCGCAGGGCACGGCGCGAAGGTCCGCATAGATACGTTGGAGGTACTACAACCCAATTCCCGGATTTCGCTCGGGTGTCGAGGACGCTCGCGGTTCGAGAGCTGTCCTGATGGCTTCGACATCTGTCGCGATCCTCGCGTGCAGAGCATCCGCGAAGGGACTTCCGCGATGTAGTGGTCGCAGCTAAGGCGTTCCTCGCTGGTGGTTAAGTGGCGCGCCAGCAGCCGAAGATTGCTCTGCCCCGGAAGAGCGGCCTCTGGCGGGTTGGTCGCTCACCCGACCCGCTTCACTTCAGCGCACATAGATAGCAATGACAAGCTACTTGTCTTCGACATTCAGAACAAGGCGTCCGCCTGGGTCGGCTTCGATGCCAAAGGCTCGCAATGGCTGCGAGATAACACCTGATCCATGCTTACGTCGCATCGCGCAGCCATATCGCAAAGCTACCCTGGCGGTTCAGCTTTGCTCGAACGTGTTCTCGTCTAGACCGGACTGGCGCAGGATCGAGCGAAAGGTGCCGCGCGGAATCTGCTTGCGACCGGCAGGGACAATGACGGTGTAGACGATGCTTGCGCCGGTCTTGCGGTACTTGACGTGGCTGCCACGCTGGGAGATGAACGCGAAGCCCTCGCGTTCGAGGGCCTTGATCACCTGCTGAGACGAGTAGAGCTTAGGCACCCTGGAGCGTCAGGGTGCGGACCTCAGGGGCATCGACCGGGGTAGCGTCACTGGCAGGCGCATCCTCGAAGTACAGCTCTAGAGCCTCTTGAAGATTGGCGAGGGCGTCGGCCTCAGTTTCGCCGAAGCTAGAGACGTCGACGTTGAGGCACTGAGCGACGTAGTGCTCGCCCTCGTGGTAGACAACGGATTGTAGGCTGAGGTTGCTCATTGGATCTTCGCTCCTTATGACCCCATTCTACAGGACGATGACGGCAAGGGGCAAGGTGTGGCGATCTGTACGCTTCTGTTTTACACTGTGCGCATGTCATGCGCCACTAATCCCCGCAAATCCAATGAGCGATACGCGGCTCCAAGATCGCGAGCAGTACGAGGAGCGCTACGACAAAATCACGGTCGAGTTCTGTCGTGAGCGCGAGGAGATGGTGCAAAAGCTCTTTTGGCGATCGTCCACCCTTTGAGTCCCGTGGAGATGCCGATCCTGCTAACGGCTCGGTCACACCGTACTGTCGCTCCTGCGGCGAGGATATGCAGATCACACTCCGGAGCTACCTTCACCGTGATCGTCCGGCGCAAAAGCCGAAGACGACGTTCTGTTCACGTTCGATTGCAAACCGCGCCACAAGCGCTTGGCGCTATGGCAGGACGGTACCGAATGGGAGGGCTATCAAGCTCGTTGTGAGAAGTGTGGCGTCACGGTTGAGGAGACCGACGACCGTCAGGGTAATGTCATCACGAGCACTTATACCTGTAGTAGCTGCGGCCACAGTCACAAGAGCACCATGACGCTCGGTCCCAAAACCAAAGCCAAAGCCGAACCTGACCCTTATTTAACTCGACCGGGTCCGGCTCTACGTGATCCACGCGATGCCGCTACGCAAGAAGTACAGGACCAGATGCGAGGAAGGTTGATGACCAGGATAAGGACCGCCGGAGGCGACGAGCTCTCAGAGCAGGACATAGAGGCGCTGGCCGACGAGGCAGAACGCGGCTACGACCTGGACAAGGCGATCAAGGTCACTGTCGGGCGACCGTCGTTTGGCACAAAGGGGGCCTCTCCGCGCGTGCAGATTCGTGTCGACCCCGATCTCGCCAAGGCTTTGCGTGCCCGTGCCCGCGAGGAGCACCGCTCTGTCAGCGAGATCGCCCGTACCGCGCTACGCGAGTACGTGGATCGCGTCGCCTGACGCATAGCTCTCTACCGCGCGGCGACGAAGTCACGGCTCTTTCTCTCTGCGTCAGAACATCCCGATTGACAGAGACTTAGCCAGTCTGCTAAATTTAGTTGTGCACCTAAATTTAGCAGAGGAGCTAATAGGTTATGAATCCTGTTACGGAGTTCAAAAATCCCTACCGGCCGGGAGCTGGGCACATGCCGCCCCACCTCGCGGGGCGCGAAGGTGAGTACGAAGAGTTCGACAATCTTTTGAAGCAAGACGAAATTTTGGACAACATGATCCTCACCGGCCTACGTGGTGTGGGCAAGACGGTGCTTTTGGAGACCTTCAAGCCTCGGGCCATGCACCAAGGATGGCTATGGGCTGGGGCAGACCTATCAGAGTCGGCGAGCATCAGCGAGACGGCGCTCGCGCAACGTATCCTTGCTGACCTTGCACTGATTACATCCTCTGTCACGATAGAGGAGCAAGCACAGAATGTGCCGGGCTTTGCTGCTCCTGTTGAGCCGCGACAGGTACCGCTATCGCACGACATTCTGGCGTCTGTTTACAACACGACTCCCGGTTTGATATCGGACAAGATTAAGACGACGCTCGAATTCGCGTGGCAGCACCTACGTCAGCACGAGCCGAGTCGAGTCATCTTTGCATATGACGAGGCCCAGAATCTATCCGATCATGCAGAGAAGGAACAGTTCCCGCTTTCGGTTCTCCTTGACGTCTTTCAGTCGATCCAGAAGAAGGGCATCCCATTTATGTTGGTCTTGACCGGCCTGCCGACCCTGTTTCCGAAGGTCGTCGATGCCCGAACCTATGCGGAGCGCATGTTCCGAGTTGTGACTATCGGAAAGCTCGACGGCGACAAGAGCAGGGAGGCGATAACGAAGCCCATTGAGGTTGCAAACTGTCCAATAAAATTTACCCCGGAGTCGGTCGAAACGATATGTCATGAGTCCGGCGGCTATCCCTATTTCATCCAATTCATTTGTCGTGAGGTCTTTGACATCTTCATCCAACAGCACGCTAAAGACGAGCCGCGAGAAGTGCCGGTGGATGCGATCCAGCGCAAGCTAGACACGGACTTCTTCGCCGGACGATGGGAAAAGATCACCGATCGCCAGAGACAACTGCTCTGGGTTGTAGCCAATCTAAACCATTCAGATGAAGAATTTACGATTCAAGAATTGGTGGAGAAGGGCAAGCAATTGTTGGCCAAAACATTTTCGCCTAGCCATGCGAACCAGATGCTCGCGAGTCTTGCCGAGCGCGGAATGATCTACAAGAACCGCCTCGGCAAGTATTCGTTTGCTGTTCCGCTCCTAGGGAGATTCATCCTCAGGAACTACGAGGTCCCCACCGAGCCTTAGAAGGTCTTCAAAATGGAGGGTTGTGGGTTGGGGTCTTGAATCTTTTGGGTGTGTCCCCGAGGATTGGAGGCGGTGGAGGTGCCCTCTCGTTTCGAGATCACTGATGAGTTGTGGGGCGAGGTCGAGCCGTTGATCCCGGTTCGGGTTCGTCGTCGGCGTCATCCTGGGCGTAGGCGATCGATGATCGGCTAGTGCTCAACGGGATCTTGCATGTGCTGCACACCGGTATCGCCTGGGAGGATCTGCCGCGCGAGTACGGGTATGGCTCAGGGGTGACGTGCTGGCGGCGGTTGCGGACGTGGCAGAAGGCGGGTGTGTGGGACGCGCTGCACCAAAAGCTGCTGGTGAAGCTGAACGCTGCGGGGAAGCTCGACTGGTCCCGAGCGTCGGTTGACGCCAGTCATATTCGTGCTCTTTTGGGGGGCTCCTGACGGGGCCATCCCCGCGGTAGACCGTGCCCGAACGGGCTCAAAGCACCATCTCCTCGTCGACGCGAGCGCTATCCCATTGGCGGTGTCGCTGACTGGCGGGAACCGCAACGACGTCACCCAACTGATCCCACTGCTGGAAGACCTGCACGCACGACCGGTCGCTGGCAAGCGTGGCCGTCCCCGCCGCAAGCCCGACCGGCTACTCGCCGACCGTGGCTATGACCACGACAAGCACCGACGACTACTGCGCGAGCTCGGGATCACACCCTCTCTGGATGAGGCGCTGGCTGAGGAGGCGTCGGCGAACGAGCCATATCGCGACGACTTTGGCGATGACTTCGATAGATGAGGATGCTGTTCGTCTATGGCCGACGAGTTCTCAATGAGCGAGACGACCGACCCCGATGGCGTCCGAGTCGTGCTGGCGGATACGGTGTGGTTTGGGAAGATCGTTCGGGATCACCAAGAGATTGCGGCTTATCGCTCTGAGGTCATGGGTACGGTCTCTGCACCTGACCATGTCGCACCGGACCCGGACTATCTGGAGCACACGCGCTACTACGCGGGATGTCGGTCCTAGCCGTTGGCTACAACAGCTTGGGCGGTGCGCGAGCACCGCTCCACCGATCCGAACGGATTCGTGTTCGCAACCGCACAGGAGGACGGTCCTCTCGCGAAAAACATCCGCTCCCGTGTCCTGCTCACAGTCATCGAGCGCGCGAACACAAACCTCGCCAAGCAGCGACTACCGCCGCTGCCAGAGAAACTGACGCCCCATTCGCTGCGACGTACCTTCGCGAGCATCCTCTACGCGCTCGGTGAAGATTCCGGGTCGTCATGGATGAAATGGGCCACGCCGATCCCGCGCTCGCTCTGCGCGTCTACCGGCAGGCGATGCGGCGTGGGGAGGACGAGACGGACGCGCTCCGTCGTCTCGTCGAATCCGCTGACCATCCGAGGCCGCCCTTATCTTAATCTCATGCGCCGCTGGGAGATTCTGGACGACCATGTCGAGAGCTTCACGACTAGCACCATTCATCGCCCGGAGTGTCGTCACGCCCCGTTTGACATCAACGGTTCGAGGCATGAGGCGGGCTCGATCCTGGCAAGCAATCGGGCGCCGCGGATATGCAAGGTCTGTGCGCCGCGCTTGCGGTCCCTTCCGCAGGCGTAGAGAGAACACTTCACACGTCTATCGACCGCCGGTTTGGGCGAATACGGGCGAAATGAGAGGCCCATCCGCCTCCGAAGACTACCCAGCAATAGACCGCTCGACCACGCGAATCCCGCATGGTTGCAAGCGATCCGAAAGTGGGCCCGATTTATTACGCGGGGGCGGTTGGGCCTTATCCGGCGGGCGGTCGAGGCTGGGGCTGCCTCCGACTTGCCTCTGAGATGTTCGGTCGAGGTTGAAGTGTCGGCCCATTCTCCGTCCGCAGCGGCGCTCATGATGGCGCCGTGCCTCGCATCAGCTTCTTCTACGGGATCGTCGTGACTATGTACTTCTACGACCACGACCCGCCCCACTTCCACGCCCAGTACGCCGAGCACCACGCGGCGATCGTGATCGGCAGCAACGAGGTGCTGGTCGGCAGCCTTCCGACTCGCGCTTTCAAGCTCGTGACCGAATGGGCGACTCTGCACCGTGATGAGTTGGAAGCCGACTGGCAGCGGGCAAAGGACGGGGGTTCTCCCGAGCCCATCGATCCGTTGCCGTAAGATGAGGGCATGGAGTTCGTACGAGTCACCTCTGTAGACGTGCTTGATCACTACAAGCTCAGGCTTGGCTTCAGCGACGGCAGCACACGCGATGTCGATCTCACCGGGGAGCTGCACGGCCCCGTGTTCGAGCCCCTGGCCGATCCCGGCTACTTCGCTCAGGTGCAGGTAGATGAGCAGTTGGGCACAGTGGTGTGGCCCAACGGAGCGGATCTCGATCCCCTGGTTTTGCACGGGGACTTCGAGCCGGCCTCGCGTCTCGTCCATCACTGAGCGACGGCCGACGGGTAGCACCCCCGGGGCTTGTGAGCTAGCCGGCGTCATGGGTTGTCCCGGTTTCGCATCCGGGGAGCGAGACAACCGTTGAGGCTTTCCGGCGGTTGCCCGCTCGAAGTTTGACTCGCTGCATTTGTGCCCAGCAAGAGCGACATCAAGCAATTCAGCCAGGCTTGTCGGGAGGTTGGCTTGACTGCCGGCGAGCGTTATGAAGCAAGTGGTGCTCTGCATGCCGGGAGGGCGTCTGGCTGCATCCAGGCTGACATGACCTATGGCGAATTGGTGGGTTTGGCTGTGACAATGGAAGGGCTGATGGTGACTGTCGTAGACCTAGATGCCTCACCGATGAACGTTCTGCGCTTGATGCGTGGGTCGATTGTCGACGCGCGCATTGCCTATCCAGAGGCGCTCCACGTTGGAGTTCGCGACTCACACGGTGACATCTGGCGTTTTGCCACCCAAGATGCTGAATGCTCGCCGTCCGACCCAAGTCAGCTAGTGGGGCGCTCTATCGATGATGCTGACATTGACAGGGAGACGGGAGAGCTGCGTTGCATGCTTTCCGATGGCTCGGTGCTCGTTGTGAGACCCGCCGCCCTTGATGTGGAGGACGAGCCACCCAATTGGGAGCTGATCAGTCCCGCTGGGATCGTTCTCGAGTTCGGTCCCGGAGTTCGCTGGCAGATCAGCAGTGCCGATACCCCAGCCCCGTCGCGTCGCTGGGGCGTCTGAAACGAGGCGCCTCTGTTTGCGGTGTCTGCTTCGCAGACGCCTGATCTGAGCAACTACGAGGTCCCTACCGGGCCTTAGCAGCGTGTCGCGCCGAATCCGACCGTCTTGATTCGTTCGCGCCAGATGCTCGAGTTTAACCGGGGAGGTTTATGTGCTGGACCGTATGCGCGGCCCGGTGTTTGAGCGCGCTGTGACTTCGGATGGTTTTGCCGAGGTCAGCGTCGATTCTGAGAGCGGCACGGTTTGCTGGCCGGGCGGGGCCGACCTCCCACCGGACACGCTGTATGAGCGCATACGAACCGGCGTCTGGCCTGGGCAGAGCCAAGCCGTATAGCTCCCTAGCGCGCTGCGACGAAGTCACGGCTCTTCCGCTCTGCGCCTATCACGACGTCCTTCTTCGGGGGCCAGACGCTCGTAAAGCACAGCATCAGCGCTGCGGCGTGGGTTGCGATCGGCTGCTTCGTGTTGCTCGGCTTTGCGGTGTTGCTGGTGTTGTGGCCGCGTCGGGACTGGGAGTTTCTCAATGGCACCGGATCAATTCATCGCTACATACCTTGAGCCCGCGAAGGGGAAGCCACCCGGATCCGCCGTCGGTCTATATTGCCGTTTTTCTCGATTTTTGGCAACAAGACTGCTAGCTTTTGCGATATGGCGATCGTGGATCGCAAGCAACAGCTTTTTGAGAACCTCGCGCGGCTTCGGCGTGTTGGGCGTCTCGTGCCTGACAGCGAAGACCTGTTCGCCGTCCGTCTGGGACTCGAACAGGAGCTGGGGGAGACCATCTCGCGACGACTCGCCGCGAAGTTGCTCGACGTCAGTCACACCGCTCTGGAACGATGGATCGAGAGTGGCGACGTGCCGCTGATGTTCACTGCGGCAGGACGTCAGGAGGTGTCGGTTGCGGCGCTGCTCGATCTCTACGAAGCCGTCCGCTCCAGCAAGACCGGTGGGACCGTCCGCCACCCGCTTGCCGCTGTGTTGAGAAGCAGGCAGCACGCCGCTGAGCGGCTAAGCGTGGACTGGCCGCACGAGCGGAACGGCAGTTCTTATGACCGCACGCATCTGCGTGGCCTTGCATATCACCAGGCCGTGGCGGGGAGGTTGCGAAAGCACACTGTCGCCGACGCCAAGTACGTCCTTTATCGCTGGCGTGAGCAGGGCCGAATCGACCCCGTCTACGCCGAGAGATGGGATTGTGTCCTTGCCATGCCCCTGACAGCCATCCGCGACGCGATCACGGCAGCCGGCGCCGACGCAGACGATCTGCGCCAGAACTCTCCATTCGCGGGAGCGCTCACCGAGCCTGAGCGACGGCGCGTCCTTGCGGAGGTCGGCTGAGTGCAGTCGCAGGAGTTCGAGCATGTCCTCGCCGCAGCGGCCGAGGTCACCGGCGAGGAGGAGTTCGTGGTGATTGGAAGTCAAGCGATACTCGGAAGCATCGCGGCGCCGCCATCCGCGCTGCTCGTCTCGATGGAGGTCGACATCTATCCCAGGCATGCACCAGAGGCCGCACCGCTCCGTCAGCGAGATTGCCCGCACCGCGCTACGCGAATACGTAGACCGCGCCGCCTGATCGCGCCGGTCGTCGTGCCGCACGAAACCGCACATGCTCCGTTGACCAGCTAGCCCTAGAGCCAAAACCCGACTATTCGCTCAACGTCCTGCAGGCCCGAATATTGCTAAGTGACGCGAAATGCTGTGTAGCGAAGACAGTATTTGCGGATCGAGGGTCGCCCCGATTGTTGGAGAAAGGCGAAGGCCAGCGACTCTCAGCGGGGCGCCTCACACGATTGGAGGAAGAATCCCTTGCTCCTCGGCCCATCGGGCGGTACGGTCGATATAGCGATCGAGCTCTTTGAGTAGGGTCTGAACGCCCTCGTGTAGTGCACGCCAGTTTGCCGGTGGATAGGCATGACCGAGGCTGTCGCGCATCTCCATCGCCTCTTGAAGATGGCTTGCTGAACTCGCCGAAATGACGTCGAGGGCGGCAAGACGCTCCCATGGGTAACCGGGCACCTTCTCCACGGTCCCCATGCGCTGAGCCTCGGCGAGCAGTCGGGCCGCCAGCTCGTTGCACCAGTTGAGCAGCACCTCATACTCACGCTCGATGACCGCAACCTTGTTACGTGTCTTCGCGTCGCGTGCCTGCGCAGCCACGACGAATGCGTCGAGATCGAAGTTAGGGGGAAACTCCTCGATTGCGACGAGCAGCTGCTCACGAGCGGCGGGTATGCCCTGGAGAATCGTATTGAGCCGACGCTGACCCTTCGAGAGCCGACCTCCCGACACATTGTCGCGCGGGTCGTTCACCGGACTCGTGCCCGCGCGGCGGCGATCGTCTCCCGGGCGCTGCTCGCGATCGCTTGATCTTCCTGTCGGGCACGCGTGAGGATGTCGTCGTACTGAGCGGTCAGCTCGAGCCAAATGCCGTCGCGATCGATCAACGGGCGCCCCTCCTGCAGGATGTCGGCAAGCAGAGATGGAGAGCTCTGTGCCTGCTCGAGACTCACAGTGTGTACCGGCGTGCCGAGCGCGTCACGTAGGCGAGATGCGACGCTGCTTAGCGCTCGCTGCCGAGCGCTGCGGTGCACGATGAGCACGTCAACGTCTGAATCGGCATGGTCATCCCCGACCGCGTTTGATCCGAACAGCACAGCCAAGCGGACATCCCGCTCGGTGCGCAACGCTGCCTTTAGGGTCGCGAGCAGGGTCCAATGACTCTCCAGATAGCTCTGTTCCTCATGTGAGATTTCAACACCCCTTGGGGTCAGACGCCGACCACGCAGAGCACCCGCGTTTACGTAACGCCGCAGCGTACGCTCGCTGCAGCCAAGCGCCGCAGCCGTATCGGCCAAGGCCTGTCCCATGTGTCCAGTATAGGTCCTTGTGTGTCCAAGGCCTTCCCAATGCATGCCAACCGCACAGTTAGACCTGCCCAGCTACCGCGATCGAAGCTGGCGTCATCTGCCGTATAGGCCGCTCGAGATAGCCAGTTGTGCACGCCTTCGCGGCGATTTCCCTCATCGGGCGCCTAGTCGAAAGGAAATAAACATTCAAGCTATTGGTGCCAAGGATTGACGGGCTGGGGTAATGCCTGTTGACTTTCGCCCCGATGAGCGCCTACACATACTCCTCTGCCGGCCATCGGTGAGCACGATCGTCGCCGTGCCAACCAGCGTCCGAGTTCTTCGGAGGAACTAAGGGATTGTCCAGCACAAGTCCTCAAGCCCCGACGCGGGGCCATCGAAGCTCGCGCAAGCAGGTCCTCGAGCTGCAGCGCGCACGCATACTCCAAGCTATGGCTGAGATCGTTGCTCAGCGTGGACTGCAGGGCACTACCATCGCCGCCATCACCACACGGGCGTCTGTCTCGCGTGCCACTTTCGCCGAGGTCTTCGGCAGTGTCGAGCAAGCCTTCGTCGCTCTGGTGGAGCACGTAACGGGTCGCTCCGCCGGTCTCGTCCGCGAGGCGTTCGAGCGCGAGTCCTCATGGCCGGCCAGCGTTCTCGCCGGCCTGGAGGCGCTACTGGTTTTCCTGGACTCCGAGCCCGCCTATGCCCGGGTGTGTCTCATCGATGCCCTCGCCGGTCCTCCCGCGGCGCTCGAGCAGCGCGCTCAACTGCTCCAGCCACTTGTAGCTCTGCTCGATAGGGCCCGCGAGACTCTCTCCGAGCAAAAGCAGCCCCCGCCACTTACCGCCGAGGCGGCGATTGCGTCTGTCGCTGGAGTCCTGCACGCCCGTCTTGCCAAGGGCCAGGTGCCGCCGTTCATCGACTTGCTCGGGGAGCTCTCCGGAGTTGTCGTGGCTGCCTACATGGGATCGGACGAGGCCGCTGAGGCGGTGCGTGTGGGCAACCACCGTCTGTTAGCCATCGCTCGAGAGCGCTTGGTTGCTCCGCCGGAGCTCCGCCTGCCCATCCCCAAGCAGTTGCAACACGCGCGAGCCACTCGTGCTCGCGCGTGCGTTCATTACCTAGCCGAGCATCCTGGATCGAGCAATCAGAAGATCGCCAATGGAATCGGCATCAGCCATCTCGGCCAGGTCTCCACCTTGCTCGCCCGCTTGCAAGAGCTCGAGCTGCTCTTAAAGCGAGCCGGTGGAGCCGGACGGCCCAATGCGTGGACGCTCTCTCCCCAAGGGGAGGGCATCGCACGCTCGCTGGAGGGGTATCTCTAGCACCCGTATTCCCTGTGAAATGAGTATTTTGAAGGCTTCCCTATGACAGCTGATCGGACGAGTCCCGTTAGTTGGCACAATGTCACGTGGTGCTATAGAATTCTGGCAGACAGATTGGTTGGGATGAGGGCGCATAAGGGGAAGGCGACGTTATGCAGGTGGCGTTAGCTGATTTTGAAGAGATGAGATGAGTTGAGCGATGGCCGATTCCCGGAGCAAGCTCAACAAGCGAGAGTGGTTGCGCGGAGGCTCTGCCTCCATGCGTGGTGTGCTACTCGGACTGGTTCTCGAGCGCCCAGGTCATGGCGGCGACCTCGCCAACCGCATGCAGGTGCGCCTTGGCGAGACCTGGCGGGTGGACACCAACGACGCCTACCGCCTGCTCGAGCAGCTCGAGCGCGAGGAACTGATGGTCACCCGCGAAGAACCCCGTAAGAACAACGGGCGGCGCAAGCTGATCGTCTATCACCCCACACTCAAGACCTCGCATGCGCTTACTCTCTGGATGGAGACGCTGCTCCCGCGCGAGCCGGTGCGCTTCGGTTTGCACGCCAAGCTCGCCGTGGCACGCCCCGAGGATGCCGCCCGCTTGATGGTGGCGTTGCGCGACTACGAGCAGAAGTGTCTTGCCCTCGCCCAGCTCGTGGCCCCCAACGGTGGCACCCAGCGCTCGTGGGGGGCTCTCTATATGGACTGCACCCGCGAAGCTGTCTACACCCAGCTCCGAGCCGAGATCGACTGGGCGGCAGCTACACGCGGTCGCATATCTGAGTACGCCGGCCGTCAACCGTCGCGATGACGGGGCCGACCCCGATCCAACCCGCGGGAACTCAGCGGTCGCGATGACCGCACTTCTGCGCCTTCGCGACGTCAGCAAGGCATACCCAGATGGAAATGGCGAGATAGCCGTCCTTGACAAAGCCTCTCTGGAAATGACCGCCGGCGCCCACGTTGGGATCTATGGCAGGCGCCATTCGGGGAAGTCCACCTTGCTTCGCATCGCCGTCGGGATCGAACGCCCCGACGCGGGCAGCGTGACTTTCGACGGCAACGATCTCACCAGCCTCTCGGGCGGCAAGCGTGCCCGTCTGCTGCGCTCGCAACTTGCCTATATAGCGGTAGGCGACTGGCGTCCCAACCCAGGCGAAAGCGTCGCCCAGCACCTTGCCATCTCGCTTGGCGGCAGCGGCCGCACGGTGCGTGAAGCGGAACGCAGGGCGCTACATGAGCTCGACCTGGTTGGGGTGAGCGCCGCTCAGGCTCATTCGCTTGCTGGGCGGCTCTCCATGATGGACCGCACGCGCGTAATGCTCGCCAGGGCCCTCACCCGCGAGCCGTCGCTGATCGTCATCGACGATCCCGTGGTGACCTCCAGCGCCGATGAACGCGACAACCTCTATCGGCTGCTGCGCGCCGTGGCGCGGGCTCGCGGTACCGCGCTACTTGTGGCCTCGGATGACCTACCGGCGCTACAGGGCTTTGACGTTTTCATGTCCATCTCCGCCCGTGAAATCTGCTCGAGCGAGGGCAACGCGACGATAGTTCCCTTCCCCAACCCCTCCCGTCTAGCTCCGGTCCGCGACACTGGCTCATGAGCGCGCTCGGGTTGCGCGAGGTGGTAAAGCACTATCCGAAGCGGCGAGGAGACGGTGCGAGCCGTCGATGGCGTATCGCTTGAGATCGAGCCAGGCGATTTCGTCGCTCTCTACGGTCCAAGCGGCTCGGGCAAGAGCACTCTGCTGTTGCTTGCCGCCGGGTTGCTGTCCCCCGACAGCGGCAAGGTGAGCTTCGACGGAAGCGACCTTGGGGGCATGTCCTCTCGCCAAAGCGCTTCCTATCGGCTACGCGACGTCGGTTTTGTATTCCAGTCGTTTCATCTCATGCCGGGAGCATCGGCACTCGACAATGCGCTCATCAAGCTGCCGGTATGTGGCTACACCGTGCGTGAAGCACGCGATAAGACGATTCCGTGGCTAAAGCGCGTTGGCCTTGGCGATCGACTCAATCACCGACCTGAGCACCTCTCGATGGGAGAGCGCCAGCGTGTTGCCATCGCGCGGGCGCTCGTGGGCGAACCACGTCTGGTGCTCGCCGATGAGCCCACGGGCAACCTCGATTCGGCGCGCACCCGCGAGATCCTCACTTTGCTGCGCGATGTCTGTCACGAGCGCCGCATTCCCATGCTGCTGGTTACGCATGACCCCGAAGCGATCTCCTTCGTAGACCGCGCCCTGACGCTTCGCGACGGGCACTTGCTCGACGGCCTCGACGCCGAGCTCTCCCCGCTCTCCTCGTGAGCAACCCAGCAAACCCCAAGATCCTCGGGGTGCGCCTGACGATGTTGCTTTTTCTCTATCGCCGTCGGGTGCGTGCCCATCCTTTGCAGGAGTTGCTCGCGGGTACCGGCATCGCCGTCGGCGTTGCACTTGTATTCGGCGTGTTGCTTGCCAACGCAAGCCTCGCGGGCTCTCTCGAACAACTAGTGCGGGGCCTCGCGGGCTCGGCGCGACTCGCGCTAGTGGCACGCTCCCCCGCTGGTTTCTCCGAAAAGCTCACGGCGGAGGTCCGACGGCTGCCCGGTGTGGCGGTAGCCACGCCGGTGCTCCGCCAAAACATGACCATCTCAGGGCCCCACGGGAGCCAAGCCATTCAGTTGATCGGCGTCTCTTCCACTCTCGCCTCGCTTGGCGGTCTCGCCCAGCAGGAGCTCGGCAACGGCGCGCTACTGCTCTCCGGGGGACTTGGCCTTCCCGGTGGGGTGGCAGGCACGATTGGCGCCCATCGAGGCAGTGTGGTGAGGATGGTTGGAGGGGGTAATGCCCACTTTGGGCGTGTGGGGGCGGTGATCAGCGGCGAAGCGGTCAAAGTGCTCGAAGGCTGCCCCGTCGTGGTTGCTTTGCTGCCGGTAGCCCAACAGTTGGCTGAACGACCGGGTCACATAACCGAGGTGCTGATAGAGCCACGTCCTGGCCAGGAACGACTTGTAGCCGGCGAGTTGCGGCGTCTGGCGAATGGGCGCCTTGACGTCGAGCCAGCCGATAACGAACTCAGCCTGCTCGCCGAGGCCACCAAGCCCAATAGGCAGTCAACCACTCTGTTCTCGGCGATCAGCGTGATGGTTGGCTTTTTGCTCGCGCTCAACGCCATGCTGCTCACGGTCCCCGAGCGTCGCCGCTTCATCGCCGAGTTGCGCATGCAGGGCTATGAGCCCCGCCAAATCCTTCTGTTGCTCGGCTTTCAGGCCGTATCCCTCGGCCTGATCGCTTCGCTCGCGGGTGTGGTCATCGGCGATCTGCTCTCCCGCCTGCTCTACCACCAAGTGCCGGTCTATCTCATCGTGGCCTTCCCGGTGAGTACCGAGCAAACACTGCAATTGAGTACCGCCTTGATCGCCATCGGCTTTGGCGTGCTCGCCACCGTGCTCGCCTCGCTCTCCCCGGTATTTGACTTGCGCTCCGGGCGTCCCGCCGACGCGGTCTTCCGCGAAACAGGCAGCGGCGGTGAGCTTGTGCTGGCGAGCACCGTGCTGCGTGCCGCCATCGCCGGAATCCTCTTGATCGCGTTCGTCGGTGTACTCGTGGCGCTCGTGCCAGCCCTGACGATCATCGGCGGTGTGGTGCTGGCTATTGCCACGCTTTGCCTGATGCCGGCGGTGCTTGTGGGCACCGTTCGATTGCTCCCTCGGATTGCCGAGCGCAGTCGCAGCGGCAGCGTAATCGTGGCCGTCTCAGAGCTACGCGCCATCACCACCCGCTCGATCGCGCTTGCCGCGATCGCTGGCCTGGCTGTGTATGGAAGCGTGGCCATTGGGGGAGCCCGCGACGATCTATTGCGCGGGATCGAAACCGCTACCGCCGAATACCACAACACAGCCGACATTTGGGTGACCACCGGAAATGACGTGTTCAACACCAACGGCTTTCTCCCCGGAAGCATTCCCGCAAGGATCGCGCGTGCTCCCGGTGTGAGCTCGGTGCGCGTCTACCAGGGAGGTCTTACCGATGTCGGGGATCGACGGTTGTGGGTGCGGGCGCGACCGCGAACGGACCCAACGATGTTTGAAGCAAGCCAACTTGTAAGCGGTAACTTCGAACGTGCCGACGCTTTGATCAGAAACGGCGGCTGGGCGGCGGTGTCAAGCGGATTCGCCGCGGAACACAACTTGAAGGTGGGCGGCTCCTTCGAAGTGCCAACCCCGCTTGGCGTTGCCGGTCTACGGGTGGCTGCCATCACCACCAACTCCGGCTGGCCCGCGGGCACAGTGACGCTCAGCAGCGCCGACTACGGTCACTGGTGGAACACGATCGAAGCCACCGCTCTTGAGGTAGATCTACGCCCGGGCGTACCCGCGGCGGTGGGTGTACGGGCCGTGCGCGCCGCCATTGGCCCGCATGTTGCCCTGTCGGTGCAAACCAGAGCTCAAAGCGAAGCCGAAGCGGACGCGAGCGCGCGCCAGGGTTTGCGTACGCTCGGGCAGATATCCACACTGCTACTGGTAGCAGCCGGCCTAGCGGTGGCGGCCGCGTTGAGCGCTACCGTCTGGCAGCGCCGCGCGCGCCTGGCGTCCTTGAAGATTCAGGGCTATCACATGAGCCAGCTGTGGGGTGGGCTGCTGTTGGAGACCGCCCTCATGCTCGGAGGGGGATCGGTCGTGGGAGCGCTCGTGGGCGTCTACGGGCATGCGCTGGCCGCTCACTGGCTGACCATCACCACGGGCTTTCCCGCGCCCTTCTCGATTGGACTCTCCCAGGTGTTCCTGACTCTCGCGCTCATCACAGCTATTGCGCTGGCTGTGATCGCGCTCCCGGGTCTTCTAGCGGCCCGCGTTTCTCCCAGTGCCAGTCTGCAAGAGTGATTTGGCTCGGCGCACTCGGAGCAGGTGCGCAATTCTATCCCTGTGGTTCGGGCAATACATAAGAACGGACTTTGTTTCGTACCCGCTTTTGCTTGCACGGCGTGGCGTTACTGGCTTGCGGTATTCCCGCGTGTAGCTCGCGAAGTGCACCGTAGGCGGGCGCATGCCGTACGCATCCCCGACCCGGTGCTACGCGGGTTGGCACTGGAGGCGCTCGCGCGCAAGCAAGGCAATCTCGAGGGCGCGGCGGCCTTCGCGGCGCTCGTGCCCCGTGCTAGCCGCCCGTTTGTGGTCAAGGCACTTGTGGCTTGCCAAGCCATCTGCGACTACCTGGACCTGCTCTCCGAGCAGCCCAATCGCGATCCGGTAGCCAATGGATGGCACTTGCACGAGGCTTTGATCGTCGCCACCACGCCTGGAAGGGACCATGCCGATTACTACCTCCACCACGAGCATGGCGACGATGGAGGCTACCTAAGAGGCTTGGTTGAGTCGGTTCGCGAGGGCATAGCCGCGCTCCCCCCGCTTTCGCCGATGGCCGAGCCGATGCGCCGAGCCGCCGAGCGTGTAGCCGCCTACCAGACCTTCAACCATGGCGACACCTCTGGCTCGTATGAGCCATTCAAGCGCTGGGCCAGCGCGGAAACTCAGCCGCTCACCGGCTTGCGTTGGTGGGAGACCGGGGCGGGCGCTGGATCGACCCTCACCCTCTATGTCCTGATCGCCTCAGCCGCCGATCCGAGCGTAACTCCAGCCGATGTACCGGCTATTGAGAACGCTTACTTTCCATGGATCGGTGCGCTGCACTCGTTGCTTGACAGTCTCGTCGACCACGATGAAGACCTAGCTATGGGCGAGCGCGGTTTGATCGACTGCTACTCCTCCCCGATCGACGCCGCCAGGCGCATGCGAGCGATCGCCGGCGAGGCTCTGCGCCGTGCCGGTGCGCTTCCCAGTGGTAGGCGCCACGCGTTGATCGTGGCCGCCATGACGAGCTTCTACATATGCGAGATCCAACGCTCCCCATCGCCCCATGCTCGCCTAGTAGGCCCCTCGGTGCTCGAGGCCTTTGGCTGCCTGGCGGCCCCCACGATGGCGGTTCTCGGTGCCCGCCGGTCGCTGCGACGGGATGCCGCCCGTCGGCTCTCACCCGCCGAGAGCTAACCCCGGCGGCACCCCGCCGGGGCATCTTGAAAGTCAAGTACCTGATTTTCCTCTATTCATCGTCGTTGGCAGCGAGCATGATGCTTTACGTCACGAACCGATGCCCATTCGGTCCCGTGCCCCCCGGGGGGCACGGCCGGCCCGCCCACTGACGCTGAGCACGCGCGTTTGTGGGCGGGCCTGTCGCCCTTTTCGACGATGCGTACTTCTCGGTGAGGCGCATGCGCGGCTTCGCCAGGATTGTCATAAAAGTCCGCCCGGCCGAATAGTCTTCAAGCGGTGAGGGTCGGGGTCTACATCGATGGGTTCAACATGTACTACGGTGCGCGGGGGCTATGCGGACAGGGTACCCGGGCTGGCGCTGGATTAATCTGCGAGGACTAGCCAATCATCTTGCGGGGTGGCCCGGGGCTCAGGTCACACGGATCGTTTATTGCACGGCCCGTATTGGCGGAGCTGATAATCCGTCGGGC
This sequence comes from uncultured Solirubrobacterales bacterium, assembly GCA_963713015.1. Taxonomy (GTDB): domain Bacteria; phylum Actinomycetota; class Thermoleophilia; order Solirubrobacterales; family Solirubrobacteraceae; genus Palsa-744. The sequence continues at coordinate 275,349 of CAVQKC010000008.1, read as the reverse complement.
GCCGCCGATCAAGATGTGTATCTCAAGGCACTGATTGCAGCGAAGGCCGTCGATCTGATCGAGTATGGCTCCTACGTTTCTCGCGTGAAGCGAGCCCCGATGGCCACTCCAGACGCAAAGGGGCGACCGATCTTGACGCGGGCCGCGCCTCCTGTCTTGGTCAAGGACGCTGCCGATGTGCCGATCCCGGATGCGATCTTCATGGTCTCTCATGCGCGTCGGGAGGAGAAGGGGTCCGACGTCAACGTGGCGGCCCATCTTCTGCTCGATGTCCTACAAGGCGATGTCGATGCGGCAATCGTCATCTCCAACGACAGCGATCTTAGGCTCCCGATCATTGAGGCCAGGAAGCGGGTACCCGTTGGTACCGTGAATCCCTCTCGTAGTTTCCTGGCTGGCGATCTGAAGGGCCATCAGGGCGACGGAGTTGGGGGTCATTGGTGGGGCAAACTGTCTGCGTCAGACTATCGTGCGCATCAGCTCCCAGACCCCGCAGGGACCTATGCCAAGCCCGTTGGATGGTAGGCCCGAGTTGAAAAACATTTAGCTTGAAAGCTCGACTTTCTGCGTCCGAACTCCGATATACTGTTGGCCTATACCACCCGGCCCCTCGTGGGCCGGGTCTTTTTTTGCCAGGACGCGCAGGAGAGGCTGCCCATCGTGCCGAAGCTCAAGGTGGGACGAGCAGCGCAAAGCCACGGTTTCGCCTGGCGTGTCCTCGGCCTCATTTCGCTGGGACGCTCCAGTGTATTCGGTGCTGGCTGGGGGTCTCCCAGGCTTCCAGCAGTCCCATAACGCCCGCTTTCGCCCTTCTCCTCGCACCACTTCGATAGTCTGCCCGCCCTCGGGTGCCCCACTGTGGCTCGCGCCCGTCGAGCTCACCCACGATGGAGACATTCCCAGCCCGCATCTCAGGTCCCGTGCTGATCCAGCCTTCGGTGTTCGGCGACGACCGTGGCTTCTTCGTTGAGACCTACCGGCGCCAGTGGCACTCAGACGCTGGCATTCCGCCGCTCGAGGAGTTCGTCCAGGACAACCATTCCCGCTCCAGCAGGGGGGTGGTGCGAGGCATGCACTTCCACATCGGCGACGGGGTAGCCAAGCTCGTGCGTTGTGCCCGTGGGCGCATCCTCGATGTGCTCGTCGATCTGCGCCGGGGCTCTCCCAGCTATGGGGAATGGGAGGGCTTCGAGCTCGATGACGAGAAGATGAGCATCCTCTACGTGCCTGTCGGCTTTGCCCATGGCTTCTGCGTGCTCAGCGAGGTGGCGGATGTGATTTACAAGCAAACCGCCTATTACGATCCGCTCATCGAGCGCGGCATAGCTTGGAACGACCCCGATGTAGCCGTGCGCTGGCCGCTGCCTGAGCCTGAGCTGGTTGTCTCCGCGCGCGATAGCGCCGCTCCGCTGCTACGCGAGCTCGCGCCCGAGCTGCCCTTCGAGTACCGCGGCTGAGCGCTGCTTGAAGCTGCTGCTCGAGTACTGTGCCCGAGCTGCACCGTTCAGTACGCGGCTGAGCTGCTGCTCGAGTACCGCAGGTTCGAGTATCGCGTGCTGAGCCGCTGCTACAGCTCGGTGACGAGCAGGCGATAACCGAGATCGAGTTCCTCGCGCTCCAAGATGTCGCGGTTGCGCTCCTTCCAGCGGCCCGTTTGGAGGTCCTCGGCGAGCTCCCCCAAACCGCCTAGCAGCTCGTTGGCGCCAGGTAGGTGGAAGATCGACATGCCCATGCGAATGCGCTTGTCGAGGTAGGCCCGGGGGCGGCGCCAATAGGCTGCTAGGAAGCCGTCCTGGCAGTCGTAGGGAATCTGCACCGGTTCGATCTCGACGTCGTCGCCTATAGCCACGCGTTGCTCGTCGATGGCGGGAAAGCGCGCGCCATCCAGGCGAGCGAGCTTGGGCAGATAGTCGCGTAGCAGCCAGAAGCGCTCTGCATAGGTGTGGTCGTAGGTGAATATCACCACGCGCTTGCGTGCCACCCGGCGCATCTCTTGTACGCCGATTCGCCAGTCGGTCCAATGGTGGAGCGTCATACAAGCCATTGCTGCATCCACGCTGTCGGAGGCCAAGGGCAGGTTCTCGGCATGGCCCCAAATGGCAGCCGGAAGCCCTGGTTCGCGTTGGGCGATCATGCGGCTCGATGGCTCGATCGGCAGCACCTCGCGGTCGTAAGGCTCATATGCACCGGCGCCGGCTCCAACGTTCGCGATAGACCGGGCGTCTCCGAGCGCCTCGTTGATCTGCGCGGCGATCCTTGGGTCGGCTCGCCGTGTAGCGGTGTAAAAGTCCCCGATCTGGTCGTAGATGTTGTCTTTGAAGTCCTCTGCCAGGCTCATAGTGAAGTAACTGAGCGTTTCCCCATCGCGATCGACTCTCCTCCGCCACCGTCCCGTTTGGAAACGTTTGGTTCGTAGTTATGGCGCTCTAGGCAGGATAGATCCATAGGCTGGAAAGTCGACTGGATACACTCGAAAATCGACACCCCGTGCGCGGCTAGGCACGGTGGCGCGCACGGTGGCGCGAGACAAGCCCCGACACAAGCCCCGACACAAGCGCCGGGCACGCCAACGTGATTGGCTGCGGCGATTGGGCCTCCCGACGACGTAAGCGTTGCGTGAGCGCTCTAGGTGCGTCCTCGAAGGGCGTCGATGCAATGCTTATGGGCAACATGCACCGCCGTCTCCGACTCCTGCGCCGCCGTGCCGGCGAGATCGCCCTCACTCCAGCCCAATACGCGCTCGTGGCGTATGTGGCGCTGGGAGCGCTCACTCTGATCGTGATGACAGGTGCAGCCGTGCGCCTCACAGGCTCCGGGCTTGGCTGCCCCACATGGCCGCGTTGCTACGGCAAGATCTATCCGCCGCTGAACACCCATGCGGTGATCGAGTTCTCAAACCGCATGATCACCGTGCCCGTGTCGATCGTGGCGATAGCTGCTTTCGTGCTTGCCTTCCGCCGCCGGCCCTACCGGCGCGATCTGATGCGCCTGAGCACGCTGCTGCCGCTGGGGGTACTCGCCCAGGCTGTGCTCGGTGGGCTTACGGTGCGGGGAGCGCTCGACTATGGCTGGGTGATGGCCCATTTCGCGCTTTCCATGCTTGTTCTGGTGGCAGCCGTTGCGCTGGCCTGGCGAGCCACCTACGAGCCCCGTGAGCGCCCCCCGGCCTCCAGCAGGACGCTCACGCTGTGGGCGCGGGCCACCGTGGCGTTGGGCGGGCTGACGATCTTCGCTGGCACCGCCGCCACCGCTGCCGGCCCGCACGCCGGTGGCTCCCCGGGCCAAAAGATCAACCGTTTGGACTTCGACGGGAAGGGCACGATGGATTTCGTGATCCATCGCCACGGCGAGATCGCGCTCGTATTCGGGCTCGCGGCGCTCGCTTTGTGGTGGTTGGCGCGTAGATCCAGTCCCGATCACCCTGCCGATCCGCTCATGCGACGCTCATCCACCGTCACGTGCGTGCTGATCGCCTTGCAGGGGGCTGTGGGACTTGACCAGTACGAGACCCACTTGCCTACCGAGCTCGTTTGGGTGCATGTGAGTCTCGCCTCGCTCACGTGGCTGGCGGTGCTGTGGACCGCATGCGCCGCTGGTCACCCGCAGCCGGGCCCTGCCCGCTCGCGGGAGCCCACGAGAGCCGCCCCCCCGGCGCGCGTGTCGGCATAGGGCCAAGCGAGATTCCCCCATGAGATCCCTCGTGGGGGCTGATAGTTGGCTTGAAAAGGCGCCGATAACACTACTTTTTGGCGTTTTCCGGGCAAATTAGGGCCTGAAATGCGGGAAACCCCGCCAGTTGGACGCATGGACGTCCTTGGGAACCGTTAGCCTGGCCACAGCAACGACACTTGAGAAGGGAGTGCCAATGACGAAGAACGAGCTGGCTGATGGGGTAGCGCAGCGCACGGGCCTAGCGGGAACACAGGCTCGCCAGGCGCTGGAGACGACGATCGATTTGATCTCCGACGAGCTGGCGGCCGGTGGCGAGGTCGCTCTTGCCGGTTTCGGCAAGTTCAGCGTCAGTGCCCGGGCGGCCCGACAGGGACGTAACCCCTCGACTGGGGAGACCATCAACATCGCTGCCAGCAAGGCAGCAAAATTCTCCGCGGCGAGCGCGCTGAAGAAGCGTTTGAATTAGGGCCCACCCACGGAGCAAATGGACGTCGATCAGCGGCGAGCCCGTCGTGAGGCACGTCGGCGTGCACGTGCGCGCCGGCGAACACGTGGGCTCGCCGCCATAGCTCTGGCGGTGGTCATCGCGGTTCTAGCGGTCATCGCGCTCGGCTCCGGAGGCTCCTCCAAAGCGGGCTCCCACGGCGGCTCCGTGGGCTCCACCGGCTCGAGCGGGGCGAGCGGGGCGACACACTCCAGCGCCACTTCTACGGCGCCGAGCCGTGACTCGAGCGCCGGTACCGCCGGCAGCGCGACTGGCAGGCCCGGCCGTGAGTCGGTGCCGATCCTGATGTACCACGTCATAAACCCGCCGCCCCCGGGCGCGAAATTCCCGGGCTTGTACGTGCCCCCAGAAGAATTCGCCGCGCAGATGCATGCGCTTGCAGACGCCGGCTTTCATGCGGTGACGATGGACCAGATGCTTGCCAACTGGACGCGTGGCACCCTATTGCCGGCGGGCAAGCCGATCGTGGTGAGCTTCGACAACGGTTATCAGTCGCAATACACCCAGGCTCTGCCCGTGTTGCACAAGCTTGGTTGGGTGGGGGTGGAGAACATTCAGCTCACCGGCCTGCCTCCTTCGCAGGGAGGGCTCAGCCAAGCGCAGATATCGGGCCTGGTGTCAGCCGGTTGGGAGCTCGATACCCAGGGCATCAGCCACGCCGACCTGATCACGCTCGACCCGACCGCGTTGCACGAACAGGTGGCGGTGGCCCGCGAAGAGGTGCGCCATCGCTACCACGTGCCGGTCAACTGGTTTTGCTACCCCTCCGGTCACTACAACGCCACCGTCATCGCCGAGGTGAAGGCGGCGGGATACGTTGGTTCCACAACCGTGGTGCCCGGCTGGGCTACACACAACGAGGACTCCTATCGCCTGCCGCGCTTGCGCGTGCTGGGTGGCACGAGCCCGCGGTCGTTGCTCGCTGAGCTGGCTGCCATACGCTCAAACCCGACTCCGCCGGAGTCATATGGGGCGGGGGAATGACACGGATGCTCGAGTTGTAGGAGGAGGTGTAGGTGTTGAGGGGAGCACCAATAGGAGCACCAAGCATCGGCGCTGGTCCAGGCAAGAGCGGTGATCGGGGGAGCTCGGGACGCGAGTGGGGAGCGGATCGATAGGATGGCACCGATGACTTCCGTGCCTGGCTGGGGCTCCTGGAGCCTCGATCCCGTCGCGATCCTCGCGCTGCTTGCCGCGTCGCTGGTTTATGCGCGCATGTATCGCCGCGCCGCCTCGCGTTCCTCGGCGGTTGGCGCCGGCCACTGGATCCCGTATGCGGGCGGAATCATCGCGCTTGCGATCGCGCTGCTCTCGCCGCTAGATGCGATTGGCGACCGCTGGTTGCTCTCCGCGCACATGGCTCAGCACGTGTTGCTCTCCGACATCGCTCCGGCCCTGATTCTGCTTGGGTTGCGCTCGCCGGTGCTCACGCTCGGCCTCGCCCGGCCCGCCCTGCGCGCCGTTGCACCGGGCGGGCGTTGGGGCCGCATGCTCGCGCTGCTTACCTCGCCGTGGGTGGCGATCCCGCTGTGGGCTACCGCCACATGGGTGTGGGCGATCCCCGCGATTTTCGACTTCGCCGCCCAGCACACCGTGGTGCACGCTTTCGAGCACGCCACTCTCTTCTATACGGGCTTGGCGATGTGGTGGTTGATCGTCGATCCGCTGCCGCGCGTACGGCCCCGCCCAGATGGCCAGCGGCTCGCGCTGCTTGGCTTCACCCGTATTGCATCGGCGGCGGTGTGCCTGCCGCTCACCTGGATCACCGCCACCCAGTACCCGCTCTACGCCTCCGCCCCGCGTGCCTTCGGCATCTCGGCGATCGCCGATCAGCAGCTCGCGGGCGCTGGCATGTGCTTTGTCGAGTTCCTCGTCTTCGGTATCGCCTTCGCCGCGGTCTTCATCAGCATGCTCGGCCGCGACGACGCCCGTGTGGCGGTTGCCGAGCAGGCGGCCGCAGGGCGCTGACGTTCAGGCGTATATCAACTCGGCGTTTGCGCCCATTACCGCAGACTCCGGCCTGAAGGGCGTCAGCCTGATCGCCGGTGGCTGCCGGTCAGGTAGTGCGAGCACGAGCGCGATGCCCTCCTCGAGACTCTCTCGCAGCTCGTCGAGGTCATCGCCGGTTGCGAACACGCCGGGAAACTCATCCACGGTGGCCCAATAGGAGCCATCCTCGTGGCGGACGCTGACATGTAGGGATTGATTCTGGGGCATTGCGTTCTCTTTCATCGTACCCATCGGATCAACGCGCGTCATCCTTAAGACGCGCCTGCCGACGTAGCTCGGCCTCGAAGCCCTTGGAATACACTTGGCGCTTGTTCTCGGGCAGAGTGATGGGCCGCTCGCCGGTCTTCGTCATCTTTACCTGATGATTGCCTCCACGCTCCCGGGTCCAGCCCTTGCGTTCTAGACGCTTGATCCATTCCTTCTGTGTCGCCGGCATGGCCGGGCGAGTGCATGGATCGAACCTGACGGTCTATACCACGAGCCGATCAACCACAACCCGTGTTGTTACCGCAGCTGCTGCACGTGTAGCACGACCCCGTGCGCTGCATCATGCCGCCGCACTGGCTACACGCCGGGCCGAGGTCAAGGCCCTGTAGGCGGGCGGGGACGACTGGGGGAGAGTCGGTGAGGGCGGCGCTTGCGGGCACGCTGGCGGAAGCGCTTGCCTGTAGGGCGCCTTGAGGCCCGGCGGTGTCGGAGGCGCTCATCGACTGGGCTGCCTCCTGGGCGAGCTTGCGGGCGCGCACCTCGGGGGTGAGGATGCCGAGCTCCTCTTGGGCGTCGGTGTCAAGGAAGCGCGAGGCCAGCCAGCGCATGATGTAGTCGGGCATCGACTTCGCGAATGGGATCTCCGGGTTGCCGGTGATGCCCTCTGGCTCGAAGCGCATGTAGCTGAACTTCTGTACGAGCGTTTCAAGCGGCACGCCGTACTGCAGCGATATCGAGATGGCGGTGGCAAACGAGTTCATCATGCCTCGTAGCGTCGAGCCCTCCTTGCCGATGTCGGTAAGGAAGATCTCTCCGACGGTGCCGTCCTCGTACATGCCTGCGGTGATGTAGCCCTCGTGGCCGCCGATCGAGAACTTATGGGTGATCGACTGGCGCTCGCGTGGCATGCGCTTGCGTCGAGGTCCTGCCTCGTCGATGGCCTTGGCGACGGCTTGGGCGACGATTGCATCGACGTCTCCTCCGGCAGGGACATCCTTGCTCTTTTGGGCGTCGGTGCGTAGTGCCTGAGCGGTCTTCGAGCCGTCGCGGTAGATCGCCAATGCCTTGATTCCGAGGCGCCATGCTTGGGTGTAGGCGTCGGCGATGTCCTCGACGGTGGCGGTTTGTGGCAGGTTGACGGTCTTGGAGATGGCGCCTGAAATGAACGGTTGCACGGCGCCCATCATCTTCAGGTGACCCATGTGCGAGATAGCGCGCTCGCCCACCGCCACATCGAACACCGGCAGGTGCTCGGCGGCTAGGCCGGGGGCGCCGATGATCGTGCTGTGCTCTGCGAGATGGGCCTCGATCTGCTCTACCTGCTGCTCTGAGTAGCCGAGCGTGGCAAGTGCGAGCGGCACGGTGCGATTGACGATGGTCATCTGCCCGCCGCCCACCAGCTCCTTGAACTTGACAAGCGAGAAATCGGGCTCGACGCCGGTGGTGTCGCAGTCCATCAGGAAGGAGATGGTGCCGGTAGGAGCGAGCACGGTGGCCTGGGCGTTGCGGTAGCCGAAGCGCTCGCCGAGCTCCACGACTTCCTCCCAAGAGCGCCGGGCGGCGTCCAGTAGCTCTCCGTCAAAGCAAGCCGAGTCGGGGATCGCGCGGGAGGCGTCGCGATGCATCCTCATCACACCGTTGTGCTCCTCGCGGTTGGTTTGGTAATGCTCATATGGGCCGAGGGCCGCTGCGATGCGGGCCGACTCGCGATATGCACGACCGGTCATCAAGGCGGTGATGGCAGCCGCTGTGCCCCTGCCTGCGTCTGAGTCATAGGGCATGCCGTTGCTCATCAGGTATGCGCCTAGGTTTGCGTAGCCGAGGCCGAGCTGGCGAAACGCGCGGGCGTTCACGCCGATTTGCTCGGTGGGATAGCTGGATGGCCCCACCACGATCTCCTGGGCGAGCAGCATGATGTCCACCGTGTGTTGGAAGGACTCCACCTCGAGCGTGCCGTCGGGGCGGCGGAACTTCATCAAGTTCAGCGAGGCGAGATTGCAGGCGGAGTCATCCACGTGCATGTACTCAGAGCACGGGTTGGAGGCGTTGATGCGTCCGCTTTTCGGTGAGGTGTGCCACTGATTGATGGTGGTGTCGTATTGCACGCCGGGGTCTGCGCAGCGCCATGCGGCTTCGGCGATCTCGCGCATCAGCTCACGCGCACGTAGCGGCTCCCCGACGGGCTTGCCAGTGGAGCGAGCCGTCAGATGCCACTCGCTGTCGTGCTCGACGGCGTGCATGAACTCGTCGGTGATGCGCACCGAGTTGTTCGCGTTTTGGTACTGGATCGACTTGAATCCGTCGCCGTCGATGGACATGTCAAAGCCGGCGTCGCGCAGCGCTTCGGCCTTGTCCTCCTCCTTGGCCTTGCACCAGATGAACTCGCGGATGTCGGGATGATCGACATCGAGCACCACCATCTTCGCCGCGCGGCGTGTCTTGCCACCGGACTTGATCGTGCCTGCCCATGAGTCGGCGCCGCGCATGAAGGACACGGGCCCCGAGGCGGTGCCGCCCTTGGCAAGCGGCTCCATCGAGCCGCGGATGTTCGACAGGTTGATGCCCGACCCCGACCCGCCACGGAAGATGTTGCCCTCGCGGGTGTTCCAATCGAGGATCGACTCCATGGTGTCCTCGACCGAGAGGATGAAGCAGGCGGAGCACTGTGGGCTCTCCTCGAAGCCGACGTTGAACCACACGGGCGAGTTGAACGCCGCTAGCTGATGCAGCAGGATGTGGGTGAGCTCGGCCTCGAAGGCTTCGGCGTGGTCCTCGCTAGCGAAGTAGGCGCGCTCGCGTCCCCAGCCGGCGATGGTGCCGGCGACGCGGCCGATCATCTGCTTGACCGAGCGCTCGCGCTCGGGGTGGCCGATCTGTCCGCGGAAGTACTTCTGGGCGACGATGTTCGTGGCGTTTTGGCTCCAGCTCTTGGGAAACTCCACATCCGTCTGCTCGAAGGCGACCCGGTCGCCGTGGCCGATACGAGCGTTACGCAGCTCCCACTCGACCGTATCGAAGGGATGGGTGGCGGGAGAGGTGAACAGGCGCTCGACAGTCAGGGCCACGCCGGGCGCGGTCTCCTGCTGGATCGTGGGGTGCGGGGTTGAATCCATCGGCCTTACCTCCTCTGCGCCGGTCACTACGCGACGCCCACTTGACTCTGTTTGGGCCGAGCATCGTCTCGCGTGCCTCGGACAGAAAGCGAGAACCTCTTATTTTAGAGGGGGTTTGTGCTTACCCCGTATGTCAGTGGCCTATGCGAGCCCAGTCGGCGAACTCCGCCCAGGTGACCGAGGCACGGTAGCTGGCCTCGCGTAGGGAGTGCGTCAAGGACACCGTCCAGCGCGGTTCGAGGGCGAGCCAGCGGCTGAGCGCCCACACTATGCAACCGAGGGCGAGGAGCGCTCCGAGGATGGCGAGGGCAAGCGCTCCCGTCGATAGATGGGTGGCGTGGGGCTTGGACTTGCGGGCGAGGATCACGGTTGTGGAGCCCTTCGCCGGAGTGGTTGGAGTGGCGGTGGCGGGCGTAGTTGGGGTGGTGGCAGTGGGTGTGGTGCTCGCCGGGGTGCTGGTTGTTTGCGGTAGAGCGCTTGCGGGGGTGGTAGTCGTTGGGGCTACCGTGCCCGGTTGGGTGGCGCTCGTTGGGGTGGCGGCGGCGGGTGTGGTGCTAGCGGGTTTGGTTGGCGAGGGAGTTGCGGTAGTTGGCGTGGTGGTTCCGTGCACACGGGCTGTGGGGGGGATGGGGAGCCCCAGGGGATCGTTGGCACGAGTCGTGCTCGTCGCCACGGCTGCCGAGGCCACGCTTGGAAAGAGCGTCACGAGCGCCAGGAGAGCGCAGGCGACGGCTGCACAAAAGGGGGCGATCGGTTGGTGCGGGCGGCGGCGGGCTTTGAGGCTCATTGCTGTGGCAATGCTAACGCCAGCAGGTCGTCGATCTCGCCGAGCGCCTGCTCGAGCACGCGCGCGGGAGGCTGCTCGCCGTCGATCGAGCGTATCCGTTGCGGCTCGGCGCGGGCGAGCTCGTCGTAGGCTGAGGCGATGGTGGCGAAGAAGTGCTCGCTCTCGCTCTCCAAGCGGTCGGGCCGATCGCCCCGGTTGTGTAGGCGTCCCTGTCTAGTAGCGGGGGCGATTCGCAGCAGCAGGGTTCGGTCTGGGGCGATATGGCCTGTGGCGAACAGGTTGATGGCGCGCACCTGCTCTACCCCGAGCCCACGTCCGGCGCCCTGGTAGGCAAGCGAGGAGTCGAGGAAGCGATCGAGCAGCACGAAAGCTCCCTCTTCCAGCAGTGGAATCACGCGCTCGTGCACGAGCTCGGCGCGTGCCGCCGCGTATAGCAGCGCCTCAGCGTGGGCCCCCACCGTCAGCGAGGGGTCCTTCACGAGCTCCCTGATCCGCTCCGACAGCGCCACTCCGCCGGGCTCGCGCAACAGCTCCACGCGCACGTGCCGTTCGGCAAGTGCCTGTGAAAGTGCCGTGGCGAGCGTGGACTTCCCGGCTCCGTCGAGCCCCTCGATCGTGATGAGCTTGCCCCTGGCCACGTGCGCACGGTAGCGCCCATCTACGATGACTGGCATGACGCCGAGACGACTGGCATGACGCCGAGTGAAGCTCCGGTGGTGCTCGCGGGCGGTGAGGCCAACCCGGTCCCCGCCAACCCGGTGCTCGCCAACCCGGTGCCGGCCAACCCGGTGCTCGCGGGAGTCGAGCACCACCCGCATGCCCGTGCGGTGCTATTGCCGGCGCTGCCTCCCGCGGGGACTCCGTCGCACGCCTATCTCTTTCATGGCCCGGCGGGCACTGGCAAGCGCGGCGTCGCGCGGGCGTTCGCGGCTGCGTTGCTCCTCGACGGTGCCAAGCAGCCGGATACGGTGGTGGCGCGGGTGGCACGTGATGCCCACCCAGACCTCACCTGGGTGAGACCGAGTGGGGCAAGCGAAGTGCTTGTCAGCGATATCGACGAACAGGTGGTAGCGGCTGTGGCGCATACTCCCTTCGAATCCAAGCGTCGTGTGTTTGTGATCGAGTCGGCGGGCACCATGAACGACCAGGCAGCCAACCGTCTGCTCAAGACGCTCGAGGAGCCTCCGTCGTTTGCTCACCTGATCCTGCTTGCGGAGCACCGTGAGGACGTGCTCCCTACGATCGCCTCGCGTTGCCAGCAGGTGCGCTTCGACCCGCTTGCCGACGAGTTCGTGCAACAGGGTTTGAGCGGTGTTGAGGGGAATGCGATCGAGCCCGAGCGGGCAGCGGCTTGCGCGCGGCTGGCTGGGGGAGACGCCCATCTCGCGGCGCTACTGGCGAGTGAGCGCGGGGTGGCGTTGCGTGAGTGGGGAGAGCACTTCGTGCGCTGTGCGCTTGACGGGCACGTGGCGGAGCGGCGCTGGATGGGGCTGCTCGAGACAGCCAAGGCCGCGGCTGCCGAGGCGGGGGCCGGAGCCACCGAGCGTTTGCGTGAGCAGGCTGAGCTGTTGCCGAGCAAGGAGCGCCGCCGCCACGAGCGCGAGGGAGCCGATGTGGTGCGTCGTGCGGAGCGTCGTGCCCGCACGGCAACGCTCGAGCTTGGCTTGCGTCTAGCCGAGCTGTGGTTGCGTGACATGTGGTGTCTTACCGTGGTGCTCGGGAGCTGGTGTTTGCGTGCGATCGCTCCACCGAGCTCGCCGCCGATGTTGTGGGCCGCGATGCTCACTTACTGCAGCGCGGCATCGAGCTCGTGTGTGACACGCGCTTGCGTTTGGCACTGAACGTCTCGGAGGAGCTGGCTCTGGAAGCCCTTGCCTACCGTCTCGCCGATCTGCTTGCTTGAAGCAGTGGCCTGTTTTCAGGAGGTCTTGCTGAGGGCGGCGATTGGTCCGAGGTTGGGCGTTAGGCCATAGGTTTCAAACGCCATGAAGCGGGAGAACAGGCGGTTCTCTGGACCGTGGAAGTCTGCCGATCCCGTGCTCAGCAGCTCTAGCTCCGTGCAGCGGTTGGCGAGTAGTTCGGTTTGCTCGCGTGTGTGGGTGACATAGAAAGCCTCGATCCCGTCGATCCCGAGCGCGCGGAAGCGATCGATCGTGGCGAGTGCCTCCTGTGGGTCTGACACGTCCCAGAAGGGGTGTGCCCAGATTGCCACCCCGCCGGCTGCATGGATCGCCTCGATTGCCTCCTTGACGGTTGGCGTCACGCGTAGTGCGAATGCTGGACGTCCCTCGATCAAATAGCTTTTGATGAACGAGCCGATGTCGTCGATTTGCTCCTCACGCAGGCGCTCGGCGTTGGCTGAATGGCCTAGCGCGGCTTCAGCCAGGTGCGGGCGCCCGATGGGCTCACCGGCGCTGATACGGGTATCGATCGCTCGCTGGTCGAGCTCGATGCCGAGCTCGCGTAGGTTCTCGGCCATGCGCAGCGTGCGTTGCTCGCGATCGGCTAGAAAGCCGGTGAGCGTTGCCGTGAGCTGTGGGTCGGTGTAGTCGATCAGGTAGCCGAGAATGTGCAGTTCCCGTGCCACTCCATGCTCACCGCCGTCATCGATGGCTGAGATCTCGATCGCCGGTACCACCGCGATCCCTTGCTCGACGCCGGCTTGCAACGCCTCGGGTACGCCCGCCAGCGTGTCGTGGTCGCTCAGCGCCAGCAATTGGACGCCCGCTTGCGCGGCGGCCGCCACCACCGCGGCAGGCTCCAGGACCCCGTCGGAGCGGGTGGAGTGCGATTGCAGGTCAAAGCGCGGGGCTTCGGTGGCGGTTGGCTTGGACACGGCGCAGAGCGTACGCGATCGAGAAGCCCTCCGCCGGAGCGATGTCGTTGGCATACGCGATGTACGGGGCCGTGGGGTGTTCCGGCGCGAGTGTGTGCGCGTGCCGGTATAGCCATGACATGCGCCGGTGTGGCGTACGTGTATGCCGGTGTGTGGCCGTGGTGTTCCGGTGTATGGCGTGGGTGTTCCGGGGCGGGTGTGTGCGCGTGCCGGTGGACTACGCTACGCCGCGCGCGGGGTGCAGCCGTCGGGACGTGCGTCCTTTAGGCGTACTCGCCGTCAGGCACGTTGGCTTGGTTGTGCGCCTCGTCGCGATGTCCGCCGTGTTCGAGCGCCCGCTCGACGAGCGGTGTCACGCGCTTGGCGACTATTCCGCGCAGAACGCGCACCGCCGCGTGGTAGCGGCGTGCGGGGGCGAGCAACGCGGCGGACTCCTCTTCACCCGAGCGCAGGTGATTGTGCGCGGCGTCGGTTGCCTGTGCGCGCTGTGTGGCCTCGTCCCACATCGCCTCCAGGTAGGCCAGCGCAGCGCCGACGTCCTCCTCGGGCAGCTGCCCATCGGTCTCGATGTCGCGCAACACCGGGATCACCTCGCGCTGTAGCCAGTGTTGCTCGGCGTCGGCGCGCAGCAGTAGTCGTATGTCTGATGGAAGGGATGATTCAAATGCATTGGACATAGTTTGCAGGCCGTTTCGGTAGGTCGATGCCTATTCATCGCTTCGACCCGGGTCCCGTGCGGCTTTAGGGGGATGGCTGCACGTTCCACGCTTTTCTTTGTAACTAGGTCTCTTGATATCGCCGCGCTCGAACAGTCGGCCAACTCTCGGGCAAGCCGTAACGCCTGCGGAAAGTCTGCGGGAATGGATCGGCGAACTCACTCGCCGGGCGTTGCCTTCCTAACGTTGCCTTCCTAAAGATGAGCCCCGCCGCGGGCCGATGTTCGATGTAGATGCCGATCGCACGCGGCCATACCCTGCGTCTACCCAAACGCCCCGATCCCGCGGCGCGTATGCCCGGCCAGCATGAGCGCGCGACATTCCTGCGCCTGCGCCTGCGGACGTTGATCACGCTTGGCGTGCTCGCGGTGCTCACGACGGTGTTCGGTCGCGCCTTCGGTCTGCACAGCCCTCTGTTCATCGGCTCGGAGCTGGCCCTGCTAGTCACTATGTTCGCCGTCTCCCGATATGTCCTGCCGCTGGTCGATCGCCATGACCGAGGGGCCGCCGGCGAGGAGCACGTGGGGGGGTTACTCGACGAGCTCTCCCAAGAGGGCTGGCGTGTCATCCACGACGCGAGCTTCGGTTATGGCAACGTCGATCACATCGCGATTGGGGAGCGCGGCGTGTTCGCGATCGAGACCAAGAGCCGCCAGGGACAGATTCGGGTGCGTGCGATTCATGGGGCGATCCTGCGTCAGGCCCAGGAGCAGCGCGAGACGCTCGAGCGCATCACTGGCGAGCAGGTGGAGCCGCTGGTGGTGTTCAGTCGCGCATGGGTAGACAAGCCGCTCGCCCGTCGCCGCGGAGTGCGTGTGATTCCCGCGCGCATGTTGCTCGCCTATCTGAGGCGCCACTCAGAGACGCTTGCCCCAGAGCGGGTGGAGCGGGCGCACAGCCGCATCGTGGTGGCGCTAGCTGAGAGCGAGTCCCAGCCCGATAGGCTTCTTGGGTGGCCACCGCCGTCGCGCAACCGCTCGTAGAACCTGTTGAGCCGCTTGCTGAACCCCCCGCCGAGGCACTTCCCCGCGGCCCGCGCATACCACCGCTGGCGCTAACGCTCGTTTGGTCGCTCGCGCCGACCTGGGTGATGGATCAGTGTGCCCGCCGCTACGGCGACACTTTCACGCTCACCTTCGGCCCGAGTGGGCGCAAACTCGTGATGGTCAGCGACCCTGGGGCTGTCAAGACCATCTTCACCGCCCCTCCCGACGTTGCGCCCTCGGCTGCTGGCTCCTCCCCGATCGCGTCGATCATGGGGCCGAACTCGGTGATCATGCTCACCGGTCCCGAGCACATGCGTCAGCGCAAGCTGCTGCTGCCGCCCTTCCACGGCGAGCGCATGCGCGAGTACGCGGATGTGATCGTGCAAGCTACCCAGCGCAGCATGGCAAGTTGGCCGCTTGGCGAGCAAATGAAGCTGAGCGAGCGCACGCGGACGATCACCCTCGAGGTGATCCTGCGGGCGGTGTTCGGCGTGGAGGCCGAGCGCATGGAGGCCCTGCGCGATGCCATCGGGGGTCTCATCACGCCGGTACGGCTACCGGCGCTGTTGCTGTTTGCATTGCGCCGCCCGAGCCTCGAGCGCCCAACCGGCTCTATCGGGCGGGCGCTAGATCACCTCGATGAGGTGATCTACGCTGAGATTGCCCGTCGGCGCACTCAATTGGACCTGGAGGAGCGCGCCGACATCCTCTCGCTGCTTTTGCTTGCGCGTGACGAGGATGGTGAGGCGATGACAGATCAGGAGCTGCGCGACGAGCTCATCACGCTGTTGCTGGCGGGCCATGAGACGACAGCCACGTCGGTGGCGTGGGCGGTGGAGCGCCTTGTGCGCCACCCCGACAAGCTTGCTCGACTCGTGGCGGAGATCGACGCGGGGGAGGGCGACGATTACATGCAAGCTGTGATCTCGGAGACCCTCGTGTCAGGCCCGTTGTTCCGCTGGTGGTGAGGGTGTTGCGGGCGCCTCTGCGTGTTGGCGTCCGTGAGTTGCCTGTGGGGGCGCGTGTGGTGCCCTCGATTTACCTCACCAATCGCAACCCACACGTGTATGAGGCACCGAGCGAGTTCATGCCTGAGCGCTTCCTGGAGCGCCCGCCCGAGACCTTTTCGTGGATCCCTTTCGGCGGCGGCATTCGCCGTTGCATCGGTGCGTCGTTTGCCACGCTCGAGATGAAGCTGATCTTGCAGACCGTGTTGAGCGAGCTCTCGCCAAGCCTACCCGCGCGTGGGGGCAGGCTGTGGCGCAAAGGCGAGTGGAACCAGCGGCGTGCCATCACGCTCGTGCCGGCAGGCGGCGCGCGCATGGTGTGGCGACGGCGCTAGAGCGGACACCCCTCGAGCCCAGACGCTGAGGCTCGTTGCGGGTGGTACTCGTTTTTTGGGGATGTCGCGTGTGCGTGTGCGCGCGAGTCGGGTACCGCCCGGAGCGGGAGGTAGCTTTGCTGACGTGCCCGAGTCGAGTCTCCTAGACGCCCGCCTTAGCCCCGAGCAGTTGCTCGCGGGCTTCGGGCTGAGCGCGTTCAGGCCCGGGCAGCGCGAGGCGGTGCAGGCGGCACTCGAGGGACGCGACAGCCTCGTGGTGATGCCCACCGGCGGGGGCAAGTCGCTCTGCTATCAGCTCCCGGCGCTCGCGGGCGAGGCGCTCGTGGTGGTTGTGAGCCCACTGATCGCATTGATGGCAGACCAGCTCGAGCGCTTGAACCAGGCGGGCGTGAGCGCGGCGATGCTGGCTTCGGGAATGGCGGATGGCCACAACGCACAGGCGCTGCGGTCGATCTCCTCGGGTGAGGCGCGACTTGTACTGGCGGCCCCCGAGCGCTTTGCCTCACGTGCCTTTCGCGAGACGCTGGCCACGCAGACCGTTGGGTTGTTCGTCGTCGACGAGGCTCACTGCGTGGCTGAGTGGGGACACGACTTCAGGCCCGATTACCTGCGCCTGCATGACGCCATCGAGGCGCTTGGGCGCCCAGCGGTGATGGCTGCCACGGCGACGGCCACGCCGCGCGTGGCCGAGGAGATCGCTGCCCGTCTCGGCTTGCGTGACTGGCTGGCGGTGCGCTCCGGCTTCGACCGTTCCAATCTCACCTTTGACGTGGTGGGGCTGGAGGGCAAGGGGGCGGTTGCGCGCAAGCGGGCAACCCTGCTGCACGCGCTTCACCGGCCGGAGGCGCGGCCGGCGATCGTATATTGCGGCACGCGCAAGGACACCGCCGAGGTGGGGGCGCTGCTCAGCGAACATGGGCTCGATGCCGTTCGCTATCACGCTGGCATGCCCCCAGAGGCGCGTCGGGCGAGCCAGGAGGCGTTCATGGGTGGGCAGGCGGAGGTGGTAGTGGCTACCAACGCGTTTGGCATGGGTGTGGACAAGGCGGATGTGCGTACTGTTGTTCACTGGGCGGTGCCCACAAGCCTCGAGGCCTACTACCAGGAGGCTGGGCGTGGGGGGCGCGACGGGCGACCGGGGCGGGCGCTGCTGCTGGCATCGAGGATGGACCTCGGCCGCTTGATCAGGTTCATCAAGGAGCGCGAGACGAGCGTGGAGGACGTCAAGCGCTATGTGGCAACACTGCGTGTCCGTGCTGAGCAAGGGATCGCGGCGATCGGTCACGGGGAGCTGGGCGAGCGCGAACGGGTGCTGCTGTCGATCGCCGAGCGTGCTGGCGCTGTGGAGCTGCAACCGGGTGGCCCCGAAGGCCTCCTGGTAGGGCTCACAGGCAAAGGCAGCCCGCGTAAGGCTTACGCAGGCAATCAGGGCAGCCAGGGACCGGGGTTGGGATTCCTATCGCTCGATCGAGCGATACATCTCCAGCGCCAAGGTTTGTCGGCGCCGACAGATCCTCGATCACTTCGGCGACAGAGAGCCGTGCGTGCCGAGGTGCGCTGCTGTGACGTGTGCGAGCCGGATACGGCGCTGGTGGCGGCCTCACGTCAGGCGGTAGGCGCCCGCGGGGAAGCCGCCGCGGGCGTTTGGCTTCAAACGCAAATGGGGTGGCGGCCGCTGGCGGCAAGACGGGGACTCGTGCCTCCGCGAGCCGTGACGAAGTCGCAGAGCAGACCGAGTTAGACACGGTGGACGCAAGTGCATTCGAGGTGCTGAAGGTATGGCGTTTGGCTCGCAGCGAAGGCAGCCTGCTTTCACAGTGGCAGCGAACACAACGCTCGAAGGCATCCTGCGCGCCCGCCCCGCCAGCGTGAAGGAGCTAATCGAGATCAAGGGCATCGGCCCCGCGTTCTGCGAGCACCACGGCGAGTCGCTGCTACAGGCACTCGCGGAGCTCACTGAGCGAGCGCCCCCATCGCCAACGCAGCGTCGATAGCATCCAATACCGCGCCGACGTAGCTCAGCTGGTAGAGCACTTCACTCGTAATGAAGGGGTCCGGGGTTCGAGTCCCCGCGTCGGCTTGAAGGAATCCCTTTTGAATAAAGGGATCGCAGCGGGTCTGACCCCTCGCCTTTGCGGCGGCGAATCGGCCCAAATATGCTCGTCCCCGCTACCGCTGGTAGCAAATTGGTAGCACGATTGAAGGTTGCTGCCCGCGTCTACTCCGTGCGTGGTGCTGAAGGTCCGAGGAAGGCTTCGATGGCTGTCCATGCGGCGCTGTGTGTCAATGGTCCGAGGCGGATAGTCCAGTTGTCGCCAAGCTCCTGGCGGATCGACGCTCGAAGACCCTCGGCCTGGAGGTGCTGTCGCTGGGCTTCGGCTCGTTCGAAGCCCGTTGCGCCGTGATAGGTGGCGTCAAGCCCGTAGCGCCCACCCTCGACAGGCCAGATCGAAAGGCGGTCGGGGGCAGCAACGGGGCCGGTCTCTGCTGGTAGGGCCACATGCCTTCATCGGTTCCGACGTGTAACCACCTGAGCGGCGGGATGTCACGCTAGTGGTCGTGGCCGGACTCGTCCCTAATCTGGCTTGGATGAGGATCTCCAAGCGGACCGGGTACAAGTTCGCCGATTTCTGCTCGGACTACAGCACTCTGCGTCCGATTCAGGCGCTCTTCGAAGCCGAGGACTTTGTCCCTAAGCCGGGTTATGACGGCCCGGAGGGTGGCCAGCGACGGTTTCTCGTCGGCAGCTTCCACGCCAACATTGACCTTGACGATCCTGCACAACAGCACCGCCTTCTGCTCGTCTACTTGGAAGCAATCGACTCTTGGGGACGAACGCTGACGACGGGTGAGCTTACGGCGGATGCCATTGCCCTGATCAGAAGCCTCAAGCGCGACGGGGCTCCAATCGACGACGAAGGTAACCTGACTGCGACACCGGTCGCCGCGATCCTTCCTCTCGACGGCTTCAGCCGCCTATCGGAGCCTCGGGTACTCCAACAGCATCTTGATCGAATTGGGAAAAATCTGACAAACGATCCAGCCGCAGCTATCGGCTCGTCTAAGGAGTTTGCAGAGTCCGCCTTCAAGTTCGTGCTCGACGACTACAACGTTGCATACGGTAAGGATGAAGACATGTTGAGCCTCTACAAGAAGACGGCCGAGGTGCTCAAGATCAATCGCGAGGCCGTCCCCGATAGTGCCAAGGGCAGCAAGGCGGCTCAGCGTGTCCTTCAGAATCTCGCTACAGCAGTACAGTCGTTGACCGAGCTACGGAACGAGCTAGGACTCGGTCATGGAAAGACAAGGCCTAGTCCGGCTCTTGAACGGCACGCGCGACTGGCCTTCAATGCCAGTCGGACCGTTGTCGAGTTTGTTCTCCAAACGTGGCACGAGCGCCAAATTTCCTCGTCAAGTTAGCGACCGTCCGAGTCACGAACACGAAGAACGGCATGGATGGTCGCGAGATAGACGTAGAACATCCATCGGAACCACACCTCACCGTTATACCCACTGATTTGCTCGCGAGAGTTGTGGCGAATTGAGAAGCCATTTGCGATGTTGAACATCGCGCTCTCGTCCTTAGGGAGCATGGTGTCCTTCATGTCGGCTCGCAGCGCTTCAAGCACATCCGCGAGTTCGCGGACCGCGTGCTTGCGGTCGCTCAGGCTGGATGATCGCATGAGGAAAAGATGCTTAGCGTGTTCGACCTTCTGGCTGATGAGGTCGCCGTCAACCTCATCTGGCAACTCTTCATCAATCAGGTCGCGGAACTCGTCTGGGACTCGCTCGATTAGGCGGTCATCGTCCCCGAACTCATACGGTGGATCGTGGAGCTTCAGGACATCGTCAATCTGCTCCCTGTACTCACGCTGGCCGACGGATCTGTCGAAGTGGCTCGCATGGTAACCGCAGTCTGCAAATGTGTGAATGCGGCCTTTGGTCGGCTTGGACACAAGATCTTGAAGGACCTCAACGACATCGAAGAGCGTGTCGGCATCCCACTCCTCGGCCCATGTCGTCCGTAGCAGCACCGGGGTGTTTGGGTTCGCCTGCCAGTACGGCCAGATCTTCTCGCGCCTGATCTTGCGCAGGAAGAAAGCATCTGGATCTGCTCCCACCTCGCCAACCTTGTCACCATCAACGCATTCGTAGCCGAACGCCTGCTGGAAGTAGCCCTGCTCTCGGAGGCTGTCCAGTACATTGATGACGAGGCGGCGCACCTCGTTGAAGTCCAGTGGCTCGTCGCGGGGCGCACGTCCGTGGCGCTCAGAGAAGTA
This sequence comes from uncultured Solirubrobacterales bacterium, assembly GCA_963713015.1. GTDB lineage: Bacteria > Actinomycetota > Thermoleophilia > Solirubrobacterales > Solirubrobacteraceae > Palsa-744. The sequence continues at coordinate 254,895 of CAVQKC010000008.1, read as the reverse complement.
CGGAGTTCCGGTCATAGCTAGGACAGTTTGTCGGAGTCGGGAAGAAGCTGGCGCGCGGGCCAACCAAGCAACGAACGGCCAGCTAGCGCTCGTCGGACGGGTCGTTGCTGACGGGCATCAGAACTTTGAAAAGATCACGGTCGCCTAGCGGATCTTGATAGAAGGAGGGAAGCCATCGGTCGATCAGGAGCCGCGCCACCCGCTCAGGCGTGTCACGCAGTTCCACAGCGCTCGTACGGGTGTCCGCTGTCACGCCGTCAGGCGCGTCCGGCAGAAGGGGCACATCACCTCTGTGCCGAGTTTCCGAAGCAAACTGTGACTTGCCGTTGCGGAATCCACTAAGGGCATTCTCGACTAGGAGGTGGCCCCCGCCTTCTACACCCGCGAAGTAGGCACCGGCGATGCTCAGCATCGCCATTAGCTCGTAAGCAACGTTGACCTCACGCGCGCAGAGATAGGCGGGCAGCGGGCCGCTCTTTGGAACGTGTAGAGCCCACATGCCCTCGAACGAGAAGCACGCAGGATACGTGAGCGTTGCGCCCAGGTAGACATCAAATAGGTTGCGCGAGGGGTTCTCACTCGGAGCGTTGGTCGCTCCCCATCCTGCTGCTGCAATTGGCTTCCAGTCGCTAACGGCATTGAAGGTCTGGACCAAGGTGATGTTGGCGAGGCGCGAATTCTGTCGCTGCACGGCATCGTGAACCGCAGACTTGAGCGCCTGTCGCTGCCACGCACCCGCCGGATGCCTAACCTCGCCTGCAGCAGCTCGCACCACGAGCGTCAACCGGCCGATCCCAGCTCCGTCGTCTATGCCGCTCAATGGGCGTACGAAATCGTCTCGTAGCAGTTGCCCCGGCTGCGGGGAGGGTCCAGAAAGTTCTCGTCGCTGACGGTACAATCGCTCAACGGCGGGCTCGCTCAGATAGTCCGTTGTCGTTCCGTGTCGGTAGGGGTAGCGGGCGTTCGTCTGATGTGGTGCGAGCGACGACGCTGGCACACTCACGGCGACTACGCCGCTTGTCTCATCCTCGGGGTCGGGGATGATCTCAACGTCAAAGTCGGGCGTCGGCGCAATCTGCGACCCGGCGATCTGTCGCAGCTTCTCCTCAACTCCCGCGAGTGGGATCGGGGTGATCTCGGTCGCAACGCGTGTCTCCTTGTCCTCATCAACGCCGTCGAGGATTACACCGCCGTTGACAGTCATGGCCGCGATGTCCTTGGCGATCTCCGCGTTCTTCGTTAGCTCGCGCTTGAAGTCTAGGCTCGCGGTCTCTTCGGCGTTACCTCGCAACGCGAGGAGATCCTCCAAGTCTTTGGTCGCCACATGGTGGCCATAGGCTACGCCGAGAGACGGCTGCAACACGACTGCTGCGCGATTCAACGAACCCACCAAGCGTCCGCTGTAAAGGACCCACCGGGTCTTTATGGTCGACCAGCGGTGTCCGCGATCCTCAAGACGTACCACCCGCAAGCACAAAGCGTGCCTTCTCGGCTCGCAGCATGTCATACGGGGATACGACCTTCACCCCAAGAGCGAGGCACGCGTTCGGAATCTTATTCTTTTTGGAGAGTTCGCAGGAATCTCGTGTGTGACGACGACAAATTTGTTGGCATGTGCGTGGGCTAGAAGATAGTAGTCGGCAACCTGTAGAAAGAGGCTCACGGCGGCAGGGTCATAGGCATTACCACCGCTGGCCCAGGCACTGACCGTTGTCAGGCTCGGTACAATCGAATTGCCAGGCGGTAAGAAGAATCCGTTGCCTCGCGTTTGCGCCCACTGCGACAACTCGTCACCGCCGTCGATAAGCTCATCGTGGACCTTCTCGATACTGAAGACGGTGCCTTTGGCGTTACTCTCGATGATCCAATCCCAGAAGCCAGGGCAGAAGTCGAACCCATAATGCAATCTCTTAGCTTGGATAAAAACATTCGCGTCGAGCAGGTAAGTCATCACGCGACCCCGAGCTTGTGGGCCAATTCTTCAAAGGTGGCAAGTTTCCTGAACCCAAGCATCTGAAAGGCGTCGCGATGAAGTGTCTGGCCTTCCAGGGTGCTCCCAATGAGTGCGCGGGCGAAGCGCCTGCTGACTCGCAATGGCTGGGTGTTATAGAAGTCGCCGCCGCTAGCACGACGCTCCTTCATCAGTTCGAGAACTCGATCCCGCTCCTTAGCGTAAGCCGCACGATATTCCGCCTCACTGAGGTTGCCAGCATCGAATATACGGCGCAGGACAACGAGTGTGCTTACCTTGAATTCCCGAGCCACACGCTCCAATTCATCCGTCACGCGTTTCTCATCAAGGTTTACGTGGCCAAGGCTGTCTAGCGGCAAAAGAAACTCGGCTGCGACCTGATTACACCAGCGCTCGACTGCGTTTGTCGAGGTAGTGGCGAGGTCCACGTCGGAAACGGCAGATTCGCCGAGCCATAGATGACCAAGCTCGTGAGCGAGCGTGAAGATTTGCGCGGCCTTTGTGTCAGCGCCGTTGACAAAGATCAAGGGTGCTAGCTCGTCAGACAGCGCAAAGCCTCGAAACTCGCGTGGATCGAGCTTGCGATGAGTATTGCTCCCAACAACGCCATTCACCATTACGAGAACGCCATGATCTTCGGCGATGTCAATGAGGCCACGGGCCGCCTCGCCCCATGTCGTCCCACGCTCGTCTGGCTCGAAGTCAAGAATGGAATGCATCTCGTGGGCAGCCTCGATGGCGTCTATGTCAGTAGTTAGTGTGCCAACAAAAGTCACTCGCGACTCGCGATGTAGTCGCGCATAGTTCCGATACCAATCCTGACGTTGCTGGCACTGATAGACAGTGTCGAGTAGATTGGGGCTTGCGTGTCCTACTTCGACGTCGCCGATAGTACGGAAGTCCGGAACTGGGAGAGTGTCTTCGGGAGGGTCGGCCATGAGTAGATATCCCACAGGCGTGTGGGTCGTGCGGGCGAACTGCTCTAGTTGCTTCAATGTCGGTTGCTTTGTACCGCCTTCCCACGCATCCAATGCTGGGAACTTCGTTAGAAGCCTCTCGCGGGATACTCCGGACCGCTGTTGAGCCCAGGCTAGAAGTGCGCCCCGGATAGGGACTCGAACAGTCATGGCTGTTGCCCGCACAGAAGGACCGTGCTCCACACGCAAGGCACAGAGCTATGGCAGGCGATCAGGCTACACATAGACGAAGGATACGAGACGCGTGCGACGATATCTGGCGACGGTTAGGACGAGGCAGTGTTCCATGAGCAGCGCAACCCCGTTGGAGATCGCCGACATGATGGGCCACGGTCCCCAAGTCCTCTTCTCAACATACGCCCACGTAATCGCGGAGCTTCGAGGTGCATCGCCTATCGGTGCCGACGAGCAGATCTGCGCCGCTCGATCCGGCCTTTAGCGGTCGTAGGCACCGCCACGGGGCTTGACGGCAGTCACGACGATTACGCGGTCCTCTTGGTTGAGGCGGATAATGGCTCGCCAGAGCACTGAGGTTCGAGTTCCTGCGTGGGCTCTCCTCAGAAATGATTCTTGCGCTGTTGTCTGAGCGTCACTTCTGTGGGGCTAGAACGCTTCGCTATCGACACGACTGAGCCATAAGGTCATGGCAGCGGGGCCTTCTTCGGTGAGCAACTGTTCGACCGCTTCCCAATGGGTGACGAGACATCTGAGCTTCTGCCATGTGTTGTACTCGGCTCTACCGAGCGCAATGACTCGCGCGCGACTATCGATCACAGACTGGCGCTCGCCACCAGTGTCAAGGATTGCACGGTCCTGGGTGAGGATCACCATGCCGCGTCCAGCGACATCCTTGATCCACCACTCATCGCCCTTCTGGGGGCGCTGCATGCCGGGGTGGATCTCGTGCTGGAAGATGGCGTGAACGTCGTGCTTAGGCGTGAAGAGATTGATCGCTTCTGCGATCGAACGGCCTACGCCGTTCTCGACGTAGATCTCGTGCTTCACGCGGCTAGGCGAAGAACGCTCTTGACCTCATTAGCTGTTGCTCCGGTGTCCTGCTCAATCTCAGAGACCGCGTAGCCCGACTGGGAGCGTGACGTGATCGCATCCACACGCACGCCCGTACCGGCCGTGATGGGGTGACCACCAGCGACGCGAGTGTCGACAATGATGGGCTCATCCCGAGTGTGGTACCACCAGCGGTAAGCAGTCTCGTTCTCGTAGTCGAGGTCGTCCGTCATCGCCAAGCTTTCGATCAAGGTCGCAAGGGTTGTCTGGCCCTCGCGCGAGGCGTTGACGAGGAGCTGCTTACCGTCCCTCGTTTCTGCGAACTTCGTGAAGAGTTCGCCGCCGAGCACGTGAAAGCGCCTGGAGAGCAATGGCCGGGGTTCCTTGAGTTGCTTGCCCGCGAAAACGAGCGCACGCCGAATCGCCTGGAGGGCAGCCTCATCCCGATAGGACGAGAGCATCCTAAGCTCCAGCAGATTCAGAAACGAAAGCACCGTCCTACTCTTGTCGGGGTCCCCGTCAACAACAATCAGTGGGGCATCCTGCGCTGGCTGACCGTTGTAGCGACGCCGATGACCGACGCTCCAACGACGCACGGTCTCAACAGGCCGCCCAACGAGCGGCCCAGCTTCCGCCATGCTGTAGCGCGGTGTTCGTGCGCGTTGAGCCAATCGCTCGTCCATTGCCAGTCCTCTTCAATATCGGCAGGTCATCGATGATGATACAGCCCCTCCAGAACGACGAAACGTGCCAACCCACGAAGTGGGCAGGGCGCAAGGAAGGCTAGAGTCGTCGCTACTGCACAGAGCATCTGAGCAGGGCAGTTTCAGGCGTCAGCTTCTCCAGTTGTGGGCGCAGCACAGGCAGTTCGCGCTCAACGACATCCCAGACGAGCGCGAGATCGACACCAAAGTATTCGTGGATGAGCTTGTCGCGCATACCGGCGATCTGCCGCCAGGGCACCGCTGGGTCCAAAGCGCGTGTGCCGTCGGAGATTCCCTTGACCGCTTGGCCGATGATCTCAATGTTGCGAATGACGGCATCCTGAGTCTTGCCGTCTGAGAAGAACGCTTCGCTGCCATCGACGGTGTAGCTGGAGATCGCGTCGATTGCTTCGATGGCGTGCAGCAGATAGGCACGCTCGTCCTTCACAGCGATACGGCCTCGGCGTAGATGCGCTCGCGCAGATGTGGGCTCACACCGCCGTCGCTGAGCACATCGACATGCGTGCCGAGCATGTCCTCCAAGTCCTGCCACAGCCCCACAAGGTCGATCAGGCTGCGCCCCGGTTCCATCTCGACCAAGAGGTCCACGTCGCTCGACGCATCCGACTCGCCGCGCACCACCGAGCCGAACACACGCACGTTGCGCGCACCATGCTCAGCAGCGAACCCCAGGATCTCCTCTCGCCGAGCGCGCAACCGTCGAAGATCGATTTGAGCAGATACGGAACTCATGCTTGCGACCACGTTACCGTCGCTTGGGGCGTCTCGATAATGACCGCTGCGGAAGACCCACCGGGCGGCTGTAGTCCCGGCGTCTCAGCGGATACCCGCACGCCGGACACGCGATGGCACGATGCGATGCGGCAGGACCACGGCCTGGGCGGGTTGCCAGACCACGTGGAGGGCTGGCCGATAGGGTCAACAAATGCTGCATCCAGGGAGGCATCGGACCTAGACCACATGACTTGAGCACCGCTGGCCTTTGTCCGCTCAGAGCCCTCTGGCAGCTCTGCCAAGAGGAGCTTCGCGACCTTGCAAGAAGTAAGAACATCAGAGGTGTCGCAGCTCGAATCCTTGAGGATCTCATCGGTAACCGGGGTTCGAGTCCCCGGGTCGGCTCTCCTGGAAGTCCTCTGCTTGTGGGGAACCTCTCCTTGCCAGGCTAAACGTACTACCAGTTGGCGGTTGGTAGTACGTTTATGCGGTGAGCAGCTTTCGCTACCTATCGCGCCACTTCGGCGGATTGCCGCCCGGGACCGTGACCTCGTTGATTGGCCAACTCGAGAAGGCCGGTAAGATCGAATCGCTTGGCACGGGCCGCGGCGCCCGGTGGCGTCGGCTGGTTGGCGACTGACTCGAAGCCAAAGCCTGCTCGGCTGCTCAGGGGCCGCCTCGATCGGCTGGCTTGAAGAACTTCGGTCCCCACTTCCTCTTGGCTAAGGATGTAGTCCTCCCGGATGAGTCCCGACGGCCCGGCCGAGCACGAGCTTGCGGGCGCGGGTATGCGTCGCGGCGTAACCGCGCCGATTGATCCTGGCGAGTTTGGGTATGAAAACTTCAGCGCGCCCGTTCAGCCCAGCGAACCACGAAGGAGGCCAGCGCAATGAGGAGCACACCCACGACAGCGACTCCAGCACACCCGGTAGGCAGCCGGAGCGCACGCCGGCCAGACCGCCAGAGCCCACGGCTCACCAGCCTCTCCGAAGCGGCGCGACGACTACTGAGGGGCGCCCCAATCGCCGCTCAGCCAATGCTCTCGAGAGCTGGCGTCCGCGATGAGGCGCATCGGGTGCGCTCGATCCTGCAAGCGACCATAAACGACCAGCAGCCGATCGGAGGTAAATGAAATGCCGCCCCGGGGTGTGAAAGAAGGCAGCAAGCGCGAGCGCCAGTACGAGCACATCAAGGACAGCGAGCGCCAACAGGGGGCGTCACTCAAACGCGCCGAGGAGATCGCGGCGCGCACCGTCAACAAGCAGCGCGCCCGTAGCGGCGAATCGAAAACCAGCTCCCGTACATCAACCAACGACATCTCCTCCGGCCGGCGCGGCGGCCTTCGCTCCGGCAAACCAGGCCCACGCGGACGCACCCGCGAACAGCTCTACCAAGAGGCCCGCAGCCTCGGCGTCGAAGGCCGCTCCGGCATGAACAAGGCCCAGCTACGAGCCGCTGTCGACAACAAGAAGCGCTGACCGAGGCCCCGGTTTCGATCCCACCGGGGCGGGTAAGTCAAGCCCATGAGCATCGGCAGCTCCGTCTTCCTCATCGCAGTAGGCGCAATCCTGCGCTACGCAGTCACCGCGACTGTCTCCGGTATCTCCATCCAGACGATCGGCCTGATCCTGATGCTCGTCGGCATCCTCGGCTTGGCGCTCTCGCTGCTCTATCTACTTGCATGGCGGCCAAGACGCGTTGGTGGCGAACGGATCGTTGAACGCCGCCCGCCCCACGAGCCGCCCGACACCTACTGACAGTAGCCGCAGGGTTCGTTCATCGGCGAGTCGCGTCGAAGCCACCCCGCTTGTTGCGGAGGGCCACCTGGCCGCTCCAACCCCGCAGCGGATGCGCCCGCTCGCGCGCGAGCCCCACGCACACCCGTTTCGTGACCACAAACACGATCGCCGGCACGACCAGGAACGCGCCACGGAAGAACCAGACGGAGCCTTCATAGGCAAAGCCGAATTGGAAGAACAGACGGTCCGCTGAGCCGGCGGCGAACACCACCGCCACCGCGCTCAGCACAGCCGCCGCGAGCGCGCTGCGCCGCGGGTTATCGCGCGGACGCTCGAGCAGATCGTGGTAACGGTAGTCCTTGCTGATGAAGCGCCGGTCGAGCCATGGCAGCGCATACAAAAGGCCGAACACTAGGCCGGGGAACAGCACCCCGCCGAAGAACGGGTTCGGTACGAGCGTGTGCCCGAATGCATGGATCTCCAGGTTCGGCATCAAGCGCAGCGCGCCGATCAGCCAGCCCAGATACCAATCCGGCTGCGCGCCGTTTGTGCCGATATAGGGGTGGTAGGGGCCCCACAGCCACACCGGGTTGATCTGGATCAGCCCGCCCATTAGCACCAGCAGCGCCGCGACCGCCGCGAACAGACCAAGCGAGCGCAGCGCATAGCCCGGCCACATCGGCGTGCCCACAACGTTCTCCTCGCGGCGTCCGGGTCCGGGGAATTGTGAGTGGCGCTGGCGCATGATGATCGCCAGGTGCACGGCGATCAGCGCGGCGAGGATCGCCGGGATGATGAACACGTGTGCGATGAAGAGCCGCGACTCAAACGCCGGCGACCCCGGGAACCGCCCGCCCCACAACGCCGTGGCGAACGGGCCGCCGATCAATGGCAGTGACATCGCGACCGCCCACGCGATCGCTAGGCCCATGCCCGAGAGCAGATCGTCGGGCAGCGAGTAGCCTGCAAACCCCTCGAGGATCGCCAGCACCAACAGCGTCACGCCAATGAAGTAGTTGACGTCACGGGGCTTGCGAAACGCACCAGTGAAAACGATCCGCAGCAGATGGAGCGTGATCGCCGCGACGAACACCAGCGCCGCCCAATGGTGAACCTGGCGGGCGAGCAGACCGCCCGACACGTTGAACGAAAGGTGCAGCGTCGAGGCGTAGGCAGCGGAGACACTCTGGCCTTGCAGTGCCTGGTAGCTGCCGTGGTAGATGGTCTGCGTCGTGTCCGGGTCGAAGAACAGCGCCAGGAAAGTGCCGGTGAGGACCAGCACGACGAACGAGTACAGCGCGATCTCCCCAAGCAGGAAGCTCCAGTGGTCGGGGAACACGTAGTCCATCAGCCAGCGCATCCCACGGGCGGCGCCCAGCCGCTCATCCACGAATGCCACCGCCTCCACAGACCGCCGGTCGCTACCGGTGCGGCTCACTTCGAGTCCCCCCACCAGGACGGGCCGACCGGCCCTGACATCGGTCCGGCAGCGCGCAGCGCACCAGTGACGTCGATCCGCAAGGGCAGCTGCGGCAGCGATCGTCCGGCGGGGCCGAACTCGACGCTGCCGCCGTCCAGCACGTCGAACGTCGAGTAGTGGCACGGGCACACCAGTGCCGGCCCCCGCGACTCCGTGGACGGGCTCAAAGGGTCACGAAACAGCGAGATCGCACACGCCGCATGGGTGCAGATCTTCGAGTAGGCAAGGATGCCCTCCGGTGCCCAGCCAGCCCGCTCTGGGGGCAGCTTCAGCGTCGCGGGATTCACGCGCACGACCACGACCGGGGAGCCCAGATCCTCTTGGTCGGCGCCCTTGGGAAACGCGGTCTGAAAGCTGCGTTCGACGATGTCCGCGGCGAGCATCGGCTTGCCCTGCTCGTCCACGAGTGCCCGCCCAGCCCGCCACGGGGTGCGCCGCAGCTGCTCCTCCAGGCCAGGGCCGAGCGCGACGACGGGGATCGCAACCGCCGCCGTCAGCCCGGCACCCGCGACTCCCGCGGCGCCGACGAGCAGCCGCCGGCGCGTGATGCCCTCGACACCCTCGCCGGCACGCTCGACCACCTCGCGAGCCGCGTCCGGGTCTGCGAGTCGGGGTCGCTGCTCGACTTTCGTCTCCTGTGGTACCAGCCAACGACCCGCGAGTACCAGCGCGCAGGCAGTCAATGCCAGCGTCACGCCGAGCGCGAGACCCAGCAGCTGCGTGTTCGGGTCGAGCACGAACAGGCACACGAACGCCAGTGCCGCTACCGGCACGGCCAACAACAGTGCAACGATCAGCCGCTCCGCCCACGCGGGCGCGCCCAAATGTCGCTCAGACGGGTCGACCTCGGGCCGCTGTCGGCGGGAACGCAAGCCCCCGCTGCGCCACACCACGAACATCACGATCGCCTTCCACACGCGGCTCATATGTCGCCTCTGCCTGTCTGGGCCGGCGGGTCGTGCTGGTCGGTCGTGCGCTCCCCGAGCAGCCTTGCGATCGAAAGCAGCGCCGCGGCTGCCAGCAGCCAGGCGACCATCCCCTCGGGGATCGGGCCGATCCGCCCGATGCCCCAGCCGCCCAGATTGTCGGGGTGCTGGATGCTCTGGATGTAGCGGGCGAGCGAGTTCACCTGGGCAGTGGAGAGCTCGCCTTCGCCGAAGCGCGGCATCACATATGGGCCGATCCGCACCGCCTCGCCGATCTGTGCCGGCGTCGCCTCGTTCAGCGACGGCGCGATCGCGCCCGTCACTATCCCGCCCTGCCCTTGGATCGAGTGGCAGCCCGCGCAATCGAGCCCAAACAGCCGCTGCCCTTCTGCCAGCGATCCGCGCCGGGGCGCCACCGTGGGGATGCCCGGCCCGCCAAACGAGGCGACGTATGCGACGAGCGCCTCGATCTTGCTCTGCGAGAACGCCGGGCTGGTTCGCAGCGGCTGTGCCTGGGGGCTCGGCAATGGCATCCGGCCGGTCTGCAGGTAGAAGTCGGCGGCCAGCGCGCCAACACCGTGCAGGCTCGGGGCGCGGCCCTGGATGCCCTGCGCGCCCATACCGTGGCATGACGCGCACGAGGAGTCAAACAGCGCATGGCCCTGCGCCAGCAGGGCGGATGGGGCAGCTGCCGAACCCAGGGCAGACGGAGCGGATGTCGGGGCGCTCGAGGGCGCTGCGCTTGCATCCAAGCGGGATGCGAAGTCGATCAGCGCAAGCGTGCCGCACACAGTCGCCGCAACCACCATCAGCGGGCGTCTCATAGGGCCGCCTGCTCCTTCGCGGGGTCGCGAGCGGCGGAGCCGGAGGCGATGCTCACGATGCGCTGGTCGTCGTAGCTGTCACGGCGCTTCTGGCGTCGCTCTTCCGCGAGCATCGCGCCCATCGCGATCGCGATCGCCAGCACGCCCATCACGACGCCGCCACCCACGAGCATCAGCACCCCAGCGGTGCGCTGGTCGGTCAGCGCCGAGGTGTGAAGGGCGTGTGCCGGCGCCACATAGAAGGGGTAGTGAACGTGACCGTCAAACAAGAACACGCCGGCCGGCAACGCCATTACGAGCATTGCGGCCATCAGCCACGAGAACCGGGCGATCGCGCCCGGCGGGTGCGGGATCGGGTCAGCTGCCAGCAGTGGCGCCAGGAACAGCAGGCCCGAGGAAAAATAGGCGGCGTGCTCACAAGCATGGATCGCCTGGTTACGTAGCGCCGCTTCATAGACGCCGGTCAGATGAGTGCCGAGCACCACGACCGTGAACAGCGCGAACCCGCACGCCGGCCGTGTCAAAACGTGCACCGTGCGGCTGCGCAGAAGTGCTGCGATCGCATGTCGTCCCGAGGGAGGGGAGGCGCTCAGCGCCAGACGCACCGGCGCGCCCCACAACAGCAGCAGCGGGGCGATCAGGATCAGTAGCAGGTGCTCGAGCACGTGCATCGACAGCAGCTCATCCGCGTACGGGTCGATCCCTGAGAGCAACGCCAGCGCCACAACGAACAGGCCCATCATGAACGACGTCGTACGCCGCGCCGGCCAGCGTGCACGGCAGCGAATCGCACCCCACCCATAAAGCGCCCCGGCAAAGCAGAGCCCACACAGCAGTAGCGGGTCCACCGTCCAGTCGCCCAGCAGGCGGGAGAGCGTCAAGGGCTGCGCGCTCACCTCGTTCCCTCCCTGCGCAGCGTTCGAGAGCGAGCCCGCTGCTCGCGCATCACACCACCGAGACCGAGCGCGAGGATGCCCACTCCGATCAGGATCAGCCACAGCCCGAACCCCACACCCAGCAGCGCTACCGCCAGCCCAAGCACCAACGTGACGGTGGCGATCGAGTTGTCGGCAATCAGCCGCGGACGCTCACCCTGCGCCTGGCACGCGTCCAGCGCCCACACCACAAGGCCGGCTGCCACGCACGCCGCGCTGGCCACGGCAGGGATCGAGAACTGGATCAGTTTGGGGGCGAACACGGCCTGCACGCCGGTCAGCACCGCCAGCCACAGCCCCCAGGCGAGCAGCACGATCGCAGCGCGCCTCACACCTTCATCTCCTCGCGAGCCTCGTGCAGGTCGAGCAGCGGCGCATAGCTGCGGATCGCCGGCAATGCATGGAAGTTGTGCCTCGGTGGCGGCGAGCTCGTCGCCCACTCGAGCGTCTGCGCCCCCCAAGGGTCATCGCCCGCCGGCTCGCGGTCACGCAACGAGATGAGCATGTTCGCCATGAACACCACCACCGACAGGGCAATCACCACCGACCCGGCCGTCTCGAGGATGTTCAGTCCCTGCCAGCCGGTCGAGGCGGGATAGCGCGCGATCCGACGGGTCATGCCCTCGGCGCCGAGGATGAACATCGGGAAAAAGGTGACGTTCGTCCCGATCGCCATCAGCACGAAGTGAAGCTTTCCCAGGGGCTCGCGCAGCATTGCGCCGGTGATCTTAGGAAACCAGTAGTAGACGCCGGCGAATAGGCCGAACGCGCTGCCCGCGAAGATCGTGTAGTGAAAATGCGCCACCACGAAATAAGACATGTTCAGCCCATAGTCAAGCGGCGGTGAGGCCAAGATCACCCCTGTCAGCCCGCCGACCAAAAACTGCACGAGGAAACCGAGCGCGAACAAGAAGGCGGTGGTGAAACGCAGGCTGCCGCGCCACAGCGTCGCCAGGAAATCGAAATACTCAACGCCGGCCGGGACGATCAAGGCGGTTGAGGTGAGCGCGAAATACTTGTTCGACAGCACCCCGAAGGTGAACATGTGGTGCGCCCACACCGTCATCGACAAGCCCGCGAACGCAAGCAATGCCACGACGAATGCCGAATACCCGAAGAAGCGACGGGACGAGAAGGTAGCGAGCACCTCGCCAACCATTCCCACGAACGGGAAGAACATCACGTACACGACCGGGTGTCCGTAGAACCAGAACAGCGCCTGATAGTCCACCGCGCCGGCGCCGCCGACCAGCACGTCGCCGAAGTGACGCTGCGCCCACAGCAGCCCCAGCGCGAGCAGCAGCGCCGGGAACCCGAACACCACCATCAAGCACGTCACGACCATCGTCCAGGTGAATACCGGCATCCGCATCAGCGTCATGCCTGGCGCACGCCGTCGCAGAGCGCTCGACAGGATGCAGCCCGCCCACAAGATCTGTCCGAGCGTTGCCAGCATCACCCCGAAGATCCACAGTTCCATGCCGCTGCCCGGCGAGTGGATCGAGTCAGACAGCGGGTCGAACCCCCACCACGACGCAGCGGCGGCGCCACTGCTGGTCAGGAACCCCGACCACATGGCCACGCCGCCGCACACGAGCATCCATAGCCCCGCGAGCGCCACCCGCGGCCCCGCGATCTCAGCCGCACCGACCTGCAACGGCACGAAGTACAAGCCGACCGCGAGCGCCACCGGGACGATCACCAGATAAACCATCGTCGAGCCGTGCATCGTGAACAGTTCGTTGTAGGTCTGCTGGGACACCACGCCGCCATCGGCCGCCAGCTGGCTGCGCATCAACAACGCCAACAGCCCGCCGGCGAGGAAGAAAACGAACGCGACCATGCAGGCCGTGCCAGCGATCCGCTTGTGGTCAGTGGACGCCAACGTCCGCGACACGGCACGGGAAGGCACCGCGACCGCGTTCACGAGGACACTCCCTGACGGGCGGCTTCGCGCGCCAGCCACCCCCGAAAGCTCCGCGGGCTGACCGCTTCCAGGGCGAAGTGCATCTCGCTGTGGTCCTCGCCACACAGCACAGAGCACTCCCCGCCGTAGTAACCCAGCTTCTGGAACAGCAGATCGAAGCGTGTCGTGTAGCCGGGAACGAACTGGCGCTGGTAATGCAGTGCAGGCACCCAGAAGCCGTGGATCACATCCTCGGAGCTACCCACGAATTCGACCTCCGTGCCGGTCGGCACATACGCCGGCGGCGGATGCCACGTGTCGACGTCTACCACGCTTACCCCATCGGGGTATACGAACCGCCAGCTCCATTGCGCCGCGATCACTCTGATTCGAAGCCCTGGGTGCGCGGCAGTGCGGTCGATCGGAGTCTCGGCGGTGAACGTGACCCACAGCAGAAACCCGGCCACGCACGCCAGCGTGCACGCATATGCAACCTCGACCAGTAGCGCATGCGAGCGTCCCTCCGGTGTGGCCCGCCGTGCCCCGCGCACCAGCAGTACCAGCAGCGTCCCGACGACCAGCACGAATACGCCCACCGCGATCGGGAAATAAATACCCTGCACATGCTCGTAGGCGTGGAGCGTGTTTCCCATCAGCGCTCGTAGCGCTCCGCCTCGTGCTCACGCAGCGCCAACCCCATGCCTGGGACCGCGGGGTCGGGACACAGGAACCCGTCACGTAGTGGCGGCGTGCCATCGAACAAAAGCTTCTCGATACGCGCGTGGTCGTGGAAATACTCGACGTGCACAAGCGGCTCGATTGCTGTGCACACGTGCGCGTGGATCGCCGGACTCGTATGCGCCGATAGACGCACCCCGCGCGCCGTGCACAGCGCGCCCACCTGCAATAGCTGGGTGATCCCGCCGCAGCGCGTCACATCCGCCTGCAGCACATCGACTGCGCCCGCCTCCAGCATCCGCCGGAAGTAGAAGAGGTCATAGCCGTACTCGCCGGCGGCGATATCCATCCCTGCTGGGCCACGGTCGCGCAGCAGTCGCAGTCCCTCCAGATCATCGGAGGAGACCGGCTCCTCAAACCAAGACACGTCCGCCTCCTGCGCGAACGTCTCGGCGAGCGCCAGCGCCTGCTTGCGCGAATAGGCGCCGTTCGCATCGACAAACAGACGCACGCCGTCACCGATCACGTCACGGGCGTGACGGACACGCTCAGGATCCCGGTCAGGTTCGGAGCCGACCTTCATCTTTACCGCCTTGATTCCCTGCTGCACCCACCCGGTGAGCTGGCGCTGCATCTGCTCGGGTGTATAAGAAGTGAAGCCCCCACTGCCATACACCGGGACCCGTTCCCGTACCCGCCCAAGCAGCGCCGCCAACGGTAGCCCGAGCAGCCGTGCCTTCAAGTCCCACAGCGCGACATCCACCGCCGAGATCGCGCTCGAAGCAACCCCTGGATAGCCGGCATTGCGCACCGCTCGGCGCATCCGTGCCCACACCGCCGGCGGGGAGAGAGCGTCACTGCCGAGCGCCGCATCGGCGAGCAGCTCCCGTATCAGCGGCGCGGCTGCACCGGCTGCATAGCTATAACCAAGGCCCGTGTGCCCGCAGGCGCTAGCTTGGACGAGTACCACGGTCGTCGAATCCCAGGACAGCGTGCCATCGGCCTCGGGAGCATCTGTCGGAACCGTGAAAGCGCGCGCTCTCAGTTGCTCGACTGGGACTTGACTCCCGGCGCCTCGCTCGGCCACACGGCTGTGGACATCTGCGCTTTCCACAGTGCCGGTCCGTTGCCTCGGTCTCGCTTAACGACGACTGCCTACGAAACGAGCCCGCTGCGCCTTTCCGGGCTGGATGTGCTCCGGCCGCGCTTGGGTTTCACCTGATCCCTCGACCTTGTCTGCCTCGGGGTCAAGCTGCTTGTGTCGCAGCCACATTGCAATGGCATACACGCCGCCGCCCAACACGGCCAACACGATCAAGAGGATTACCAGGATGAAGAATGCTCCGATTTCCATGTTGGTCTTCTACCCACGGCACCCGCGCTCAAACCCGGCTTCCGCCCTCATCGCCGCTGGCGGCCAGCGCGGCCGCGGCGGCGACATGAGAAAGATGCGTGAGCGTCTGCGGATAGTTGCCGAGCAGCTCGCCACTCTCGGGGTCGATCTGCTCGGAGAACAAACCCAACGGGCTGGCGGCGCCCATCGCCCGGTCGAACACCTCCCGCGCCTGCGGCAACCTTCCCTGGCGGGCGTAGCACTCCGCTAGCCAGAACGAGCACGCAAGGAATGCGCCCTCCTCGCCCGCAAGCTCATCGTCCTGGCGGTAGCGGTAGAGAAACCCGCCCGCGTCGAGCTCCTCGCGCACCGCGTCGGTCGTGCGCAGCATCCGCTCATCATCGAACGCCACGAACCCGACGACCGGCAGCAACAGCAGCGCGCTGTCTAGCGCCGGCTCGTCAAAGCACTGCACGAACACGCCACGCTCCTCGTCATAGCCGCGGCTCTCGATCGCCGCGCGGATCTCATCCCGCGCCTTCTCCCAGCGTCGTGTAGGCGCCTTGCGTGCGCACTCCTCAGCCAGCCGCAGTCCCCGGTCGACCGCCGCCCAGCAGCAAGCCTTGGAGTGAACGAAGTGCCGCGGCTCACCGCGCCACTCCCAGATACCCCGGTCGGGCTCAGACCACCGCTGCACCGCGCTGTCGACGAGCTCTGAGAAGAACCGCCATTCGTCATCGTCAGGGGAGTGCCCGCGCAGGTGCCAGCGCCACGCGAGGTTCAGGATCTCGCCGAACGCATCCAGCTGCAGCTGGCCCGCTGCCCCGTTGCCGACCCGCACCGGCCGCGAATCACGGTAGCCCTGCAAGTCGAGCTCCTCCTCTGAGATCCGTCGCTCTCCGCCGATCCCGAACAGGATCTGCAGGTCCTCCGCGTGCCCGCCGGAGCTACGCACGATGAAATGACGAAACCGCCGGGCCTCACGCTCGCAGCCCAGCTCCGCCAACGCGTGCGCCGTCAACGTCGAGTCCCGCACCCAGCTGTAGCGGTAGTCCCAGTTACGCTCGCCTCCGACCGTCTCTGGCAGCGACGTCGTGGGCGCCGCCACGATCGCGCCCGTCGGAGCGTAGGTCAGCGCCTTCAACGTCAACGCCGAGCGCACCACCGCGTTGTGGTCAGGGCCATCCTCACTCAGACGCTCCCGCCAAGCATGCCACCACCGGGCGGTCTCCTCGAGCCGCCCGTCGACCTCACCGGCATCCAAAGCGGTCTGCTCGCGCTCGAGCAGATGCGGCCGGACAAACCGGATCAAAAGCCGCAGCCGCTCCCCGGCGTGTATCCGCCCGCACGCCAGGAGCGCTTCACGCTCGGCGCGGAGCTCGCCGTCACTCCAAACCAAAAGCCCGTCGTCGCCGCCGATCGCTGTAAACACGTCCGTTGCCGCGCGGCGCAGCCACGGCCGCACAGCCCCGTAGTCAAATCGCGGCGCAACCTCGACCTGCACCTCGGCGCTGCCGCGCTCGCACTCCACGATCCTGATCAGCTCGCGGCGCGGCTCGAGCGCGCCGTGCTCGCGCATCGCAAAGAAATCCCTGACCCGCACGGTTCCCTGCGGGCCCTCGAGGACGCTCTCGAGGATGAGCGTGTCCTTGACGTAGCTGCTGCCTTGCCAGGTCGCATCGCCCTCCACCGACACCGTGCAGAACCCACCGCGCTCACGGTCAAGCAGCCGTCCGAAGCAACTGCCGCTGTCAAACCGCGGCAGACAGCACCAGTCGATCGAACCCTCGCAGGAGACGAGAGCGGCGCTGTGGCAGTCCCCGATCAGCCCATACCCGCTGATCGACGGTGCCTGCTCGGTCATCGCCCCCGCCGCGCCGCGCCCAGCCCCATCAGCCCCGCGGCGACCCCAGCGCCGCCGGCGAGCAGCCGCCGGTGGCGAGTCAGCTCCCACTGCACACTGCGCGGTTTGGCTTGCGCGTCAAAGTCGCCGTGCGCAGCCCGCTCGCCCGGCAGCGGCGCAAACAGGTTGTCCGGCCGCTCGCGGCTGCACCGGCTCGTCTGTCTGCTGGGAGTCAAACCCTGTCCGTGCCAGGTAGCGGTCGGCGAACCCCGGCGCCAGCGCGTTGCCGAGCAAAGTCAGCGCTGTGGAGGCGCCCACCCACCACTCACGCCGCGCCGGCTGCCGGGCCGCTGTCACGATCGCCCTGGCGGCGAGCTCCGGCTGGTAGATCGGCGGCACCGGCTGCGGATGCCGGGGAAGACGCGTGCGCACCGTGTCGAACTGCGGCGTGTTCAGCGCCGGCAGCTGCACCATCGTCACCCTCACCCCGCTTCCCTCGTGCATCAGCTCGCAGCGCAGCGACTCGGTGAACCCCTGGATCGCGTGCTTGCACGCGCAGTAAGGGCTCTGCAAAGGGATGCCACGGTAGGCCAGCGCCGAGCCGACCTGCACGATCACTCCACGATCCCGCGGGCGCATCCGCGACAGCGCGCACAGCGTCCCATGCACCACCCCCAGATACGTGACCTCGGTCACCCTGCGGAACTCCTCGGCGGTGATCTCCCAGGTGGGGGCGAACACGCTCGCCATCGCATTGTTCACCCACACCTCGATGCTGCCGTGCTCCTCGAGCTCGCCCGCTGCCGCCTCGACAGCCTGCGGGTCGGCGACATCGCACTCCAACACCACCGGCTGCCCGCCCAGCGACTTCACCTCCGCGGCGGTCGCGGACAGTGCTTCCTGGCCACGGGCGATCAACCCGACGGTCGCTCCCTCACGGGCGAACGCCTGCGCGGTAGCGCGTCCCACCCCCGAGCTCGCGCCCGTCACAGCCACCACGCCAGACCCCATCGGCCTCGTCTATCCCGCTGCTGGGGACGTAGCGACCGACCGTGGGGCCCCTCGATCATAAAGGAGCTCATCGCCGAGGATCACAGCCGCATTGAGACACATCTCCCATCTACCCACCGTTTGGCCCGCCAATCCGTCACCGCGCCGCCGGACCGCAGGAGGCCTACCCGTCACCGGCCGGCGCGGCGTCCTCCAGCAGCTCCAGCACCGCGCGCTCCACCCGAGCACGAACCCTTGGCCTACCCAGATCCGGGCCCGCTCTGCCGATCGCGCGCGACGATCGTCACACCAGCATGGAAGCGGTCGATCACGCGCGGGTCGACGTAGGAAGCACGGCACACTGCCGGCGTGTTGCCGAGATACGCCGCGACTGTCTTGACCGCCTGTTTGACCTCCCGCTCACGTGCCGCACGCCCGCGTGCATCCTCGGCGCCCGCCAACGCGACCGCGGCAAGCACCGTCGCGTTCCAAGTGCGGAAGTCCTTGGCGGTGAACGGGCCGCCCGACTTGCGCTTCAGATAGGCGTTTACCTCCTCGGCCGTCAGCTCGCGCCAGCCATCCGCGGCACGGTAGGCGAGCAGCTGTGAGCCCGTGCGCCGGCGCTTGAGCGCGGCGAGCACCGCAAGCGCCTCGGGATCGGCGATCGCCTGCACCCGTCGCTGCCCGGACTTTGCCGGAAAGTCAAAGATCACCTCGCGCTCGCCGACCGTCACGTGCTCGCGCAGCATCGTCGTCAGCCCGTAGGACTCGTTGCGCTCCGCGTAATCCTCCGAGCCGATGCGAAAGAACCCGAGATCCAACAGCCGCACCGCGCACGCCAGAACGCGCCGCTCCGTCAGCTGCGCGACCCGCACACGCTTCCCGTCGTCGACCTTCAAGTCGCGCGCCACACCGCGACGCAACCGCGGCAACGCCGCCCCAAAAGCGAGCATCGAGTCGAACTTGCGCCGGTCGCGGTGAGCGCGCCAACGAGCGTGGTAGAGATACTGCTTGCGGCCCGCCGCATCGACCCCGGTGGCCTGCAGATGCCCAAGCGGGTCCATGCAGATCCACACCTCCCGCCAGGCCGGCGGGATCACCAGCTCCGCGATCCGCTCGAGCACCTCCGGATCGTCGATTCGCTTCCCGTCGGGGTCGAGGTACTCAAAACCGCGGCCGCGCCGCCGCCGCGAGATGCCCGGCGCCGCGCAGTTGCTACGCCTCAACCGCGGGATCGCCGCGCCCCCTCCGATAGCGATTCGCCAGCCCCTGACGCACCGTCCTCACAGTACCCAGAGTCCGACGGCCGTCAAACTAAGCGTTTGTCGCCCCCCGGTTCGCGCCGGCGAAAGCGGGTAGCTCTCGATGTGTGAAGGAAAGGAGCAAATAATGGCAACCGATGCGTTGTGGCGAATGGCGGTGCGACTCGTGCAGCTCCGCGCCGAAACCCGCAGGCGTTCGCTTGGAGCTGATGAGCAACGAGGACCTCGATCACTGGCTTGAGGACCACCACCTGGCCTGATGGCACACGAGAGGCCAGGGTTGAAGAGATCGCAGCTGGCCTGCGACCCGGCCAGTTGCGCGCACCCATCGCCGGGTAGCTTCGGGAGGACATTCAGGAGGGAGCTCGGGTACGCCACCCAGTTCGCCAACCGCATCGAGTAGCTCACGTTGATTGTCGTTTCCGCACCCTGTCCCGATCCCCGGGATAAGCTTGGCGGCGATTATGGACTCGGGGAGATGCTTGCAATGAGCAGCCGTGCGGTGGCGGCGGGCACGGCTGGCCCTCGCTAAGACTCGGCGGGCTGAGCCGGCAGCCGCCGAGGGCGCTGCTTCGCCCGCGAGGTCGTCGGGCTCGCTCTGGCGGTGGCGACCGTCCTGGGTGGCGGTGGCCGCGCTGCTGACGGGGCTGATCGTGACGGGGGCGCTGGCGCTGACGTCGGTGGCCGTATACAACCGCAACGAGCGACGGCTGCTGAACCTCCGCGTGCGCGAGTTGAGCCTCGTGCTGGCGGCCACCGCCCCCTCGATCCAGACGCCGCTGGCCTCGGCCGCCGAGCTGGCCGACGCCACGGGCGGGAGCGCGCAGAAGTTCCGTGCGTTCATGGCTCCCTATGTGGGCCCCGGCCGCCAGTTCACCTCGGTATCGCTGTGGCCGTTGGGAACATCGCACCTCGCGCCGAGCACTGTGCTCGGCAGCACCCCCGTGCTCGCGTCGATGCCGGAAAGGGCCGAGCAGTTCTTCACGCATTCCACCCGGCCCGGCGTCTTGAACCTCACCAGCTTCCTCAGCTCCCCGCATCCGGCGCTCGGCTTCGACTTCAGCGCCCCCGGCCGTGCGCACGGCTTCGCGGTCTACGCCGAAAACCCGCTGCCCGCGAACAGGCGCTCGAAACTGGAGAAGAACTCGGCGTTCTCCGACCTCAACTACGCGCTGTATCTGGGTCACTCTGAGCGCACGAGCGATGTGCTGGTGACCAGCCTGAAGCACCTGCCGATCAAGGGCCGGCAGGCCTCGGACGTCGTTCCCTTTGGCGCCGGCGTGTTCACGCTCGTGGTGAGCCCAAACGGCTCGCTCGGGGGCGCGTTCTTCGAGCGCCTTCCGTGGATCATCGCCCTCGTGGGTCTCTTGGTGAGCCTGGCGGCCGCGCTGATGACCGATCGGCTGGCGCGTCGCAGACGCTACGCCGAGCAGCTCGTCGGCGTCCTCGATCGGGTCGCCGCCGAGAACCGCGAGATGTACACCGAGCAGCGCAGCATCGCGCAGACGCTCCAGCACGCGCTGCTGCCCGACGACGCTGCCCGAGTTCGATGGGCTGCAGGTGGGCGCACGCTACGTGCCGGCCGCTTCGGGCATCGATGTGGGAGGCGACTGGTATGACGTAGTCGCGGCGGGCGATGGACAGGTGCTGGTCATGATCGGCGACGTCTCGGGCCATGGGCTTCGCGCGGCGACGACGATGGCCTCGCTGCGCCACGCCGCGCTGGCGTATGCGGCGCAGGACCCCAGTCCGTCCTCGGTGCTCGCCCAGCTCTCGGATTTCGTCAACAGCGGGCCCCACGACTACTTCGCGACCATGCTCTGTGCCCTGATCGACGTGGGCGCCCATCGGCTGACGGTGGCCAGCGCCGGTCACCTCCCGCCGCTCCTGATCGATGGCGCCGGCGGGCAGTTCGTCGAGTTCGACGCCAACGTGCCAATCGGCGTTGCGCGCAAGTCGCCCTACCTGGAGACGACGGTGTCTGTGCGGCCAAACACGACGCTGATCGCGTTCACCGACGGTTTGGTCGAGCGTCGTGGAGAGGTGCTCGACGTCGGCTTGGCGCGCTTGCGAGACGCGGCCACCGACACGGCGCTTCCGCTCGAGGATTTGCTGATCAAGCTCGCCCACGGCCTCGCGTCCGAGGGCCACCACGACGATACGGCGATAGTGGGCATCCGATGGCAGAGCTAGAGGCTGAGCCCCCGACGTGTGCAGATCGACATGCACCTCGACCCAACGGGCACACAGGTCGTGATCCTCTCGGGAGAGCTCGACAGCTCAAACGCCGCATCGCTGCAGGAGCGGGTGGCGTCGATCCCGCCGCAGCCCGCTCAGCGGCTGATCTTCGATCTCACCGGCCTGCGATTCATGGACAGCGCCGGGATCGCGGTGCTGATCGGCGCCGCGGCGAATGCAAGCAGCGTGTCGCTACGCAACCCGTCCCCAATCATCCGGCGCGTGCTGGAGGCCACGGGCCTCTCCAGCGTGTTCTCGATCGAATCGTGAGGCAGGCGCGCCGCTTTCACTGCCGGCCCGAGTCTGTGGCTGGCGCACGCCACTTCGTCAGGGATGTCCTGAGCGACCAGCCGCGCGAGATCGTCGAAGCCGCGGAGCTGATGGCCTCCGAGCTTGCCACCAACAGCGTGCGACACGCCCATAGCGACTTCGAGCTAGCGATCCTCCTCTCGCGAGACGAAATCCGCGTGGAGGTGAGCGATCACGGTCAAGGCCAACCTGTCCCGCGCTCCCCGACGCCACGGGAGCATTCGGGACGAGGACTCCAGATCGTCCAAGAGCTCTCTGACGCCTGGGGAATCGGCCCTTCGCCGAACGGTAAGCTCGTCTGGTTCACCTTGTCACTACGCATGCGGGTCGGGGAGCACAAATCCCACTCGATCGGGGTCGGGGAGCACAAATCCCACTCGATCGCCTCCAGAGGCAAGGCGCCCGAACAAAGCCATGAGGCAGACCTGCCCTCCTCTCACTCTCGGATTGCTAAGTATCAGCAGTCTCGGTGGTCCTCGAAGGCCTACGCGGAAACATGCGGGAGCTCGAAGTGGTTACCTCAGGACAACCTGCCGAACGGAGACGTGGCCTTGCGAGGGAGTCGGCCCGGTTTTGAAGTTCAAGCGAGCGTGCGCGATGGCCGTCATACGCTTCTCCGGGGCGGCGAGCTGGACCTTGCGGTGGCTGCGGGACTGGACGCGACGATTCTTGGCTTGTGCGGCGAGGGTGTCGGCGACATCGAGCTGGACCTGAGCTAACTGAATTATGGACTCAAGTGGTTTGCGAGCGATGCTCCATTCCCAGGAGCTATGTGCGGAGCATGGGTACGACTTTCTCGTGACACCAGGTAGTGGCAGGTGCAGCGCCATCCAGGGAGGCATGGCTGACCAGCTCGCTGGCCTAGAGCACGCTGGCGTCCGTCAACAGCTTTGAGCAAGCCCAGCAGGACATGCCGGTTTGGCTCATGCCCCCGAGGGTAGGAGCGAAGACATGAGCATTGAGGAGAACAAAACGACCAGGCGCCTCACCTCCGCCGACTGGACGGCCATCGGCATCGGATGCGCCGCACTGGTGGCAGGCACCCTTGTCCTGTCGCTGGCTCATGGCACCGTCTCATCGGCGATCGGGATCTTTCTGCTCGGGCTCTGCGGTATCGCGTTCGTAGCGCTGGTGTTCCTCCTGGTCGGTGAGAGCGAAGACCGCCACTACCGAAAGGGAGCGCTATGAGTGAGACCGTCGCCGACTATCTGCTCGACCGACTCGCAACCGAGTGGGGAGTGAAACGTATTTACGGTTATCCCGGCGATGGGATCAACGGGATCATGGGTGCCTTCGGCCGCGGCGAGAACGGGGGTGACGGGCCCGAGTTCATCCAGGTCCGCCACGAGGAGATGGCCGCCTTCATGGCCTGCGCCCACGCTAAGTTCACAGGTGAGGCTGGCGTTTGCCTCGCCACCTCCGGGCCGGGCGCGATCCACCTCCTCAACGGCCTGTATGACGCGAAGCTCGACCACCAGCCGGTCGTGGCGATCGTCGGCCAGCAGGCCAGGCTCGGTCTCGGCGGCAACTACCAGCAGGAGGTCGACCTCACCACGCTGTTCAAGGATGTCGCGCACGAGTACGTGCAGATGGCCACCGAGCCCGGCCAGATTCGCCATCTGATCGACCGTGCCATGCGGATCGCACTCTCAGAGCGCACCGTCACCTGCGTGATCCTTCCCAACGACCTACAGATGGAACCTGCGGTGCCGACGCCGCCGCACGCCCACGGTACCGTGCACTCCGGCCCCGGCTACATGCCGCCACGATGTGACGCCCGCCGAGGAGCAGCTGCAGTGCGCGGCCGAAGTGCTCAACGCCGGCGAGCGGGTGGCGATGCTCGTCGGCGCCGGGGCGCTGCACGCCACCCAGGAGGTGATCGAGGTCGCCGACACGCTCGGCGCCGGGGTCGCCAAGGCGCTGCTCGGCAAGGCCGCCGTGCCCGATGACCTGCCGTTCGTCACCGGCTCGATCGGTCTGCTCGGCACACGCCCCAGCTGGGATCTGATGCAGGACTGCGACACGCTGTTGATGGTCGGCTCGAGCTTCCCCTACTCGGAGTTCCTGCCAGAAGAGGGCTCAGCCCGCGGGGTGCAGATCGACCTGGACGGCCGGATGCTCGGCATCCGCTACCCGATGGAGGTCAACCTCGTCGGTGACAGCGCGCTCACTCTCAAAGCGCTGCTGCCGCTGCTGCAACGCAAGGACGATCGCTCCTGGCGGGAGAAGATCGAAAAGAACGTTGGCGAGTGGTGGCAGGTGATCGAGCGGCGCGCCCACGAGCCGGCCGAGCCCGTCAACCCGCAGCTGATCTTCCACGAGCTCTCAAAGCGCCTGCCCGACGGTGCGATCCTCACCTCCGACTCCGGGTCGGCGGCGAACTGGTACGCCCGCGATGTACGTCTGCGGGCCGGCATGATGGCCTCGCTCTCGGGAACCCTTGCGACGATGGGAGCAGGCGTGCCGTATGCGATTGCCGCCAAGTTCGCACACCCCGACAGGCCCGTGATCGCGCTGGTCGGCGACGGCGCGATGCAGATGAACGGCCTCGCTGAGCTGATCACGATCGCCAAGTACCGCGAACGCTGGTCAGACCAGCGGCTGATCGTGCTCGTGCTCAACAACCGCGACCTCAACCAGGTGACCTGGGAGCAGCGGGCGATGTCCGGCGACCCGAAGTTCGTCGAGTCCCAGGAACTGCCCGACGTGCCCTACGCGCGGTGGGCGGAAATGATCGGTCTGAACGGCATCCGCACCGACGATCCCGAGGCGATCGGCGAGTGCTGGGACCGCGCGCTGGCAAGCGAGAAGCCCACGGTGCTCGAGGTCTGCTGTGACCCAGAGGTTCCCCCGTTGCCGCCGCATATAACCGTCGAGCAGGCCCGCTCGTTCGCATCGGCGATCCTGCACGGCGACCCCGGCAGCCGGCGGATCATCGCCCAGTCGCTGCGCCAAAAGCTGCCCGAGTTCCTGTCCGGCCGATGAGCGGTAAGCGCCTGCTGGGCAACCTGCGGCGAGGGCGCGCGCAGCGCACCCTCGCCGCAGCTACCGCCCTGAGTGCCCTGCCACTCGGCCTGGAGATCTACTTCGAGCACTTCCGCGGCTCCTTCGGCGACAAGTGGATGTGGACCCCCGTCGCGCTCTCACCGCTACTGAGCGCCGCCGGCTTGGCCGGGGTGCGGTCATCGCGCGCCGCAACGACCGTGCTGCCCGCCGTCTCCGCGCTCTACTGCCTGGACGGGTTGATCGGCGTCTACACCCACATCCAAGGCATCCGCAAGCGGCCCGGCGGCTTCTCAGAGCCGCTCTACAACATCATCATGGGACCACCACTGCTGGCGCCCGGCTCGCTCGCGCTCGTCGGCGGCATGGGCGTAGTGGCGGCGCTCGCCGAGCGGGAGCGCTGAAAAGCAATGGCTGACGCGCAGACCACGGCGGCCCACCTACCCAAGCAGGGCGGCGACACCACGCCCGGACCGCCCGACCAGCTGCCGGGCCAACGCCGCGGGACGACCCCGCAGATGCGCGGGCGCTACCCCGACTACGACGTGCTCGCCGCCGCGTCGCACTGGGACCCGCTTACCCGCCGAATGGTGCTCGACCGGGTAGCCAATGTCCCACCGATCCGCTTCTTCACCGAAGAGGAGACACGCACGCTCAGGGCCTTCTGCGACGTCGTCACAGGCCAGGACTCAGAGCCCCGTATCCCCGTGGTCGAGATGGTTGACGCCAAGCTCCACGCCGGGCATCTCGACGGGTTCCGCCACCACGACATGCCGCCCGACCCAGAGACCTGGCGGCAGGTCGCCGCCAACCTCGACCAGAGCGCCCGCGAACACGGGTGCGAAGAAGGATTCGCCGCCGCGAGCTCAGAGTGCCAGCACGAGATCGTGCAGGAGTTCTCCGAAGGAAAGCTCGACTGGGAGCTGCCTGTCACCAAGGCGTGGGGAGTGGTCATGCGCGGCGTGCTCGGCGCCTTCTATTCACACCCCTGGGCATGGAACGAGATCGGGTTCGGCGGACCCGCCTACCCGCGCGGGTATGCTCGCCTTGGCGCCGGTCAGCGGGAGCACTGGGAGGCCCCACCCGAGTTCGCGATCGACCCGGTGTCCGATGTGCCCAAACGGGGGTTGGAGTGAAGGAGCGGCTGCGTGTTGCGCTGAAGGGCGCACAACGTCCGCCCGAGAACGACTCTGCGTTTCTGCTCGACCCGCACCGGCGGGGAGTGCCGGGGCGCGAGCGTATGCGCCGCTATAGCCCAGACGAGGCGGTTGACATGTTGATCGTCGGGGCGGGTGCCGGTGGCGCAACGCTCGCGCAGCGCCTCGCCCGTAGAGGTTGGCGGGTGCTCGTGCTGGAGGCGGGACCGTTCTGGGACCCAGATGAGGATTGGGTCTCAGACGAGGCCGGCGCCCATCCCTTGTATTGGACAGAGGAGCGCATCATCGGTGGGGAGGACCCCGTCGAGCTCGGCAAGAACAACTGCGGCCGCGGGGTCGGGGGCTCGATGATCCACTACGCCGGCTTCACCCCGCGCTTTCACCCTTCTGATTTTGAGGTTTACACTCGCGACGGAGTCGCCGCCGACTGGCCCATCGGCTACGAGGAGCTGAAGCCCCACTACGAGCGTCTGGAGCGCGAGCTGCCCGTCGCCGGTGAATGGTGGCCCTGGGGAGACCCACACGGCTACCCGCACGGTCCCCACCCGGTCGGTGCGGGTGCGCTTCGCGCTTGGGAGGGAGCGCGGCGCCTGGGCATCGAGATGCGCGTTGGCCCCGTCGGGATCGCCAACGGCAGCTTTGGACATCGCCCGCACTGCATCTATCGCGGCTTCTGTCTGCAGGGCTGCAAGGTCGGCGCGAAGGCATCGCCGCTGGTCACCCATATCCCCGATGCGCTCGAGCACGGCGTCGAGATACGCGCTGACTGCATGGTTACGAGGATCGAGACCAACGACGCCGGGCGCTGCACCGGAGTCACCTACTTCAACGACGGGCAGGAGCGCTTCCAGGCCGCCGAAGCGGTCACTGTCGCCGGTTACTCGATCGAGACGCCAAGACTCCTGTTGCACTCCACAAGTGGGCGCTACCCCAGCGGCCTGGCCAACGAGAACGATCTTGTGGGCCGCGGGATCATGGTTCAAGGCGCACCCCAGGTCGCCGGCCGCTTCCCCGAAGAGATGCGTATGTACAAGGCGCCGCCGCCGGAGATCAACAGCGAGCAGTTCTACGAGACCGATCCCGGACGCGGCTTTGCCCGCGGCTTCTCGATCCAGACCGTCGGCCCGCTGCCGATCGGCTGGGCCGAGCACGTCCTCGCCGATGGGCACTGGGGGCAGGCGCTCAGGGAGTACATGCGCGACTACAACCACTGGTACGCGATCGGCTGCCTTACAGAGCTGCTGCCCAGAGCGGAGAACAGGGTCACGCTCTCCGAGCAAACCGACCGCCACGGGATGCCCGTCGCGCGTCTGGACTACACGCAGTGCGATAACGATCGCGCGAACATCGCATACGCCAAGAACAAGCTCCACGAAATCCTGAACGCCGCAGAAGCGCAGGACATCCTCACCATCGACCGCTACGCCCACCTCGTCGGCGGCTGCCCCATGTCCCACACACCTGAAACAGGGGTGATCGACTCCGACCACCGCGCCTGGGGTGTGTCCAACCTGTTCGTTTGCGACGGCAGCGTGATGCCTACCCAGGGCTCTGCCAACCCGGCACTCACGATAATGGCGCTCGCTAGCCGCCTCGGCGAACGGTTGGGGGAGAAGCGCATCGACCCAGCTACCTCCAAGGCAAGGAGCCACGCATGAGCGCTCACGGAACGCAGCCGACTCTGCCAAATGACCCCTACCACTCTGACGATGCCGGGACGACAGTGAGCACCGTGACCATCGGAGTGTTGGACCCGGCCGTGGGTGGGTAGCTGTAGCTAATGGCCGATCCCGAGCCGCGACACATCGACTGGGCCTCCGCGCAGATAGAAGACCGAACGCTCACTGTCGAGCTCACAGGCAAAGGCTCGAAGGCTTGGAAGGCGCGGTTCGAGAACGTGCTCGCTCTACTCGACACGCCGCACACCGCCTGGGGCGAGGTTCGCCTCAACAAGAGCGCCGTCAAGGTCGCCGGCGTGCAGCAAGGCGCCGAGCCTGAGCTGCGTCACTTCCTCGAGAGCGTCGTCCTGCAGGCCAACTCAGACACTCAGCCCGAGGTGCCAGAAGACGATGCTAAAACCGATGACGCAGGCGGGGAGTCCGGCGTCGATGAGCAGATGACCGCGACGTTCAAGACGTTCGCACAACAACAGGAGGATTGACGATGGCCAAAGATCACGGGCCGAGTGTCAAGAACGACAAACAGTACGAAGAGTTGCGCGAAAAGGGCATGAGCAAGGAACGTGCCGCCAAGATCGCCAACAGCCCCGGATCCTCCAAGCGGGGAGGCAAGAGCTCAGGCTCGGGCACCAAACGAAACGCCACGTCCCAGGGAGGCACCAAGGCACAGAAGGCTGCCGCCGGACGCAAGGGCGGCAAAAAGAGCAGCTAGTCGCTTATGTCCGAAAGCGCGACAAACCCACACACCGCAAACATCACTTCGGTCAAGCTATCCGCGCTCGCCTCCCACTACGCCCCAGGCCAGGAGCGCCCGCTGGGCTCCTACGCGATCCTGACAGGCGCCTACGGCGCGGGGCTCGCCGGATCGCTGATAGCGTTGCGCGCAGGCGATCGCAAGCTGCCCGAGCAGCTCACAATCCGCGACGTGTTGCTCATCGGTATCGCCACTCACAAGCTCAGTCGCTTGATCGCCAAGGACAAGGTGACGAGCTTCGTGCGAGCGCCTTTCACCAGGTTCCAAGAGGCAAGCGGACATGGCGAGGTCGAGGAGGAACCGTATGGCCACGGACTGCGCCTCGCCGTGGGCGAGCTGCTGGTATGCCCTTACTGCCTTGCTCAGTGGGTTGCCACCGCACTAACCCTTGGCCTCGTCGGCGCTCCTCGCCTCACTCGCCTTCTCGGCGCCGTGTTCGTCGCCTACACGGTCTCTGATTTTCTGCAGATTGCCTACCGCGCAGCTGAGGATCGGCTGTGAAAGCGCCACCAAGCCGAGCCGCTTGCCTGCTACCCGCTCGTTTGCCACCGCATAACCACGGGTAGACCAGCAGCGAAATCGTTAGAAGGCAAAGGAGGTACTCGCCAGATGACATCCATACAGCTACAAGGACAGACAGTTGCCTTTCTCACAGCGCAGGAGGGCGTCGAGGAGATCGAGCTCACGGAGCCCTGGAAAGCCGTCCAAGAAGCAGGCGCTACCCCGAAGCTGATCGCCCCTGAACGCGGCGAGGTCCAAGCGTTCAATCACCTCGACAAGAGCTCGACATACCCCGTCGATGAGACCCTCGAGGATGCCGACCCCGACAACTACGACGCACTGGTGCTGCCCGGCGGCGTCGCCAACCCCGACCAATTGCGCACCGACGAGCGGGCGATCCAGTTCGTGCAAAAGGTCTTCTCCGCGGGCAAGCCAGTCGGCGTGATCTGCCACGGCCCCTGGACGCTCGTCGAGGCAGACCTCGTACGCGACCGCAAGCTCACCTCCTGGCCCTCCCTGAAAACCGATATCCGCAACGCCGGCGGCGAATGGGTCGATGAGGAAGTCGTCGTTGACCAGGGCCTAGTCTCGAGCCGCAAGCCGGACGATCTGCCGGCGTTCTGCGCCAAGATCGTCGAGGAGTTCGCAGAGGGACGACACGATGTCGCGCACGCCGGCGCAACCGCCCAAGCCGACTAGCGGCTGGCCGATCGCCGTTCTGCTTTGGTCAATCGGCTTCTTCATCGGTGGTGCGCCGGTGGGCGCCGGCCGTCGGCGCAGGTACGGACGATGGTGAGGACAGGCACAGCCGCCCGCGAACGAGAGGCGCCAGCACAATGACGCGCTTTGGCTACACGATGATGTGCGAGCAGTCTCCGCCCGACGCGCTCGTACGCGACATCCTTGCCGCCGAGCACGCCGGGTTCGACTTCTCCGTCATCTCAGACCACTACCAGCCGTGGCTAGCCTCCCAAGGCCATTCGCCCTACGCATGGGCGGTGCTCGGCGCGGCCGCCCAGGCCACCGAGCGGATACCCCTGATGAGCTTCGTGACCTGCCCAACGCTGCGCTACCACCCAGCTGTCGTTGCGCAGAAGGCCGCGACCATCCAGATCCTCTCCGGCAATCGTTTCCGGCTTGGCCTCGGTGCCGGGGAGAACCTCAACGAGCACGTCGTCGGCAAGCGCTGGCCCGCAGTTGCGGAGCGCCACCACATGCTCTCCGAGGCGATCGACGTGATCGCTGCACTGTTTGACCAAGAAGGGACCGTCAACTACCACGGGCGCCACTTCCAAGTCGACTCCGCCCGGCTATGGGATCGGCCGGATCGGCGAGTGCCGGTCGGCGTGGCGGTCTCCGGTGCCGACTCCTGTCGTCTCGCCGGCGCCAAGGCAGACCTGATGATTGCCACCGAGCCCAAGTCGCAGCTCGGCGAGCTGTTCGAGACCGCCGGCGGCCAAGGCAAGGCTCGCGTCGGGCAGATTGCCCTCTGCTATGACCCAGACCGCGACACTGCTATCAAGCGGGCACATGACCAATTCCGCTGGTTTGGCCTGGGATGGAAGGTCAACGCGGATCTGCCCAATCCGGACTCGTTCGAGAGCGCAACCGAGCTGGTCACGCCCGAGCAAGTGGCTCGGCAGATCGCCTGTGGGCCCGAGGTGGGCGAGCACGTGAAACAGATCAGGCAGTTCGTCGACGCAGGCTTCGACGAGATCGCCCTCGTGCAAATCGGCGGAGACACTCAAAGCATGTTTCTTGCCTGGGCCGAGACCGAATTGCTACCGGCGCTGCGCGAACTCTAGACTGTTTAGGAGCCAAGGTCGAGGGTATCTGACAGGCGACCAAGGTGGTTCGATCATCGACAAGCAACGAGCATCCCCGAAACCAGAGCCCGGTCGCGGCTGTAAACGGCCCTCGGACGCGCAAGTGGAGAGAGAGATGCGAAACGGGCTACCTACCGACACCCTGAAACCCGCCGAGCAGTCCACGCTCGGCTCCTCGGTAGCCGACAACCGCCGCAAACACTTGCTCAGCATCACCGACTCAGCGCTCGGATACATGTCCCTGGAGGACATGCTCTCCGAGCTGCTCGAGCGTATCCGCAGCTCCCTCAACGTCGACACCGCGGCGGTGCTGCTACTCGACGAGGATCGTGGCGTCCTCGTCGCACGCGCCGCAAGAGGGCTAGAGGAGGAGGTACGCCAAGGCGTCCAAGTGCCGCTCGCCCGCGGCTTCGCGGGCCGCGTCGCCGCCGAGGCGCGTCCAATCGTCATCGAGGACCTCGATCACGCCGAGGTCGTAAACCCAATCCTCCGACAAAAGGGCATCAGCTCGATGCTCGGCGTTCCCGTACATGTCGAGGGCCGCGTCATCGGAGTGATGCACATCGGCACGCTCGTCCGGCGCCACTTCGACGAGGACGACGTGACGCTGCTGCAGCTTGCCGCCGACCGCGCAGCGCTCGCGATCGACAACGCCCGCATCTCAGAGCAGCGCGCCGTCACGCAGATCATGCAGCGCACGCTCCTGCCCGACGCCTTGCCGCAGATACCCGGTATGCGCTTTAGCGCCAAGTACCTGCCGGCCGGCTCCGGCGTGAAGATCGGCGGGGACTGGTACGACGTCTTCCAGCTCGCAAGCGGACGGGTGGCGTTCGTAATCGGCGATGTCGTCGGCCGCGGCGTGCTGGCCGCTTCGGTGATGGCCGAGATTCGCACAGCACTACGCGCCTACATGGTGCAAGGACACAAGCTCACCGAGGTCATCTCGCTGCTCAACGAGCTCCTCGTCTCGATGGGCCGCAGCCGCGGAGCCACCCTCTCCATCTTCGAACTCGACCCTGAGGCCGAAGAACTCGAGGCAGTCACCGCCGGACATCTGCCGCCACTGCTGATCGAACCAAATGGCGACGCCCGCTTGCTCGAGCAGACACATGGCCTACCAGTCGGCGTGAGCGCCAGACACGACTACCAAGCCTGCCGCCACCCGTTCCCGACCGGCAGCCGACTCCTGCTCTACACCGACGGGCTCATCGAGCGACGCAACGAGTCGATCGACGAAAGCCTCCAGCGGCTGACGGTCGCCGCCCACGCTGCCGCTGGGCGCACCGACTCGTCGTTCGCCGACCGCGTATACCGCGCGCTTATCGACGAGACTCCGCTCGAGGACGATGTGGCGCTCCTGGCGATCGAGACCATGCCGCTCGAAGACAGCCTCGAGATGACCCTGCCGGCGCGTCCCAATGTCCTCGGCGGGCTGCGCAACACGCTCGGCCGCTGGCTCCAGGCCGCCGGTGCCGACGAAAACGAGCTTTTCGACATCACCCTCTCGGCCTCGGAGGCCGCCACCAACGCGATCGAGCACGCCTACGGCGCCCGCGAAGCGAGTTTCACCGTGCGCTGTGAACGCGACGGCCAAGAGGTGATAGTCACCATCCGCGACGATGGCCGATGGCGCACCGCCCGCCGGCAAGGCGGCGGCAGGGGACTCGGGATCATGCGCTCGCTGCTCGATAGCGTGACGATCGACAGCGACGACGCAGGAACCGTCGTGACGCTCACCAAGCGACTCTCCCACCAAGCATGAGCCCGCTGAACCTCGAACGGATCGACGGAGTTCCGATCGCGCACGTGGGCGAAGACATCGAC
Organism: uncultured Solirubrobacterales bacterium; assembly: GCA_963713015.1. GTDB lineage: Bacteria > Actinomycetota > Thermoleophilia > Solirubrobacterales > Solirubrobacteraceae > Palsa-744. The sequence goes on along the minus strand of CAVQKC010000008.1, from coordinate 222,292 downwards.
GCCGCGAACGCCGCGATCACCCAGCAGCAGCTAGCCGACGCACTCGGTCCCGACGCTTCGACCCTCGTCATCGACCTCAGCGAGACCCGCTACGTCGACAGCGCAGGCATTGACATGCTGCTGCGTCTCAGCAACCGTCTCGACCATCGTCGCGCCAAGCTCATACTCGTCATTCCCGACACCTCACAGCTAAAGCGCCTCGCCTCGATCGTCGGGCTACCCAATGTCATCTCGATTCATCCCACGGTCCCAGCAGCCCTACAAGAGGCCATGACATCGCAAATGCACACCGCCGCACCAGATCCCGACCCCGGCAAGACCGCCGCTGGCTGCCCTCACGCCTGAGCGCCGCCGTCCAGCGCGAGCCGCGGGCCCGAGGCGATCGACCTGAATCTCATTCGAGGTTCAGGCGAGCGAGGAGGTTGTTCCGGTCGGCACATGTGCCGACCGGCCGGACCGTACATGTACGGTCCGGGACCGCGCCGCATGCGGCGCGGTCTTCCCAAAGATGAGGTTCTTGGTCGCCCACCTCGATCGAGGTTGTGTCGCCGATACCCGAGGTCGTCCAGGACAAGCTGCGTCTTACCCCTATCAGGGCGTGTCGATCCCACCTACTCGAGGCTGTGGCATTGGAGGCGCAACCGCCTCGAGCGCCGAAGCAGCGCGAAACATCAGATCCTCTCGCTGTGCCGGCGCGAGTATCTGGACGCCGATTGGCAGTCGTTGCTCATCGACGCCAAACGGGAGCGACAGGGCTGGGTCGCCGGCGAGATTGGAGGACACGGTGCATATGTCACCCGCGTACATCACCAGCGGATCTGTCAGCTTCTCGCCAAGGCCGAACGCGGTCGTCGGGTAAGTCGGGCCGATGAGCACATCGCAGCTCTCATAGGCGCTTGCGAACTCTCTACGTACGATCGTTCGCACGCGGCGCGCCTGATCGTAGTACCGATCGTAATAGCCAGCAGACAGCACATATGTGCCAAGCATGATGCGCCGCCGTACCTCCGGTCCAAACCCAGCCGACCTCGAGCGAGCGATCATCTCATCCACAGACTTCCCATCGGTACGTGCTCCGTATCTCACACCGTCATAACGCGACAGGTTGCTCGACGCCTCGGCGCTTGCGATTTGGTAATAGGCGGCGAGCCCGTATTGCAGGGAGGGCACAGTCGCCTCGAGCAGCTCTGCTCCCAGATTCGCGAATGCCTCGGCCGCCTCGCGCACACTCTGAGCAACCTCGCCAGACACGCCCTCCCCCAAGAGCTCGCGAAGGATCCCAACGCGCATGCCTCGTATCTCGCCATCGCAGCACTCCCGCATCGACTGCGTCGGTTCTTTCATGGACGTCGCATCCCGATCGTCGGGTCCGGCGATCGCGTCGAACACTAGAGCCGCGTCGTTGACCGACCGTGCAAGCACACCTACCTGCTCCAGGGAAGAACCGTAGGCGGTCAACCCGTAGCGCGACACCCTGCCGTAGGTGGGCTTCACTCCCACCACACCGCAGAGGGCCGCTGGCTGGCGCACAGATCCTCCTGTGTCGGATCCGAGCGCCACGGGCACCAGCCCGCCCGCCACCGCGGCAGCGCTGCCACCGCTGCTTCCACCGGCAACTCGTGTGGTGTCGTGTGGATTGCGGGAAGGCCCAAAGATCGAGAACTCTGTGGAGCTGCCCATCCCGAACTCATCCATATTTGCCTTGCCCGCCAGCACCGTTCCCGCCAGTCCCATGCGCTCCACCACGGTTGCGTCATATGGCGGGATCCAATCCCCCAGGATTCCCGACGCACAAGTAGTACGCACGTCGCGAGTACAGATGTTGTCCTTTATGGCGCACGGAACGCCGGCGAGAATCCCTACAGGCTCATCTCGGGCTATCTTCGCATCCACTTCCCTAGCTTGCTGCTCCAGCAGATGCTCGGTTACCGTCACCAGCGCGTTGAGCTCTGGATTCAAGCGCTGTATGCGCTCCATATACGCGCTACTTACCTCTTGTGCGCTCAGCTCCCCACCGCGCACTTCTCGGGCGATCGTGGCAGCAACATCTCGTTGATCGAGGAATCCCACGGTCAGCTTGTGAAGAGGGCGAGCGACATGGATTTGACCGACAATTGCGTTTTGTCCTCGGATATGAGCGTTATGTTGACGTTTTGCCCAGCCTCCACCACACGGCGAAACACTGCTGTGACATCGCAAAAGAGCGGTTGCTCGAGATCGAAGCGACCGGCGAATCCAGGATCGTCCTCGCTTGTGCTCGAATCCGAGCCAGGCGAGTTCAGGAAGATCTTAACTCTGCCTGTCATCTTGCCGCCCATTTCGAGCTCGTTGGCGCTTAGCATTGCCCGCAACAGCTTTGCCTTGTCGAATCGAGGTCCTGGCGCCGCGCCTGTTGTCACCTTGCCGGTCGCTCCTGCCTGCTCGGTCACGGCTGGGTATCTAACCTCGAAGAGGCTCTCGGTTTGCTCTCCCCGCAAATCCACTTGCATCGCAAGCTTCACCACCTCGCGGTTGGGCTCGTATCCGAGTTGCCACATGAGCTTCGTCAGGGCTGCCTCTGGAGTCATGTCAAGCGCACTGATCACACCTCGTTCGAGCAGGCCGCTACTTGCCTCGTATAGCCCTGCCTCTACCTGACCCTCGAGGCATTGGGTAACGTTGACGATCACCTTCCCCGCCTTTATCGCCTTTGCGATGATCTTCAGGAACTTTTCGTCGTTGGGTGCATTGCCAGCCCCAAATGTGCGAAGTACCATCCCCTCGACCTCGTCGAGCTCGAGTACGCGCTCCAGGGCGACCGGGTTCAGTCCAGGAAACAGTCCGAATTCCACGACGTTGGGGTTCATCGCCGTACGTACGAAGAAAGGCTGGGTCTCGTTATCCGCCGGAGCTCTCACTCGATCGGGGTATATCCGGATGTGCTCACCGATTTCGCCAATCGGTGGGAAGTTGGGGGTGCTGAATCCCTGCCACGACGACGTGCTCAACTTTCGCACTCGGTTTCCACGCAGCAGCCGGTCGGCGAAGCAAACGGTCACCTCAGGGACCAGCTGAAGTCCAGTGGCTCGCCACCCCGCTATGTATAGGGCATTGACCAGGTTTTGCACGCCATCTGTTCTGATATCGCTGAGCGACAGTTGGGACCCTGTCACCACAACCGGCTTTGCCAGGTTCATCAACATGAACGACAGTGCTGAGGCGGTGTAAGCCATCGTGTCCGTGCCGTGAAGCACGACAAAACCGTCCCACGCATCATAATTCTCCCGAATCGCGCGAGCCATCGCGGCCCAATGCTCGGCCTTGATACCGGCGGAGTCGATCGGTTCTATCTCATTGTCTTCATCGTCCTTCAACTTCTCGACCTCGAAGTACACCAAAGTGCTCCTGAGAGTCGTCAGCTGCTGGATGCCGTCGATGAGCTCATTGGCGTCGGGCACCGGCACGAGTGGACTGGCGGGGTTGGACTCGTCGGCATTCTTCATCCCGATGGTCCCACCGGTGTAGAGAACCAAGACCCTTGCTCTGTTATCGCTCACGGGACCTCCCTCGACTCGACGGCTCTATGGTCTCCGACGCATCCATCTCGCCGATGTAGCTCTTACTCATGATCTGTCTGATTCGCGCGATTCGCTCGCTCGGCTTAGCGACTTCTCGTTCAACCAACGCAAGCGCCCAGCGGAACTTGGCGACCGAGCAGCTTGCTGTCATATTGCCCGTTGAGATCGCACCGGCGCGCATTGCCTCGCGCCCCGGTCTATAGGCGGTGTGAAGGGTCGCGTTGGCGGGAAACTGACTAGTTACAACCACGGGCTTATCGCGCTCAACGGCCGCCTTGATGAGCTTGCGAAACGAGTATATGCCGGCATCCGGTACGTTGCCGGCGCCAAAGGATTGGAGGATCAGTCCCTTGCAATCCGGGTGCTCGAGCGCCGGCATCACGAGTGCCGGCTCCAGTCCAGGAATTAGCGACACCTGCAGGACTCCCTTTGCGAAGTCCGCGCGCAGCTCGAACTTCCCGGCGTCGCGCTTGTTCGATCGCGTCATCGCATCCGAGGAGATGAGAATGTTCTCGGTGATGAAGCCCAATGGGAACTGGGCGGGAGACTCGAAGGCGTCAAAGCGAGCCTCGTGCTTCTTTTGGGCACGGGCGCCGCGGAAGACGTAGTCACCGAAAGCTATTACCACCTCCGCAAGGTCGGCGCAGGCCACCTTGCAAGCGCGCAAGAGGTTCACGCGGGCATCGCCGTGCGGCACCTCCGGGATTGTTTGTGCGCCGGTGAACACCACCGGCACCGGCAACGCCGGGCCGAGCGCAAACGCCACTGCCGAGGCCGAGAAGTGCATCGTGTCAGTCCCATGTACCACAACGAAGCCGTCGTATCCATCGGAAAGGCGATCGTAGATCGCGCGAGCTATCTTCGTCCAGTCCGAGGGTAGGACGTTGGTGCTGTCCTTGTTGAGTAGCGGCACAAACTCGTAGGACACCAACCCTTCCAGCTCGGGGGCCACGCGAAGGAAGTCCGCCGGGTCATCCGGCGGTCGTAGGTCGCCTCGTCGATCGCGCACCATTCCGATCGTGCCGCCGGTGTAGATCAGGCAGATTCGAGGTCGGTCTGTGGATCCAGTCAAGGCTCATCCTGACGGCGACCCCAACGTGGCTCAGCGTGGTTCGGGCACGCGGCCAGGAGTAACCGTGGGCGTGCACCGACAGTCGCCGAATCGACGCTCGAGCTTAGCTGTACGCGGCTGGGTGACAGGGGCCATACAGATGTCGCGGCGGGTGCCCACCGTTGAGCCATATTACGTGGCAACACCGTCGATAAGCTACCAGTCGAGGCCGATCGTCGCCGTAGCCCACTTGGCTACTTCGCTGCTGGTGCTACATCTCCAGGCACACTGAAGTCGAACTCGCAGCTCGAGCGCTCAGGGTGGACGCGCATGCACCGGTCAGGGGGGTGATTGACGCTGATATTCGATGGCTTCGAGCCAAGGAGCATGCTCAAGACACCCTCGATATAGCCTGTAAGCAGAGCGCACAGATCGAGTGGATGATCGTCGACAGTTCGCTTCGCGGCGAGGAAGTTGCCCGCCACCGCAATCGCGCCAGCCCTGGCATCGCCGTCGGAATTCTGCTCGATCTGTCTGAGCTCGAGGCCACCAAATCCCACGCGCGAGTCGAATTCGCACCACCTTCCGATCCGTGCCTCATCGTCTTGTATGGAGACGAGTTGCATCAGTTGCTCGCTGAGGCTCTTGCCGAACTTCTTGCCCGGTGCACGTCCGGCTACCCTCAGGGCAGGCTGCGCCGTAGCGGGATCGTCTGTCGCCTCACCCGAGGTCGAGGCAATCAGCTCCTTGTGAAGATCGTCCAGTAGTCCACAGAATGTCTCGACGCGAAAAGACACGTTCCTTACTGCATCGGCGGGATTCGTGAGGATCCCACGCTCCTCCAACAGGAAGAACTGCGGTCGCTCGCCAGGGACGATCTCACCCGCTGGCAGGCTGTCGAGCAGGACGCCGCCGTGGGATGGCTCATATCCGAGCGCCACCGACAAGAGCTCGGCATAGCCCTCTACCAAACGTGTTCGTCGGATTGGCTCAATCAGGCCGATTGGCGCCTCCAAGTTAGTGAGCTCCAAGCGTGGGTCTGACTCCAGCGACACCCATTTGTCGAACTTGGCTTCGGCGTATCGCTCTTGATAAGAGAGAAACCGGTCTTCTGCGTCAAAGTCCGCGTAAACATAGTCTGGGTAGCGTGCTCGTACTCCGATCACGCTCAGCTCTCCGTAGCGCTCCGCCGCATCCCGAGGTCGCGCCGCGCGCATCATCTTGACCATCCGCGTCGTCCATGCCGCGTCGGCGTGATCGGCTTGAGCGAACAACACAGCCGTGTCGGCGATAGCCATCGCCACATATGCGCTTGCCTGGTGGTAGCCGGCTGGTGCGTCTACCAAGAGCACGTCCGGCCGCGGCGATGCACTGGCGATCAACGCCCGTAGATCGCGCCAGGACTCGATTATGTGAGGATCGGCTCGAACGCCAAGAAATCGCGGGAACTCCTCGGCCATCCACCTCCAGTAGTCCTCTGTCTCAGGGTTCCCAGGTGCCAGCAGTCTCACCGAGCCGTGCTCCAAGCCCTCGATTCCTACCGAGTAGTTGTCGAGGTCGGCCTTTGGCACAACCGACGCCGGAGTCGCCGTAATCTCCTTCAGCAGTCCCCTGAGCCACCCCTTCGAGTCGAGAGTCTCCGCGGAGATGTCATAGCGGGTGTGAAGCCAGGGGGCCGTCACGTCGGCATCCAACAGCACCACATGCTTGCCCATCCGCGCATAGAGATTGCCGATGCTTGTAATCGCGGTCGTGCGACCGCGTCCACCCTTGTAGGAATGAAACGAGATCACCCTCATGACCTACCTCGCCCGTCGATATCGATGCCGATCGTCCAGCCGTCCGCGAAGCGAAAGGCGTGCTCGGCCTTCAAACGCACCATCTGTTCGAGTCCATGCGTCGTTGTGAGGCGTAGGAGCGCCCAAGACCGGGCGAGCCGACGCCGTGCTTCCCCCTCCACCCGTAGCGGTAACACCTCGAGCCCGAGATTCGCACCAGACGGTGGTGCGCAATCGATGGCCAGCGACCGTGTATAGCCTCGCCAGGTGTGCTGGCCAGGTGGGGGCGTATACATGAGGGCGGTGCCAGCGGCAGTGAAGTCGTCGTACCAAACCAACGTCGTCTCGAGCGCTCGTCCTGGTGTGGGATGGTCTTCGAGCCCGAGGGCTACTTGCAACTCTTGGAGAACCTCCACCACGGGCGAAACCACATCGAATGTCTCTGGAACGATTTGAGGTTCGCTCAAGCGATCACCCCTAGTCTGACTAGCAGCTCGTTGAGGACCTCGCTCGCCACAGCCGTCTCGGCGTCGAGCGTAGAGCCGCCGATATGCGGTGTGTAAACCATATTACGCTCGCTTGCAGGTTCTCCCACTGTGAAGTTCTCTGCCAGAGTGACATCTTGAAATGCGCACGGCCCGTGTGTGCAGCGCTCGATATTTGCGATCAAGCTCCAGCAGGCCCGCTGCCAAAGTTCAACAGACGGCAGGTGTGGATTCGCGGCTCGCCGCTCCGAACGCGGGGGGAGAACATCCGAGGCGTACCCGCAAAGCCGGTTCGTCTCGAGCGCCGCAATCAAAGCAGCCTCCTCCACTACCTCGTGCCGGGCGCAGTTCACCAGCACAGCCGAATTCGGCAGCATCTCAAACCAGGATGCATCCACCAATCCGTTGGTGCTTTCATCGCTGGGCACATGTACCGTGACGATATCGGCACCTACAAGCGCTCGAGCGAGCTCCCCGACGAAATCTACTCCCAGATCCGCCAAGCCCGGGTATTCGACTACGATCTCCTCGTGTGCCATGGTGGCGAACTTGGCATGATAGGCGCGCAGTTTACCCGCACCCATTGCCGCCGCCTTGCTCAGTACAGCTCGCCCAACCGCGCCCGGTCCAATCACAACCCAAGTCAAACCTCGAAGGGAGCGGGTACGACTCAACTCGGGGCGGAGATAAACCCCGAAGCCCATGTTCACCATCGGCGACAAGGCACGTCTGAGTAGACAGATTGCCAGGAAGATCGTCAACTCCGCCGTCTGCTCGGCGTTTCCCTGTTGCGCCCTGAGGATTGAGGTATCGGGGTCGTCGGCCACCGTGATATGCGAGACGCCGCTGGAGAGGCTTGCCACGAGGAAAGGCTCACCGGGGATCCGCAGGCGGCTGACAAGCTCGTCAGTGACACGGCCCCCCCAAGTTGGCCGGCAAATGAGAGCGCGGCAGCTATGTTCGAGCTCGAGTGGGATCTCCGGGAGGAGCTCGGGCAGGATGTTGGGTCCGATCTGGACACGTCCAGTCTCTTGGAGATCGACCAATTCGCGTATCGCTGGGACGGCGCGATCTGGACTTGAGTCCCCATACGCTCTTCTGCTGAGGAAGGCTAGGCGTGGCGTATCGTCAAACATGGTTTGTCGGGCGTGAGGTAACCGTAGGGCTATTGGTCGCGATCGGAACCCTACTCGAGTATCCGCCGCAGCTCCTCGGGCAGTGCCATGGGATCGAACGGCTTTGCAATCACTCCGGTGGCGCCGAGCGACAGCAACCGCGCCCTTTCGGTGTCGCTCAGCTTCGCGGTGAGGAACACGATGGGCACCTGAGGCGCAAGCGCGCCATCTTGCATTCTCTCGAGCACCGAAGGACCGTCGAGTCCAGGCATCATCACATCCATCAGCACCGCGTCAAACGGCCCGTCGTCCTGCACGGCTTCGAGCGCCGCCCGCCCCGAGGGCGCCGATATGACGGTCCACCCTCCGAGACGCTCGAGGCTGATCGAGGCGATCGTGCGGATCGCCTCGTCGTCGTCTACCAGCAGCAGTCGCCGGCCCATAAGACAACCTCGCGCCTATGTCGAGTGCTGTTGAGGTCAGCTCTCATGACCCAGGCTCCTGCGTCCCCGCACCAACTCGCCGGTCTCGTGCTCCGCGTCCCCCGAAGGAACACTAAGGGGCAGCGTGAAGCGAAACGTGCTGCCTGCCCCGAGCACGCTCTCCACACTCATTTGCCCACCGTGGTGCTCGACGATGTCACGCGAGATGGCAAGCCCCAGGCCGCTGCCACCCTTCTCACGAGCATCTGAGGAGTCGACTTGGCGAAAGCGCATGAAGATCGTCTCCAGCCGGTCCGCCGGGATTCCACGGCCCCTGTCCTCGATCGAGAACAAGGCACGTCCTTCATCGGCGGTGACCTCGACGGCGATCGTGCTCCAGCGGGGTGAGAATTTGACAGCGTTGCTGAGCAGGTTGACGAGCACTTGGATGATGCGATCGGAGTCGGCACAGACGGCGATGTCCTCCTGAACGTCGGAGGTAAATGTCATTCTGGCCTGAGTAGCCGCCATCTGGACGATTTGCATGGCATTGCCCACCAGTACCGATGCCTTCACCGGGGCGAGCTCGAGCTCCATGCGTCCGGCATCCATGCGCTCGGTATCGAGGATGTTGTTTATGAGCCTCACAAGCCGGTCTGTGTTTGTCACAGCAAGCGCCACCATGCTTGCAGCCTCCGTAGGCAGCTTGCCAAAGACACCTCCCTCGAGCAGTCCAAGCGAGCCTCGGATCGAGGTCAGAGGCGTCCGCAGCTCGTGTCCCACCACTGAGATGAACTCGTCCTTCGCCTGTTCGGCTTGCTTGCGCATGGTGATGTCCTGCAACACACCGATCACATGGCGCGGAACGCCAGCTTGATCTCGCAACAACGAGAGTGTCAGGTTCCCCCATAACGTGGTGCCGTCACGGCGCAAGAAGCGTATCTCGCGCTGAAATCCGTCGATGGTCCTGGGCGTCAGAGCTTCAAACGCCTCCAGCTCGGTTGGGTGAGTAAGCATGGAGAAGTCGCTGCCTCGCAACTCCTCTCGGGAGTATCCAACCATCTCTGAGAACGACTGGTTCACGTCGAGGATGATCGGTCCTTCGAGGTCGTTGACGGAGATGCCCACCCCCGCGTTGTCGAAGATCGCACGAGTGCGCAACTCGCTTTCGCGCCGCGCCGTCTCGGTAGCCGCGAGCTCGCGCAAAGCCAAGTATTGGCGGGCAGCCACCAATCCCCCGATCGCGGTCAACAGCAGGATGAGGCTCATGTCCGGGAAGAACGGCCGTCCCCACTCCACGCCAATCAACAGGCCAAAGCCGATCGGTGCGGTCATGTATGGCAGCCAGCTCGCACGCGAGGTGGGCTCGCTCCAGCTGTCCGCCGCCGCTACCTCGTCACTGGCCTTGACCGGCTGTTGTGAGATGCCCGCTAGCGCGAAGAGGAGAAACTCGAGAACGTAGAGCGTGTCGATTGGGTCGCCGCTTTTGTAGGCGTTGTGCAACACGCCGTACCCATAAATCACATCGGCCACGATCGAAGCAAGCATTCCGCCAGCCACCAGCAGGAGTGCCACCCTCAGGCTCGGCGGGCTGCGGCGCAGCAGCACGGCCGCCAGTCCCGCCAGCAAGATCAGGTCGCCCACGGGATAGGCGAGCGAGACCGCCATCGCCAGCGTGCTCTTTCCGCTCGCCATCGCAGTTGGGCCGAGGACGAAATACCAGACGATTGCCCCCCCGCCGAGTACCACCGTCGCTCCGTCGAGCAATATCCGTAGCAACTTCGTCCGTGTCACCGGGGCAACCGGTACGTGCAGCAGCGCGATGAACAGCAATACATAAAAGGAGAGGAAGAACGGGTCCGCAAGGGTGGGAAACGGCGGAACGTCATATTGGATGTTGTTCTTCAACAGCAGGATGTCGGCAATCGTCTCCGCCGCCATCGCGGCGCACATGATGCGCCAGAAAGAGCGCAACTGGGGAGATTCCTCGCAACGTCTGGCAGCCATCCACGTGGCGCACACAGCCGCCATATCGGCTGGTATGAGAAAGGCTTGGCCGAGTTGCTGTCTACCGGGCAGCCAGTGAAACAGCTGCCAGCTCAGGTACACCGCGAGATAGCCGGCGAGTCCGAGGATTGCCGCGCGCGATGCCGTGAGCTTCATGGGCGTGTCGGTAAGAGCGATGAAAGCTCCCAGTGTGTCCTACGTCAGGCTCAACCCCAAGGTAGCCCACCGCCGCACGCTTGTCCAGATCGTTCGATTGATCAAGCAACCACTCCGGATCGACTAGAACACGCATCGCCGTGCTTCCGGCGATATAGATGTGTCACCGCCGATGTCGGTGCAGGCTTGCCCTATCGCTTTGGACACGGCACGGTTGGGTTGACCGTGACCGTTTCGCCGCTGAGGAACGTCAGTTCAACCTTGCCTTTGAAGCCACCCTTCGGGCACTTCTTCGGCACGGTTCCGTAAGAGATCAGCTTTTTGCCCTGCTTGATGGCCGCGCCGATCTTGCCCTTGATCGAGAGCACCGATGCGTAGGGAGCACCCGGTACGGTGAGCACGAGTGGCACCGGCACCGTGAGCTTCGGGCCGAAGGGCGGAGCCGCGGTTGAGAAGCTTCCAGTGGCGAGCACTTCCAGCAGCGTGGGCGAGGTGCCTTCGGTGTAGAACGCCAGCTTGTTTTCAGGAGCAAAGAACGCTTGCACGGTGGCTTTCTCCTCGACGCGCGTGCTACCGAAGCTAACCACCCCAAGTACTTCTCCAGTGGGACCCGCATAGGAGCTCGCTGGGCATTTCGCCACTTCGTGGCTTTCGAGGATCGCGGTTGGGCAGGTCGAAAAGCCAGACTGGTGGAGCTTTACGCCCGAGGGCAGCTCCACGATCACCTGTGTGAGCGGGGAGGGGTAGCCGCCGTATTCGGTGCCACTGATGCTCAGCGAAGCTTCGAGCGCCGCGCCGGCCCCGAGGATGTTGCCCGTACCGGGGTAAGTGGGGCTGTTGGGCGAGCTCGGATGAATCGGGATCGGCACGATCTTTGCGTTGACGGTCACCACTGGCGCGGCAAGCGCGGCGGAGGGCACCATCGACGCGGCGATACCCAGACAGAGCGCCAACGACAGCCCGAGCAGCCGGCGGGCGCCCACGCCTCGCTTTTGTGCTCCTCCAAAGGGTCGTTCGTCCCCAAAGGGTCGTTCAAGTCCAATCGCAGGTTGGCTCCACGGCGTGCTTCGGTATGCGCTCTTGACTACAGCCGGCATCTTCTCCCCCGTTTCTGCTCTCCCGATGATCTCTCCTATGCAGAGAAGCATAGTTCCAAGCGCTAAGCGTGGCTAAAGACGCTCGCCGCCAGCCCATTGCGCAGGGGCACGCTCACCGTGGTGGAGCTGGTGAGACCCAAGCGCCAGCCCATTCCGCGGGGCACGCTCACCGTGGAGCTGGCGAGACCTAATCGCCAGCCCATTCCGCGGGGCACGCTCACCGTGGAGCTGGCGAGACCTAATCGCCAGCCCATTCCGCGGGGCACGCTCACCGTGGAGCTGGCGAGACCTAATCGCCAGCCCATTGCGCAGGGGCATGCTCACCGTGGTGGAGTGGCGATACCTAACTGGGCGCTCCCAGCGGTCGCAGCTCCTCCTCGGCAGGTACCGTCTGGCGCTCCAGGCGCCCGTCCTTGTCCACCACATATGCGCCCATGCTCAGCAGTGGCGGCGAGTAAACGTGCAGCGTTACCGCCGCGTCGCTACCCGCATGACGCACGCGGTGAATGTCTGCCGCCGAGAAGTTGAAGCTCTGGCCGGCTCTCACCAGCTTGTCCGCGCGTGGCCCCTCCAGCATCAGGCGCTCCTCGCGCACGCAGCCGCTCACCACCGCCACGGCTCCGCAGGAGATGTCGTGGTCGTGAAAGCCGGTGTCGTGGTCTTTCATCCAGCAGATCAACCACGTAGTCACGTACTCGTCGCTGAACAGCTCCTCGTAATGGCGCTGCGTGTGGTCGTGCTTTACGAAGTCGATCCACAGCTCAGGATGGTCCGCGAGCTCGCTCACGAAGAGCTCGAGCTCCTCGCCGCATAGGTTGCGTCCTCGCGGGCGCGAGATATGGGAGAAGCGCGCGCTCATCTAACCGCCCTCTCGAGCACCGCCACCCTGATGGGGCGGGAACCGGTCCGTCGTCTACGGTCCGCCGGTGGGAGAGGACGCTCGGGGTTCGGTGGGAGGGGGTGCCCGGGACCCGGTAAGACGGGGTGCATGGGGTCCGATGAGACAGGGTGTCTGGGGCCCGGCGGGAATGGGTGTCCGGGGTTCGGTGAGAAGGGATGCCCCGGGTTCGGTGAGAAGGGATGCTTGGGGTCCGATGAAACGATGCGCTTGGAGCCGTGAGAGACGGCGCCCGTACGGGATGCCGGCGAGAGCGCGCGCTCGGCGTTGCTCGCAAACAGCTCCCAGTCAAGCCTCCCATCTAGGTGGTTGGCATGCGGGTCCACCACTGGACGATCCGAGCCATACACGAGCTGGTCCGCTCCCACCAGGTCCTCCAGCAGCTTGACCGTACGGGGACCGTAGGAGGAGGTGTCGTAGAACAGCAGCGGGTCGCTTCCTGGCATGGCGGGGCCGCCCCGCGAGAGCAGGCGCTCGGCCTGCAGCGGCGCGAGCCCCGCGAGCATCGAGAAGATCACGCGCAGCTCTGGGAACAGGCGGCGCCCGGCGGTAACGAACGCAAGCCATGCCGCTTGCATCTCCGCCACATAGCGCGTGAGCGCCGGCCACCACAGCGGGTCGGCGAGCGATGTCTCCTGTAGCGGTTGTCGCATTCCCGGACCAGGATGGATCAGGAGCGGGGCACCGTGCCTCTGGATGCGCCCCAGCGCAGGCGCCACTCTCGCGAGCGCATCAACGCTCGCGAGAGCTCCGGCTGGCAGCGATATGCCGACGCAGCCGCGCTCGAGTGCGTGGTCTACGTCACTGGGATCGAGTCCTTCGAGGGCGAGCGGTGCCCACACGGCAAACGGCTCGCCAAGCGCGAGTGCGCCGTCTAGATAGGCGTCGATCAGCGGTCTAGCCGACGCCCGCGGTAGCGACTCGATGCCCAACGGGCTGGACAAGCACAGGAGCGCACGGTCGAGCCGATCGTGCCTTACCAGCTCGGTGCGGCACTCGCTTGCTTCGCTGTCGAGGTCGATCACATATGGGCGCTCTCCCGCGAGGAACAGGACAGTGAGACCGTGCTCGTCGCGCACGAACGGCAGCTCGCGTCGTAGGGCAAGCGCCTCGACGAGTGGCTCGGTCCAGAGGTGTTGGTGTATGTCTGTCTTCATAACTAATCTCCAGAATCTTGATCGAGTTTATGAAGAATAGCAGAGATCTCAGGTCCAGCGGCGCGAAGGGCACATAGCCGCAGGACCCGCTCGCGCCTACCCAGCGCGAACGCCAGCCGAGGGACCTCCTGAGCCAATACCGTTATGGCCCACTACCCGCGGCCTCCCAAGTTGCCGCTCGGCGTCTCTGGCATGTCCTCTCCCGCTCTCCCCACCCAGCTCACCACCGTGCTCGACCTGCGCACTCGCTATCTGGTGCGTGGATCGGGTCCGCCCGTGTTGGTGCTGCACGGCTGGGGGGGGTCGATCGAGGCGGTCTACCCGATCGTCCTCGGCCTTGCATCCGCTGCCACCGTGTACACGCTCGACCTTCCCGGGTTCGGCCAGAGCCAGGAGCCACCCACCGCGTGGGGGGTGGGGGAGTATCAGGCGTTTGTCGCCGCCTTCATCGACTCGCTTGCAATCGAGCGTCCCACGATCATCGGCCACTCAAACGGCGGTCGCATCGCGATTCGGATGGCCGCCAGCGAACCGTCTCGCGCCGCCCGTCTTGTGCTCGTCGACTCAGCCGGCATCCGTCCGAAGCGCACATTGCGCTACTACCGCCGCGTGGGCATGGCGAAGGTCGGTAAGTACGCCGCTCGCTTCCTCGGCACCCCGGGGGAGCGCTTGCGTTCGCTCATAGTCGGTCGTGTCGCTTCAACCGACTACGCCGCCGCCGGTTCCATGCGTCCCACGCTCGTGCGACTAGTCAACACCGACCTACGTGAGCACCTGCCCCACATCGCCGTGCCCACACTGCTGGTGTGGGGAGCCGATGACGCCGACACCCCGGTTGCCGACGGACGTCTGATGGAGAAGTTGATCCCCGACGCCGGCCTTGTCGTGCTCGAGGGCGCCGGTCACTACAGCTACCTCGATCAACCCACCCGCTTCGCGCGCATCGTCTCGCACTTCATCGCCCCGCCAGGTCCCACATGAGCGTCTTCGAGGGCATCGCCCTAGTACTGGCGCTGCTAGCGCTCGGCGCACGCCTCGCCGGCCGCCAACACCGGCTGCTGCATCTCTTCCAGCTCGAGCACTACGAGCCAGCACGCCTCATGCTGTGGCTACGTCGGCGCTCCGAGCTCTTCGCTCCGCGCGAGCTCGGGGCGGTCGTGCTGTTGTTCGCCGGTGCCCTCGCCGCTCGCGCGTCGGCTTCAGGCTGGTTGTGTGGGGCATTGCTCCTGCTCGTCTGCCCACTCGCCACGCTCGGTGTGGCCGACTGGCGCCGCGAGGCCGTCAAGCCGCTCGTGTTCACTGGCCGAGCCAAGCGCCTATTCGCAGCCGCGCTCATGCCGCCTGCGCTGCTGCTGGTCGCTGCCATCGCCGTCGCCCTCGCCGGACTCGCCACGGTCACCCTCGCCGTGCTGCTCGGCCTCGGAGCGCTGCTGCTGGCCGGTGCTCCCTGGACGCTGCTGGTCGCCAACACAGCTCTGCGACCCATCCAGGACGCCATCAACCGTCGCTACCTGCAACGATCCCAGCGCTCACTGCATGATTGGAAACCGCTCGTGGTGGGCATTACAGGCAGCTACGGCAAGACCACCACCAAGTTCTGCATCGGCGCGGTGCTTGCCGCCGATCGGCCCACGCTCGTCACTCCCGAGAGCTACAACAGCTACCTCGGCGTGATCCGCACCATCAACGAGCACCTGCGCCAGTCCCACCGCGCCTTCGTGGTGGAGATGGGCATGTTCCGCCGCGGCGACATCGCCGAGCTGTGCCAGCTGGTGCATCCCAGCGTCGGGGTCATCACCGCGATCGGTCCCATGCACCTGGAGCGCCTTGGCTCGATCGACGCTATCGCCGCCGCCAAGGGAGAGCTGCTCGATGCCCTTCCCAAGGACGGCCATTTCGTCACGAACGCCGACGACCCCCGCTGCCTGGAGCTGGCAGCCCGCGCCAGCGTGCCCGTCACGTTGTTTGCGATCCGCAGCCATGGCAAGGAAGGCCAACATGGCCCGCACATGCACGACAACCACGCTGAGAGCCCCGGCGAAGCACATACAGAACCCTCAGCCACGGTCGCAGCGGCGTCACACGGCGCCCGCACACCGCAGAGCACGCCCCACCCATCCCAAAAAACCACGCCATACGTACAGGTCCTCGCGCGGGACATTCAGCTTGCCGACGGTCGCACTCAGTTCAACCTGCAGCTCGACGGTCCCGATAGCCCAACCATCCCCGTGTCCGCGGGCCTGCTCGGACGCCACAACGTAAGCAACCTGCTCGCCGCCGCCGCCGTGGGGCGCGTTCTCAACATCGATCCTGTCCGCATCGCCGATGGGCTATCGCGCGTGCAAGCCCCCCCGCATCGGTTGCAACCGATTCACAATCCTCGTGCCAACGTGGTGGTGATCGACGATGCCTACAACTCCAACCCCGATGGAGCCGCATCCGCGCTGGAGGTTCTGCGCGAGCATCCAGCCACTCGCCGTCTGCTCGTCACCCCAGGCATGGTCGAGCTCGGCGAGCTCGAGGCCCAGCTCAACCGCCGCTTCGGCGAGCACGCCGCCGCGGTGTGCGACCTCGCGATCCTCGTCGGTCCCGCCCGCACCGTCCCCATACGCGAAGGGCTCGCGAGCGCCGGCATGGACTCGGAGAGCATCCACGTCGTCCGCGACATCGCCGACGCCACCGCCCTGCTTGCCCGCCTCACACGCGCCGGCGACGTCGTCCTGTTCGAGAACGACCTGCCCGACACCTACGCCGCATAAGCTACGGCTATATGCCACCAAGCGGATTGCGAGTGGGCGTCGCCTTTGGCGGGCGCTCGGTGGAGCACGATGTCTCCATCATCACCGGTCTACAAGCCTTGGGCGTGCTCGAGGAGCGACACTCCCCGGTGCCCATCTACATAGCTCGCAGCGGACGCTGGTACACCGGCGATGCCTTGCGCGAGCTATCGATCTATCAGCAGGATGGCGGCAATCCCGATGCCGAGGAAGTCAATTTCGACTTGCACAACGGTCGCCTGCTGCGCGTCAGTGGCGGGGGCGGATCTCTGTTGCGCGGCCGCCGCTCCCCAGAGCCCATCGAGCTCGATCTCATAGTGCTCGCCACGCACGGAACTCAGGGCGAGGATGGCTGCCTACAAGGCGCTCTGGAGCTTGCCCAGCTGCCCTTCGTTGGGCCTCCCGTCGGCGCCGCCGCCGCCGCCATGGACAAGGTCACCACCAAGGCCATGCTCGCCCAAGCCCACCTGCCCGTGCTCGAGCACCTTGCGCTGCGCCGTGATGAGTGGGATGGCCCCGGTCACGGTGGCGAAAGTCACGGTGGTGGTCGCGGTGAGGGTGGTCGCGGTGAGGGAGGTCACGATGGGGGAGGTCACGGTGAGGGAGGTCACGGTGAGGGAGGTGACGATGGGGGAGGCCCCGCGAGCGCGCGTGCGCGTGTGTGCGCCCGCGTACGCGACACTTTCGATTTTCCGCTGTATGTGAAGCCCGCTTCGCTCGGCTCGAGCGTCGGCGTGAGTCGCTGCACCACCGACGCCGAGCTCGCCGACGCGCTCGAGCTCTGCTTCGAGCTCGACCGCACCTGCCTAGTCGAACCCTCCATCGAGAGCGGCACCGAGGTCAACTGCGCCGTCATCGGCCGCCCCGGCGTGGAGCCCCGCGCCTCGGTTTGCGAGCAGCCCGTTGTCGCCGAGGGCTTTCTCTCCTTTGCCGACAAGTACATGACCGGCGAGAAGAGCGACGGTATGAAGGGCGCCCAGCGGCTGATCCCAGCGCCGCTGCCAGATCCCCTAACCGCACAGGTGCAAGACCTCGCCAGGCGTGCCTTCACCGCCCTCGGCTGTGCCGGAGTCACACGCATCGACTTCCTCATCGATGCCCAGCAACGCATCTATGTCAACGAGCTCAACACCATCCCCGGGTCGTTCTCCTTCTATCTCTGGGAGCCCGCCGGGCTGCCCTTCGTCGATCTGATGGACGATTTGATCGACCTCGCCCTCGCCGACCAGCGCGAGAAGCTGCGCACCACCACCGTGTTCGCCACCAATTTGCTCGCTCAACGCGCCTCGGGCGCCAAGACGGGGGACAAGTCGTGAGCGATGGTCCCGCAATCGTCGCCATGGGCGGCCGTTCGCTCGAGCGCGAGGTCAGTCTACGCTCTGGTCACCGCGTGGAGCGTGCCCTACGCACGCTCGGCTACACCGTCCACGCACTCGACGTAGACGGCGACTTCATCGATCGTGTCCTTGCCGAGCAGCCCCGCTTCGTGTTCGTCGCAATGCACGGACGCGGCGGCGAGGATGGCACCTTGCAGGACCTGCTCGAGACGCTCAAGGTGCCCTACACAGGGTCAGACCCCCTCGCGAGCTCCCTGTGCATGGACAAGATGCTGTTCAAGCGCATGCTCCGCCTGCACAACATTCCCACGCCCGCCTTCCACAGCTTCAACGAGACCGCCTTCCGCGAGCTCGGCGGCGCCCGCACCTTCCCGAGGCTACTCGAAGAGCTGCACTTGCCTGCGGTAGTCAAGCCCGTCGCCCAAGGCTCCGCCATCGGCATCAAGTTCGTCGCCAGCCCCCAACAGCTTCCGAGCGCCATCCTCGGTGCCTTTGGCTATGGCGATCGTGTGCTCGTCGAGGAGTGCATCGTGGGGCGCGAGCTTGCCGTCACGGTGCTCGACACTCCCGGCGAGGGCGCCCGTGCGCTGCCAATCGTGGAGCTGTTCACGCCCGAGAGCTTCTACAGCTATGAAGCTCACTACACCATCGGTCAGTTGCGTATGGAGGTGCCCGCCGAGCTCTCCACCGAGGCTCGTGCCCGCGTCGAGGCGGCCGCGCTACAGAGCTACACGCTCATGGGCTGCCGCGACTTCGCCCGCGTCGATCTCATCCTCGACGAGCAAGAGGTGCCCCAAGTGCTCGAGATCAACACAATCCCCGGACTCACCGAGACCGGCATCACCACCGCCGCCGCCGAGGCCGCCGGTATGAGCTTTGCCGAGTTGGTCGGCGCAATCGTCGCCCGCGTAGTCGCCACTTCCTGAGCTCCCTCCGCTCCGCTCGATCCTCACCGCATGGTCCCGGGTGGCTCGGTCCAGAGCCATCGTTGCCCTGCTAGGCAACCAGTCAACGCCAATCTTGGCCCCCGGCGAGACCACCGACCGTGGCCTCGCACAGAGTTCCAACCGCTAGATGTTGTAGCGTTTTAACCAACAGACGATTGTACTCTCCAATTATGGGCCAGGACGCCTGTCTGAGTGTGCCTCGGTTGGGTACAGAAAGGACAGCTCCGCGGGGCTCGAGCTACGAGGTGAAATCGCGATGTACAAGGATGACGAGAACAAGCCGCACAAGGACGAGGAACTCACTCAGGGCGCTGGCGGGAAGGGTGTCGGCAAGGCCCGCTCAGGTGCCTCCGCCCGTAGCCCCCGCAAGCCACGAAAGCCGGCTTCCGCACCGCGAATCAGGCCCGCCCCCGAGCCCCGGCTGTCGCGCTCGCTCGAATACGGCGTGGCCATCCTGGAGTCCTTCACGCCCGAGCGCCAGACGCTTGGCATCGCCGATATATCCGACATCATCGGTATCAGTCGCTCCACTACCCACCGCTACGCCATGACCCTTGTCGCGCTTGGCTTTCTCGAACAGGATCCCAAGCGCAAGTATCGCCTTGCAAGCCACGCCGCGGCTCCCGGGAGAGCGGTCATCGGTGCGATTCGTCGACGGGTGGCTGCTCGTGCCGTACTCGAAGAGCTACGCCACGACACCGGCCATACCGTAAGCATGGGGATGCTCGAGGGGTCCCGCGTCATTTATCTCTATCGACTGTATGGTCACCGCTCGGGCCAGCACGCCATCGACCGCGATCTCGGGGCGGGGGCGAGCATTCCCGCCTACTGCTCTGCCCTCGGCAAGGTCTTGCTCGCGAGTCTCTCTCACGCCGATCGCCGCGAGCTGCTCACCGGCATCAAGCTCACGCGGCTCGGGCCGAACTCGATCGTCAAGCGTGGCGATCTTTCGGCAGAGCTCGAGCGCATCAGCCCGCGAGGAGTCGTCCTCAGCGACGAAGAGCTGCTAGCAGGCTCGCGTTCAATCGCCGCGCTCATTCCTCGCCCTAGCGGAGAGCATCCACTTGCCATCGACGTAACCGTGCCCTCATCCGCCTACAGCGCAGACCAGCTCGTAAGGCGAATAGGGCCGTGTCTGAAGCGCGCGGTGCGTCTTATCTCGGGGGAGTGACGAGCCTTCCCGTCAAGGTGTGGTCGTCGTGTGGCACTCACGGTGATAGTAGGCGCCATTGCTTGCCCGTAGCTCCGGCTCGGTTGCCCGTGAGGTGATACGCGGGTTCTGTCCGATGCATATAACCAGCGGCTCATACACGCCAATCACATCGCCGCACTCCTCGCACAGGAAACGCTCCATCGCACCGACCCCTACTTCCGTGGATTCCGCTTCGCTAGCAGCCCCCGCTCCGCGTTGCTCTACCCGCGGTGAGGCCACGATGCGCAGCGAACTCACGCGTGCGGCATGTGAACGCGACTGCTCGGCGCTGGTTGGAGGTCTCCCCATCAGCTCGCTCGCACGCTCACAGCTGCAGGAGGTCGTGTCGCAGGGCGTAGTGCACGAGTTCCGCTCGTGTATCCAGGCCTAGCTTGCGATGGATGCGCGCGCGGTGAGTCTCGATCGTGCGCGGCGAGAGCCCGAGCTTCTGGGCGATCTCCACGCTTGTGTGGCCGAGTGCAATCAGGCGCAACACCTCGCGCTCGCGCGGACTCAACCTGTCGCCGTCGCTTGCCTTGCCGCCGTTGAGCTTTGCCGCCAGCAGCGAGCTCACGTAGCGTCTGCCGTGCGAAGCCTCACGCACCGCCGTCGGCAGGTCCGAGTCCGCCATCTCCTTGAGCACAAGTCCCACCGCTCCGTTATCGAGCGCACGCTTCGCAAAAGACGGATCGTCGTTCATCGTGAGCACGACTATGCTCGTATCGGGCGTCTCACGACTCAGTTGACCCAGTGCCTGGATTCCCGAACCGTGGCTTGACATGCCCAGGTCGAGCACGAGCACATCGGGCCGACGCGCGTTCACATGGCCGATCACCGCCTGCAAGCTGTCGGTCTCAGCGATCACGTCGATGTCCGCTTCGCCGTCGAGCAGCAGCCTCAGGCTCTTGCGCATCGCCGCGTGGTTGTCAGCCAGAATGATCCTGATCGACCCATTCGTCTCGGCGTCAGGTTCAGAGTCAGGTACCGGCGCAAGGCGGAAAAACGGGAGCATGACAACACGCTAGTGCGCCCCATGAGCGCTGACTAGCGGGCAAATTCCCCTGTCTTGTCGCGGCAAAGCACTGATGTTCGAGCCATATATGCGGGTTTACCCCTATATCCGGTACGCCATCGACCCGATGCTTGCCCTCGCCCAGCTCGATAGCGTGTGCATACCGATGCGCGACGCGGCGTCATCCATAAGCCCGCTGCGCGCTCAGCGATTCGTTCGAGTGTCACGTTGCGCATAGGCATCCTCACCGGTGGCGGTGATTGTCCTGGCCTGAATGCAGTGATCCGTGCGATCATCCGTCGCGGCGTCGACCTCGGTGAGAGCAGCTTTATCGGCTTTCGTCACGGCTGGGCAGGCGTGCTCGAACAGGATGGCATCGAGCTGACACGCGAGAGCACAGCGGGAATCCTGCCGCGCGGTGGCACCATTCTCGGCACTTCACGTACCAACCCGCTCGACGGGCACCCCAATGGCTTGGAGCGTGTCAGGAGCACATTCGAGCGCGAGCGCCTACACGCGCTGCTCCCAATCGGCGGGGAGGACACGCTCGGTGTGGCGCTGCGCCTCTCAGGCGAGGGCTTGCCCATCGTGGGTGTGCCAAAGACCATCGACAACGACATCGGCGGCACAGATGTCACGTTCGGCTTTCACACTGCGGTCCAGATCGCCACCGACGCCATCGACCGCCTGCACACCACCGCCGAGTCCCATAACCGCGTGATGGTGGTTGAGGTGATGGGTCGCCACGCCGGCTGGATCGCCACCTATGCGGGAATCGCGGGCGGCGCTGACGTCATCCTCGTGCCAGAGCACCCGTTTGACATCGACGAGGTATGTGGGCGTTTGCGCCATCGCCATGAACGCGGGGTGACGTTCTCGATCGTCGTCGTCTCCGAGGGGGCCGCCCCCCGAGAAGCCACCGCCATGTCTCTCGCCGACGGGCAGCTCACGGATGAGTTCGGCCACGTACGCCTCGGCGGCATCGGCGTGGAGCTGGCACACGAGATCGAGTCGCTCACAGGCTATGAGACGCGCGCCACAATCCTCGGCCACGTGCAACGCGGCGGCACCCCCACCGCCTATGACCGTGTACTTGCCACCCGCTTCGGCGTCGCCGCGATGGACGCCGCCGCCGCTGGGCACTTCGGGCAGATGGTCGCTTTGCGGGGCCCACACATCGTCGAGGTCGATCTCCGCGATGCCCTAGCCGAGCCAAAGCTACTCGACCCGCGCCTGTTTCAAACGGCCGAAGTGTTCTTCGGCTGACTCACTACCGCCAAACCCAACAGCGGGTCAGCGGTCGCCGGTCGCCGATCGCGGATTCGCTGTCGAAGGCCGCCGCTGGACTGGAAAATGCGCTTCGATCGTGGTTCCCCGTCCAGGCGCGGAGTCCACCCGGAGAGTGCCCTCGAGTAGGTGCACGCGCTCGTGCATCCCAAGCAGGCCGAAGCCGTCGGTGTGGTCGGAGGGGTGAAAGCCCACGCCGTCATCGCGCACGTTCACGTGGATGTCTGTGTCACTCTCATGAACCTCCACCACGGCCCTCTTTGCGTAGCCGTGCTTGGAAGCATTGGTTAGCGCCTCCTGCACGATCCTGTACATAGCGGTCTCCATCTCAGGGCTGTGGCGTGCCTCAGGGTGGAGCTCGATGCTCATGTCCACGTCGATACCGTGGCGCTCGGCCCGTTCGCCCAGTGCCTGGATGGCCGCCGCCGCCCCGAGCTCGTCAAGCGAAGCAGGGCGCAGGTCGGTGATCAGCGCACGCAGGTTCGTGATCCCTTCCTCGAGATGGTCGATCGCCGTGCTCACTGCCTGTTCGAGCGTTGCCGGCTTGCCTGAGCGCCTGGCGGTAGATAGGCCTACTCGCAAAGCGCTAAGGCTTTGCAAGGTGTCGTCGTGAAGCTCCCGCGCCCAGCGTTGGCGTTCCGCCTCGGCCGCCGCGAGGCGCTGGCGCCGGCGGTCGGTAGCCACCGATTGGGCGGTGGCCACAGCGGTGGCGGCGCTCGCCGCGAAGGCCTCCAAAAGGCGCTCGTCATCGGTGGTGAACTCAGGTCCGCTGGTGAAGGCGATCGAGGGCCACGAGCACGCCGTAGGAGTGGTTGCGGAAGACAAGCGGCACCACCAGGCCTCCCTGCGCCTCGACGCCGAGCGTGCCGAGGCCATGCTCGTCAAAGCGCGCTCGTGTGAGCGGTTCTTGCAGTCGCTGGGCGCGGTGGGTGCGCAGTGCCGCGCTCGCCACCGAGTCTCCGAGCGGTACCTGTTGGCCCAGTAGCTCGGCGGGAAGCTCACCGGCGCCAGCAGACACCACCAGCCGGCCGCGTTGCATGAGCTCGATCACGAGCAAACGGGCATCGACTAGCGCGCGACCGCGCTTGGCAACGAGCCCGAGGATCACATCGAGGTCGGTCTCCGCCCCAACCGCCCGCGCAATCTGAGTTGTGGCGTTGAGCGCGGTAACCGTTCGCTGCAGCTCGTCGCGGTGCTCCCTGGTGCCGGTGTAACGGCGCGCGTGGTCGATCGCGAATCCCGCCAGCTCGGAGAGCATCGTCACGGCCTCCTGGTCGGCTTCGGTGAACTGCTCTCCCTGCTCCTTCTCGGTGAGGTAGAGGTTGCCGAACGGAGTACCGTCAATCAGGATCGGCACCCCGAGGAAGCTGCTCATCGGCGGATGACCGTGAGGGAAGCCATAGGAGCGTGGGTGTTCGCTGATGTCTGTCAAGCCGCAGCGCCATGGGGTAGGCGATCAGCTCGCCGAGCACGCCACGGCCCCGCGGCAGCGCGCCGATGCTCTCGCGCTCAGCCTCGTCGATCCCGATCGTCAGGAAGCGCTCGAGTTCGGTGCGCGAGCTATCCAGCACGCCAAGCGCGGCGTAGCGAGCCCCGGTCAACTCGCGGGCAGACTCCAACACACGGTTGAGCACCACCTCGAGGTCCAGCTCGGAGAGCACGCTCCGAGCGATGTCGAGCACGCCTCGTGCCGTGCGGTCCATCACTGTGTTCCGCCTAGCGATCCCCATCGCCTGGGCTTGTTATCGAACGGTCTTCTCGGTGGACTGCGCAATGTCCCAAGGTTGGCCACTGCTCACATCCCTATTTATTCTCTGCTACCCCTGAACCTGACCTACGGCCAAGTAGCTTAGCGCAGAATATCGAGCGATTTTGCGTAAAACCACTGGTCCGATTGAGACAAAAAGCCGAAAGAGCTCACTCCAATCCGTCTAACTCCCCAACGCTGTGCGATAGCTATCGCGCTGACCCAAACGGACGCCCAGGCCCTTAGAGATCATCGCGTTGATCGCGATAGCGGCCCTGGTTGCTCACGGGCGAGACGGAGCCATGCATCCTGGGCGACTCGCTGCCACCGGCAAACGATCGTTGGAATGATGCTGAAGATGGCCCCGATACACCTGACCTACAACGAAGAAGGGGACCTAAGATCATGAACCGACTCCGACTCCGACTCCGACTCCGACACGTGCCTCGTGGAATCGGCGGTGGGCGAGTAGAGGACGTGGTCGGCGGAGTTCTATCTCTCGAATTCGGCGCCTTCCTTACCCGGAGAGACCTTGTGCATCGATGGCGGTCAAAGCATCGGACATCGACCATGGGCTGCCACCGTTTGACCAAACTCTCGATGGCACTCACCACACCATAACAAGGCATTGCTCCATGTTTGTCGTCGTCTGTTGACCCGCCTACATGGGCATCGCGGTTTATGGGTTATGGGCCAGGTGCCCCGTATACGCTGAGCGTCTTGGCTGTTTCGGTACTTGTGAACGTGAGCGTGCCTTCCACCGTTCCTGTCCCGATCGCACTGCCGATGCATGTCAATGTGGGGGACTTGGAGTCGAACGTGACCGCAACGCCGCTCGTCACGTTTTTGACGTTCCCAGACGGTTCGCCCGTACATAGATCTGTCGCAAAGCTGCCCATAAACGCGCACTTGATCGTCAGGCCGGGGGTGCTTGTTCCGAAGTCGCGTAGGCGAGGTTCGTAGGTTACTTCACCTTTGCCGTTTTCGAGTGGTATGTCGATGAGTTCAGTCGTCCATGGCAAGTACCGTGCTTCAACTTCAATCGTCGCCGTCCCGCACCAGCCAGTCTGAATCGAATGGCAGCTGAAAAGGGTTTCGCCTTTCGCGCCAGTCACTGCTTCAATGTTGCCTGCACTGCCAGCGACCAAACCGCTCTCGCTGACAGTGCATTCCGCGGCTACTTCAAGTCCCGTGTCTCTTATCGTAAGCGTGCCTTCGGCCTTTACTGGCTTTAGCAACGCTTCTTTCCCGTTTAGTTGCCAGCTTGCGGGGTAGCCTGGTGTGACCATTTTGTCTTCGCCGTAAGTGGTGCCTGCACTGTTTGATGCTACGAGTCGGTAATGGTAGAGTGTGCCTGTTTTGAGGCTACTAATGGTCTGGTTCTCTTCTACGCGTAGGCGGCCTTCGCCTGCCGATGTTGGTGAGGTGGGTATCTTTGAGCCGTAAGTGGGTGAGGTGCCGTATTCAAACTGGTAGGTGGTAGCGGCGCCCTTCGCGCCGATTGTGCCTGTGAGTACCGCTGAGGTACTTGTCACTTCCTTTGTTTCTCCGGTGGATACCGCGGGGGCGGCTGGACCTTTTGGTGCACCGTAAACGCTCAAGGTGCCTTCCCCGCTCGAGAATACAAACGCGCCTTCGAGCACACCGTTCCCGCTTTTGCCGCCGCAAGCCAGCTTTGGTGAGTGACCGTCCACTTCGATTGGTACTCCAGCCGATACGTTTTCGGTGTTACCCGAGAATTCCCCGGCACACGTTTCCCACACTTTGGATTCAGACCCGCACTTGAGCGTCAAACCGGGCTGTGTGCTGCCTTCACCGTAAAAACGCTCACGCACTTCATAGCGTATCACTTCGCTTTTTTCGTTGGTGACCGGTACGTCAACTAGTTCGGTATGCCATGGCAAACCCGAGGCTTCCACCTTCACTGGTTCACCGCATCCCGCCAACAATTTCGTCTTGATCGCACGACACGACACCAACGCTTCACCAGACGGACCAGTGACTTTCGTTATTTCGCCCACCCCAAAACTAGTCGATCCTTCCATCTTCAGCGAGCATTCAGCAGCCACACCAGCTTCACGCTGTTCAACAACAACAGGCCCTTCAGCCCGTATAGTCGTCAAGAGTTTGGATTTCCCGTTTAGTTGCCAGCTTGCGGGGTAGCCTGGTGTGACCATTTTGTCTTCGCCGTAAGTGGTGCCTGCACTGTTTGATGCTACGAGTCGGTAATGGTAGAGTGTGCCTGTTTTGAGGCTACTAATGGTCTGGTTCTCTTCTACGCGTAGGCGGCCTTCGCCTGCCGATGTTGGTGAGGTGGGTATCTTTGAGCCGTAAGTGGGTGAGGTGCCGTATTCAAACTGGTAGGTGGTAGCGGCGCCCTTCGCGCCGATTGTGCCTGTGAGTACCGCTGAGGTACTTGTCACTTCCTTTGTTTCTCCGGTGGATACCGCGGGGGCGGCTGGACCTTTTGGTGCACCGTAAACGCTCAAGGTGCCTTCCCCGCTCGAGAATACAAGCGCGCCTTCGAGCACACCGTTCCCGCTTTTGCCGCCGCAAGCCAGCTTTGGTGAGTGACCGTCCACTTCGATTGGTACTCCAGCCGATACGTTTTCGGTGTTACCCGAGAATTCCCCGGCACACGTTTCCCACACTTTGGATTCAGACCCGCACTTGAGCGTCAAACCGGGCTGTGTGCTGCCTTCACCGTAAAAACGCTCACGCACTTCATAGCGTATCACTTCGCTTTTTTCGTTGGTGACCGGTACGTCAACTAGTTCGGTATGCCATGGCAAACCCGAGGCTTCCACCTTCACTGGTTCACCGCATCCCGCCAACAATTTCGTCTTGATCGCACGACACGACACCAACGCTTCACCAGACGGACCAGTGACTTTCGTTATTTCGCCCACCCCAAAACTAGTCGATCCTTCCATCTTCAGCGAGCATTCAGCAGCCACACCAGCTTCACGCTGTTCAACAACAACAGGCCCTTCAGCCCGTATAGTCGTCAAGAGTTTGGATTTCCCGTTTAGTTGCCAGCTTGCGGGGTAGCCTGGTGTGACCATTTTGTCTTCGCCGTAAGTGGTGCCTGCACTGTTTGATGCTACGAGTCGGTAATGGTAGAGTGTGCCTGTTTTGAGGCTACTAATGGTCTGGTGCTCTTCTACGCGTAGGCGGCCTTCGCCTGCCGATGTTGGTGAGGTGGGTATCTTTGAGCCGTAAGTGGGTGAGGTGCCGTATTCAAACTGGTAGGTGGTAGCGGCGCCCTTCGCGCCGATTGTGCCTGTGAGTACCGCTGAGGTACTTGTCACTTCCTTTGTTTCTCCGGTGGATACCGCGGGGGCGGCTGGACCTTTTGGTGCACCGTAAACGCTCAAGGTGCCTTCCCCGCTCGAGAATACAAGCGCGCCTTCGAGCACACCGTTCCCGCTTTTGCCGCCGCAAGCCAGCTTTGGTGAGTGACCGTCCACTTCGATTGGTACTCCAGCCGATACGTTTTCGGTGTTACCCGAGAATTCCCCGGCACACGTTTCCCACACTTTGGATTCAGACCCGCACTTGAGCGTCAAACCGGGCTGTGTGCTGCCTTCACCGTAAAAACGCTCACGCACTTCATAGCGTATCACTTCGCTTTTTTCGTTGGTGACCGGTACGTCAACTAGTTCGGTATGCCATGGCAAACCCGAGGCTTCCACCTTCACTGGTTCACCGCATCCCGCCAACAATTTCGTCTTGATCGCACGACACGACACCAACGCTTCACCAGACGGACCAGTGACTTTCGTTATTTCGCCCACCCCAAAACTAGTCGATCCTTCCATCTTCAGCGAGCATTCAGCAGCCACACCAGCTTCACGCTGTTCAACAACAACAGGCCCTTCAGCCCGTATAGTCGTCAAGAGTTTGGATTTCCCGTTTAGTTGCCAGCTTGCGGGGTAGCCTGGTGTGACCATTTTGTCTTCGCCGTAAGTGGTGCCTGCACTGTTTGATGCTACGAGTCGGTAATGGTAGAGTGTGCCTGTTTTGAGGCTACTAATGGTCTGGTGCTCTTCTACGCGTAGGCGGCCTTCGCCTGCCGATGTTGGTGAGGTGGGTATCTTTGAGCCGTAAGTGGGTGAGGTGCCGTATTCAAACTGGTAGGTGGTAGCGGCGCCCTTCGCGCCGATTGTGCCTGTGAGTACCGCTGAGGTACTTGTCACTTCCTTTGTTTCTCCGGTGGATACCGCGGGGGCGGCTGGACCTTTTGGTGCACCGTAAACGCTCAAGGTGCCTTCCCCGCTCGAGAATACAAGCGCGCCTTCGAGCACACCGTTCCCGCTTTTGCCGCCGCAAGCCAGCTTTGGTGAGTGACCGTCCACTTCGATTGGTACTCCAGCCGATACGTTTTCGGTGTTACCCGAGAATTCCCCGGCACACGTTTCCCACACTTTGGATTCAGACCCGCACTTGAGCGTCAAACCGGGCTGTGTGCTGCCTTCACCGTAAAAACGCTCACGCACTTCATAGCGTATCACTTCGCTTTTTTCGTTGGTGACCGGTACGTCAACTAGTTCGGTATGCCATGGCAAACCCGAGGCTTCCACCTTCACTGGTTCACCGCATCCCGCCAACAATTTCGTCTTGATCGCACGACACGACACCAACGCTTCACCAGACGGACCAGTGACTTTCGTTATTTCGCCCACCCCAAAACTAGTCGATCCTTCCATCTTCAGCGAGCATTCAGCAGCCACACCAGCTTCACGCTGTTCAACAACAACAGGCCCTTCAGCCCGTATAGTCGTCAAGAGTTTGGATTTCCCGTTCAAAAGCCACCAAACCGGCGTCTTGAACTGGCCCGCGGCAGTCACTGTTCCACTTTCGTTGTGAGTCCTCACGTTGAAGTAGTAAGTTTGGCCCGGGATCAGTTTGACGAGAGCTACGCTCTCTTTTACAAACGAAGTACCGGAGCCAGCGGAGGGCTCCGGGAGCGGAACGCTCGTGCCGTGAGACGGTTCTTCCTGTTTGTATTCGCGTGTATCGTATTCAAAGTGATATTTGGTTTCGGCTTCTTCGGGGTTTATTTCAGCTTCGAGGACCACCGAACTCGGTTCCAGATGGGAGACTTTCACACCATGGACCATTGGCCGGCACTTTGTTTCGAAGTACTCCAGTTCGCCGTACACTGGGCCTTTCGGAGGGCCGTTAACGGAGTCTTCGTTTTCCGCGACAACCCGGAACTCATACGAATGGCACGGTTCAAGCGATTCATACAGGGCGTGCTTGGGGTGCCATGTCCCGTCGCTGCCAGCTTCCGCTGTAGACGTCTTTTTCAGTTCACTGGCACCACGTGCACCATATTCAAACCAATAGGTCGTCCGCAGATTATTCGGATAGACTTCACCCTCCATCATCGCGCTCCTACGCTTGACTTCCTGCGCGGGCGCCGATATTACGCTCGGCGGTTGGCAAGCGGTAGTGAATTCCTGATCAGGCTCGGGTTCCGCAGAACCATCTGCGTTGATCGCCCTAACGCGAAAATGATACGTCGCGCATGATTTCAAGCCGCTGACTGGAGTGTATACATTTACCCATTTTGCTTCGCTGCCCGCATCGATTTCAGGCGTAGATGAGCCATAGCTGGTCGTGGGGCCATATTCAAAATGGTAGTGAGTATCCACGCCGTTAGGTTCGACTTGAGCTGCCAATTCGGCCGTTGTCCGGGTGATATTCCTCGGTGTTTGAGGGGCAACTTTTGGTGGCTGGCAACGCGTCGCTAGTTCTTGATTCGGCCCGACGGCTTCGCCATGTTCATTTTTCGCTACGGCCTTGAAGTCATAGGTGGTGCAGGATTTTAGCCCACTAACAGGCATATATACGCTAACCCATTTTTTTTCTGCCGGAACGCGACCTTCGGAGCTCACTGATCCGTAGCTAATGGATGTTCCGTAATCAAAAACGTAACTTGTTTCAAAGCCGGCCGGTTCAACCTGGGTTGCGAGTTCCGCCGTTTCCCTTGTAATGTTGCGAGGAGTTTGAGTGGCCAGATTTGGTAGGTATTCAAGGCCACCTCCACCGAAATGCCATTCTGTTTTACCCGAGTTAACATCACCTATCGAGTAGAGAGAAGGGTTTGTCGTAGATCCGTTGAGACCTGTTGTTTCCTCTTGGCTTTCGTTGATGATGATCACTGGCGCGGTCATCGATGTCGCGCTGGCACTCGATCCGGGCTGTCCGTCGCCCATCTGGGTGGTTGGTGCTGATTCACTGTCGAATACCTCGCCATAGTTCGACTCAAATTCACCGTGGGTAAAATGGCCTCCCCACATACTGCCGGACACGTAACCGATCCATTCTGCCCCAGCCCAGATCCACCAGTTACCCCCTACGTACTTGACGCCAATGGAGAATTTAGAAGAACTTGGTTCAAATGCCTCTCCGGGTGTGATTTTTGCCCCCACCGCGCCAACGAAATGGCAGTCGTAGCAACTTTCGGCACCGTATTTGTCAGGATTGACAAAAATAAAGAAATGAGGATTTTTGGGTGCTGACGGAAATAGTTTTGCGTCCACGTCAAAACCGGCCTCTATTGTGTATCTGAACGTATTTTCTTCTTCGACTGCACCTACTGCCAGCTGGTCTATGGAGTGAGCCTGAGTAAATGATGACAAGCGCGGCTCCGATATATTCGTCGCGTATTCCATGCCAATGGCGGTTTTATATACTTCATTTTGGGCGTACCAATAGCACCCACCGCCTTCACATCCTGTCCCGCCGTAAGCAGGTGGCGTGGCACTTAGTCCATCAGTGGAGCCCAACTCGTTCGTGGCATCCAGGCCGCCCAAGCCAAGGCCGGCATGGACGGGGGTAGGATCTGGCGCCGCTACACCCTGCGTTATCGGCGACGGGACCTGACCTTCCGGACATGGTGGTTTGATCGCATTGACAGTCGCCACTTCTTCGGCACTTGGGACTTTCCCGGAGAGATCCCAGATAGGGGGAGGTGGTGGAATCTCATTAGCCGCGGTAGCCGACTTACATGAGAATGTGCCAGGGAGGGTAAAAGCTGGTGACAGAACTGCTGATGCCGAGCCCGATCCTATACCGAGCGTCGCGAAGGCAACGAGCAGTCCGGCCGAGAAACTTGTGAACCGTGAGAGCATTTGTTGCCTTATTCCCTTTCTGGATTTTACGGATGTGCGGGCCCGGGTTCTTGGCGAACCCAATGTTCGAACTGCGAGTCGATGGAGTCCGAGCAGGCTTGATCCAAGGCATGTGCGACTGTTTCACTTACGCCGAAGCGCCCAGGAAGGCTGGTGAGTGGCTTGAGTTTATAGCCCCAGAGATACGGGTGATTGAGCCCGGGGTAGTACGTCAAGGAAGAGCAGTCCTGCGCTGGTGCGCCGTGTGCGAGAACATCCACATGCTGAATGATTGTCGGCGCTGGCTCGGCGTCGCGAGTCTCGACGCGCAGGACGACGGACGCGGAGACGTGCGTGCGCGAGCCGCGTGGGATGCGGTTGACGATCAGCACGAAGATATGGCGTGGGGCATCGCACAGGGCGGCTGCCGCGACATAATCAAGCCCCGTTGGTTTCGTTGTAGTGAGGTGCAAGCCAGCCGCAGATCCGCGGAGTGTCAACGACGCCAGAGTGAAGTCGAATTGAGCGGGAGTTGTGATCTTCACTCTGTGAATGCGTGATTGTGCGTCGGCCGCGAGTGAGGGAAGGGGAGTTGCCACTTGTTTACAGGGCGATGATTCCGCCGCAGTCGCATGGGGCACAACGCCGAGGCCAATGAACAACGCGACGGTTGCAGCTAGGTTGGCGTACATGAGACGATCTGTGAAATATTTAACTCCTAGCATGGCCCTTTAGCCTTTCTTTGTTCTTTTCTTGTGGTATTCGCGTTGGGCCTGCCTTCAGGCGCGTCTGCGATTTACCCGTCCTCGAAATTCACGCTCGACCCTGAACGTGTTATGACGACCGCGACAAGTATCCATCCGTGCTCTGGTCTGTGCTCGCGCAAGCGATGGCAATGGGCACTGCCAGCATGACTCTCGGATCGGATAGGTAATTCTTGTGGTTTCATGTAATCGTAACCCGAGAGGCTTGGTTAGGCAGCCGCCGTGGATGTCCGTGGGCCAGCGTCGCTGTTGGGTGAGACCCGAGGTTCGTGTCTTCCATCATGCGCATGGGATCGAGACCGACCGCCCGGATGGCTGCGGGATCGGGGCCCTGGCTGTGGGCCGGAACATTGCCATTGACAGCCCTCCGCGCGGCAAGCTGCGTGCCTGAATTACGCGGCCGGCAGCATACGTCGCGGGTAATGAGGCATCTGCGAGTCCCGCCGTGACGAGTAGGACCAGTACACAGGCGCCCTACGACGCACAGGGCGAGATAGATGGATGCTCTATGCATCGTGTTGCTCCTTCTCGGATCGTGATCGTCTGCGTTCGCGACGCGCAGACCGGCGTTCGCGGCCTTGGTGATTGCTTCAACACGCCGCGCAGGCATCGTTTCGGTGCCGGATCGTGCTTGGCATGAGGATCTGCCCATATGTTTGCGCACACTCGCGCGGGATGGCCGGATGTGGATGCTGAACGTGCCGACCCAAGCCGAGCGGCTTCGCGATGTCGGTGTCATGTCGCGCTCCTCCCATGTTTGGTCATGTCCCCTTGTGTTATGTGCCCGACTCGAGGCCGGAACATTTATCACATACCGCAGCGGATTGTCGGTCTCCGCCGCTGACCGGATGACGCAATGATTCTGTTGAGCGGTATATTGTCCGTGGTGGATTATTGTCAAAACTGAGGCGCTGGCCCCGTCCAAAGCCGCTCCAGAAGCGGGTTTTTAGGCTACGCCTGCCCCAGGGGTTGCCGATACATGACCCGGCGTCTTTGCGCGTGGACCGCGGTTGAACCGCTCGCCCGCGCGACTGCTCATGGCTGTACTCGGCGATTCAAAACCTATGAACCATTCAGG
Source organism: uncultured Solirubrobacterales bacterium (assembly GCA_963713015.1). Classification (GTDB taxonomy): domain Bacteria; phylum Actinomycetota; class Thermoleophilia; order Solirubrobacterales; family Solirubrobacteraceae; genus Palsa-744. The sequence goes on along the minus strand of CAVQKC010000008.1, from coordinate 189,307 downwards.
CTCTCCATGAATGACAAGGACGAGGATTCCTGCCTTCGTGGCAAGAGTCAGGCTCCAGGCGCGCAACTGCACGAACCGGCTCTCGATTGTGTCTGTCGAATGCGCCTCGTCCCGCGACTCGACGAGGCGGACAATGAAGGACTCATGCTCCAACGACGCTGCCGCTCGAGCGGCTCACGCAGGCGTGGCATGATGACGGCGACGAGCCGTCGGCATCGGTCGAGCTCGACGGCCTTACTCGACGACGCGCTCGACACCGGCCAATCGACTAGCCTTCCTACTCGGTTGTGGAAGGGTGGCAGAGCGGTTGAATGCACCGGTCTTGAAAACCGGCAGGCGGGCAACCCCCGTCTCGGGAGTTCGAATCTCCCCCCTTCCGTGGAGAGTCTCGCGTCACATGCGGGTCATCGTGTGTGGAGTAGGGAGGTCGTGCACCCGCGGCACGCCGCGTGTAGGTATCGGTGCGGGTTTGGCGTTAGTGTCGTGAGTTGTTGATTTGCCTTACGTCGCCCAGCCAGATCCCGACTGCCGTCAGCAATCCGAGCAGGCCGTCTGCCGTCGCGCGGTAAGTGCCTCGTAGCCCGACTTGCTCGGCGATGCGGTCCTGTCATCGGTGGGGTCGTGCTCACGTAGGAAGTGCAGGCGCGGGTGAGGGTGTACATCAGGTCGTCGCCTGTGCTGCGTCGATTCGCGCGTTGATTTCGTGGACGTCGATCGCGGCTTGGTGGACATCGGTGGGAGCGAAGCCGAGTTGCCCGCAAGTGTTCGATAGCCCTCCGACCAATCGGGGAGCACCGTGATGCGTGGAGGCCAGACGTGCTTGCCGCGTAGGCAAAAGATCTCCACGCACACTTCTCGGGCTCTCGCGCGATCCCCGTCGCACATGAGTCGATCCACAAGGATCAGGTCGATGAGATCGCGGTAGCGATCGTTTGGCCGCGGCTGGATCATCGTTAACGCCGGAGGAGGCCCAACCGAGGACAAGCCGACCGTCACGCGGGCTAGCCGGGCTGCAAGAGTGTGCTCTGCTCAGACGATGCATGGCGGGCACGCCATGCCGACCAGCCACGTCCGAGCGCGTAGGAGACGGCGCTGCCGGTGCCGACGAAGAACCCGACCGGATAATTGGTTTCATAGGAGGCGGCGATCGCGACCCACACGATGATCAGCGCGAAGACGATTGACAGCGCCATCGCTATCAGGGGCCGGTCGGTGAACGATCGGGCGGCAGCGGGTGCGCCGATCATCAGGCTGAAGATCAAGAGCGTCCCGACGACGGGCACTGTCATTGCGGTCGCAAGCGCCAGGACGACGAGGAACAACATCTCCATCCCAAAGCGGCTCACACCATGGGCCTCGGCGACCTCGGGCAGGACCGAAGAGAGCATGAGCGGCCGATACAGCACGGCGATCGTGGCGATGCAGAGGAGGCCGAGGATCGCGGTCGGGGCGATGTCAGTGCTCGAGATCCCGAGGACCTCCCCGAACAGCAGCGAGTAGACAGCCGGTGCGTACTCTTCGCTGAAGCTGAGGAACAGTGCGCCGAGGCCGAGCATCATCACGAGCGCCAAGGCGGTCGCGACGTCGTGACGGCCCCTTCTGCTGAGCAGCCCGATTCCAAGCGCACCGGCAAGAGAGAACACGCCGAGCCCGAGCAGGGTGCTGACCCCGATCAGGCTTGCGCCGGCAGCGCCGGCGAAGGACCCGTTGGGGATCGCGTGCGCCGCGAACGCCGAACCGCGCAGGACCGTGAAAAAACCCACGACACCCGCGACGACCGCGACGATGCTCGCGACCTCCCAGGCATTGACCATGAAACCCGAGAACACGACCTACCGGCTCTCCGAGACAGCGTGCAGGGGCGCAGCAACATAATCGAGGATCTTCCTGGGGGCGCCTGTGTCGTCGCTCGGGCAGCCCGGAGAGAAGGTAGAGGATGAAGACGATGGTCACGACGAAGAAGCTGATTGGCCATCCATGCCCTGCAGGTGGCCATTCGTAGCTGTCGTAAGCGAGCACGATCCCGAGCCACATCGCGCCGATCCCGATGCCAGCGGCGGCGAGCATCGCCATCAGCGGACGCTTGGTCAAGCGCAGAGCGCTCGCGGCCGGGCCGACGAGCAGCGCGGTGCCGAGGATCGAGCCGATCGTGATCGCCGCGAGCGCGGCGGCGAGCGCCAGCGCGAGCAGGTAGAGAATCCCGACGAGCCGCACGGGGATTCCGCGTGCGGCTGCCATCTCGGGGCTCACTGTGCTGAGCAGCAGCGGACGGTAGAACAGCGCTATCAAGCCGCACACGAGCAGACTGAGCAGCGCGATCAGCGGGACGGTTGAGCTCGCGATCGCGAATGCCGAGCCGAACAGGATCGTGACGGTCGCGCCGGTAGTGCTCTGCTCGGTGGTGGTGAGATAGAGGAATAGCGCCGCGAGTCCGATCGAGGCACCGAGCACGATCCCCGTGGCGAGATCCCGTCCGCGGGTGCGCTGGATGCCGATCGTCTCCATCGCCGCGGCTGCCAGAAGGTTGCCGACCACGAATCCCCACAACGGCCCGACCCCGACCAGGAACGCTCCGGAGCCGCCGGTGGTGCCGATGTCACCGAACGCCTCACCCGCGAACGATTGCCCCCGCATGACGGTGAACACCCCGACCGTCCCGGTCACGATCGCGACCAGCGTCCCCACGCCGAGCGCGATGTGGACCGCTTCGCTTTCGAAGAACCCGGGGGCAAAAACCGGGTTCAGGAAGTGACTCATCAGACGATCTCTGTCTCTGGGAAGGCGACCTCGTGCCCGGCGAGATCTGTGTCCTCGCCGGCCCCTGCGACGATCAGCACGCGCCCGTGGACGTTCAGCACATCGACGTGGTGGCCGTAGAGCTTGCTGAGTACATCGGCGCGCACAACCTCATCGGTTCTGCCGCTGACGGCGCGGCCCGAGGCGAGGTAGACGATGCGATCCATGACCCCCAGCAGTGGATTGATCTCGTGCGCTGAGATCAACACCGCGATCTGTTGCTCGCGTGCGATCCTGGCGAGCAACGCGACGACCTCGTGCGCGCTGCGCAAATCCAGGTTCGCGAGCGGCTCGTCCAGCAGCAACAGTCGGGGACGTGCGATCAGAGCGTGGGCGATCAATATCCGCTGCTGCTCCCCGCCGGATAGCCGCCCGACACGAGTATCGGCGAAGCGTGCCCCATCTACCGCCTCGAGCATCTCCTCGACAAGCGCGCGGCGAGCCCTGGACGGACGCGGCACTCCCAAGCGCTGCGCGTCAAGGCCGAGCCCCACGAGGTCGCGCGCGCGCAGCGGCAGGTCCGGGTCCAGTAGGAACTTCTGTGGGACGAACCCGATCAGCTTGCTTCCACGTGCACGGGGGGACCCACCAAAAAGGACCTCACCCGCGTTCGCGGATTGCAACCCGAGGATCACGCGGAACAGAGTCGTCTTTCCCGCTCCGTTTGAGCCGATCAGACCGGTGAACTCGCCGGGCGCGATCTTGAAGCTCACCCGATCGAGGATCTTGCGGCCGGAGAGCCGCACGTCCACGTCCTGCACCTCGAGCATGTTCTCGCTCTACCGATGCGCCCGCCGAGCTCACAGTTTTTCTGTCGAGGCGTGTTCAGAGACCGCCTTTTCCAGGGCCTTGACCTCGGCAAGCATCCACGACTGGTAGTCGTAGCCGGGGGTGGGCATCGTCTCGTACACGCCGACCACGGGTATCCCGGCGCGCTTGGCGGCATTCACGAACGATTCGGTGAGTGAGTCTGTGACCTGCTGGTTGTGGACGAACACCTTGACCTTGTGCCCGGAGAACAGGCCGTTCTGGAGGCTGACGTTCTGCGGCGCGGGGTCGGTGCCGTTCATGATGTCCGCCTGCATGCTGAACGGCGTCAGGTTCTTGATCCCCGCCGCTTCGAGCATGTAGTCCGCGACCGGCTCGGTCGTCGCGACCGTCGTGCCCGGATAGCGCTTGCTGAACTGCGCCAGCGCCTTCAGCCACGGTTGCAGGGACGCTTCGAACGCCGCGTCGTTGGCTTGAAAGTACGCCGCGTGCGCGGGCTGAAGAGATGAGAGGTCGCTGACGATCGCCTTGGCTACCAGCGGCATCGTGGTCGGCTTGTACCAGAGGTGCGGGTTGGGAGTCGATTCCGGCAGGCCCAGTAGCTTCTGGACGTTTATCACCTTGCGAGAGAGTTGGGCGAGGCCGACTCGATCTTGCCCATGAAGGTGTCATAGCCCACCCCGTTTTCGATCAGCATCTTCGCACCCGCGACGGCCTGGGCGGTGCTCGCACTCGCCTCGTATGTGTGTGGATCGGTGTTCGGGTTGCTCTCGATCGCGGTGACCTTCACGTACTTGCCGCCGATCTGCTCGAGCACGTTCGCGTACTCGTTCTCGGCAGCGACCGCCGCGATCGGGGCGGTCGAGCTGCCGCTGCTCGAGGACGCTGAGGTAGCCGAGCTCGAGCCCACCGAAGAGCTGCCGCAACCTGCCGTGAGGAGCGCGAGCAAAACGCTCCCCGCCGCCATGGCCAAGAGGGTGCGTTGGCGCTGGGCGCGTCGTGGGGCGATCTTCATGGGCGACCTCAATCCGATGGTGGAAAGTAAAGTGGCGGCGCCTCATCCAGGCCGGGCCACAACCATAACATAGTATTGAGTCTGATTCTTATTCTTGTCGGCGGCTAGCCTTGGCAGGCTGAGCAGTCGCCGCGAAGAATGACCTCGTGCTCGTGCGTGTCAAACCCCAGGCGACGAGAGAGCCTGTCGATCGAGCGCTCCAAGTCACCATCGTCAAACGGCACAAGACGCCCGCAGGAATCGCACAGCAGATGATGATGGTGCGCACCGGCGGGATCGATCAGCTCGTAGCGCGTCATGTTCTCCCCCAGCTCCAAACGCGCCACCAGCCCGCGGTCCTGAAGCAAATCGAGGATGCGATAGATACTCGCCCTTGCCACGCTGCGCTTACTCGCCCGCAGCTGATCTTCGATCTCGATGGCGCTGAGTGCGCAAGCCTGCTCCGCCAACAGGTCGATGATCGCGTTTCGCGCCCCACCCTTGCGATGCCCAGCCTGGTCGAGAACCGCACGAGCGTGCGCGGCCCACTCCGATGTGCTTGTCGTTGACATGCCCCGATTCTAGCCGCCCAACACAGGCGATAGTAAGACTACTTCTCGTTAGCGTGGAAGCGGCTCCTCTGGCTCGGCGGCTCGACGGCGCCACTCCCAAACCCTCAACCAGTTTTCTGCCCGACTGGTGCGAGTTGCGGCGCGAGCGCCGAGAACACGCCGAGACGTGAACTCGATCGCGTGCGGCGCTACAGTCGCAGGGCGTGAGCGAACGCCTCGTGCCGGAGGGTCGCTCCGCCACCATCAAATGCGCACTCTGGACCCGCAGTCGCTGACTCAACACGTGGATCGTCTGTATCGCGCCGCGTGGGCGTTGTGCGGCTCACGCGAGGACGCCGAGGATCTGGTGCAGGAGACGTTCGTACGGGTGCTCGCACGGCCACGCCTCCTGAGTGGCGACGACGAGTTGTACTACCTAATGCGCGTGCTTCGCAACACCTTTCTTACGAGCCGTCGTACCGCGAGCAGGCGGCCAGTAACGGTGGCTACGCTAGAAGATGTAGTAGCCGCCGATCCCAAGCCAACGGGTCGGCCCGAGCAGGCGCTCGAGATGCAGGAGATCTACGCCACCATTGCCGCGCTGCCAGAGGACTTCCGCCTAGCCTTGGTGGCTGTGGATGTACTTGGTCTCTCCTACAAGGAAGCCGCCCGAGCGTTGCACGTGCGTGAGGGGACGATCACCACCAGGCTGTTCCGGGCCCGTAAGCAAGTCGCACGAGCACTCGCTTACGAGCTCACGCCGGACCCGCCTGAGATTCCGTCCGGTCGTCGGGAAGAGACGAGGTCTCGCGGAGTCTTGTCAAGTGGGGAAACTTCATGACAGAGCTACGGCCATACACCGAATCCGAGCTGGTTGAGCTCATACGAGCGAGCGACGAGCGAGCGCCCGACTCATTGCACCTGCGGGTGGACGCCCTAGTCGCTTCCCGTGGGCGGCGAAGACTTGCTCCTCTCTCGCGACTCATTGGCGCGGTTGCCGCTGTCGCCGCCGCGATCGTGCTGGTGCTGGTGCTGACCGGTGGCGCTTCTCCGAGCCCGAGCCTACGCGAGGTATCCGCCTTGACCCTGCGTCCCGCCACGAGGTCAGCTCCGCCAGAGAGAAATCGCGCGCAACTCGCCGCGACGGTAGATGGCGTCCCTTTTCCATACTGGGAAGAGCGCTTCGGTTGGCGCAGCAACGGAGCACGCGGTGACAAGCTCGATGGACGCATGGTCACGACTGTGTTCTATGCCGATAACGCCGGCCGGCGCATCGGCTATGCGATCTTGGCCGGAACTCCACCGCCGCGGATCGTCGGTGGAGTGATCGCTTGGCGCAATGGTGTGCCCTATCGGCTGCTAACAGAGGATGGCTCTTCGGTAGTGACATGGCTGCGCAACAGCCATCTGTGCGTGGTATCCGGGCGCGGCGTCTCCAGCGCCACGTTGCTGCGGCTCGCCAGTTGGAGCGAACATGGCGCTGTAGCCTCCTGAGGCACGCCGCTCAGCCAAACAGCGGCGATTGGAATCGAAGCGCATTGGCGGTCAGAATGTTGCCATTCGGGGCAAGCGTCAGTCCGAGTGGCTGGTTGAGCAGCCGCCTTGGGAGACGGTGGGGCCAATAGCAGCCAGTGTCGCTGTGCCGAGAAGACTTCGGATATCTAATCTCCGCGGATGACTCAGCCCGACGCCAACGAGCAGATAGGCCTACAGCGACGGACGACGCTGGCGTCGATTGTGGCTGCCGGGTTGTTGGTGATCCTCAAGCTCGGGGTTGGCTCGATAACCGGCAGTCTCTCGCTGATCTCGGCGGGAATCGAGTCAAGCGGGGATGTCCTCGCCGCGATCATGACGTTTTTCGCGGTGCGTCTGGGCAGACAGCCCGCAGACCCTGAGCATCCTTATGGACACGCTCGTGCGGAGAACCTCGGGGCGCTCGGCGAGGCCGGCATCCTATTTGCCGGCGGGCTGATCGTGGCAGTCGAGTCGATCAGGCATCTCTTCAATTCCAGCGGTACTCCCGACACTCACTGGTATGTCTTCGCAGTCATAGCAACCGCATTGGCGGTGGACCTTGCTCGCACCGTCATCTCCCTACGGGCTGCACGACGCTACGGGAGCCCCGCTCTGCGCTCGAACGGGCTCCACTTCGCCGGGGATATGGCTGGCTCGGTGGCGGTCCTTGTCGGATTGCTGTCCGTGCGCGCCGGTTTTCCCCAAGGCGATGCGATCGCCGCACTGGTGATAGCCGCAATCATCCTTGCTGCCGCTACACGGCTGACCGTGGAGAACGCGAACGTGTTGATGGACCGCACGCCGTCCGAGGCCAGAGAAGCAGCCGAGCGCGAGCTGGCTCGTCTGGAACCAGATATCGAACTGGTGCGACTGCGGTTGCGCGAGTCCGCGGGACGCTACTTCGCCGATGTCATCGTTGCCGTTGCACCTGGGCAAGCGGTTATCGAGGGCCACCACGCCGCAGACCTCATCGAGGCCGCCATCGACACCGCACTGCCCGGCAGCGACGTCGTCGTCCACGTCGAGCCTCGCCGCAATGGTCTGGATCTACGCGATCAGGTACTGGCGATCGCCCTAGCCGAGCCGCTGGTAAAGGAAGTACACGACATCACTGTCTATGAGCACGACCGATCAGTGAGCGTCTCCTTGCATCTCAAGTTCCTCCCCGACCTCAACCTAGAGGCAGTGCTCGCGGTCAACGCGCGCATCGAGCAAGCCATCCACGCCCACCCGGGCGTGAGCGAGGTACAGACACATCTCGAGCCCCTCGAGCACCCGCTCATCGTCCAGCCAGCCAATTCGAGCGCAGACCTCGAGGCGATACGCGAGATCGAGCGGATAGCCCTAGAGCGTGCCGGTGTCAAGCCGCAACGGACGACTCTACTTCGCACCGATGCCGGTCGGGTCGTCTTCCTCACGCTCACCATTCCCACCGAGACCTCCCTGGTCGATGCACACCGCCTAGCCAGCGAGCTCGAGGAGGATCTGCACCAACAGCTCTCCGACATCGCCGATGTCGTTGTCCACACCGAAACTCAGCTGCATCAGCAGCATTGAGGCAGCCAGCCGTTCGACGAACGGTGGATTGTGGAGGCATGTTCGTTTAGGGCCGCTTGTGGGCTGCCGATGCTTGTTGTATGCGGCTCCTTCGCCAAACTATCGCCCCAATCGTCGCCGTGACGATGCTTGCACTTGCATGCGCTCCAGCTCAGGGCGCGGAAACGGGTGTGGTGATCAATGGTCCGACAGGCCTCTCCCCGCAGAGCGTCAGCCAGGTGGCGGGTCTAGGCGTGGGCTGGGTGCGTGCGTTTGTCCCATGGAACCTCTTTGAACCGAATCGTGGCCACCTGAACGAACCGGAGATCGGCGCATTGGAAACAGGGCTGGCGGGACTTCCGAAGGGTACGAAGGTGATTCTCGACGTCGTGGACACGCCCGAATGGGAGTCGGGCTCCTCCAATCCGGTGATGCCACCGCGTGACCCGGCGGACTACGCTCGCTTCGCCGGGACGATGGCCAAGCGCTTCGCCGGTCGAGTTGCGGCATGGGAGGTCTGGAACGAGGAGGACGCCTCACTGTGGTGGGCCAGTGGGCCAGACCCAGCTGCTTATGCTGCGCTTTTGAAGGCAGCCTATCCTGCGTTCAAGGCGGCTGACCCGAGTGCAACTGTGGTACTCGGCGGGTTGACCGGCAACGACTACGAATTCCTATCGCAGCTCTATGCCGACGGGGTAAAGGGATACTTCGATGCCGTAGGCGTCCACACCGACTCGATCTGTGATGTGGTTTCCCCCTACGAAATCTTGCGCAACGGTCGTACAGACCAGCGCATCAACAGGTGGGCGTTTCTTGGCTACCGGACCGTCCATGAAGTCATGCTCGCTCATGGCGACAATAGCCCGATCTGGATGACAGAGCTCGGTTGGAGCACCTCTACCCAGGAGTGCAACTCAGGCGCTTGGGCGGGTCAGAAGCCTGCTGGAGTCAGCCCTGCGCAGCAGGCGACATTCCTATTGCAGGCCTACCACTGTCTAGCCCAAGACCCTTACGTGCAGGTGGGTATTTGGTATGGCCTTCAAGACATCGAACCGTTCGATAGCGCCCGCGGTAGCTATGGGCTGCTCGACTCGAACCTCGTTCCCAAGCCCGCATATGGAGCGCTCGCCGAATACGACCACAACGGGGATCGTCTCACCGAAGCCTGCGGCGGTGAGCAGGGACCCTCGCTCAAGCTAATGAGCCCGAAGGCGGGGGTGCGCTACACCAACACGCTGCCAATCACCGTCAGCGCCAGCGATAGCGCCAAGGTCTACCAGATCTCCCTCTATGACGAAGGGAAGATCATCCGCAGCTTCTATGTCCATGGCGGAACCACCACATTGAGCGGCCACATGGTGTGGTATGGCGCCCGACTGCTCAGCCCGGGCAAGCACACGCTGACGGCGAAGGCCTTCGACGAGCGCAACAACACGAGCACCACGTCGATCACCATCATCCGCGCTGTCAAGCCCAAGAAGCACAAGCGTCATCGCCACAAACACTGAGGTCGAGCACATGGCGTGAAAGTTTGGAGGCTCGCGTCAACTTCCCGCACAGCCGAGCAGGGCCCACTGCGCTGTGGCGCCCGTCAAGCTCTAAACTTGGCTCTCAGAGTCCTGGGAGAGGTGGCCGAGTGGCTGAAGGCACTCGCCTGCTAAGCGAGTATGGGGGTTAAACTCCATCGCGGGTTCGAATCCCGCCCTCTCCGTTTCGCCACAGTTGAGATGGGTTGGTCTCGACGTGGCTTAGACACTCAGGCGAGTGCCATGCGGCTTGCCGCCTGAGTGGCCTGCAACCTGCGATTGGCGATGGCGCGATCGATGACGCGAGCCACCTCGTCTGAAATACCGACTAGATCGACGGCGAACGGTACCGATCCATCAGCACTTCCCTCTACGAGTCCCGCGGCGAACTCATCGGCGAACGAGTAGCTGATGCTCAGGACATTGCTGAAGTCGATCTTCACGATCGTCTCGTCGCAAGCTTGTTTGATCAGGGCGTTTCGAAGCTCAACACCCCGTGGACGAGTCGAGAAGGTGGATCCAAAGTCCGATAGACGATACAGAAATGGCATAGCCCGCAGCCTCCCTCTGTCTGGTCGAGTGCAGCTAGAACTCCAGCCTAGCCTGTCAATCGGCGGCAGCAACAAGATCATAGGTGATCCAAGTACCACGCTTGTAAGCAGCGGCTGGGAATGTCTCTATCTTTCTGGTCTCCTGCACCATGTGCGTGCGGACGAACCCATTCGCCGAATGAACATCGAGGCGTGCTGCGCTGAGCGATGAGACGAGAGCGGCCTCGAAGGTCTCGGGGAAGCCATTCCCCCGATGAGGATCGCCTGTCCCGCTGATTTGGGGGCCCATAGCCTTTGCAATCGCAAAACTGTCGTCTGCCCATTCGGGGTACCGCTGCCTGATGTGCTCGGGCATTCCGATTCCCAGATCACTGATTGCTATGGACACTTGGCTTCGCGGCTCGCGTAGGTGCTGGACGGCTACATAGGCCCCGAGCCCATTACGTCCATGCTCGACGGCATTGGCGCAGAGCTCAGAAACCGCCATATAGCAGGCACTTCCGAGAGATGAGACATCTGTGTAGTGGTACTCCAGCATCTCTCGGGTCGCTTCGGCGACTTCCTCGACCTCGGTATACCCAGCAAGGCGAGTAACCGGGAGGACCGCGATGTCGCCCTCGACGACGGGCTCCTCGTTTGCTCGCAGCTCGACATAGCTCCTGTCCAGGACCTTCATTTGATCGAAGCTCTCTCGAGCTTGCTTGTTGATCGGTGGAGTAACACCAAGCGACCGTCCTTGCGCGTGGTGCCAGTCAAGGAAGCTCCTCATGCGGAGCCAAAACATGGGATAGACCGGTGGCTCCAATGCTTTGCAGTCAATGCTCAATCGGTCTGGCATCTCGCGATTCAGCGGGAAATCCTCTCGCCATCCGCCCTCAGTGCCACCGGTCCGACGGACTTCCTTGGCCCACTCATCCATCCCGTCAGCGTAAGAGTAGGTGCGGTCGAGACTACGAAGTCCGACGAGCCGAAGTCAGCCTGGCGGCTCTCATAGGCTCGACGAATCGGAGAGCGTGCAGCTCGCGATGCGCCGCCAAACTGGCTCCTGTTTCGAGAGTCGTCCCGCGCACTCCGTCCCGCCAGATGGGCAGTCACGACCTGCCACGGGCGCATCGGCCGATGGATCGTCAGGCGTCGTAAGGCAGGATCGTGAAGGCTTCGCCTCGAGGTGGCGTGACGGCACGGAAATGCGGCTTGTCGAAGCCGGCGATGCGAAGGGTCTTGTAGCGCCGTGCGACTGTGTACGGCACAGTCAGCAAGCCCCAGCGCTGGTGGCTCTGACCTCCGGGCGCCACCTTTCAGCGAACACCTTCCAAGGATATTTTGATGCCAAGTCCTTTGGTGGTTGATATCGAGACGCTTGGGAGAGAAACCGAGGGCACAGAATGGAGGCTGGGGATCGTCACCGGGAGGCTGGGCAGGGTCACCGGGAGGCTAGGGACCGTCACCGGGAGGCTAGGCAAGGTCACTGGCGGACTGGTAGGTAGCGAGGGAGGTGTCGGGGCTTTCTCGACGGGCGGCGCTGGGGGCGAGGGCGAGGGCTGTGTAGGAGCGGGCTGTGTGGGAGTGGGTTGTATGGGCGGGGACTGTGTGGGCGCCGATGGCTCCCCCGCTGCCGGTGGCCCTGCGGCTACTGTGGTGACAGATTCGCGCGTGTCAGTACCGACGGCGGTAGGTGCGTATGGCGAGCTCACCTGCGGGCTTTTGGACACCGGGCCACTGAGGGGCGTGGGTATTGGGGTGCGCACGTTCCCATGGGTTCGACGATGCTCGGGCTGAGCCAGCTGAGACTTTGTTGTCTGCCCAATATCGCGGCGGCGTGCTGGATTTGTTGTCGGAGTCGCCGAGACGGCTAGCTGACGGGCCTGTGTCACCTCCGATCGGTGGTATGTGCTCCCCTCGATTGTCATGCCATGCCCCAAGCCGGGCGATAGGGTGAGCAGGCCCGCTGCGCCTAGAGCTGGAAGTATCGTGGTGGCTGCTCCCGCGCTAGCGCCGATGCTCGGTGAGACTGTCTGTAGCGCCGCAAGTATGCGTTGGGGGACCACTGTCGCGAACGCGAACCACGCAACGGAGCGACGAGCGGAATAGCGGCTGAGGAAGGCCGCCACTGCAGAGTCGTCGAGTTGGGAGCCGGCCTGCTCGGAAAGGATGTCAAGCGCCCTCTTGTGGGTGCCCACCGGTCGATAGGGGCGGTTAGAGGTGATGGCATCGAAAGTGTCGGCAACCGCGATGATTCGGGCGCCGAGTGGGATGTCCGAGCCGGCCAGGCCATCGGGATAGCCATAGCCGTCCACTCGCTCGTGGTGATAGCGAACTATGTTTGCGATCTCGGGATCCCCGACCGCCGCCAGCATGTCGGCGCCGTCATTGGCGTGGAGCTTGACGATTGCGTATTCTCGGTCGGTGAGCTTTCCTGGATTGTTGAGGATCTCTCTCGGGGTGTAGATCTTGCCCACGTCATGAACCGCGGCTGCCGTACGGATCTTGGCTATTTGGGTGGGGGAGAGATGCATTGCGCGCGCGATACGCTCAGCATGGTGTGCAACCCGTCGATTGTGGCCATGGGTATATGCGTCGCGTGTCTCGAGGCGCTTGCTCAGATCTTCCAGCAGCTCGATGCTCACCGTCAGACCGGCCTTTCTGGCAGAGTCATACACGGCTCGCGTCTGAGCTAGGCGTCGCTCGGTCCAGCATCTGCGCAGCCATCCCCACAGCATCAGATCGGCATAGACGAGGTCGCGCGATCCTGAGCGCCGCGTCCACAGCGCGGCCTCGGCGCTGGCGATAGCTACCGAAGTAGCCACAGCCAACGCTGCGGAGAGCACTGCCAACAATGAGTTACCCCTCGGCATGAATGTAGCCACGAGCACAGCCGGCACAACCAATACCGAGACTGTTGTAAAAACAGATAGCGGCAAATATCGCCGCAATCGCGTAGGCGCCGACTCGTTCAATACGAGGACAGCCTCATCCGGTCTCTGTCTAGCGAAAGCTACCTTGCGCCGGAGCCATGAAAACAATTCGAAGGACAAGAACATAGCCCTTCATGATCCTCCATGAGTCTCCCATATAGAGGCTGCGTAGACAGATGTTCTATCTGTGCGTGTCGAGCTCGAAGAAGCGCCGGTACAGCTCTGGAAGCAGCGCCCCCAGGTTGGCGTACTCCTCGGCGCAGTGACGGGCAAGCGCCTGTGGAAGGCCTCTAGGAAGCGTCCGTCGGCGCACGAATGGGGTATTCAGTGGGCGCTCGCCGAGCGTGCCCAGCAAACCGTACGGTCGCAGGGCCCCACCGAGCCAGAAGCGGCTGCGCAGCACCACTCCGTTGCCCTCGCGCAGGAACACGTGGAACATCGGCGTGTGACGCACTCGCAAGCGGTCATCGCCTGCGTAGCCGCACACGATAGTTGCCACCCTGGGATCCTCGAGGGCGTCGCTCGACATGCCCATTTCGACTGGCGCCTTGAACTCGATGCGGGCGTGCACCACGCCAGTGCCAACATCCTCTACTGGATGGTGTACGGCACCCCAGTGGGCCTTGGCGGCAACGACGGCGGGCAGCTCCAGCGAGTTGTCCACGTGCGCCACTGGATGCCAGATGCGATAGCGCAACGCATCGCGCGGATGCCAGTCAAACCACCAGTCAACCATCTCGCCGCTCACATTCGGCATGGCAGTGCGCACCGCCACGTACGCCACCCCGTCGGGCAGCACGCACCAGCCAGTCTCACAAGGCAAGACATCGGGGTCGAGCAGTCGGTCGAGTTCCTCTAGCGGGAGTGCGTCACGGGGATCGACTGGCCCGCGCTCGATCGCTTCCAAAGTCTCCCGCTCCGGGTGCTCCAGCGGCCGCTTGAGATAGTCGCTCAACGAGTGTTGGCTCATCGTGTGGGCTGGGTGTGGTGGTAAAAAGTGCTCCAGCTCATGGCGCTTTCGGGTTGGGTCGGCCCATCCACGAGTGAAAGCGCCCACTCGGGGTCATATCTCGCGCGCAGCTCATCCAAACGCACAAGCTGCCCGTCTCCCATGAAGCGCGCAGGTCGGTTGCCGAGGTTCTCGTCTGCGAGCTGGATGCCGCTTGACGAATCGCTCCATCTCGCGCATTCGCTCTGTTGCCCAGCGCCACGTTGACGTCGTCTTCGGCGGGGTCCTCCCACACGCCGTACAGCGCGATGTAGGTGTCGTCCTCGACGCTGTAAGCCATCTCTGGGCGCTCGGGCATGGCGCTGGCACCGGGGGAGGCGTCGGGTCGCCAATTCATCCACAGCATGTGCGACGGCGCCCCTGGCATCGTCTCGGCGATGCGCCGCAACCCCGGCAGCAGGTCATCTATTGGCGCATGGGTCCACATGTTGTCCGCCGAGTAGCGGTGCCCGTCGGGATAGGCCGCGCGTGCACCGGCGTAGAGGTCGGCGAGCGTGCCCGGCACGTATGGCAGGGCGAGCTTTGCCTGCTCGAGCACGGGGCAGCTCTCGAGCAATGCGATCGCCTCGCGGGCTTCCCGCTCGCTTTCGGCTAGCACCGGTCCGGTCACCGCGATCTCGAGCTCTCCCTCCTCGGTGCGATGGATGAACACCATCAGCTCCATCGTGCGTGCCACCCTCGGGCCGATCGTCCGTGGCCCAGCGGAATATCTCCTCGAGCACGTTCATCGGGTAGAGGAACACGCTGTTCACCACCAGTTTCGGCTTGCGGGTGAGGCGCAAGTGAAAGCGTGTCACCACCCCGAAGAAGCCCGGTCCCGCACCGCGCGCTGCCCATAGAAGATCGGCGTTCTCCCGTTCGCTTGCGTGTACGAGCGAGCCGTCGGCGAGCACAACGTCGATTGCATCCACGCTCATGCACGCGGGACCGTGCACGCGTCCGTTCCAGCCGTAGCCGCCCTGCAGCAGATAGCCACCGAGGCCTACACCCGGGCAGTGGCCTGCTGGGAAGAAGAGCCCATGCTCGGCAAGCGCTCTCAGCAGCTCATCGCCGTGACAGCCGGGCTCGACGGTGGCGGTCATAGCCTCCGCGTCTACCTCGATGGCGCGCAGGCGCGAGAGGTCGAGCAGCATGCCTCCGTCGCGAACATGGTTGCCCGCCCAGCTATGCCCTCCGGAGCGCACCCCTATCTTCATGTGTCGTTCGCGTGCCTCACGCACCGCCGCCACCGCGTCGCCCTGGCTCGAGGCGAGCACTATCTGCTCTGGATAGCGCTCGGGTGTGCGGGCGTTCCACACGGTCGCACGACGGGCCTGCTCGTAGCCAGCTTCACCGCGTGCGATCACTGTGCCGTCGTAGGCGTTTGCCATAGTCGGGCGCACAATACCCAGCCTCTTTGAAAAGCCGATGCTCACGACTTCGTCCGCCCGCGTGCCACGGCGGCGGCGATGCGAGCACCACCGGCTGGGTGGGGAGCGCTTGCGCGTATCGCCGGGCGGGCGCTCTGGCGGGGCGCTTTGAGCGCATCCGACCCCGCTCCCGCGAGTGCTTGCACACGTGCGCTGCACCACGCCTCGCTCGATGAGCTGCCCTTCGAGGATCGCGAGGACTTCGAGGATGCTGGCCGCGGTCTGATTGCCACCACCCCGAGCCTCGTCGTGCGCAACGAGCGGGGACGCGCCGTATGGGATATGGACAGCTACGCCTTCGTCGCCTCAGAGAGCGATTCGCCTGAGACGGTCCATCCGAGCCTGTGGCGTATGGCTCAGTTGAATGGGATACACGGTCTCTTCGAGGTGGCGGCAGGTATCTATCAGGTTCGCGGTTATGACATCTCAAACATGACCCTCGTTGAGGGCCAACGGGGGGTAGTAGTGATCGACCCTCTCATCTCCACAGAGTGCGCCGCCGCCGCACTCGCGTTGTATCGCGCCCATCGTGGGGAGCGGCCGGTGAGTGCGGTCATTTACACCCACAGCCACGTCGACCACTTCGGCGGGGTGAAGGGAGTTGTATCCGAGGCGGCGGTACAGGCAGGTGAGGTGCCGGTGTGGGCGCCCTCAGGGTTTCTAGAGCACGCCGTCTCAGAGAACGTCCTAGCGGGAGGCGCGATGGCGCGTC
Organism: uncultured Solirubrobacterales bacterium; assembly: GCA_963713015.1. GTDB lineage: Bacteria > Actinomycetota > Thermoleophilia > Solirubrobacterales > Solirubrobacteraceae > Palsa-744. The sequence goes on along the minus strand of CAVQKC010000008.1, from coordinate 173,025 downwards.
GTGCCGGTTATATGTTCGCGCCGGGCCTCGAGCGTGGGCCGCGCGGTCAGGTGGATGCCGGCATCGGCAAGACAACTTCAAGCGGAAGCATCACGCTGATTCCGCCAACCCACGAGGTCTCCTATACGGGTCAGGAGGAGGATATCGATGGCGTTCCCGTGGTGTTCCAACTCGTTCCTGACAGCGAGGCTCCCGCTGAGATGAACTTTCACTTCCCCGAGCGGGAAGTTCTGTGCGTTGCGGAGAACGCGGTTCACTGCATGCACAACGTGCTCACCCCCCGTGGCGCGCTCGTGCGCGATGCGCTTAGCTGGTCGAAGTACCTTGGTGAGGCGATCGAGCTGTTCGGCGAGCACACCGACGTTATGTTCGCCCAACACCATTGGCCACGGTGGGGCAAAGAGCGGATCGTGGACCACCTCGCTCGTCACCGCGACATGTACCGCTATCTGCACGACCAAACTCTGCGCTTGGCAAACCGTGGTTTCACGCCCACGGAGATCGCCGCCGAGGTGACCTTGCCGCCCAGTCTCGCTCGCACATGGTCCTGTCGCGGCTACTACGGCACCGTCAGCCACAACGTACGTGCTGTCTACCAGCGCTATCTCGGCTTCTTCGACGGCAATCCCGCCCACCTCGACCAACATCCCCCTGCCGAGGCGGCATATCGCTATGTTCAGCTTGCCGGTGGTATGGAGTCGCTGCTTGCCAACGCCCGTGCTGCGTTCGACGACGGCGACTACCGCTGGGTTGCCGAGTTGTGCTCGCACGCGGTGTTCGCCGACCCCGAGTGTGCGCCCGCGCGTGAGCTGCATGCGGACGCTTTGGAGCAGCTCGGCTACCAGTCAGAGAGCGCTGTGTGGCGCAACCTCTATCTCGTTGGTGCTCATGAGCTGCGCAATGGGCCACCGCCGGCGCCCACGGGACGTCGTGTGGCTAGTGCCGACGTCGCACAGGCCCTGTCGATCGGGCAGCTGTGGGACGCGATGGGCGCGCGGCTGGATGGTCCGCGCGCGTGGAATACAGAGATCGTGATCGCCTGGCACTTCACCGACGTGGGGGAGCGCTGGACCGTAACGGTCGAGCACGCCGCCCTCTCCGCCGTCGAGGGCCGGCTGGTGCCCGATGCTCACGCTACGGTCACACTCACCCGAGCTGCTCTCGATGCGATCCTGCTTGGCGAGGGGGATGGGGTAGAGCTGTTCGCAAGCGGTGCCATCGCCGTCGAGGGCGACGGGGCTAAGCTCGGTGAGTTCCTTGGGTTGCTTGACGAGGGCGATCCTACGTTCGCGATTGTTACGCCCTGAGGCACTCGAAACAACAGCACGCTCACATAGCCCGTTTGAACTGCACGCCCACATAGCCCTGTTTGGCGGGTTTCCTCGGTGGCTTAGGGGAGCTCGAGCACGATCTTGCCGAGTGCTTTGCGCTCATCGATCGTGCGAAGCGCATCAACCGCCTCCTCCAGCGCGTAACGCGCGCCGACGATCGGCCGCACGAAGCCGTTGGCAATCATCTTCGCGATCGCCTCCCCGTTCTGGCGATTGCGCTCCGGATGACCAAGCACATATGCGCCCCAACCGGCGCCCACAACCGACAGGTTGCGCAGCAGCAGGCGGTTGACCTTCACCTCGGGGATCGACCCCTCGGTGAAGCCAACCACGAGCAGGCGTCCATCCTCTTTGAGCGACCGCAAGCTGTCTGCGAAGCGATCCCCGCCAACCGGGTCGAGCACCACATCGACGCCGCCACCGCTGAGCTCTAGTGCTTGCTCGCGCCAAGGGCCATCCGAGCGCACCACCTCGTCAGCGCCCGCCGAACGCGCGACGCGCTCCTTCTCCTCGCTGGAAACCACCGCGATCGTAGAAGCGCCGAGTGCCTTGGCTACCTGCAGCGCCGCCGTGCCGATGCCGCCGGCGGCGCCGTGCACGAGCACTTGCTCGCCCGCTTGCAAGCGTCCGCGCAGCTTCAGCGCGAAGTACACCGTGTGGTAGTTGAGGATCACCGAGGCCCCCTGCGCGAAGTCGAGCTCGTCGGCCAGCGCGAAGGTCAGGTAGGCGGGGGCCACCGTCTGCTCGGCCATGCCTCCCAATCCGGTGAACGCCATCACCCGCTGACCGACCTCGAAGCCGCTGCCGGCGGGCGCCTGGGCCACAGTGCCAGCCACCTCCGCGCCGGGAATGAACGGAAGATCCGGTTTGAGTTGGTAGAGCCCGCGAGTTTGGAGTACCTCTGGGAACGAAACCCCCGCCGCGGCGACGTCGACCAGAATGCCCTCGCCGGGGGTGAACATGTGGCTCGGCTCGGGGCTCGGCACGTCCGTGACGCGCACAGCGTCGGGACCGGAGAGCTCGCTGATTTGCACGGCACGCACGGCGCACAGACTACGCGAGGCGAGCCGCCTCGCGATTGCTCCCTTGCGGTCCTTCAAATCGCGACTGCCCGCGCCAGCCTGTTCCGGGGCTACGCAGGACCTCTGGCCGCCGGCAATCGCCGAGCTAGCGGCGCTGCTGGTTCTGTTGGCGCTCGCCGCGCACCTGAACGGCGATGAACACCACGATCACGTTCACGATCAGCCCGATTCCGAGGAACGTGGCGAGCAGGCCAACATCCTTGCTGAATGCTGCGCTTGCGGCAAGAAACATCGATCGTCTCCGGGTCGTGGCTCGTCGTGTGGGTCTTATGCTCGGACCGCGCGGTGCGCGAGTTGAGCTTCTTCGGGAAGCCTACCAACGGCGAAGGCCAGTGTGTCGTAGCCTTCAAGGGTCGCTGTGCATCGCGAGCCATGGAGAGGTGCCAGAGCGGTTGAATGGGCGCGACTGGAAATCGCGTAACGGGGGTTGACCTCGTTCGAGGGTTCGAATCCCTCCCTCTCCGTCCACCTCGGTCAGCTACCTAGTGATCCTCGCGGATGCTTGTCTAGACGGCGATGATCGTGAAGCTGGGCCCGAGCAACACTCGCATGTCGTCTGGGTCTGACGTGGCGATCGCGTCGTGGCGTCTACAGACGCCGATCGCTATGCACGCGTCGATCGTCCCTGCTCCGGGTGTGGCTCGACGCAGGCTGCCGGCCGCACGCGCCACACGCTCATCGACGGATTCGATCGAGCATGCCTTGAGCAGCCGAGCGACGCGGGCGTCCTTGGGGTCGCCACGCCAAACCTCCGCAAGCGCGATCGCTGGGATTGTTGGTATGAGGCCTCGCGCGTAGGCGACTGCCAGAATCTCGCGGATACGCTCGTCGCCACGCTCGTAGGCGATCAGCGCGCCGGCGTCGAGTGTCAGGCCGGCCACTCGGCGGCGACCTGGGCTCGCACGTCGATAGGCACAGCGCCGAACTGGGCTTCGTCTTCGGCCAGGAGCTCACGGCCACGAGTGACTTGCAGCTCATGGAGTACCGCGGCGTTTACAAACGCCGATAGGCTCCCGCCGGACTCAGCAAGACGTTGCTCAGCTTCGTGCAGTACGGATTCCTCAAATGAAATCGATCGCTTTTGACTTGCCATAGATTTATCCTACCACGGTAGGAATTCTGCTTGCCGGCTGTTTGAGCGCAGCGCTCAGTATCTAAAGCGCTGAGCGTGCAGCTCCCGTATCGTAGCCACGCCGAATCCCAGACGGTCGTGTTTCGAGAGTCGTCCCGTAGTCCGTACCTCTGGGGACTCACTAAGCTACGAGGCGTTCCCCACCTCAGCTGGAGGATGATGCAGACGACTCGGTCGGTTTCCGTTGGAGTGATCGGCGACTTCGACGCTGAGTTTCCGCCCCACGCGGCAACGAACGCAGGGCTCGCGCACGCTGGTGCGGGACTCGGTGTCGAGGTTGAGGTTCGCTGGCTGGATACGACGCCGCTCGAGGGCGTCGAGCTGAATGAGCTCGCCGGCTATGACGCGCTGTGGTGCGCGCCGGGCAGCCCTTACCGGAGTCTCACCGGCGCCCTCCGTGCGATTCGTTTCGCGCGCGAGTCGGACCTGCCATTCATCGGTACCTGTGGCGGCTTTCAGCACGTCGTCATCGAGTACGCCCGCAACGTCCTCGGCTTCGCGGATGCCCAGCATGCCGAGTATGACCCGTACGCCTCGGATCTCTTCATCACACCGCTGTCGTGCTCGCTGGTCGGGCAAACGATGACCGTCAGTCTCGAGCCAGGATCGCGGGCGGCGCACTTCTACGACCGGGAAGAGGCCACGGAGCAGTACTACTGCAACTTCGGACTGAACCCCGAGCAGCAGCTGCGCCTACACGAGGCCGGGTTGCGTGTCTCGGGAGTCGATCAGGATGGTGAGGCCCGGGTGCTGGAGCTGCCCGACCTTCGCTTCTACCTGGCGACGCTGTTCGTTCCGCAGCTGACCTCCGCACCTGACCATCCGCATCCCCTGATCAGCGCGTATCTGCAGACCGCGGTCCACGCTGTGGATGCGAGAGCGGCCTAGAATCGCCTTCTGTGCAGCTCCTGGATGCGCTGCCACACGGGGTCATGTTTCGAGAGTCGTCCCGCACACCCCGTTTCGCTTCTAAACAGCCGGTCAACCAAAGAAGCGACAGACTTGGAGTCGAGGCTATCGGTAGGCCGAGCCCGGTACTGTGTAGGGCTAATGTCCGAGCCCACGTCGACACGCGATGCATCCGATCTCCAGGGAGAGCAGGTGCGCCGTTTGCGTCTGGGGGCCGACGGACGGCGGCCGCTTGCGGTGAACCTCCGGGAGACAATCTCGCTGACGCGCAAGCTGTTCGAGTTGCGCGATGCTGCCCGGCGCGCCCGTTGAGCGCACCGTCCTTCGATCAGCTACTTACACGTCTCGTCGAGGCGGACATCAGGTTCGTTGTCATTGGCGGCTTGGCGCTCGGGTCTTGGGGCGTGATACGCGGAACGAAGGACTGCGACATCGTGCCCGATCCGACACCAGAGAACTTGGACCGGCTCGCTGGAGTCCTCGCCGACCTGGGTGGCCACGTCCAACTTGGCGAATCGCTGCTCGGTTCCGAGCGTTCCATCGCCGCGCTGCTACACAGCGGCGAGCGTGCGTTGATCGCCACGCAACTCGGTGACCTTGACGTCGTGCAGGGTCTCGACGGCGTCCTGTCTTATGGCGAGCTTCGAGCGAGCGCAATCGATGTCGAGATCGCCGACGTGTCGATTCCGATATGCGCACTGGAGCATCTACGCACGATGAAGCGAGCTGCCGGACGTCCACGCGACCTCGTCGACCTCGAAGACCTCGATGCATCCCAGCCCCCTCAGGCTTGAAGTTCGAGCCGGAGGCTCATGTCCGAGGCATCGGTCATGCCGGTCGTGTGGTCCGTGCAGCGCTATTCGAGCCGACGCAGCCTCCGACCCGCCCCGGTAGTATCTCGCTGTGCCGACGCGAGAGTTCACGACTCTGTTCGAGGGGGGCGCGTTCTTCGAGGGGCCTCGCTGGCGTGAAGGTCGCTGGTGGGTGTCGGACTTCTACGGACACGTGGTGATGACGGTCGCTCCCGACGGCGCGGCCGCGACGGTGATGTCGGTCGAGCAGCAGCCCTCGGGGCTGGGCTGGATGCCCGACGGCTCGTTGCTCGTGGTGTCGATGAGAGACCACCGCGTGCTACGCCGCAGCTCCACCGGCGAGGTGTCCGTGCATGCCGATCTGACGGCGCACTGCGCGGGGCACCTGAACGACATGGTGGTCGACCGGCGGGGCCGCGCATATGTCGGGGAGTTCGGCTTCGACCTGATGGGCTTTGCCGATCCGGCTCCGGGGAAGCTCATGCGGGTCGATCCGGATGGCTCGGTGACGGTGCTCGATGACGACATGAGGTTTCCCAACGGCTTGGTGATCACACCCGATGACGGCACGCTGATCGTCGGGGAGACGGCCGGCGCTCGCTTCACCGCGTTCACGCTCGAGGACGACGGCTCGCTAAGCGATCGGAGGGTCTGGGCACAGGTGGCCTTCACGCCCGAGCTGGGGCCCTTCGAGCAGACATTCCCCCAGCTGAAGTTCGCTCCCGACGGCTGCACGCTCGATGCCGAGGGCTGCATCTGGGCCGCCGACGCGATCGGCGCGCGCTGCGTCCGCGTCGGGCAGGGTGGCGAGATCCTCGAGGAGATACGGACGCCCGACGGTCTGGGCATCTTCGCCTGCGCACTCGGCGGCGAGGATGGGCGCACGCTGCTGCTCTGCGCCGCACCGGATTTCCTCGAGGCCAACCGCGCGCACACGCGAGAGGCTGTGCTGCTCACGACCGTCGTCGACGTACCGCACGCCGGGCTGCCCTAGGGGCCCGAGGGCTCGCGCACCGCGATCTCAGGCTTTGTCCCGGGCGCTCTGATAGGGAGCGGCCGTGCAGTCAGGTTCGATCGTGGATCGCTCGCTAGCTGGGAGGAAATCGCTGGTGCGGCGGAATGGCAGGACTCTTGCTTGGCAACGGCTTGAGCATCAACGTATGGCCCGACTTCCCGCGGAGGAGCCCGCAGAGCGGTTGATCGAATTGCTTCAGGGCGCCGGCATAGCGGAGGTCGCTGGCGAACCCCTTGATATCGAGAGCCTGGCTGGGGATTCGGGAGAGTCCGTGCCAAGCGTGCGATCCGCGATCGAGCAGCTGGATCGTATGGGGCTGGTGTACAGCGGTCTTGATGAAGGTTGTCCACCCATGCTGCTCAACGCTGGTAGGCAGTATCTGACACAACGGGGCCTTGTTACCCGTGAGGTGCTGTATTTTCTACCGAGCGTCATAGATGATCTTCATGCACGCGATGCGCTCATACATGCTGGTGTGATCCTTGTTGATGAGTTTCGCTACCAACTGCTGCATGGCGATGCCGTCGAGCATGCGGCCGAACTTGTGCCCCCCCGCATTCGCTCAAGCCGTAGACCAAGCGCTGGCGCTCAACCTCTTTGCCGCGGCGGTGGCCTTGATGACCAGATTGGCGGAGGGAAGTCCTGCGGGGTGCGTGGTTGAGGAGATCATGGCCGTTGGATTGATTGAAAACGCAAAGAGTTGGCTCGACTTCCGCCGAGAACGGCAGGAGCTGACCGAGTCTGAGGCCGCGTCAGCTGCTGGAGAGTTGAGGGGTCTTTTCGAGTTGTTCGAGGACGATGATGTGCTTGGCATGTTCAAGATGCGCGAGCCTGGCGATGCTGCCCTCGCCGGTAACGATCCGATGAGTCTTCAGCTTGGGGTGGTCGATCAGCGCATCGAGAGCTGGTTTAGGCCATTTGGAGGGATCGTGCCCACCGGGTACATCGGGGAGTAAACGCCAGGCCGGGGGCGTCATCCGATACCGTAGATCCGTGATCAGCGATGCGACGATCATGGACGCTGGGCGACGGTTGGCGACAGTTGCCTGTTCCCCTGCGCGGGTTGTTCTTTTCGGGTCACGGGCTCGTGGAGACGCGCGTGAGGACAGCGATCTGGATTTCCTTGTGATTGAGGAGCATCTGGACAGCAAGCTGAGCGAGATGGTGCGCCTGCGGGATGCGCTCCCGCCGCTGGCTGTTCCTGTCGATGTCGTTGTCGTATCGGAGGAGGAAGTCGCACGTCGCGAGGCTGTCCCGAGCACGCTCGTACACCGTGCGCTGCGCGAGGGCCGCGTCCTTGTCCCGGCCTGAACTGGAAGAGGCGCTGCTCCCTTCTGCGTAAGGCCCAGGAGGACGCCGACGCCGTCAAGAAGCTTGCACCTGACCCCGATATTGCAGACTCCGTTGTGGGCTTCCACGCGCAGCAGGCCGTCGAGAAGGCGTTGAAGGCTGTTCTTGCTGCCTCCGGCGATGATTTTCCATGGACGCACGACCTGTGGCATCTCATCGACAGACTCGAGGCAAAGGGAACACCACTACCTGCATCATTGCGCGAGGCTCACGCGCTGGCCCCGTGGGCTGTCGAGTTTCGGTATGGAGAGACCATCGACGATCTACTGGAGCGCGAGCAGGCCCTCGCGGTCGATGAGGCCATCGAGTGGGCCCAAGCTCGAATCGAACTACCCGCTCAGACGTAACAGGTGACCGCAGGCGACGGTGAGGCGGGAGTCGTACACGTCTCTTTCGCGCCCCAAGCCGCTGTTTCCGGTCGAGTGACCCTACCCACAGGTTGCGCTACTCGGTGTAGAGGCCTGGCAAGGCCGGGAGATTCTCATCCGGGCCGCGTTAGATTGGGCGGCATGGCCTCAGCGAAACGCTTGGCGGCCGCTTGCCTATCGGGTCGCGCTAGAGCGTCTAGCTCCATCAATGGCAAGCGATGACACAGACTTGGAGCGCATCGATGAGACAGACAGGGTCGAACGGCTCTTTCTCCCCGAGCTCGCCCAGAGTCTAAGACCCTTTACCGCCAAGCGATCGAGAGCGCTTGCGCGACGGGCTCGACCACAAAACGATGGGCGAAAGACTCAATGAGCAGCCTGAGACGATGCGCGTACGCGTCAATAGGGGCCTCCAAGAGCTCCGCCGCAAACTTGATTCTGGCCATGGTGCCAGATGACCAGGCGCGCCTCGCACCGCCGCTCATGCTTCGTGCGCAAGCGAATGCCGAAGCGCCGAGCATGCAGCTCGCGAATGCGGTCCGAAACGGGGTTGTGTTTCGAGAGTCGTCCCTCGCTCCCCGTAAAACCAGAAATCGTGACCTCTACCCTGCAAATCTTTGCTTTTCGGTGTCCAGTCGCTCCGCCGGGTGATTGAGCGACGATCGAAACTATCTGATTGACGAAGCAGCGTGAGCAGGTCGCCAATAGAGTGAACCGATGCTGACTCAAGTGGCCAACGGCGTCTGGGTCCGGCAGAGTGAGTGGGTCTGGACCAATTCCATCGTGGTGCGCGGGGAGGATGGGTTGATCCTGGTCGATCCCGGCATCGACGGTTCCGAGCTGAACCAGCTCGCGGATGACCTGGACCGGCTCGGCATTCCGGTGGTCGCTGGGTTCTCCACCCATCCCCACTGGGACCACCTGCTTTGGCATGCCCGGTTCGGCGACGTGCCGCGTTACGCCACCCCCGCCGGCGCCCACGCTGCCAGTGAAGCCCGAGAGCGGGCGCGGTCGATGGCGGCGGAGAGCGCGTCGGGCATCCCTCTGGAGCTGATCGGGCTCGTCACCCCGCTGCCCGCGGACGGCGGACCCGTGCCGGGCGAGATCGTCGAGCATCAGGCGCACGCCGTCGGCCACGCCGCGGTCCTCCTCGCGGACCGTGGCGTCCTGCTCGCCGGCGACATGCTCTCCGATGCCCTGATCCCGCTCCTCGACCGTCGCCGCCCCGATCAGGTGGGCGCCTACGAGACGGCACTCGACCGGCTGGGAGAGGTCGCCAGCCACGTCGATGTCCTTATCCCCGGTCACGGCTCCGTTGCCGAGGGCGGCCCCGAGGTGGCGGCCCGCCTCGCTGCCGATCATGCCTACATCGACGCGCTGCGGCGAGGAGAGGAGCCGGTCGACGCGCGTCTGGGGCCGGATGCGAACTGGCTATCCGGCCCGCACCAGTCGAACCTGGAGCAGGCCCGAGGAGGTACGAGAGCGAACTAGCCGCTGTTGAAACGCTCGGAGTGCAGCCTGCGAACACGATCTAGAGTCCGATCGGGGTTCGAGTACTTGCCCTCACACCCCGTTTTCGTCGGTTTGTGGACGTTCTTCGAAATTGTTGGCAGTCGCTGGTCCCGGGCCGGCGTCAGTGGCTCAACAGATCCGCAAACGCGTTGCCACACCAGTGCATGCAAAGTGCCGCGGGCCCCGACGATGGTAGGAGCCGACGATGGCGCGGGCCGCTGGAAGATCGGGCCGAACGAGGAGACATAGCGTATTCGCATTGCGCTGGTGAGGGTCAGCACAGGCCAGCTGGTAGCCGCGATACTGGCGCACGTGGGGCGTCGTGAAGCTGCGGCCGGGATCGTGATGGGCTACATAGGTCTCGTAGGCGCTCGCGGTCCGCTTAGCGATCGAGGCTCCGCTGTGCTGCTGATCGAAGGTCCCCAGGACGATGGCAACCGCCAAGAGCGCTGCGAGCGGGAAGCGCAGCAGGTGCCAAAGCGCGCGCCAGTCGAGCGGCGGCCTGCGTGTGTGCCTTTCGCCGGGAGTGTAGGTGCCCGCGCGAATGCGCTTGACGAGCTCAGGCTGGCAATGATCGCAGCAGGCCCCCGCGCGCTCTACGTGGGAGCGGCTGGAGAACACGATGTCAAGCAGCCAGCGGGCTGGGCTGCGCCGACGATGTCGCCTTGGCCCTTGCAGGACTTCGAGGAGCTCAGCGCGAAAGCAGAGGTCGGTCCGTTTGACGAGCGCGTTCATTTCGTCGATGCGCCGCGTGCGTCCATCGAGGATCGCCTGGGCCTGCTCGTTGGTGCGTCTGCCGCGATCGACGGTCTCCTCGGCGGTTCTCTCAGCCATCCACTTCAGCAGGCCGACGTCCTCGTTGCCTCGCGTGAAGACCAACGCCAGCGCCGGCTGACCGTCACGTCCTGCACGGCCAAACTCCTGCAGATATTCCTCGGCCGAGGCCGGGTGCTGCCAATGGATGACGAGGCGCACGTCGGCAATATCCACGCCCATCGAGAACGCGCTTGTGGTGATCAGGGCGTTCAGCGGTGGATCGATGCGCCCGCTGAAGCGACTTTGTAGAGAGTCCCGCTCCAGCCTGTCCAGCTCGCTGTGAAAAAGTGGTAGCGGCAGGCCCACAGAGACCTAGGTGGCGATCCGCGGCGCCTGACATACCGCGGATCGCCCAACCGGAGAGATCCTGTCGGGGTCTGGATCAGCCCTTCAACGAGTGGAATTCGCCGAGAGGGTTCGGCAGGGTTGGTGTGAACGGGACGAACTTGTACGGTTTGGAGGTATCGAAGCCAGCCTTTTCGGCAGCCGTCTTTTCCGCGAAGGGCAAAAGGGCTTCGACTGCTTGGTTGATGTCGGTCAGTAGGAGAGTGCGCTCGTAGCCGTTGTTGTTGGGCGGGTCGACCGACTCAGCGGTCTTTTGGATCCCAGTGATCTGCTCGATGGGACCGCCATCTCCGCTTGCCACATCTGGTCCCACAACGCGAGCGAGGGTACGGTGATCGGACTCGATGCCCATGATTCGTGCCGCGGTGACCCTGAGGTCAGGGGTGCTGAATTGACGGACCCCAACCAGGTAGGCGGCGATGAACGCATCCTCGAGCGTCACGAGGATGTTGAGCGTCGTCTGGGCGTCGGAGAACATCTTGGACGGGTAGTAGAACGTCGTGAACCCAGAAGGCTTGCCTGTGAGGTTTTCCTCCAGCAAAAAGTGAGACATCTCCTCTTGCAGAGCACCCTTCAGGTAGCCCTGATCGTCGGAGGGGATGTTCTTGAAGAACGGTGCCGTGTTGATGATGTTCGTGTAAGTAGTAACCGCGAGCGCCTCTGCGATCTGGGCGGCCTTCAGGATCGCCACATCGCCACGGGTGGGTCCCTTCTTTTTACCCTTGGCAAGTGCTGCGGCAGGCGCGAGTGCTCCTAGGCTGGTTACGCCGGCGCCCGCGACGGCCGCGCCCTTGAGGAAGCTTTTGCGTGTTGTGGATGCTGTCCACGGGTCCTCAAGCGTTTGCAGTCCCGCGTGTTCGACCTCGGGATCGTTGTGCCGACTGTGCATTGCCCATCTCCATTCGTTTGGTCGTGTGTCACGGTCTGTGACAGATCTCGTCGAGGAGCACGTTCAATCTCGTTCTCCTGGGGGACACTTCGCAATGGACACGGAGATGGATCATCTCTCGCAAGAGGGGCGGGCCGTCTACACTAAGCGACTCTGCGCCCTTAGCTCAGCTGGATAGAGCGTCGGTCTACGGAACCGAAGGTCGGGAGTTCGAATCTCTCAGGGCGCGTAGTCGTTGGCAGAGCGATTTTGTGTGTGGGTGCGGGTTTGCAGGGTTCGCGAGTCTTCTGGAGAACCCTTGCAGGTGGGCAGCAGCGTGGGCAACAGGGCGACGACAGGCGTGTGGCCCAGGCGCACCGCCTATCCGGGCGTCTATCGCCGGGCTCGCGGTGTACCGTGTCGGCGGGTGCCAGCGCAAGGAGTTCGCCGCAACGTTTGCCGAGGCGCGCGCGATCAAGCTCTCGCGAGACGCCGAGGCACGAGAAGCGCGGCGCGGGCCAACGCTGCACGCCTACGCGCTTGCCTGGGCTGCCAAGCACGCTGGTGGTGGGCGCGGTGCGGTGCGTGAGCAGACGCGGGTGGAATATCAGCGGCTGCTCGCCACCTACGCACTTGGTTACTTTGCGCAAGACATCCGGCTCGCAGATCTCGACCGGCGGGCATTGCAAGGCTTCATCGGCTGGCTGACGGATCGTCCTGGGCGTACTGGACCACGGCTCTCTGACCGCTCGATCCGCAACGCTCTCACGCCGCTACGTCTCTGCCTAGGTGCGGCCGCCGCTGAGGGGCTCGTCAAACCAGAGCTCGGTCAGGCGCTTACGCTGCCGAAGCGTCGCGGTGGCCGGCGCTGGGAGTTCACCGAGCGCAGATTCCTGACCCGCCAGGGGCTCGGCAGGCTGCTCGAGGAGATACCCCCTGCGCACAAACCGTTGTTCTTGCTGTTGGCCTCCACAGGCCTGCGGATCTCCGAGGCGATCGCTCTGCGCTGGTGCGATCTCGACCTCGACTCACGACCACCACGCCTGCGGGTACAGAGAGCGATCGTCAACGGGGTACTCGGCGCGCCCAAGCCCGCCACGGCGCCCGCACATTGCCGCTTTCAGCTGAGCTCGCCGAGCGTCTGCAGGATCTGCGAGCATCGCGCCAGATCAGGCCAACGAGATCCTCCGCTTTGGTGAGTTCTTCCGGTGCAGTTAGGGGTGCAGCGGGCCGATCTCATTGATTGGGGGCGCGTTACGCAGACGACTGCCGAGCTGTTGCATTACAAGGTCGGCCGCAGTATCGGGGTCGTATGCGGCCGGAATTTGGGTCACGAGTGCGTCGATGTCGCGACGAAACCGTGCGTCTTCGAGCTTTGCGGTCAGGTTGTCGCGTAGTTCGGGGAAGCTGAAGGTCGCACCTTGCATGTAGTGATTGCAGCCTGCGACGATTTGCTCGGGATCTGCTTCGAGGGTGGTCAGTCCGAGCCAGAGGTCGAATAGGTCGCGTCCCTTGCTTCGTTGGTAGAGAGCGCGCAGCTTGGTAGCTAGCAGCTCGGTTGTCTCGTAGGTGGAGATGTCTGCCTCTCCGCTCCACCAAGAGGTCTCGATTGCATGGCGCACGGTCTTGCGTGGACGGTAGGAGTCTGTCTCAGCGATGTTCATCTCGATCTTGATTCGAATCAAGCCGAGCCCTTCCGTTGGCTGCGCATCGAGGTAGACGTGGACCATCTGGCCTGAGCGCTTGCGGCTTGAGAGCCTGAAGCCAAGACGCTCGGCTATCTCACCGAGCGCTTGTGTGTATGGCTTGATGCCCGTACGAGTTGTGCGTACGTAGTCGAGATCCTCGGAGTAACGCAGGGGCGCCGGGAGATGAAGCTTGTGTAGACATGTGCCTCCGCGCATCGCAAGCTCAGCACCAAGCTTCTCGTCGCGGGCGATTTCGATCATGAGACGGGAGAGAAGGAGGTCCTGCTCGATTTGGACGGTGTTCGGCCAGGGCGCCTTGGCACGCCATGCAATGAGTGCGGGGCGATCGATCACAGATCCGGTTCCACGTCGCTGTTGACTTGCAGATTCCAGCTGGGATCGATCGGGCCGTGGGCTGGGAGCGCCCGGACGAGCCGCGTCGGATAGCCGAGGCCGGGGTGTGCGACCTCACGCAGAGGCTCTAGGTCGAAGCCCTCGCGATATTGCTCGAGCAGCCATCCAAGGCGCCTCGCGACTGACCGTGAGCGAGTCGCTGCGAGTCGGGCCAGCTGTGGTATGTCGAGGTCGCCGATCTCGATGATGATCGTCGCAATGTTGCTCAGTCCCCCAGCGTCGTCGGGGTGGAGCACGAGGTCAACGAGAGTTGTCTCGCGAGTCGCGAGGCGAATACGGCCGGTATGGACTTGGCGCTCTTCGATTGCCATATCGCGGAGGTGATCGTTGGCGTAGAAGCGCAGGCGTACTCGCTCGATATCGCGATTAGCGACTGGTCTGTCCACCATTACCTGGAAGATCTGTGGTGCCTGGTGCGCGGCGCCGTGCATCGCCGCTGCGCTGAGGAGGCTCACGTAGTAGTCGCGGCCCAGCTCACGCATCATCCCGTCGATGAACAACTCGCCGGGGAGAACACCCCACGAGCGGTACTCGGGCGGTACCACTACGTAGAAGCCGCGCGCTGGCGAGAACATCGCGCCTCGCCTGCGCAATCTCTGCAAACCGGGGTAGACGTGTGCGTTTGGGATCCCGGCGAGCTGAGCCGCCTCCGCCGAGGTGACCCAATAGCGGCCATCTGCGACGAGCACGTCGGGGAGATCGGCTAGAGACGGCATATTCTCTATTCTAACGCAAAGCGTTCGTTAGCCCAATATACCGACAAGGGCTTTCCCGTCCCCAAGGGTGCGGATGAAGTCCGCTCCTCGAGCACCACGTCAGCACAAGTTCCGACAAAATCGTGATATCCGACGTGATATGACCCAAGGGAAGTGCCTCATTTGCAGGCAAATCCATGCTCTGAGCTTCGCTCTACGGAACCGAAGGTCGGGAGTTCGAATCTCTCAGGGCGCGCTCACCACCATGCACCAGAATGCACCGTTTGCGGGGGTTTTGGTGCTCTAGTGTTCGGCGACGTCACCTCCGCGCACCACCGCAAACCCGTGGTTGCTCGACATAAATCGTGATTTATTCGTGATTTCGCTGGGGTCCGCCATCTTCGCGGCAGCAAGCCCGAGACGGTGGCGAGCCCCCGAGTTGCTGCCATGTCAGACCTGCCATTCGACGTGCGAGACGGGGCGACAGGAGGGCCCCCCGCTGCCAGGTCCTGTGCGGTCCCCTCGAGAGATTCCAAGCCACGGAGTAACTCCAGCGAGCTGCACTATGGAGCGAGATGCCAAGTAAGCATCCACGAATCGCTGTGACGGCTGACCCGGAGCTGGGGCAAGCGCTTGAGCGTGTGCGTGCGGCGACTGGTACTCGAGAGGCCGATGCATCATTGGTGCGGAGGCTGGCGGTCGAGGGGGCACAGGTAGAGCTGGAGGCTGGCCTTCGGCGCGGCGCGGCAATAGAGGCGTTGTTCGCCGCGATGGATAGCGGCGCCTTCGATCTTGGCCTCGACGCGATCGATCGTCTCAACTGGCCGGAGCACATGGTGTGAGCGGCGAGCTGTGGGACGGCCAGGGTTCAGTTCTGGCCGATACCTCGGCATGGACAATCGCGCGTCGGCTGCCAACGGCTCGTCAACTTCTTCTCGCCGCCGGCGAACGCGGCGATGTGGCGTGGTGTTGGCCGGTTCGCTATGAGCTGATCGTCGATGCGCGTGACGCCGATGGGATCACCGCTGTCGATCGTACCTTTGAGGGCCTGCGCGAGATCAGTGTCGATCGCGCCATTCAGCGTGGGGTGCTGTCGGCGATGCGCGAGCTCGCACATTCAGGCTCTCACGGAGCCCATCGTCTGCCTCTCACTAATCTCACGGTTGCCGTGGCGGCACAGACATCGGGGCTTGACGTGCTTCACTATGACCGCCACTTCGAACGTCTCGGTGAGCTGCTCGGCGTCCGCACGCTGTGGATCGCCGAGCCCTTCGCTTGAGTAGTCGCTAACGCTTTGCTGCGTGCGCAGTGGTCTCGGTTGGAGGCTGCGATACGCCTGAGTTGGACGAAAAGCGCATGCCCGGCAGGCACTCCGCACATGGATGCGACTACGTATGGTTGACGAGGTCGGGGATCGCGCGCCAGCTCGGCCATGCCAACCTCGGCATGGCCGAGCATCTACCTGCAGGGCATCGACATCGAGGAGATCATCTCGACCGACCGCGCCCGCCGAGTACCCATGATGTCCGCGACGGCTGGTCTTCAGCTCTGAAGACGTCAGACGCCCCGAGCGCGAGCAGGCTTCGGTGCTCGCACTTGGGTGGCGACCGCGGAATGCTCCCTCGCTCGGCGCAAGCGCGAGTCCACTCCGCATTCCGCCGATTATCTCGTCGACGCCTTATCCCAAGCAGCTTGCGATCCGATAGACCGGACTAGGACCCCTCCAAATGATAGGTATGAACAACCAGATCATGCGACGCATTGGACTCGTGCTTGTGGTGCTCACGTCGCTGCTTGCGCTCACCGGCATGGCCAGTCGCGCCGCCGGGTATTCGCCTGGCTGCGGCCAGGTCCCGATCGTGTACGGGATTCCGCCATGGGGTTTCCACACCGGCGCACCGATCACAGGGGCCACCGGAAGCTTCGCCCGCGGCCACGGAGAAATCAATCTAGAGGCGCACACCGTCTCGGGGGTCCTCTGCCAGGAAGACCACGTCCGAAATCAGCCAACTCGTTCGATCACTATGACGGTCGAACATCACCTCCTCTACCAATCGCACTACGCGGTGATGTGGGGTTTTCTCGGGAACATCATGAAGATCCGGGTCCGCGTGCGAGCCAGCAACGATCCGGAATGCGAAGCTGGAACCATCGGACACGCGACCCTGTTCGCGAGCTACAACGACGTGCGCAGCGACAGCGTCCAATTCAGCTTCCCGGCCTCCTGCAAGGACCACGACCACCTGTACCACGGAACACAGGTCAACAACCAGGTACCGCCGCTTTAGCCCCTCCTTTTCGCGCGTGCTTGTTCTGTGAGCGAGAACAAGTCAGAATCAGGCCACTCGTCGAGCGGCGCGAGGCAGGCGTCTGCGGTGGATCGATTGGGAGGCCTGTTCTCGGAGTAAGCGGGAGCGGCGGGGGCCGATCGTCGCGGTTCAGGTCGCGACCCAGTTCTTGGCTTCCTCCAGCTGGTCGAGCCCGTAGATCTTGACTTCGCCGGGAGTCATCCAGGTGAACAGCCGATAGGCCTTGGCGATCCAGTCAACGTCGGTGGCAATCGCGGAGCGCTTCCATGCGGAGTGGTGTCCGATGCCGAGCCCGAGCCCGGTGTGGATGTCGTCGAACCAGGCCGCGGGCTCGAGACCCTCGAAAGCGGTGAGCGTGAACAGCATGCGGATCTCGCCGGCCTCGGCGGCTTCGCGCAGGACCGGCTCAAGGATGTTGCGGTAGTCCTCGCGGGTGAGCTTGCCTTTGGCGCGGAAGCCGATCGTGCCTGCCGGCATGTCGTCGATTCGTTCGATCATCGCGATTCCTTTCTAGTCGATCTGGACGGGGGAGGCATACCTTCAGCCAGCATTGTCCCGTGTGGTTGCGGGCGGCGGCGAGCACGAGCAGCCATGGGGGCGGGCTTGGGTCAGGAAGCCTCCACGGGGCGTGCCGACCTGCGAGAGCCTGCTGTAAATCTCGGTTGGTTCGAGGTTCGTTCTGCCGGATTTAGGGAGCGATTTGGCTTGGACCGTGTGTGTGAGCTCGGTCTGTCACCCTGTTGGGAGGTGAACCCTCTTCCTCCAGGCCCAACCGAGCCGCCGGCGATGCAGCTGATGCGCTGGCTGACACGTCCGATTGCCTTCATGGAGTCCTGCAGGCGCCGCTTCGGGGATGAGTTCAGCGTGAGGTTCCCTGGTTTTGAGCGACCGATGGTGTTGCTCTCAGATCCTGAAACGATCAGAGCGCTCTACACGGCGCACGAGCACGGGCTTCCCCCGGGACGAACGATCAGTTTGTTGCCGGTGATGGGGCCGAACTCCGTGTTGCTGCTCGAGGGCAGGGAACACCTTGCGCGGCGCAAGCTCATGCTGCCGCCGTTTCATGGCGAGCGGATGCGCTCCTATGAGTCGATCATGCGCGAGGCCACCGAACGCGAGATCGATCGCTGGCCCGAAGGCCAACCCTTTGCCATCCATCCACATATGCAGGCGATTACGCTCGAGGTGATCCTCGAGGCGGTCTTCGGTGTGACCGATCGGGTGCGCAGCGAGCGGCTAAGAGAGCGTCTTCCCATGTTGTTGAGCGAGACGTCCTCACCCGCGCTGCAGCTTCGCTTCTTGCTTGCCAGCCGTCTCGGTCGTGGCGACCCGATGGCCCGGCTGCGAGAGATCACGGCGAGCATCGATGAGCTGCTGTTCGCTGAGATCGCTGAGCGTCGTTCAGATCAAGCACTGGATGAGCGTGAGGACATCCTCTCGTTGCTGGTGGCGGCACGCTTTGAGGACGGCAGCGCGATGAGCGATCGGGAGCTGCGCGATCAGTTGGTCACGCTACTGCTCGCCGGTCACGAGACCACAGCGACAGGATTGGCGTGGACCTTCGATCTGCTGCTGCGCCATCCAGCTGCGCTCGCTCGCCTGAGCGCCGAGGTCGACGCGGGGGAAGATGCCTATCTACGTGCCGTGGTCTCGGAGTCGCTGCGATTGCGCCCGGTTGTGCCGCTTGCAGGGCGCCGGCTTGCGTCAGAGCTTCAGGGCGGAGGATTCAGTCTTCCTGCCGGGACAGATGTGACGCCCGCGATCTGGCTCACCCATACACGAGCAGACCTATATCCCGAGCCGTTTGCGTTTCGTCCCGAGCGCTTCTTGGACAATCCGCCCAGTGGCTATGGTTGGATTCCATTCGGCGGCGGGGTCAGGCGCTGCTTGGGGGCGAGCTTTGCTGAACTCGAGATGAGGGTGGTCTTGGAGACTGTCCTGCGCAGTAGCGTCCTACAGCCGGCGAGCTTGCGGGCGGAACGGGTTACCCGCCGCAACGTCACCTTCTCTCCGCGTAAGGGGACGATGCTGCGAAGCCGTTCGCGACAGGACGCGCCGATCTCCTTTGCCCAAGCCCCAGATGTCCCTGAAGCGCAGCCGGTGGGCGCCCGCGGGTGAGCTGCTCCGTATAGACCAGCTCTCCGTCTCTGAAGCTCGCCAGATCGCTTAGCAGCCGGCGCGCAAACCCTCTGCTCGTCGGCTCTGTCACTCACACTGGCTCTATCCCTCCGCTTCGATCTTCCCCCGAAACCACTCCGAGGGCTCCACGCTCGCGCCCTCCGCGTGCACACGGTCTGACAGCCAGTGATCGGAGGTCACTACACGCACCAGTGCCGGCTCGGCCTCTTCCTTGAGGAGTCGCACGATCTCGTCGTCTGCCGAGTCGCGACGGGGACGAGGGGCATGCGTCACCACGATTACCGTCGAGCGGATCGGCGGTCTCGGCGGTTGCTCGAACACCACGGTCACGTCCTCGCCGCCATAGGCGGCCCAGCGCTCGAGCTGACCTACTAGTCGCACCATCGCGCCATGGCGGTCCTTCCACCAGCCGTCGGGTCGTGTCCCGATCACGTTCATGCCATCCACCAGCCAGCGCACGCCTTCAGCCTATGCCTTGGAGGCGATTTGCGGCGACAGCTGTCGTCGATCTCGATGCGCTCGTCTTACATGAGCACCGGCTTGTCAAGGCCTCGATAGCGTCTTCAATTGCTAATCCGCGTCCTCCGATCGTGTCGCGCTCAGCTCCGTGGTGGCAAGTAGCGGCTGTACGGGGCGTAGGCCGAGCTCAGCTACCGAGCGCGCCGAACACACGATCAGCTCGAGCGTGGTGCAGTCCTCGAGCTCCACGAGTAGCTGCCCCATCGGGTTGTCGATCAGCGTACGCTCGACGTGGAACAGCCTCTCGCCGTCCGTCAGGTATCCACGATCGAGCGCCGCTGAGGGCGGGCTGGCGCTACTCGTCTGATCCTGATCGTCTGTGCGATGGACGCCGTACATGAACTCAAAAGCTAGCCCCTGTGCTCGTGGTCGCCCTCGGTATGGGCTGCTGGTCTGCCTGCGGATAACCCCTGACGCGCTCTGCGCCCTTCCGCTCATCGCTCACGCGCTGCACGCTCCCACCCTTTGTGACTGAGACCGCATCGATCCGGGTAGACGAGGGTTGTCTACATAGACACTGGACGCTACATTGGCGCTGGCTCGGGTACAGCATCAGGAGGAGGACAGCATGAGGTTGAGGGTTCGGAGCTTGCTTTTTGGGACGGTTGCTTGTGCGTTTACGTTCGCCTACCTGGCGATGACGCTAGCCGCGCCGGCGGCCCAGGCAGCTGGGTTCGGTGTGGAAAAGTTCGTTGCGGCGAACTGCATCGCCAGCAAGGAAGCGTGCGGCGAAGAAGAACTCGAATCGGGCCCATTCAAGTACTCCTATCCGAAGGAACCCAGCTTGGCCGAAGCAAGGGAAGCTGGCTATACCCAGGCAGCAGGACATCCGGCCGTCGGGATCACGGCCTTCAAGATCAATACCGTCGGCAAGTTTCCTGAAGAGGCGCCGACGGGTCTCGTTACTCATGTTCGCACGGATGTCGCCCCAGGCGTAAGCACGAACCCCGAGGCCGTAGAACAGTGCTCTTTCAAGGACTTTGGCGAAGAAATCCCAGTGCTTAAGGGTTCTGGTCTCTACCCTGCGCCTACATGCGGTAAAAACAGCGAAATAGGCGAAAACAAGGTTGTCGTTTATCTCGGTCCGCAACCCCCGCCGGTCCCCAGCGACTTCCCGCTCGCAGGCAAGGTCTACAACCTCGAACAGCCGCAAGGTCTTGCCTCCGATTTCGGTGTTGCGCTCCCGCTACCCACACTACTCACCGGGGCCAAGCTGGAGAAGAAGTTTGCGGAACTAGGAAATCCACTAGGAGAACCTCTAGAAAAAGAACTGGAGGCAGCCCAGTATTACGCCCACACATTGATCGAAGGCAACGTCGAATGGGGCGGCAATTACCACGACTACTACGAAATCAAGGTCTCCCCGGAATTGCCGTTGATTGCGTCACGGCTGAGTCTGAAGGGCGACATCGGCACGACCGGGCACGGCGGGTTCATAACGAATCCAAGCAACTGTGCTGGTCCGGGTCCTCACACGACCAACACGGTCACGCTGAAGTCCTCTGTGGGTGAAGAAGGCGCGAGGAATTACACGGCGCCGATCGGTCCCGAAGGCTGCAACGGCCTACCGCCGTTCGCGCTGGTCCCGTTCGCGCCGATGTTCTCGGTGACACCTGAAACAACCCAGTCGGATAAGCCGACAGGCGTTACAGCCGATCTTGCTCTGCCGCACGATCCCAGTCCCACGGGTATCGACTCCTCGCAGTTGAAGAACGCGACGATCGTGCTGCCAGAAGGCATGACGCTCAATCCGTCCGCCGCTACGGGCCTGAAGTCCTGCGCCGCGGCCGAGTTCGGCATCGGGACCAGGAACCCCATCACATGCCCATCCGATTCGCGGCTTGGAACCGTCAGCCTGAACGTACCGGATCTCCCCGAAACCGAATCGGGGTTGTTGACGGGCAACATCTACCTTGGTGGAACCGAACCGATCACGGGTGGATCCAATCCGGCGCAGCCCGAATACACGATCTACGTTGCCGCGGAAACGAAGCGCTATGGCGTCCTGGTGCGTCTCCAAGGCACTGTCAAGCCCAACCCGGCGACGGGTAGGGTGACCACGGAATTCAACGACAACCCCGAACAGCCATTCAGCAACATCACACTGGAATTCAAGGGAGGCGCGCTCGCTCCGATCGCCAACCCACTAACGTGCGGAACCGCCACGACAAACGCCAGCTTCGCTCCATACACGGGCAACCCGGCCGCGCTCTCGCCGCTGGTAGAACCATTCACGGTGGACAGCAACGGCTCAGGCGGAGTCTGTACCTCGCCGCTGCCCTTCAGTCTCGGGCAGAGCACGGAATCGCTGCCAACCACAGGTGGTGCTCCGACCAGCTTCATGTTCAACCTTAGGCGGGCAGACGGCCAGCAGTATCTGTCGCACGTGACCACAGCGCTACCGTTGGGTCTTGTCGGGAAGATCCCGGCTGTTAGCCAGTGTCCCGAACCGCAGGCTTCGCAAGGCGCATGCTCGGCGGAAAGCCGGATTGGGACGGTGACGACCACGGTCGGCGCGGGCAGCGCCCCTGTGCAGTTCTCAGGTCCGGCCTACCTGACGGGCCCGTACGCCGGTGCCCCTTACGGGATAGTGACGGTAGTTCCGGCGACCGTTGGCCCGTTCAGCCTCGGCAACGTCGTCGTGCGCAGCAAGATCGAAGTCAACCCGCACACGTCGCAGGTAACGGTCTCGAGCGAAGTGCCCACGATCTTCAAGGGCATCCCGCTGCGCATGAAAACGCTGAGCCTGGCGATCAACGCCCAGGGCTACCTGCTCAACCCGACCAACTGCGCCGCACAGACCACCGCTACGACACTGACATCGAGTGGCGGGGCGAGCCAGTCGCTCTCGACGCCCTTCCAGGCAACGAACTGCAGTGCTTTGGCGTTCGCGCCGAAATTCGGGGCTTCCACGACCGCGAAGACCTCGCGTGCGAACGGGGCGTCGCTTGTCACGAACGTCAACGTCCCTACGGGCGGAGCCAACTTCAAGTCGGTCCTCGTCACCGTCCCGAAGCAACTCCCCTCGCGACTGTCAACGTTGAAAAACGCGTGTCTAGAAGCAACCTTCAACTCCAACCCAAGCCTGTGTCCGGCAAACTCGAAGGTGGGCACGGCAAGGATCAAAACACCGGTGCTGCCGGGTCAGCTGAGTGGTCCCGCCTACTTCGTCTCGCACGGCGGAGCGGCGTTCCCGGATCTCGATCTCGTCCTCACGGCCGACAACGTGACTGTGATCCTGGTAGGCAACACGAACATCACGAAAGGCGTCACCACGACGAACTTCGCGAGCACGCCGGATGTGCCGTTCACCGGGTTTGAATTGAACTTGCCGACGGGGCCAAACTCGGCGGTTGCGGCCAATGGCAACCTGTGCAAGCAGTCGTTGGTGATGCCGACAACGATCACGGCCCAGAACGGCAAGGTGTTCAAGCAGAATACGAAAATTGCGGTCACGGGATGCCCGGTGACGGTTGTGTCGCGTGCCGCCAAGAGTGGCAAGGCGGTGGTCGTCGTCAGGGTGCCCGAAGCAGGTCGCGTCAGCGGCGGTGGCTCTAACTTGAAGACGGTCTACAAGTACCCGTCAAAACAGCAAAACGTGACGTTGGAAGTACCGGTGAAGACCTCGCGCAGGCCGCTTTCGGTGAAGGTGCGCGTTGGCTTCACGCCAAAGGCCAAAGGCAAGAAGAGCTCGACAGCCTTCGCCACCGTCGTCTTCAGGTAGAGGGCTAAGTAGTATCAGGGCCGGTACATCGCGGGGCGGCCAAGGCCGCCCCGCTCCACCAGACATCGATGACGTTGTCCACTCCGCGGCCGGCCAAGGCCGCCCCGCTCCACCAGACATCGATGACGTTGTCCACTCCGCGGCCGGCCAAGGCCGCCCCGCTCCACCAGACATCGATGACGTTGTCCGACTCCGCGGCCGGCTTCGTGGTCGCGCGGGCATCAGACGATTAGGTGCTACCACTGCGGGTATACCCGCATCGACAACAGGTGGACGCGCACGCGGCATGCGTTGAGCACGCGCGTTGTCGATTTTGAACGGAGGGGACGAGATGAAGTTCACGAGGCTTGCGGACGAGAGGAAGTTCACGAGGCTTGCAGCTTGCATTGGGACTGTGGGCGCACTTGTGTGCGCTATCGCGGCATCCTCGGCGTCGGTCGCTTCGGGAGCGTTTGGAGTTACCGAAGAACACTTTGAAGCTGGCACGTGCAAGGAAGCTTCGTGTACCTACTCCAGTCCTCACGGCGCATTCTATTCACAGGCAGCCGGGCATCCTCCTTTTGGAATCACCTCATTCGAATTCAATTCCGAACCGAAGGGGCTCGGCAGCGAACCGATGGGCAATGTCAAGAACATCCGAGTCGATGTCCCCCCGGGCTTGGCCGCCAACCCTGAAGCGCTCCCGAAGTGCTCGGTTGTCAAATTTGAAAAAGATGAATGCGAAGCGGCGACGCAGGTGGGAACGGATGAACTGCTCGTGTTCGTCCCGCCGCTCGGCCCGAACGTACCCATCACGGGCACCGTCTACAACCTAGAACAGCCCGAAGGAATTCCGTTGGAGTTCGGTATTCACGTATCTTTGGCTTCGCTACTCGTCAATGAACATATCTTTCTCGTCGGGCATCTGAGCTGGAGCACCGATTATCACGAGTACTTCGAAATCAACAATGTCTCAAAGACGATCCCGATCTTGAAGTCCAAGCTGGTCTTCGACGGGACAGCGGGCACTGGGTTCCTAACGATCCCCAGCGAATGCTCGAGCAGCACCACATCTCATTTGCGAGTGGAATCCTATACAGGGGAAGTCTCTGAAACTGATACACATACCCCGGTGGGGGTGGAAGGCTGTGGGGGAGTGCCGTTCAAGCCCTCGGTCAGCGTTACGCCTGGAGACTCCCAGTCAGACCGCCCGGATGGAGCGTTGGTGAAGATCGCGATCCCGCAGAGCGCCAGCTCGACGGAAACCAACTCCTCAGACCTCCGTAACGCGGTTGTGGCGCTGCCTGAAGGAATGACTCTCAACCCGCCGGCCGCGGATGGCTTGACAGCCTGCACCGATGCCCAAATAGGGATCAAAACGACCAGTCCGGTGACGTGTCCCGCCACGTCCAAGATCGGCACGGTAACGATCGAAACTCCTGATCTCCCGGCCAAATCGCTTGGCGGGAACGTCTATCTTGGCCAGCCATTGAGCTCCGAACCCGCTTCCGGCGAGGAGTACCGCATCTTCATCGACGCCGAGTCGGCCCATGGTGTGTCGGTGCGCCTTGAAGGGCATGTCAGCGCAAACCCAAGTACCGGCAGGCTCACAACGACATTCTCGGATAATCCGCAGCTACCGTTCAGCGAATTGATTCTCGCCTTTGACGGTGGCGAAAAAGCGCCGTTGGCCAACCCACTCATGTGTGGTCTGGCAACCACCAATGCAAGCCTCACGCCCTACAGCGGCAGCGCAACCGCCGAACCCTTCATGGCGTTCCCGATCGACTTCAATGGCAAAGGCCTCGCCTGTCCCTCGCCATTGTCCTTCGGGCTCGCCCAGGCCGCCTCAACCACGCCCACCACTGGCGGGGCGCAGACGAGCTTCACCTTTGGTTTGGCTCGTAACGAGGGCGAGCAGTACTTGTCAAAGCTCACCACCGTTCTGCCTCCGGGGCTCGTCGGCAAGATCCCTTCGGTGACGCTCTGCGGCGAACCGCAGGCCGCGAATGGACAGTGCACGTCCGCCAGCGAAATCGGCAAGGTAAGTGTCTCGCTCGGCTCTGGCACCCCGCTCACGCTCGCCGGCAGTGCCTACTTGACCGATGGCTACGGCAGCGCCCCCTATGGACTCTCGGTGGTTGTGCCGGCTGAAAAAATCGGGCCGTTCGATTATGGCAAGATCGTTACGCGGGCAGCAATCAACGTTGAACCGTTCACCGCTCGCATCGTCATCTCGAGCCAACTGCCCACCATCGTCGGCGGAGTCCCGCTGCGCCTGCGGACGCTCAGCGTGAACGCAAGCCGCTCCAACTTCGTCATCAACCCCACCAACTGTGGTGCGCTCACTACCAACACGACGCTCACTTCTACCGAAGGAACGACCCAATCCCTTTCCACTCCATTCCAAGCAACCGGTTGCAGTGGGCTGGCGTTCAGCCCCAAGTTCACAGTGTCCTCAAACGCGAAAACATCGCGTGCGAATGGCGCCATCCTCGTCGTCAAGGTGGCCTACCCCGCGGGCACTCAGGCGAACATCAAGTCGGTGCTCGTTACGCTGCCCAAACAGCTCCCGTCGCGTTTGAGCACGCTGAACCATGCCTGTCCTGAAGCGATTTTCAACGCCAACCCGTCGGCATGCCCGCCGTTGTCGAGCGTTGGCAGCGCCACTGTCACCACGCCCGTTCTACCCGGGAAGCTCACCGGGCCAGCGATGTTCGTCTCACACGGCGGCGCCAGCTTCCCGGATCTCGACCTCGTTCTCAAAGGCGACGGCGTGACGGTGATTCTCGTGGGCAACACGAACATCGCAAATGGCGTAACCACTTCCAACTTCGCGGCCGTGCCAGATGTGCCGGTGTCGAACGTTGAAGTGAGATTGCCCACCGGAAAAGACTCGGTTCTGGCAGCGGAGGGGAATCTCTGTAAGAAGCCGCTTGTGATGCCTACCACCATCACCGCCCAGAACGGCAAGGTGATCAAACAGAGCACACGCATCTCGGTTGGCAGCTGTCCGATCACGGTTCTCTCACATCACGTGCGCGGTCATAGGGCAATCGTCACCGTCAAGGTTCCTGCCGCCGGGCGTGTCAGCGCAGGCGGCAAGAATCTCCAGGCGCGCCACAAGCAACCTCGCAAAGCCCAGAACGTGACGATCGAAGTGCCGCTCTCCCGTGCCGGGGTGAGAGCGCTTGCATCGCATCGTCACCGGCTCTCAGTGCGTGTGCGGCTTAGCTTCGTGCCCAAAGGGAAAAGCCCGAAGTCCTCGGCGTCTGTGACGGTCCTGTTCAGGTGAGGCTCGAGGTGGCTCCCAACAGTCCCGCTCGACAGAGCTCATAACAGCCCCATTACGCAAATCGTGGCGTTGGCTCGCTAGATTGAGCTTATGGGCATAGCCTCCGCCAACGACAGATCGCCTGAGCTCGACCTCGCCCCTGTGCTGGCTGGAGTACGCCGGCTCACGCTGCTCGCCGACATTGCCGAAGACGCCGACACGGTCTTTGCGGGCCTCGCGGCTGAGCTGATCGTGGCGATGGGTGCCGAGGAGGTCCACTTCCACCACCTTGGCCAGCCGGGCGAAGAGGAGCTGGTGGTCGTTTACATGCTCGGCGGCGACGGTAGGCTCAGCTATCTGCAGCCGCCCGCCGAACGCCCGCCGGGGGTCAGCTGGGTGGCAACCACCGGACGTAGCTTCCTGGCGGTTGGCCCTCGCGAGCTCACCGCCAGCGTTCCTCGGCTGGCGATGACAGCGCCGCCCGCGGGCGACGTGCCCGCTTGCGCGCTACTCGCCCCCCTTTCGCTTGGTGGCCAGATCGAGGCGGTGGTGGTGCTCGTACGGCGCGAAGCCGAGCCCTACGACGAGCGCTCGATCGAGGAGGCCACCACGCTTGTCGACCAGGCTGCCACCGTCGTGGCACTCGTGCGCGCCCGCGCGGAGGCCGGCACCGACCCGGTAGCCGGTTGTCTCAACCACCGCGCCATGCGCCGTCGTTTGCATGAGGAGATCGGTCGCGCCCAGCGCTCGGAGGGGCGTCTCTCATGCGTGATCGTGGACCTCGACGACTTCAAGCTCGTCAACGACCGTTATGGCCACCAGGCCGGTGACTCGATCCTGCGGCAGGTGGCCCAGGCGCTCACCGGTGAGTTTCGCGCTTTCGATCGCGTAGCACGCTACGGCGGCGACGAGTTCGTGGTGATCCTCCCCAACGCCGACATCGACAGCGCCGTGGCTGCCGCTGGACGCGCGCTTGCGCGCATGCGCCGAGTCCTGTTTCCCGACGGCTCCTACGGGGTTTCCGCGTCGATGGGCGTGGCGGAGTGGCGGCCATCGATGACCGAGGCTGAGCTGCTGGAGGTATGTGATGGCGCGCTCCTGCAAGGCAAGCGTGAGGGCAAGGGCAGCGTCACCGGCGCCATCTCCCGGGCACCGCTAGAGTCGCCCACACGTTGACGATGACCAAGAACAGCTTTGGCGCACAGACCATGCTCGAGGTTGCGGGGCGCGAGTACGAGATATTCCGCCTCGACGCGTTGCAGCAGCGCTTCGACGTCGCCCGTTTGCCCTTCTCGCTGAAGGTGCTGCTCGAGAACCTGTTGCGCACCGAGGGCAATGGCTCGGTGTCTGCCGCTGACATCGAGGCGCTTGCCTCCTGGGACGCCAAGGCGCAGCCGAGCAAGGAGATCGCCTTCACTCCGGCCCGTGTGCTCATGCAGGACTTCACCGGGGTGCCTGCTGTTGTGGATCTAGCCGCGATGCGTGACGCGATGGCTGCCATGGGCGGCGACCCCGCCAAGATCAACCCGCTCGTGCCAGCGGAGCTCGTGATCGACCATTCCGTCCAGGTAGACGCCTTCGGCACGCGCGATGCTTTCCGCGTCAACGCTGAGCGCGAGTTCGAGCGCAACCAGGAGCGCTACTCCTTCCTGCGCTGGGGTCAGGGCGCCTTCGACGACTTCGCGGTGGTGCCACCCGACACAGGCATCGTTCACCAAGTGAACCTCGAGTACCTGGCGCGCGTCGTGTTTTCGACCGAACCGGACCGCGCGGGAGCGGGCGGGAGCCGGGGTGCAGGCGGGAGCGGGGGAGCGGGCGGGAGCGGAGGTGCAGGCACCGGGCAGAACGGTGCGGACGCGCCCATTCAGGCCTACCCCGACACGCTCGTGGGCACCGACTCGCACACCACTATGGTCAACGGGCTCGGCGTGCTCGGCTGGGGCGTGGGTGGCATCGAGGCCGAGGCGGCGATGCTTGGCCAACCGATGCCGATGCTGATCCCGCGGGTGCTTGGCTTCAAGCTGCATGGTTCGCTGCCGGAGGGTGCCACTGCCACCGACCTCGTGCTCACCGTCACCGAGATGTTGCGCGAACGTGGGGTGGTGGGCATGTTCGTCGAGTTCTATGGTGCCGGTCTCATCGGTCTGCCGATCGCCGACCGCGCCACGATCGGCAACATGTCGCCCGAGTTTGGCTCCACCTGCGCGATTTTCCCGATCGACGCCGAGACGCTGCGCTACCTGGAGCTCTCCGGACGTTCGTCCGAGCGCATCGAGCTGGTGGAGGCTTACGCGCGCGAGCAAGGCATGTGGCATGACGAGCAGTCTGAGGAGCCCACCTACTCTGACTTGATCGAGTTGGATCTCGGCGAGGTCGTGCCGAGCATCGCCGGGCCCAAGCGCCCGCAGGACCGCGTGTCGCTCACGGACGCCAAGCAGGCGTTTGGCGAGTCCTTGAGGGGACTCGTGCCCGACTACGACGACTCCGACGAGGCCTCCGCGGAGAGCTTTCCCTCCAGCGATCCACCAGCAGTCAGCGCCCCTGGGCCCGCGCAGGGTGCGCATGCCCCCGCCGCTCACAGTCCCAGCTCGCAGGCAAACGGGGGAGAGTGGGCTCCGGGTCTGACCGCTACCGCCTCGCCGACGGCGGTGGACGTGACGCTCGCCGACGGCACCGCTACGCAGCTCGACCACGGCCACGTAGTGATCGCCGCGATCACCAGTTGCACCAACACCTCCAACCCGTCGGTGATGGTTGGCGCGGGTATTCTCGCCCGCAATGCGCTCGCACGTGGGCTTGCAAGCAAGCCGTGGGTGAAGACCTCGCTCGCTCCCGGCTCGAAGGTCGTCACCGAATACCTCGACAAGGCCGGGCTCACCGAGTCGCTCGAGCAGCTCGGCTTCGACCTCGTGGGCTACGGCTGCACCACCTGCATCGGCAACTCCGGTCCGTTGCCGGAGGAGGTTTCAAAGGCGGTAGCCGAGGGTGACCTGGCGGTTGTGTCGGTGCTCTCGGGTAACCGCAACTTCGAGGGTCGCATCAACCCCGATGTGAAGATGAACTACCTCGCCTCCCCGCCACTGGTCGTGGCTTATGCGTTGGCGGGCACGATGGACATCGACATCGTTGGCGAGCCGCTCGGCCAGGACGCGCAAGGCCAGGACGTCTATCTGCGCGACATCTGGCCCTCCGAGCAAGAGGTGGCGCAGACGATCGAGCAGGCGATCCACTCAGACATGTTCCGCGCGAGCTACGGCCAGGTGTTCGCTGGCGATGAGCGTTGGAACTCGCTCCAAGTGCCCGACGGCGACCGCTTCGATTGGCAACCCGATTCCACTTATGTGCGCTTGCCCCCTTATTTCGAGGGCATGCCCGCGCAGCCGGAGCCGCTCGCCGATGTCGAGGGCGCGCGGGCGCTGGCGTTGCTCGGCGACAGCGTCACAACCGATCACATCTCACCCGCTGGCTCGATCAAGCGCGACGGTCCCGCCGGGGCCTACCTGCAAGAGCACGGCATCGCCCCGCGCGACTTCAACTCATACGGCTCGCGCCGCGGCAACCACGAGGTGATGATGCGCGGCACGTTCGCCAATATTCGCCTACGCAACCAACTCGCGCCGGGCACCGAGGGAGGCCTGACCGTTCACCTCCCGGGCTCCGATGGCGCCGGCGGCGAGCAGATGTCGATCTACGACGCAGCCATGCGCTATGCCGATGAAGGTGTTCCGCTGGTAGTGATCGGCGGCAAGGAGTATGGCTCGGGCTCCTCGCGCGACTGGGCCGCCAAGGGCACGAAGCTACTCGGCGTGTGCGCTGTAATTGCCGAGAGCTTCGAGCGCATCCACCGCTCTAATTTGATCGGCATGGGTGTGCTGCCGCTGCAATTCCCCGCGGGAGAGTCGGCGAAGTCGCTGGGCATCGATGGCCACGAGCAGTTCAGCGTCGGTGGATTCGCGCGGCCGCTGAACGCGGGTGAGCTGCCAAAGACCTGCACAGTGCGTGCAGGCGAGGTGGAGTTCGAGGCGACGGTGCGCATCGATACTCCCAAGGAGGCCGACTACTTCCGCCACGGGGGCATCCTCCAGTACGTCCTGCGCCAGTTGCTTGCGGCGTGAGCGACGCCGACACGACGAATCGGCACGACGACGACTCAACCCCGGAGCATGGCTCCATGAACGAGTTCACGCAAACGCTGCGCGATCTGCTCGCCGCCCGAGGCCCATCGGGCTATGAGACGGCGCCGGCGTCTGTGTGGGCTGCGGCTGCCCGGTCATTCGGTGCGGAGGTTCAAACCGATGTCATGGGGACGCCTTCCGCACGGGTTGCCCCACGCGCCCGCGCGGGGCAACCGGTTCAGCGGGACACCGAGGAGAGGGCAGAGGGAGACTCGGCAGAAGGAGGCTCGCCTCCGAGGCGGATCGTCGTGATGGGCCACATCGACGAGATCGGCTTGATCGTCACCCACATCGATGACGAGGGCTACCTGTGGTTCAGGGAGGTGGGCGGTTGGGACGCGCAGATCCTTGTCGGCCAACGCGTTGTGCTTGCCGCCCGCGAGGGCGAGATATCGGGTGTGATCGGCAAGAAGCCGATTCATTTGCTGAACGATGAGGAGCGCAAAAAGGTTGCTGACGTGCGCGACTTGCACATCGATATCGGCGCCAAGGACGGCAAGCAAGCACGTGAGCTCGTGCGAGTGGGCGACGTAGCCGTGATCGACGGCGATCCGCTGGAGCTGCCAAATGGGCGGATCGCCTCCCGTGCGCTTGACAACCGGCTTGGCTCGTTCGTGGCGCTCGAGGCGGCCCGGCTCGTGGCTGAGACGGGCGGTGCCCCCGATTGGGAACTGGTGGCGGTGGCGGCTGCTCAGGAGGAGACAACCTTCGGCGGCTCGCGCACGAGCGCTTTCTCGCTGGAGCCCGACGCGGCGATTGTGGTGGACGTCACCCACGCCACCGATGCCCCCGGCATCGACGTCAAGGAGTCGGGCAAGCACGAGCTCGGCTCAGGGGCAGTGCTGAGCAGGGGCTCCACGCTCAACCCCCGCCTCTCAGAGCTGTTGTATGACACCGCCGAGAAGCAAAAAATCGCCTTCACGGTGGAGGCGATCGGGCGCAATAGCGGCACCGATGCCGACGCGGTGCACCTCAGTCGCGGAGGAGTGCCAACCGCGCTTGTGTCGATCCCTTTGCGCTACATGCACTCGCCGGTGGAGCTGGTGCAGCTAGACGATGTGCATGCAGCCGCGGCATTGATCGCGGCAGCCGTGCTGGCACTCGACGTCGAGACGACGTTCGCGCGCTGACACGCCACACTCAGGACTCCCGTGGCTGGTGTCCACTCTCCTAAACCACGTGGATACCCATTGAGTGTCCACGTGGCGTCGGATACCGAGGCTAGTTGCTCGTGCCCTCCAGGGCGGTGAGCGGAGGGTTCGCGCCTTCCAGCTCGGTCATCGGATTGATCTCATAGACGCTACCCGGGGCGGCGCCGAGCGCGAGCATGCGCAGACCCTCGGGACCGGCGAACACCTTGCGCTTTGGCTGGGGGCCGACGCGCACGAATACCTCCGGCTCCAGGTCCACACGCTCTCCCTCGATCTCGATCCAGCCAGAGCCCTTCAGCGCGAGGAAGACCTCCTCTTGGCCGCTTTCGGCGTGGTCGTGCAATGGGTAGTCCTCATAGTTGGCTGGCATCTGGATCACCTGCATGCCAAACGATGTCACGCCTAGCTCGGCGCGGGCCTTGACGAAGCCGCCGCCGAAGGCTGCCTCCATGTCTTTGATGTTCTTGGCCGTGTAGTCGCTCATGGGTTCTCCTGTCTGGGTGTGGGGGTGGTTGTATCTATTGGGGGGCGTCTGTCGGGATGGTTGTGTGTTTTTTTGGAAATGGGGTCGTTCTCGCAGGTATCAGCCAGCGTCCTGGTCGCTATCGAGCCCTGCCGGCTGTAGGACGGGCTTGTCGGTTGGCATGACGATCCCGAGCTGGCGCGACTGGGCGAGCACGCTGCCGTCGGCGGCCCAGATGACGCCGTCCTCCTCGAATAGCCCGTCGTGGAGTAGGCGCGTGTCGAACACACTCAGGCACAGCGCCGCCGGGTCGCAGTCGCACTCCGAGATCGCCTGGCGGAAGTGGATCGTGAGGTCGATCGTGGGGCTGATGGCGGGCGAGTGGAGCGCGATGAACGAAGGTGGAAACCACGCGTCGCAAAAGAGCGCGAGCGACAACGCGTCCACCGGGCGTGGCTCGGGCAGGCCGATCCAACCGCCAATGCGCATCGGGGCACCGCTGCCGGCGAATGGGATCGCGCCGACCTTGGGTTGCATGACGAGTTGGCGCGTGAACTCGGGCGCCCCCTTGAACAGCTTCGGCGTCGAGCGCCGCTCGGCGTCCGCTGGGGGCAGCTCGGGCATCGCTAGTTCGTTGGCGCCGGGCGCCTCCCACGGCACCGAGAAGGCGGCGAGTGCGAGCGCGGTCACGCTACCTCCCTGTTCCATGCGTGCTGAGAGCGTGCTCAGCGAGCGACCTTCGCGCTCGACGGTGGTGTGGATTTCGATCGGTCCCACTTGTGGGGAGCTGGCATAGTGGATCGTCAGCGAGCGAGGGGTGCGCGAGGGGTCGTCAACCGTGGCGGTGAGGGCGCGCAGCAGGATCGCCGCCAGATAGCCGCCGTGTGGACCGCGGCCAGCACGCCAGCCGGGGGCGATGGTGGCACTAAAGAGGGCCTGCTCGAGGTTGTTCCCGGTGCCATTCGCTTCGTTCTCGATGCAGCTAACGGCGGTGTCTCGATCGAAGACGGTGTCCATGCAACGGCGAGCATATAGGTCGGCCGTCAGACTGGCTGTCTGGCCAGTCGAGTGGCCGTTGCGGCGGTGTCAGCCGCGTACGAGTCGCTTGTAGGAGATCCGATGGGGCCTGTCGGCGGCCGCGCCGAGGCGTTCTCGGCGGTTCTCCTCGTAGGCCTCGAAGTTGCCCTCGAACCAAGTCACCTGCGAATCGCCCTCGAAGGCGAGCACATGTGTGGCTACGCGGTCCAGGAACCAGCGGTCGTGGGAGATCACCACGGCGCAGCCGGGAAACGCGAGCAGCGCTTCCTCGAGCGCGCGTAGCGTGTCTACATCGAGATCGTTCGTAGGCTCGTCGAGCAGCAAGAGGTTGCCGCCGCTGCGCAACAGCTTGGCTAGGTGCACGCGGTTGCGCTCGCCGCCTGAGAGCTTGCCGATGCGCTTCTGCTGGTCGGAGCCCTTGAAGTTGAAGCCGGCTGTGTACTGGCGTGAGTTGACCACGCGATCGCCCACCTTCAAGTGATCGAGGCCGTCGGAGATCTCCTCCCAAACGGTCTTCTCGGGGTTGAGGGAGTCGCGGGATTGGTCGACGTAGGCGAGTTGCACGGTGTCGCCGAGGGTTAGGGTGCCCTCGTCGGGGGTCTCATCGCCGACGATCATGCGAAAGAGCGTGGTCTTGCCGGCGCCGTTGGGGCCGATCACGCCGACGATCCCAGCGCGCGGCAGGTCGAAGGAGAGGTCCTCGATCAACAGGCGTTCGCCGAAGCCCTTGCGTAGACCGTCAGACACGAGCACCTTCGCGCCGAGACGAGGGCCAGGGGGGATGTGGATCTGGACCTCGTCGAGCTTGACGTTGCGCTCCTCTGCCACCAGCTCCTCATAGCGGGCAAGACGCGCCTTTGACTTCGTGCGCCTGCCCTTTGGATTTGTGCGCACCCACTCGAGCTCAGCGGCGATCGTTCGCTCGCGACCCTTCTCGCTGCGCTCTTCCTGGGCGAGTCGCTTCTGCTTCTGCTCGAGCCAGCTGGAGTAGTTGCCCTCATAGGGAATGCCCTTGCCACGGTCGAGCTCGAGGATCCAGCCGGCCACGTTGTCGAGGAAATAGCGATCGTGGGTCACCGCCACGATGGCGCCCTTGTACTCGGCGAGATGGTGCTCTAGCCAGTCCACCGACTCGGCGTCGAGATGATTGGTGGGCTCGTCAAGCAAAAGTAGGTCGGGGGCGCTCAGCAATAGCCGGCAAAGCGCCACGCGACGGCGCTCGCCGCCGGATAGCGCGCTCACGTCGGCGTCGGGCGGGGGCAGACGCAACGCGTCCATCGCATACTCGAGCTGTGTGTCGAGGTTCCACGCGTCCGCGGCTTCGATCTTCGCCTGAATCGAGCCGAACTCCTCGGCGGTCTCATCGGAGTAGTTGGCTGCCAGCTCGTTGAAGCGGTCCAGTAGCGCTCGTGTCGGTGCCACCGCCTCTTCCACGTTGCCCTTCACGTCCTTCGACTCGTCCAGGTGCGGCTCCTGCTCGAGCATCCCCACAGTGGCGTTTGGCGCAAGCATCGCCTCGCCACGGTAGTCCTGGTCGGAGCCCGCCATGATCCGCAGCAGCGTGGACTTCCCCGCGCCGTTGTAGCCCAGAACACCGATCTTCGCGCCGGGATAGAAGGCAAGCGTGATGTCGTTGAGCACGGTCTTGTCGGGCGGGTGCAGCTTCGACAGGCGGTGCATCGTGAAGATGTATTGCGAGGACACTCCCGCGCAGGATATGAGGTTGGAGCGTTGCTCCCCGAACCCACATGTCGTGAGCGAACATACGCCGTCGCGCCGGGCCGCGATGGGGGATGGGCCGGTAACGTATTGATGTCATGCCTGGAGTCATCCTCGACATCGAGCAGCAGATGCTCCTACTGGAGATCGAGCCGCCGTTTGACAAGCGCGACGTGCAGCTCGCGCGCCGGCGGATGGCCAAGCGCTGGCACCCCGACATCGCCCCAGCGGGCAAGCAGTTCGAGCACGAGCGCCATCTGAAGGCGATCAACGAGGCCGCCGATCATCTCATGCGCCTGGCGGAAACATCGCGTGGTGGGAAGGTGTCGCGCAACGCCGTGAAGGTGAGCGCCGCGGCCGCGCGCCAAGCACGCGAAGAGGCGGGCAAACGTGCTTATGAAGCCGAGCAGCGGGCGCGCGAGCACGTGGCGGATCGTCAACGTAACGACCCGTTTGGCAGCCGGGTGCCCGACCACTCCGTGGTGCACCGCTATGCACGCTGTCAGTCCTATCCGGAGTGGGGGGTTGGCACGGTCGAAGGCATCTACTTCACCGGCGATAGCGCCGAGGACCAGGACGTGCAGCAGTGGGCTCGCGTGAAGTTCTCCCACGGCGTGAGAACAGTGCCCGCGGGGAGCATGAAGTTCGTGGACTTTTCCAAGCCCGACCCTGCCGAGGACCGCGTCGAGCGCTTCATGACAGCAGCCCAACGAGCGATGGCCGAAGGCGAGTTCGTACTAGCGGCGCAGCGGCTCGTATACGCACGCGACGCGGAACCGCGCAACGTGGGGGTCCTGCGCTTGATGACGCTCGCCTTCTGGCAGGCGGGCAATCTCGAGGCGGCAGCCCGCTCGGTGCGCGACTGGGCGCGCGTGGATGGCGAGCGTCCGGCCCCTCACCGCTTCGCAGCACGCATCTATGAGGACATGGGCGCGATCGATCTCGCCGAGGAGGCAGCCCAGCGAGCGGCCGAGCGTGGGCCGACGGATGCGGGTGCGTGGGAGCGTCTCGGTCGTTTGCGCTTGCAGTTGATCGATCGTGAGGGCTCGGTGCACGCCTTCGAGCGCGCGCTCGGTCTGGGGGCGGGCGGTAAGGTGCGCGACCTGTTGATACAGGCGCTTGCGCTCGAGCCGCGCGTGAGGCAGACGGCGTAAGGCCGCGGCCCCAGCTTCAGGCCACGGCCACCTGCGGGTCCCAGCTTCAGGCTACGGCCCGCAGGTGGCGGTAGGGCTCGCCTGTCAGCTCGCGGGCAAGGGCATCCACGATCCCCTCGTCCTCTTCCTCGCGTCCATCGGTCACCGCCCCGATGATCGCTCGCTTGCGCTCCAACAGCGTGGCCATCGTCTCGTCGATTGTGCCGGCGGCCAGCAGGTACCAGGCGTTGACGGCGTCCTGTTGGCCGATTCGGTGACAGCGGTCCTCTGCCTGGTCGTGCTTGGCGGGCGTCCAATCGAGCTCCAGGAATGCCACGTTGGAGGCTTGCGTCAGCGTCAGTCCTTGGCCGGCTACCTCGATCGAGCAGACGATCAGCTGGTTGTCGGATCTGTCGCTTTCCTGGAAAGCGTGTAGCGAGGCGTCTCTGGCTGCGTGTGTGTCTTCGCCGAGGATGTGCAGCGCTGTGGGGAAGCGCTGGAGCACCGCGCGCTGGACCTCGCGGTGGCGGGCGAACACCACAAGTCGCTCACCGGAGGAGCAGAAGTCGTGGATCCAAGCGAGTGCGGCGTGCAGCTTGCCGCGGGCGGCGAGCATCTTCAGCGCGTTCAACCGCACCAGACGCTCGGCGCGCAGCGCGGCGGCGACCTTCGCGTCGAGCTCGCGCAGGTCGAGTGGGCGGCTGCGCAGCCACGCGATCACGTCGGTCTCGGCGAGACGGTACTCGGGCTCGTTGTCGAGCTCCACCGGCACCACCGTGCGCGTCTTGGCAGGAAGCTGGGGCAGCACGTCGGCCTTCAAACGGCGCACGAAGCAGCGCGAGCGCAGGTGCCAATGCAGGCGCACGTGCGCGTCGGCCCCGCGGAAGCGCCGTCCGAACTGGGCGCCCGATCCGAAGTCCGCGAGGCGTCCGAGAATGCGCAGCTGGGAGATCAGCTCGGGCGGGCGGTTCATCACGGGCGTGCCCGTGAGCGCCAGCACGAGGCCGTCGCTGGGGATGCTCGTCGCGAGGCGCCCCACCGCCTGGGTGCGCTTGGCGGCTGCGTTCTTGCAGTAGTGGGACTCGTCGAGCACTAGCGCCTTGGGCGCGAGCGCCGCGAGTGTCTGCGCCCGAGCGGCGAGGATGTCGTAGTTGACGACCGTGATGTCCGCCTGTGGAATTGGCGTGCCCTCGCCGCCCATACCGGCGAGGGTCTGCGTACTGCGAGCCGGTAGCCAGCGTTGTATCTCGCGCATCCAGTTGAGCTTCAAGCTCGCCGGACACACCACTATGGCCGGATAGGCGCCGTCGGCCTCGAGTGTGGCAAGCGCCTCGATCGTCTTGCCGAGTCCTTGCTCATCGGCGAGAAACGCGCGGCGCTGCTCCAGCAGATAGGCCACACCGGCGCGCTGAAACGGCTTCAGCTCTCCCCCGAGCCCGGGGACCTCGAGCGCCGCGTCGGTGGCGCTCGAGAGCGCCACGAGCCCCGCCGCGCGAGCATGTTGCTCGCGGACCTCTTGCAACACCACGAGCGCCTCCGGCTCGATCCAGATGTCTCGCTCGGCCAGGAAGCGGTCGAGCTCCTCTACGCAAAACGGATCCGCGCGGATCGCCGGAAGCTGGCCATGGTCGCGATTGCGCGAGTGTGGCGCTCGACTTGGGGGGAGCGGTCGATGGGGTGAGGCGCCCGCGAGTGCCCCGAAAGCGTCGAGCTGGGAAGAGTCGTGGCCAGGGGCAAGCACGAACGTTGGGTCATCGTGAATCGAAGAGAGCTCGAGCACCGCCGGCGGCGCGGGACGGCCTTCCTCGAGCGCCTCCACACAGCGCCGTGCGGGCGCGCTCGCAAAGCCGCGCATGCTCTGCTCGATCGGCTTGCCAGGAGGCGAGCGTCAACGGCACGGTCACCCCGCCAGGGGCGCTTACGGCGCGTTCGCGCAGCTCGGGGGGCAGTCGCGTGGGGTCGCCAAGCAGCAGGAACACCGGTTCCTCGGGCTCGCCCGCAACGTCGATCGTGCCGCGCCATGTGGTGGCCCGCGCGAGCCAGCTCTGGGTGCGTGGATCGATGCTCGCAAGCTCGAGCCGATCGAGTAGCTCCGCGATCAGGTGGGCGTCGCGCTCCACTGCCGCCAGCGCGAACGTCCCCTCCGGACCCTCGAGCGCGCGCAAGCCGACTCGTGCTGCTAGCGCGCGAGCGAGAGGGGCGTGCTCCGCCGCGATCAGTACCCAGTGCTCCTTGCGGCGGTCGCGCTTGAGCTCGACGTCGTATCTCATCGCGCCGGGGCGTGCCGGAGGGACGTTGAGAGACCTCTGTCAGCGCGTGAGCCGCGTCTTCGCTTAGACGCAGGCGGCCCGCCTGGACAGGCAACGTGTCCACGAGCCGCGCCGCTTGCTCGTCGAGCGGGATCAGGGCACGGCCGATCGGAGGCAGCTCGTTAGCGCCTGTGTGCTCCAGCAGCGCCGCCACGATCTCAGGTGCGCGGTCGGTGGCGAACGTCAGCCACCAGCTCTCATCTGGTCGTGCCACGTCGAGCACGCACTCGTCGTGGCTGCGCAGTGCCCGCTTGCGCGCGAGCGTCCGCGCGAGCGAATCGCTGACGACAGGCGGCCGCGGCAGACTCTCCAGCAGTAGCGCCACCGCCTGCGCTCGCTCTGGGTCCAGAGGCACGATCCAAGCGCGCTCTGCCGGGTCCCAGCGACGCCCCGGTATAGCGCGCAGCAGCTTGCGCAACACGTCGTCATAGGGAAAGCGCAGCACCGCCTCGCCCTGCTCGAGCGTCGCTTGGAGGAAAGTCATGACTCATGGACGATAGGCCGCGCCGGGGATGCTTGGGCCGCCGCCAGCAAGAGATGCCCCAGGATGCGCATGAGCGCCGCTAATGCGGCGGGACCCCCGCGAACAGCTTGCTAGGACGCGAGGAGCTCGCTAGGACGCGAGAATGTTCACCGCGCGCGAGACGATCAATCCGATCGTCACGAGCGACACGAGCGCCTGCACGCCCATCGTGCCCTTCGCGGTTGGGCTCAGCGGCATCGTGTCGGTCGGCGAGAAGGCGGTTGCATTCGTGAGCGACACGTACAGATAGTCGATGAACTTGGGTCGCCACTCCTTCGGCTCGATGCGGTCGTCGCTCATCTGCGGAAACAGGAAGTCCGGCGGCCCGGTCGTGCCCGGCGGCGCGCCTGCCCGGCCCGCCGCGGTCCATCTCCCAGTACCACAGCCCGAAGATCAGGAAGTTGGTCATCCAGATCAACACGCCCGAGACGATCAGCTCGCGCCCGTTGGATGTGCCGTGATGCAACAGCAAATGGGTGAGCGCGGCGAGCGAGTAGATGTTGGCTGCGGTCACGAACGCGGTCAGGCCGAGCGCCACGCGGCGGCGGCGCGGTGCTCGTGCTCGAGCTGACGCGGTGTAGCCAGGAACATGCCGATGAACAGCACGCGCCTCGAGCGCCGGGATCAACCAGAAGGGCCCGGCCGCCAGCCGCGCGGGCAGCGCGAGCTGCAGCCCGATCGCCGCGAGGATCGTCGACCTGCGCCGGCCAGAACGGCTCGCTCGCGGGCGGCGGCGGATAGGGACGACCATATTGGGGCGAGGATTCCTGCGCCACGAGCAAGAGAGTACGAGCCCGATCGGCTGGAGCGCTAGCCTGATGGGTAGTGGGAATCGATAGTCCAGTCCACCTGCTGTTCCTTGGAGCCGTTGCGCTGTCGTGCTCGGTCCCAAGCGTCTGCCCGAATTGGCGCGAGCGCTCGGCAAGGGCATGCGCGAGTTTCGCGAGGCGATGAACCTGGACTCCACGAGACGACGATGGGGTCAGACTCGCACGGTCCCCGATCCGGCGCCGGCAGGCGTCGTCCAGTCCGCCTCAGCGGATACCGTCCGCCGGTGCGTTTGATCGTCGCTCGCTGTGAGGTCACCTATATCGGCCGCACCACCACCGTCCTGCCCGAGGCGGTGCGCCTGTTGATGTGCAAGGGGGACGGCACTTTCATGGTGTGGGCCGACGGCGGCTCGCCCAACGTCAAGCCGCTGAACTGGATGACCCCGCCCACCGTGCTCACCGAGGAGCGCGACGCGGATGGCGTGCTCACCGATTTGGTGGTGCGCAAGCAGCGCGACGACGAGCGCCTGGAGATCGCGATCGCCGAGGTGTTGGCCGACGTCGACCACGAGCTCGACGTGCTCGTGGCGCTCGAGAAGGAAGGGCTCGAGCGCGAACTGCAGGAACTGCTCGCCGACGCGCCCCACTGGTGCGGCGAGGGCTTTCGGCTGGTGCGCCGCGAGTGGCCCACCGACATCGGCCCGGTCGACCTCATGTGCCGCGACACCGCAGGATGAATGGGTGGCCGTCGAGATCAAGCGCGTCGCCACGATGGAGTCGGTCGAGCAGCTCACGCGCTACCTGGAGCGCATCCGCCTGGATCCGGCGATGGCCGCCTGCCGTGGGGTGCTCGTAGCCAAGTGGATCAAGCCACAGGCGCGCGTGCTCGCCGCCTCGCGAGGTATCGACTGCGTGGAGATCGACGTCGAAGTGCTGCGCGGCAACCGCGAGCCCGAGTTGCGCCTGTTTGCGGCATAGTCTCGGTCATGGACGGCGATTCCACGGAGGTTGTGCTCACCGAGCGACGCGACGGCGTGCTGTTGATCACGCTCAACCGCCCCGAGGCGCGCAACGCGGTCAACTTGCCGCTCGGCCGAAGGCATCGCCGCCGCGCTCGACGAGCTCGACGGCGAGGACTCGCTCAGCGTCGGGGTGCTCACCGGCGCCGGCAAGGGCTTCTGCGCCGGCATGGATCTGAAGGCGTTCGTCACCGGCGAGCGGCCCTGGGTAGGCGATCGCGGCTTTGCCGGGATCGTGCGGCGCGGTCCGGTCAAGCCGCTTGATCGCCGCCATCGAGGGCTTCGCGGTGGCGGGCGGCCTGGAGGTGGCGCTCGCCTGCGACCTGATCGTCGCCGCACGCGGAGCCAAGCTTGGCATCCCCGAGGTCAAGCGCTCGCTGGTGGCTGCCGGTGGCGCGCTCTTGCGCCTGCCGCGATCGCTGCCTTACAACGTGGCGATGGAGCTGGCGCTCACCGGCGATCCGATCCTCGCCGAGCGCGCCGCCGAGCTGGGGCTCGTCAATCGCCTCGCCGACCCCGGCGCCGCGGTAGAAGAGGCGCTTGCGCCTTGCCGGGGAGATCGCCGTCAATGCCCCGCTTGGCGCTCGTCGCCTCCAAGCGCATCTTGCAAGAGCAGTGGGACTGGTCGGCTGAGGAGATGTGGGACGCTCAGAGCGCCATCTCCGAGCCGGTGTTCACCTCAGAGGACGCCCGCGAGGGCGCCACCGCGTTTGCCGAGAAGCGCCCGCCGGTCTGGCGCGGCAAGTAGAAGACCGCGAAGCCGAACGTCAGTAGGGGCGCTCTGGCAGGCGGTCGTAGCCGCGAGCTTTGCGCTTGCGACGGCGCTGGCGCCAGATCATCATGAATCGTCGCCACATCTAGGATTTTCGAGTCCGAGCATCAGCGCTCTCCCGGGGTCTTTTTAGGGTATTGCGAGACGGGCATGCCGAGATCGAGCGCGGTCCTCACGATGCGGCTCTGCTCGGTGATGTGAGCGGCCGGATAGCCCTCGCCGGGGCTCGCCCGCTCCGGGCGGCCGATGAACCCGAAGTGGATCTCCTCCGGCATGATCTGCATCAGGCGCGGGAACATGTGTGCGCGCGCACCCATGTTGCGCGGCTCCTCCTGCACCCACACCACCTCGTCGAGCTTCGGGTAGCGGGCCATCAGATCCTTGATGTTCCGCTCGGGGAACGGATACAGCAGCTCCACGCGACCGACCGCCACGCGGTCGTTGCCCTGGCGCTCTGAGTGGCCGACCAGGTCGTAGTAGATCTTGCCGGTGCACAGCACCAGCCGCGTTACCGACTCCTCGACGACGCCGGGCTCGGCGAGCACCGGCTGGAAGCGCGAGCTCTCGGCCAGGTCCTCCACCGTGTTGGTCGCCTGCGCCAGACGCAGCAGCGACTTCGGGGTCATGATCACGAGCGGCCGCTGCTTGGCGATCAGCGCCTGGCGGCGCAGCAGGTGGAAGTACTGGGCGGGCGTGGTCAGGTTCGCCACGCGCATGTTGCCCTCCGCGGCGAGCGCCAGGAAGCGCTCCAGGCGTGCCGAGGAGTGCTCGGGCCCGGAGCCCTCATAGCCGTGCGGGAGCAGCAGCGTCAGGCGCGAGGTCTGTCCCCACTTGGCAAGGCCCGAGGCGATGAACTGGTCGACGATCACCTGCGCTGAGTTGACGAAGTCGCCGAACTGCGCCTCCCACAGCACGAGCGTCTCGGGCGCCTCCTGGCTGTAGCCGTACTCGAAGCCCATGCACGCAAGCTCCGAGAGTGGGCTGTTGTGCAGCTCCATTGGGGCGAGTGCGTCGGGCAGATTCTGGATCGGGCAGAACGCTTGGCCGGTCTTTGCGTCGTGGAGCACCAGGTGGCGCTGGCTGAAAGTGCCGCGCTCGGTGTCCTGGCCGGTGAGCCTCACCGGCGTGCCCTCGGTCAGCAGCGACGCAAACGCGAGCGCCTCCGCGTGAGCCCAGTCGATGCGCGCCTCGCGGTGCGGCGAGGACTCCTCTCGCGAGCGCCTCGCGGCGGCGCTCCAGCTGCTTGACGAGCTTCGGGTGAACGGTGAACCCGTCCGGCGTGCGCAGCAGCTCCAGCCCCAGCTCGCGCACGCGCGCGGCGGGCACCGCGGTGTCCACGTCGGGGCTCGGGGAGCGGTCGAGCTGGTACTCGCCGGTGCTCTGCTCCACGGCGCCGTGCTCGGCGGCGGCGGCGATCCTCGCCTTCAGGCGCTGGTGGAGGATCGTCAGGTTGTCCCACACCTCCTGGCCGGTCCGCTCCACGTCCTCGCGGCTCACGACGCCGTCGGCGACGAGCTGCTCGGCCCACAGTTCATACACGCGCTTCTTGGTCTTGATCTTCGCGTACATCTCCGGCTGGGTGTAAGCGGGCTCGTCAGACTCGTTGTGGCCGAAGCGGCGATAGCCGATCAGGTCGATCAACACGTCGTGGCCGAACTCTTGGCGGAAGGCGAACGCCAAGCTGCACGGCGCTCATGCAGGCCGGCACGTCGTCGGCGTTCACATGGATGATCGGCACGTCGAAGCCCTTCGCCAGATCCGAGGCCCAGCGCGTCGAGCGGGCATCGTCGGGGTCGGTCGTGAAGCCGATCTGGTTGTTCATCATCAGGTGCACCGTGCCGCCCACCTGATAGCCGTCGAGTGCCTGCAGGTTGAGCGTCTCGGCCACCACTCCCTGCGCGGGGAAGGACGCGTCGCCGTGGATCACGATCGGCACCGCCGCGTTGGTGTCCTGGTGGGCACGCGGGCCCGTTGCGCGAGGTCTGGGCCGCGCGCGTGGCGCCCTCGACCACCGGCGAGACATACTCCAGGTGGCTCGGATTGGACTCCAGGTTCACTCTGATCGTGCCGCCGTCGGGCAGCTGATAGGAGCCCTGGGTGCCGTGGTGGTACTTGACGTCGCCAGTCCCTCCCTG
Organism: uncultured Solirubrobacterales bacterium; assembly: GCA_963713015.1. Lineage (GTDB taxonomy): Bacteria > Actinomycetota > Thermoleophilia > Solirubrobacterales > Solirubrobacteraceae > Palsa-744. The sequence goes on along the minus strand of CAVQKC010000008.1, from coordinate 129,537 downwards.
AGGGATCGTCGTTACCGCCTCGAGCGTCGAGGCGCCCTCGAACTCGGCGAAGATCGTGTCGTAGGGGCGCCCCAGGTTGTGTGCGAGCACGTTCAAGCCGTCCGCGGTGTGCCATCCCCACCACGACCTCTTGCCCGCCGTCGGCCGGCCGCGAGCTGGATCAGCTCGTCGAGCATCGGCACGGTCATGTCCAGTCCCTCGATCGAGAACTGGTGCTGGCCGAGGTAGGCCTTGTGCATGAAGCGCTCGAGCGCATCCACCTCGATCAGGCGCTTGAGCAGCGCCTTGCGCTGCTCGGCGCCAAGCGGCTGGCGGAAGGCGCCCGACTCGATCTGCTCGCGCAACCACACGCGCTGGCGATGCGAGGAGATGTGCTCGATCTCATACGCGATCGTCCCGCAGTAGGTCTGGCGCAGATGCGGCAGCGCCTCGGCGAGCGTCTCGCCCGGCACGTACATGCGCAGGATGCGCGCCGGGATCTGCGCCATCACCTGTGGCGTCAGCCCGGCGGTCTCCGGGTCGAGCTGCGGCTCGCCCTCGGGCTCTGACCCGAGCGGGTCCAGGCGCGCGGCGAGATGCCCGTGGCTGCGGAAGCGGTGCACGAGCGTGCTCGCCGCCTGCACCGCCTGCAGCATCTGCTCGTCGGGGCTGTGGCCTGGGTGGAGCGCGACGGCGAGCGGCGCGGCGGCGGTCGGCGCGGGTGCGCTGGGCGCGGGCCCGAGCTCGACGCCAAGCGCCGCGAACACGCCCTCGTAGAAGTCGTGCTCGCCCTGCAGGCGTCCCTCCACGAGTGCCGAGGAAGCGGCCCGACTCCGCGCCCTGGATCACACGGTGGTCGTATGTGGAGGTCATCGTCATGACCTTCTCCGCGCCGATCTGCTCGCCGATGCCGCCAAGGCCCACGGGGTAGGCGATCGAGCCGGTTGCCACGATCGTGCCCTGGCCGCTCATCAGCCGTGGTACCGATGCAATCGTGCCGATCCCACCTGGGTTTGTGAGCGTGATGTTCGCTCCCACCAGATCGTCGGCCGTCAACGTATTTGTGCGCGCCTTCTCCACGAGCGCGTCATACGCCGCCACGAAGTCGTCGAACGAAGCTCTCCGGCGCCGCGGATGACCGGCACCATCAGGGTTCGCGTGCCGTCCTTCTTTTCCACGTCCACGGCCAGCCCTAGGTTCACTTGGCCGTCGTCGACGCGATACGGCTTGCCCTCCACCTCCTCGAAGTGGTGGGTCATGCTCGGCATCTCATCGGCCGCCTGAGCGATCGCGTAGGCGATCAGGTGTGTGAAGGACACCTTGCGTCCCGCCGCCTTCAACTCGCGCCGGCGCCCGTCGAGCACGGTCACCGTCAACGTGCGGAAGCTCGTTGCGGTCGGGATCGAGCGCGACTCGTCCATGTAGCGGGCGAGCATCGCCGCCGCACCCTTGAGCAGTTGCCGCTCGCCGGTTGGGGCATCGGCGGTCGCGGTCGCCGTGCCGTTTGCCGGAGCTCGTGTCGTCTCCGTGCCTGTTGCCGCGGCCGCGCCGAGCACGTCTGCCTTGACGATCCGTCCCTGAGGGCCGCTCCCGGATACCCCGGTGAGATCGACGCCCTCAGCGGCGGCCACCCGCGCCGCGACCGGGGACACACGCGCCCCGTCGGGGATCCGAGTCGCGCCATCGCTCGCGGGCTGTCCATCGACCGCTCCGTCGGCTGGCGGGTTGCCGCGTTTGTCGAAGTCCCCGGCGTCGCTGAGCCGTTGCCACCGTCCTTCGAGGCTTGGCCTTGGCTTGCGCCATCGCCGCTCGGCGCTCCGTCGCCTGCGGCCAGCCGGGCGATCACCTGCCCGACGCCGATCGTCTCGCCCTCCTCCGCCAGAATCTCTGTAACCGTGCCGCTCGCGGGTGAGGGCAGCTCCACGTCCACCTTGTCGGTGGAGATCTCCACTATCGTGTCGTCGACCTTGATGAAGTCGCCGACCTTGACATGCCATTCGAGGATCGTTCCCTCGGTGACAGACTCGCCGGCTGCAGGGGTCACGACGTCGATCGTCTCATTGATCGTCGTGCCGGTGGGCATCCAGCCCTTACTCTAGCGTGCTCGCCCGACGGAGCTGATTCAGAGTGTCCTCGTCCCCGCGACTCTTCACACGGCCTAACAGTGGGCGCGTCGGCGCTGTTCCCGCACGAACTCGGCGCTTCCGAAGAAGGGCCCGATCCCGCCGAGCACCGCTACCGCCACCGCCAGTCGCAGTGAGACGATTCTCATACGAGCGGCGGTGATACAGGCGAGTGACATCCCAATCCACAGAAGCCCGTGCGTCCATCCCAGCACGAGCGTCGCCGGTTGTGGTTTGCCAAGCGCGAACGCGCAGATCAACAGCGAGGTGTACACGCAGGAGTGAAAGAACGACGTCCACTTCAGGCGTGTGAACGCGGGGGACATGCGAGTGGGCTCCGCGCGCGATGTCGGCCCGGCCTGGCCCGCCGAGGTCACTCCGACAGCCAGCGCGCCATCCTGCGCAGGCCCTCCTCGGCCTCCGCTGGCCACCGATCGACATCGCTCGGCCACCACGCGTACTCGTCGTGCTCGTGGTCGGGGGTCACCTCGGCACCCTCCTCCAGCCATGCTTGGCCGACGAACATCACGAGCTGGTGGGGCAGCCGGACGAGCGCCTCTCCGCGCACGCGCTCGGGCGAGACCGACCACTCCTCGCGCAGCTCCCTGACAAGGGTCTCAGCCGGGCTCTCTCCGAGGTCCACCGCGCCGCCAGCTCCCAGTGCCCAGCGACCAGCCCACGAGGACAGCCACGCCGCTCGCCTCCCCGCCAGCCAGCGGCCATCCGCGGCGCGGGTCACGCACAGCGCGGCCACGCTGTAGGAGGCATCGCCACCTACCAGTCGCAACGCCCAGCGCAGCGGCTGCATCTCGATCTCGATGCCGTGCGGGGCCTCCTTGAAGTCCACGAGCCTCCCGGCGAGGCCGTCGTGACTCGGCGAGCCACGCTTGCGCAGGCCGGCGATCTCGGCGTCCGCCGCCTCGCTGTGCTCGGCGGACGGCTCGAAGTGCTCAGCCCGCCAGCGGGTCTTCACTTGGCTCAGGTCCCACGGCCCACGTGCCAGGATCTCAGGCATGCTCGTTCGTTGCGGGCTCTGCTCTGAGTTGCCACAACTACAAGGCTAGCCAGCGCGGAGGCTGAAAATGTAAAAGATGCCTCAACACGTTCCAGCGGGCAGCTCATCCCTAGACTCGCTCTAACTGTGAGCGCCCGCACACGCAAGCACTGGGGTTGGGGATTCGAGGACGAGCAGCCTTCTCGCGAGGAGGTTCGCGCTGCTGCTGCCGGCCTCGCGGCGCACCTCGGCTTCCCTGCCGTCGAGGTCGAGGAACCTGTTGGTATCCAGGACGTTAGGTTGCCAGCGCCGCGGATCGTGCCACCGTCCGCGCTCGCCGACATCTGCTCTGTCGATGTCCACGCGCGCGCCTCACACGCGCTGGGCAAGTCCTACTCGGACGTTGTGCTTGGCTTCCGCGGGCGCTTTGACGATCCCCCGGACTTTGTCGCCTGCCCGCGTGACGAGGTCGACGTCGAGCGCCTGTTGGCGTGGTGCTCGGCCGAACGCATCGCCGCGATCCCCTATGGGGGCGGCACGAGCGTGGTTGGCGGAGTGCAGCCCAAGGTGGATCCCTCCTACAACGGGGCCATCACGATCGATCTCGGCCGACTGCGCCGTGTGGTGGAGGTTGACGATGTCTCGCGGGCCGCGCTGATCCAGGGTGGCGCCACCGGACCGGACCTGGAGGCACAGCTTGCCCAACACGGTTTCACCTTGCGCCACTTCCCGCAGTCGTTTGAGCTCTCGACGCTCGGCGGCTGGATCGCCACGCGCGCCGCGGGGCACTTCGCCACCGTTTGGACCCACATCGAGGATTTCGTGGAGTCTGTTCGCGCGCTCACCCCAGCGGGCACCTGGGCCTCGCGACGGCTGCCTGGCTCCGGCGCCGGTCCGAGCCCCGACCGCCTGCTGGTGGGCTCAGAGGGCACGCTCGGGGTCATCACCGAGGCATGGGTGCGCGTTCAGCCGCGTCCCACCCACCGTGCTTCGGCTGGCGTGCGCTTTCCCACGTTCGCCGTCGGCGCCGAATGCGTGCGTGAGCTCTCCCAGTCGGGCCTTCACCCGAGCAACTGTCGCCTCATCGATCCTGCCGAGGCTCGCTACACGATGTCCGGCGATGGCAGCTTCGCGTTGCTCGTGCTTGGCTTCGAGTCACACGAGCACCCCTGCGACTTCGCGATGGATCGGGCTCTTGCCATCTGTGCCGAGCACGGAGGGGTCGTCGGGGAGCGGCGTGGATCCTCGGGCGGTGGCAACTCAGGTGGTGGAGGATCCTCTGGTGGTGGCGGATCCTCTGGCGGTGGCGGTGGCGGTGGCGGTGGGGAGGTGTCGCGCGCCGGTGGAGACGCGAGTGGGGTTGGGGCCTGGCGTGAAGCCTTCCTGCGCGCTCCCTATGTGCGTGACATCTTCGTCGCCATGGGCGTTCTCTCGGAGACATTCGAGACTGCCATCACTTGGGATCGCTTCCCTCGCTTTCACGAGCGCGTGGTGGCGGCGGCACGCGCCGCCACCGACGGACGTCAGCGGCGTGGCTCACGTTTCATGCCGCTTCACCCACGTGTACCCCGACGGTCCGGCTCCCTACTACACGGTGCTCGCGCCTGCCCGGCGCGGCGAGGAGGTGGCGCAGTGGGCGGCGATCAAGGCGGCTGTGTCGGAGGTGATCGTGGCCGAGGGCGCCACCATCACCCACCACCATGCGGTTGGGCGCGACCACAGGCCCTGGTATGACCGTCAGCGCCCGGACCCGTTTGCGGCTGCGCTACGCGGAGCGAAGGCAGCGGTGGACCCGCGTGGCGTAATGAACCCCGGCGTGCTCGTCGATCCGCGGTCGTGAACGTCGTCGTTCTCGGCCCGGGTGGGGTGGGCGGCTTGGTGGCTGGTGCGCTCGACCGTACGGGCACGCCTGTGGTTGTCCTCGCACGAAGCTCCACCGCTGAGAGGATTTCGCGGCGAGGCCTCCATATCGGCAGCGTATTGCTCGGGGATTTTGTTTCCCACCCGCGTGCGCTCTCGCGTCTCGAGGAGCCGGTGGATGTGCTGATCGTCGCTACCAAGGCCGCTGGTTTGAATGACGCGCTCGAGCGCGTCGTGACCGCGCCGAAGCTTGTGCTGCCGTTGCTCAACGGCCTCGACCACATCGCGGTGCTGCGTGAGCGCTTTGCCTCGGAGACTGTTGTGGCGGGAACTATTCGCGTCGAGGCCGACCGTCCTGAGGCGGGCGAGGTGGTTCACACGAGTCGCTTCCTGCGTGTGGAGATGGCCTCCCGCTATCCAACAGCGCGCGGACCGATGGAGCGCCTGGCGAGCACCCTCTCAGAGGCAGGCGTCACCGCGCGCGTCGGCGACTCCGAGGCGCAGGTGATGTGGTCGAAGCTGGTGCGTCTCAACGCGCTCGCTTGTACCACCAGCGCCTATGACCTCCTGCTGGGGGAGATCCGCTCCACGCCTGAGCTGCGGGCCGATCTCGTGGGCGCGATAGAGGAGGGCTGCCTAGTGGCCCGTGCCGAGGGCGCCTCGATCTCGAGCGAGGACCCGCTCGGCGAGCTCACCGCCGCGCACGACACGCTAGGTAGCTCCATGCAACGCGACATCGCCGCCGGGCGCGAGCCTGAGCTGGATGCCATCTCTGGGGCCGTGCTGCGCGCTGGGGCGCGTCACGGGATCGAGTGTCCCACGATCGAGCGGCTTGTTGGGACGATCGCTGACCGTGCCGGGGTGCCCTCGCCCGCGGTCGGTCGGTAGACCGCTTAGCAGTCCGCTTAAAGCTCGCGCGGAGAGGTGCCCGGCGAGATCATCGGCAGCGCCTGTGTGGAGACCGCCTCCACCACCTCTTCCTCTGACTCGACCGCGCCCTCGTCGTGCTGTCCGTCGCATAGCACGCGAAAGTTCGCGCTCTGTCCGCTGTCGGCGTGGATCGTGATGCCCGGCAGGATCTCCTCGCCCTCCTCGAGGCCAAGGCGCTCCATGTCGAAGTGAGCCAAGCCGATCCCGTAGGCGGTGTGTGTCGGGTTCTCACGGTCGTGAGCCGCCACGGCCTGCGCGAAGCGCTCGAGGTTCTTGGCGATCTTGCCGGTGTCCGCCATCGCTTGGCGAAAAGCTTAGCGCCGTCGTTCACGAGCGCTCGCGCGACAGAGCTGTGCGCACCAGTGGCGCAACCTCGGTGGCGAATAGCTCGGTCGCGTGCAGTGCCTTCTCGTGGGGCAGCACGCCCGACGCTGATATGGCCGAGGAAGCGATCGTGGTGGAACAGCTCGTGGTGGGCGAGGATCTTCTCGGCGACCTGCTGGGGGGTGCCGACGAGCAGGTGGCCGTCGGGGGCGCAGCCGGCGTCGAACTGCGCTCGACTCATCGGCGGCCAGCCGCGCTCGCGGCCGATGCGGTTCATCATCTGCGAGTAGGGGCCGAAGAACTCGTCGGCGGCGCGCTTGGCGGTGTCGGCTATGTACATGTGCGAGTTGATTCCCACCGCGAGCTTCGAGGGGTCGGTGTTCGCGCGATGGGCGGCCTCGCGGTACAGCTCCACCAGCGGCGCGAAGCGGGCTGGGGCGCCGCCGATGATGGCGATCATCAGTGGCAGCCCGAGCATGCCGGCGCGAGCCACCGACGCGGGTGTGCCGCCGACCGCGATCCAAACTGGCAGAGGCTGCTGTAGGGGCGCGGGTATACGGCTGCGTATGCAGCGCCGCACGATGACGCCCCGACCAGTCGACGCTCTCCGAGTCGCGCAAGGCGAGCAGCAGCTCGAGTTTCTCGGCGAACAGCTCGTCGTAGTCGTCGAGATCGAGGCCGAACAGAGGAAAGGACTCAGTGAAAGATCCGCGGCCGGCCATGATCTCGGCGCGGCCGTCGGAGAGCAGATCCAGCGTCGAGAACTCCTCGAACACGGTCACCGGGTCGGCTGAGCTGAGCACGGTGACGGCACTGGTCAGGCGGATTCGCTCGTGTGCGGGCCGCCGCCGCGGCGAGGGCCACGGTGGGCGCTGACACCGCATAGTCGCGCCGATGGTGCTCGCCGACGCCAAATACGTCGAGGCCGAGTCGATCGGCGAGCTCTATCTCCTCGAGCAGCTCCTTCAAGCGCTGAGCCACGCGTGCGGGCGCGGCCCCGGGCGCGACGTCGGCGAAGGTAGCGAGACCTAGCTCCACAACGCGACCACTATAGGTCGCGCGGCTCTCAATCGAGGTTTGCGTTGGCGGATGGGCCTCACGCGTGCAGGCTGCCCGCCGCTGCTTCGTCGGGCTCGTAGAAGCGAGCGACGGTGAAGCCAACGAGGACGGGCACGTGCACGGCGAATACGACTAGCGAGAGGGTGAGCACCACAAGCGGGCCGCCATTGATGTGGTCACGCAGGAACGAGTACTCGATCATTCCAGCGATGATCACGTAGGCGAGTAGCGTCCACTTGGCGATCTGGAAGAAACGGCCCCAGGGGAAGTCCGGTACCCGCGTAAGCGATACGAGGTTGCCCACGAGCAGGAGCGCGGAGAGGGTCAACAGCGCGACCGCTGGGGCCAGCGGGACGTGTTGTGGCAGATGAGCGGCCAGATATATGCCGCCAGCCACGATCAGCGCCAGCGATGCCATGCCGATCTGAGTTACGGGTGGAAGGCGGCGCTCGCTCATCCCACCGTCAGCTTGGTCATGATCACGAGCGTGGCGAGCTGCATCAAACCGAGAATGCCGGCGCAGTAGATGAAGCGCTTCATCAACTTCTCGATCGTTTGTGGGTTGGGCCTCGGCTTCTTCAGCTCTACCAGTACCGCGATGTTCGCCGGCTCGAGCAGTCCGAGGGCGATCACCGCCATGATCCCGACCACGATGTAGCTGGCCACCGTCCAGCCGTGGTTGTAATAGTTCGAGTCCACTGTGCCCAGGTGAACGCCGAGCTGCCAGCCCGCCGCAAGGGTCATGGTCACGACGGTGGGCATGATCAGCACCATCTTCGGCATCAGGCGGGTAGTGAACTCAACGCGTGCCGGGATGGAAAGCTTGCCCATGATCGGCCCCAGCACAAAGCCCAGGAACAGATCGATGATGGTCCATGAGGCTCCGCCGACGAAGTGGAAGAACGCAAGCGGCCAGAGTTCGTTGGTGGCGATCGCCGCGATCAGCAGGATTCCCACCACTGCCACGACAATCAGTCCCTTGCGCGGGACGATCTCGAAGTCCGGTCGCTCGATCGCGGCTGGAGGCGCGCTGTCTGGCGCGATGGCTCCGGCGGAGATTGCTACATCAGCCACAAGACAACGATACAGCCATTTGCGGACCTGCGGAGAAACCTCGATCGATTACCCCGTGGTAGTGGCTGGTTTGCAACTCACGGCGCAGCCGAGCCTGGGTCTACCAGGTGAGCCCTCGTATGCAGTCAGTTTCCTTTGCCGCCCAGAAAACCGCCGCGCTTCTCGGGCAGGGCGAATCCGGGGGGGGCTATGACCGGTAGTTGGGTTGGCGGTCGGGGCTTGAGCGGGCCCTGGGGTGTCGCGGGCTGGGGAGGCTTGTCCACCATGAGTTCAGGTTAGCCGATGAGGCTGAGCGTCCATAGGATGACCTCAGCGGCGAGCAGTGCACAACTCGCCGCGAGCCAGTTTGAGAGATCGGCGATCTTGCCGCGGTTGACCTCGAGGTGAGGTTCGACCCAAATGCCTGCGATGCGATAGGCCTCCGTCACGTTGGAGACGCCTCGGTGGTCGCTCTCGGCCAGCAGTGCATCTCCTCGGAAGGCAAACACAAATGCGTGTGGCAGGAGCACCCAAACGGCACTCCCCACGCACAAAGCGAAGACAATCATGGCGAGGACCCCCCAGACGCCGAGGGAGCCGTGGCTGATCTTGGCGCCAAAGAATGAGCCTGCGATGGAAGCTGCCGCGAGCACGGTCCCGGCGCGGGCTCGCAGCCCTGTGAGGGCGCGCTCTTGCTCTGCCAGCGCGCCGGCGGTCAATTCAAAGCTGAACTGCTCGATCGATTTAGCCACATCATGGTTCTATCGCTCGATGGGGATGGTACTCGTGGCTGCCTGAGAGTGAGCTCTGATCGAGGTCTAACTGGCTATCTGACCTTTCCTACTCGGACGTCCTCTACATCTCCAATATCTCGACCCGATAACCGTCGGGGTCTTTGACGAAACACAGTCGTGAGCCGCCCTCGCGGACCGAGTAGGGGGGCTTCTCGGGCTCTATGCCCTGCTCGGCGAGACGCGCGAGCATGTCGTTGAGATCGGAGGTTGTGATGGCAATGTGGCCGTAGCCGCTGCCGAGCTCATACGAGCTGACCCCGAAGTTGTAGGTGAGCTCGAGGCGGGGCATGTTGCCGTCGCCTGGTTGGTTCATGAAGACGTTGACGGCTTCTTCGCCGATCGGGATGCGCCCCACCTCTTGGAAGCCGAGCGCCTCGTAGAACGCGATCGAGCGGTCGATGTCGGTGATCCGATAGCAGGTGTGGATGAGTGGCATGCCTGCAGTCTATGGGAGTTGGGTGCTACTGGCCGGCAGCTGAAGGGTCAAGAGGAGACCGCTTCAGCTGCCGGCGGTGTGGCTTAGTGTTTGTGCGAGTGAGACTTGGGTGCACTCAGCGTGATGTCGTAGGTCTTCGTGACCGGGGACTTGCCGGTGGCGGTGGTGGAGATGGTTAGGACGGCGTGCAGCTTCTTGTGCCCCACCAGAGTTGCGTAGTTGCCTTTCGAGAGTTTGATCTTGAGGGTCTCGTGCCCTTTAGCGGAGATCGTGAAGGAAGCACCTCCAAGCAAGACTGTCTTTGTTTTGCTCTTTGCTCGTGCCGCTTTGCCCGCGCTGGTTGTTGTCAGCGTGAAATGTCCCTCGATGGCGAGGTTGTTCGGGTTTGAGAGCTCCAATGAGAGCGATCCCGAGCCGCCCACCGAGAACGTGCTGTTCGCCGGTGCCGCCGAGACAAGCGTGATTTGGCTTGTGTTCGGGGGAACGATGCTCGTGGGAGGGGATTTCAGGGCAGCTTCTTTGGCAAGCTTTTCGGCTGCTTCTCGTGCCTGCTTTTCCTTGGCTTCCTTGGCCTGTTGTGCTTCTTTGGCTTCCTGTGCTTCCTTGGCTTCTTTGGCTTCCTTGGCTTCTTTGGCTTCTTGTGCTTCCTTGGCTTCTTTGGCTTGCTGTTCTTCTATCTGCTTATAAGTCCTGAGTCTCGTTGCGGTGAAGGTGGCTGGGCCGAGTGTGCCAGTTCCGGATCCTGACATCGACATCGAGCCCACGCCTGAAGTGACCGTTATGGCCGCGCTTGCGAATTCGCTTGCCGGGAAGGGACCGGCGGCTTCCGTGGTGACCTTGACGGAGGCGTTGCTGCCTTCGAGCTTGCCGGAGAAGGTTCCGGGAATCACGCTTTCGAAGAGGGCGCCGCTGCTGGCGAATTCGTTTGTTGCGCTCGCGGCATTGACGATCAGGGCCTTCCCTTTCACAGTGCCAACGCCAGAGCTGAGGGTGAGTTCCCATTCGCCTCGTATGTTCTGTCGGGCTTCTTGTTCTTCTTGTTCTTTCTTCTCCCGCAGTTCTCGTTCTTCCACTTCTTTGTGGGTTTTAGTCCTCGTGGCGACGAGTGTCTCGGGAATATCCTGTCCCCCGTAGTCGAGGATCCCGGTGCCGGTCATCGACAGCGAACTGCCGTTCGATGCGATTTGCATGTTCGTGCTGATGTATTCCCCTGCCTGGATCGGTCCATAGGCTTGGAGGGTGACCTTGACAGAGGCTTCGCTGCCTTTGAGGGTGCCCGAGAAGGTGCCGGGATCGACGCCTTCGAACTCGAGACTGCTAGCGGCGAATTCGCCGGCTAGGTTTGCTTCCGCTGAGACGATGCCTCTTGCTGTTGCGCGTGAGCTGCTGGGGCTGGTTAGGACGAGTTCCCATTCGCCACTCATTTCCGGTGCCGATGCCTGGGCCGCCGCGGGCAATCCCGCGAGCAGCACGCCCGCAAGGAGGATCCCAAGTGGGATCGAGTGCCATCGTCGTGGGCGGCGTACGCCGCCGGACCTCCCCGCCGCTTGGCGTGAGTGCGTGGTGCTCATGAGTCTTCCCCCAATGCTTGATATTAAGACGGCTCTACAAAACCATAGAGCGGCGAGCATGTCAACAGGGGAGTGGGAGGTTGGACGCATGATCCAGCCTGCGGCCGGCGGAACTTCGTGCAACGATGGCCGCCATGATTGTCGAGCGCTCGATGAACGAGCAGTTCCTGTCGAACACCTACCTCGTCTGCGACGGCGAGGGAGGACCGGGGTTCTTCGTCGATGCTGGCGGTCCGGTGGCGCCTCTGATCGTGGCGGCGGAGCGCCTGGGGATCGAGCCCACACACGTGCTGCTCACCCATCATCACTACGACCATGTGAGCGAGCTGGCCAAGTTGCTGGAACGCTGGCCGAGGATGGCGGTGCTGATCCATCCGCTCGAGCGTGAGTCTGCTGACGGCGCCTGGGGGCACTTATGCCGACGGCGCGGTGGAGCAGATCGAGGCCGGTGAGACGCTTCGCTTCGGTGGGTTGGAGGTGCGCCCGTTGCGAACACCCGGCCATACGGCGGGAATGCTCTCTTTCTTGGTGTCTCGCCCGAGCTCCAGCGCTCGTCCTGGCGTAGCGGTGGGCCCGGGCGGGTTCCAGGGCGGCGAAGCGGTGGTGTTCACCGGCGACACGCTGTTCAAGGGCTCGGTGGGTGGGGTGCGGGCGCCGGGCCACACCACCTACACCGACCTGCGCGACTCGATCATGGGCACGCTGATGGAGCTGCCGGGAGAGACGGTCATCTATCCGGGCCATACCGAGGCGAGACCGTGGGCAGGGAGTGGGAGCAAAACGCGTTCATCCGCGTATGGCGGGGCCTTGACGCTGAGGGCTCGCGAGCCGTGCGTGGCACTGGGGGAGCCGGCGACGCTGGTGCTGCTCGGCCAGGACTATGACGGTGGCATGAAGGCGTGGGTGCGCTGGCCGGATGGCAAGGACGACATCGTCCCTGGCAGTCGCGTAGAGATCCCGGGCCAACCCTAGAATCAAAGGGTGGCGCAGGAGAAGATCCCAACATCGAGGGTGCGCCGCACGGCCACCGTCGGGCGTCTCGCGGCAAGCGAGGCGGTGAAGCAGTTCGGTACACGAGCGGCGAACGTGGGACGCAGCGAGCAGGGCGCGCAGGAGGCTAGCGCGCGCCGGCAGTTGGAGACGGCCAAGCAAATAGTGGCGGCGCTCGGAACGATGAAGGGCGCTGCGATGAAGCTGGGGCAGGTTATGTCGTTCCTGGACGTGGGACTTGTGCCGGAGGAGCACCGCGAGGAGTTCCAGCGGGAGCTCGCCAAGCTGCGCGACGCGGCACCGACCGTGAGTTCAAGCAGATGAAGCGCGTGATCGAGGACGATCTCGAAGAGAGGATCTCAGACGTGTTCGCCGAGTTCGACGAGCAGCCGATCGCGGCGGCGTCGATTGGGCAGGTGTACCGGGCGACGCTCGCGCGGGACGGAAGGGAGGTCGCCGTGAAGGTGCAGTATCCGGGCGTGGCGGCGGCGGTGCGGGCGGACATGCAGAACCTCGACATGATCATGCGGTTGCTCAAGCGCATGACCCCCAGCCTCGATGTGAAGGGTGTCGACCGCGGAGATCAGGGATCGGATCGCCGAGGAGCTCGACTACGAGCTGGAGGCCCAGAACCAGCGCTCGCTGGCGCGCATCTTCAAGGGTCACCCGTTCATCGTGGTGCCCGATGTGGTGAGCGAGCTCTCGCGCGAGCGAGTACTGGTGAGCGAGTTCGTGCGGGGGGCGGGCTTTGAGGAGCTAAAGGAATATCCCCAAGCCCAGCGCGACAGGATCGGCGAGATCGTGTTCGGTTCTTCCTCGGCTGCCTCTACCGGCATCGCCAGTTCTCGGGCGACCCTCACCCGGGCAACTTCCTGCTGCTAGCGGATGGGCGCGTGGCGTTCCTGGACTTCGGTTTGTTCAAGCGCATGGAGCGCGAGCCGGTGGAGCTGGAGCTTGCCTGTCAGCGCGCTGTAGTGGAGGGCGATGCCGCAGACGCTGCACAGGCTGCTGGCGGAGTCGGGCTTCCTGCCCGAACCCGAGCGTGTGGATCCCGACCATCTGCTGGCGTTCATCGAGGATGCGATCTGGTGGTATACGACGGCAGACGAAGCGGTTGCGCTCAAGCCGGAGATCGCTACGGAGGTGATGATCGAGAGCTCCGACCCGCGCTCCAGCCACTTCCGCGAGATGCGCCATCAGACGATCCAGCCAGAGCACCTGTTCGGCCGGCGTATGGAGATGCTGACGCTGGCGGTGCTCTCTCAGCTGCGAGCAAGCGCCAACTGGCATCGGATCGCGCGCGAGTGGATGTACGGCGATGCGCCGGTCACCGAACTGGGGCGCGAAGAGCAGGAGTTCTACGAGCGCACAGGCGTGAGCGCGGCGTAGTTTTATTTTTGGGAAACAAGATCGCTAGCTTTTCGTAGCTTGCCCATGTATCCGGTTGCCGTTCAAGGCGTCGTAATCGGGCTGCGCGGCCCTAAAGCACCTGGATCTGCATCAGCGAGGTGGTGCCTGGGCGCCCGGAGGGCAGGCCGGCGGTGATGCCAACGCGCTGCGCCCTTCTCACACCAGCCGAGCTCCACGACGCGCCGGGCGGAGTCGGCGATCAGCTCCTCGGTGGTCTCGTGGCGGCGAATCGAGGAGGCCTGCACGCCCCACATCAGCCCGCAGCGGCGTACGGTCTCGCGGCCGGGAGAGAGCGCGTATATGGGGACGGTGGGGCGGTGAGCTGAGACGAGGCGCGCTGAGCGCCCGGAGAGCGTGGGCACGATCAGCGCGTCGAGGTGCAGTTCGCGCGGCAGCCAGGCACAGGCTGTGGGCGACCGTGTGGGCGGGGTCGGCTTCGGCGCGGCGCACGCGCGAGGTGTTCCAGCGCTCATACGGAGCGATCGCCTCGGCCTGTACTGCTACCGCCGCCATCATCTCGATGGCCTGCACCGGATAGGCGCCGATGGCGGTCTCCTGGGAGAGCATTACCGCGTCGGTGCCGTCGAGGATCGCGTTGGCAACATCCGCTACCTCAGCACGAGTGGGGCGCGAGGAGGTGACCATCGAGTCGAGCATCTGCGTGGCGGTGATCGATGGCCGCGCGAGGTAGCCGGCGTGCTCGAGCAGCTTCTTCTGCACGGCGGGCACCTGCTCGATCGGCATCTCGATGCCGAGGTCCCCGCGCGCGACCATCACGCAGTCGGCGGCCCGGATGATCGTCCTCGGCGTGTTCGACCGCCTGGGGCTTCTCCATCTTCGCGATCAACGGCAGGCGCGTGTGCTCGCGCACGGTTTCCACGTCGGAGGGTACGCGCACGAACGACAGCGCCACCATGTCCACGCCGATCGATTCGCCGTGGCGCAGCAGCTCGAGGTCCTCCTCGGGCACGGAGGGCAGCGTGTGGGCGGGCCCGGGAATGTTGAGCCCTTGGCGCGAGGCAACGGCGCCGCCCACCTCGACCTCGGCGTCGACCTCGCTTGCCTCGGGGCGCACATCGCGAGACGCGCAGGCGCACCGAGCCGTCGGCGAGGTAGAGCACCTCCTGCGGGCGTGAGCGCCGCCGCTAGGCCGGGCCAGGTGATCGACATGTGGCGGGCGTCGCCGACGCTCTCCTCGCCGCAGGTGAACGTGACCATGTCTCCGGGCTTGAGCTCCACGATGTCCTCGCGCAGCGGCCCGATCCGCAGCTTGGGCCCGGGCAGGTCCTGCAGGATCGCCACCGGCCGCCCTGCGCTGCCCGGCGGCGTCGCGCACGCGGCGTACGGTCTCCTCGTGCTCCTCGAGCGTTCCGTGCGAGTAGTTCAGGCGCGCCACGTCCATCCCGGCGCGCACCATCGCGAGCAGCGTGGCGGGCTCGCGCGAGGCGGGCCCGATGGTGGCGACGATCTTTGTGCGGCGCATCGTCTACGCAAGGTAGCGGGGGCGGCGGGGGTACGCGGTTGCCCCGATGTGACCTTGTGGTCCCTCTCGACCTCCCCTCCAGGAGGCTTTTCTTCTCAAGAGGGCTTGACAAGACACTCGTCTAGTGCTTATAGTGCTCGATACCCAGTGTGTTGAAGGTACGCTGGGTAAACATAAGGTCGGGTTTTGGGTTGGCCTCTGTGGTCGACGTCTAACCGGTGAAGCAGGGCCCTTGGGAGAGGGACCGGGTCGTTTCTGAGAGGGAGTTGTATTTCGCGTGAAGTCTTTGGGGATCAACGTGCTCGAGAGTCCGTGTGCTCACGGTGCTGACGTAATAGGACGCGTCAGCGTCGCTGACGCGTCTCTCTCTCTCTCTCTCTCTCTGGGCCAGCCGGCGCCTAAGCGCTAGCACCCTTCGCCGCGGCAAAAGCCGTTGGCTCGCCGAGCGTAAGGCTCGGCTTGTGTACACGCGCCCTATAGGCGCGCGTACAGCTTCTTGCTCTTCTGCGGCCGTGGGCTGTGTGCCTGCGGCGGTTTTTGCTTGCCCCCCGTATGGGAGGTGCTGCCCGGGCTCCTCGGGTGGTCGTTTTGTCGATTGTTCGAGGAGGGGATGGGTGTGATGGGTGCTCGCTCGTTGATATTGGTCGTCATGGTGTCTGTGTTTGGGCTGGGTTTGGTCTCCGCAATTGGTGTTGGTTCTGCCTCGGCCGCAACCGAGTTCGGTGCCGTGGGAGCGGAATCGGGACAGTTCAATGATCCTACGGGCGTGGCGGTCGATTCGATGGGCGACGTGTATGTCAGCGATACCAAGAATCATCGGGTAGACAAGTTCGATGGGTCCGGGAGCTTCCTACTGGCGTGGGGTTGGGGTGTTGCCGATGGCGCCCATGAACTGCAGACGTGTACTACCGAATGCGAGTCCGGCGAAAGCAGTGTTGGGGCTGGCGGTTTTGAATTTCCTACTGGTGTGGCTGTCGATGATGATCCGTTGAGCAACTCCTATGGAGATGTTTATGTTATGGACAACGAGCACGCGCGTGTAGAGAAGTTCGATGCTGCGGGCAAATTTCTATTGATGTTCGGTGGGCATGTGAATCAGAATGGTGGTGACACGTGTATGGCGGGGGAAGCATGCACGCATGGCTCGGAAGGCTCGGCTGATGGCGAATTCTCAGGCTGGCAACCGATGGCTGCTCAGAGTATCGCCGTGGGTCCCGGTGGCATGGTGTATGTGGGCGATGAGGCTCGCGTGCAGGTATTTGACCCACGGGTGTGTGGCGGGAAAACATTTCGTTGTCGGGGTTGTCGCCAACTGGCGAGCCTACTGCGCTTGCGGTCGATTCGAGCGGCGATCTCTATGTAAAGGATGAAGAAGTGGCGGGTGTAAGAGAGTTTGGCGCAAACGGGATCGAAAAGAGCGTTCAGTTCGATGCGGGCAGCGAATCGGTTGAAGCGCTCACCTTGGGGTCTGCCGGTGAAGTCTTTGTGACTGACTCAAACGGTAGCTTTCATGTGTTGGAGTACGATTCTGTAGGGAATGAGCTCGCCAGCTTCGGCTCGAAGACGGTGGTTGGCGAAAACAAGGGTTTGGCGTTCTCGGAAGCCACGAAAGAGCTGTATGCATCTCAATCTCATTGTGGAACAGAGGAAGAAATACTAAAAGAAGAATGTACGAGCAGTGTGTGGGTGTTGACGCCGCCACCATCGGGCCCTGTCGTGGATAGCGAGTCGGCGGTGCCAGGGTTGCGTGGTGTGGCGAAACTTGAAGCGATGGTGAATCCCGAGGGTGGGGAAACCACATACCGTTTTGAATATGTCGACGAGGCTCATTATCAGAGCGGTGGTTTTGCGGATGCGTTGAGCACGCCTTCGGCGTCGGTTGGTACGGGCTCTGGGCAATTCCTCTTTGAAGATCATGCGGTGTCGGCGTCTGTGGTGAGTGTGATACCCGGAGATGTCTATCATTATCGGATTATCGCAACAAGTGTTTTGGGGGGTAGCTCGTATACGACGACGGGGCTCGATCAGGTTTTTGAAGCAGTCCCGGCGGCGCGGATCGAAGGTCCGTGGGTATCGAACGTAGCTGGTACGAGCGCGACATTGGCGGCGCGGATAGACCCGTTGGGTGCGAATACTTCCTATCGTTTGGAATATGGGTTGAGCG
Organism: uncultured Solirubrobacterales bacterium; assembly: GCA_963713015.1. Taxonomy (GTDB): domain Bacteria; phylum Actinomycetota; class Thermoleophilia; order Solirubrobacterales; family Solirubrobacteraceae; genus Palsa-744. Next base: position 112,367 of record CAVQKC010000008.1, on the reverse strand, counting down.
ACTCATATGAACATGTTTTGAGTGGGGATGTGGGTGAAGGCATGGAATATGTGTTGGTTAGTTTTCATCGCCAGGATCTGCTGGCTGACACGGATTATCATTACAGGCTTGTGACGATCAGCGAAGTGGGTACCGTGGAAAGCGGCGATCGCACGTTTAGGACTCAAAGCGCAGGTAATGAGCTGGCGCTGCCCGATGGGCGCGCGTGGGAATTGGTCTCGCCGGCTAACAAAGAGGGCGCACTTATCTCTCCCGCTAAGGCCGGTAATGGCGAACAGGCGGCTAGCGACGGCAGCGGGATCGCATATAGAGCGTTTGGTGTGCCGGCAGGCGAAGACGTGGTGGGTAACGATACGGTCGGGAGCGAGACGCTGCTGTCCAGGCGTGGGGTGGATGGTTGGCATACGCAGGACTTGCAGCGTATCCAGAACACACCTGCGCTCGGGGAACCGGCGGCGCCTCTAATATACGGAGGAACGTATGGTCGATTCTCCTCTGATTTGTCGAAGGCGCTTGGTGTCTCAGGGCCCGCAACGCCGTTGTCGCCCGAAACGGCGTCTGCTTTTTATGTGCGTAACAACATCGATGAAAACTGGACACCTATATTTACACACGCCGATTTGCCAGTATCGCTATCGGAAATAATAGACAACCACATTAATATAGTAGATGCTACACCGGACTTGAGCGATGTACTGTTCCTCTCGCCATATGCATTGACGCCGGGGGCAGTGGAAGAGGTCCCATCTTCTGGTAGTGAAGAAAACACCGGTGAAAACCTGTACGAGTGGGATCAAGGTCAGATCCAGCTTGTGAGCATCATGCCACACGGCGAACCATATGTTGGACATGTGCTTCTCGCTGGTAATAATTCGATCGGCGGTAAGGGGGTACGTACCGTCTCAAGCGATGGTCGACGAGTAGCCTGGACGGTGGGTGATCCTTATAACAAGGGCTTTGGTGGGTTCAGAGGTTTGTTTGTTCGTGACATGTTGGAAGGGAAGACTGTTCGTGTGGGGGGTGCCAGTGCTCGCTATCAAACGATGAATAGCGATGGTTCGCGGATCTTCTTCTTGGAAAAAGGCGAATTGTACGAGTACGATATGAACAAGGGGATCTTGACTGGTCTGACCAATGTTCACGGGTCGGGTGTTGCTGGCGTGCTGGATGACGTATCGGATGTCAGCGAAGACGGCTCCTATGCATATTTCGTAGCAACTGGCGTGTTGGCTACTGGGGCGACGAGTGGTGCGGACAATCTTTACTTGGCGCACGAAGCGGGTGGTCAATGGTCTACGAGTTTCATCGCTACATTGTCCGGCGAAGACGAAAAAGATTGGCATCAGGCCACTGGGGCTGGCCTGGACCTTGAACGCATCAGTTCGCGTGTCTGAACCGCTCCGGGTATTTTGGAGGTAGTTTTTATTGAGTGTTCTGTCTTGTTCTTGTTTGCTCGTATTCGACGGGAGGGAGCCCGTCGCATGCCGTGTGTAGTCGTTTGTGGTTGTACCAGTCGATCCATTCGAGGGTCGCGAGCTCGATTTGGTCGATGGTCTTCCATGGTCCTCTGCGGTTGATCAGCTCTGTCTTGTAGAGCCCGATTGTTGACTCGGCTAGAGCGTTGTCGTAGCCGTCACCGACGGATCCAATCGAGGGATCGGCGCCGGCATCGATCAGCCGCTGCGTGAAGGCGAAACTCGTGAATTGGCTGCCGGCATCCGAGTGAACCACGAGCCCGTCTATGACGGGCTGCCCGTGGTGGTCGCGTGCCCAGAGAGCCATCTCCAGCGTGTCGAGAACGAGAGTGGTCTGCATTGTCGTGTCTGCCTTCCAACCAACGATCCGGCGGCTGAATGCATCGATCGCAAACGCGACATAGACCACGCCCGACCAGGTCGCGACATATGTAAAATCAGTCACCCAAAGTCGGTTCGGGGCCGGTGCACTGAAGTCACGATCCACTAGATCCGGGGCGCGGTCGGCTTGCCCATCGGGGATCGTGGTGCGCCGCTTCTTGCCACGCACAGCGCCACGCAACCCAGCCTTGGCCATCAAGCGTTCCACAGTGCAACGCGCCACATCCACGCCTTCGCGTTGCAGCTGCCACCACACCTTGCGCACCCCATAGACACCGTAATTCTCTTGATGAACACGGCGGATACGCTCAACCAACTCAGCATCACGTCGCGCGCGCAACGACGGGTTGCGCTGCCTAGCCTTCACGGAGTAATAAGTGGACGGGGCGACCTCCAGAACCCTGCAAGCCGGCTCGACCCCATACTCAACACGCAACTCGTCAATCACCGCGCTCATCTCCTCGGCTGCGGGTCGAGCTCCCGCGCGAAGAAAGCCGAAGCGGCCTTCAAAATCTCGTTCGCCCGCCGCAACTCACGATTCTCACGCTCGAGCTCTCCGATCCGCTCAGCCTCACTCCTGCTCGTCCCAGGACGCACACCACCATCAACTTCAGCCCGACGCACCCAACCCTGCAACGTCTGCGCCGAACAACCAAACTTCGCAGCAATCGAACTAATCGCCGCCCACATACTCGAGTACTCCTCACGATGCTCAAGCACCAAACGCACAGCGCGCTCACGCACCTCAGGTGGATACCTCTTCGCTTTTCCCATCAGCCCATCCTCTCACGAAGCCAAGCCTCCAAGAATCCCGGAGCGGTTCAGTCTCACCGGATGGGCGGTTCCTAGCTTTTATGTCCGAGCGGTCATTGACTGGTTATGACAATGTAGATGCAAACAGCGGTCAGCCGGATGAGGAGGTGTACTTGTATGACGCGAATACGCTTCGTTTGGTGTGTGCATCGTGCAATCCGACGGGTGCGCGACCCGTCGGCATACTCGATAGTGGAACCGGGACAGGGAGGCTGCTTGTCGATCCGGGGACCGTTTGGGCTGAAGAGAGTGACGAAGGCGCATTTCATGATCATTGGTTGGCTGGGAACATTCCAGGGTGGGAGGAACGCACTGGGTTCTATCAGCCGCGTTTTCTGTCCGATAGTGGTCGTTTGTTCTTCAATAGTCCGGATGCGCTTGTGCCGCAGGACACGAACGGGCTCGAGGACGTCTATGAGTATGAGCCCTCGGGGACGGGTGATTGTAGTGCTGGGGGCCTGACATTCAGCGAACGCTTGGGTGGTTGTGTGAGCTTGATCTCTTCGGGTACGTCGTCGAGCGAATCGGCATTCTATGACGCGAGCGAATCTGGTGACGATGCGTTCTTTATCACTTCTGCTCATTTGGCTTCCGCTGACTATGACACGGCGTATGATGTCTATGACGCGCACGTGTGCTCCGCGGTTGCGCCCTGTGTGACGACGCCTATCTCTCCGCCGGTCTGTACGACCGGAGATTCGTGTAAGGCTGCTCCTTCGCCTCAACCAGAGATCTTTGGTCCAACGCCAAGCGCGACGTTCTCGGGCGCCGGTAACGTGATCGAAGAAACAAGAACGAAACAAGTCAAGGGCAAGGCTAAGTCAAAAGCCAAGAAACACGCCACCAAGAAACACGCCAAAGAGAAGAAGCGCAAGCAGCATGGCGTCGGAAAGGCCGGGAAGGCGGGGAAGGCGAGGAAGTCGGCGAGTGGGAAGGGCGTGCGGTCATGAGGGCTCTTGTTAGAGGTGTGCTGGTGTTTGTGGCTGTCTCGCTGCTCATGCTGGTCCTAGCCGGTGTGGCTGGTGCGAGAATGCCGTGGTGGCATTTGAGTACAGTTTCCTCCACGGCGGGTCCTACCGGTGCGGATGCCAGTGTTCTGGTGGAAGCGAGCGATCTTGGCGATGCGATGGTCAACTCGATCGAATATCCAGTGACGATTGTGGATAAGCTCCCGGTAGGCGTGACCCCCGTCGCTGTCTATGCGGCGGGTAATGCCGATACGCTTGTCGGACCGTCTGCACAATATTTCTTGCATTGCTCGTTTGCGGGGCAGATTGTGACGTGCACGTATTCTGAACTACCGTTGCTTGCGTATGAAAGGTTGTTCATCAGGATCGATGTGACGGATGTGTCGGATGCCGGTCACGGAATCAACGAAGTAAGTGTGACCGGTGGTGGGGCACCCGCACTGGTCAAGCGTCAAGCCCTTGGATTGGGCGGGACCCCTGAACCATATGGTGTGGAACATTATGAACTAGCTGCTGAAGAAGAGGGCGGCTCGACGGATACGCAGGCAGGTTCGCATCCGTTTCAGTTGACAACGACGTTCAACGTAACCAGCCACATGGAAAAGGTAACAAATTTTGTGGGAGAAGCCCCCGTTGATGAAATACGGCCGGAGGACTTTACGAAGGATCTACGTTTCAATCTGCCACCGGGACTGGTGGGTAACCCGACACCGCTACCGAAGTGCAGTATTCACCTATTCGAGGAAAATAATTGTCCCGCCAACACGATGGTCGGCGTCGCAACACCAGTGGTTGCGTATTATAAACTCGGTTCCGTGGTACCGTTCGCTGAAGTGAGACAGTTGATCAGTCTAGAACCGAATATCGGCGAACCCGCGCGCTTTGGTTTTCAAACAGTAGCCGGACCGGTGTTCCTGGAGACCTCGGTGCGCACCGGTGGAGACTACGGTGTTGTCGTTACGGTTCCAGACATCACTCAGGCAGCGATGTTCATCGGAAGCCAGGTGACGTTCTGGGGTGTTCCGGGCGATCCAAGACATGATACGACCCGCGGCACCTGCTTGGCACAGGGAGAACCGTTTGTGAAATGGGAACTATCGTGCCCCGTACAGGAAAAGCCGCAACCGCTACTGGTGATGCCTACGTTGTGCAAAGGCCCTTTGCAGACTAGCGTGGAAGCGGATACGTGGGCCAAGATCGGACAGTTCACGAGTAGGGAATACACGTTTCAGGACGCTGAAGGTGAACCATCGGGCATGGACGGGTGTAACCGGTTGAATTTCGAACCCTCGATCAGCCTAACGCCGGATGGACAGGAGGCAAGCACACCGACGGGCCTGACGGTGGGTGTGCATGTTCCCCAGGACGCAAGCTTGAACCCCGAAGGTTTGGCTGAGGCCTCGGTAAAGAACACCACTGTTGTGTTGCCAGCGGGCGTAGGATTGAACCCCGCTGGCGCGGATGGCCTGTCGTCGTGCAGCTTGGTCCAGGTTGCCCTGGACAGCCCGGACGAACAGTCTTGTCCCGAATCTTCAAAGGTTGGGACGGTGGAAGTCAGGACGCCCTTGCTGCCGAATCCCTTGACCGGCGCGGCCTATCTGGCGCAGCAGAACGCGAACCCGTTTGGGAGCCTCGTGGCACTGTATATCGTCGCCTACGATCCGATCTCCGGCGTCCGGTTGAAGGTCGCGGGTGAAGTCAAACCCGATCCTGTCACGGGACAGCTCGTCTCGACGTTCAACGAAACGCCGCCGCTGCCGTTCGAAGATTTGAAGCTGCACTTCTTTGGTGGCTCCAGGGCGCCGTTGGGTACTCCCGCCTTGTGCGGGGGTTATACGACTAAGGCGTCTATCGCGCCGTGGTCTGGGAATGCTGCAGTGGAATCCTCCTCGGAATTCGATATAACGAGCGGTCCCAATGGGAGCCCATGCGAGGATCCGTTGCCATTCGATCCGAGTTTGACGACCGGGAGCCTGAACATTCAGGCGGGTGCGTTCACGCCGTTCACGATGACGATGTCACGCGAAGACGGCAACCAGAACTTGGATGCGATCCAGTTGAAGATGCCCCCAGGCCTGCTGGGGACACTGTCGAGCGTGAAGCTGTGCGGGGAAGCTGAAGGTAACGCCGGTACGTGCGGTCCTGAAAGCCTGATCGGGCATACGACCGTAAGCGTAGGCTTGGGCGGTAATCCGTATACGGTGACTGGTGGGGAAGTGTTCATCACGGGTCCTTATAAGGGTGCGCCATATGGCTTGTCGATCGTGAACCCCGCGAAGGCAGGTCCTTTCAACCTGGGGAAGGTGATTGTTAGGGCGAAGATCGAAGTGAATCCGGAAAACGCGGCGTTGACGATCACCTCCGATGCGACGGGGCCGTATGCGATTCCGCAGATCATTGACGGGATTCCGTTGCAGATCAAGCATGTGAACGTATCCGTCGATCGGCCTGATTTCACGTTCAACCCGACGAATTGTGCTCCGCAGGAAATTGGGGGTGGCTTGACGAGTAGTCAGGGTGCGGTGTCGACTCTGCATGTCCCGTTTCAGGTCACGAATTGTGCGGTTTTGAAGTTCAAACCGATCTTCTCGGTGTCTACTAGTGGGAAAACGTCGAGGGCGAAGGGCGCGAGCCTGAACGTCAAGCTGACCTATCCCAAAGCGGCGTTTGGGACCCAGGCGAACATTGGGAAGGTCAAGGTCGATCTGCCCAAGCAGTTGCCTTCGAGGTTGACGACGCTTCAAAAGGCCTGTCCGGATAGCGTGTTCGACGCGAATCCCGCCTCGTGTCCGCCAGATTCGCGGATTGGTAGCGCCACGGCTACGACTCCGGTGCTACCGGTGCATTTGGAAGGTCCAGCGTATTTCGTGTCGCATGGCGGTGCGAAGTTCCCCGAACTGATCGTCGCGCTGTCGGGCGAGGGCGTCACCGTCTATTTGCATGGCGAAACGTTCATCAGTCCCGCGGGGATCACGAGCAGCACGTTCCGCACGATCCCAGACGTTCCAATCGGTACGTTCGAACTGAAGCTCCCCCAGGGACCGGACTCGGCGCTGGCGGCAAACGGGAACCTGTGCACGAGCAAGCTCGTGATGCCCACCACATTCGTCGGTGCCAACGGGGTGAGCCTCAAACAGTCCACACCGATCACGGCTACCGGTTGTCCCAAGAAGAAGGCGAAGAAGGCAAGCAAGCACAAAAAGAAGGGCAAGAAGAAGTAGCGGCAATATCTCCTGGGCGCCATTTCCTTGGCGCTCAGGCACGACAGGCCGATCGAGGTGGTTTCAAGCATGTCTCTCAGCTCACAAGCTTTCAATGATCGTCCCACGGTCGACCGATCGCGTTCGGGAAACAATGGTGCGAACGGTGGTGTTGGGCGTGAGCGGGTCTCCGATATCCAGCGCGCGCGAATCCTCGCGGGATTGGTAGAGGTGGTTGCCGAGCATGGTGCGGCCAATGTCACGGTCGCTCATATAGTCGCCCGTTCAGGTGTTTCCAGGCGTACGTTCTATGAACTGTTCGTCGATCGCGAAGATTGCTTCCTGGCGGCGTTCGACGACGCGATCGAGCGCATCGCGGCGAATGTGATGCCGGTGTATGAGGAGCCGGGTAGGTGGCGAGAGAAAGTCCGTGGTGGACTCGGCGCTCTGCTGGAGCTCCTCGACCATGAGCGGGCCATGGGCCGCCTTGTGATCGTCGATGCGCTCGGAGCAGGCGCGAACGCGCTCGAGCGCCGCCGGCGTGTGCTTGCCCACGTGATCGCTGTCGTCGAGGGGGGACGTAGTGAAGTAAGGAGCGGCGATGGTCCGCAGCCGATGGCTGGCGAGGGCGTTGTCGGTGGCGTGCTCGCGGTACTTCACGCGAGGCTGCTGGCCTCCTCGACGGACGAGACCACGCGGAGTCCGGGTAAAGCGGATTCGCTCTCATCGCCACCGCCCTACGAAGGCGATTCGCTGGCCAAGCTGATCGGGCCTCTGATGGGCATGATCGTGCTGCCCTACCTAGGTCCAGCAGCGTCGCGCAAGGAGCTCCAGCGGCCCGTGCCAGAGCGGTCCATCAGGCCGTGTCCAGCCCCAGCGGACCCTTTGCGCGATCTGGATATGCGCCTCACTTACCGCACAGTTCGAGTATTGATGGCCGTCGCGGCCCATCCAGGCTGCTCTAACCGTGAGGTCGGTGTCAGCGCGGGCATGCAGGACCAGGGCCAAACATCCAGGCTTCTCTCACGCCTACACCGCCTCGGGCTGATCCAGAATACGAGCGTTGGTCCCCTCAAGGGGGTCCCCAACGCATGGGTGCTCACAGCCATGGGCACCGAGATCGAGCAAGCGCTCGGACGACAAAGCGCTGCCCAACCAGTCCGCTGACTCGCCGCGAACGGATCCGTCCCGAGCCTCTCTGATAGCAGATACAGACAAAATCGCTATCGAGTTCATGTTTTTCTGCTATCTTGCTCTCTGTATGGCGATGAGGTCAAGGCGCAAGACCTCTTTCGAGGTCGATTTCGAGAAGGTCGATGCCGCGCGCGAGATTCTTGGAACGCGCTCTCTAACGGATACGGTCGACGCTGCTCTCGACGAGGTCGTCAGGCTACGCGAGCGCCGGCGTCTGGTCGAGCTGCTGTTCGAGCCGGGTGCGCTCGAGCTTGGCGATCCGGCGGCGATGGCCGGCGCGTGGCGTTGAGCGGTCGCGTTGGCGACTTATCTCGCTGACAAGAGTGCCCTAACGCGCCGCGACACACGCCCGGAGGTGCGCGCGGTGATCGAACCGCTGCTGCTCTCAGGGGAGATTGCCACATGTGGTGTGGTCGATCTCGAGTTGCTCTACAGCGCGTCGAGCCCTGCCGTCTACGCCAGCCTCGCGTCGGTTCTGCGGGCGCTGCCCCGAGTCGCCGTCACCGAAGCGGTCCTCGATCGGGCCCTCGAAGTACAGGGCCGCCTAGCCGAGCGCTCACAGCATCGTGCGGTGCCGCTTCCCGATCTGCTCGTAGCCGCCTGTGCTGAGAGCGCCGCTCTGATCGTCTTGCACTACGACGCGGACTACGAGCGCATCGCTGAGATCACCGGCCAGCCGACGCGGTGGGTTCTACCTCGCGGAAGCGTCGCGTGACGCGGCTCTACCCCCTGGCGGGCGTCATTTATGGACGTCCAGCGCTTCCTTTGCCAAAGTAGGGCTTGACAAGACGCACGTCTAGTGCTTATAGTGCTCGATACCCAGTGTGTCGAAGGTACGCTGGGCAAACATAAGGTCGGGTTTTTGGGTTGGCCTCTGTGGTCGACGCTAACCGGTGAAGCAGGGCCCTTGGGAGAGGGACCGGGTCGTTTCTGAGAGGGAGTTGTTTTTCGCGTGAAGTCTTTGGGGATAAACGTGCTCGAGAGTCCGTGTGCTCACGGTGCTGACGTAATAGGACGCGTCAGCGTCGCTGACGCGTCTCTCTCTCTCTCTCTCTCTCTCTCTGGGCCAGCCGGCGCCTAAGCGCTAGGCACTACCGCCGCGGCAAAAGCCCGCGGCTCGCCGAGCGTAAGGCTCGGCTTGGTTACACGCGCGCTATAGGCGCGCCTACAGCTTTTGTTCTCTGCCGTCGTGGGCTGTGTGCCCGCGCTGTCGTCGTGGGCTGTAGTCCGCGGCGGTCTTTGCTTGCCCCCCGTATGGGGGGTGCTGCCCGCTGGCTGGTGGGCGTGGTGCTTGTTCTCTTGAGGAGGGGATGGTCTGATGGTTGCTTGCAGGCTTAGGTTGATCGTTGTGGCTTTGCTTTGCGGGCTCGCTTGTCTGTTTGCGACTGGTGCGGTTCCGGCGGTTGCGGGTGCGACACAGTTCGGCAGCCGCGGCGTGCACGCTGGAGAATTCAATCAGCCATTCGGTGTCGCGATCGACCAGGAATCGAGTGATGTGTACGTCTCCGATAAGAACAACTATCGGATCGACAAGTTCGACGGGTCGGGGAACTTTCTTTTGACGTGGGGCTGGGATGTGAATGAAGAAAACCCAGCCAATGAATTGCAGACATGCTTGACTTCTTGTCGCGCAGGGCAGTCGGGAACTGGTGCTGGTGAGTTTGCCAGCGAAGGGTCTCAGGGTGTGGCCGTCGATAATAATCCGCCCAGTTCCTCACCTTCGTCTGGGGATGTATATGCAGTCGACTGGGAAAATTTCCGGGTTGAGAAGTTCGATTCCTCGGGGAAATTCCTTCTGATGTTCGGTGGGGGTGTCGACGAAGCAACTAGCGGGGATGTCTGTATCGCAGACGAAGCATGCCGAGCTGGGACCGAGGGACCTGCCGATGGTCAGTTTGAATGGGCTTATCGAGCGAGTTTCATCGCTGTTGGTCCTGGTGGCCGTGTGTATGTTGGCGATAAGGCGCGTGTGCAGGTATTCGAACCTTCGGGAGCGTGGAAGGAAAACATCTCCTTGGCTGGTCTATCTGCTACAGGCAAGGTGAAGGCGCTTGCGGTCGATGCGTCCGGTGATGTGTTTGTGAAGGATGAAGGAGTCCCCGGCGTGCGGGAGTTCAACCCGGGCGGGACGGAAAAGACCGCCGAGTTCGACACGGGCAGCGAATCGGTCGAAGCGATCGCGTTGGATGGATCGGGAGATCTGTTCGTGGGCGATTCTAGTGGCGGATTCCATGTCTTGGAGTACGACTCAGCGGGGAATGAGCTTGCGAGCTTCGGCTCGAAAACATTGACAGCCTCTGGGGGTATGGCGTTCTCGAACGCGACGGGTGAGCTGTACGTCTCCGGGGAACGCGAATTTGAAGGGCCGATCAACCGAGAAGACGAACCCAAAGTATGGGTATTGACCGTACCATCGCCGGGTCCGCTCGTGGAGCCCGGTAGCGCATCCGCGACGCCTGGGCTGCGAGGGACAGCCACTCTGGAAGCAAGCGTCAACCCCGAGGGTAATGAAACGACGTACCGCTTTGAATATGTCGACGAGGCTCACTTCCAGACGAGCGGGTACGCGAGTGCATCGAGCACACCCCCCGTGTCGATCGGCTCTGGCTTCGAAGATCGGTCGGCGAGCTCCTCACTGACGGGCCTAGTGCCGGGCGCCATCTATCACTATCGGATCCTCGCGAGCAACTCGAAGGGCACAACGAGCAGTGCCGATCGGACGTTCACGGAGACGCCGCCTGCCCTCGTCGACGGTCCGTGGGCGGCAAATGTGGCGTCGACGAGTGCGACGCTCGCGGCGGAGATCGACCCGTTGGGTGCGAGCACTGAATACAGGTTGGAATACGGCACGAGCACCTCTTATGGCCATGTCCTGAGCGGGGATGTGGGCGAAGGCATGGCCAATGTGTCGATCAGCTATCACCGCCAGGAACTAGAACCCGACACGACCTACCACTATCGGCTTGTGACGAACAACGAAGTAGGGACCGTCGAAGGCCTCGACCATACGTTCACGACGCAAGTCGTAAGCGGGCAAGGGTCTATGTTGCCCGACGGGCGCGCTTGGGAACTCGTGTCACCGCCGGACAAAAAAGGTGCCGCGATCGAACTCTTCAATGCTTTTAGCCTGCCTACGCAGGCTGCAAGTGACGGGAGCGGGATCATTTATCTCACCCAGGGCCCACAGGTTGGGGAAGATCCAGGAGGCCGGTCCATCGCCTCTTATGTTCTTTCGCGGCGTGGTTCCGGCGGCTGGAAGTCTGAAGATATAACGTTGCCTCGTCGCGCGCTCAGAGAAGGGGAACAGGGAAGCAGTCTCATCGCCGATATCGGTGGCGGCGTGTACTATCTCTTTTCACAGGATCTGTCGTTGGCGGTCGCGGAACCTACAGTCAACGCTACGCCACTGCTGTCGTCTGAAGCAACGGAACGTACGTTGTATCTGCGGAACGACACGGATGGAAGTTTTCTGCCGCTCGTGACCGCGACAAACGTTCCGCCGGGTACAAAATTCGGGGGGGAAGAGGCTGAAGGCCTCTCTGGCGAATTGTTCATGGAGTTTGTTGCCGGAACTCCGGACCTAAGTCACGTCGTGTTCGTGTCGCCCTTGGCGATAACACCGGAAGCCGACAGTGTGTTGCTGCCATCTTGTGACTACAAGTGTGGTTTGCATAATCTATACGAGTGGGGTGGCGGGCGGCTGCAACTTGTAAATATCCTGCCCAACGGCGAACCGACGCACGAACCGCTCGGAGCAAACCTTGCCGGTGAAGCAACCGATTCGGGTGGGGTTGCGCGGGCTATCTCGAGTGACGGTCGTTGGATTGCATGGACTTGGGGGAGTCCGTACACCGGTAACACCACCGAATCCGATAGGGGTCTCTACGTTCGTGACATGGTTGCAAGGAAGACCCTCCGTGTGGGTGGACAGTCCGCGCGGTATCAGACGATGAGTAGCGACGGTTCGCGGATCTTTTTCCTGGAAAATGGCGACTTGTATGAGTTCGATACGGCTACCGACACACAGACCGACCTGACAGCAAATCACGGCGCGGACGAAATAAGTGCCGGTGCAAAGGAAACGGTCTCAGATGTCAGTGAAGATGGCTCGTATGTATATTTCGTGGCTACGGGAGTGCTGGCGAACGGCGGTGTGAGCGGCGAAGACAACCTGTACTTGCTGCACGACAGCGGCGATCGATGGTCCACCAGGTATGTCGCAACGCTATCGGGCGACGACGAAAAAGACTGGTACAGGCTGGGTGATAGTGGGACGCCGTTGCTGGCAGCTGTGACCTCGCGGGTATCGCCGGATGGGCGATATCTGGCGTTCATGTCAGACAAGTCGTTGACTGGTTATGACAATGTCGATACCAACAGTGGGCAGCCGGACGAGGAGGTCTATCTGTATGACGCTGTCGCCAGTCGCCTGGTGTGCGCGTCGTGTAATCCAACGGGTGCACGACCCGCCGGCGTACTCGACTCGAGCGATGACCTGTTGGTAGATCGCAATAGCACTTGGGTGGGAGAAAATAAGCTCCATTGGCTGGCCGGGAGCATTCCTGGCTGGGACAATCGCAGTAATGGGGCGGCGCTGCATCAGCCGCGCTATTTGTCCGATAGTGGCCGGCTGTTCTTCAACAGCCCAGATGCTCTTGTGCCGCAGGACACGAACGGGCTCGAGGATGTGTATGAGTATGAGCCTGCCGCAGTAGGTGATTGTACGCCTGTAAATATGACGTTCGCCGAACGCTCGAATGGCTGTGTGAGTCTGATCTCCTCAGGCACGTCTGCCGCGGAATCGATCTTCTATGACGCGAGCGAAAACGGCGATGATGCGTTCTTTCTCACCGCGAGTCGTTTGACTCCCGCTGACTATGACACAGGTTTTGATGTATATGACGCACACGTTTGCTCCGAAGCGGTGTCATGTGTGAGTATGCCTGTATCTCCCCCACCTTGTACGTCGGGCGATTCGTGTAAGGCGGCACCTTCGCCCCAACCGGAGACATTTGGTCCCGCGCCGAGCGCAACGTTCTCTGGCACCGGCAATGTCGCCGAAAAAGCGACGAAGCGCGCGGTCAAGGCAAAGACCAAACCAAAGAAGCGTGCCGGGAAGAAGCCCAAAAAGAAGCCCAAGAAGAAGGCCAAGAAGTCTGCCAAAAGGGCCAAGCAGTCCGCCAAGAAGGCCCGTACCAGGACGAGCACGAAGGGTGGCAAGCGATGATCGCGAATATTCTCAAGAGATGTGTTTTGACCACCGTCATGGTATTGGCGTTGATGGTTGTGGCTGGTGTTCGTGATGCTTCGGCGACGATGCCTTGGTGGCATGTGAACACAATTTCAGCGCCTGCGAGCAAGACTGGCGGCGAAGGACGGATCGTCGTTGAAGTGAGCGATCTTGGTGACGCGCTAGTCAACGGGCTTGAACATCCGGTGACGATCGTGGACAAGCTGCCGGCAGGGGTGGATGCCACCGCTATTTATGAGGAAGGCGGCGGTGGCGAAATCGGAGTAAAGTCCGCCTCTGAATTCGCGAATTGCTCGCTTTCGACATTGACATGCACGTATGAAGGCCCATTGCTCGCGTATGAACGTTTGATGATCGCAATTACCGTTAAAGTCGCTCCGGGAGCCGGCAACGGGATGAATGAAGTGAGCGTATCCGGTGGCGGCGCGCCTGCGGTAGCCTTGCGGCGGTCACTCAAGCTTAGCGACATCCCGTCGTCCTATGGTGTAGAAAACTTTGAATTGACGCCCGAAGAAGAAGGTGGGGGGGTGGATACGCAGGCGGGGTCTCATCCATTCCAATTGACGGCGACATTCACGTTGAACACCAGTGCGGTGCCTGTATTCAAGTCCGAATTCAATGAAGTGTTTCCTGAAGTGCAGCCGGCCGCGTTGACAAAGGATCTACGTTTCAACCTCCCGCCGGGCCTGGTGGGCAACCCGACGCCATTGCCAAAGTGCAGTCTCTACGTGTTCACGCAGGAGGCCGGAAGCGTACCAGGTTTTAAATGCCCAGACAATACCGTTGTTGGGGTCGCGACACCGGTCGTCACCGGTCTGCCTTTCAGCCTAAGCCATCCCAATCAGGTGCCTTATGCTTTTACCAAGCCCTTGTACAGTCTGGAACCAGCCGTGGGAGAGCCGGCAAGATTCGGCTTTACCCTAGTTGGGGGCGGAATGGTGATCCTCGATACCTCGGTGCGCACCGGCGGCAACTACGGTGTCGTAGTGAGTGTCCCCGATATCCCCGAGACCCTTGAGTTCATTGGTAACCAGGTGACATTCTGGGGCGTGCCCGCCGATCCGCGCCATGACTCGACACGCGGGAACTGTATCGTCAACGAGGGTACATTTTTTGGCGAATCGTGTCCAGTGCAGGAAAAAGCACAGCCGTTCCTGATACTTCCGACATCGTGCACGGGCCCCTTGCAGGCAAACGTGGAAGCGGACTCGTGGGTGAACCCAGGCCAGTTCATAGCACCGAAGGAATACACGTTCGCGGATATGAGCGGCGAACCTTACGCACAGGACGGGTGCAACCGATTGAACTTTGAACCGTCTATAAGTGTCGCGCCCGATGGACAGCAGGGCAGTACCCCGACAGGGTTGACTGTGGGTGTGCACGTCCCGCAGGATGCGAGCTTGAATCCGACAGGTTTGGCCGAGTCATCGGTGAGAGACACAAAGGTCACATTGCCTGCCGGCGTGGCGTTGAATCCGGCGGGAGCAGACGGTCTATTGGCATGTGGGCTCGGGGAAATCGCGTTGGAAAGCCCGGCGGAACAGACGTGTCCGGAATCCTCGAAGGTCGGGACCGTCGAAATCAAGACGCCGTTGTTGCCGAACCCGATTGTCGGTGCTGCGTATCTAGCCGCCCAGAACGCTAACCCGTTTGGGAGTCTCGTCGCCTTGTACTTGGTCGCGTATGATCCGGTGTCTGGTGTGCGCGTGAAGCTCGCGGGCCAGGTGACGCCCGATCCGGTAACGGGCCAACTAGTTTCCACGTTCGATGACACTCCGCAGGTACCGTTTGAAGATTTGAGCTTGCATTTCTTTGGTGGGTCGAGGGCGCCGTTGGGTACTCCGGCGTTGTGTGGGGGTTATACGACGACGGCATCTATTGCGCCTTGGTCTGGTAACGCTCCGGTCGAATCATCTTCGGAATTCAAGATCACGAGTGGTCCGAACGGGAGTCCGTGCGCAAACCCGCTGCCGTTCGACCCAACTCTGACGACGGGCAGCCTGAATATTCAGGCTGGTGCGTTCACGCCGTTCACGATGACGATGTCGCGCGAAGACGGTAACCAGAACCTGGACGCGATCCAGTTGAAGATGCCTCCGGGTTTGCTCGGCACGCTCTCGAGCGTCAAGTTGTGTGGTGAAGCCGAAGGGAACGCTGGTACGTGTGGTCCGGAAAGCCTGATCGGTCACACCACAGTCAGTGTGGGGCTGGGTGGCAATCCGTATACGGTGACTGGTGGGGAAGTGTTCATCACGGGTCCGTATAAGGGTGCTCCGTATGGGTTGTCGATTGTGAATCCCGCGAAGGCTGGTCCGTTCAATCTAGGGAAGGTTGTGGTTAGGGCGAAGATCGAAGTGAATCCCGAAACCGCGGCGCTGACGATCACCTCCGATGCGACGGGGCCGTATGCGATTCCGCAGATCATTGACGGGATTCCGCTTGAGATCAAGCACGTGAACGTGAGTGTCGATCGGCCTGATTTCACGTTCAATCCAACGAACTGTGCTCCGCAGGAAATCGGGGGTGGCTTGACGAGTAGTGAGGGTGCTGTGGCAACTCTGCACGTCCCGTTCCAGGTCACTAATTGTGCGGTGTTGAAGTTCAAACCGATCTTTTCGGTCTCCACAGCCGGGAAAACATCGAGGGCGAAGGGCGCGAGCCTGAACGTCAAGCTGACCTATCCCAAAGCGGCGTTTGGGACCCAAGCGAACATCGGGAAGGTCAAGGTAGACCTGCCCAAGCAGCTCCCATCCCGTTTGACGACGCTTCAAAAGGCCTGTCCGGATAGCGTGTTCGACGCGAATCCCGCCTCGTGTCCGCCAGATTCGCGGATTGGTAGCGCCACGGCTACGACTCCGGTGCTACCGGTGCATTTGGAAGGTCCAGCGTATTTCGTGTCGCATGGTGGCGCGAAGTTCCCCGAACTGATCGTCGCGCTGTCGGGCGAGGGCGTCACCGTCTATTTGCATGGCGAAACGTTCATCAGTCCCGTCGGGATCACGAGCAGCACGTTCCGCACGATCCCAGACGTTCCGATCGGTACGTTCGAACTGAAGCTCCCCCAGGGACCGGACTCGGCGCTGGCGGCAAACGGGAACCTGTGCACGAGCAAGCTCGTGATGCCCACCACATTCGTCGGTGCCAACGGGGTGAGCCTCAAACAGTCCACACCGATCACGGCTACCGGTTGTCCCAAGAAGAAGGCGAAGAAGGCGAGCAAGCACAAAAAGAAGGGCAAGAAGAAGTAGCGGCAATATCTCCTGGGCGCCATTTCTTTGGGCGCTCACGGAGGCCAGACGGATCGAGGTGGTTTAAGGATGTCTCTCAGCTCACAAGCGTTCAATGATCGTCCCATGGTCGACGGATCGAGTTCGAGAAGAAATGGTGCGAGCGGTGGTGTTGGGCGTGAGCGGGTCTCCGATATCCAGCGCGCGCGAATCCTCGCGGGATTGGTAGAGGTGGTTGCCGAGCATGGTGCGGCCAATGTCACGGTCGCTCATATAGTCGCCCGTTCAGGTGTTTCGCGGCGCACGTTCTATGAACTGTTCGTCGATCGCGAAGATTGCTTCCTGGCGGCGTTCGACGACGCGATCGAGCGCATCGCGGCGAATGTGATGCCGGTGTATGAGGAGCCGGGTAGGTGGCGAGAGAAAGTCCGTGGTGGACTCGGCGCTCTGCTGGAGCTCCTCGACCATGAGCGGGCCATGGGCCGCCTTGTGATCGTCGATGCGCTCGGAGCAGGCGCGAACGCGCTCGAGCGCCGCCGGCGTGTGCTTGCCCACGTGATCGCTGTCGTCGAGGGGGGACGTAGTGAAGTAAGGAGCGGCGATGGTCCGCAGCCGATGGCTGGCGAGGGCGTTGTCGGTGGCGTGCTCGCGGTACTTCACGCGAGGCTGCTGGCCTCCTCGACGGACGGCACCAAGCGGAATCCCGGTATAGGCAGCCTCTCTTCTCCAGCGGTCCACGAAGGCGGTTCGCTGGTCGAGCTGATCGGACCTTTGATGAGCATGATCGTGCTGCCCTACCTCGGTCCCGCCGTTGCGCGCAAGGAGCTCCAGCGGCCCGCGCCTGAGCGGTCTATCAGGGCGTGTCCTGCACCAGCGGACCCTTTGCGCGATCTGGATATGCGTCTCACCTACCGCACAGTTCGAGTGTTGATGGCTGTCGCGGCCCGTCCAGGCTGCTCCAACCGCGAGGTCGGTGCCAGCGCGGGCATGACCGACCAAGGACAGACCTCAAAGCTACTCTCACGCCTACACCGCCTCGGACTGATCCAGAACACGAGCGTCGGTCCCATCAAGGGGGTGCCCAACGCCTGGACACTCACAGACAAGGGCACAGAAATCGAGCAAGCGCTCGGACACCAAAATACACAAGCCGCCATCTGAGAGTCACGGCATGGTTACTTCAAGTTTTGCTCCGAAGCTCCCGCCAAAGATGCGTAGCTCGTAAAGACGCTTAGCTCATTGGCAAGACTAGGTGGTGGTATGATGGTGCCACCATGGTGGTACGTGTTCAGGTAACGCTTGACGCCGGCGCTCATCGGCGTGCCAAGCGCCGTGCGGCTGAGCGTGGTATCTCCTTCGCGGAGTACATCCGCCAGGTCGTGGACCGCGATCTCGGCGAGCAGCCGAGGACGGACATCAGCGCGATCTTTGGGCTACTGGACTCGGGTCGATCTGACATATCGAGCAACGTCGATAAGTATCTGGGCGAATCGCTCCGCAAGGAACACTTGCGTAACACCGGCCAGCCCGCTCGTTGACGATGTTCGTTGACACGTCGGCTTTCTTTGCGGCCGCCGACACGCGTGATCGCCACCACCAGCGTGCGACCGAAGTATTGCGTGAAGCCAGCGGGCTTGTTAGCACTGACCACGTGCTCGTCGAGGCGTGGCGGCTGATGCGCGACTCCGGCGGCTATGCGAGCGCAGAGCGCTTCTGGGCCGGTATCCGTGAAGGCCTGGTTTCAGTCGAGTCGGTTCTACCCGGCGATCTCGACGCTGCATGGCGCACTGGTGAAGCTTTCCCCGAGCAGGATTTCTCGATCGTCGATCGTACGAGCTTTGCCGTGATGGAGCGGCTTGGGATCGATCGTGTCGCCACTTTCGACGACCATTTCTCGATCTACCGTTACGGTCCCCGCCGAGATCGCGCGTTCGACGTGCGGCGTTGATGCTCGGTCCCACGCGACCGGTCCCGCGTGTGGGAGCGCCCGCTCGTATCAAGCACTTCGGGGGTGCCGCCGAGCGTGGCACCGTGGTGGCCGTTCACGATGATGGGATTCGTGTGAGCGTGCGCGGTGAGGACGGCGAGCTCTACGAGTTCGTGCTCAGTCAAGCCAACGCCCGCTTCGTCTCGGTTGGCGACGCTCACGGCCCCCGCTTGGAGCTCGCGAGTTAGAGGTAAGGGACTCCTGAGCAAGCGAGTGTGGGTTTCGAGCTAAGGGTGTGGGCTCGTGAGCTAACCGGTGTGATTCCCGCTCGGGAAGCGTGGTGGATACGGAGTCGGTCTCGCTACGGCGCCTGCACGTCAGGGAA
This sequence comes from uncultured Solirubrobacterales bacterium, assembly GCA_963713015.1. Taxonomy (GTDB): domain Bacteria; phylum Actinomycetota; class Thermoleophilia; order Solirubrobacterales; family Solirubrobacteraceae; genus Palsa-744. The sequence goes on along the minus strand of CAVQKC010000008.1, from coordinate 93,546 downwards.
ATGCTCGGCGCAGTGCTCGCGCAGCGTCTCGCGCACCCAGGCGCGCTCCTCGGCGCTTGCCACGCGCAGGCGCGCCAGTAGCTCGCGCTGGCGCTCGATGGGGATGCCGGCGATGCTCCAACGCACCGCTAGGCGCTCGAACAGCAGCTCCACCGCGCGTTGCCATGCGTCCTCTTGGGTAGCAGCCGCACGCCCGCCGGTGCCGGCCAGCGTCTCGGCGTACTCGCGCCGGGCTCCCGGCGTGAGCGAGCCACGCAGCGTCAGTGTGTTGTCGTATGCGTCGGTGTAGTCGCTGGTGGGCGCGCTCAGCTTCTCGCCCGTGCGCTTGTCTCGCGCGCGCTTGCGCTTGGCCACGTCGTACCCGGCCCCGCTCTATCCGTCCACGTTCCGTGCACGAGCACGCGCCGAATGAGCAGCGGCCCGCTTGTGCGTCGCTGAGGCGAGCATGCCCTACAGCGTCTCTGCGGCCTTCAACAGCTGCGTGCGCACGTCGCCCGCCTGCGCCCCAGAGGGTGTAACGGGCTTGGCGTGCCCCGGCCACGCCGCCGCCGGCTCCATCTCCGCCAGCTTGCGGATGCTCGCCTTGGCTTGCTCTGTGTCGTAGTTGTATGTCGGCTCCGGCACATGTGGAGGGGCAGTCGCGGCCCCACATTTCTGAGGTGTAGAAGCAGTCGCTCACGAGCGCCAAACGGTCGGATTCGCGCCACAGCCCGATTTGTCCTGGCGCGTGGCCGGGGAGCTCGATCACTTTGAAGCCCGCCACCTCGTCGCCCTCGCTGAGGGTGGCGGAGATCTTTACCGGCCCGCCATCCCATGCACAGCGGTGTATCGCTCTGTGGATCTGGCGTTGCGGCGTGGGCAGCCCCACGAGGTCCTTCGGCCAGTAGCGAAAACCACCGCTGCCTTCGGCGTCCTGGACCTCATCGGGATGGCACAGCACGGGGACTCCCAGGGAGGGGGCCGTCCCACGGTTGTCGGTGTGACCGTGCCCGAGCACGATCCGCTTGATGCCGCCGAGCTTGGCTCCTGCGCTTGCCACGGCACGCACCATCGTGCGGGCGCCGGCGTCATACATCGTGATCCCGTCGACGCTCTCGTCCTCGATCAAGTAAACGTTGCAGCGTCCCGGCTGGCCTTGCACCACCCACACGCCCTCAGCCACCAGCTCGGCGTCACGGGCGGGGAGGTTCGCGATGCGGGTCTTCACATTGAACGCGCCCATCAGCCGTTGCTCGCCGGTCGAGCCCTGCGGCGGCATCAGACCGATCTGACGGGCGAAGCCGAGCCCGTCGGGGAACGCGTCGTTTGCCTGCACCAGCCCGTCGCGAACCGTAAGCAGGTCCACGCCTTCGAGTTTCACTGGGTGGCCGGTGGCTTGCACGCCGCTCATCGACCCGGGCCCCGCGAAAGTGCCCGACGATTTGCCATTGCACAGCGCAGCGCTCGCCCTCGGTGGTGGTTTCCAGCACCTCCATCTTCATGTCTGGCATCGCTTCGATCAGGCTTCCTATGAACTCGCGTACGCCCTCAGGCGCGTTCACGTCCACCTGGCCGCGCACGTGCTCGCGTCCGCCCGGCGCCCACAATGCCACAGCGCCATCCACGTCGCGCGCGGCGATGGCATCGAAGTAACGGCGCGCAATCGTCTCGGTTTCGCTGCCCGAGGCACCCATCCTGCTTGCCGCCGCCTTGTGGATGTTCGCGGCCGCCTCCTGCACCTTGGCTGCTGCCTTGCCCTTCTCAGCCCCGTCGTTGTCAACCATCTCCGTCTCCTTTGCCGTGCCGCCGTGACCGATCGCTCGCGCAGTGGATGTTTGCCGTGCCGCCGTCACCGATCGCCTACGCGCTTGGATGTCAGTGCTCGGTACCGCATGACACTGACAAGACCTAAGAGTCTAGGCACGTAGGCACGCCGGTTGCGAGTAGTCTCCGCGGCGGTGACCGAGCCGGCCCGTAAACGCGAGCTGGGACGGGGCGAGCGTGTGCTCCCTGGCGTCTTTCGCCTGCGCCTACCGCTGCCCTGGCCCGGCGTTCCTCATGGCAACGCGTGGGCGGTCGCTGCCGGCGACGGGGTGGTGCTGTTCGACACCGGCATGCATACCCCGGAGGGCACAGGCGAGCCCGGCTCGATGACCCAGCTGGAGCGCGCGTTTGGCATGTGCGGGCTGGCTGTGGAGGATGTGCGCTTGGTGGTGTGCACCCACGCCCACTCCGACCATTACGGGCAGGCCGCCACGATCATGCGGCGTGCCGGTTGTGAGTTGTGGATGCACCCCAAATACGAGCACATGTCCGCGGGTGAGCAAAACCCCGAGGCAGCGCTTGAACGGCGGATCGAGGTGGCGCGCCAGAGTGGCGTCCCCGAGGAGCCGCTACGGCGCTTCGCCGCCGAGCGCAAGGATCACGAGTCGGGCATCGCCGCGGTGATCGCCCCCGACCGCGAGCTGCTGCCCGGAGTGATCGTCAACACCGACCTCGGCCCATGGAGCGTGTACGAGACGCCCGGTCACGCTCCATCGCACGTCTGCCTCTTTCAGCCCGAGCGGCGCCTGCTCATATCGGGCGACCATCTGCTCGGGCGCATCTCGCTGTTCTTCGACTACGGCTACTCGCCCGACCCGGTTGGCGAATTCCTCACCTCGTTGGACGTGGTGGAGCGCCTCGGCGCGCGTCTGTGCCTGCCCGGTCATGGGCGCACCTTCACCGATGTCCGCGCCCACATCGAGGGCAACCGCGAGCTTGTCGCCGAGCGCCTCGCGAAGGTGCGCGGCGCGATCGCGCTTGAGCCGCTCACGGCGTTTGAGATCGTCCCGCGCATCTACAGCGACGAGCTCGCCTCCCATGGCGGCCCCTGGCTGTTCAGCGAGACGCTCGCAATGCTCACCCACCTGGAGGCGCTTGGCCACGCTGAGCGAATCCTCGGCGAGCCCGAGCGCTGGGCGACCACCGAGGAGGGCCGCGAGGCACTGGAGCTCGCCCGAGCCTCGGCTGATGCGACGGCGGCTAACACGAGTACCTCCGCCGGGCGTTCCGGCGGCAATCCAAGCCCAACCTAAAACCTTGACACGGTCGTGTTAGGCTTTGACGATGCGAATCGATGAGCTGCTCGCGCGGGATGAGCCTGTCTTCTCATTCGAGTTCTTCCCCCCCAAGACAGAGCAGGGCGAGCGCAATCTGTACGCCGCGTTGGAGGAGCTGGGACGTTGGAGCCCTCATTCGTGTCTGTCACCTATGGGGCCGGCGGGTCCACGCGCTCGAAGACCATCGAGATCGTCAAGCGCATCAGGGACGAGCTACAAGTTGGAGGCGATGGCCCACTTCACCTGCGTGGGCGCCACCGTTCCCGAGCTGCGCTCAACGCTCGATGAGATGCGCTCGGCTGGGATCGACAACGTCTTGGCACTGCGCGGCGACCCGCCCGCAGGCGAGGAGGACTGGGTCAAGACGGAGGGTGGTCTCGAGTACTCCTGCGAGCTGGTGCGGCTGATCAAAGACCGACTACCCCTTCGCGATCGGCGCCGCTTGCTTCCCGGAGACTCACATCCACGCCTCGAGCGCTCAGGCCGACATCGACTACCTCGCCGAGAAGGTGCTCGCCGGCGTGGACTTCCTGATCACACAGCTGTTCTTCGACAACGCCCTCTACTTCGACTTCGTCGATCGCGCCCGTGCCGTAGGGATCGAGGTGCCCATCGTCCCCGGCATCCTGCCCATCACCCAGATCGGCCAGCTCGAGCGCATGACCAAGATGTGCGGCGCCTCGATCCCCGACGGACTGCGCCGCGAGCTACACGCGCGCGAGACCCAACCCGAGGCAGTGATCGACTTCGGCGTGGCCTACGCCACGCTTCAGTGCGCCGAGCTGCTCGCCGCGGGCGCGCCTGGGATCCACTTCTACACGCTCAACCGCTCGCCCGCCACGCGTGCCATTCTCGGCGCGCTGAAGCTGGCACGACCGTGGGAGCGGGCGATCTACCCCGCGTCGATCTCGAGCCCCTCGGCTACGCGCGGCGAGCCGTCCGCGGCCTCGTAGCGCACGTCGATCGAGTCGTCCTGTTTATAGGTCCCCACGCCCCATGCGCCCAGGAACCAGCGGCGCTTTGAGATGTGGTCCTTGCGCAGCTCGCGATCGAACATCAGCGTGCGGCCCTTCGCCTGGAAGTCCACGCCCTCGCGTTGAGGCACGCCGTTGATGAACACCTGGTAGGGCTCGCGCACGGCCGCAGGCAGTTTCACGATCGACTTGGCCATTCCGAGATTATGGGCCGCCCCGGGGCGTGCGTGCGTGGCAGCGCCTCAGAGCGCAGCCATCCGTCCGCTCCCCGCGTACCCTCACGGGGTGAGCTTCACCGGTACACCCTCAGGGGCGCACCCTAAAAAAGGGCACTCCCCATTGCGGGGGGCAGGCAGGCAGGCAGGCGAGATCGAGTACACCGTGCGCCGCTCCACCCGCGCGCGCCGGGTGCGCGTCAACGTGCGCGCCCACACCGACGTCGAGGTGGTCCTGCCCGCGCACGCATCCGAGCGCGCCGCGGCGGCCGCCGTGCGCGAGCTCGCCCCGTGGATCGAGCGGCGGCTGTCCGAGGGTCGCCGGGCGCTTGCCCACGTCGCCGAGCGGGCAGGGACCGTCCCCTATCTGGGCACCTCGCTCGAGCTGTCCCCCAGCCGGGGCGCACGCGTGCCCACCGTCGTGGGGAGAAGCTGTTCGTTCCCGCTGGAGACCACCGCCCGGCGGTGGAGCGCCTGTACAGCCGGCTCGCGCGCGAGGAGGTCGCCACGCGTCTGGACGCGGCCGTGGCCAGCGGTCGGGTCCTCCTACAGCGGCCTGTCGATCCGCGCCCAGAGCACCCGCTGGGCGTCCTGCTCGGCCAAGGGCGCCATGAGCTTCAACTGGCGCCTGCTGCTGGCCCCCGAGCCGGTGCTCGACTACGTCGTGTGGCACGAGGTCTGCCACCTCGACATCCGCGACCACTCGCCGCGCTTCTGGGCACTGGTGGAGAGTCGCTGCCCGGGCTGGCGCGAGCAACGCGACTGGCTGCGCCGCTACGGCGCGACGCTCGTCTTGTGAACCAGCATGCCTCTAGCGGTTCGCTAGTCAAGCCAGGCAAGGACGCAGCGAGCGTGGCGTACGAGCTGTACGCGAGCGAGCAAGGACGCCGCCTGGCGGCGGCCAGCGAACCGCTAGCGCTGAGCGATCGGCACGTAGTCGCGGTCGCGCTCGCCCGTGTAGATCTGGCGGGGACGCGCGATCTTCTGCTCTGAGTCCTCGCACCATCTCGAGCCACTGGGCGATCCAGCCGCTGGTGCGCCCGATCGCGAACATCACCGGGAACATCGCCACCGGCAGTCCCAGCGCCTCGTAGATCAGCCCCGAGTAGAAGTCCACGTTGGGGTAGAGCTTGCGCGAGGTGAAGTAGTCGTCGTCGAGCGCCCGCTTCTCGAGCTCGGTCGCGATGTCGAGCAGCGGGCTGGTGCCGCGCACCTCGAACACCGCGTCGAGGTGCTTCTTGATGATCCGCGCGCGCGGATCGTAGTTCTTGTACACGCGGTGGCCGAAGCCCATCAGGCGCTCGTTGCCGGCCTTCACGCTCTCCAGGAAGTCGGGGATGTTGCGCGGCGACTCGATCCTGCGCAGCATGCGCAGCGCCTGCTCGTTGGCGCCGCCGTGCAGCGGCCCGTACAGCGCCGCCACGCCCGCCGCCACCGCCGAGTAGGGGTCCACCTGCGTCGAGCCGACCGAGCGCACCGCGCTCGTCGACGCGTTCTGTTCGTGGTCGGCGTGCAGGATGAACAGCACGTCGAGCGCCCGCTCCAGCCGCGGATCGGGCTGGTACTTCAGCTCGGTCATCTTGTACATCATCCCGAGGAAGTTGCCCGCGTAGGCGAGGTCGTTGTCGGGGTACACGTAGGGCTGGCCCATGTTGTGGCGGAACGCGAATGCCGCCAGCGTCGGCATCTTCGCGAGCAGCCGGATGATCTGGATCGCGCGGACCTGCTCGTCGTGGATCTGGTTGGCGTCCGGGTAGAAGGTCGACAGCGCGCCGACGGAGGCGACCAGCATCCCCATCGGGTTGGCGTCGTAGCGGAAGCCCTGCATGAAGTCCTTGACGTTCTCGTGCACGAACGTGTGGATCGTGATCTCATAGATCCACTCGTCGAGCTGAGTCTGGGTCGGCAGCGCGCCGTTGATCAGCAGGTAGGCGACCTCCAGGTAGCTCGAGTGCTCGCACAGCTGCTCGATCGAGTAGCCGCGGTGCTGGAGGATGCCCGCCTCGCCGTCGATGTAGGTGATCGCGCTGCGACACGACGCGGTGTTCATGTACGCCGGGTCGTACGCCATCAAGCCGAAGTCGTCCTCGCCCGTCTTGATCTGGCGCAGGTCCATCGCGCGCACGGTGCCGTCGGTGACGGGCAGCTCGTAGGTCTTGCCCGTGCGATTGTCGGTGACGCTCAGCGTCTCGGCGGCCCCGCCGCCATTCACGTCCGCGTCTCGAGTCGTTGCTTGCTCGGTGCTCATCTCGGCTCCTCTCGGCTACTCCCACCGTAGCGACTCTCGGTCGCCTCGACCTGACCCTGATATTTGCTGCCAAGACTCTCGTGCCCATAGGGACGCAATGCGGGCGCGTCGAGCGTCATGAACGACAGCTGCGCGATCGGCAACCCCGCATACAGCCGGATCGGCACGCGCGTGAGGTTGTTGAGCTCGAGTGTCAACGTTCCCTTCCAGCCCGGATCGCAGAAGCCGGCGGTGGCGTGCACGATCAGCCCAAGCCTGCCCAAGCTCGACTTGCCCTCGATGCGCGCCACGATGTCGTCGGGCAGCTCCACGTGCTCGAGCGTTCGTCCGAGGCAGAACTCGCCGGGGTGGATCACGAACGGCTCATCCTGCTCCACCTTGATCTGTTCGGTCAAGTTCGTGGGCGGCTCGCGTAGGTCTATCGCGGTCACCTTGTGGTTGTGGAACACACGGAAGGAATCTCCCAGGCGTAGGTCGAGGCTCGCTGGCTGCACCATTCGCTCCTCCCACGGGTCGATCCTGATGTGCCCGTCGGCCACAAGTCGCAAGATCGTGCCGTCGGAGAGCACCGAGGAGGGGCTAGGGGAGCTCATCGCGGCGGATTCTTTCAGGCGCGAGCGCCAGAGGCGTCGCGTACGATCGGCGCCGTCGATCAACGCCGTCGATCAGCGCTGTGCCGGGCGCGCGCGTGCGCGTCGATCAGCGCTGTGCGAGCCGTCTGCGCGCGCGTCGATCAGCGCTGTGCGAGTCGTCCGCGTGCGATGACTGTGCGCACACGCGAGGGCGGGGTGAGCGGCGCGTCTCCATGCGGGCCCGCGGCGCGGTGTGCGCGGCAGCCGTGCACGGGGGTGATGGGGATGCAACGGACGCCTGCCGTGGGCCGATCCCGCCGTCCTCGCCGATCGCGTCTTCCGGTGCTTGGCGCACAGCCCAGCGCACGATCAGGAAGAGCGCCACGATTGGGATCTTCAAGAACACCATCAACCAGATGAAAGTCCAGGCATCCACTCTTCACGATCGTATACCCGCCTGGGGTGGACACAAGCCATTGAGCCGGAGTCCGTCGATGGTCACCAAAAGCCCTGACTATCGTTTGCCCCCTCGATTCGGTTTGCCCCCCTCGATTCGTCGGCCTCGGCTATCGGCCTCCGGCTCGGGTCCGGCAATCGGTCGCGCAACTCCAGCGATGCGGCGTTGGGCCTCCGGCTCGGGTCCGGCAATCGGTCGCGCAACTCCAGCGATGCGGCGTTGGGCCTCCGGCTCGGGTCCGGCAATCGGTCGCGCAACTCCAGCGATGCGGCGTTGGGCCTCCGGCTCGGGTCCGGCAATCAGTCGCGCAACTTCAGCGATGTAGCGCTGAAATGGGTGAACTCACGCAGCTGCTCCACCCGTGCGGCGATCTCCTCGCCGGTGAGCCGTTCGATGCGCTCGGTGCCGAACTCCTCCACGTTGAAGGAGGCAAGGGCGGTGCCGTGTGCCATCGCCCGGCGCAGTAGCTCGTCTGTCAGCTCCTCCTGAGGATGGGCGGCGATATAGCCGACGAACCCACCGGCGAAAGTGTCGCCGGCGCCGGTTGGATCGATCACGCTCTCGAGTGGATAGGCGGGCAGCGCGAAGAAGCCCTCGCGTCGTGACGAGCGCCGCGCCGTACTCGCCCTGCTTGGCCACGATCACGCTCGGACCGCGCGAGCGGGATCCGTCTGTAGCGAGCCGTTCGCCGCGCGGTGGTGGGTGGACTCCAAGTGAGGATCTCCCGCGCCGCCGACACGAGGTTTGGCTTGCCCGTCAGCTGGCGCAGCTCGGCGTCGTTGAGGATCAGGCAGTCGACGCTCTCGATCGCCCTCACCAGCTGGTCCCGGGCGATGTCGATCCACAGGTTCATCGAGTCGAGCGCCACGAAGCGCGCTTCGGGTAGTTGCTGCGCGGACCTCGATCTGCAGGTCGGGCACGATGTTGGCGAGAAACAGCACCTCGCTCGCGCGCGAGCGCTCGGACAGCTTTGGCTGGAAGCCCTCGAACACGCCGAGCTGAGTGTCGAGCGTCTCGCGCGAGTTGAGGTCCCAGCCGTACTCGCCGCGCCAGAAGAACGTCTTGCCGCCGCTCACCCGCTCCATGTCGGACACGTCCACCCCGCGGCGGCGCATCACCTCGAGCTCGGCCTCGCCGAAGTCCTCGCCCACCGGGCCCACCACGAGCACCTCCTCGAAGAACGACGCGGCCAGCGCGAAGTGCACGGCGGCGCCGCCGAGCATCCGCTTGCGCTCCCCGAACGGCGTCTTCACGGCGTCATAGGCGATCGATCCGACAACGGTGATTGGCATGGCTGGGACCCTACACGCCGCGCGCGTGGCAACCCCGCGCGCTGATATAGCCTCACCGCAAATGCGTGCCATCCAGATCACCGAGTTCGGGGGCCCGGAGGTGTTGAAGCTCGTCGAGCTGCCCACCCCCGAGCCCGCCCCCGGCGAGGTGCTGATCCGGGTCAGCCGGGCTGGGGTCAACTTCGCCGACACCCACACCCGCACCAATTCCTATGTGCGGAAGGCCACCCTGCCGCTTGTCCCGGGCGGCGAGGTCGCGGGTGTGATCGTCTCAGCGCCCGCCGGCAGTGGCTTGAGCGAGGGCCAGCGGGTGATTGCGCTCACCGGGTCTGGCGGCTATGCGCAGTATGCGACGGCGCCGCGCGAGCACACCTTCCCGATTCCCGACGGCGTCGAGGACGCCACCGCGCTGGCCATCTTGATCCAGGGACTCACCGCCTGGCACCTGTACCGCACCGCCGGGCGTGTGGCTGAGGGCGAGAGCGTCGTCGTGCACTCCGCCGCCGGCGGCGTTGGCTCGCTGGCCGTGCAGCTCGGCCGTCCGCTTGGCGCTGGGCGCGTGATCGCCGTGGCCTCCAGCGCCGAGAAGCGCGACTTGGCGCTCGAGCTCGGCGCTGACGTTGCGATCGACTCCGACACCGAGGGTCTCACCGAGCGTCTGATCGAGGCCAACGAGGGGCGCGAGGTGGATGTCGTCTTCGACATGGCAGGCGGCGAGACTTTCGAGCGCTCCTACCGTGCGCTTGCCCACTTCGGGCGGATCGTGGTCTGCGGCATCGCCTCCCAGGAACCAAACCAGGTATCGCAGCGGCTCGCTGTTGCGCCACTCGCGCTCGGTCGTCGGCTTCTACCTGTTCCACTGCCTGGAGCGCCCGGCGATGCTCGCCGACGCCCTCTCCGACCTCTTCGCCGTGCGGCCCGCGGCGAGCTGCGTGTGGTGGTCGGGGGCACCTATCCCCTGGAGCAGCGCCGCCCAATCGCATATCGATTTGCGCGAGCGGCGCACCACCGGCAAGCTGCTGCTCGACCCCGCTGAGCCTGCGCCGGCGTCTGCCGACGGTGGCCGAGACCCTTGCGCGGCCGTGGCGCCGCGAGCACGTAAGCTGCCTCTCGCCGCATGACCAAGACCTTCGCCGAGCTCGGCCTCTCCGAGCAGACCCTGCACGCGCTGCGCGACGTCGGCTACGAGTCGCCCAGTCCCGATCCAGGAGCAGGCGATCCCGCCGCTGCTTGGAAGGTCGCGACGTGATCGGCCAGGCGCAGACCGGCACCGGCAAGACCGCCGCCTTCGGACTGCCGATCGTGCAGTACATCGATCCCTCCGAGCACGAGGTGCAGGCGCTCGTGCTGACCCCCACGCGCGAGCTCTGCATCCAGGTCACCCAGGCGCTGCGCACCTATGGCGCCCACAGCGGCGTCGACGTAGTGGCGGTCTTCGGCGGCGCGCCGATCCGCACCCAGCAGGCCCAGCTGCGCGCCGGCGGGCACATCGTCGTGGGCACCGTCGGGCGCGTGCTCGACCTGATCTCGCGCAACTCGCATCGTGCTGCACGACTGCCGCTTCGTGGTGCTCGACGAGGCCGATGAGATGCTCGACCTCGGCTTCCTGGAGGACGTCGAGAAGATCCTCTCGATGACCCCCTCTGGGCGCCAGACGGCGCTGTTCTCGCGCCACCATGCCCCCGCCGATCCGCAAGCTCGCCGACAGCTACATGTATGACCCGGAGATCATCCAGGTCGAGGCCGCCACGCTCACGATCGACACGGTCGCCCAGTTCCAGCTCCCCGTCGAGACGCAGCGACAAGGCCGCCGTGCTCGTCGAGGTGCTGCGCGCCGAGCGGCCTGACCAGGCGATCGTGTTCGTGCGCACCAAGATCCGCTGCGACCAGCTGTTTCGCACGTTGCGCGACGGCGGCATGAACGTGCGCGCTCTGCATGGCGACATGTCCCAGGGCTCGCGCGACGGCGTGATGCTCGCCTTCAAGGGCGGGCGCGTGCCGATCCTCGTCGCCACCGACGTGGCCGCCCGTGGGCTTGACATCTCGACCGTCACCCATGTCGTCAACTACGACGTCCCCACCTGCCCCGACACCTATGTGCACCGCATCGGGCGCACCGGCCGCGTTGGGCGCTCCGGCCGCGCGATCACGTTCGTCGAGTCCCGCCAGAAGCGCGAGCTCGAGGCGATCGAGCGCCACATCGGCACCTATGTCGCCGCCTGGCAGAAGGACGCAAGGCGTCGCTCCCACGCCAGTCAAGGAGCGCCCCCGCCGGCACTCCAAGCCCCAGATCTCCCGCGACGCCGCCGAGCCCTCGGCCAAGCTCGTCCTCGGCGGCGGCCGCGCCGCCGGTCTGCGTGTGGCGGACATCGTCGGCGCCGTCACCTCCGCCACCGGTCTCGATGGCGAGGCGGTGCGCGACGTGAATGTGCTGGAGCGCTTCTCTTTGCTGTCGGTGCCCGCCTCCGAGGCTGACCGTGTGATCGAGGCACTCGATGGGCACGAGTTGCATGGCAAGCCTCTGCGGCTCGAGCGGGTGTCCGACTAGAGCGAGCCACAGCGGGGTGTAGCGGTTCGAAGAGATGCCGCCTGCCCAGGCCGCGCTCGTGCAGGTTAAGTCCCGTGTCTCGAGTCCCCGCACCCTGGTGGGATCAGTATCGATCTTCGCGGGCCTCGGGCCGACCCACCAGCAGCGGATGGTGTCCATCGCCACGAGAGGAGATCCGCGATGTCGACCGCAACAATGCAAACCGTTGTCAAGATGTCCCTAGAGCCAGTCCTCACCGTTCGCTAGGCCGTCGTCTCCGGGATGCGTCGCCAGCTTTTGCTCGAGAGCGGCGACGATCTTGCCTGTGGAAGCACGGGTGCGAGGGTAGCCACCAGGAATGAAGATCATGCCCTGGTCGCCCGGGCCGCCAGGGGTGATCGCCTCGTAATGCAAGGGCCGCATATCGACGAGGTTGTCGGTGACGATCGCTCGACGCTCATCGCGTGCGAGGTCGACGACACGACGGTCGTCGAAGGAGCACCACTCAGGGTGCTCTTGGATCGCCTGGACATCGTGGCCACGTGTGCGCAGCTCCCGCGCAATCGCGGGCGACAGCATCTCATCGAGCAGCAGTCTCAACCGCCGAGAGCGTCGCGGGCCGCGAGGAACGCACCGTGGGCGTCGCGAGCCTCGCGGCGATTGCGCTCGATACGCTCGTCAACCTCTTGTGGGTAGGCCGCATAGTAAGAGGCCGCAGCCTGCACGAGACCCAGCGAAAGCTCCAGATACGAGGCCGTCTCGGCGAGGTCGCCGTCGTTGTCGCGTGCGACGGCGACGACCTCCCACACGTCTGGGCCGCCGAGAAGCCGCGCGCGGCGACCCGAGGGACCGTCGGCGAAGCGGATCAGCGGATGATCGTCCATGCGCAGGCCCTCCTCGACGTAACGCTGCGCGAGCGTGCGCGAGGGCATGTTCGAGCGGTCGGCGCGGTCAGCGAGCCGATCGACGGTCTGTTCGGGGAGACGGATGCTGATTGGTACGGCGGACATTCTGTATCGTATGGTAACACTGCAAGATACGCAGTTCAAACGATGTCTGCGGTTTCAGCCCGGTGAGGCGCATCATCTGGCGCCGCATCGGCCCGCATTCGGTGTTTCGCTGGCCCTGACGACACGGTCATAGACTCTGCTCCGGGACTAGCCTGTCGTTCATGAACCCCAACCACGAGCAGAGGAGCCACGTCGATGCCTAGCACAGCGACCATGCAAACTACAGAGGGCACCATCGTCTTCGAGCTGTTCGACGAGGACGCGCCCAAGACGGTCGAGAACTTCCGCAAACTCGCCTCCGACGGCTTTTACGACGGGCTCAACTTCCACCGCATCATCAGCGACTTCATGATCCAGGGCGGCTGCCCGCAGGGCACCGGCACCGGCGGTCCCGGCTACACCTTCGAGGACGAGATCAACTCGCACAAGATCGTGCGCGGCGCGCTCGCGATGGCCAACGCCGGCCCCAACACCAACGGCTCGCAGTTCTTCATCGTCACCGCCAAGTCGTGCCCGTGGCTGGATGGCAAGCACACCGTCTTCGGCGAGGTGCAGAGCGGCATGGACGTCGTCGACAAGCTCGAGGGCGTACCCACCGACGGTGGCGACAAACCGGTCGAGCCGGTGGGCATCGCGACCATCGAGCTGTCTTCGACATAGCCGAGTCTTTGTAGACAGGGCCGCATGCGGCCCTGTCCCTGCCGGCACATGTGCCGGCAGGCCGGGTCGTGCATGCACGACCCGGAACAGCAGAATGAATAGTCAATTCATCTGGCCAGTTGGCCAATCGGGTGTAGCCTTGTTCGCTAAGGGCGAAGTCAAGAGCGAACGAGGCAGGGAGACAGCGATATGGCGACCGTCGAGCAGCACGCAACACCGCACGCGCACAACGGAGCCCCGCCGACTCCCGGCGCGGACATCCCCGTCGAGAACCCCGCCACGGGTCAGATCGCTGGCACCGTCCCCGACCTCGACGCCGCGGCGGTTGCCGAGCTCGCCGCGCGCGCACGCGCTGCCCAGCCCCAGTGGGAGGCGTTTGGCTTCGAGGGCCGCGCGCGCATCCTGCTGCGCGCCCAGAAGTGGCTGATCGACAACTCCGAGCGCGTCATCGCCACGATCGTCTCTGAGACCGGCAAGACCTACGAGGACGCCGAGTTCGCCGAGATCGCCTACGCCGCCAACGCGTTTGGCTTCTGGGCCAAGGAGGCCCCCAACTACCTGGCCGACGAGCGCATCAAATCGGCGCAAGTCGATGCTCAAGGGCAAGAAGCTGATCCTGCGCTATCGCCCGCTCGGGCTGATCGGCGTGATCGGCCCGTGGAACTACCCGCTCACGAACTCCTTCGGCGACTGCATCCCCGCGCTCGCCGCCGGCAACAGCGTGATCCTCAAGCCGTCCGAGGTCACGCCGCTCACCTCGCTGCTGATGGCCGAAGGCCTGCGCGAATGTGGGCTGCCCGACGGCGTCTTCCAGGTCGCCACCGGCCGTGGCGGCACGGGCGCGGCGCTGATCGAGCAGGTCGACATGATCATGTTCACCGGCTCCACTCGCACCGGACGCAAGGTGGCCGCCGCGGCCGCCGAGCGCCTGATCCCGTGTTCGCTTGGAGCTCGGCGGCAAGGACCCGATGATCGTGCTCTCCGACGCCGACCTCGAGCGTGCCGCCAACATCGCCGTCTACTACTCGATGCAAAACGCCGGACAGACCTGCATCTCGATCGAGCGCGTCTACGTCGAGGCGCCCGTCTACGACGAGTTCGTCGGCAAGGTCACCGAGAAGGTGCGCGCGCTGCGCGTCGGCGCTCCCCATGGGCCCGGCTCGGTAGACGTCGGCGCGATCACCTTCCCGCCCCAGCTCGACACGATCGTCAGAGCACGTCAGCGACGCCGTGGACAAGGGCGCGCGCGTGCTCGTGGGTGGCAAGGCGGTGGAGAACGTCAGCGGGCGCTTCTACCAGCCCACCTTGCTCGTGGACGTGGACCACACGATGAAGATCATGACCGAGGAGACCTTCGGCCCGACGCTGCCCGTGATGAAGATCGCCGACGCCGACGAGGCGTGCGCCTTGCCAACGAGTCTCCCTATGGCCTCGGCGCGTCGGTGTTCACACGCGACACCGAGCGCGGCGAGGCGATCGCGCGACGCCTGGAAGCGGGCGCGGCCAACGTCAACGACGCGATCGTCAACTACACCGCGCTCGAGCTGCCGATGGGTGGCGCCAAGGCATCCGGTCTCGGCTCACGCCACGGCGCCGGCGGCATCCGCAAGTACTGCTCCCAGCAGGCGATCGTGGTCACGCCGAAGCTCGCGCTCAAGCGCGAGGTACACATGTTCCCCTACAAGCCCCGCACCACGCGCATGATCTCGCGCCTGTTCAAGTTGCTGTACGGGCGAGGTAAAAGAGCGAGACGCGCTCTGAGCTCAGCGCTCTGGAGCTGAGCGACCCCGAGCAGGGCTTCCAGCTCGGGGATCGTCGTCTCGGCGCTGGTGTGATGCACCGTCGCCATGCCGAGCTCCTCGGCGGGCGTGAGGTTGAAGGGCAGATCGTCCACGAACACGCACAGCTCGGCGGCCACCCCGGCGCGCTCGGCCCCCAGTTCGTACATGCGCTTGGCCGGCTTGCGCGTGCCCTCCTCGCCTGAGATCACGAGCCCGTCGAAGATCTCGGCCAGCACGTCGTGCGGGTAGCGGTGCACGCCCCACGAGTTGGACACGAGCGCGGTGCGAATGCCCGCATCGTGGGCGGCCCTGACCGCCTCGACCATCGCCACATCCGGCTGCACCCCGGCGAACAACCCGTCGATCAGCCCGTCCGAGGGCACGCCGAGCAGCTCGGCGAAGCGCTGCTCGAAGGCGACCTCGTCCATCGTCCCCTTCTCCAGCGAGATCAGCATCTCACGGAACTCCGGGTCGGCGCTGAAGCGCTTGCCGAGCTCGGCCGGATCGATCTCTTCGCGCACGCAATACTCGTGGAAGGAGGTGAACAGGTTCGTGGTGAGCACCCCGCCCCAGTCGATCAGCAGGCCGGTGCGACCGTTGCTGGCGGCTGCACGTGCCTGTCGCTCGCGCGTGCGCCGACGGTGCGTGTGCGTCTCTGTGGGTGCGGTGTGTCGTGTGTCTGTGGGTGCGATGTGCGTCTCTGTGGGTGCGGTCTGTGTGTCTGTGGGTGATGCCCCGCGCGCGCGCGCGGGGACGCTTTTGGAGGACTCATCCACCGAGCGCCACCTCCTCGGCCTGGCGGGCCAGCTCGAGCACGCCCTCCCCGAACTGCTTGAGGTAGGGGTCGTCGGTGGTGCCGGCCACGGCGCGCTTGTAGTTGCCCTCCATGAACACAATCGACTTCCATATCGCGAGCGTCGTGTACCAGCGCAAGTCCCGCATCGAGCGTCCTGAGCGCTCTTCGTAGCGTGCGATCAGCTCCGCGCGCGTGGAGAAGCCCTCGGCGCGGGTGACCTTGCCGAGATGCTCGCGCAAGCCGCCCTCGGGGTCATACGCCTCCGTCCAGAACATGCACAGGTAGCCGAGGTCGGCGAGCGGGTCGCCGATCGTGGCCATCTCCCAGTCGAACACCGCCACCAGCTCGGCGGGGGCCTGCGCGGCGAACATCGTGTTGCCCAGCCGATAGTCGCCGTGCACGATCGTGGCGCGGGCCGGACTCGGGCTTGTGCTCGGCCAGCCATGCCCCGACGCGCTCGACGGCGGGGATCTCGCGCGTCTTGTTCAGATCCCACAGCCCGCCGAAGCGCCGTAGCTGGCGGTCGAGATAGCCGCTGGGCTTGCCAAAGCCCTCCAGGCCGGCCGCACGCCAGTCCACGGCGTGGATCTCAACAAGCGCGTCGATCAGCTGCTCGCCGATTCGTTTGCGCTGCTCGGGCGAGTCGAGCGCCGGGGGCGTCTCCCACACGATCACCTCGCCCGGCACACGCTCCATCACATAGAACGGGCAGCCGATCAAGCGCTCGTCGTCGCACACCGCGAGCACCTCAGGCACGCGCGCAGGGGTGTCCTCCAGCGCCCGCAGCAAGCGTGCCTCGCGCAGCACGTCATGGGCGCTCGGCGGCAGCGGCGGGCGCGGGGGGCGACGCAACACCAGCTGCGGGCCGCTCGATCGCGCTCGATCAGGTAGGTCACGTTGGAGTGCCCGTCGCCGATCGGCTGCGCCTCGATCTCTCCCGCGCCGAGGTCGTGCTCGTCGAGAAAGCCCCGCAAAGGCTCCAGCACAAGCAGCGGAGGACGCGCGTCGGCGGCTACGTCCGCATGGCTTCTCGACAATGTCGTCCGGTGCGACCGCTGCACTCATCGGCTCGCACGCTACACCGAAGCGGCCAGGCTCGCCGCGCCGGTGGTGGTCGGCGGCGATCGCGTGTGCCACGTCGAGACGCGCAACATCGCTCTCGCCCCGACGTGTCTTAAGCCCCCAATGCCCAACATTCACGCACTCATACCCCAAAGAATCGGGGCCCGCCAGCTGGTCCCGCTCGCTTGTGCCCTATCGGCGCTCAGCGCCCTAGCGCCCGCCGTCGGCGAGCGCGTCGCACACGCAGACAATGTTCTTCGAGGCTCCCCGCGACCTGATCGAAGTGACGCCCACCGCCCGCGCCAAGGCGCTCGCCCAGCTGCAGTCGCTCGGCGTGAAAGCGCTGCGCGTGGAGCTCTACTGGGCCAACGTGGCCCCGGGTGCCCACAGCACGAAAAAGCCCAACTTCGAAGCCACCAACCCCGCCAGCTATAGCTGGGGCTACTACGACGTGCTTGCTGACCGAAGCCAAGCGTCTGAAATGGCAGGTTCTATTGACGGTCACCTCGCCGGTGCCAGAGTGGGCGACGGCTGGTCACGACGACAAGAGCCTCGTCACCCGTCCCGACGACCAGGACTTCAAGGAATTCATGACCGCCGTGGGCAAGCATTACGCCGGCTTCGTCTCGCTGTATGCGATCTGGAACGAGCCCAATCACCCAGCCTTCTTGCTGCCCCAGTTCAACTCCAAAGGACTGCCCGAATCTCCACGTATCTACCGCGGCCTGTTCCAGGCGGGCTATGAAGGGTTGCGGTCCGCCGGGATCGCCAAACCCAAGGTGCTGATGGGCGAAACCGCGCCGATCGGCGCCGACAGGCTGAGCCGCGGCGAAATCAAGGAAAGAGGCTTGCTGCACGATGTCGCGCCACTTGCCTTCCTGCGCGAAGCACTGTGCCTCAACTCGAAATACAAGAAGGCAAGCACTTGCGCGATGTTGCCGGCCTATGGCTACGCCCATCACGCCTACACCACCGGTGCCGGCCCGTCCTACAAACCGGCCGGCGCCGACAACGTCACGATCGGCGTGCTCTCGCGCCTGACGAGCGCGCTCGCCAAGGCCGAAGCGGCGCACGCGCTTCCGGCTCACATCCCGATCTACCTGACCGAGTTCGGCATCCAGAGCTACCCCAACCGCGAACTCGGCGTGCCGCTTCCCCAGCAAGCCGAATATGACGCCATCTCGGAGAAGATCTCCTGGTCGAACCCACGCGTGGCGGCGTTCTCCCAGTACCTGCTGCGCGACGACCCGCTCGGGGGGAAAGCCGGCGCGAGCGTGCACGGCGGCTTCGTCGGCTTCCAAACGGGGCTCGAGACCGTCAACGGCACCCCCAAGCCGCTCTACTTCGGCTTCCCCCTGCCACTTGTCGTCTCCAAGCAGGCCCACGGCGTCTCTCTATGGGGGCTGGTGCGTCCCGCCGAAGGCTCCACCAAGCTGAAGGTGCTCGTGCAACCGAAGGGTTCGAAAAGCTATAAGACGCTGAAGGTGGTGCAAACCAACTCGCTCGGCTACTGGACGCTGAACTCCTCCGTGCAGGGCTCCCACTGGCGCGTGAGTTGGCGCAACCCGGCGGGCAAGGCCTACAACGGCCCGCCAATCGCAGCTTCCTGAGACCCTCAGCCTCCGGCATCGTCCTAGGATGAAGGGCGATGCCGGAGCTGCCTGAGGTCGAGATAACGGCGCGCAGGCTCAACGAGGCTTTGCGCGGCGCTGAGATCCTCTCGGTGCTCGCCCCAGGCGTGAAGGCGATGAGAACGTTCGACCCGCCCCTGTCGGCACTGGAGGGGCAGCGGATCGAAAGGATAGGGCGGCGCGGCAAGCACTTCGTCGTCGACATCTCCGGCGATCTGGTGTTCCTGATCCATCTGATGTCCGCCGGGCGCTTGCAGCTGTACGGGAGTCGTGCCGGGCCGCGGGACAGAACTTCGCGACTGCTCGTACGTGTGCTCGTCGACGAGGTCGAGAGAGAGGGTCTCTCCCCCGAGGACACTCCGGCGGTCGATGCTTCGCGAGAGCGCGAGCTGCGCCTGCGCGAGTTTGGCTCAAAGCAGGCCGCATGGGTGAAGCTGTTGCGCCGGGAGGATCTCGAGCAGGACGACTCGCTCGCCACGCTAGGCCCCGAGGCTTGGCCTGCGCCGCCGCCGTTGGCGCAGCTGCTCGACGTGGCACGTCCGCTCAACACCGTGCTGCGCGACCAGCACGTCATCGCCGGCATCGGGCGCTCGTGGGTGGATGAGATCCTGTGGGAGGCAAAGCTCTCGCCGTTCAAGCGCGCCAAGGACTTGGGCGAGCAGGACACGGCTGCCTTGACGCAATCGATCGTCGGCACGCTCGGCATGGCAATCGACTCCTATGAGCAAACGGTCAAGCTGCCGATTCCCGACAAGCTGCCGATGCCGCTGAAGGTGCACCGTCATGAGGGCGAGCCCTGCCCGCGCTGTGCCACAACGCTCGAGGCAGTTCACTTCGAGGACTACATCATCGCCTACTGTCCCACCTGCCAAACCGGTGGACGCACGCTGAAGGACCGGCGTCTATCTCGCCTGCTGAAGTGAACGCCCCATCGCGTGGCGGTCAAGTCGCGGTCGGGTTTCGTGTGCCGGGCCGGGTCGTGTGCCGGGCCGGGTCGTGTGCCGAGTTACCTTCTGGCGGGTCGTGTGTCGGGTCAGGTCGCCTGCTGAAGCGACCGTCGCCGGCGACGCTCGCCGATGCTTGCGAGTAGCACGCTCCCCTCGAACAACAGGTAGAGAGGCACTGTCTCGAGGATGAGCGTAAGCGCGTCGCCGGGGATGAACGCCGCCACCACAGCGCATGCGAGAATCGCGTAGCGGCGGTTGTGGCGAAGCTGGGCTGGAGTCACGATGCCGGCGCGGGTGGCCGCGAGCACACCCACCGGTACCTGGAAGATGAGACCCATCGCGAGCAACACCACCGCGGCGAAGTGGTAGTACTGGCTGGCTTGCACGAGCACGTTGAACTGGCCGCTGTTGAAGTTCTGGAAGAAGCGCACCGCCGCAGGCAGCACCACGAAGTAGCCGAATGTCACCCCGATGGCGAACAGCACGGGGATCGCGAGCATCAGTGGAGTGGCGATCCGCCGCTGCTCGGGGCTGAACGCCGGTAGCAGGAAGCCATAGAGCTCATACAACACCACCGGCAACGCCAGGATCAAAGCGAATATCAGTGCCACGCCGATGGTGGTGTTGAAGGGCTCGCCGATACCGAGCGTCACAGGCTTGTCGCCGCTTGGTGGGGCGGAGAGTCGCGAGATGTCGCCACGCAGGTGCGGCGTAACGTGCTGCAGAGAGGTGCGTGTGGCGGGGCTTGCCCCGCTTCCTGGTCGCTCGAGCGTCGCCACCACGATCGCAAGCTGGCTCGCCACGTCGCGGGCGTTCTTCTGCACTATGTAGGTGGCCCCGAGCGGTCCGTTACCCGCGCTCACCTGCTTTTGAGTCTGGTGGGTGAGCGGCTCGTTGATGATGTGGAGCAGCTCATGGTTCTGCCACATGCAGAATCCAAACGCCACAGCGATCGCCGCGATCGAGACGATCAGCCGCGTGCGCAGCTCAGTTAGATGGTCAACCAGGCTGAGCCGCTCCTCATATCCAACGCTACCGACCGCGACGGCCATGGTTACTCCTTTGGCGCCTGAACGGGTACGGATACTGATGTCGGCGCTTGCGTCTGCTCGGTGGTGCTCAGCGGTGTGTGCGTAGCTTCGCCGCCGATTGCCTCCTTGAAGCCACGCAGGCCCGTTCCGAGCGAGTGGCCCATCTCCGGCAGTCGCTTCGCCCCGAACACGAGCAGCAGGACGATGCCTAGAAAGGCTAGGTGGATTGGATTATCGAGACCCATCATGAGAAAGTGCTACCTCCTGTTTTGACGTTTGTAGGGCTTCGTCCTTAGGACTTGATCAGCGGCTTGACGGCCACCAAGACCTGAGCTTCGGTAAGTGGCTTGTCAAAGCCGCCCGAGGGCGTCGGGCTCTTGTCGATCAGCAAGTTGATCGCGGCGGCGTGCCGTGCCTCTACCTGTACGATCGATCCGGCGCTCGCGAGCACAGCCTTGCTCGAGATCATCGGAGCGGCACCGTTGTATGCACCGACTCCGGTGTTCTCGAGCACTGAGGCCAGCGCAAGGAAGCTCTTTTCGTTAGTGACCGGAAAGACAAATGTAGGCTTCTTGACTGGTGTCCCGCCGAGTTGCTTGATCGCTGCTTCCAATGCAGCGACATGGGCCTGCTCCTCTTCGCCAAACTGCTTGGCGTATGCCTTGGCTTGTCCACTGAGGCCGACCTGCATGGCCTTTGCGTTGTAGAAGTCGGCCTCGAGGTACTCGAGCGTCAGCGCGAAGTTGAGAATGTCGACGTCGCTTGCCCCGGTTTGAGCAAGGGCACTCGAGACAAACGGGCCGACCGCGGCCGTGCCATAGACCGCGCCGGCCGCCAATGCTACCGCGGAGCATGAAGCTGGCCCGTGTCATGCCGTGCACCTCGCACGCAGCGAGTTCAGGATTTGCCAGGTTTTGAGAGCTCATGTCGGTCCTTTCGGTTTGTGAGGGCACGCCGGGTTAGCCGAGGAACGGCTTGACTGCCGCCAGGACGGTGGGAATTTCTGCGGGAACGGCAAACGCCCCATCCGGAGTGACCGACTTGTTGACTAGCGTGCCCAGCGTCGCGGCGTGACGCGCCTCGATCGAGTGAATCGAGAGTGCTGCGGCAAGCACCTGCTTGCTCTGGATGTTGGCCGCCTGTCCCAGGTAGGCGGAGGCGCCGAGGTTCTCGACGGTATATGCGAGCATCGCCACCTGGCTTGGGCTAGTGATCGGGAACACACCGTTTGGCTTCGCGGCTGTTTACCGCCGGCGCCCTCGATCGCGGCTGTAAGCGCTATGACATGCGACTGCTCCTGCTTGGAGAATTCCTCGAGCAAGGCACCCACTTTGCCGCTGAACATTTTTGCGGCGACGACCTTTTTGTAGAACTCGGTCTCCAGGTACTCGAGTGTCAGTGCATAGTTGAGGATGCCCACGTCACCGGATCCGAATGGGTTTGACGTCGCTGTGGTGGTCGTGCCTGTGGAAGCAGCCGCGGTGGTGGCGGAGCCGGTGTCGGTCGATTTGCTGCTGGAGCCGCAAGCGGCAAGCACGAACGCTCCGAAGCTGGTGGCTCCGGCGGCGCCAACCATCTTCAGGAATCGCTTGCGATCGTGATCGTCGCGCACGAGCCGCTCGACGATCCCAGCTGGCTGGGGAGCTAGCTCATCCTCGGAGGTTTTGCGAGGTGAATCCGCGCTAATGGGGGTTGGCATGTCCGATACCTCCGTTGACGAAGTTTGGGATATGCCCGGAAGCCGCTCCTTGGCCCCGGGCCCTCACGCCGTGTCACGTGATCTGGCGTGAATCTCAGGGCTACTTCGCCGCCACGCCCCAACCGGATCATTTCCGAGTCTCGCGACGGTGGCTCAGCCTCGATCGCGGCGGTGGCTCAGCCCTAGCTGCTACTCAACGACGATCTCGCCCTGCATGCTCGCGGGATGGATGGTGCACTCATAGAAGTACTTGCCCGGCTTGTTGAAGCGAATCGAGTAGGAGCCGGTGAGCCGGGTGCCGGAGGGCTTGAACCGAAGGCCGCCAGGTTGGGAGGTGACGTTGTGGGCGGTGTCTATATGTCCGTCCAACCATTGCCAGGTAACGGTTGAACCTTGCCGAATCGTCACCTTTGACGGGTGTATGGCGATGTTTTGAAGACGTATGGTCGTGGCGCCGACTTTTGCCCCCGGTGCATCGTCCCCCGGGCCTGTGGCCGTCGACACCGTGGCACTTGACTGCGTAGCACTTGATGGCACGGACGGCGTTGCGCTCGACGGCGCGGCACTTGACGGCGCGGCGCTTGACCCTGAACCGCAGCCCGATAGAGCCCCAGTCACGAATATCCCGCTCGTGCACATCGCTGCGCATGCCGCCAAAATGGCATGGCGCGGACTCCGTCTGAGGTTTGACATGTCGCTCCCTTTCGGGCAGTCATCGAGGTCCCGGGTCGCACGGGTTTTGGCGACGGGCTCCGATGTGTTCGCGGTCAGACACCGCACGGATCACCGCTGTCGCTGCAAGACTGCTCAGATGGACTTGCCCACCTACGCGATGGCAAGCGAGGTAATCGGCAAACAGGTCAGTTCGACTGATCCGCGAGCGGGCCAGTCGCGAATAGCTCATACATGACCCAAGTCGAGCCTCGATAGATGCCCCGAGTCAGGCGCCAGATCGACTTATCGCCGGAGAAGCTGCGCAAGCTCGCCGACGAGGAGCTGATGGAGCTCGTGTGCCGCGACGAGGCCGTCGCGTTTGAGATCGTGCTCGAGAGACATGCCGATGCGGCGTTCTCGCTGGCCTATCGCATGATCGGGCGGCGCACGCTCGCCGAGGACGTCGTGCAAGAGGCGCTGCTCTCGTTGTGGCGCACCGGCGCACGCTACGACCGCTCGCGCGGGAGCGTTCGCAATTGGATTTTGGGGATAACCCATCATCGCGCCGTGGACGCGTTGCGTCGCGATGGGTTGCGCACCAGCAAGAATGTCAGCGATGACGATCTCCACGAGCGCTTGGAAGCCCCAGAGCGAACCGACGTCGAGGTCGTTCGCCGCGATGAGGTCCGAGAGATTCGCACCGCCATCGACGAGTTGCCCGCTGAGCAGGTCCGGGTGATCGAGCTAGCGTATTTCGGTGGCTTCACCCATACTGAGATCGCCACAATGCTTCATCTTCCAATTGGCACCGTCAAGGGTCGAATGCGTCTCGGTTTGGAGAAGATGCGAAATCGGCTATCCACCTCGGAGGCACTCGCATGAGCGGTCCCGACTCCGGGCATGAGTGCGAAGAGGGCGGGCAGGCCGCCGCCTATGTCCTGCGAGCGCTCGGGCGCGAGGAGGCCGAGCGCTATCGAGAGCATCTCGGTAGCTGCGCCCTGTGCAGCGCGGACGTCTCCAACTTGCAGCCGGTCGTCGATTCGCTACCGGTTGCCGTGCCACGGGTGGTTGCCTCCCAGGAGCTTCGCGAGCGGATCATGACCACCGTTCGCTCTGAGGCCGAACTGCTGCACGCCGCCGGCGCCGACGCCGACCGTCCGCCACAGCCTGCCCGTCCACACTGGCGCTCACGCCGCCTACAGCTACTCACGGTTGCCGGCGCCATGGGCCTCGGCGTGCTGGTGGGAGCGGTGGCACTCGATACCGGCTCGCAAGCGCCAACGCCGCGGGTGAGCACGGCGCAACTGGCATCGATGCCTCCCGGAGCCAAAGCCGTCCTGCGCCAGGTGGCGGGGCACGCCGAACTCGTGATCTCGGGCGTCTCCCAGCCGCCCCGCGGCAAGATCTATGAGTTGTGGCTTGCCCGTGAAGGCAAGGCACCTCAGGCGACCGACGCGCTCTTCGGCGTGACCCACAGCGGCAGCGCCTCGGTCAACGTGCCTGGCAACCTTGCCGGTGTGCGTCAGGTGATGGTCACGGCAGAGCCGCTCGGAGGAAGCCCACATCCCACGAGCCCCGCGGTCATCGTGGCTACGCTGCACTCTTAGTGTCTAGGATCCGAGCATGATCGAACCAGCAGAGGAGGCCCCCGACTTCGAGCTCCCCGACCAGGACGGCCGGGCCGTCAAGCTCTCGGACTTCCACGGCCAGAGCGTCGTGGTCTATTTCTACCCAAAGGCAGATACGCCGGGTTGCACCACCCAGGCATGTGGGGTGCGTGACCATCGGGCCGACTACGAGCAGGCACACGCGGTGGTGCTCGGCATCTCCCCCGATCCTGTCGCCAAGGTCAAGAAGTTCCATGACAAAGAGGGGCTGAACTTCGCTCTATTGGCCGATGAGGGCCATCGCGTGGCCGACGCCTACGGCGTCTGGGTCGAGAAGTCGATGTACGGGAAAACGTACTTCGGCAACGAGCGCACCACGTTCGTCATCGACTCCGCGGGCAAGGTTGCCGAGGTGCTGCGCAAGGTCAAGCCAGCCGAGCACGACGAGCTGGTGCTAAAGGCCCTGGAAGCCGCGAACCCTCCGGCCCCATAGCGGCGAAATAGCCGCGGGCGTTACAGTCCTGGCATGGAGCTTCGCCCGCTAGCTCACACTGGAGTCAAGGTCAGCCCCTTGTGCCTTGGGGCGATGATGTTCGGCGCGTGGGGTAATACCGACCACGAGGACTCCATCAGGATCATCCACAGGGCGCTCGATGCGGGGATCAACTTCATCGACACCGCCGACGTCTACTCGCGCGGCGAGTCGGAGGAGATCGTCGGCAAGGCGTTGGCTGGCGGCAAGCGCGACAACGTGATCCTCGCCACCAAGGTGCACGGCACGATGGGGGAGGACCCGAACGAGTTCGGCAACTCGCGTCGCTGGATCGTCAAGGAGGTCGAGAACAGCTTGCGACGCTTGGGCACCGACTGGATCGACCTGTACCAGATCCACCGTCCCGAGCTCGATACGGACATCGACGAGACCCTCGGTGCGTTGAGTGACCTCGTACGTGCCGGCAAGGTGCGCTACATCGGCTCCTCGACATTCCCCGCTAGTCGGATCGTCGAGGCCCAGTGGGTCGCGCGCGAGCGCGGTCGCGAGCGCTTCGTCTGCGAGCAGCCGCCCTACTCGATCCTCGTGCGCGACATAGAGAAAGAAGTACTTCCCACCTGCCAGCGCTTTCACATGGGTGCGATCGCATGGAGTCCACTCGCTGGCGGCTGGCTCTCGGGTCGCTATCGCAAGGACGTCGAGATCCCGACGTCGCGGCGCCCCGGATCGGCCGCTTCTCGCAGCGGGGACCGTAGGCTTGGTATGTGCCCTATCTCCTAGAGACGGTTCCACAGAGCCTGCAGTCCGACGCGCCGCGCTCGATCGTGCACGATCTCCTCTCTAGTGCATCTAGCTCGAGCTCGGTTTCGCGCGGCTTGAGCACCATCGCCTCGACCTCGATTGCGCACAGCTTCGACTCGTTCGTGGAAGCTGCGGGGCAGTTCTTCTCCGACTTGGCGGCGGTCCACTGGGGCGCGCTCCTACTCGGCCTCGTCTTCTTCGGCCTCAACCTCACGCTGCGCTCGCGCGCCTTCTTCCACAGTCTGCGGGCCGCCTACCCGGCGGTCAGATTCCAGTGGCGGCGCATCTGGGGAGCCTATTTTGCCGCGGTTGGCTTCAACAACGTGGTGCCAGCGCGTGGGGGGGACGTGATCAAGCTATTCCTCGCCCGCAGCTCGATCCCAGGCTCTTCCTACCCAACGGTCGCCTCGGCTTTCTTCGTCGAGTCGATCTTCGACGCGAGTGTCGGCGTGTTCGTGCTCATCTTCGCCTTCAGCCAGGGCGTATTTCCCAAGCCCCCCGACTTCTCCAAGCTGAACTCGTTCGACATCTCCTATCTAGCCGAGCATTTCCGCTTCACGCTCTTTTTGATCACCTTGCTTGCGGTGCTCGGGCTTGTGGCGTTCGCGCTGCTCTCCGTGCGAGCCAAGGCGTTCTGGGTCCGGGTGCGCCAGGGGCTTACGATCCTCACCGATCGTCGTCGCTATCTGCGTGAGGTCGCCGCCTGGCAGGCGGCGGCATGGGCGTGTCGCTTCATCGCCTTCTGGTTCTTGCTCGACGCGTTCCGTCTCGGCGGATCGGTCGGCAATGTGCTGCTTGTGTTCGGCGTAGGTCAGGTGGCGGGTGCGGTGCCGTTCACCCCTGGTGGCGCCGGGGTGCAGCAGGCGCTGCTTGTGAAGGTGTTTGCCACCAGCGCTCCCACCGCCGTGGTTGCCGCCTACTCGGTAGGCCAGCAGATCGCGATCGCGGCGTTCACAGCCATCGTTGGCCTCGGCGCGGTTGTATTCATCTTCCGCTTTCGCTCTTTCAAAGAAGTCATTGCGGCAGGGCGCGCCTCACGCGACGCCGAGCGGCGCTCCGAACGGGGCGATGGCGAAGATGGCGAAGAGGAGCGGGCTACTGCAGCCCCTCGCGCGCCTCGCGCACGAGTGTGACTGCCTCGGGGAACACCACCGCGATCACACTGCGGATCTGTTCTGCCTGAGCCTCGGCGTTGCCCTGGATGTTCACGCGGTTCACCGCCGCCACCGTCATATCCACAGCAAGCTTGATGGCGTTGTCGGCCCACGCCAGCGCCTGCTGACCTTGCATCTGCTCGGCAAACTGGGCTATACGACGCTGTAGCTCGTCCGGGTCGCCGAACAGATCGCCGAAATCTCCACTCTCCATAACCCCATCCTAGCGTCCAGCACGCTCGATTTCGCTCGTCCATGCGTCCGTTTCATCGGTCGATGAGCGCCGTCCTGTGACATCGCTTGCCAAGCTATTGCCGGACGGCAGGCTCCCCGTGTGCCTCCCAACTCATACACTGCCGTGCCGATGGCCACGGCCGCAGAGATCAAGCAGCGAATAGCTTTCGAGTCCGACAGGCGCGCTCGCCTCTCGGTTCCGGCGGCTGCGGGTGGCGTGCTCTTCCTGCTCAGCGGCATCATCTTGAATGCAGCACTGAAGGAACTGCCCACCGTTGGCATCGTGCAGGGGCTCGAACCGGCGCTGCACGGCGAAGCCAGTCCCGCCATCAGCCCGCGCGCGGCGGAGGTCAGGTACATCGACCATCACGCCTTCGGCTTGATCGCGGGCAACGTATTGACCGCGATCGCCATCCTGGCGCTCACGCTGGTGCTGTTGTTCCTCCAGGACTCCACCCGCTTTCGCAGGCCCCAAACCTGGCCTCCGGGGCGTCCGCTCGTGCTCATCGGGGGTATCGGCTACGCGCTGCTGAACCTCATTCACGAGGTAACTCTCGCGATCGAGGCGCACAAATTCGCCGCCGGCAACGACTTCTCCAGCAAAGCCGTCGAACGTGCATTGCTCACATCCGGCTCTGTGGGAATCGCCTTGACGCTGCTGGGGCTGCTCGCGGCGCTCGCGCTCACCGTTGGAATGATCTCGGTGATGGTTGGCTCGCTACGCGCCGGCCTGCTTCCACGCTGGCTCAGCATGCTCGGCATGCTTGCCGCCTTGCTGTTCCTTCCCCTGTTCGGCTCGAGCCTGGTGCCCACGCTGATCCCCACGTTCTGGCTCGCTGCTACTGGGTTTCTGCTGTGGGAACGCCTACCGAGCGGCGACCCCCCGGCCTGGGCCGCCGGCGAGGCGCGACCCTGGCCGACGCAATCCGAGCAGCGGGCAAAACGCGAAGAGGCGAAGGACGGATCCGCTGGCGCACGCGCGCGGGGAGCCGAAGGCGCTCGCAATGGCGGCGAACCCGCCGCCGACCTCGCTCCGCCACCGACCCCGGTCACGGGTGGCTCGC
This sequence comes from uncultured Solirubrobacterales bacterium, assembly GCA_963713015.1. Taxonomy (GTDB): domain Bacteria; phylum Actinomycetota; class Thermoleophilia; order Solirubrobacterales; family Solirubrobacteraceae; genus Palsa-744. Next base: position 65,557 of record CAVQKC010000008.1, on the reverse strand, counting down.
GGCGTAAGCGTCGCAAGCGCGGCTGAACCTTCGCCGCCGCCGCCCGTCACAGGTGGCTCGCGGCGTAAGCGCGGCTCGCCGCCGCCGCCCGTCACAGGTGGCTCGCGGCGTAAGCGCGGCTGAACCTCGTAGCGCAGCGATTTCTTTTTGTCCAGTGTGTCCCACCTCGTCTGTGTGGATGGTCCATTCTGGCGGCTTCCATCGAGGATTGGCACTGTCCCGGAACGGGAATAAATAGAGAGGACCGCAGACGGCCTTCGGCCTACCGCGATCTGAGCCTTGACAAGCATCAAGTGCCGCCCGAATGGGCTGGCGTGAAGGGAGGGTTCCATGGAGGCCGCTTCTATCCATTCTCGTGCCGCGCAGGGTGTAAGCCCGCCAGTTGCCGACGAGCGTCCCGTCGCCAGCTCATGGGCGCCGGCCAACCCTGCGCCGCTCGGTCTGGCGGCGTTCGCGATGACGACGTTCGTGCTTTCGATGTTCAACTCCAACCTCGTCAACGAAAAGGGCATCCCGGTAGTGCTCGGCTTGGCGCTTGCCTACGGCGGGATCGTGCAACTGATCGCCGGCATATGGGAGTTCCGCACCGGCAACACGTTCGGCGCGGTGGCCTTCTGCTCCTTCGGTGGCCTTCTGGATCTCCTTCTGGGCGCTCGAGGTGTTCTATGCGAAGAGCATCGGCGGCAACGTCGGGCACGCCGTCGGCGTGTACCTGTGGGCGTGGGCGATCTTCACCGCATACATGACCGTCGCGGCGCTGCGCGTCAGCGGCGCGGTGCTGCTCGTGTTCGTGCTGCTGACGGTCACGTTCATCCTGCTTGCGATCGGCGCGGCTGGACCGCACCCGACCGTCACCCATTGGGGCGGCTACCTCGGCCTGGCGACCGCCGCGGCGGCTTGGTATGCGTCATTTGCCGTAGTTGTCAACTCGACGTTCAAGCGCACGGTTCTGCCGGTGATGCCACTCGGCGACGGTAGAGTCGACTCGATGGCGCAGAATCAGGAGGGGATGTGTAGCTCATGGCCATTGACACCGAGGCGCTCGACTCCGAGCTCGCCGAGCATGCTCGAGGTGGAGCGCTTCGAGCCGCCAAGCGAGTTTCGCGAGCACGCGCTGCTGAACGATCCCGCCGTCTACGAGCAGGCGGCACGCGATCCGCAGGCATGGTGGGCAGAGCAGGCGAGGAGCTCGACTGGTTCAAGCCCTGGGATCGCGTGCTCGACGACTCCAATCCGCCGTTCTACAAGTGGTTCGTGGGCGGCACGATCAACGCCTCCTACAACTGCCTCGACCGCCACGTCGAGGCCGGTCGTGGCGAGCGTGTCGCCTTTGCACTGGCGTGGCGAGGAGGGCGAGCGAGCGCGACATCACCTACGCCGAGCTGCTCGCCGAGGTCAAGCGCTTCGCGAGCGCCCTGAAGGACTCAGGGTGTGCGCAAGGGCGATGTCGTCGGCATCTACCTGCCGATGATCCCTGAGGTCGTCGTCGCGATGCTTGCGTGCGCGCGCATCGGCGCGCCCCACAACGTCGTGTTCGGCGGCTTCTCCGCCGAGGCGGTGCGCGAGCGCATGGAGTTCTCCGAGGCCAAGGCTGCTGATCACCGTGGACGGCGCGGCCCGCAAGGGCAAGACCGCGCCGGTCAAGGATCGTGTCGATGAGGTCATGGGCGACCTGTCGACGCTGGAGAGGATCGTGGTCGTGCGCAGCAAGGGCACGCCGTGTGAGATGAAGGCAGGGCCGCGACGTCTATTACGACGAGATCCTCGCCGCCGCCGAGGCGCGGAGTGCCCGGCCGAGCCGCTCGACGCCGAGCATCCGCTCTACATCCTCTACACCTCGGGCTCGACCGCCAAGCCGAAGGGAATCCTGCACACCACCGGGGGCTACCTGACGGGCGTCAGCGCAACCCACCGCTACGTGTTCGACCTCAAAGCGGAGACCGACGTGTACTGGTGCGCGGCCGACGTGGGCTGGGTCACCGGCCACTCCTACATCGTCTACGGCCCGCTTGCCAACGGCGCCACATCGGTGATGTGGGAGGGCGCCCCCGACTATCCCCACAAGGGCATCTGGTGGGAGCTGATCGAGCGCTACAAAGTCACCATCCTCTACTGCGCTCCGACCGCCATCCGCGCGTGCATCAAGTGGGGCGCGCGAGTGGCCTGACAAGCACGACCTCTCCTCGCTGCGCCTGCTCGGCACCGTCGGCGAGCCGATCAACCCGAAGGCGTGGCTGTGGTACCACAAGGTGATCGGCGGCGAACGCTGCCCGATCGTGGACACCTGGTGGCAGACCGAGACAGGCGCGATCATGATCACCCCGCTGCCCGGCATCACCGCCACCAAGCCCGGCTCGGCCACGCAGCCGTTCCCGGGCGTCGAGGCGCAGGTGCTGAGCGAGTCCACCGGCGAGCCGATCGCCGAAGGCCAGGGCCTGCTCGTGCTCACGCAGCCCATGGCCGTCGATGCTGCGCACGCTCTACAAGGAGGATGAGCGCTTCATCGAGACCTACTTCAAGCGCTTCGGCAAGCAGACCTATCTGGTTGGCGACGCCGCTCGCGTCGACTCCGACGGCTACATCTGGGTGATCGGGCGCATCGACGACGTCGTCAACGTCTCCGGTCACCGGCTCTCCACGGCCGAGGTCGAGTCGGCGATCGTCGCCCACCCCGACGTCGCCGAGGCCGCCGTGATCGGCCAGCACGACGAGACAGTCCGGCCAGGCGATCGTCGCGTTCGTGACCCTCCAGGGCGAGCTCCACGGCGACCAAGCCACCGTCGAGAGCATTCGCGAGACGGTGGCTGAGCGGATCGGCAAGTTCGCGCGGCCCAAGCGCATCATCTGGGCGGACGATCTGCCCAAGACGCGCTCGGGCAAGATCATGCGCCGGCTCTTGCGCGACATCGCCGAGGGCCGCGCGCTGGGCGACGTCACGACTCTGCGCGACCCCGCCGTCATGGGCGAGCTGGAGGAGTCGTGTCAAGGAGTTGCAGGCCCAAGAGGATAGCGCCGTGAGGCTCCGCACGCCCTCTTCGTCCGACGGCGCGAGGGCTTCATAGGGTGGGATCCCCTATAGGGGATCCCATAGCGCTCGTCGCTGGCATCATGAGATGAGATGGCCTCAGCGCGCACGCCCACGGGTCGGCTTTCTGGCGGCGAGACTCAGCTCCCCGGTGCACTAGCGCGCACCTGGCGCTCTCCTGTCCAACCCGCCTCCAGGTCTCGGGTCTGGGCGCCATAACGCCCTCATCAGAGTCGGGGGCTCGCTACTGCGGATCCTGTTCGCCCTAGCCGTCTTGCACGCCGTTGGGGTGCTGCATCCCGGCAGGAGCGTCATCGGTCACGCCGCCGTGATCCTCGTGGCTTTCATGGTTGTGGCGGGACCGTGGTTCCTGCGCCTCGCCCGCAACCTCTCCTTCGAGCGCGCGGCGCGCATCCGCGAGCAGGAGCGCGCCGAGGTGGCCGCCCACCTGCACGACTCGGTGCTGCAGACGCTTGCGCTTGATCCAAAAGCGCTCCAGCGACGCGCGCGGCGGTAGCGACGCTCGCTCGCCGTCAGGAGCGCGCGCTGCGCCGCTGGCTGTTCGAGCGCCCCGACGCCCGTAGCGGGCAGCGCGACACGATCGGAACGGTGCTGGAGCTAGCGGCGGGCGAAGTCGAGGAGCTTCACGGAGTTCCGATCGAGGCTGTCATCGTCGGAGACGGCCGACTCGACACTAGGGCTGAGGCGCTGGTCCAGGCCGCGCGCGAGGCGATGACCAACGCCGCCAAGTTCGCGGGCAGCGAGCGCATCGACCTATACGCCGAGATCGACGCCGACACGTGTCGAGGTGTTCGTCCGCGACCGTGGCGTGGGATTCGAACCGGACGCGATTCCCGCCGATCGCCGCGGTGTGCGCGACTCGATCCTCGGACGCATGCGCCGCCACGGCGGTCGCGCCACAGTGCACAGCGCCCCAGGCGACGGCACCGAGGTCGAGCTTGAGATGGAGCTGCAACCGGCATGAGCAATAGAGCCGCGGCCGGCATGAGAAGTGGAGCTGCAACCGGTATGAAAAATGGAACCGCGGTCGCTGTGAGCGCCTCGCCGCGCGTCGTGGTCGTCGACGACCACGGCCTGTTCAGGGCGGGTGTGCGCGCCGAGCTCGGCGATCGTGTCACGGTCGTCGCCGACGCCGGCACCGTGGCCGACGCCGTTCGCGCCGATCGAGCGGACGAGCCCGACGTGGTGCTGCTCGACGTGCACATGCCCGACGGCGGCGGGGTGGAGGTGATTCGCAGAGTCCTGCACCGGTGCTGCCCCGCGGTGCGCTTCCTCGCACTGTCGGTGTCCGATGCCGCCGAGGACGTGATCGCCGTGATCCGCGCCGGCGCCCGCGGCTACGTGACCAAGACGATCTCCGGCCAGGAGCTGGCCGAGGCGATCGTGCGCGTAGCCGACGGAGACGCCGTATTCTCTCCCCGCCTGGCAGGCTTCGTGCTCGACGCCTTCGCTCGTGGGCCCTCAGCGGGCGAGCAGGCCGAGCTCGACCAGCTCACCGCGCGCGAGCGTGAGGTTCTGCAGCACATCGCCCGGGGCTACATGTACAAGGAGATCGCCCTACGCCTGGGAATCTCGGTCAAGACGGTCGAGGCGCACGTCTCGGCGGTGTTGCGCAAGCTGCAGCTGTCGAGTCGTCACGAGCTCAGCCGCTGGGCCATGCAGAGACAGCTTGTGAGCCTAGACGGGTCGTGACCGAGGGCCTCGACAGGTCGTGAGGGAGGGCCTAGACGGGTCGTGACCGAGGGCCTCGACAGGTCGTGAGGGAGGGCCTAGACGGGTTGTGCCGGGGAGCCTCGACGGGTCGTAACGGACGTTCGTGCGGGCGCGATCGATCGCATCCGCTCGGGTGGCGCGTGCCCTACGGGTAATCCCCTATGGTGTTCCGCGCTCGCTTCGATCACAGTGTTGGAATTGTCCAACCAGCCGTTGAACGCGCCCCCGGTGCTTGCTCGCGATCGCGCGGCACCGGCCAAGCCGAAGCTCGACAAGGAGACCGATGTCAGCAATCGACCACAGCCCGCCGCTATCCAATGGAGACTCAACTGGGACGGCGATCCAGACCACCGGCCTGACCAAGCGCTTCGGTGAGCGTGCCGCGATCGACCGTGTCGATCTGCAGGTCCCGCGCGGCAGCGCCTTTGGCTTCCTTGGGCCCAACGGCGCCGGCAAGACCACGATGATCCGCATGCTGCTGGGGCTCACGCGCGCAAGCGCGGGCAGCATGAGCGTGCTCGGGCATCCCGTGCCCGCAGAGCGCGCCGCGGCGCTTGCGCGCGTCGGCGCGATCGTCGAGGAGCCTCGCTTTCATCCGCAGCTCTCCGGTCGCGAGAACCTGCGCATCGTCGCCGCCGCACGCGGGCCGCAGACGCACGCAGCGCATCGTGCCGGCGCTGCGACGCGTCGGCCTCTCAGAACGCGCCGACGAGAAGGTCAAGAAGTACTCGCTCGGCATGCGCCAGCGCCTCGGCGTCGCCCGCTGTCTGCTTGCCGACCCCCTGCTGTTGATCCTCGACGAGCCCACCAACGGCCTCGATCCCGGCGGCATCCAGGAGTTCCGCGAAATGATCCGCGACATGGTCGAGCAGGAGGGTCGCACGGTCTTCATCTCCTCCCACCTGCTCGACGAGGTCGAGAAGATCTGCGATCACGCCGCGATCGTCGATCGCGGCAAGATCCTCATGCAGGGAGCCATCGCAGAGCTCGCCGAAGGCGGCGCCCGCCACGAGCTGATCGTCGGTGCCGACGACCTCGAGCGTGCGCTCGGCGTGCTCGAGGACTGCCCACAGGCACAGCTTGTACGCCGCTCTGAGGGCAATTTGCACGTGGTGCTCGCCGTCGACTCAGACAGCTCAGTGGCGGAGTGCTCCGCCGCGATCAATTCCGCGCTCGTCGGCGCGGGCCTGGCGGTCTTTCGGCTCGAGCCGGTACGCCAGAGCCTCGAGCAGCGCTTCCTCGAGGTCACGTCGAGACTCAGCGACACTCCAGCCGAAGAGGTGACGGCATGAACGCGACGATCCCGGCCCAAGAGCGACACTCCGTCCGGAGGGGTAACGGCATGAACGCCACAATCGCAGCCCAAATGACGAGCGCGGACATTCTCAAGCTGCGCAAGAAACGCGGCATCTTGATCTGGTCGCTCGTGTTGGCGCTCGGCCCGATCTTGATCTACTTCGTGGCGGCGGTGATCGAGCACGCCACCAACCCCGGGAAATACGGACCCGCGGGCGGCGCCCAGAACTTCTCCGATGGGTTGCGGGTGATCGCGCTCTTCTTCGGTCCACTCGCCGCCTTGTTGATCGGCGTGGAGGCCGGTACCGGAGACGCCTCCGCCGGAGTCTTTCGCGACCTCGTCGTGACGGGCCGCTCGCGCTTGGCGCTATTTGCCTCACGCGTTCCCGCCGCCCTGGCGGTGACCTTCGTGATGATGATCGGCGCTTATGTGCTGCTGCTCATCGGTACCTTCGCGTTTGCCGCGAACCTGCCTACGCCCAGCGGATCGCTGATTCTCAATGGGCTCGGCTTCACCCTGCTGGCTACCGGCATGTTGTGCGTGGTGGCGGTGGGCTTTGCCTCGCTCACCACCTCAAAGCCGGCCGCCATCATCGCCCTGATCGCGTGGCAGATCGTGGCGAGCCCGCTGCTTGCCAGCATCAAAGGACTGGGCAGCGTCCGCGAGGGCCTGATGAGCCAGGCAACCGCGCACTTCAGCCCGGTTCATGTAGGAGAAGGCGGTCATGGCGCCACGGTCACGATGTCGGGCGCAACGGCTTTCCTCGTGCTGTTGGCTTGGGTGGTCGTGTTTCTTGCGCTCGGCGCCTGGCGCACACGCACGATGGACACTTGACACCGTTGTGCTGTTCCGGCCGGCACATGTGTCGGCATTAGCACGGGTCCTCATGTGACTTGTATGGCTGTTCCGGCCGGCGCATGCGCCGGCCGGCGGAGCCGCACATGTGCGGCTCCGAGCCGCGCCACATGTGGCGCGGCTACCTTCGGCGCATGCGCCGAAGGTGGGACCGATCGGAGATCGACGGGATCTCCGATCGACCAACATGTACGTCGCCGGTCAGATACTCGCCCAACAGCGAATGTGGCTCCCCACGCTGGCGCACGAGCGGCAGAAGCTCGTCTGGCGGACGCCCCACGGCCAGCCGCTTCGCCGCTATAAACGACGCCATCAGGGCCTGTTGCGGATAGTCCCAGGGCACCGCGAGTCGGCGTCCGAACAGTGTGAGGTTGACGGCCCCCGGTAGCGCCGCCGATGGGGCGGGTAGCGCCGCCGATGGGGCGAGCACTCCGCGGAAGCCGTGCGCGCGCAGACGCTCCGCCTCGACCTGGCAACGCTCGTAGTCTTCGTCCACGAGCGCCTCGGGTGGAAACCCGGCCTTGCGGGCCCGTTCGAACGTCGAATAGTCGGCGAGGTTCGTCTCGCGCACCCGCAACATCCAGATCGTCATGCTCACCATGCGCAGGTCATCCGTCGAGCGCAATCGCTCGGCCCTGATCAGCTCCGCCCACGAGCCCTCTGGTGTCAGGCTGGTGTACTGGGTGGCATCCTGGCGGACGCGGTTCCACCGCAATGCGCTCGAGTTGGGACGCGTCCACAGTGGCACGTCGTAGTCGCTCCACCGGAACGCCACGTCGTCGTAATCGACCCGCGCTGGCTCAGGAGCCGTGCTGCGCGCGCCCATGCCGGGCCAGCCCGAGGATGTCCTGCTCCAGCGCGGCGTCGTCGAGCGCGTCGAGCACGCTGCGCTCGCTCAGCTCAGGACGGGACCGGTGAAACCAGGCGACGACGCCCTCGGGGGTCCAACCGCGGCGCAGCAGCGCCACGAGCCGGGCGACCATCACCAGGCGCCGGCTGGGGGCCACGGGAGCGGTGCTCGCCAGGGTGCGCTGGATCGAGCGCTCGCTCGTGCCGAGCAGCTCGGCGAGATCCTTGCGGTTGACGCGCGGAAGCGCCTCCTCCAACTCGCCCAACAGCGTACGCGCGTCATCCTCACCCGGCGCCTGCTCTTCGAGCGCGTCGCGCACCACATGGCGAATCGCCTCCAACCCGAGCAGCGCCGCCTCGATTGAGTCGAGCGGCCGCTCCGTGTCGTAGTCAGCCGCGCGCTGCATGATTCCCAGCAGCTCCCCACGGATCTCCGCGATCTGCTCGCCGTCGAGGCTTGGAGGTGTCGAGCGGTCGATCGCATCCGAGAGAAGGCTCGCGGTGTGCTGCCAGCGATCGAGGTAGTCCTTGGGTATCGGGGTCACGCTCAGCGCCGCCAGCAACCGGTCGCTGGACTGCCCCACAAGCTCCTCGAATTGCTGCAGCTCGTCGCGCTCGCGTGTGACTGTCGCTGTCATGCCGTTCCCGCTCCTGTCTGACACTTGTCGGGTACAGCCGACAGTATAGCGACGTCAGGTTTGGGACGCAACTCGTGCCAGGACGGTCTGACGACGCGGGCCTCTAGGACGATCGTTGGGCAAGCGAGGACGCAACCGATCGTCGATCGACGGAATCGCCGATCGGCCAGCGCCGGCCAACGACAGTCCTAGACCTTGCGGTGCTCCGGGACCCACGCGCCGTCCTCCTGGCGCGTGAAGTCCTGGAACAGACCGGGCGCCTCGGCCTGCATGATGCGTGCGAGCTTGTCGAACACGAGTCGCAGCTCCTCCTCGGCGCCCTCGGCCGTGCGCATCTCGATCACATGACGCAAGGTGCGGGCGTTGGCGGTCCACAGGATGTCCGTCGATAGGCCGATCGGCGCGAGGCGGCGCAGCGCGGAGGTGACCTCCTTCTTGACATGAAACGGCACTCCCTGCTCGTCGATCCCGAGTTGCTCGGCGGCGCTTACCTGGAACTCCTCGAGCTGCTCCACGATGCTGAGCACCTGCTCGCGCACCGGCTCCAAGGCGGGGGGCACGCGGAAGCCGATATCGGTGAGGCGTACGTAGCGCAAGCTCTCCTGGCTGAACGCCGACCCGGCGCGATGTCTCACAAGCTCGTGTGTAAATACGCGGCTCACGTTGCGAAGCGCAAACGACCAGTTGGCGTGCTCGAGCACGCTGCCGTGGGCACTGCGCAGGATGTTGGCGAAGTATTCGCGCTGGTCTGTGCGCACCTTTGTCACATTCGGGTTCAGCCCCGGCTCCCAGCTGCGATAGCAGGCCCTGCCACCGAACTCCACGACCAGCTCGCCGTGATTGAGATCCCCGCCCACCCCGCCGTCGGACTCCTCCAGACGGCGCTCCAGCCACGACTCGCCGCCGACATCCCGCAGGTAGCCGCGCATCCCCTCGATGTCGATCGAAGGCCTTGCGATCAGGAAGACTGCCGGAGTGGTCTCGTGCATCGTGGCGGGCGATGCTACAACCCCGGTCGGGCGTCTTTCTAAGTTTCGCATGCGCATATGCCGCAACGCCGCCGCTCGCCATTCATCCCCCCCGCCATCGCGAGAACGTCCGCGGGGCATCGCATGCGGCCACTACACTCGCGCTATGAGCACAGTAGACCTCGATGGCGTGTCGCGCAACATCGTCCAGGCTCGGGACGTCTGTCGCCGCTACGGCGTCGGCGAGGCTGCCGTGGACGCGCTTGTGGACGTCAGCGTCGGCTTCCCCAGCGGTCGCTTCGCCGCGATCATGGGACCGTCCGGTTCCGGGAAGTCCACGCTGATGCACACGCTCGCAGGGCTTGACCGCCCGACCTCGGGATCGGTCGAGATCGGCGGCGTCGAGCTGGGCGATCTCGACGACCGCAAGCTCACGCAGCTGCGCCGCGACCAGGTTGGGTTCATCTTCCAGACCTTCAACCTGCTGCCGGTGCTGAGCGCCGAGGAGAACATCCTGCTGCCGCTGTCGATCGCCGGGCGCAAGCCCGACCGCGAGTGGCTGGATCGGCTGATCGACACGGTCGGCATTCGCGACCGCCTCCACCACCGCCCCGCCGAGCTCTCCGGGGGCAGCAACAGCGCGTCGCGGTCGCGCGCGCGCTCGTGTCGCGTCCCTCGGTGGTGTTCGCCGACGAGCCGTCGGGCAACCTCGACTCGAAGGCTTCCGGCGACGTGCTCGAACTGCTGCGCCACGCCGTCGACGACTTCTCCCAGACCGTCGTGATGGTCACCCACGACGCCCACGCCGCATCGTTTGCCGACCGGCTGCTGGTGCTCGTAGACGGGCGCATCGCCCACGACGGGGAGGCGACGAGCGCCGAGCACGCGCTCGACCTGATGAAGGCCGTCGGCTGATGCCCGCCGTTCACTTGAGCCTGCCGGCGCGGGGGCGTGGCTGATGCTCACCGGTCGTCACGCGAGCCCGCCGGCGCGGGGGCGTGGCTGATGCTCACCGGTCACGCAACCCCCCGGGTACGGGGGCGCGGCTGATGCTCGCTCTGGTATTGAGAGGCTTCCTACAACGCAAGCTGCGGGTGCTGCTCACCGGGATCGCGGTCGCGCTTGGCGTGGCCTTGATGGCAGGCACCTACGTGCTCACCGACACCATCAACCACTCCTTCGCCGGCATCTTCCAGACGGCCAACCGCGGCCACGACGTCGTGATCACGCCCACCCAGGTGCTCGGGCGAAACACAGGCTCGGAAACCACGCCGATCGACGACGCGATGCTCGCGCGCGTGCGCCGCACTCCGGGCGTGGCGCAGGCGGCCGGCTCGATCTTCACGCCGGGCACCTTCCTCGACATTCACGGCAAACGGCTCACCACCGGTGGCGCGCCTGCGTTCGTGGCCTCCAGGGTGCCGGCCCGCTTCAATTCCTTCTCGGCGGTCCACGGCGGCTTCCCCACCAATGCCGGTCAGCTTGCCATCGACGAAGCCACCGCCGATCGCGCGAAACTGAAGCTCGGCGAGCAGATGCTCGTCGCGGGCGGCTCCGCGCCGGCCAAGCGCTACACGATCGTCGGCATCACCAAGTTCGGCGGCGGCGAATCCTTCGGCGGTGCGGGCGTCGCGGTCTTCACGCTCCCCGAGGCCCAACGGATCGTCGGCGAGCAGGGTGCTTTCGACCAGATCGATGTCGCGGCGGAATCAAATCCCGCCCACCCCGTCACCCCAGACCAGCTGCGCGCCCGGCTGCGTGTCGTGCTGCCGCGCACCGTCGATGTGCGCACGGGTGCCGAAGAAGCCAGTCACGACACCTCCGAACTGGAACACAATCTCAGCTTCCTGCGCACGTTCCTGCTCGTGTTCGCCTACGTGTCGCTGGTGGTGGGCGCGTTCATCATCTTCAACACCTTCTCGATCACCGTCGCCCAGCGCACGCGCGAGTTCGGGCTGTTGCGCACGCTCGGCTGCTCGCGCTCGCAGATCATGCGCTCGGTCGTCTACGAAGGGCTGCTGCTGGGCGTCGTGGGGGCGGCGCTCGGACTGCTCGGGGGGCTCCTGCTGGCGCCCGCGCTCGACCAGCTGTTCAAGAGCTTCGGCGCCGACCTCCCCGACAGCGGCACGGTGCTCGAGACGCGCACGATCGTCGTCTCGCTGGTGGTGGGCATCGGCGTGACGGTGCTCGCCGGGCTCGCTCCCGCGATCCGTGCCACGCGCGTGCCGCCGCTCGCGGCGATGCGCGAGGGCGTGGGCATACCGCCACGACCGCTGCCCACCAGGCGCCAGCTGGTCGCCCGCTTCCTGATCGGGCTCGTCGTGGTCTTCGCCGTGGCGGCTGTGACCGGGGGGCGCGCTTTGGGGCTCGTGCTGCTGGTCGTGTGGTGTCTGCGAGCGCTGCGGCTGTGGGTGCGGCTGCGGCGCGGGGGCGAGCGCCCGGCACGCCACTACCGCATAGTCCCGGCGCTGGCGAGAGCGATCGGCTCGCTCATTGCATGGCGCGGCATCACCGCCCGCCTAGCGCAGGAGAACTCGATCCGCCAGCCCGGCCGAACGCTGACCACGGCCGCCGCGCTCACAGTGGGATTGGCGCTGGTCACGCTGGTGGCGGTGCTCGCCGACGGCACCAAGGCCACAATCGACCAGGCGGTCAGCCGCACGTTTGCCGGCAACCTGATCGTCGAGAACTCGCAGTCCGGCAACGAAGCCGGGATCCCGGCGCTGGTGGCGCCCGCGTTGCGCCGGGTGACGGGCGTGGCGACCGTCACCGCGGTCGGGTTCACAGAGGGCCGTATGCGCGGCAGCTCCAGCAACGCCTCCGTCACCGCCATCGAACCACAGAGCTTCAGCCGGGTCTATCGCGTGGAATGGAAGCAGGGCTCCGACGCGGCGCTGCCGGCGCTCGATGACGGCGGCACGATCCTCGCGAAGGCCTACGCCGAATCCCACCACCTGAAGGTCGGGCGGACGGTCTCGCTGCTCACGCCCACAGGCAGGCACGTACCGCTGCGGGTCGTCGGGATCGCCTCCGACAACGCGCGCCTGCTCGGAAATTTCACGATCTCGCTTGCCCTCGCGCGCCAGGCGTTTGGCCTGCGCGAAGACGCGCTTGACTTCGTCGCCTATCGGAAGGGTTTCAGCGACTCCCAGGTGCAGCCCGCCGTCGACAGGCTGCTGGCGAGCCAGTTCCCGCAAGCGCGCTCGCGCACGGCGGCGCAATTCAAGGAAGATCAGGCCAACCAGATCAACACGCTGCTGGCGTTGATCTACGTGCTGCTGGCGCTATCGGTGATCGTGTCGCTGTTTGGGATCGTCAACACGCTGATCCTGTCGATCTACGAGCGCACCCGCGAGCTAGGGATGATGCGCGCGATCGGCACCTCCCGCCGCCAGGTGCGCCAGATGATCCGCTACGAGTCGGTCATCACCGCGCTGATCGGAGGGGTATTCGGGCTCGCGATCGGCGTCGTCGGCGCTGTGCTCGTCACCACCTTCGCCCTGTCGGGCTCCGGCTACGTGCAGGCGTTCCCGATCGGCACGCTGCTGATACTGCTCGTCGTCGCCGCCCTCGCGGGCCTGCTCGCGGCACAGTTGCCCGCCCGGCGTGCGGCCCGTCTGGACATGCTCCAGGCGCTCGCCAGCGAGTAAGTCCGTACAGCTAAGCTGCCGGGACGATGGCCACGTCGCCAGCCCCAGAGTCAGTCGATCCCGAGCTGGACGCAAGCGCTTGGGATCTCGAGCCGCTCGTCGACGGGCGCGGGGCGGACGGCGCCCGGGCGCAGCTCACGGAGGCGCTCGAGCGCTCGCAAGCGTTCGCCGCACGCTACGCCGGCAAGCTCGCGCAGCTCGATAGCGCGGGCCTGGAGCAAGCCATGCGCGAGCTAGGCGCGATTCAGGAACTGGTTGGTCGTGCCGGCACCTACGCGGGGCTCGGGTTCTCGGTCGACACAGCCGATCCAGTTGCTGGCGCGTTGATGCAGGAGGTGCAGGAGCGGGGAACCGAGATCGAGACCACGCTGCTGTTCTTCGAGCTCGAATGGGCCGCCCTGGATGGCGAGCAAGCCGAGGGCTTGCTCGCCGACGAGCGGCTGGCGTTCTGCGGCCACTACCTACGCAACGCGCGCCGCTACCGCGAGCATCTGCTCAGCGAAGCCGAGGAGAAGATCCTCGCGGAGAAGTCCGTCACCGGCGCGAGCGCTTGGTCGCGTCTGTTCGATGAGCTTACCTCCGCGATCGAGGTGCGATTGCCCGGTCAGTCCGACGATGGCAGCTCGGCGCAGAGCGCGGATGGCACCTCGGCGCAGGGTGCGGATGGAGGTGAGCGCCAGGGTGCAGATCCGGCGGGGACGGCGGGGACGTCGGAGAAGGTGGCTCTGGACGTGGCGCTCAGCCGGCTCGTGCTCCCCGACCGCGAGCTGCGGAGCGCCACCGCGAAGGCGGTCACCGAGGCGCTAGCCCCGGGCTTGCGCACGCGCGCCTTCCTATTCAACACGCTCCTAGCCGACAAGGCCACGGACGATCGCCTGCGACGCTACCCGAGCTGGCTGGCCGCTCGCAACCTCTCAAACGAGGCCAGCGACGAGTCGGTGGCGGCGCTGATAGAGGCGGTTCGCGCCCGCTACGAGCTGCCGCGGCGCTGGTATCGCCTGAAGGCCAAGCTGCTCGGGGTGGAGCGGCTCGCCGACTACGATCGCATGGCGGCGGTCACCGAGGACGAAGTCACCTACTCGTTCGCTCACGCCCGCGAGCTCGTACTCGACTGTTACTCCTCGTTCTCTCCCAAGCTTGGCGAGCTCGCCAAGCGCTTCTTCGATGGGCGCTACATCGACGCTCCCTTGCGTCCCGCTAAGCGTGGTGGAGCCTTCTGTGCCTCGGCGGTTCCCTCGGTGCACCCATATGTGATGCTCAACTACACCTCGCGTCGTCGCGACGTGCTGACGCTTGCCCACGAGCTCGGCCACGGGGTGCACTTCGCGCTTGCCGCCAAGCAGGGCATCTTTCATCAGGGCACCCCGCTCACGCTCGCCGAGACCGCGTCGGTGTTTGGCGAGACGATCGTGTTCGGACGCCTGCTCGAGGAGGACAGCACGCCGTCCTCGCGACTGGCGCTGCTCGCGGAGAACATCGAGGGCGCGCTCGCCACCGTTTTCCGCCAAGTAGCCATGAACCGATTCGAGAAGCTCGTTCACAGCGCACGGCGTGAGCAGGGTGAGCTATCGGTCGAGCGCTTCGGCGAGCTGTGGGTAGAGAGCCAGGAGGAGATGTTCGGCGACTCGGTGGAAATCAGCGAGGGCTACAGCTCGTGGTGGTCCTACATCCCGCACTTCATCGGCTCCCCCGGCTACGTCTACGCCTATGCCTATGGCCAGTTGCTCGCGCTGTCTGTCTACCAGCAATATGAGCAGCGTGGAGAGGAGCTCGTGCCGCGTTACCTGGAGCTGCTCGCCGCCGGAGGCTCTCGTTCGCCCGAGGAGCTCGGTCAGATCGTTGGCATCGATCTCGCCGACCCCGGTTTCTGGGACGCGGGCCTCGACCTCGTCGAGCGCCAGTTGCAGGCCGCCGAAGAGGCCGCCCGCGACGCCGGTCGCGTGTAGAGGGCCCGCAAAGCCGCCACACCTTGCTCAAGGCTTGCTTGTCCTTGGTGGTGGCATGCCATGACGTGATGTCAAGGCCTCAGGCGGCCAAGGAAGGCTTCCTGGCCCGAACGCCGAGCGCAGCGTCAAACATACGTCCAAGATGCGGTGGCCAGGAGGGCGGGCTAGCTATCTTCGGATGCTCCTTCGAGCGCTACCCCTAAAGAGGTCCTTCAATGACGAGCACGACGCTTTTGGTATCCAACGAGCTCCAGAGCACCACGCTCTTCTTGATTCCGGGCAATACTCTCGAACACGGAGAGTGGCAGGCGGACTTTGGCCCCGGGCCGACGATCGCACCGGGGACGATGGCTACCTTGGTATGCGAATCGGACGGATTCCTGACGGGCGACGAAGGGAGGCTGAACTACTATCCCGCCCAATCCGAGGAGCACGTCAACTGGGAGGCTCCGGGAGATGAGCTCATCTCTCTGTTCTTCGACGATCCATTCGTCGGAAAAAACTCATTTTCGGGATCGGCGCCATCATCCGGGGCCTATGTAGTCACTGCCCAAGAAATGGCGGGAACCGGCGCGGGATACGATCCCAATGCCCAACAGCTGATGTTCCAGATCTCTGGGCGATACGGGCCAACCAGCTGTATTCCGGGCTACGTATGGCGCGAAGCCTTTCCCGGCGACCATGTGTGCGTTCTTCCGGAGATTCGCCAGCAGGTGGCCGACGACAATCACGATGCATCCTCACGGGTTCACAGCAATGGGCAGTGTGACATTGGCTATGTGTGGCGGGAAGCTCGTCCACAAGACCACGTGTGCGTAACGCCAGAGACGCGTCAGCAGGCTGCCGACGACAATGCCGCCGCGGCAAGCAGGACGCTTTAGTCGATAGCTATCCTGGGGTTCCCTGCGGAGGGTTCTCGGGGGTTCTCCGGAGGGTTCTCGGGGGTTCTCGGGGTTCTCGGGGGTTCTCGGGGTTCTCTGCGGAGAAGGTTTTCCTGCGGGGTTCCCTGGCCGACGCTGGAGCGACGAACGTCGCTACCTACGTCTCCACGGGGCAATTGTGAGGAGCCCCTCCTCGATGCCCGTACAAGGACGGAAGGACCGAGCCTGCCGCGTAGGGCGGAACGAGCGCACTTGTGGTTCGGGGAGGCTGGCATCGTTTCGGAACGTCGTCCCCCTGACGGCCCGGCGCGCCATCGCGCGTGCGAGGATCGCATCGGCCACAGCCTCCGCGTCGACCGCATATTGCGAGTCGCTCACGAGCTGTCGAAGTAGTTGTATCTGTCGGTGCATCGAGGTCACCGAGATCTATATCGGGCAACGGGCGCTAGGTGTTCAGCGCTTGTGGTTCGACCCGACGAGTGTTTGAGTGGCGCGTCACGCCGCACCTGCGATACGGCATCTACGCCCGAGTCAATCGATGGGTCGCGAGTCGTCGGTCAGAGCAGGCCCAGCGCGCTGCCTACCCCGTGCACGAGGTTGAATAGCGGCTGGGGAACAATGCCGAAGAAGATCGTGGCGGCACCCGCGAGGACGGCTACGAATGCCACCTCCGGCTGGAGGCGAGCCCCCAAAGCGAGCTCCTCGTCAAGCTCCGGGGAGCCGCCTGCGATCGCGGGGATCGGGCTCGGTGGAGGTGTCGCGGCGGCGGCCGGCGCGGAGCTCATCCACATGGTGGCAACTACCGGCAGGTAGTAGCCCAGTGAGATCATCGAGCCGATCACGATCGCCACGCCGAGCCAGGTATAGCCACCGGCGACGGCGGCATCGATCAGATAGAACTTGCCGATGAACCCCGCGGTGGCGGGGATTCCCGCGAGTGCGAGCATCGAGATCGTCATTGGCCACGCCAGCAGCGGGCGTTCGCGCCCGAGCCCGGCGAGCGTCTGGATGCCGTCGCCCACCCAGCCCTCCGGGGCCTGGTCCTCCGGGCCCCAATCATCGGGACTGTCGGCCCGCGCTTGTGCTCGGGTTTCGCGCTCGCGAGCGACGATCACCGCGAACGCCGCCATGTTCATCGGCAGGTACACGGCAAGGTAGAACACCGTTGCTTGCGCTCCAAGTTGGGTTGACACCACCACCCCAGCCAGGATGTAGCCGGCTTGCGCCACTGAGGAGTAGGCAAGCATCCGCTTCAGCGAGGACTGGCCGAGTGCGCCGACGTTGCCTACGAGGATCGTGATCGTGGCGAGCGCCGCAAGCGCTGGGCCCCAGCTTCCGTGTGTTTCGACCAGCGCGACGTCGAACAGGCGCAACAGGACACCGAGTGCCGCCACCTTCGTGGCAACCGCCATGAAGGCGGTGATCGGGGTGGGGGCGCCCTCGTATACGTCTGGGGTCCACTGGTGGAAGGGCGCCACCGAGGCCTTGAAGGCGAGGCCCGCCACACACAGGGCGATCCCGGTGAGGAGCATCGCGTTGTCCGCCAGGCCGCTACCGGAGATGGCGCTCGCGATCCCCCCGAAGTCGGTCGCGCCTGTCGCCCCATAGAGCAGAGCGATCCCATACAGCAGCGTGGCAGACCCCACCGAGCCGACTGATCAGGTACTTCAGCCCTGCCTCGAGCGAGTGCTCATTGCGCATTTCGGTCGCGCACAGCACGTACAACGGGATCGACAGGAGCTCGAGTCCTAGGAACAGCGCCACCGTGTTTTGGGCGGCGCCGAGCAGCGCCATGCCACCGATCGTAGTCAGCAGCATCGTGTGCAACTCCCCATGCGCGGCTTCGCGTGCCGCACGCGAGCGCCAAGCCAGCAGCACGGTTGCCATGCCACCGACGGCGAGGATCAGATTCAGCGTGAGCGACAGTCGGTCGATGCGCAAGGCTCCCGAGACGACCGACTCGGACGTATCCCAGCGCCAGATCGTCAAGCCGATTGCCGCTCCCAGCGCCACGAGCGAAAGCGCCGGCACCAGCTGTTCGCGTATCCAGCGCGAGCCGAGCAATCCGACGAGCAGCACCACGATCGCCCCTCCGAACAGGGCGATCAAAGGTGAGAGCGCCGCGAAGTCGACATGCGGGCCTTTGAGGTGGGCGGTGGCAAGCGGGGCCGCGTACCGATAGAAGGTCATCGGCCTTCTCCTTCGGCGGTCCCGCCCGATTCGGTTTGGGTGGCAGGAGCGTTGGCTTCGGCGGTCCCGCCCGATTCGGTTTGGGTGGCAGGAACGTTCGCTTCGACGCTCGCCGTGATCGGCGTGAGGGCGGCGTGCGCGGCTGCCACAGATGCGCTGGCCGAGCTTTCAGAGCGCTTCAGTGCGCCCTGCGGGTAGAGCGCGAGGAACACGATCACCGCGAGCAGCGGCACCAGCACCAGCGCGTCCATGCGCGTGATATCGCGCGATTTGACACTGCTCGCCGACGCGGTTGTGCATCGAGCGGATGAACAGTCGCAGCGCATACACGCTCGCCATCACCACGCCGGAGAAGGCGATCACGGCGATCGCGAGCTTGGCTTTGAAGACGCCCAGCAGGATCAGGAACTCGCCGACGAAGTTGGCCGAGCCGGGCATCGCCAGCGTGGCCAGCGCGACCACGAGGAACACCGTCGCGAGCAGCGGTGCGCGGAAGGCGATCCCACCCATCTCGCGGATGTCCTGCGAGCCACCGCTGCGCTGCGCAGAGCAGCGCGATGATGAAGAAGATCGGCGCCACCACGAGCCCGTGGTTGACCATCTGCAGCAGCGCTCCCTGGGCGCCCTGCGGGTTCAGCGCGAAGATCCCGAGCGTGATGAAGCCGAGCTGCGCCACCGAGGAGTATCCGGCGATCAGACGCGCATCGGTTTGCGTGAACGCGACCGCCGACCCGTAGACGATCGAGCACAGCGCGAGGATCAGCATCAGCGTCTGGAAGTGCGCGGCGCCCTGCGGGAACAGCGGCAGCACGATCGCCAGGAAGCCATACGCGCCCACCTTGGAGAGCACGCCGCTGAACACCATCAGCACCTCGATCGGCATCGCCCTGTATCCGTCGGGCATCCACCCGTGCAAGCGGGAAGGCGGGCATCTTCACGAGGAAGGCGGCGGCGAAGAACAGGAAGATCCACTCCTGCGAGCCCCTGCTCAGCGGCAAGCCCTGCAGTTGGGAGAGCACGAACGTGATGTGCCCACCGTTCTGCTCGCCGGCGAGCACGCCGGTGGCGATCGCGGCGGCGAGCATCAGCAGCGAGCCCACCAGCGTGTAGATGACGAGCTTGATCGTCGCTTTCACGCGGTCTGGACCGGTTCCCCACCCGCCGATGAGGAAGTAGAAGGGGATCAGCATCAGATCGAAGAACGCGACGAACAGCGCCAGATCCTGGGCGAGAAAGGCGCCGAGCACGGCCGACTCGGCGAGCATGAAGTGGAAGTAGAAGAGGCGTGGGCGGTCCCACGTGCGCAGAGTTCGAGGCGAGCACGGCGGCGAAGAACAGCAGCGCCGTGAGCCCCACGAGCAACACGTTCAGCCCGCTCACGCCGAGCTTGTAGTGGATGCCCAGTTCCGAGATCCACACGATGTCGGTCACGTCCTTCAGGCCGTGCGAGCCCGGGCCGTACTGGACGATGTAGGCGATTGCCAGGCCGAGCGCGACGGTGCGCACCCGCCAGCGCGAGCAGGCCCGGCAGGCCCCACCTGCGCCGCCGGAGTCGGCGTCCGGACTCGCGGCTGCCTCCCGCGTGCGCGGAGGACCGCCAGCTGGGATGCAGTGCACCGAGCAGTCCGCAGGCGGCGGGCAACCAGATGAGGATTGAAAGCGGTGGCATCAGTCGGGAGCGGTGGCTCGAGGTGGGGAGGGGGCGAAGGTCGGAGGCAGGTAGGTGAGGAGGGTGGTGCTCGAGACGGTCATATGAGGAGGGCGATGCTGCACGGTCACACCTGCAGCAGGAAGTAGAGGCCAAGCCCCGCGACGCCGAGCACGACCAGCGCGGCGTAGTAGCGCAGCAGGCCGGTTTGCATGGCGCGCACCGAGGCGGAGCCGGCGCGTCACGAGCCCGCTTGCGCCGCCCACGATCGCGCCGTCGACGAACACGCGCTCGACGCGTCGTGCTCGCGAAGCGTCCGGCGGCCGCGGCCGGTTTCACGACGAGCGCGTCGATCAGCTCGTCGAAGTACCACTTGTTCACGAACAGCGTGTACAGCGGCTTGAAGCGCGTGCGGGCGCTCACGGCGATGCTCGGCTGCTTGACCCAGATGCGGTAGGCGATCGCGATGCCGCTCAGCCCAAGCACGGTGCCGAGCGCCAACCCGAACCACAGCAACCCGTCGCGCGTGTGCACCGTGTACAGCGTCGATGTCGGCGAAGCTCGGTTCGAGAAATTTGTCGATCACGAAGTCCACGGTGGGGATCTGCACGAGCCCCGCGCCGACCGCGCCGATCGCGAGGATCACCATCGCCACGCGCATCGGCATGGCCCGCTCGGCGATCGCGTGTGTGGGGCCGGGGAAGCCCACGTCGGTGTCCTCGACCTCGCCGTTGGCAGGGTTGGTCGGCTCGGGCGCGTGATAGAGGTGGCCGCCTTCGAGCTCGCTCGCCTGCTCCACCGGGTCGCCGTAGAAGGCCCGGAAGATCATGCGGAAGGTGTAGATCGCGGTCATGAACGCGCCGATGTAGCCGAACACGTACAGCGCCCAGTGCCAGCCGCCGCGCTCGGCTGTGACGAGCAGGATCTCGTCCTTTGAGAAGAAGCCCGAGAACGGCGGGATGCCCGACAGCGCCAGGCCGCCGATCACGAAGCAGGCGAAGGTGAAGGGCATCGCCTTGCGGAAGCCTTTCATCTTGTCGAGCGACTGCTCGCCGCCCATCGCGCCGATGATCGAGCCGGCGCTCATGAACAGTAGTGCCTTGAAGAAGGCGTGGGTCATCAGGTGGAACATGCCGGCCGCGTAGGCGCCGACCGATACGCCCATGATCATGTACCCGATCTGCGACATCGTCGAGTAGGCGATCACGCGCTTGATGTCGGTTTGAGTGACCGCGATCGTGGCGGCGATCACTAGCGTCGCGCAGCCGATGATCGCGCCCACGTCCTGGGCGGCCGGCGCCAGTTCGAAGAAGGGATGCATGCGCGCGATCAGGTACACGCCCGCGGTCACCATCGTGGCGGCGTGGATCAAGGCGCTTACGGGCGTCGGACCCTCCATCGCGTCGGGCAGCCACGTGTGCAGCGGGATCTGCGCGGACTTGGCGAACGCTCCCACGAGTAGCAGCAGGCAGCCGGCGGTGACGTCGCCTTCGCCGCTTGTGAACACGTGCGGCGCGGCGGCGAATGCCTTGAGGAAGTCGAGCGTGCCCGTGTGCTTGAAGATGAAGTACGTGCCGAGCACGAGTCCCACGTCGCCAACCACGTTGATCACGAATGCCTTGATGCCGGCTTTGGTGGCGGTCGAGCGCCGGTACCAGAAGGAGATCAAGAGGTAGGAGGCGGCGCCCACGAACGCCCAGCCCACTATCAACAGCAGGAAGTTGCCCGCCAGCACCAGCAACAGCATTGAGAAAACGAAGAAGTTGAGGTAGGCGAAGTAGCGCGCGAAGCCCCTGTCCTCGTCCATGTAAGCCACCGAGTACAGGTGGATCGTGGTGGAAACGCCCGTGACGACCAGGATCATGAACACCGAGAGCGGGTCCACCAGGATCGACATCTGCGCGTCGATTCCGACTGTGCTCGCGTAGTTCCACAGCGAGGAGACGAGCTGCCGGTGATCGGATGCGTGGCCCTGCAGCGAGATCAGCGCGCCTAGCGCTGCCAGGAAGGCGAGAAAGATCGCCGCCGTGCCGATCCAGCCCGCGGTGCGGCCGGGCAGCTTGCGGAAACCCGCGCCAATCACGAGCGTGCCGAGCAACGGGAAGGCCAGCACCAACCAGCCGTAGGTGGTTGTGCTCATCGGACGGAGCTATCTCTCGTGCTGGATGGGTGTAGATATATGTTCTCTTTTGGAAATTTTGCCATAGTATTTACAGGTGTAGTCACCATCGCAAAATTACGAAAATTAGATACCACCCCGCAGCCCTTATGAGGCCTCAACCGCGGGCTCATCCTTGAAGCTCCCGCAGCTCGTCCACGTCGATGGGCAGTCGCTGGCGGTGGATCGCGACGATCATGCCGAGCCCGATGCACACCTCGCAGGCCGCCACGGTCATCACGATGATCGCCAGGATCTGACCGTCGCCGTTGCCCCACATGCGCGAGAACGCGATCAACGCGAGGTTGGCGCCGTTGAGCATCAGCTCCAGGCAGAGCAGCACCACAAGCGGGTTGCGACGCGTCATCACGCCGAACGCACCCGTGCAGAAGACGATCGCCGAAACGGCGAGGTACCAGCCGATGCTCACCAGCCGCCTCCGCTTCCGGCGTCCTCATCGAGATCGGTCGCCCCCGCGCGCGTGTGCCAGCGCAAGCCCTTCGACGCCCTCCGCCATCGTGCCTGTCCCGCGCGGGCGCAGGATGTCAAGCGGCGTGAGCCGGTCGCGTTCTTCGTCGTCGTCGAGTCCTCCGCGCCGGCGCGCCAGCACCACGCCGCCCACCGTCGCGATCAGCAACAGCAGCGAGGATGCCTCGAACACGATCAGAAAGCGCGTCAGCAACAGATTGCCGATGTAGGCGGGTGTCCCAAACGTGGTCGGTCCGGGCGCATACGGCGCGCCGGCGCCTTCAACGGCCTTCAAGCCGCTGCCGAGCAGCGCGATCAACAGCTCCGCCAAGAGCGCGCCCGCGAACAGCGCGCCGGTTGGCTTGCGCCCGTCCGCTCCGCGCGAGCGTGGGCGGCGTGTCGGCTGGCCGTTCAGCGACTGTTCCTCGCCGCCCACATACGCCACCACAAACACGTACAGCACCATCACCGCGCCCGCATACACCACTACCTGCGCCGCCGCCACGAATTCCGCGCGCAGCAACAGGAACAGCACCGCCAGCGACAGCAAGTGGCCGACGAGCGAGAGCACGCTGTAAAACGGGTTGCTGAATGTCACCACGCCGATCGCTCCCGCGATCACCCCGATCGCGGCGATGAAGAAGAGGATCGAACTCATCTTGCCGACATCCTTTCGGCGCTTTTGAGACCGTTGGGCGCCTTCCAGGCGTCCTTGACCGCGACCTTCGGCCCTCATCACTCGCCCTCCCGGCGCAGCGGCGTGCGCTCCAGCGGCTCGGCGAGCAGCATCTCCTTGGTGAAGATCAAGTCGCTGCGCGTGTAATCCGACATCTCGTAGTCGTGGCCCATCGTGATCGCGTCGAACGGGCACGCCACCTCGCAATAGCCGCAGAAGATGCACCGCGACAGGTTGATCTCATACACAGCCGCATAGCGCTCGCCCGCCGACACGCGGTGCTCGGGCGTGTTCTCGGCGGCGACGACCCTGATGCAGTCGGAGGGGCAGGCGGCGGCGCACAGCGAGCAGCCGACGCACTTCTCAAGGCCGGTGTCCTCGAACTTGTGCAACTTGTGCCTGCCTCTGAAGCGCGGATAGACGGGTGTCTTCTGCTCCGGGTACTCAAGCGTTACGGGTTTTTCGAGCATCCGTCCGAACGTGGTCTTCATACCACGCAGGGTTTCGCCAAATGCGCGATATGTGCCGCGCGCGGCGCCTGGCGCCGGCGTGCGCATGACCTGGATCACGTCGTCTCCCGGGGTCCAACTCATCAGTGAGTTACCACCACGAGCACCGCGGTCACGAGCGCGTTGAGCGTCGCCAGCGGCAAGAGGATCTTCCAGCCGAAAGCCATCAGCTGGTCGTAGCGCAGGCGCGGGAGCGTGGCCCTCACCCAGATGAACAGGAAGGTGATCAGCGACATCTTGAAGAGCACCACGAACGGGTCCACCCAGCCGGGAGGGTGGATTCCAAATGGCATCAACCAGCCCCCGAGGAACACAGTCGTGACGATGCCCGACACCACGAGCACGTTGAGGTACTCGGCGAAGTAGTAGGAGGCAAAGCGACCGCCACCGTACTCAGTGTTGTAGCCGCCCACCAGCTCCGCGTCAGCCTCCACCAGGTCGAACGGGGCGCGGTTGGTCTCGGCGAAGCCCGCCACGAGGAACACCAGAAAGCCAAAGAACTGTGGCACCACGTACCACATGCCTCGCTGCGCTTCCACGATCCCCGTCAGCGACAGCGTGCCCGCGGTGAAGATCACGCCCACCAGCGCAAGCCCTTGCGAGGCCTCATAGGAGATCAGCTGCGCCGCTCCCCTCATGGCCCCGAGAAACGAGTACTTCGAGCCTGAGGACCAGCCGCCGAGCATGATCCCGTAGAAGGCCACCGCTCCGAACGCGAACAGATACAGCGGACCGATCGACACATCCACTCCATACAGCCCCACGGGCGTGCCGAAGATGTGCTGCACGTTGCCGAACGGGATGATCGCGAACGCTGCAACCGCCGTCACGATCGAGATCACAGGCGCCAGCGCGAACAGCAAGCCAGTTGAGGTGCTGGGGCGGAACTGCTCCTTGGTGAGCAGCTTTACGATGTCCGCCAGCGGCTGCAACGCGCCATAGGGGCCGACGCGGTTGGGACCGTAGCGCGACTGCATGCGTCCCAGCAGCTTGCGCTCCGCCAGTAGCACAACCGGCACCAGCTGCAATCCCACCGCGAAGATCACGACTGCCTTGAGGATCTGGATCCACCACGCTTCGTAGTAGCCGACAAGGGCAAGTGTGGTCATCGTTGGGGCTCCTCGTGCTCGGTGCGCGCCATCGCGCCACCGCCGTCTCGCGTTGACTCGAACATCAAGACGCCACCGCCACAGGGGTGGGTGGGACTGAATTGGCTGGGCGCACGCCGCGGCCGCCGATCTCCTCGAGCGTCAAGCCCGCATAGAGGGGGACGGCGTCGAACAATTGCTGTGAAGCCATCGGTCCGCTCAGCACGTCGAGGTCGAGGCCCACGCGCTGGGCGACGTCGGCGATCACCTGCCACTCCGCCCGGCTTGATTCAGACCCACCCACCTTCGCCACTGCCGGACGCAAGCGCTGGATGCGCCCGTCGGGGTGCACGATCGTGCCTTCCTTCTCCGGGTATGCCCCAGCGGGGAACACCACATCCGCGTGCTCGCGGATCGCATCGGTAAGGAACATGGTGTGGCTTATAACGGTTGTCGCGCTTGCCAGCGCTCGCTCCCACAACTCGCGGTCCTGCTCGCTCGCGCCCCCGAGCGGGTCTGCGCCGAGCAGGTACAGACAGCTCAGCTCCCCCGCGCTGAGCGCCTCCGCCATCGCGTGCGCATCGAAACCCACCCGCTCGACCTCGCCAAGGCCTGGGCCAACATTCGGCAACGCCCCCGCCTCACGCAATCCCCGCCCGTTGCTCTGGGCCGGGATTTCCAAGAGGCCCGCGTTCTCCGTGTCGGCGATGCCCAGCGTTCCCGCCAGGTCGAGCAGCGCCTGCGCCGCGCGCGCGCCGTCTGGACCGGTCGTAAGGCGCTCGCCCCACAGCACCACGATTTCCTCGCCCGCGTCCTTCAGCGTCGCGACGAGCTCGCCTGCCGACTGCTCTCCAAGCAGGTCGGCGGCGCTCGCGCGGATCAGCTTCATGCCGTGTCGGCGCACACCCTTGCGCAGGCGCAGGTCGAGAATCGCCGCGTCCTCGATCGGGTCGGCCTCGAGCACAAGCACCGCGTGGGCGAACTCGAGGTCGCTTACCGTCGCCTGCAAGCTGGGCTCGGCGAGCGCCTGATGCAGCTCGAGTGGCAGCTTGCCCGCCACGCGCGAGTCGATGTTCGGCGAGTCCAGGCCCTCGCGCAGCAAGCGCCCGAGCAGGAAGCCCTCCTCGTTGGTGGCCCCGCCGCCCACGATCGCGCCCGTATGCGCTCCCGCCCGCTTCAGTCTCGTTGCGGCTTCATCCAGCGCCCGCTCCCACGACACCGCTCGCAGCTCGCCGCCGTCGCGGATCATCGGCTCGGTGACGCGGTCTTCGCCGAGCTTTGGATAAGCGAAGCGGCCCCTGTCGCACAGCCAGCCGTCGTCCACCTCGGGGTGGTCGCGCGCGAGCACTCGCAGTACGCGCTCGTCGCGCACCGTCAACGTCACGTTGCACTGCGCCGCACACAACGTGCACACCGAGCCCGCGTCCTCGATATCCCATGGCCGTGCCCTGAAGCGGTAGTTACGCGAGGTCAACGCCCCCACCGGGCACAGCTCGACGATGTTGCCGCTGAACGGCGCCACATAGGGATTGCCGTCGAATGTCGACACATAAGAGTGCGCCCCGCGCTCCAGCAATACGAGCTGGTAGTCCTCGGATACCTCCTGGCTGAAGCGCACGCAGCGATAGCACAGGATGCACCGCTCCCGGTCGATCGCGATCGTCGGCGAGAGCTCCAGCGGCTTGACGAAGTGGCGCTTTTCCTCGACGAAGCGCGTCTTGCCCGGGCCCCAGCCGAAGGTGATGTCCTGCAGCGGACACTCACCGCCCTTGTCGCACACCGGGCAGTCCAGCGGGTGGTTCACCAGCAGGAACTCCACCACCGCTTCCTGTGCGGTTTTCACGCGCTCCGATTGGGTGTGCACGACCATGCCGTCCTTCACCGGCGTCGAGCAGCCGGTCTGCAGCTTGGGGATGCCCTCGATCTCCACCAGGCACATGCGGCAGGCGCCTACTGGGTTGCCCAGCTTCGGCTCGTAACAGAACACTGGGATCTCTACGTCGCCTAGCTTGGCCGCGTCCACCAGCATCGCGTTTTCGGGGGCCTGCACTTCGCGGCCGTCGATCGTGAAGGCGATCGTGCGGGGGGTTGGCCTAGGCATGGGCGATTACACCCCCGGCAAGGGCCTGCTCGGGCGCGCCTGCCCCGAGGCCGTTGCGGATACGGGCTTGCTCGATGTGCGCTTCAAACTCGTCCCTGAACTTGGCGATCATTGAGCCGATTGGCATTGCCATCGCGTCGCCTAGGACGCACAGGCAGTTGCCGATTATGTGCTCTTGGACTGACGCCATGATCTCTATGTCCATCGGGGTGGCGGTGCCCTCGTCTATGCGTTCGAGCATCTTCACCGTCCAGTTGGTGCCCTCGCGGCAGGGGGTGCACTTGCCGCAGGACTCATGGCGGTAGAACTTCGCCACCTTTAGTGCCACGTCCAGGATTGGGGTGGAGTCGTCCACTACGATGATCGCCCCGGAGCCGAGCATCGAGCCGGCCTTTGCCATCGATTCGAAGTCATAGGGGAGGTCGAGGTCCTCCTTCTCGAGGACCGGCGAGGAGGAGCCGCCCGGGAACCAGCACTTGATCTCGCGTCCCTCTGGGGGACCGCCGGCGAGGCCGTAGACGATCTCGCGCGAGGGGGTGCCCAGCTCTATCTCGTAGTTGCCGGGCCTTTGTACGTGCCCCGACACCGACACGAGCTTCGTGCCTTTGGAGGTCTCGGTGCCCAGCTTGGCGTAGCCCTCGCCGCTCATCTTGACGATCGTGGGCACGGTCGCCAGCGTCTCCACGTTGTTGATCAGCGTCGGGCCCTGATACAGCCCCTGGTTGGCGGGGAAGGGTGGCTTCAGGCGCGGGTTGCCACGCTTGCCTTCCAGCGAGTCCAGCAGGCCCGTCTCCTCGCCGCAGATGTAGGCGCCCGCGCCGCGGTGCACCACGAGCGAAAGCGAGTGCCCCGAGCCGAGGATGTCCTCGCCGACATAGCCCGCCTCCCGCGCTTCGGCGAGCGCCGCGTCGAGCACGTCGGCTTGGTGCACATACTCACCGCGGATGTAGATGAACGAGCGACTGGCGCCCGCCGCATAGGAGGCGATCACGATCCCCTCGATCAGCATGTGTGGCGACTTTCCCATCAGTTCGCGGTCCTTGAACGTGCCCGGCTCAGACTCGTCGGCGTTGCACACCAGGTACTTGTCGATCGCGCCCTTGGGCAGGAACGACACCTTCTTGCCCATCGCAAAGCCAGCCCCGCCGCGCCCGCGCAAGCCGGAGGCTTCGAGCTGTGCGAGCACCTCCTCGGGGCTCGTCGCGAGCGCCTTGCGCAGCGACTCGTAGCCGCCGCGCTTGGAGTAGACCTCGAGTGTCGCGAGACCGGGCTCGTCGATGTCCTTGAACAGCAGAGCTTCGGTCATTGACCGTCACCCCCGATCGATTCGGCGGCGGGTGGGCTCGCAGTCGCAGAGATGCCACCTCCGGACGCGTCCGTCGTCGAGCCCATCTCGACCGAGTGGACCGGAAACTCGCGCGAATTGGCATTCGGATCGGCCACCAGCCGTGTCGAGAGCTGCTTGTCCGGCAGTACCGGTCGCCCGGCGCGCGTGTCGTCGAGCAGTTGTGGCACGTCCTCGAGTGTGAGCGGCCCAACGAACACGCCGTCCACCGAGGCCATCGGCGCGATGTCACATGCGCCCAAGCACTCGAACGAGCGCACGTTGAACTCCGGATCCTCGCCCGCCGCCTCGCACACGGCCGCATGCAGTGCGTCGGCGCCGCGCAGCGAGCAGGAGATGTTGGTGCACACATAGATCGAATGACGCCCGACCGGCTCGGTCTCGAGCATGTCGTAGAAGGTGGCCACTGCTGCGAGATAGGCAGGCGTGACGCCCATCACCGAGGCTGTCTGCTCGATCGCCTCCGGTGAGCACCAGCCATGCACCCTTTGTGCCGCCTCCAGGGCGGGCAGCGCAGCCGAGCGGCTGTCCGGATAGAGCGCCATGTGCGCCTCGATCTGCGCGCGCAGATCGGCGGGGACGGCCACGGGGGATGGCATGTTGCTCATTTGGCCTGCCCCGCGCGCGCTGCTCATCGGTCGATCCCCCCGAGGATCGGGTCGAGCATCGCAAGCGTGGCAATCATGTCGGCGATGTAGGAGCCCTCCGCCATCTGCGACAGCGCCTGCAAGTTCACGAACGAGGGGTCGCGCATGTGCACGCGCGCGGGCTTGGACGAACCGTCGGAGCGCACGAAGCATGCCAGCTCACCGCGGGGGCTCTCGATCGGGAAGTACACCTCGCCGGGTGGCACCCTGAAGCCCTCGGTGACGAGCTTGAAGTGGTGGATCAACGCCTCCATCGAGGTTGCCAGCTCGTGGCGCGGGGGAAGCGCCACCTTGCGATCGGTTGTGATGTGCGGACCCTCCGGCAGGCCGTCGAGCGCCTGGTCGATGATCTTCACCGACTCGTAGATTTCCGCCACGCGCACCGCGAAGCGATCGTAGTTGTCACCCACGGTGCCCACTGGGATCTTGAAGTCGAAGTCTCCGTAGGAGCTGTACGGGGCTGCCTTGCGCAGGTCCCACGGGTTGCCGGCGGCGCGAAGCAGCGGGCCGGTGACACCCAGGCTCAGCAGCGTCTCGGCGTCAAGTGGGCAAGTACCGCGCAGACGCTGCAACACGATCTGGTTGGCGTTCAAGATCGCCCCGTACTGGTCGGTCCGCGCGGGCATGATCTTCGTGAACTCGCGCACCTTCTCGGCGAAGCCGACAGGGATGTCCTCGATCACGCCGCCCACCTGGAAGTAGCGCGTGTGCATGCGCGCCCCGGAGGACATCTCGAACAGGTCGAGGATCAGCTCGCGCTCGCGCAAGCAGTACAGGAAGATCGAGACCGCGCCGAGATCCAGGGCGCTCGTGCCGAGCCAGATCAGATGCGAGGCGATGCGGTTCAGCTCGAGGTGGATCACGCGCAGGTACTGGGCGCGCTTGGGCACCTCCACCTCGGCCAGCGTCTCCACGGCGCCGCAAAAAGCCATCGCATTGAAGTAGTAGGAGAGGTAGTCCATCCGCTCCACCACCGGAATCACCTTCCAGTAGGCCTTGTCCTCGGCGGTCTTTTCGATGCCCGTGTGCACGTATCCCACGATTGGCTTGATCGAGCGCACAACCTCGCCCTGCAGCGTCACGAGCAGGCGCAGCACGCCGTGCGTGGCGGGGTGATGCGGGCCGAAGTTGAGCGTCAACAGCTCTTCGTGGGTGTCCTCGCCGGATTGCTCTACCTGTGAAAGCGTGATGCTCTGCTCGCGGCGGCGATACTCCGATAGCTGTTGGTCTGCGACTGTCATCGCGGCGCCTCGTCGAAACTCGGGATCGCTCGCGCCAGCCAGGTCTTCACGGCCGCTGGTCTCATCGCGTGACTCCGGAGGACTCGTCTTCGTTGTGGGTGAAGATCACCGGTTCGCCACCGACGGGGAAGTCCCGCCGCTGTGGGTGACCCTCGTAGTCCTCGGGCATCAAGATGCGCCGCATGTCGGGGTGCTTGCGGAACACCACCCCAAACATGTCGTATACCTCACGCTCCTGATGATCGGCGGTGGGCCAACCGGGGCCGTCGGGTCCCTCTGGCGTGACCGAATCCACCTCGGGCGCCTCGGTGGACACACGTAGCTTGACGGTGACGCGGTCCACCCTGCTCATGTCGAGCAGCTCGTAGTGCACGCCGAGGCGTGGCTCGTGTGGGTAGTAGTCGACGCCGTGCACGCTCATCATCGAGGTGTAACCACGCCCGCGCAGATAGGCGAGCGTGGCGCGAATGTGGACCGGTCGCACTTCGAGTGTCGCCTGCCCGCGGAAATGCAGCGTGGCGAGGACCCCGTCCTCGCCTATACCCTCGCTCTCGCGTAGCTCCTTGGCGAGCAGCTCCAGCCCCGTGGCGTCAGGCACCGGGGAGGATCTCCTCGGTGCCCTCTGCGCCATAGCGCTCGCGCCAGCCCGCGTCAGGGTCCTCTTGAACCAGCTTGCGCAGCTTGAGGATGCCGTGCATCAGACCCTCGGGTCGCGGAGGGCAGCCGGGAACGTGCACGTCGATCGGCATGAACTTGTCCGATGGCACCAGCGCGTAGTTGTTGAACACGCCCATCGAGCTGCAGCAGGCGCCCATTGAGATCGCCCACTTGGGCTCGAGCATCTGGTCGTACAGACGGCGGATGATCGGTGCCATCTTGATCGACACCCTTCCGGCCAGGATGATCAGGTCTGCCTGACGGGGGGAGGCACGGAATGCCTCGAAACCGAATCGTGCGATGTCCATGCGCGGGCCGGCGGTTTGGAACTGCTCCATGGCACAGCAGGCCAGCCCGAAAGCGAGCGGAAAGAATGAGTTCGAGCGGCCCCAGGCGACGGCCTTGTCGAGCGTTGTGGTGAGTACCCGTTCGTGGACGTAGCGTTCGAGCTCCTCCCCGTCCATGCTCGCAGGGGCCGTCGGGCCGAGTAGCTCCGCGCCGCGCAACAGTTCTTTGGAGTCGTGCTTGTTGACGCGCAAGCCGCTTGGATCGATCCCGCCGCCCCCAAGGCCCTGGCCGATGGGACGCGCCCCGGGTGCGAGACGCTCGCGCTTTATCTCCACTCGAGCGCTCCCCTGCGCCATACGTATAC
The DNA here is from genome assembly GCA_963713015.1 of uncultured Solirubrobacterales bacterium. Lineage (GTDB taxonomy): Bacteria > Actinomycetota > Thermoleophilia > Solirubrobacterales > Solirubrobacteraceae > Palsa-744. The sequence goes on along the minus strand of CAVQKC010000008.1, from coordinate 34,334 downwards.
GAACGCCACAACCAGCAGCACGATGAAGGTCACCGTCTCGGCCAGCGCGAAGCCGCCGTATGCGCGTAGCTGCACCGCGATCGGGTAGAGGAACACGACCTCGATGTCGAACAGGATGAACAGCATCGCGATCAGGTAGAAGCTGATCCCGAAGCGCATACCGCGCTTGACCTCAGACGGCAGTCCGCACTCGTAGGGGTCCTGCTTGTGCTCGACCCGCCGGCGGGGACCAACCATCGTGTTGAGCACCGCGAACAAACCGCCCACGGCGCCGCCGAGAATGAGGAATACGATCGCTGGGAGGTAGCTGCGCAGCACGGGGGCTGTTATATCACCGCTTGTGACAGACTGTTACATAGTGACGATTGCCTCGATACGATGACCGATGCGGTCGTGTGGGGGGCGATCGCGCTGGCGGTGCTCAATGCGGTCCCCGGGATCCTCGGCGCATGGCGTTGGTATCGCTTCGAAAGTAGTCCCGCCTTCTGGTTGCTGCTGCGCGTCGGCCAAGTTGGGGCGCTTGTGTTCGCGCTGTCGGTAGGCGCATTGGCAACAGCTGGGCACTCCTCCACAGAACAGCTCTTCTATCTCTATGCGTTGCTTCCGCTCGCCATCAGCTTCGTCGCCGAGCAGCTACGCGTCGCCTCAGCGCAAACCATTCTCGACCAGCGTGAGATAGCGAGTGCTCAGGCGATCGGTGAGCTGCCCGAGGACGAGCAACAGGAGATCGTCGCCTCGATCGTGCGCCGCGAGACGGGCGTCATGGCGCTCTCGGCGCTCGTGGTGGTCTTCCTCGCTCTGCGCGCGGCCGAAACCGCTCATGGGTTCTGACCGATATATTCCGGCGCTCATGAGGCCGTCGATGAAGATGCTCGCCGCTATAGCGACGCTGCTTGCCGCCGCAGGAGGCATATCGGCCTGTGGCTCGCAAGGCATCTCGGTGGCGAAGTCGAGTCCCTACTATCGCGGCGCGGTGCTATTCCGCGACCACTGCTCCGGATGCCACACCCTTTCTGTAGTCGGCGCTCAGGGCTCTGCCACGTCGATAAAGGACCGCTTGAAGACCAACGGCCCGAACTTCAACATCCGCAAGGAGAATGTCGAACAGGTCCTCTTCGCGATCCGCAACGGTGGCTTCTCGGGGGCGATCATGCCCGAGAACCTCGTCGTCGGCGACGACGCCCAGGACATCGCCCGCTTTTTGGCTGCCTACTCCGGGCTGCAAGCCCAGCACGTGCCGTCAGTCAACATCACCCTCTCCACCAAATAGCGGCTCGCGGGTGAGGGCGACGTGCTCGACCTCAAGCTGATCCGCGAGCAGCCCGAGCGCGTGCGAGCGGAGCTGGCTCGACGTGGTGAGGATACGGCGAGGAGTCTCGACCTCGTACTCGAGCTCGACGAGCGCCGGCGCGCGCTCATCCCGCGTCTGGAGGAGCTGCGGGCCTCGCGCAACACAGCCGTCGAGGCAATCGCGCAAGCCAAGCGCGCCGGCGAGGACGCCAGCGAGGCGATCGCCAGTCAACGCGAGCTGGGTGGGCAAGAGAAGGAGCAGAGTCGCGAGCTGGCCGAGATCGAGGAGCGCTTGCGCTCCGCGCTTGCCCCGCTACCCAACCTGCCCGATTCCAGCGCCGCCGAAGGCCCCGAGGACGAGCTGATCAAGGTCGTTGGCGAGCCCCGGGTTGGCGGCGATGGCGTGCGCGACCACCTAGAACTGGCGGGTTCCATGATCGACATGGATCACGCCGCCAAACTGTCGGGCTCTCGCTTTGCCTATTTGAAGGGCGACCTCGTGATGGTGGAGCTGGCCCTGGTTCGCTTCGTCCTGGAGAAGCTGCGCGGCCACGGCTTCGAGCCCGTGATCCCGCCTGTGCTCGTACGCGAACGGGCGCTCTACGGCACCGGCTTCCTACCCGACACCGACCAGCAGATCTACCGTCTTGCCGACGACGACCTCTACCTGGTGGGCACCTCCGAGGTGGCCCTCGCATCGCTCCACGACGAGGAGATCCTCCCAGCCGAGCGCCTGCCGCTTCGCTATGCCGGCTTCTCGCCGTGCTTCCGTCGCGAGGCGGGTGCCGCCGGCAAGGACACGCGCGGGATCTTTCGTGTGCACCAGTTCGACAAGGTGGAGATGTTCAGCTTCGTCGAGCCCGAGCGCTCGGTCGAGGAGCACGAGCGCATCCTCGCGATCGAGGAGGAGATCCTCACCGAGCTCGATCTGCCATATCGGGTCGTCAACATCGCCGTCAACGACCTTGGCAACTCCGCCGCAAAGAAGTACGACTGCGAGGCGTGGCTGCCAAGCCAGGGTCGTTATCGCGAGCTGACGTCGTGCTCGAACACAACCGACTACCAAGCGCGGCGCCTGAACATCAGAGTGCGCCGCGAGGGGCGCACGCAAACGCTGCACACGCTCAACGGCACAGCCGTCGCGGTGGGGCGTACGCTCATCGCGTTGCTGGAGAACGGTCAGCGCGAGGACGGAACCGTTGGGTTGCCGGGCGTATTGACCGAGTACGGTGCGCCGGCCGTGCTCGGGGCCTGAGCAGCGCCATCATCGGCTAGCTCCGCTCATCCGGGGCCAGCCAAGCGCTCAGAGGGCGCTCACGAAGCGTCCGCTTGTGGGGGCCAGCCCAAGCGCTCAGGAGGCGCTCACGAAGCGTCCGTTTGCCCGGGGCCAGCTAAGTTGCTCACGGAGCGCTGCCAAGCAGCTGGATGTGGTCGGCCTCGGCCGGTCCGGGAAACGGCCGCGTGAGACCAAACTTCTCGAGGATCGACTCCGGCACGCCTTCGACGCCTGGTGTGTCGGATGCTTCCCCGCGTGTGTGTGGGTCGTTGGCAAAGCCGCCCACCTCGATCGAGTGCTCAGGGGTGCGATAGCCGGAGATGCCAATCAAATGCAGGTGCAGCGACTTGCCGAGCGTGTTCAAGCGCTGCACGAGGATCGGCTCGACGCCCACGCTGTAGTTGGTCCCTGGCGCCTGGAAGAAGCCGTAGTCGCCCGACGGTCCGCCTGCTTCGACCGCATAGCCGGTGGCGAACGATTGGTTCTGCGAGGCATACTCGTGCACGGCGATCGCCACGAGTTCCTTTTCCAGCGACCGTCGGTGCGAGCGAATTTCGCCCAGCTGCGAGCTCTTGCGGTCGCGTGCCTGGATGTATTGGAGCTGACGGTCCAGGAGTGCGAGGTGCAAGTGGGCGACCTCGTCGCGCTGCACGAGCACCGCGGTTGTCTCGCGCTGAGAGCTGTCCGTCAAGACGGTCAGGTGCTGCGTTTCCTTGGCCACCGCTATACGTGTGTCGGCGACCTGTACGGTCGCGGTTGCATTCTCCTGGCCGATCGCCTTGAGGTCGTCCACACGCTCGATCAGGTCGCCGAAGCCGTGTGCCTCGAGTATCACGGTCACGATGCTCGGCGGCGGGTCCTCGTAGGCGGCGATCACTTGGGCGACGAGCACCTTCCTGTCTTGTGCGAGCTGGACCTGAAGTGTGGCGAGGTGCGAGCGTGCCGCCGCGAGCTGTGCCTTGAGCCGGTCCAGTAGCCCTTTCTCGATTCCCAGAGTCGTTTCGAGTGCTCCTAGGCGTGCTTTGAGGTCTTCGATGCTCCCTTGAAAGCCGTCGATCTTGCTCGAGTCCGCTTGGATTTCCGCACTGAGGGCGCTCTCTTTGGCGGTCGAGGAGGATATGCCGCTTTCAATCGCGCTCTGTGACTGGCCGGCGAGCGCCGGAGCCGCGCCCGCGACGGCGAGCAGGCCAAGCAGCGCGAGCATGTAGCGCAGATTTGATGGGAGGCTGAATCGGCTCATTTCGATCGCGGTGAGGCGTCCCCGCGAGCGTGTGGGCTCGCGCAGAGGTGGTCGATGCCTTGGGCAAGCTAGCCATGCAAGGGCCCGATCACAAGCATGTAGGGGTGCATGCACGCGGACTTGCATGGACACAAATCGCCGTCGGACGGGGCCGTTGCTGGTCCATTTGGCCATCCACCAACCTCTGCGGGCATGCTGTCTTGTCACTGGACAGTAGGCAGATGCTCCCCACGGGTAATATCAAGCACACGCGGAGCATCTGGGGGTCTCCTCGAAAGCATCGGGGGGTCTGACCGAGCGACGCGGTCAAACGTGGAGGAGATTCAGCGATCAAGGATCCTCGGCGCGATGGCCGAAGAGGTGGCCATACGCGGTGCGTCATCGGTCACGGTGGCGCGTGTGATCGCGCGCGCCCGCGTCTCGCGAAGGCTCTTCTACGAGCTGTTCGCGGATATCGAGGATTGCTTTCTCGCCACCTTCGATTGGGCGGTGGAGCAGGGCCGGGAAGTCGCTGTGGACGCGTACACCGCTGAGCATGGCTGGCACGATGGAATCCGAGCGGCTCTCGCAGCGCTGCTGCGCTTCTTCGACGAGCAGCCGCTGCTCGCGCAGCTGTGCGTGGTGCATGCCGCCGGAGGTGGCCCGCGCGTGCTCGAGCGCCGCTCGCGGGTGATAGCAGAGCTGTGCGAGGTCATCGATCGCGGTCGCTCCGAGGCCTCCGCTGCCCGTGCTTTGAGCCCAGTGGTGGCGGAGGGAGTCGTAGGCGCGGTAGTTGCGGTGCTCTATACACGCCTGCTTGCCCGTGGCCCCGGCCTGATAGGCAGCTATGCCGCCTCCGGTGAGAGCGACCCGCCGCTGATTGAGCTGCACGGAGAGCTCATGAGTCTGATTCTGCTTCCCTATCTCGGCGTTCGGCTGGCAGGCAGGGAATTGAGTCGACCAGCTCCACTTGCACGATCGCAGGCATCACCGCTGGAGGCTCCGGCGGTGAGGCACTCCGCGCTAGAGGAACCAGCGGCTCGCTTGACCTATCGCACGGTGCGCGTACTCAGGGGAATCGCGGAGCTTCCAGCCGCCAGCAATCGCGAGGTGGCTGAACGCGCGGGCATCGTCGATCAGGGCCAGATATCGAAGATCCTCACGCGGCTTGAGTATCAGGGGCTTGTGGTCAATCGCCACGGCAGCACCGCCACGCGCGGAACACCCAACTCATGGTGGCTCACCGAGCGTGGCGAAGCGCTCGAGCATGAATTGCGCGAGCAGCCCTCCGATAGGGATTACTCCGCACGCAAGCATGGGAGAGGCTCAGACTCGCGGCGAAAGTCGCGGTAGTGCCCTCGTCCTAGCTTCAGGGCACGCGAATCGCGATCGACCGAGCGATGCCGTGGGTTGGCGTGAGGGTCAGGCGATAGAGCCCCGGCGCCAGTACGCCGGAGCCGTGTAGCCGTCGGCGGTTGGCGCCCTCGATGGCAGCAAACGTCAGTGAGGTAGGTAGCCTGCGCCAGTGGGTGTGGCCGCCTGAGCGGATCTCTACCGCGAGCGTGACGCGGATGGTGGTGGCCTGGCTCACCGTGCAGGAGAATGCAAGGCTCGAGACCACCAGAGGGTGGTATCTGAGGGCAGCCCGCGCGTTTGTGGTTAGCAGGAGGGCGGATATGCGGGGGGTCGGCGGGGCGGTCTTGCTCGGGGGGGAGCTCGAACCTGCCGGCGTCACGCCTGGAGTACCGCCGCCACCGGTCGAGCTCGACGAAGAGCTGCCACCCGAGCCTTCCTCACCCGGGCTCCCCCCAACGGTGCCTTCTTTTGTTTCGCCGCCCGCGGGCGCGCTGCCTTTGGATTTGCCTGGTTCTTCGCCGAGTTTGCTCTTCTGGGCGCCTTCTTCGCTGACCTTGAACGCGCCGATTCCGCTCGGGGTGCCGACGCCCGTCGGCCCGTCATAGCCACTGGTGGCGTTGCAGATCCATGTGCCTTCTCCGCAGTCGAGCGGGGAGAGCGGGTTCATCGAGCCACTGCAGCTCAGGTAGTTGGCATCGCAAGCGCCATTGCCGCCGACGGTTACATCGTGCAGCAACGGCGAGCCAAGATGCGAGTAAAGCGTCTGCGCCGGGTATTCGACGCCGTGTGCCCCACCCGCGAGCGCGAACATCGACGCGACCATCGGCGAGGACACGCTGGTGCCGCCGATAGGCCACCATTCCGGCGGCTTGTTCACTACTTCGCCCGATGCTTCTTCTTGAATGGTGGGAACGGAGTCATAGACTGCCACCCCCGTATATGGGTCGGCGTCGGCCGCGACGTCGGCTATGGCGCGTTTGGAGCCGCAGCCCACATTTGACCAATCGGGGACGGCTTGCTGCCAGGGGGGCGCGGTGAAGGATTCGCTGCACCCGCCGCCGCCAGCGCCTTGGTTCGTGCCTTCGGAGTCGGGGTCCTCATTCCATACGGTCTCACTCTGCCTGACGCCGCCAGCCAGGATCAGCTTGGTGCCGCCTACGGCAACTACATCCGGCGAGACGGCGGGGTAGTCGGCACCAGGGAAATAGCCGCTTTCCCGATCTTCCAGCTTGGCCTTCTCGGCCGCTTCGATTTCAGTCCAGTTGAGGTAGCCGGCGTCGCCGGCCGCGGCGGTGATGACGATGCCAGGGTGATCGAACGTCTGGCCGCTGGCTCCTTCCTGCGGACCGCCCCAGGAGTTGGAGATCTCGGTGGCGCCAAGTCTTACGGCTGTTTCCTCAGCCGCTTCGAGGTCTGGATAGGAGGGGACGCTCGCCTCGACGAGCAGAATCTTGCAGTTCTGACAGACGGCGTGGGTGACCTCGATGTCGGTGGAGATCTCGATCGCCCATCCCTCGGCTTCCACCAATTCGGTACAGGCTTCTTCTCTTTTCTCGAGTTCCGTTTCGTTTTCTTTGGCTGCTTCGGTCACGCAGACTGTTTCCTTGGCCTCTCTAGCCGCTTCGTTCCTGGGGAAGGGCAGCGCGCCAGTTCCGCTCTGGCTCACCTGCTCGAAGCACCCCCCTTCGTTTGCCCCGCACGCGTGCATGGCTGACAGACCGAACTCTTTGTCGTAAACCCCCAAGTCGGCTTCTGCTTTTGGGTCGTTGTAGGCATCGATGAGCGCGATCGTCTGCGCACTGGAAGCCGGCGCGTCCGGTTCTTCGGATGGGAAGTAAGCGCTACGTAGATCCTGTGGGGTCAAGCAGGCCGAAGGGAATTCCGCCTGGCATCCCGCCAGCGTCTTCATGCCGGTCCCTACGCTGGCGCCAGTGGCGAGCGGATTGCCCCGCGCTTGCCTGACAGCGGCCTTGGGCTCCAGCTCGAGCGCCATGCAGCTGGCATGTCCAGGTGTCGGCGCGGGGCAGGCGCCGCGCGTGGTGTAGTCGGATTCCGGCAGCTGCGCGCGGCTTGCGGCGGTTGCCGATTGTGGGCTCGCCAATGCGAATATCGTCCAGAGCAGAGCGAGCCCCCAGAGCATGGCTGGGGCCCTATGACCCGGACATATCATGCTCCCCATCTTGGCAGCCCATCTTGAAATGTCCACTGCCTACCGTAGGTCGTCTGCCCAGCGTAGGTCACGCAGGTAGGTCGCGCGCGAGTGCTCGCCGACATGTGGCCCGCCGCCGGATCGTCGCGGTCATGGGCGAAGGATCGACTCAAACCAGGTATTGCTTGAGGAGCATGGCTTACCACTCAAACCAGGTAGAGGAGCATCGCAGGTAGAGGAGCGTCGCTTACGGTTGGTTCACGCGAAGAGTCGCGCCCCAACCCAGTCGCTCGAGCCACGGGCGCCTGGCGGTGTGAAGAAGTAGCCACCACCCACTGGGGTTATGTAGTCGCTCGTTGGCCTTCTTCGCCGCGCTCCTACTCCGCTCCGCTGGCCGTTACGCTGAAAAGATGGCCCGTTCACTCGGCTTCCTGCTGACACCCGAGCCGCCTTCGCGGCGTGTAGGCATGCTTGTCGCGGTCGCCCTCGTGGCGCTCTGCACACTGTTGATCTATCCCCTCAAGCAGGCCGCCCCCGTGGTCTCGCTCGGTGTTGTCTACATGCTCGCGGTGGTGATCGTCTCGGTTACCTGGGGCCTGTGGTTGGGCATCGCCACCTCGCTGCTCAGCGCGCTCGCCTTCAACTACTTCCACCTGCCGCCCGTAGGGCGCCTAACGATCTCAAACGGTGACAACTGGGTGGCGCTCGTCGCCTTCGTCGTCGTCTCGATGCTCGCGAGCTCGGTAGCCGAGGTCACGCGTGCACGCTCGCGTGAGGCAGCCGAGCGTCGCCGCGAGGCCGATCTCGCGGCCGAGATGGCGCGTTTGCTGCTCGGCGGCCGGCGTCTCTCCGAGGATCTGCCGACGGCCGCCGCGCGCCTCTCGCAGGTGCTCGAGCTGCCCTCCGCCGCGATCGAACTGGAGGCGGTCGAGGGCGACGAGCGGCGGGTGGCGTTCCCGCTGCGCGATGGCCCGCGCCGGCTCGGCACACTGCTGGTGCCGGCGGATAGCTCCGAGACTGTCCTGCGCCGCCTACAGGAGCGCGTGGTGCCGTCGCTCGAGTCACTGCTGGGCGCGGCACTCGAGCGAGACTCGCTACTGGCTGACGTGGTCGAGACGGCCGCGCTGCGGCGCACCGACGTGGTCAAGACAGCTCTCCTACGAGCCGTCTCCCACGATCTGCGCTCGCCGCTGACCGCGATCTCAGCGGCAGCCGACACGATCGATTCCGTCTCGCTTTCTGAGGAGGAGCGTCGTGAGATGGCCGGGGTCATCCAGCATGAGACGCGCAGGCTCTCGCGTTTGGTGGACAACCTGCTCGACCTCTCACGCCTGGAAGCGGGAGCAGCCGAGCCCCACGCCGCGCTGACATCGGTCGACGAGGTGATCCGCGCGGCACTTGCCGAGCTCACACCGGCGTCCGAGGACTTCAGCCTCTCGATCGACCGCGACCTGCCGCTGGTGAGCGTCGATCCCGTACAGCTGGAGCGCGCGTTCGTGAACGTGCTTGAGAACGCGCGACGGCATTCGGGGGGCCACCCGGTATCGGTCAGAGCACGCGCGGTGCGCAGCCTCGGTACCGTCGCCGACGCGCGCCGGACGGAGTTGATTGCGGACGAGGAGCACTCGGGCGCGACGTTCGACACCGGTCTCGCTCCACTGGAAGGCCCGAGCGGAGCTCCCGCCGGCGACAGACTGGTGGTGCGCGTGGTCGATCGCGGTCCCGGCATACCCCCGGCACAGCTGGAGCGCGTGTTCGAACCCTTCTACCGTGCCGGCACCACACAGGGAGGACATCGCGGCTCTGGGTTGGGTCTCGCGATCGCCCGCGGCTTCACCGAGTCAAACGGTGGCAGGCTGCACGTCGAGTCGCTTCCCGGCCAAGGCGCCACGTTCGTGTTCGAGCTGCCGCTCGCTCCACAACAGCCCTCGCGCGAGCAGTCCTCGCGCGAGCAGGAGGACGACGTCGAGGCCCAGGCGATCCCCGAGCACGCGCCTTGATCGCCTCGGATCGGGCGCCCAGCGCCCAGCGCATCCTCGTCGTCGATGACGAGCCGCAGATCCTGCGCGCGCTGCGCGTCGTGTTGCGCGACGCTGGCTTTGAGGTGGTGCCCGCGGAAACGGCCGCCGAGGCGCTTGACCGTGCGGCCGTGCGTCCGCCGCAGGCGGCGATCGTCGATCTGATGCTGCCCGACATGGACGGCGTCGAGCTCACGCGTCTGCTGCGCGAGTGGAGCGAGATGCCGATCCTCGTACTGTCGGCGATCGGCGAGGAGGAGCAGAAGGTGCGCGCGCTCCAGGCAGGCGCGGATGACTACATCACCAAGCCGTTTGGCTCGCGTGAGCTGGTCGCACGTCTGCAGGCAGCTTTGCGCCGTGGGGGGCGCTCCGAGGATGAGCCCCGGATAGCGGTGGGCGATCTGGAGATCGATCTTGCCGCGCGCGTCGTGCGCCATGGCGGAGGAGACGTTCACCTCACGCCGATCGAGTTCGACCTGCTGCGCGTGCTCGTGCGCAACCGCGGGCGCCTGATGACTCACCGCGCGCTGCTCGGCGAGGTGTGGGGACCGGAGTACGTCGATGACGTGCAAACGCTTCGCACTCACATCGCGCGCTTGCGCGCCAAGGTGGAAGCCGATGGGGGGCAGGGGTCGCGCGTGATCGTCACCGATCCGGGTGTGGGCTATCGCTTTTCCGCGTAAGCGCGGCGAAAGCTATTTCCCGAGCTGTGAATCGCGTGCGTCGCCGTACTGTGCGTCAGCGTATGTGCCATAGCCGATCCGCTCCAGGTCAGGTTTGGCACCCACACGGCTGAATGACTTCACCCATGAGCTGTCGAGTCGCATCGGGAGGATCGGGGTGGCGGTGGCAAAGCTGAGCCAGCCAGTCCGCATGAGCATGGCAAACGGCTTTTTGGTCGGCTCATAGCCGAGGCACTCCGCTACACGTACGTCCAGTGAACCGATGAAGATCCTGCGTGCCAGCCACTTTGAAGGGCCGGGAAACCAATGCTCGATGGCCCGTATATGCGCCTCTCCAACCTCGTGGGCCTCGGGCGAGGGCTCGAAGTGTTTGGTCTCATACTCATCGGTCCAGGCCTGAAGCTCCTCGGGTGTCTCCGGGACGTCACGCACCTGCATGGCACGTCCGACACCAAGCCAGAAGTTGTGCTGCGCCCGGTTCTCGACATCGCTGTGGATGGGGCGGCCCATTGTCATTGCTAGATCTCGCGGGGAAGAGGCCATGAGCGATAGCGTGTAGATCTTGTCCTTGTTGCGGATTCCGCCGACGGCCCGATGGATTTGCTGGATCCGCTCGCAAGCTGCCATCCCCTCCGCGCTGCGGTGGCCGCGACGGATCAACTCACCGAAGAAGGTCAGGGTGTCCGCGTCACGCTTCCAGGGATGCACGATCTGGTCGCCCGTTCCTTCGCGGAAGACCGTTCTGGCGACATGGGGGACCGCCACCGTGCGGGCCGCGGCGTTCGCATAGCCGATATGCGCCATCATCGGTGGGGTCAGCACCTCTGTCGAGAGATGTGTGATCTCGGCATCGTGCTCGTCCGGGTCGAGGCCGGCGATCATTTGGCGCACGCTGCGGCCGAGCACGTAGCGAGGCGCCCAGAACTCCGCCCGTGGTCTGTGGGAATTTGATGGCATCATGAACGTATCTATACAGATGTTTAGATTTGATGTCAACACGAACGGGGGAAACTCCCTAGCTTTTCTGTCGTGAGCCCTCAGCGAAGCAACCGCGAAGCGCTGATCGATGGCGCGCTCCAGTGTCTGGCTGAGAACCCGGCGGCAAATGTCACCGCTCGTGACATCGCGAATCGATCCAATGCGAACCTCGCGTCGATCGGCTACCACTTCGGATCGAAGAATGGCTTGCTCGCCGAGGCGATGGTGGAGGGGTTCAGGCGCTGGTTCGGGGAAGTCGCTTTGGCGCTTGTCGAGCTTCCTCTCAGCGATCCGAGTGCCAGGCTGCGACGAGCTGTCGAGGTGGTCTCCATGGGGGCAGAGCGTCACGTTGGCCTCGCCCGCGCCTTCTTGGCGGCGCTCGCGAGCGCGCCGCACGACGCTCGCGTTCGGGGTCCGCTCGCCGAGAGCTATCGGGAGAGTCGCGTCGCCGTCGCAGGGTTGATCGGCCTTGGCGAGGACGAGGTTGGCGAGGACGCGGCGGGCCTTCTTATAGCGCTCTTCGACGGCCTTCTGATCCAAGCTCTGCTCGATCCGAGTCGGGAGCTGTCACCGGCTCGGGTGACAGCTGCCCAGGACCGTCTTGTCGATCTCTCTGACGAAAACAGCAGGACAGCCTGATTCGTCACAAAATCGTTATGTGACGCGTGCAAATCGTCACGCGAGCGTGATGGGCTACGCCTAATAGTGATGACATGGACGTCGTCGCCGTTGCCATCGGGATCGCAATGTTCGCGATCTTGCTGCTCATTATCGAGGGCATCGATCGCATATGAGAGATCCGCTCCTACCGGGCGCACTGATTGCCCACATGAGCGGAGCCGATGTATTTGGGCTGATCGTCACGTTGCTGATCATCGCCTACCTCTTCTACGCACTCATTCGCGGAGAGAAGTTCTAGATGACATTCGCGGGCTGGCTCACGATCGTCCTGTTCGCGATCATCCTGACCGCGCTGGCGTTCCCGCTCGGTAGCTACATGGCCGCGGTGTACAGCGGTCGGCATGTGATCCTCTCACCGATACTCGCCGGGCCCGAACGGTTTCTCTACAAGCTCCTGTGCGTCGATCCCAAGCGTGAGCAGGACTGGAAGGGATACGCGAAGAGCCTGCTCATCTTCTCGCTCGCGGGCTGGCTGCTGCTCTACCTGATATTGCGCACGCAGACCGCCTGGAACTTCACCGGCTTGAACCCGACGGGCTTTCACTCGGGGACGTGGAATGTCACGTTCAACACCGTCTCGTCGTTCATGACGAACACCAACTGGCAGTTCTATAGCGGCGAGACCACGATGAGCTACTTCAGCCAGATGGCTGGGCTCACCGTGCAGAACTGGCTGTCGGCCGGGGTTGGCATTATCGTCGCGGTCGCCTTGATTCGCGGAATCGTCGGGCGCAGTGGTAAGAGCCTCGGAAACTTCTGGCAAGACCTGGTGCGCACGATCCTCTACGTGCTCGCGCCGCTATCGATAATCGCTGCGATCGTGCTCCTCTCACAAGGCGTGATCCAGAACTTCTCCGATTACCTCACCGCCCACACGATCACCGGCCTCACCCAGACGATCGCGATGGGGCCGGTCGCCTCACAAGAGGCGATCAAGATGCTCGGCACCAACGGCGGCGGTTTCTTCAACGTCAACTCCGCGCATCCGTTCGAGAACCCGACTCAGTTCACCAACTTCTTCGAGATGCTGTTGGTGCTGATCATCCCTGCTGCCTTGATCTTCACCTACGGGCGCATGACCGGCAATCGCCGCCAGGGCTATGCGATCTACGGCGCCGTCATGTTCATGTTCCTCGGAGCTGTGGCGGTGGCCTACGTCGCCGAGGCGCACGGCTCGCCCGCCCAGCACGCCGCCGGCCTGCACACCGGTGTCATCCCCGGCTCCACCGGCGGCAACATGGAAGGCAAGGAGCAGCGCTTTGGCATCGCCGGCTCAGCTCTGTTCAACGTCGTGACGACGGTTACCTCCTGTGGGGCTGTCAACAGCGCGCTCGAGTCCTTCACGGGCATCGGCGGCGCGGTCCCGTTTGCCAACCTGTCCGCCTCCGAGGTGATATTCGGGGGAGTCGGCACGGGTCTCTACTCGATCCTGATGTATGTCCTTTTGGCGGTGTTCATCGGCGGACTGATGGTGGGGCGTACCCCTGAGTGGCTAGGCAAGAAGATCGAGGCTCGCGAGATAAAGCTCGCCGGTCTGGGAATTCTGATCACACCTTTGGCGGCGCTCTTTTGCACTGCACTTGCGACCGCGAGTCATGCTGGCCGCGCGTCGATCTCTGAATTGGGTAAGGGCCCGCAGGGCTTCTCGGAGACTTTCTACGCCTACCTCTCCCAGGCCAACAACAACGGTTCCGCGTTCGCCGGCTACACCGGCTACATCCAGCCGAACGCAGGTAATCTCGGCGCCCACGGGATCACCTTCGCAAACCTGTTCGGTGGCTTCGACATGATATTCGCGCGCTACGCGCCGATCCTCTTCGCGCTGGCGATCGCCGGATCCCTGGCCGGCAAGCGTGTCAGTCCGGCCGGCCTCGGCACGATGCGCACCGACAATCCCACGTTCGTGATCCTGCTGATCGGCGTGATCGTCCTCGTCGGCGCGCTCACCTTCTTCCCGGCCCTTTTGCTCGGCCCGATCGTCCAGGGACTGACAGGACATCTCTACTAGCCATGCGCCGCGACATTCTCACATCCGCGATCGCCGTCGTCGTCTTCACGATCCTGCTCGGCATCGTCTACCCACTGGTCATCACCGGTATCGGCCAGGTCGCGTTTCCCGGCAAGGCCAATGGCCAGCAGATCCACTTGAACGGCAAGCTCGTGGGCTCGAGGATCATCGGTCAGAGCTTCGCTTCGCCCGTGATCGGCAAGAACGGCAAGCCAGAGGAAAAGGAAGAAGAACTTGTCACCGAACCAGATTCGCGCTACTTCCAGTCGCGTCCCTCGGCGACCGAAGGCGGCGCTTACAACGCCGCGGCGAGCACTTTCTCCAATCGCGGTCCCAACGACAAGGTCACAGAGGAAGACAACGCTGAAAACATCAAGGCCTACCTCGAACTCAACAAGCCATACGACCCAAGCTTGACGGTCGCGAAGATACCTGTCGATGCCGTCAACACCTCCGGCTCGAACCTCGACCCTGAAATCTCACCGGCAAACGCCTGGATTCAGGCACACCGCGTTGCGGCAAAGCGCGGGCTGTCGCTGAGTGTGGTGAACGGACTGATCGCCAAGTACACATCCGGGCGTGGCCTCGGCTTCTCCGGCGAGGAAGGCGTGAACGTGCTCGAACTCAACCTCGCTCTCGATCGCCTCAGTACAGGAGGTAAATGATGTCTGCCGTAAACGCCACCTCCGAGCGCCGCGCGATCTCGCTGTTTCAAGGCGACATCGTCAAGCGTGCGCTACTCGACAGCGTGAAGAAGCTCGATCCGCGCGTGCAGGTGCGCAACCCGGTCATGTTCGTGGTGGAGATCGGCTCTGTGATCACGACCGTCACCTGGCTGATCCAGGTGTTCGGCGGCAAGCCGCTCGGCGGCGGCCATGAGCCCGCCTGGTACACGTTCACGATTGCCTTCTGGCTGTGGCTTACGGTCATCTTCGCCAACATGGCCGAGGCGTTCGCTGAGGGTCGCGGGCGCGCCCAGGCCGACACGCTGCGCAACATGCGCAAGGAGACGGTCGCCACGATGCGCGACGGCTCGATGAAGGCGGCTTCGGCGCTCAGTCGCGGCGATATCGTCGTGGTCCTCGCCGGCGAGTTGATCCCGGGCGATGGCAGCGTGATCGAGGGCATCGCCACAGTCGACGAGTCGGCGATCACGGGCGAGTCCGCGCCGGTGATCCGCGAGTCCGGTGGCGATCGCAGCGCCGTCACCGGCGGCACCCGCGTCACCTCTGACAGGATCGTCGTCGAAATTACCCAGGAGCCCGGCAAGTCGTTCCTCGACCGCATGATCGCGCTGGTCGAGGGGGCCGAGCGGCGCAAGACCCCCAATGAGATCGCGCTTGGCATCCTGCTTGCCGCGCTCACGCTGATCTTCATGATCGTCGTCGCCACGCTGCGCCCGTTCGGACTGTTCGCCGGCACCTCCATCTCCGAGACCACGCTGATCGCCCTTTTGGTCGCGCTGATCCCGACCACGATCGGCGCGCTCTGTCGGCGATCGGCATCGCCGGCATGGACCGTCTGTGCGCCGCAACGTGCTCGCGCTCTCCGGCCGCGCCGTCGAGGCCTCCGGCGACGTGGACGTGCTGCTGCTCGACAAGACCGGCACGATCACGCTCGGCAACCGCCAGGCCTCCGAATTCATCCCGATGCCCGGCGTGCCCGAGTCCGAGCTCGCCGAGGTTGCCCAGCTCTCCTCGCTGGCGGATGAGACGCCCGAGGGGCGCTCGATCGTCGTGCTTGCCAAGACCTACGGCATCCGCGAGCACGACATGACGACGCAACCGGGCGTTTTATGACGCGGTGATTTCGACCTGTCACCGGGCAGGGCTCGCGCCGACAGTGCTCGAATTGCCGGACGCCCACATCGAGCGGGGGCTGATGACGGTCGCCGCGGGTGCGGGATGGCGCTCCTCCCCGAGTCTGTTGCAGACCGGTACTCCGCGCCCGGCGTGCGGTTCGTGCCGCTCGAGGGTGATGCACCGGCATTTACCGCGGCCATGCTGACGCGGCGCGACTCGGCGCACATGCCGACCGTTGCGTTGCTGCGCGGTCTCGCCGGCCGCCACGCCGCGCAGCTTCGCCGCCGCGCAACACTCGCTGGCTGCGGCGTGACCCTCTTTGAGAACCGAGACCGGTTGGGGATCGTCGCTCACTGTCAACGCAGGCAACAAGCCGGATACGTCGCTTCCCCGTGAGTCAAACGCAGCGTCGGTGGGCCGATCCACCACCATCACTGCCGGGTATCGGACGGCTGGCGGCGACGCCATTGCCACCCTGCATGCGGCGATTCAATCCGCGACAGCGCGCCGAGGGATACGGTCACCGGCGCCATCGACCGAACGCTGTCGGACGGTGGACAGGGACATGAGCAGTTGATCTAAGTTCTCGGCGAGCACGCGGGCGAGTTCATGTTCTGTGCGACCGTCACCACCGGGGGCAACGATCTCGCGAGGCCAACGATGGTCGCGCGGTGGACGAACTTGGACATCGGCCATGCTGGGGCAGCTCGTTCGTGGGTCGTAGGGGCTCGCTGAACGAGGCGCGACGCCAAGGCTGGGGCAGCAACGTCAGCTGAGCCGAACCAGCGCGCGGGCTACGCGGCCGAGACGACCACGTTCGTCTCGATGCGTTCGCACTCGCCGCCCGCCGAGCGTGTGAACGGGACCACCTTGCGAGGTTATGTTCTCGGCCGTGTCCTCGCCCGTAAGCACCCAGCCAGCACGCGCCCTACCTGCTTATCCCGCGGTCCCTGTCGATGAACGAGGACCCGTTGGGGCGCAACTGGCGGTTCTACTGGGACGCACCGTGGGCCTACCGCATCTGGAGCATCACGCTCCGGGCGCAAGGACCGGAAGGCCAGCTCATCAGTCACAACATGCAGGTCAAGCTCGGCGCTCCCGAGCTCGAACGCCGCCGCGCTGACGACATCGTCCTCGTTCTGGAGTCCGGCTGGTGGGTGACGCTCCGCCACGAGTTCGCCAACGCACCGAAGACCGCGACGGCCATCGTTGCGTCCGCCTCAGCCGAACTCTCTGAGGCGACCGCACTCCTCACCAACGCCCGCGGCGACGAGGCGAGCGACCTCGCCCGCGCGCTGCAGGCACGCACGTTCGCGGCCGTCGGCCCCGCAGGCTGGACCGGCCGAGACCCGGAAGAGCTCAGCGGGCCTGCTGGATAAACGCGCTCCCGGGCCCGGGATGTCGTTCCCAGTCGCCGCGCGGCGAGTCGTCTGCGCGACCTGTCGTTCGAGCCTCAGATGCCGGAGCGGAACAGGATGAGGCGTTTCGGCGAGACCGCCTTGGTCGTGTAGAGGAACCCGTTCTCCTCGCCGAACTCCGACTCTGCAGGTGGCTCCTCTTCGACGTCAGGTTCCGAGTCACCGTCGAGTTCGACCCTTCCACACGTCAAGCGGCGAATGCCGATGCTTGCCCATCTGCACGAAGAAGTCGACCTCGGACAGGTCGCGGGCGAGCAACACGCACGGTCCCTCAGCCGCGCGGCTTCCCGCGATGCCGAAGATCGAGTTCACCCGGCGCCGCCAGTCCAGCCCGTGCTTGCGTATCGAATCGCGGTTCTCGCTCGATGTCACGTGGTACGCGCACCAGGTGCCGCCCATGCAGGAACGGTATCGACGGGTGTCAGCACAGGCAGAAGGGAGAGCTTGAGAAAGTCACGGTCTGGTCGATGACGGCCGCGACAACGACGCGGAGCCGGTCACCAGATGTGTCAACGTGTACGTTTCGCCGCCGCCCTCGAGGCCACCCTTCTGCCACTTCACTTCGAATTGCCAGGGTGCGCCGACCGCGCTTCGATGAGGGACGAGAACTTTCGCGCGGCTTCGAGCGCCGACGCGTAGGTCGGGTCGCGTAGTTGTGCCTGCCTGACGCCGTCGCCGAGGATTCCAGCCTCTCCGCGCGACGCGCCCAGCACCTGCCATGCGCGCGCATCTCCAGCGGCCGAGCGCTCGCACCCCAACAGGCCACCGGGCGCGCGATCAAGGAACAGCGAGAAGCCGTCCGGACCGGACACGCTGACGCCTGCCAATCCGGGTGTCCCCTGGTCAAACGGCTCGAGTGCGATCTTGATCTCGGCACCCGGATCCACCTCAGGCGTGAGCTCAGCCACCCGGCGAGCAGCAGAGCGCTCACGCCGCTGCCCGCCATGTGCCGGATCGTGACTCCGTTCAGCGTGCGCAGTTTGGCCAGACGATCGGGGCCCGAAGCTCGCCGCGAGCCGTTCACGCCACGGCGTCGTGCGAAGCCACGCGAGGTCAACGACGCGCGCGGAGCGGACGAGCTCGGCGGCGCGCGCCAGCCCGGCACGCGGCTCGATCAGTTCATCGGAGTCGAGCAACACCGCATCGACCTTCGCGAGCAACGCCTCGATCTGTCGCCCGCACCCGTACGGCCACCACAGCGCTGTCGGCAGCTCGGAGGCGAGCACGGGGCCCACGATCGTGTCCAAGCGGCTCAGGTGCTGCGGGCCCACCTCGATCTCGACCTTCTCGTGGCTAAGTCGCAGCCCGCCAGCGACAGGTTCGGCGTAGCTCATCACCGCGGTCGCGTCGAGAGTGCACCGCGAATCGTCCACGCTGCAGGGGATCGTGCGTGAGGCTTCGAAGCGCCCGACGTGCTCGAGCCGCCTGGCGATCTCGTCCTTGCGCGCGCGTTCCGCGACGACGATCAGGTTCAGCGCCCGCGCCGGCGCAACGGCACGGCTCGCGGCGTGGCGCTCGCGCAGCAGGCGGCGCAGAGCGGCCTCGATCTCCTCGGGGTTCGTGTCGCTGCCTGACCCAGGTCTTCGTCCACCCGGCGTTCCGCAGTCCGCTCGTGACTTGCCCGCTCACAACGGCCGCCAACGCCGGGCCTCATCGAGCAGTGCGTCCGCCTCAGCTGGTCCGGTCGACCCGGCCGGATATTGCGGGATCGGCGAGGTCGTGTCCTCGTGCCAGGCGGTGAGGATCGGCGCGATGATCCCCCACAGCGCCTCGATCTCGTCGTTGCGCGTGAACAGCGTCGCGTCACCGCGCATCGCGTCCAGGATGAGCCGCTCATAGGCTTCCGGCGATTCCGAGAGGAACGAGGTGCCGTAGCGGAACTCCATGTTGACCGGGCGGATCTGCATCCGCGGCCCGGGGATCTTCGCGCCGAGCGAGACTGACACGCCCTCGTCAGGTTGCACCGTGAGAATGATCTGGTTGGCCTGCACGCCGACCGAACCCGAGGCTCTGGAACGCCAGATGCGGCACCGGCTTCAGCGTCACGGCGATCTCGGTCAGCTTGCGCGGCAGCCGCTTCCCGGTCCGCAGGTAAAACGGAACGCCAGCCCAGCGCCAGTTCGAGACATGCAACCGCAGCGCGGCATACGTCTCCGTCCGCGAGTCCGCCGCGACGCCCTCCTCCGACAGATAGCCGGGCACGTCGCTACCCGCCACGACCCCCGGGCCGTGCTGGGCGCGTACTGCCATCGATTGCACATCCTCGAGGCGAGGGCGGGACGATCGCCTCGAGCACTTTGAGCTTCTCGTCGCGCAAGCGGTTCGCCTCGAACGCGATCGGCGGCTCCATCGTCAGCAGCGCGAGCAGCTGCAGCATGTGGTTCTGGACGAGGTCGCGCAGCGCGCCGGCGCCCTCGTAGTAACCCGCGCGGCCGCCGATCCCGATGTCCTCCGCCGCGGTGATCTGGACGTTGTCGATGTAGTTGCGGTTCCAGACCGGCTCGAACAGCGCGTTGGCGAAGCGCAGCGCCATCAGGTTCTGGACCGTCTCCTTGCCCAGGTAGTGGTCGATCCGGAACACCTGCGACTCATCGAACATGCTCGAGCACCTCGCCGTTCAGCTCGCGCGCGGACGCGAGGTCGTAGCCGAACGGCTTCTCGATCACGATCCGCACCTCTGCTTCGCGGCCGCGTTCAGTCCCGCAGCGCCGAGCTTGCTCGTGATCAGCGGGAAGAACTCGGGCGCCGTCGATAGATAGAAGACCCGGTTCGAGCGGCCGCCCGGCTCGCTCGTCGAACTCCGCCAGCGTCCGCTCGAGGTCGTCGTAGACCCGGTCATCGTCGAAGACGCCCGGCACGAAGCGGATGTTCGCGAGCAGCGCCTCGAGCACATCCGGGCCGGGCGGCGGCGCGAGAACCGCTCGATCGACTCGCGCGCGATCCGCGAAACTCCTCGTGCGCCTGCTTGTGCGCGCGCGATCCCGATCAGCTCGAAGCGCTCCGGCAGCGACCCCTCGTGGGCGAGGTTGTACAGCGCCGGCAGCAGCTTGCGCTGCGCCAGGTCACCCGTCGCCCCGAAGATCACCAGTGCGGTCGGATGTACAGGAAGACGCTCGAGCCCTCAACCAGGGGGTTCTCGCTCAATGTCTCGCGATCGAGCGTCAATCCAGCTTCCGCCACGGTGCTCACCGTGCAAGCAAACCGCACCGACCGCGCCGCACAACCAGAGTCAGAGATCAGTGGATCGCTGGTCCGGATCACCAACCGCGGGCCGCGTCATTCCTTGCAGTCACCCATCGTGCGATCCGCGATTGTGGGTGTGGTTGCTGAACTCACGTGCACATTGGTTGGCGTGTTTGCGCTTCGTGGATCGCCCGAGACACAACGTCCGATGCGCCCGCGGGCGAGCACCCTGGCGCTGGTCCGTCACCGATCGGGCGGTGGCAGGCGCCCTCCGGGAATCACGAAATCATGCACGAGCCCCGGATCGAACAGGCCGTGTCCGGTCACACCTGGCGTGGAATCGAGCCGCGCAGCCAGCACTGCTGGGTCATCGAACTCCTCGAACAGGTCGGCCAGGATTCCGCGATCCGCCGTTGGCTGGGCGCCGGCGCGGATCCGTGCACCTTCGGAGGATGTTGAGCGTTGACTTCACCCCGAACCCCAAGATTTCGACTGGAATCGGCGGCGCGAGGCGGTCGACCAGCTTCTCAGAGGAGGCGATGACGACAAACCGCGCCGCGGCAGCCGCGACGACCTTCTCTCGCACATGTGCGCCATGGCCACCCTGATGATCCAGCCTCCGGAGCGATCTGATCAGCGCCGTCAACGCGCGACATCGAGCCGCTCGAATCCCGTAATGGCTCCACCGCAATGCCGAGATCGGCTGCGAGACGCTGTGTCCGGAGCGAGGTTGCGACGCAGCGCAGTCCGTCCAGCCGGCGCCTCGCCAACGCTGGTAGGAACGCCTCCACAGTCATCCCGCTGCCGAGCCCCACCCGCATGTGCGGCTCGATCAGCTGCGCCGCGATCGCGCCCGCCTCGCGCCGTTCGCGGGCGAGATCGCTCGGCCGGTTGGCGCTCACGTTTTCGCTTCTCCGGGGCGCGGCATGAGTGGCGGGCACGGTGGCACCGTGCCTGGCCCCGGCGGGGCGTCCGCCTGGCGGCGGGTTCGACGCTCCGCCCTCCCGGGACCCATTTGACGGGCCAGGAGGCTGCTGACCGCGGCCGCGGCCAGGACGGCGACCGCAACTGAATACACAAGTGCGGTCGTGTGCAGGCCGTAGTGCGATGTTGCGATGCCAGCGAGCACGGCGGGAATGCCAGTTGCCAGGTAACTGACGATGTAGATCGCAGTGATGAGCCCGGCCCGATCGTCGGACGTGGCCGCCGCGACGGTGGCGCGGTAGGCGCCCATGAATGCCGGTCCGAAGCCGAGTCCGGCGATCGCCGTTCCGATGAACAGGACGGCTGAGGTGCCAGTCGCGATCGAGGCGAACGTCACCAACGCTCCGATGACGAGAAGCAGGCAGCCGCCCAGCATCACGACGCGCGGATTCTTCCTGGCGAGCAACGTCGAAGCTGCGGCCCCGAGACCGGTGAGCAGGAATATCAAGATGCCGCCCCACACCAAGTTCCGCGAGTGCAGCAGCTGCGCGGCAAGCGACGGTCCGAGCGACAGATAGAAGCCGGCGAACGCCCAGATCCCCACAAGGGCCGGCACCGCCGTCGCGAATGTGTGTCTGGCCGCGCGCGGCACACTGACATGCGGACGCAGCGAGCTCAGAACGCCCGGGCGCAGCGTTCCAGGCTCTGGCATCGCCAGTACGGCGACGACGCCGATCAGGAAAGCCCCGAGTAACAGCCACCACACCAGGTGGGTCGGCGCGGGAGCGTACTGGGCCAGCACGCTGGCGCCGATTGCGCCGAGGGCTTGGCCGCCCGTCGGCGCTGCGCTGGAGACGACCGGTGCCGCCCCGCCGTTCGGTCGCAAATCGAGCAGCGCCGCGCTGGCTGCTCCGGGAGATAAGACCAACCGCAACACCCTGCAGCGCCCGGGCCGCGAACAGCAGCTCAACCCCGTGAGCGATGAGGAACAAGCCGCAACCACCGCACCGAAGACCAGACCCGTCAGCATCACCATGCGCCGACCCCTGTAATCAGACACCGAGCCGAAGAAGAGAAGCGTGGTCAACAGGACGACGATGTACACGGTGAACAACAACGTGAGCGTGGTCGGGGAGAAGCGGAACTGCTCCTCGTAGAGCCGGTACAGGGGGGATGCCGCGGTGTTCCGCGGCAAACGCCAGGAACGCGAATGAGGCCGCCGCCCAAAACGACGCACGTCGTGACAGCGTTACTCGCCGTGACGGCTTCGCTTTCGCCATGGTGGAAGGGGCAGACACGGTCGAAACGTTTCGTTTGGCAATCGGAAGCCGTCGCGGGCTCGGGCTCATGCCGGGGGCCGCGCCGGCAACCCTCGACAGCTGCCGCTTCCGCCGAATCGATGGCGATGGCGGGACGCCTCGTGAGCGACTCGGCGATTGTCGGGCCATGCGTTCCTCATCGTTCCTCGACCAAGGTGGCGGCGGCAGCCGCGATGTGCGCAGCGTCGATGCCGGCGGCGCTCAGCAACTCGGTGCTCGTGCCCGAGCCAGGCAGTTCCGGACACCTCAGATGTGCGAAGCGCAGCTGACGGACTCCCGCGTCGAGCAGCGCTCCTGCTACGGCGGAGCCGAGGCCGCCCTCGGGATGGTGGTCCTCGGCGACGACGATGCGGCCGCCGGTCGCGGCCGCGGCGGCGATCAGCGTGTCGCGCGTCGATCGGCTTGACCGAGTACAGGTCGATGACCCGCGCGTGATCCCGTCGCGCGGCGAGCTGATCGGCGGCGGCGAGGCATTCGTGCAGGGTGACGCCGGCGCCGACGAGGGTGACCGCGTCGGCGGCGGCTGACCGCAGCGACCTTGGAGCCGCCGACGGGGAACGGCTCGTCGGCGTTGTAGAGGACGGGGTAGGCGCCGCGGGTGGTCCGCAGGTAGACGATCCCGCCGGTGTCGGCCATCGCCGCGACCAGTGCGGCCGTGCTGGTCGCGTCGCTGGGTAGAGCACCGTCGAGCCGTGCACCGCGCGCATCATCGCCAGATCCTCGAGCGCCATCTGCGACGGCCCGTCCGCGCCGATCTCGACACCGGCGTGCGAGCCGACCAGGCGGATGTCGGCCTGGGAGATCGCCGCCATCCGGATGAAGTCGTAGGCGCGGGTGAGGAACGCGGCGAACGTCGAGGCGAACGGGCACGTAGCCGCCGACGCTGAAGCCCGACGGCGGCGGCGACCAGCTGCTGCTCGGCGATGAACATCTCGAAGTAGCGCTCGGGGTACGCCTTGGCGAACTCGTCGGCGTGGGTGGAGTTGCTGACCTCGCCGTCGAGCGCGACGACGTCGAGCTGCGGCGCCGAGCGCGGTCGAGCGCCTCCCCGTAGGCCTTGCGGGTCGCGACCTTTCGCCCCGATCGTGTACGTCGGCAGGGTCACGCGCGCCGTCGGCCGTGCCGTCGGGCGCGCCGGCACGCGCCGGGCGCGGGCCGCGGGCCGCGTACCAGCAGGTCGCGTTCGCCGCCGAGCTCGGCGATGGCCCGCTCGGCCATGTCGGCGGGCAGCGGCTTGCCGTGCCAGCCCTCGTGGTCCTCGACCTCGGAGAAGCCGCGGCCCTTGATCGGTGCGGGCGAGGATCACCGTCGGCCTGTCGGCCGTGCCGTCGCCGCCGTCGGCCAGCGCCTCGTCGATCGCGGCGAGGTCGTGGCCGTCGATGTGCAGCACCCGGCAGCCGAACGCCTCGGCCCGGCGGGCGTAGGCGTCGAGGTCCCAGCCGAGCTCGGTCGGGCCGCGCTGGCCGAGCCGGTTGACGTCGACGATCGCCGATCAGGTTGGACAGCTCGTAGTAGGAGGCCTTGTCCAGCGCCTCCCAGATCGATCCTTCCGCCATCTCGCTGTCACCGCACAGCACCCACACCCGGTACGGCAGCTCGTCGAGGTACTTGCCGGCGAGCGCGACGCCCGACCCCGTCGGGCAGCCCCTGGCCGAGCGAGCCGGTCGCCACGTCGACCCAGGGCAGCACCGGCGTCGGATGGCCCTGAGCCGGACGCCGAATCGCCGGTAGCCGGTCATCAGCTCCTCGTCGGAGACCACGCCCGACCGCCTTGTAGACCGAGTAGAGCAGCGGCGAGGCGTGCCCCTTGGAGAAGATCAGGTGATCGTTGCCCGCCGCTCCGGGCCGTCCCAGTCGAGCCGCAGATGGCGGGCGACCAGCACCGCCAGCAGATCGGCCGCCGACATGCTCGAGGTCGGATGCCCGGAGCCGGCACTGTGCTCGCCCGGATCGAGTCGACCCGCAACTGTTGGGCGAGCAGCTCGACGACGGTGGTGAGATCGGCTGTGCTGTGCGGTGATTGAGTGGCGGTCATCGTCGATCCTTGAAAAGTGGGTGGGCATGCCTTCCGAGCAAATCGCGCTCGCGGCGTGGCACAACACGCGATCACGGTCAGTCGATCTCCATTTCCGAATGCCGCCACGCCGCCCGCGTACCTGAAGGACAGCTCGGACAGCTCGCCGACGACCACGTCGGCGGCGTTTCGCACGGAGCACATCCGCCGCCGACGCCGTCGAGGCCGATCACGATCCCGAAGCGCCCGACCCGTCCGCCCGCACGCCGGCGACGGCATCCTCAACGACCCGCGCCAGTGCAATTTCGAGGCCGCGGCTCGACCGCCCGGCCGGAACGTGTCGGTGGCGGGCTTGCCGATGAGGTGCCGTTGTTCGCCGGTGACGCCGTCAACTACGACTTCGCAGGCTCGGCGACGCCAGGCCGCAATCGGGACCTCACCGGCGTTGGTGTCGGAGAAGACGACTGCTCACCGCAGTCCGGCACCGAGTTTGCCGCGGCAGCCGCATCGTCCACCACGAGCGGGTGAGGTGCTCCGCGCACTCGACGTGGTGCGGAGTCGGCGCTCGTCAGGCCGCTGCCTCACGCCGAGTGTCCTCTTGCGATGATCGCGCGGGGATGCGCGACACGGCATCAAGGACGCTCGCGGGCGTGGTTTCACCGGTGATCAGGCGAGCGCCGCGGCCGCGCGTGAGGAAGCTGAACGTCCAGCGGATCATACGAGCAGTCGATTCGGAAGCCGATCAGGTACCAGAGGTGAACGACGAGCCAGATCACCCAGGCCGGGAAGCCGCCGACGCGGATGCCCTTGATGTCGGCGACGGCCTTGGCACGGCCGATCGTGGCGAGGTTGCCCTTGTCGACGTATGGAACGGTCGGTGGGATCGTCCCCGCAGCCGATCGCGGATCGACGGGCGGCATAACGGCCCTGCTGCATCGCAACAGGCGCCACTCCGGGGAGTGGCGCGGTCGTGCCGTCGGCTGGCGGATGGTGACCATGTCGCCGAGCGCGAGACCTCGGGATGACCGGGCAGGGTGAGGTCCTCGAGGACCGGGACGCGGCCGACACGATCCATCTCGTCCCGGCGCGCGCGAGCGTTCCGGCGAAGCTCGGAGGCGGTCACACCGGCGGCCCAGATCACGGTCCGCGCGGCGACCGCTCCACCTCGCCGTTCGGAGCCTGGATCCCGACCGACTCGGCTCCGATCTCGACGACGCGTGGCCGAGAAGGGCGTCACCCCGAGGTGCTCGAGGGCGCGCTCCGCGCTGCGCGACAGTGAATGCGGGAACTCTGTCAGGACGCGGTCGGCGGCCTCGACCAGCATCACCCGCGCCTCCCTGTATCGACGGCGCGGTAGTCGCCCCGGACGTGTCCTGTGCGATTTCGGCGATCTGGCCTGCCATCTCGACCCCGGTCGGGCCCCCGCCGACGACGACGAACGTCAGCCAGCTTCGCCTGCGGCTCGGGTCGTCCTCGACCTCGGCCGCCTCGAAGGCGCCGAGGATCCGGCTGCGGATGTCGAGGGCGCCTTCGAGCGACTTCAGCTCCGGTGCGAATCCAGCCAGTCGTCGTGGCCGAAATAGGAGTACCGGGAGCCGCCGGCGACGATGAGTGTGTCGTAGGCGAGCGCGTCATGCCTGTCGGTTCGGCAGCCGCCCGAGCCGCACCTGGCGAGCGTCGAGGTCGACGTCGGTCACCTCGGCGAGCAGGACGCGGACGTTCTTGGCGCCGAAAGATCGCGCCTCAGCGGCTAGGCGATCTCCGCCGCCGACAGCGCGCCGGTCGCGACCTGGTAGGCGAGCGGCTGGAAGAGATGGAAGTTGTGCCGGTCGACCAGCGTCACCTCGACCGGAAGCCGGGCGAGGTGCAACGCGGCTAGGACCCCGCCAAACCCGCCGCCGACGACGACGACTTTGGGGCGATCTCCGACATTGCGTTGCATGAGTCCAGAACACCACGTGTGCGGAAGGACTCAATTGGCAATCCGAGTGGCGCGATCGTCGTCTCGTATCGTCCAAGGTGCGGGCTGGGCGCCGGGGCCGCCTCTGCGTGCTGGCGATTCCTATCCCAGTCGTCTGGCGAGCGATCGAGCAGCTCTGGCGGGAACGGAGAGAGTGGGCGGCTGCCTGCGGCGTGGGAACCTATCCAGGTCCTCGCCTCCTACGGGCGGAAATCCGGCACTCACTCCTGGAATGCCGCAGCGGTGCAGGCGCCACTGCGGGCGGCTACACCGCTTTCGATTCCGATGAGCCTGTTCGTCTGCGGTGACTACTAGAGCAAAGGCCGCCGGCCGGACCCGCCTTGTCGCCGTGTCGTGACTTGCCTGGGCGCGGTTCCTAGCCAAAGCCCGCTTTCTCCTACGCGCGGCCGCGCACGGCGGTTAGGCGCCCGGAGCGATCGCACAGGCTGCGACACAGACCCACGTGCCCTCACGCCTCTGATACACGTCCGTGTACAGAGCTTCCTGCTGCGCTCCGTCGGCGAGCATGGTGTATGTGCTGCGGCCGTGGATCAGAGCGACGTCACTGAGGATGCGGATGTTGACGTCGTGCATAGCGAGATCCTTGAACGGGCGCGGCTTGGCGATGTAGTCGAGGAACTCGGCCCGGTTGCGAGTGACACCCGGAAACTGCGAGATGAAGTCTTCGGCCAGGAAGTCGCTGAAGCGCTTGACATCGTTGAACTGGTCGGAGTGGAAGAAGTCCTTGTTGAGCTGCTCGAGGATCGCCAGATCTTCGGTGGCCTGCATGGTGTCGGTCATCTTGTTGTTCCTTCGCTGTGCGGCTCGTCGAGGGCGGATTTCTGGGGCTCAATCGAACGTGGCGGCACGGCGTTCCGCAACATGCGGCGACACTCAGTTGATCGGGGTTTCCGATCGCGCACACAGGCGTCGCCGCGAAGCTGTGCTCTGGACCTCAAGGCAAGTAGAAGGAACATGGCGTCAATCGCTACGACCGGGTATCCAGCAGATGCAGCATGAACGCGCCCCAAAGCTATGACGCCGGCGTCTCCCACCAGATCGGCCGCTATTCGGACGCCGTGCGAGTGCCCGCAGACTACGAGCAGATCATCGTGTCCGGCACTCCCGGCCTCGACAAGAATGGCAACATCCCCGCCGACTTCGCTGACGAGGCCCGGCAGGCATGGCGAAACGTCGCAGCCATCCTAGAGAAGGCCGGCGCCTCGATCGGCGACATCGTCAGCATCCGCCAGTACCTGACCCGGGAAGAAGACATCAAGACTTACGTCGCAGTGCAGAAAGAGATCATCACGCACGAGCCCGCGGCCATGCTCCTGGTTCCCACGACAATGGTGTGGCCCGAGATCCACGTCGAGGTCGAAGCCGTAGCGGTCGTCCGATCAGGTCGCTGACCTGCCCGCCCGCATCACCAATGGCGCGGGGCTGATCTCGGCTCGCACCCGTGGGAACCGTTGTCCGAGTTCGGAGAGGTTATGTGGACGCGGGGTGGGTTTCGGAGAGCGAAGCGCGCCTTCGGATCGCTCGTAACCATTCCGTCCTGATGAGGTTGCTCCCAGGTCGGATGATGCGCCAGTAGCGGCTCATGAGCCGGCGTGTCGCTTCGTCGGTCGCCACGAAGCGCGTTTCCGTCGTCAGGAGGATTTCGGCTCCTCTCGGATCGAGTCGGAACCCGACAACGGCCTTGGCGAATCCGGGCTCGCTAAAGGCCAGGAACTCCTCGGGCGAGCTGAAGACACCCGGCTCGTTGCCGGCGAGACGCCAGAAGCGCCCGATCGCGCCACCTACGACTTCTTCGGGTGGCCGCGCGCCGAGCAAGACGGCGCCGCGCGTAAAGCTCCGAACCAGCGGCGCGTCGACCGTCGGCGCGTCGAGTCGCCCGGTCGCCGCCAAGCTCGGCAGCGCGCGTATGAACTCAAGCTCGCGCAGGAACCGGACCTCCTTCACGGCCACCGCCTCGACCGCTGTGAACACGGCCTCAGCCGGAGCATCGACCTCGATGGCGTGCCGCGAGCGGGTGTCAAAGCGCGGCATGAACTGCTCAAGCAGGGATACCGGACCACCGTCATCAGCCGCCATCTCCCCTACACCTGCGGGCCGTTCATCTTCGCTCACGCTGCGACTCCGACCGTGTACCGCTGATTTTGCGCCGCGGGCACCACGAGCGCGGGCTGTTCGCTCCGGCCAACTCACGCTCTGTCTAGCTGGTCGAACGCAAGCACGGGTAAATGGGTCCAGGTTCCGATTTCGTCACGTGGTGCCTCCTCTGTCTGACGAGCGACTCGTTGCGCGCGCGGCCCCGAGGCGCCAACGACCATCGTCTGCCGCTGGCGCGGGTACGTGACCCGGATGCTCTGCACACATTTCGACGGACCGTACGCGTCCGCGGCACGGCCCGCGATCACGAAGTTCGTTCGCTCGATATCGATCGCAGCTCGCTCTCCCCAGCCGCACTCCGCGGCAACGCCCACCGATACGCAGTAGCGCTCGGTGGCGTCCCGGTCGGCCTGTCTCCGCTCTCAAGCGAGATGGGGATCGCCCGGTGGGGCCGGGTTATCGGCTGCCTTGTGGTAGGTCTTGGGTCGCTCTAGGATGGTCGTGCTCATGGCCGACCTTCTTCCTGGGCGAGGGTTGACGATGCTGCGCGGTCGGCGTAGCGAGTGTAGGTGCTCGACCAGTTGCTGGAGGTGGTGCGCGGTGGGCGCAGCGGCGCGCTCGTTGTCCGCGGCGAGCCGGGTGTTGGCAAAAGCGCGCTCTTGCGGCACGCCATTGGCTCGGTATCGGATCTGAGAGTCGTCCAGGCTGTAGGGGTAGAGTCCGAGATGGAGCTTGCGTTCGCCGGGGTTCATCAGTTGTGCCTGCCGATTCTGGATCACCTGGAGCGGCTTCCCGGCCCGCAGCGCGAGGCGCTTTCAACGGCGTTCGGGCTGAGCTCCGGGGCGGTGCCGGATCGGTTCTTGATCGGCCTGGCGGTGTTGAGCCTCCTGTCCGACGTGGCGGAAGAGCGCCCGCTGCTTTGCGTGGTGGACGACTTCCAGTGGTTGGACCAGGCCTCTGCGCAGACGTTGGGCTTCGTCGCGCGGCGCTTGCTGGCGGAGTCCGTCATCTTGCTGTTTGGTGCGCGGACGACAGGCGAGGAGCTGAAAGACGTGCCGCAATTGGTGGTGGAGGGGCTGGGCGAGAGCGACGCCCGCGAACTGCTGCGCTCGGTGATTCCGGGGCGTGTCGGACGACCGGGTGGAGGACCAGATCATCGCTGAGACGCGCGGGAACCCGCTCGCTTTATCGGAGCTGCCGCGGGGAGTATCGACAGCAGAGTTGGCGGGCGGCTTCGGGATGGCTGGCGCCCTGTCGCTGTCGAGCCGGATCGAGGAGGGCTTCCTGCGCCGCTTCGACGCGCTGCCTGACGACGCCCGCCGGCTCCTGTTGGTCGCGGCTGCGGAGCCGACCGGGGATCCCGCCCTGCTGCTGCGCGCGGCTGAGGAGCTTGGGATCGCAAGCCGAATTTGGGCCCGGAGACCGCCGATCTGCTGGAGGTCGGGGCGCGGGTCCGGTTTCGTCATCCGCTGATCCGTTCGGCGGTGTATCGGACAGCATCGACCGAGGGAAGGCGCGCGGTGCACCTGGCACTGGCGAGCGCGACCGATGCCCATGCGGATCCCGATCGGCGCGCGTGGCACCTGCTGAGGCGACGCCCGGTCCCGACGAGGAGGTCGCCGCCGAGCTCGAGCGCGCGGCCGACCGCGCGCGGGCACGCGGAGGTTTGGCTGCGGCCTCCGCGTTCCTTGAGCGCGCCACCGCTCTCACGGCGGACTCGTCCCGCCGTGCCGAGCGCGCGCTGTCGGCGGCACAGGCCAAATACGAAGCCGGACTTCTCGAAGATGCGTTGGCGCTCGTAGCCGCAGGCGAGGTGGACGCCATCGACGACCTCCAGCTCGCCAAGGTGAATCTGGTCCGGGCTGGTATCGCCTTCGCGTCCCGGCGCGGCAGAGACGCACCTCCGCTGTTGCTACGGGCAGCCCGTCAGTTCGAGTCGTCGACGCGCACTCGCGAGTGCGACGTACCTGGAGGCGCTCGCCGCAGCGATGTTCGCTGGCAGGCTGGCCCGCGGCGCCGGCGTGGTCGAGGTGAGCGAGGCCGCACTCGTCAGCTCCCGGCAGGTGGATCGGTTTCGTCCTACGGAGCTTCTCCTGCACGGCTTGGCCGTCCGGTTCACCGAGGGGTACGCGGCTCGGCGGCGCCGATCCTGAAGACGGGCTGGACCGATTCCGGCGCGACGCGCCGCCCGCACCGGACGAGGCACGCTGGCTCTGGCTCGCTTCGTGGGTCGCCTCGGAGCTCTGGGACGACGAGACTTGGGGGCTGCTATCAGCGAGGCAGCTCGAGCTCGTCCGGGCAGCCGGCGCACTGCAGCCATCCCGCTTGCCCTCAGCGCGCGCATATCGTTTCTGCAGCAAGCCTCCGGGGAGCTGCAGCGGCCGCATCGATGCTCGGTGAGATGCAAGCCGTCAGCGAGGCGACTGGGATCGCTACGCCCCCCTACGGTGCGCTCTGGCACGCTGCACTGCGCGGTCGCGAGCCGAGGCGGCCAGGCTGATTGCGGATGAGCACGACAGGCGCGAGGCCGATGACGGGGAGAGGGGTTCGCTCTGCTCACCGAGCACGCGAGCGCGGTCATGCTCAACGGGCTCGGCCGCTACGACGAGGCGCTGGCGGCGGCTCCAGCTGGCGAAGTGGCCCTCCGAGATAGGCGGTCGCCGACCTGGGCCCTGGCCGAGCTGATCGAGGCTGCGATCCGCTGCCGGGCAGCTTGCGGCCGAGGCGCTTGAGCGTCTGGCGCGAGACGCAGGCGAGCGGCAGCGAGTGGGCGCTGGCCATCGAGGCGCGCTCTCGCGCATTGCTCAGCGACGGCCATGGCGCGGAAAGCCTCTATCGCGAGGCGATCGACCGGTTCGGACGCACCTGTGGGCGCGTGGAGCTCGCCCGCGCGCACCTCCTCTACGGCGAGTGGCTGCGTCGCGAACAGCAGCGATTGGAGGCGCGGGAGCAGCTTCGCATCGCGCACGCGCTGTTCATGTCGATGGGCGTCGAGGCATTCGTCGGCGCGCTCCGAGCGCGAGCTGCCAGCGACCGGTGAGCGCGTGCGCAAACGCCTTGTCGAGACGCGGGAAGAACTGACCCCCCAGGAGGACCAGATCGCGCGGCTGGCCCGTGACGGACTGTCCAACGGTGAGATCGGGGCACGGCTGTTCATCAGCCCTCGCACCGTCGAGTACCACCTCCACAAGGTCTTCACCAAGCTCGGCATCAGGCTCGCGGCAGCTCGACCGCGCGCTGCCGCGAGAACCAAGCGGGGCGCGGGCTGTCTGACTGTGAGCGACGGCCGGCGCGGTCGAGACGTCCTCAAGGCGATCGGTAGCTCGGCGGGCGCCGGATGAGAAAAGCAGATCACCGAGCGGCGCAGCCGCGGGATGGCTGCCTCAGCCTGAAGCGACAGTGTGGTTCGCCGCCGTCGCGACCGCTTCGTCCTTCCAGCTGTCTGACGCACGGTTAGCGCCTCGAGCGACGATGGACCGATCCGCCTCGATGCCGCAGCGTGTCCGCTGTGGCGACTTGCAGGTACGGGGCGCAATGCGAGTCGAGACCCGCATTGGTGCTCGCGCGGGCACAAGAGTTCCGCGGGTTTCGTGACTACCTGGGGCAGTCGCTCCACCGACGTGTTTTCGGCGATGGCGAGGCTGCTCCTCTCGTCATCCAGTGGTAGAGATCGTCGGCATTGCAGGCGCGCGATGTGAAACCGTACGGAGTATGTGACCTCCGTACGACGACAACCGCGCGAACTTTCTGGCTGGGCTCGTTCGGTCAGTGGACCGGTTGGTTGGAGCGGATCAGGTTGTCCGGATCGAGGGTCTGAGCCCCGCGCGAGGTCCGACTGACGGCGACCCGGGTCAGCGCTTGAGCGAGGACGGCGACAGCAGGCCGAGCTCGCGCGCTCGCGTCACCGCGTCTGCGCGGCTGTGCACGCCGAGCTTGGCGTACACGTTGCGCAAGTGGGTCCTGATCGTGTTCAGCGACACGAACAGCTCGGCCGCGATTTCCGGCGCCGGGAGGTTGGTCGGCAGGTAGCGCAGCACGCGCAGCTCGCTCCTGGAGAGAGGTTCCTGGAGCGGCGCGGCGTCCTCGGGCCGGGCCGCTGGAGCGTGTCCGGAGAGCAGGTTCAGAATCTCGGCGATCAGCGAGGCGTGGGTGGTCCGAAGTCGCGCCTGGCGCTCCAGCAGCTCCGCGGTCGGGTAGAGCAGGAACGGAAGCAGCAGACCGCCGGGCTCGGCGACGTCGAGCGCGCGCTCGAGCGCGCGCGACGCCGCTCCGAGATCGCCAAGCGCGTCGCGCGCGATCGCCTCCAGCACCAACGCCTCGATTTCCCATGCTCTGGCCTGGCGCGGTCCGCGAGCCTCAGCAACCACCGACGCCACGACCGGGGTCGAGTCGTCGAGGAGCGGTGCGAGCACGTCCACGGCGGCCTCGGGATCGTCGCGGGCTAATTTCAGAGCCGCGAGTACGGCCCGCATCTGGCTCGTTTCGCGAACCTCTTCGTCCATCTCCGCGAGGGCTCGCTCCACCTGTTCGGTTTCGCCCACGCGGACGAGCATCCGGAGCTTGAGCGCTTGCACGCGCGCCGTGAAGATGTGCGGCATGACCAGCAGCCTCTCCATCCGCTCGGCATCCCGATAGGCCGCAGCCGCCTCCGCGTGCCGGCCACGCGCGAACGCCAATAACCCCCGTGTCGCGTACAGGATCGCCGCGGTCGGCTGGGTGTCGTGCCCGAGGACGCGTTCGGCCAGGTCTAGCCACGATTCCGCCTCTCCTAGCCGCCCGCGCCAGACCATCGTCCCGCCCAGCGCCACGTACGCGGCCGCGGCCGCTGGTGCGCTCTCCTCCCAACCGTGCCTGCGGGCCAGCTCGATCGCCTCCATGGCCCGCTGGTCCACCAACTCCACAGAGCGAAAGACGCTCAGGAGCGCCCGGTGTGCCAGCGCGTGCAGCTCGAGCATCGGTATGGAGATCCGCCGGGCCTCCTCCAGCCCCTGCTCGAGGTGGCGCTCGGAGTCCTCCAGTCGACCGGCCCACATCTCGGCGATCCCGAGGTCGGTCAACACCCTTGTGCGGACCTCCTCGCCGACGCCAAGTTCCGTGGCCTCGGTTGAGGCGAGCAGTCGCTGCGCCTCCTCGGTAACGGCCCGAAGGTCGTTGCGGGCCCGAGCGAGCTCGAATCGCTCGAACCCAAGCGCGATCCTAAAGCGCGCGCGACGGTCTTCGAGCACCGACGCCGACATCCGTACCGCCAGGCCCAGATACCGCTCGGACTCCTCCAGTGACCCTGCCGCCCGTTTGTCGGCCCCGGCGAGCACCACCAGCTCCGGATCCGCTCCGACCACGCCCGCGGGAAACCCAGACAGAAGCTCGCGGCGGGTGGCGAGCCGGCCATCGAAGTACAACCCGAACCAATTGTCCGCAAGCAGCCGCGCCGCCAAGCCCCAGTTCTCGGCCGCCTGCGCGTGGCGAATCGCCTCGACCGGATACCCGTGTTCGGCCCACCACTCGGCGGCGATCGTGTGCAGGCCGGGCACCTCCTGCGGGTGGTCCGCCGCAGCTCGAGCGCGAGCAGGTCCCCGAACAGGTGGTGGTAGCGAAACCACGTTCGCTCCGGATCCACAGCGACCACGGACGCGCCCGCGTCCTGAGCTCCATCAGGATTCGCTCAGACCCCGAGCTTCCCGTCAGCCGGTCAGCGAGCGGTCCGCTGACACGCTTCAGTAGCGAGGTTCGCAACAGCAGCTGCCTCACTTCCGCCGACTCGCGCTTGAGCACCTCGGCCAAGAGGTAGTCGGCCACCGCGCGTCACGGCCCGAGAAGCTGACCGTGTAGCGCTCGGGATCCGGTCGGCGGGCGAGCGACAATGCCACCAGTCGCAGCCCAGCCGCCCAGCCTTCGGTTGTCGCGACCGCGTCTGGAGCGCGTCGTCGGACAGCCGCAATCC